>NZ_JBHTHZ010000013.1:0-514163 GCF_042676805.1 Mucilaginibacter litoreus | reverse complement strand
CGAAAAGAATAAAGCAAGCTGACACGGTCCAGCCTTACTGTTAACTAACCCAATCCAAACAAAAAGAGGCCGCCTCATAATGACTTATGAGACGGCCTCTTTAAATTTACTTTGCTTTTAGCTGCTGTACTTCTGCCTTAAGCTGTTCTATTTGTGCCTGCTGCTCTTTAATAGCCCCTACCAGTAAGGGTACAAGCTTACCGGCATCAACCTCGGGCATGGCAACAGCCTTTTGGTTGCCTTTGCCTACTGTATACCAGCTGTTTTTTTCTGTAACAACTGATGGCAAAACCTGCTTCACTTTGGCGATATCAAACCCGAACTGTTTACCCGACTGCAGGTGCAGTTGTTTGAAATCGCTGCGGTTATACTCGTAACTAACCGGGGTAAGCTGCGAAATATAACTTAATGAATTGATTACCGGAGCAGTATTTATTTTAAGATCGTTATGAGTTAACGTTTGTGCAAATGCACCGAATGAAGTTGCAATAGCCGCTACAATTAACGGCACTATGATTTTAACACGAATGTTCATGGTGTGTAGAATAAATAGAATAATTAATACCTGTAATTAAAGCTTACGCTTGATATGAAGTGAAAAACAAGCGATTAGGTGGTGGTGTGGGCACCGGGGGGATCCACTGTAAGTGAAACTGATCTGCAACTGATAAATAAAGCTTATTATGATAAGCGATCTGTGGCAACAAATTGTGCGTTACCGGGATGAGAGCCCAAATTTCTTTTAAGCTGCTTTCCTCCTTCTCACGGTTTTTAGTAGTGTCGTCATCACTATCTGCTAACTTACAGTACTCTTTACAAGTAAACGACCCATTAATAAACCGGGTAAAAGATATCCCCGCGCTTTCTAACAGAGAAAACAGACAAATGAATACTACAAGTCGCTTAAACCAGGTTTTATACATAACCTATAATTACTATGCAAACATAGCAATTTTGAGAAATAATTTCAATTAACTATGATCTTTTCGGGGCCGGATAATTTGGTTACATGGCAATTACAGCCGCCTGATATCTTAAAAGTCCCTGTTACCTTTTGGCCATTGTAAACCGCGGTCACTATGATATCATCACCTTTTGTAGATAGCTCTTTCTTATTGCTATCATTAACTATGGTGTAGAATGGAGGCAAATTACCCGAAGGCAATTCGCCTTTCGGCTGTATGGTTCTATTTGTGCGCTGATTGGTTACTTTAAAATCGGTCACGGTAACAGCGTTGCCATTATTATCAACAAATTGTGTACCTACCGAGGCAAATATCTCGGTGCATATCTGGTTGACCGGGCAGCCGTTATTGAGCTTTCTTGAACATGAAGCAAACAGAACGATCAGGCAAACACCCGTCAGTAAAAATCTTTTCATACGTTGTTATAGTATCTGGTTAAATTCAAGGCGCTCACCATCAGGGCCTGTTATATTAAAATATTTACAGCCATTTTTCCAGAAATGCAGAAAAACCGGCTCAGGCTCTATCACGTTAAATCCTGCCTGCTTTGCCATGGTAAACGCTTCATCAATATCAGGCACGTTAAAGGCTACATGGTCAATATGCCCGTTTCCGCGTGAGCGTATCTCATCTAAAGCCGGTTCTGGTAACTGGTACAATTCCATGATCATATTACCGCGCTGCATCATAACACAAGCACCAGGCTTACCATTCTCTATAAAACCGCCAAGCATCACTTTTTCAAAGCCCAGGCGCTCATAAAACGTTTGCGAATCACCGATGTTTGTCACCGGTATGCCAATATGCTGTATAGCGGTAATGTTGATAGGTTGCATAATAATCTAATTTTTAAAATTGCTAATTGTTTGCACCCCGGGTTTGCCATAATGCAAGCTGAAGCTTTACATCACTCTTACCTTCAGATAACTTGGATTTGATTTTGAACTGTACACCCGGTGCGTTGCTTTTTTGAAGTCAGTGTCCTTAGCTTTCATAATATCCTGAAATTGCTGGGTATTCCTGTCAATAAGCGGGAACCAGGTGCTTTGTATCTGCACCATTATACGATGCCCTTTCTTAAAGGTATGCAGTATATCCTGTAACTCAAAATTAACAGGGGTAACCTTACCAGGTACAAAGGGCTCCGGTTTACTAAAGCTGTTGCGGTACTTGCCACGCATAGCCTCGCTGCGCACCATCTGTTCATATCCGGCCATGTTAATACCCTTGCCTGTAAACTGGTTGGCAGTAGCGGTATCAGGATAAACATCAAGTACCTTTACCACCCAATCGGCATCAGTACCTGTCGTACTTACTTTAAGGTTTGCCCAGATGTTACCTGCTATGGTAATATCCTTATCCAATACATCCGTTTGATAGGTTAATACATCCGGGCGCTTCTCGGCAAAGCGCTGGTCGGCGGTCATGTATTCGCGGGTCATGTCAAAGTCGGTACCTTCAATAAACGGTACAGGGTTCATTGGGTCTGATACAAATTCTTTGTAATCATTGTTAGTGCCGCCTGGCGCATTAAACGACAGCTTGCCACCAGGTAACAAGTACAGATTCTTTTCCTGTGCTTCTGCGGGCGGCCATTGCTTATAAGTTTTCCACTGGTTAATACCGGTTTCAAACGTATTTACTTTCGGCAGATCGAGCGGTGTACCCTTAAGGTAGTGGCTAAAGAAGGCAAACTCGATATTTTCCCGATACATAGGGCCGGTAGGGCCACCAAAGCCTACATCACCCAGATGGTCGCCTTTGCCGCGCGCCCAACCGCCATGCACCCAGGGCCCCATAGCGAAATACACAGGCGTATTAGGATTATTTTTAGCTAACACTTTATAAGTATTGATGGCGCCATACAGGTCCTCCGCATCATACCAGCCACCGGTTACCAGGGTTGGTGTTTTAATATCGTGCAGGTGGAGTAATACGTTACGGTCTTTCCAGTGCTGGTCGTAATCCGGGTGGTCCATCATTTCGTTCCACAGGCGGATGGTGTCTTTGTAGTACTTTACATTGGAGTTGCGCATGCTGCCCATATCCAGAAAGAATTTGTATCCGTCATTAGTTCCCGGATCAAAACCTTTAGCACGGCGCTGTGTGGGTTTATCATCCTGCCGGTTAGTAAAGCCGGGATAAAAACCAAAGTTAGCCACCAGCATGAAAGCGCCGTTATGAAAAGCGTCGTCGCGGTACAAATCGGCAATTGGCGCCTGCGGCGAAGCTGCTGCTAAAGCCGGGTGTCGGCTCAAGAGTGCAGTAGTAGTATAAAAACCGGGATAGGAGATGCCCCACACCCCTACCTTACCATTGTTATTGGCCAGGTTTTTTATCAGCCAGTCGATAGTATCATAAGTATCGGTACCCTCATCTACATCCTTATTGGTTTTATGCACTTCAAGCTCGGGCGCCATTTCCTCATATATACCTTCGCTCATCCACCGGCCTCGCACGTCCTGGTAAACAAATATAAAACCATCATGTACAAATTGAGACGATGGGCCAAGAGCCGCTTTGTATTTATCGGCACCATAAGGTGCAACACTGTATGGTGTGCGGTCCATCATTATAGGATACTTTTTCGATTGATCCTTAGGTACGTAAACGGATGTAAACAGTTTTTTGCCATCGCGCATAGGTATCTGATACTCGTATTTGGTATAATTTTCTTTTATATAGGCAGCATCGCTTTGCGCAAAAGAGGTTAAAGCGTAAAGCAGAAAGCTAAAAGCTATGAGGAAAGTTCTTTTCATGTTTGTGGATTGATGGCCTAAAATAAACATTAAAACAAAAAAAGGCCCCTGAAATTTCAGAGACCTTCTTATAATATTTATTTACAATATTATTCGTTGATGGCTTTAACGCCTGGCAGCTCTTTACCTTCCATATATTCAAGCAGAGCGCCGCCGCCGGTTGATACGTAGCTAACATCATTAACCATATCAAACTTGGCCACCGCAGCGGCAGAGTCGCCACCACCGATTAAAGAAAACGCGCCGTTATCGGTAGCTTTTGCAACAGCATCGGCAATCGCTTTTGTACCTACCATAAAGGTATCCATTTCAAATACGCCCATCGGTCCGTTCCAAAGTATGGTTTTTGATTCCTCAACAACCTTGCTGAACAGTTTCACAGTTTCAGGGCCGATATCCAGGCCCATCCAGTCGTCTTTTATCTCGCCGGTTTTAGCTACATCGGTTTGCGCGTCATTAGCAAACTTGTCAGCAACAACATTATCTACCGGCAATAATAAGTTAACGCCTTTTTCTTTTGCTTTTTGTACCAAACTGCGGGCAAGGTCAAGTTTATCAGCTTCTAAAAGCGAAGTACCTATGTTGCCGCCATCAGCTTTGGCAAATGTGTAGGCCATACCACCACCGATGATCAGGTTATCTACTTTATCCAACAGGCGCTCAATCAGCTGAATTTTATCTGATACTTTAGAGCCGCCCATAATAGCGGTAAACGGCTTGGCAGCACCGTTTAATATCTTTTCGGCGTTATTAAGCTCCGCAGCCATCAGGTAACCAAAAAACTTGCTCTCAGGAAAAAACTGAGCTATAACGGCAGTTGAGGCATGCGCGCGGTGAGCGGTACCAAAAGCATCGTTCACATAAATATCGCCCAGCTTTGATAGCTTTTCGGCAAACGCTACATCCCCTTTTTCTTCTTCTTTATAAAAACGAAGGTTCTCTAATAACAAAACTTCGCCGTTTTCAAGCTCTTTTGCTTTTTGAGCTGCGTCTTCGCCGATACAGTCGTCAGCAAATTCTACTTGCTGGCCCAGCAGGTCTGATAAATGGGGGACAAGATGTTTAAGGCTATATTTTTCAGTAGGGCCATCTTTTGGCCTCCCAAGGTGAGACATTAATATTACAGCACCGCCATCTTTCAATATTTTTTTGATGGTTGGCAAAGCTGCCGTCATGCGATTATCGTCGGTAATGTTATAGTTCTCGTCCAGTGGCACGTTAAAATCCACACGAATAAGAGCACGCTTACCTTTAAAACTAATTTGATCTATAGTTTTCATACTTGGTAAAATAGTTAATTGCGGCAAAATGGTTATTTTTCTTCTAATAGCCAACGCAAAGTTAAAAACCTTGTCATTTTCATTTAAATTTCATGTAATCTTAACATACATTACATGATGGGGGCCTATCCCAGATATGTTAAATTCCGGGGAAATAACCTCAAAGCCAACGCTTAAATAAAATGGCACGGCTTTTTTTCTTGCATTACACCACATGTAATTTACCTGCTGACCCCTAAGGTATGTTATAGCAAAATTGACCAGCATATTACCGTAGCCCTTGCCCCTGTAATTTTCGAGCGTAGCCATACCGCGCAATTGATAGGCCCTGCCTTTAAAGTCTTTATACCCCTGCGGATGAAATGAGGCCACTGACACCAGCTCTTCATCCACAAAAAAGCCTAAATGGAAGGCGCCTTCCTGGTCGTCGTTTTGAAAGCGGCACTCGTCAAGCGTCAGCTCACCTTCGCGTAAAACTTCGTTACGAATAGGTAGTACATCATCAGCGCTTATAAACTTTATCATCATGATGGCAGTTGGTTTATTCTTTCAACCACATCAGCCAGGCGACTGGAGTACCCCATCTCATTATCATACCACCCTACAACTTTCACCAATCCTCCTACTATCGAGGTTAACTGGGCATCAAAAATACAGCTGTGCGGGTTATCCAGAATATCGGTAGATACAATCGGGTCTTCGGTGTACTCTAATACATTTTTCATTGGGCCTTCGGCTGCAGTTTTAAAAGCCTTGTTTATTTGCTCCACAGTTGGCAGTTTGTTAAGGCTGCAGGTAAAATCGGTAAGTGAGCCGTTAAGCACAGGTACACGTATACCGGCGCCGCCAAGGCGGCCCTGTAAATGCGGAAAAATACTGGTTATAGCTTTTGCAGCACCTGTTGTGGTAGGTATAATAGAAGCCGAAGCCGCCCTTGCCCTTCTAAGATCCTTGTGCGGGGCATCGTGCAGGTTTTGATCGCCCGTCATGGAGTGCACCGTGGTGATATACCCATCATGTATGCCCCAGTTATCATCCAATATCTTCACCATGGCTGCTACATTATTGGTGGTGCAGGATGCATTAGATAATATGGGCGAATGCAGATCTATTGTGTCATCATTAACACCTAAAACAACGGTAGGTACACCTTTATCACCTGCCGGGGCCGAAATGATTACTTGTTTTGCACCGGCATCCAAATGTTTCTGCGCCCCTTGGCGCGAGGCAAATTTCCCTGTTGATTCAATTACGAGGTCGATATCAAGCTTCTCCCATGGCAACAATGCTGGGTCTGACTGTCGTAAAACTTTTATTTGTTTGTTGTTAACATACAGGTTATCCGCATCTGCAAAAACGTTTCCTTTAAAGCCCCGGTGAACAGAATCATACTTAAATAAGTGTGCGAGAGTGGCGGTATCTGCAAGATCATTTATGGCCACTACTTCGATACCTGGTTTAGCCTGAATGGTTCTTAAAAAAATACGCCCTATGCGCCCGAAGCCGTTAATTGCAATCCTCATCCCAACAATATTTAAGGCTGCAAAACTAATAAATATACTATGCTTATCCGAGGCTAAACAAACAGGTTGCGTAACGACAGGCTTTCTCGCTCTTTAGCACGCAAAAAGAAGGTAATGCCCCAGTTAAATAGTATAGATATAGCAAAGATGATAAGCATAAGCGCAAAATTGCCCAGTTCTGAAAAAACCAGTACCAGAACAATCGTCAGGATATTTAACCCGGCAAGGATACATGTAGTTTGCAGATGGGTATAACCAAGGCGTAAAATACGATGGTGTATGTGATTCCGGTCTGCCTCGAAAGGTGATTTGCCACTAAAGATTCGTAATGTAAATACCCTTAATGTATCAAATATCGGCCCGATAAGAATGGCGAATGCCAAGGCTGGCGCCGAAATGATCTCAACCGATTTGCCTTCACTGATCTTATTCAGTTCGATTAGGTTGATCGCCATAATGGCCGATATAAGGCCAATGAGCAGTGAGCAGGCATCGCCCATAAATATTTTTGCCGGAGTAATGTTATATCGCAAAAAGCCTAATACCGCACCCGAAATAGTGAGCGATATTGCAGCAAGCTCATAATGCCTGATGTAAATAAATAACACCGAAAAGGTGCCGTTAACAATAATGCATGTGGTAGCTGCCAGGCCGTCTATGCCATCCACCAGGTTAAACGCATTGATGATAAGTATAATAAACAGGATAGAAAGTACTACGCTTACAACGTACGGAATATCGTAAAAGCCCAGTATACCATACATACTGGTAAAACGGATATTGCCCGCTAATACTAAAATTGACGCTACAACAATTTGGATCAGGAGCTTTGTACTGGGATTAACGCCTGAAAGATCGTCCTTAATACCCATTATGAATAAAACTATACTTGCAGCAAGCATATAGCTTACAGGTGTGGTTTTATCAACAATACTGAATAAAAGTATAGTGATTGTGAAACTTACAAATATGGCCACGCCCCCTAAACGCGGTATACCATGATCATGCTGCTTTCGAAAATGGCCAACATCATCATACAAATGCCGTGTGCGGGCAACATGTAAAATAGAAGGGATGGCAAGTACTGTTATCGAAATAGATAACACTACCATTAATACATAATAAATAGAGTAATAAATACCTAAATACTCCGGCATCAGATAAATTAAATTAGGGGCAATTATCTGTGACGAAGATACCGTATTGTAACCGTATTAAAAAAATTGTTTTATCTTTCTTAAAGGTTTGAATAATAAGGCTATGGGAGGTAAAAAAACACCATTTTTATACATAGCTTTCAGATCGTTTTTCAACGCTTTTAACCGGTTGCTTATACTTTGATTACTTACACCGCCGGCAGCCATTTTTACCATCACCATAGGTATGTAGGCAGCCGGCAACTTATGCAGATGCATAAATCTTAACATCAGTTCGTAATCGGCAGCGGTACCATACACCAGTTGATAATTGCCCAGTTTTTCAAATAACTCAGTTTTACAGTAAAACGTTGGATGGGGCGGCATCCAGCCATAATTAAACATGCCATGTTTATATTGCCCGCTGCGCCATTTACGTATTACCCTACCGGCGCCATCAATATAATCAAGGTCGCCGTACACAATGTACGGTTCATCCTTTTTAAAGGTTTCGTGCACAACAGTTAAAATATTTTCGCCTGTTAGAAAATCATCAGCATTAAGCATCCCCGTTATTTCTCCAGACGAAAATGCAATGCCCTTATTCATTGCGTCATATATACCGTTATCCGGCTCGCTGATAAAAATGTTAATGCGATTTTTATATTTAGATATGATAGGTACAGTACCATCGGTTGAACCGCCGTCAACTATTACGTATTCTAAATTGGGGTAGTCCTGGCTTAAAACCGACTTTATACAACGTTCAATGGTTCCTTCGGCGTTAAAGCAAACAGTAACAACGGTTATTTTTGGAAAATGCAACTTTACGAATAGTGGTTTTAGTGGCAAAATATGTATTTTTGAATTTGCTGCATAATTTATATGTAATATTAGCAGTATTAACCCTGATATGCGTTTTTTACTATTAGTTTTAGTTTGCTTTACAGGTATAATGATACTTGGCAGCTCTTGCTCTTATAAACAAAACCAGCTGCTTTTTCAAAAAAGAACAGCCACGGGCACTACTACCGAACCCGCACCTGCTATAATTTACAGGATACAACCACAGGATGTATTACAAATAAGAAACCTTCAAAACATAAGATACATAGTTGACGAGGTACCGCAAACATCAATTGCGCAAAGCCAGTCTGGTAACAATATATCACAGGGCCAAACCTACCAGGTAGAAGAGGATGGTACCGTAGCTTTACCTGTTATTGGGCATATACAGGTAGCAGGCTTAACCCGCACCGAGGCAGCAAAACTTATTGAAGACCTTTACCGTAAAAAACTTTTAAAAGACCCGATAATTGAGCTTAAGGTTGTTAATTTAAAAGTGACATTACTGGGGGAAGTAAAGGCGCCGGGCAACTTTCCGCTACTAAAGGATAATACTACATTGGTTGAAGTAATTGGACAGGCCGGTGGCTTAACCCCACAGGCAAACGAAAAAAACATTCAGATTATCAGAGGTAAAGATAAATCGCAACAAGTTACAGAAATAGACCTGGGCGATTTAAGCTCAATATCAGACCCACGCACCGTTCTACAAAACGGAGATGTTATTTACATCGCCCAAAATAAACGTGCTATCCGATCGGAAAACCTTCAAAGCTTTAATACCTGGGCACAACCGGCATTACTACTTTTAAATACCGCGCTTATCATTTTTACCCTTAGCAGGCAATAATGGAAGAAACAGAAAAGTTTGTAAAAAAATTACCCAACCAGGAAATTGATTATTTTAAAATTGGCAAGATACTGGTAAGCCGCTGGTACTGGATTGCCGGCTCGTTGCTGTTGTTTGTATTAGGCTCATATATCTATCTTTGGTATACCCCAAAAATTTACGCAACATCCGGCACCATGAAGCTGGAGGAAAAAAAAACTGAAATATCAGACCTGGTCAATATCATGAGCCCGTCTGAAAGAGGGCCGTCAAAAATACAAAGTGAAACATCTGTTATACAAAGCCCTACGGTTATTTTAAGCGCTGTCAAAGACCTTAACTACCCTATAAGTTTTTATATTGAAGGTCGTGTCCGCACAAGTGAAATTTACCCGCAAAAGCCACTGGATATCCAAAAACTACAGTTCGATAGCCTTAACTTTTATAGTGATATAATAACTTTCAAAGCCAAAAGCAACAACAGTTTTACGCTTTCATACAAGGCTGGCAATAAAGAAGCTGCTAATGTGTATAATTACGATACACCAATAACTGTTGGGCCTACCACGTTTACTATTAAAAAACCGGTTTCTATAAGCAATAACACGGTATATCTGTTTAAATTTAACAGCCCTGATGAGCTGCTTAACCGGGTAAAACAAGGATTACGTACAAGCGAGGTTGTTAAAAACTCAAATGTGTTGCTATTGCAGCAAACCGATGCTAACCCCCAGTTTGCCGCTGATGCGCTGAACGCCATAATGAAAGAATATTTGGCGTATGACCGGGAGCGCAAAACACAATCGGCCACGCAGATGATCAATTTTATTGATGATCAGCTGAAGTTTTTATCGAGCGAAGTCAGCGGTTCTGAGAAATCTATTTCTGATTTTAAAAAGAAAAACAAACTGATGGAGGTCAGCGAATCGGCAGAAATGGCTTTAACAAAAGCTAAGGAACTTGAATCGCAGCAGGCATTATTGAAGTTGCAGTTACTGGCAATCGATCAGCTTAAAGATCAGATATCTAAAGAAAAAAATAATGTTACCCTTAATTTTAATATAGGCGGCGACCAGATAGACCCTGCTTTAACGGCAATAATTACCCGCTTGGATAACCTGATTAACCAGCGTTTGGAGCTATTAAAAACATATAACGCAACGTCGCAACCTATACAAGACATTAACCGCTCTATATTACAAGCAAAAAACGCGGCGCTTAATTCAGTAAATGCCACGTACACAAACGTAAAGAGAAGTTTCGATTATCTTTCTGCCCAACTGGCAGCGGTCAATAAACAAATATCCGTTTTTCCGGTAGCTGAGCGCGAACAAATATCATTAAGGCGCGATTACGAAATAAACGAAAAAGTTTACTCTTACTTATCAGAGAAAAAACTTTCGGCCCAGATAAGTCGCGCTGGCATATTACCCGGCGCTACCATTATTGAAAATGCACAGCCAAATTTCTCGCCGGTATCGCCTGATGAGCATGGCATCCGTCGTTCGGCTGTTATTTTAGGTTTGGTAGCGGGCCTTGGCCTCATCATATTAATACGTGTATTGAACCCATACATATATGATAAAGAAACCGTAGAAAGCCTCACCACCATTCCTATAATTGGAGTGATCAGGAAATTTCCGGAGCGTGTAAACGAGGATAATTCGCAGGTTTTAGCCATAAGCATGCCAAAATCAATATTTGCAGAGTCGGTAAGGTCAGTTCGTACCAATCTTAACTTCCTGGCTTCAGAAAAAGCCAGTAAAGTAATCTGCATCACTTCAGAGGTTGCCGGCGAGGGTAAATCATTTGTTGCCGTTAACCTTTCAAGCACGCTTTCGCTTATTGATAAAAGGGTTGTTTTGATCGGCGCAGATCTAAGACGCTCAAAGTTGCACCAAACATTTGATGTACCTAACGATGCGGGGTTGAGTACTTATTTGTCGCGCCAATCTGAAGTGGATGACATTATACTGAAATCTGATCAGCCAAACCTTGATTTTATTATTTCGGGGCCGGTGCCTCCAAACCCTTCAGAGCTTTTGCATAGCGAGAGGATGAAGGTTTTAATAACAGAACTAAAAGAAAGATACGACGTGATCATGATAGACACCGCACCTATCGGGCTGGTGTCAGATTCCATTCCGCTGATACGCGCCAGTGATATCAATATTTTTGTGATACGTTCGGGCAAATCAAAGTATTATGCGGCTACTATTCCACAGCGTATAGCACAGGAATATCATCTGGATAATACAGTTATAGTGCTGAATGCTTTTGAGGAGGACCTTTTGCACTCCAGGTATTATACAACCCGGCTTACCGGCGATAATTATGGCAAATATTATTACTACTCGGATTACAGTGGTTATGAAAGCTCCGGCTACTATATAGATACAGAAAAAAAGAAATGGTGGAACCTTAAGAGATGGTTTAAATCGTAAAATATATTTATGGCTTCAGCTGCGGTTAATGCAAACGTAAAGTGGTATCCTGTATACACCCATCCGAGGGCAGAAAAAAAAGCGCTTGAAGCACTGACCGCTAAAGGAATTGAAACCTACCTGCCGCTACAGCGTCGCCTTAAACAATGGAGCGACCGTAAAAAGTGGGTAGAAGAACCGCTTATTAAGTCGTATTTATTTGTACATATAACAGAGAACAACCTTGCCGAGGTATTAATGACAAAGGGGATAGCGCGATTTATTTACTTCTCTGGTAAAATTACACCTATGCCTGAGCGGCAGATAAATGAGCTTAAGCTATTAACAGCCAGCCCTTATGAACTTGAAGTTACCGAAGAAAACCTGCAACCGGGCGAAAAAATTAAAGTGAAAGCAGGCCCGCTTAAAGGTATAACAGGCGAAGTTGTTGCATACCGTTCTCAGAAACAGTTATTATTACGGTTAGAAAAGCTGGGATGTTCAATAATAGTGAATATTGCGGCACAATACATAAACAGGCTTTAACTATAAGCCGAACTAACAAATCATAGCAAAACAAAATTGCTACAAATCAATAAGTTACAAATCAAAAATGTGACTTACGGGGCGAAGCTGTGTTTATACGGGTAACATGTGCAGAATAGCGGGATTGGTATCAAACCGGTTGGATATTAATAAAACCGGGATTGTACAGATAATGTGCGATACTTTGCAGCATGGCGGGCCCGATGATGAGGGTATCTACACAGCGGCAGATAAGGTTGTTTTAGGCCACCGCAGGCTTTCGGTGATTGATCTTGAGCGCAGGGGCCGCCAGCCTATGGCAGATATTGCTCAAAGGGCGCATATTACATTTAACGGCGAGATTTACAATTACCCTGAGCTAAAAGCTGAATTATTAAAGCTTGGAGCAGTATTTATCACACAAACAGATACAGAGGTAATTATACAGGCTTACTTACACTGGGGCATAAATGCATTCGGCAGATTAAGAGGTATGTTTGCTTTTGCGTTGTATGATAATATAAATAAAAAGGTTTACCTGGTACGCGATAGCGCAGGAATTAAACCATTGTACTATAACGTAAAGGAACAGCAATTGGCATTTGCTTCTGAAGTAAAGGCTTTACAAATTGCAGGTATAGCAACTACTAAAAACCCGGATTGGCCTGTGTATTTATTGGCATTTGGCCATATACCAGAACCCTACACTACATTAAAAGATGTATACAGCCTGCCTAAAGGTCATTTTTTTTGCTGGGAACAGGATGGGAGTTATACTATAAAAGCATACCAGGTTGTTTTTGAACCCATTAACTATACAAACGATATACAAGGCGCCCGGCTTGCTTTATATGATACGTTAAAAAAGGCTGTTGGCCGTCAACTAATTGCTGATGCGCCTATCGGGGTATTTTTAAGCGGGGGGGTTGATTCCAGCCTGCTTACATTACTTGCAAACCAGGAAGAAAAACAACTGAAAACGATTTCTATATTCTTTAACGAACAGGAATATGATGAGCGTAAATATCAAAAGGCTGTATTGAACCGTGTGAATGGTGAAAGCTTTACTCATTTAGTAACACAAGCAGCTTTTGATAGCAATTTTCAGCAAATAATAGCGGCCCTGGATATGCCAACAACAGATGGCATCAACTCATGGTTCATCAGTAAATATGCAAGGGAAAGTGGCTTGAAAGCGGTAATATCCGGAATAGGTGCCGATGAAATTTTTGGAGGCTATCCCTCATTCAGGCGCATTAAATACCTTAAAACGCTGAGGTCTGTACCTGCAGCATTGTTACGGGCAGCAAACCATTGGCCGGGTGGCCGCTTCAAGCGGTTTGCATACCTTGCAAATGATCATCCTATTGCAGATTATTTATTTTTACGCGGTTTGTTTATCCCCTCAGAAATTAAGGAATTAACAGGTGCCGATAGTAAAGAAATAGACAGGATACTGTTTGATGATAAAATAGGCAATAATACCCTTAACAATGATAAACTAAAAGCATCATGGTTTGAAACCAATTTGTATATGCAAAACCAGCTGCTGCATGATACAGATGTGATGAGCATGTGCCACGGCCTTGAAGTGAGGGTACCATATTTAGACGAAGATCTGTTGCATCAGGCATCAATGATTCATCCGGACATCAGGTTTGGAGGTAAGCAAGGCAAGCAAATACTTATTGATACCTTTAAAGATATACTACCCGAGGTAGTTTGGAACAGGCCAAAAATGGGCTTTACCTTTCCATTACAGCAATGGATGAAGGAAAGTAAGCAAATCACTAATCTGGATTTATATAACAGTAAAGCTGCTAAAAGCACCATTAATAAGTTTACCGGTGGAAGACTTCATTGGTCAAGGGCCTTTGCGTTGTACCATATACAGGGACATGTATAAAAAAATATCCCTTCTTTCTTTACAAACATTCAGTTCAACGGGTGGCATTCAAAAAATGACACGCACCTTAGCCCATTCCCTGAGTACGATTTGTGCAGCAAACAACTGGGATTTTAAGTTATCATCACTGTATGATAATTCATCTCATTTGATGCCTCAATATGTCCGGGCACAAAATTTTGAAGGATACAACAAGCACAAGGTTAGGTTTCTATTAAAAAATATTTTTGCCGCTTCACATCCCAACGTCGTTATACTCACCCATATAAACCTCGCTATTATAGGTTTATGTATTAAATTACTTAAGCCAAAAACACAGGTATGGTTAATTGCACATGGCATTGAAGTATGGAGGCCACTTCGCTTTCATAAACGAAAGCTGCTGCATATGAGCACCAGGATAATATGCGTTAGCGATCATACAAAACGCATGATGCATCAATGGCACCATGCTAACCCAGCCAAATGCGTAACTTTAAACAACGCGCTCGACCCTTTTATGAAATTACCTGTCAGTTTTAATAAAACCGACAGATTAATGAAGAAGTATGATCTGACAGCAAGTAACAAGGTGTTATTCAGTTTAACAAGACTTGCATCAACAGAAGTTTACAAAGGGCATGATAAGGTGATAAAAGCAGTTGGCAGGCTTAAATTCAAATTTCCGGATATCAGATACATACTGGCCGGCCAGTACGATGATGTTGAGTATAAAAGGGTACTTAAACTGATTAATGATGCCGGGGTTAAAGATCATGTGATTTTAACCGGATTTATTGCTGAAGATGAGTTGCCTGACTACTTTTCAACTGCAGACTTATTTATACTGCCAAGTAAAAAAGAAGGCTTTGGCATTGTGTTTATAGAGGCTTTAAGCTGTGGACTGCCAGTAATATGTGGTAATGCGGATGGAAGTGTTGACGCTATACGCCATGGAGAGTTAGGAACAGCAATTGACCCTGAAGACGATATAGCTATTGAGAAAGCTATAGAACAGCAGTTACTTAATAATACTACGCCCCAATACCGCAAACGTATACAACAAAAGTGCCTGGAATATTTTGGCGAACAAACCTATATCAGCAAACTTCAAAAAATGCTTTTAAATGAACCAGCCTGATACAGAAGACTGGGACCTGGAAATAAAACCACAAGCTGGTTTATTAGATTTTAAGTTGAACGATCTTTGGCATTATCGCGACCTGCTTATTTTGCTGGTACGGCGAGATTTTGTTTCTTTTTATAAGCAAACCATACTTGGGCCTATCTGGTTCTTTGTGCAGCCGGTCATTACTATTATATTTTACACTTTTGTTTTTGGCAACCTTGCAGGCATACCTACCGATGGTATACCAAAGCCGCTCTTTTATTTAGGCGGCACAATTTTATGGAATTATTTTGCCGACTGCCTTACCAAAACATCAACCGTTTTTAAAGACAATTCCGCTTTGATGAGCAAAGTTTACTTTCCACGGTTGATTATGCCTTTAAGCGTGGTGGTATCCAACCTGGTGAGGTTTACTGTACAATTGGTATTGTTCATCGCAATCGCTGTGTTTTATTATGCAAAAGGCAGCCCTGTAACTATTAATGCCGTAGCATTGCTCTTCCCTTTTTTGTTATTACTTATTGCCGCACAGGGCCTGGGCCTGGGCATGATCATATCTGCAATAACTACCAAATATCGCGACCTGGCTTTTGTAGTGACTTTTGGCGTACCGCTTTTGATGTATGCTACAACCGTGATCTACCCTTTATCAGAAGCAGAGGCAAAATTTGGTAAATACAGCTGGCTGATAAAATTTAACCCCATGACAGGTATTATTGAAACCTTTAGGTATGGTTTTTTAGGCAGGGGAAGCTTTAGTTTTGAGTTGCTTGGCTATTGTACCACTGCAACAGCCATACTATTGCTGCTGGGCGTGGTGATATTTAATAAGGCAGAAAAAACATTTGTTGATACCGTTTAATGGCTAAGGCAATAAAAGCAGAAAACCTGTCAAAAGCCTATCAGTTAGGTGATTTTGGAACAGGCACCATCTCGCGGGATATTGAGCGCTATTGGGCAAGGTTAAGGGGGAAGGAAGACCCTTTTTTAAAGATTGGAGAAACCAACGACCGTGTAATAAAAGGGAAAAGCGATGTAGTTTGGAGCCTCAGAGATCTGGATTTTGAAATTGGACAGGGCGACGCCGTTGGTATTATTGGCCGTAACGGAGCAGGCAAAAGCACGTTGTTAAAAATCTTAAGCAGGGTAACCTCTCCTACCACGGGTTCGGTAAAAGTCAAAGGACGCATAGCCAGTTTGCTGGAGGTAGGTACAGGCTTTCATCCGGAGCTTACCGGCCGCGAGAATATATTTTTAAATGGCGCCATACTGGGCATGCGCAAGGCCGAAATAAAACGCAAGTTTGACGAAATAGTGGCGTTTGCAGGGGTTGACCGGTATGTTGATACGCCGGTAAAACGTTATTCGTCTGGAATGTATGTGAGGTTGGCGTTTGCAGTGGCGGCACACCTGGAGTCGGAGATATTGATAGTAGATGAAGTGCTGGCCGTTGGCGATGCCGAGTTTCAAAAAAAATGCCTCGGCAAAATGAGCGCTGTTAGTAAGGGCGAGGGCCGCACGGTGTTATTTGTGAGCCATAATATGGCAAGTATAAAAAACTTATGCAATACTGGCATGGTGCTTAATAATGGTTTACTACATATCATAAACCCGGTTGACAATGCCATAAAAGAGTACAACGGACTTTTAAAGAGCAGCGATATCACCCGTGTCTTTAGTGGCAATTTAAAGGACAAACTGCTCTTCAAAAAGATCAATGTAAATGGTTCATTTGATGACAACTCGATACATAACATGTCTGATGCTATCAAAATCACTATAAGTGGCGAAGCAACAGCTCAGCTTACAAAAGCTACTTTTATTATTTCAATATACAATGCTGGTGTCCGTCTTTTTACCTTAAGAGAAACTAAAGATGGGCGAACAGTGGAAAAAGGCAGCTTTACTGCGCACTTTGGAATAAAAGCTGGAGTATTAAGACCTGGTGAATATACCATTGCCATAGGAGCATGGGGCAACACCAATGATGAATGGGTTTGGGGATTGGAAGCCGGTGTATTTACGATAGCTGGCGTTTGGACAAGTAGCATCCGTCAAGCGGATGAAGGTATCATTAACTCAGAATTTATACGCTTGAATGAATAATCATTTCAAAACTCTTGAACCTCTTATAAAGCTTAAATCAAACATAGCTGATGCAGAGGAGTTTCATGCAATTGTTAACGTTGTTTTTCATGATGTAGAGGCTAAATACTATGATAAATTACATCAGGATATGTGGAAAAGCCTGCCCTCTCAATACCGGCTATTAGTTGATAACATCAGGCCCTACTTAACAAACCTTAGGAAGATTAAATTACTTGATATAGGTTGCGGTACCGGGCTTGCTACCCAAATGCTTTTAGAGGCCGGAACAAAGGAATTGATTGGAAAAATAACTTTGCTCGACACCTCACCCGTTATGCTGAATGAAGCACAAAAAAGATCAAGAAAATGGGGCAAAGAAACAGAGATTGTTAACGGTGAAATCAATGCTTTAAGCGGCGAATTTGATATGATCATTATTTCGTCTGTGCTACATCATATACCCGATCTGGATAGCTTCTTAAAAAAAATAAGTGACCTGCAAGCCAAAGGTGGGATTTTGATTACTATTCACGATCCATCATCAGAAGCTATGCATAGCGATATTTACTTAGACCGTTGTAGAGAATTTACTGAGTACCAGAAACAAACCAAACCAGCTTTGACATTGGCAGACCGCATAATTAATAAGTTAAGAAGAACGTTTTGGCCACAGAATTACCTTGATAAGGTAAATACAATTTTAATTAATAAAAAAGTAATCAATGAACCGCTTACAGGCGAAGAAATATGGAGTGTAACCGATATACATGTAGAAGGATTACCCTATTCAAAAAATGATGGAGTGTCTAAACAAATGCTGACGGACGCCCTATCGGCTTATCAGCTTATCAATTATAGCACCTATGATTTTTTTGGTACGCCAATTAGTAACTTGACTTCTCTATATCTAAAAAAAGAACAAGAATTAAGTTTAAAAGGGGATTTAAATGGGCGTAATTTTAGTAGTACATGGATCAAAACCAAATAATTTAAGCTTTACTGACTGAACTGCAGTGATAGATATCCTAAAGGAAAAAACTATTGATAAAGGGCAAAGGATTATTTCAGTTATTAATACAAGCAAACAAAAAAAATTACATTTCTAAATTAATGCAAGATCAGGTAGAAACAATAAAGCCCAATAGTGTTTAAAATGGCGTTGCCTCCGCATCCTATTTTCATCACATTGACACCCACCTTTAAACTATCATTTGAAAATTTTATTTATACTTCCTGAATATTACCCACATTCGGGCGGTGGCATATCAGCGTATTACATCAACTACTTAAATGCTTTAAGGCCGCATTGCCAACGCATCAAAGTAATTGTAGGCAGTGGTTACACGCAAGCATCAAACAAATTTATACACAACGATATCGAGGTTGAGTATCTTGAACCGGCCTTGTATAAAAAACACCTCACCAAATTTGCAAAGCTTGAACTTTTACCCGGCTACCGCAATGACCTGGCAGCCGCATGGGCTATGTGGGAACAGGCAGCAAAAGGAGAAGATTTTGATGTAGTTGAATGTACGGATTTCGGCCTGGGTTTTGTGCCCTGGGTAATGGAACATAATAAACCGGTGGTAACCCGTTTGCATGGCAGTACCGGCCAAATAGCCTTATATGAAAACAGTTATCAGGACTTAGCTACCGACTCGATAATGCAGACCGAATTATCATTGTTGCCGTTATGTGATTGTTTGATAACACACAGCTCAGCCAATTATAAATTTTGGCAAAACCAGTTACAGTATGAAAATATCCATTACCTGCTTCCTATATATTCCAAACAGCTAACTCAGCCTTTAAACGTTAATGAACGTAATAGAAATGGCCTGATTACAGCCAGGTTGCAAAAATGGAAGGGGCCGGTAGAGTTATCAGAGGCGATACGGAAAATAGAAGCCGCCCCTAAAGTTAAATGGGTTGGCCGAGACATGCCTTTTTTTAATGGGCAAACCACAAGCCAATACCTCAATAAAAACTATCCGGATGTGTGGAATAAAAAACTGTTGCACCAAACGGCGATGCCACATACAGAAATTGAACTATTACAACGCCAGGCATTTTTTGGCATAGTGCCCTCTGTGTGGGATATGTTTAATTTTACTGCTTTAGAGTTTTTAGCAGCAGGTACTCCTTTAATTTGCTCGGACGGTGCGGGGGTAGCAGATATCATTGTAAACGGTGAAAATGGCTTTAAATATCCGGCAAATGATACAGATGCTTTAGCACAATGTATAAAGCAGGTTTTAGCGTTAAACCCGGCAGATTACAACCGAATAACCCGGGCCGGGCTTAACACCTTAAGCCAATCACTTTCAGCCGAAGCATTGCTGCCTTCTAACCTAAACCAGTATAAAGATGTAGTTAACAACTTCAGTACAAAAGCTGTAAACAGCTTTTTACATAAGTTATATATGCCATCGAACGAAAAAGTTACACTTGCGGCAGCTTTAGATAAGCAACCATTAAAAAAGCTTATCAAATATGTTTATAAACGGAGTTTGGCTAAACTAACAGGAAAAAAAATTTAATGGAAATGAGCCATAACGATTTTGAAGTTGCCTATTATATTAATTTACCACACCGGGTAGACAGAAAATTAAGGTTTGAACGCATGGCTCAGTTTTTACCCGTTAAAAAGGTGATCAGGTTCGAAGCGGTTGACGGAACGGGAATGGACTCGGCATGGCCGGGCACACCCGGGGCCTGGGGCTGTCGGGAAAGCCATATCCGGTTATTAGAAATAGCTAAAAAAGAGGGGTATCAAAAATTTATGATTATTGAGGATGATGCGATAATAAATAAATCGTTTCCAAAAAAATTCGATAAGTTTTTAAAACTTGTTGGTGATGATTGGGACATGTTATATCTGCATACCCAAGCTCACTGGTTAAAACCAATTAAAATAAATAAAAATGTTATACAGTTGCAAAGTACTTTAGGTACTGTTGGTATTGCCTATAATGCCAGAAACTTAGATATTATACTGAATAAACTAAAAAATGACTACCGTTGGGTTGATTCGTGCATGGGCGATCTACATACTGTACTTAAAGTATATGCACCGACTAAATACTTAGTAAAACACGCCAATGGATTTAGTGATAATACCCTAACAATAAACAGAACAGACAGGCACCAGGTTGAAATTTTATATTATAAACTTAAAAGTACACTTAAAGGCGTAGCTAAAAAGATTTTAAAAAAACTACACCTGCTACGATGAATTCTCTTGCACTTTGTATTCCCGCCTATAATGCTGCAATCTATCTGCCCAGGCTATTACAATCTGCCCAAAAACAGGTTATCCCTTTCAACGAAATTCTGGTTTATAATGATTGCAGTACTGACGATACCGCAGCAGTTGCTGAAAGTTACGGTGCAACCGTTATAACCGGTAATATGAACATGGGATGCTCCTACGGTAAAAATAAACTTGCGGAAGTTACAACTTCCGACTGGATCCATTTTCATGATGCTGATGACGAACTGCTGCCCAATTTTACCACGCTTGCGCACAATTGGCTTAAAACTCCGGATTGCCCGGATGTGGTACTATTTGATTACGAATGGCGCGATAATAATACGGGCCAATTGCTGGCGGTCGTACATTTTGATAAAAACGAACTTGAGAAAGACGCCACCGCTTACGCCATCCAAAATCAGATCAATCCGTTTTGCGGCTTATACAAAAAACCACGCTATCTTGAAGTGGGAGGTTACGACATCGACCCGCTGATCCTGTACAATGAGGACAAGGCTTTTCATATTAAACTGGCTAAAAACGGCTTAACTTTCTCTGCCGAAAGTGAAGTAAGCATCATTAATTACCGTATTGAAAATTCTATGTCGGCGGCTAATATTAAAAAATGTGTGATTGCTCAATACCATGTTTTAGAACAAACTGTTGCTACGCATGGCCAAAAGTATACCGCTGAGCTTGCTGAAGAGTTATTTAAAAATGCTGCTGTTTTGGCAAAAGAGGATGCCTGGGATTATGTAAATAAAGCTCTTCGCCTCGCGCGTAACTTAGGTCATAAAGTGCCTTCAAACGCGGGGAAGGCATTCAGGCTTTTAATTTCAATTAATCCCTTTATGGCTATGTGGCTGCGCGAAAAACTGATCAGGCTATTTAAACCACATCTTCGTAATGCCTGATCAGTTGGTTTCCATAATTATACCTGCATACAATTGGGAAAAGTATATCGCTGCCAGTATAAATTCGGCATTGGCGCAAACCTGGCCTCAAATTGAAATAATTGTTGTTGATGATGGCTCTACAGATAACACCCTTAACGTAGCAAGGTCTTTTGAAGCTAAAGGAGTGAAAGTTATTCACCAGGTAAACCAAGGGGCTTCAGCCGCCCGTAACCGCGGTTTAAAGGAGGCCAAAGGACAGTATATACAATTTTTAGACGCTGATGATTTGCTTGCGCCTGATAAGATACAGGCTCAAATGCAGTATTTGCAGCAGCGGCAGGATGCTGTATGTATTTGTCCGGTAGTGTATTTCAATGATCATGATCAAGACTTAAATCTACTTACTCAAGATGAATATAGCTTAGCGTTTTACAGGCAAGCCAGCCAACCATTTGAATTTTTACTTAAACTCTATGGGGCACACAATAATCGTGGCGCTATGGTACTTCCGCATAGTTGGTTAACGCCTAAAACCATAATTGATAGAGCGGGCTTTTGGGACGAAACACTTACTGTAAATGATGACGGCGAATTTTTCTGCCGCGTAGCGTTACAGGCCGAAAAGATATTTTTAGCAGAAAGCACAGTTTGTTATTACCGTAAACATAAAGACAATGCTTCATTATCTGCACGTAAAGATGTCGAGTCAAACAAAAGTCTTTATAGATCAATATTGCTTATAAGAGATCATCTGCAAAACTTTAAACAGGATGATCGCATTAAGCTTGTCACTAACCGAAGTTTAATGGGGCTTTTGGTATTCACATACCCTCAGCAAAAAGGATTATCCCGGGAGATTGCCAATATAATAAATCAATCAGGGGTACCTGCAATAGCACCGCCAATTGGAGGTAGAATTTTGGAATTGATTAAAAAAATATTCGGTTGGAAAACTGCCCGCTTATTACAGTACTATAAACAGAGAATCTTAGGCAAATAATAAGTTTTACCCCCTGATATTTTGATTGCACTTATAACATCTACTTTGAAGCCGTCCAAAATATACTCTGCCTTTTCTGACGATGAAAGGTATGAGCAAACTATACACACTATAAAAGCCCTGTTCAACAAAGGATTTACGGAAGTTATATTGATAGACAATTCGACCACCTCAATTGATTTGGAAAAATTGAAGCGAGACAGCGATCAACAATTAAAGGCTTATCACACGCCACAATACTCGTTTAACAATAAGGGTTTGAATGAAGCCCTGCTTATTCTTAACCATATTGACAAGTTGCCTGAGTCATCCCCTGTTTTTAAAATAAGCGGCCGATATTATCCCAATGAACTTTTTAATTTAAAAGATCTGCCTCTTATGAATAACTTCGACTTTATAGGTGTCGGCGAGGGTTTTAATCAAAGGGTATCATATTTCAGTACAAGGGCTTACTTTGTAAGAAACAAGCAGGTGCTCGAGCAAACATTGGTATTAGCTATTGAAGAGATGTTGTCCTACCATAAAGGTGTATACGGGCCGGTAAGTTTGTTTAAACTGGCTAAGTCGTTATTTAAAAAATCGCTTGGAGCAAGTTATCAGTTATCACTGGAGCAGGCAATTGCATTTATTCTAAAAGAAAAAAAGAACTTCAAGCTACTCCATAAAATTAACATCGACGGCGCTGTTGCCGGATTCAACCAACAAGCACATATATCTGAATAGTGGAACCCCTGAACCTTTTTTACGAAGAGCCCGAACCTGACCGCTGGTTTAGGTATGACCGCTATCCGCGCCGGTTGATTCGCAGGATAGTACGTGGCAAGCCGAAGCCTGGGGGGCAGCAAATGGTAGCCATTAACCTGATGAAAGGTTTAGACAAGTTGGGTTTCCCCTACCGTTTTAACAACTACAGTTATATTAAGAAACATCAGAATGAGATTGCTTGTATAATAGGCAAACCCCATGTGTTGTTAGAGCGCCGGTGGATTAATCCTGTTATTTTAGGTGCGAGCGTTTATGCCCATGCATCTGAAGAACCCGACCTTTTTACGAAACATCCCAATGTAAAACGCATACTGGTACCAGGCGAATGGATGCGGATGATGTTTGAACCCTTTTATGGCGACAAGGTTGTTGCCTGGCCGGTCGGGATAGATACAAATGAATGGCAACCACACAATGGAAGCAAAACCCATGATTTTTTGATCTACGATAAGATAAGATGGAATTATGACGCTCAAAAAGCAACTTTGATCGACCCGATTTTAAACGCTATACAAAAACGGGGACTTTCATATCAAACCATCAGATACGGGCATTACAAACCGGCCGATCTCGCGCAAAAGCTTTCTATATCCAAAGCGGCTATCTTTTTATGCGAACATGAAACCCAGGGGCTTGCCTACCAGCAGATTCTGGCCACCGGAACACCGATTTTAGCCTGGGATAACGGCGGCTACTGGCTGGATCCTGTTTATTACCCTGAGATCAAATTCGGCCCGGTAAGCTCTGTACCTTACTGGGACGAACGCTGCGGATCAAAGTTTCAGGATATTAACCATTTTGATACGGCCTTAACCGGTTTTCTTGCAAAGCTGGAAACTTTTACCCCCCGGCAGTATATTATGGAAAACCTTACGCTGGAGCAATGCGCAAAGCATTATATTTCTATTTATCAGCAGGTAAAAAAAGAGCTCAATAACTAATGAAAATTTTGCTGATAATGGATCCAGGTATACCGGTGCCGCCCGTTTTATACGGCGGCCACGAACGGCTTGTATACCTGTTTGCAGAAAAATACCAGAAGCTTGGCCATCAGGTAACCTTACTGGCCGGACCCGATTCTTATTGCAGCGGCACAACAATTACTTTTGGCACCAACGATCTTGACAGAAGCAACCAGGCTAAAAACAAAGAAATTGCGTTTGTTTGGAAATACCTGTACCATAACTGGCATCAGTTTGACCTTGTGCACAATTTTGGAAGGCTTATCTACCTTTTACCTATCCTTAACAAAAAGGTTAATAAAATAATGACCTACGGCAGGCCGGTGTCCCGGCGTGGAATAAAAATATTTACATCTTTGCCTAACACTAACCTTTATTTTACTGCGTGCAGTAATTATTGCGTATCAACAGGCAATGTGGCCGGAAAGTGGCAAACAGTTTATAACGCTATAGATTTTTCAGCATATACTTTAAATCCAAATGTTTCCAATAATGCCCCTTTGATGTTTTTGGGGCGTCTGGATAAAATTAAAGGCGCGCACACTGCCATACAGGTAGCAAAGGCCACCAATAATAACCTCATACTTGCCGGAAATATACCTACAACGCCAGACAATCTGCACTATTATAAAACAGAGATAGAACCTCAGATAGACGGCAAACAGATCAGCTACGTTGGCGCACTTAACGACAGCGAAAAAAACCAATACCTGCAAAAAGCAAAAGCCTTGCTTTTCCCTATTGAATGGGATGAACCTTTTGGTATCGTAATGATAGAAGCTATGGCCTGCGGCACACCTGTTATTGCCTTTGAACGGGGCTCGGTGCCTGAGGTGGTAACCGATGGAGTAACCGGTTTCATAACGAATACATTTGATCAAATGGTTAATGCCGTTGGCCGGATATATGAAATTGACAGGGCCGCTTGCCGGGCTTTGGCAGAAAAGCAATTTGATGCCGGAAAAATCGCAGCCGATTATTTGAATCTGGCATATCAGGATTCAGTATTAACTCAACACAGCTGATAATGACTGATCGCTTGCTGTTTATCTCCGATAAAAAATTTTTAAACTCCGAAACAAGCGGCGGGGTGCAACTTTGTACCCGCGAGTACCTTACTTACCTTACCCGGGCCGGGTTTGAAATAACCCGGTTCCCCGTTGAGCCGGATAAAAGCTTTATAACCCGGCTGAAAATAAAAGCAGGCCTTGAAGTTTATGAGCGCTACCGCTTAGATACTTACCTGCATGAACTGGTTAATAAAATCAAATCCACAGGGATCAAGCTTGTACTGTTCAATCAAATCAATCTTACCGGCTGGATAGCCAACCTGAAGCCCCTGCTACCGGCCGACGTAAAATTTGTGGCCTTATCCCACGGTAACGAAAGCGGCGATTTTTTACATGAAGTTGCGAAAGCCGGACATCAAAGCTTTTTAAGCACCCTGCGTTTAGGAAAAATACTGGTAAAAGAAAGCCAAATCTATTCGCAGCTGCTTGATGGAGTAATTGTACTGAGCGAGAATGAAGTATATATCAATCAGTGGCTTGGCGCCAACAGTATCCTTTATTTACCCCGCCTGCTTTATCCTGCATTTCTTGACTGGCAGCCACAACCAAACCGGATAGGTTTTGTAGGCACTTTAGATCATTTGCCTAATGTTCAGGGACTAATCGGCCTGTTTGACGCATTAAAATCAACCTCAATTAACATTAAGCTACGATTGGTAGGCGGGCCGGTATCTGCCGGAAACAACTTTGCTTTAAAATATCCGTTTGTAGAATATATAGGCCAATTAACAGATGATCAGTTAATACAGGAAGTAACAACCTGGTCAATATTTTTAAACCCGGTATTTTGGTATGCGCGCGGGGCTTCAACAAAATTGGCTCAAGCCATAAACTGGGGTATACCCTGCATAACCACCCCGGCCGGAAGAAGGGGTTACAACCTTTACAGCAATAACATCTCCACATTTGATAATTCACCGAAAAGTTTCGTTACCAAACTTGCTGAAGCATTATCAGATGAGCGGCATTTAAATTCGCTAAAAAAAGCCACAGAAGAAAACGCGACGCACTTTGATGCTCAGCAGTGGATTGATCAGCTTAAAAACTTTTTAATAACAATATAAACCGTTTGAAGAAACTGCTTATCATATCCCCATACTTTCCACCTGTAAACGCTGCAGATATGCAAAGGGTGCGCATGAGTCTGCCTTATTTTAAAGAATTTGGATGGCAGGCAGAAGTTGTGAGGGTTGATGAGGAATACACCGACATGCCAACCGATATACTTTTAAACGAAAGTATCCCGGCCGATATAAAAATACATTGTGTAAAAGCTTTTGACAAAGCGCGGACTTCCAGGCTGGGCTTGGGCAGCATTGCCTTAAGATCTTTATGGTTTTATCTGAAAAGGGTGAATCAGTTACTAAAAACAGAAAAGTTTGACCTCATATACTTTTCAACTACTCAGTTTCCGGTTTGTGTTCTGGGCGCTTACTGGAAAAAGCGTTTTGATGTGCCCTATGTTATCGATATGCAGGATCCCTGGCATTCTGAATATTATCGCGATAAACCAAAAGAGCAGCAACCGCCCAAATACTGGTTTTCCTACCGGCTTAATAAGTATACGGAACCAATAGCAATGAAACATGTTGGCGGCTTGATAAGTGTTTCTGAAGCTTATATAAATGACCTTAAAGAACGGTATCCCCAAATAAAAAACATACCTGCTGATACCATTACTTTCGGATCATTTTTACCTGATATGCAAATCGCAGATCGGCATAAAAATCAATTTACAAACCTGTTATCTGCCGGATTTAAAAATATTGTTTACATAGGTAGGGGTGGTAAGGATATGCACAGCGCTATTTGCCCGCTCTTTGAAGCATTTAAAAGCTTACTTAACCAGGAGCCATCATTTTACAACAAATTCAGGTTTTACTTTATCGGTACAAGCTATGCCCCTAAGGGTAAGGGACAACCAACTATTCTTCCCTTAGCCGAAAAATATGGATTAGCCGGTTATGTTACTGAAAATACTGACAGGATCAGTCATTTCCATACGCTGGTAACCTTACAACAGGCAGATGCTTTATTTATTCCCGGGTCTGACGATCCAAAGTATACGGCATCAAAGATTTACCCTTACTTATTGACAAAAAAACCACTTCTTGCCATTTTTAACGCTAATAGTCCGGCTATTAAAACACTTATAGATATAGGCGTCAAACATGCTTACACCTATAATGGCACCATGAATCTAAAAAATAGCATAACCGGATTTTTTAAAGATGTTTTAACTGGCAACAGCAATATTGCTTATAATGATCAAGAACTAAAGAAATACAGTGCCTATTCACTTACTCAAGAACAGTGCGAGCTGTTCAACCAGGTTTTAACGGATAGAAATTGAAGAAACTTGCCATAATTACTACCCACCCTATTCAGTATTACGCGCCGGTGTTTAAGCTGCTACAGCAGTACCAGCGCATCCAGATAAGGGTGTTTTATACCTGGGGAGAGGCATCTGTCAATAAGCACGACCCAGGTTTTAACAGAACTGTTAACTGGGATATCGACCTTTTAAGCGGTTATGATTATGAATGGGTAACTAATACAGCCACAGATGCCGGCTCGCATCACTTTAATGGCATTATAAACCCAACGCTGATAGAACAACTGTATAAATTTAAACCCGATGCGCTACTTTTATTTGGCTGGGCTTACCATAGCCATTTAAAAGTGCTGCGCCATTTCAAAAACAAATTGCCTATACTTTTCAGGGGCGATTCTACCCTGCTTGATGAAAAACCGGGCATTAAAAGCATCCTCAGAAAGATTTATTTAAGATTTGTATATAAACATATTGACTATGCCCTGTACACCGGCACCAATAACAAGCATTATTTTAAAAAATATGGGTTAACAAACGCCCAACTGGTTTTTGCCCCTCACGCAGTAGACAATAACAGGTTCGCCATACAACGCCACAATGAAGCGAGTGACTTCAGAATAAAATTGGGCATAAATACAGACGATATCCTTGTATTATACGCCGGTAAATTTGAAGGGAAAAAAGATCCTTTATTATTATTGAAAGCTTTTTTACGCTTGAACAAGCCAAACGTACATTTACTTTTTACAGGTAACGGACCTTTAGAAATTCTATTGAAACAACATGCTGACGGGCACGCCAACGTACACTTTATGGGTTTTCAGAATCAAAGTTGCATGCCGGTAGTATACCAGGCATGCAACGTATTTTGCCTGCCCTCAAAAGGCCCGGCAGAAACCTGGGGCTTAGCCGTAAATGAAGCTATGGCCTGTGGTAAAGCTGTTTTGGTATCAGATAAAGTTGGCTGCGCTATAGATCTGGTTAAAGGCGGTTACAACGGCGCAGTATTTAATAGCGGGGATGAGAATGATCTGTTCAACCAGTTATCAAGCCTTACAATTTCTGCAGGGTATCTTGACCAGTTGGGCAGCAATTCGGCTACTTTGATCAAAGATTGGAGTTTTACAAAATTAACCCGGAGCATCGAAAATTTGCTTATTGATGAAAAGCACTGATCACATATCCATTTTTGTTTTCAAAATAAATGGGTAACAGACCTATCGAACGGTATTTAGCCCTTTATTTGCCATGGCTTTTTGCTATCCTTTTTAAATGGGACCCTCTTATATCTTACTTTATTGCCTGGCTGGGCAGTTTTTTAATTTTCTATCTTACCTTATCGGGCTGGGTTAAACCCATACCTGCCGACCGGCCTTTAGGAGAGCAGTTGATGCGCCCATTGTTTCTAATGCAGATAATTTTTGCAGGCTTTATGTGCTGCACTACCATATTTTACCTGTTAAATACACTTGGTTACAATAATTTTTTAAAGATTGATAATTATTACTGGATAATTGATAACGACCGGTTAAAGCTTACAGCACAATGCCAGCGTTATTACTGCCTTGGCCATGCCGCCTTTGTTACAGGCATATTGGTGAGTATGAATTACTCGAAAGAGAGACGCTTTTATGCTCAAAAAAACAATCTTGCGGACCTGTTGCTAAAAGTTGCCATAGCATGTGTCCCGGTGTCTGTACTGTTTACTAAAATATCCGGCCTTGCCCAATTCTCCTATCAGTTCAGTTCGCTTAGCTTTATAGCCGGCACATTGGCGCTGGCGTATGCCATCCCTGCCAAAAAAATATTCAATACGCTGATAAGCCTTGGTCTGTACGCCTTAAATTTTTACCAGGCCCTTACTTCAGGCTTTAAAGAGCCTATCATTATCAGTATAATGGTACTGGGCATCTTTTTGTATCCCAATTATAAAAAATTGGTGGTTTCAATCTTTGTCCCGTTACTATTATTATCTTTTTTTATTCTTCCCACGTACGTGGGTAATTTCAGGCAGCAAGCCTGGTCTGATGATGCAAGTGCAGACGCAGCATCTAAAACAGCCATTGAATCTACACTTAATGAAGAGGTATCTGATGATACTAACTGGAATTTCCTGGTGTATCGCTTAAGCGAGGTTGATATGTTTGAAACCTTTGTTGAATCTACACCTGCTAACATTGATTTTTATGGGTTTACCTTGCTTAAACAATCTTTCATAGCGCTGGTGCCGCGTGTATTTTGGCCAGGCAAGCCAATTACCGAAGATATGGTTATGGAGCGCGTATATGACGCCGGTGTGGTTTATCGAGCTTCTGCTGTTTCTGCAAAACCAGCATTTATTGTCGACGGTTATCTGTCGGGCGGGGTTAAAGGGATATTTATCTCCCTTTTTTTATATGGCGCAATTGCTCAGTTGATATCCAATCAGGCAGAACATCTGTTTGGTGGTTACATATTAGGCTCAGCCTTGATGTTTAGCGGCTTATTCCAAATACTATGGCGCGGACTGAGCTTTGAATTTTTGATCAATACCGTTTTTTGGGCATACATCACAATGCTGCTACTGCACTGGGTATTTGTGCGGTTAAAAATATTATACAGAGTTTGAAAGTACTCCATATAAATGCTTCTTACAAACCCGCCTATGTTTATGGTGGGCCAACAGTATCGGTCAGCATGCTGTGCGAGCAATTGCATGGGGCTGGTATTGACGTAGAGGTTTATACAACTACAGCCAACGGAGTTGCAGAGTTACCTGTTAAGCCAAATGAAACCAAATATGTAGATAATGTTGCCGTAACTTACTTTAAGCGGGTCACTAAAGATCATACCCATTTTTCGCCTGCGTTGCTTGGCGCTTTAAATAAAAAAATAAAACAGTTTGACATAGTACATATACACGCCTGGTGGAACCTGGTATCAGTACTATCATGTTATGTTGCCATAAAAAACAAAGTGCCTGTAGTGCTATCGCCGCGTGGTACCTTAAGCGCGTATTCGTTCTCTAATAAAAATACAGGTTTTAAAAGCTATATACACAGGTTTTTAGGGAAACGGCTTTTACAAAAGTGCCTTATCCATGCAACCTCTGTTTATGAGGCCAGCGCCATTAATAGGCTGATGGCTAACCAAAGCACAACGGTTATTCCTAATTTGATTAGACTGAGCGATGAAAAGGATCAATCTCCTGAAAGATTTGTGAATAACAAACTCAGGTTACTTTTCCTTTCACGCATAGAGGAAAAAAAGGGACTTGATATATTGCTTAGATCACTTGAACATATTACCGTTCCATTCAGCCTGACGATTGCCGGTAGCGGCGACCCGGAATACATTGAAAAGCTTAAACTGCTGATACCGGAAAGCCAGAAAGATAATATAGAGTGGGCTGGATTTTACGGGGATGGTAAGTTTAAGCAATTGGCAGCTCATGACCTTTTAGTACTGCCATCGCACGATGAAAACTTCGGAAATGTGGTGATTGAAAGCCTGAGCGCAGGTACCCCGGTATTGATAAGTAATAAGGTAGGCCTGGCCAGCTATGTAGAAACTAATAACCTGGGATGGATATGTGAACCAGATATATATTCGATAAGTAATACAATAATACGCATATATATTAATGAGCAGAAAAAGTTGACAGAGATAAGAGGCAAAGCTCCTGGTGTCATACATCATGAATTTTCCGGTGAGCGTTTAGTTAAACGGTATATTGATCTTTATCAAAGCATTAAGCGCACAACTTGAACCCGCATTATTCATTTATTATACTTACTTACAACGAAGAGATGCATTTCCCCCGGTTGCTGGCATCCATTGCAAATCTAAATGCAGAGATATTTATAGTAGACTCAGGTAGTACAGACAGTACCCTCCAAATTGCACAAAACTACAACATTACAACTGTTTATAACCGATTTGAAAACCATCCCCTTCAATGGGATTTTGCTTTAAAAAACACTCCTGTTAAAACGCCCTGGGTTATTTGCCTTGATGCCGACCAAATTGTAACGCCAGAACTTTTTGATAAACTTAAAGCTTTTACAAATGAAGATTACAAGGATGTAAACGGCATTTACTTTAACCGTAAAAACTTTTTTAAAGGGCATTGGATAAAATATGGAGGTTATTATCCGTTTTACCTGCTTAAAATGATACGTTTCGGCGTTGGCTTTTCTGATATTAATGAGAATATGGACCACAGGTTTGTGGTTACGGGGAATACCATCATCTGGAAAAACGGGCATATACTGGAAGAAAACCTGAAGGAAAACAACATCAGCTTTTGGATAGATAAACATAACCGCTATAGCTCGCTGCTTGCCACAGAAGAAGTAGAACGTATGGAAAACCTGAGGCAGCAAACTATTAAGCCAAAATTTTGGGGCTCACCGGATGAGCGGACGGCCTGGCTTAAATACCGCTGGTGGAAATTACCACGTTACGTACGCCCGTGGTTATACTTTATATACAGAATCATTTTTAAATTAGGTATTTTAGATGGCCGTACAGGATTGATATTTCATTTTATGCAGGGTTTTTGGTTCCGGCTGGTGGTTGATGTTAAAATAGATGAATTGTTAAAGCAAAAGAAACATGAAGGCCGCTAAACGCAAGTTAAATCCGGCAGCTCTGTTTATCATCAAATTTTTAGGGTTATTTGCTATATTTTACGGCTTTTACATTATTTACCTCAGCTTAGTATCGCCAGGGGGATTATACAGTGCTTTTTTAAACCGTAATTTAAACTTTGTAGCCTGGCTTCGGTATGTATTGATTGAATCGAGCTCAGGCATCTTACAATTGTTGGGTTATCAAACCAAAACCAATACAGACCAAATGCTGGTAGTGAACCATAACATTATCCATGTAGGGTATGATTGTTTGGGTTTTGGCGTGATGAGCTTCTTCGCGGCTTTTGTTATTTCATACCCGGCAAGGTTCAAGTCAAAAGTATATTTCCTTATTTGCGGTTTGGCAGGTATCCAGGCTATTAACATCATACGCTTTGTTACACTATCGTTATACTGGAAACATACTAACGTATATTTAACAGACCATCATACCGTATTTAATATCGTGGTTTATATATTGATCGCTATAAGCGTTTATTTCTATACCAATCATCAGGACAAAGCTACTACACACCTTAATGCAGCAGACTGATCTTTCCAAATACAACAACTCCGGTTACAATCCGGGTGGCAATGCTTTAAAGAGGATTTTATGGTACTACGTCAACAGCTTGTTCTTTATATCCGGGCTGATACCGTCAAGTACTTTAAAAGTATTGCTGTTAAGGCTTTTTGGCGCCACGGTTGCCGGGGGCGTAGTGATTAAGCCCCGCGTAAATATCAAGTATCCCTGGAACCTTCAAATTGGCAACAACTGCTGGATAGGCGAAGGCGTATGGATAGATAATACAACCTTAATAATTATAGGCAATAATGTTTGCCTTTCGCAAGGCGCTGTTTTGCAAACCGGCAGCCATAATTATAAAAAGACTACTTTTGATTTAATTACCGGATCAATTATAATTGAAGACGGTGTTTGGATAGGCTGCGGCGCCATCATCAACCAGGGGATTACTTTGGGCAGCCATACCGTACTAACAAGCGGCTCGGTAGCTACTAAAAGCACCGAACCTTATAATATATACCAGGGCAACCCGGCAATAAAAATAAGGGCCCGCATTATTCAATGATTTACAATGCCAAAGCACCCTGAACATAGAATTATCTTAACAGCCGTCTTTCTGATAGTAACAGTTTGCAGTATTTTACTATTGGTCAATCCGGCTGCTATATTCCCAGACTCTGCCTGGGGCTACCAGGTTCTTCGCTCGGTGCAAAACGGGAGCGGCTTTAACATGCTTACCTTGGTAAGCCAGGAGAATATAACGCAGAATACCTCTGAGTTCAAATCATGGTGGTCGCCGGGGCAGTATTTATTCCCGGCTGCATTTGTGAAACTATTTAACCTTAATTTGGGCTACGCCTCAGCTTTAACGGTAATTATATGCCAGTTTACGGGTCTTGCAGGCCTTTACGTCTTTTTCAAAAAAGCGGGATTTAGTAAAAATATCAGTGCTTTAAGCCTGGTTGTCATAATGGTGCAGCAGGCATTTTTTACCCCTTATATTTTTTACAACGGAGGTGAAATATTGCTTTTCGGCTTTATCGGATGGTTTTTGTATGGCTGCCTGCAGTTCAACAGGCCAGGCATAGCGCTGGCTGTATTTATCCTGCTATGCGGTTGGATAGGCTTTTTCGCCAAATCATCATTTATATGGATGTATGGCGCCGGGCTGATCTTTATCTGGATACAATTATCAAAGCATACTACCCATATTAAACACTGGCTGATAAACGGTTTCTGGATAGGTATTCCCGCTTTGATCTCTGTAGCGATAATTTATATAACGTATCTTTCAAAAGGTGTAAACCCTTCATCACAATCCGGCGGGATTGATCTTAGCTGGAAAGTGCTGGCTTTCCCATTAGCGTCGCCATTGCTTGCAGGGTTTTCTGCTGATGACCTGGCGAACGGCTTTATCACACATAACGATACGGTATTATTTACAGCTACCCAGGCTATCGCCATAATTACTGTACTGGCATTACTGAGCGTATGGCTGGTATACGCCATAAGTAAGCGCATGCCTGATAACCGGTACAATGTGCTATTAGTAATATTTTATATTGTAGCTGTGCTGTTCTTCGGGGCCTCATACCTGCAGCGTAAGGATATCTCTTACGAGTCGCGGCACTTCCGGGTAATCGGCTTGCTTATTATACCGGGTACTGTATACCTGTTTAGCCGGTTCAAAAGGGTTTATCAATATGCCTTTGGGGTATTAATACTTTTCATTTCCTTTTTTACCCTGCGTTTTTACATCTTATCCTACATAGCGCTTAAAACCGACACCGCCCGTGGCACATCAGGCATAGCACAGCAATTTATTGATCAGGCAAGCCTTGATTATATAACGATGCTTGATAAGCGTAGTCAGGATGCATTGTTTGTATTTTTCAGCCCGGATCTTGGGCTGGAGATAAAGCAAAACCGGATTATTACGCTGGAGCCGTTAAATGGCGATATCAGCATAGATATGGAAGATTATCTCCATAAAGGCCACGCCGGGCCAATCTATATCCTGATGCCGCATGAATATATCGGTATACGTGCAAGCGTTATCCTTAAAGCTTTTCCGGGATATAAGGGCTTTTCGCTTAAAGAGCTAAGCGACGACTACGTACTTTACTTTGCAACCCAGGCCAGGTAATTATTACCTGTTGATCTCTTTCCACAGCAAATCCTTAAGCTCTGTAAGGCCTTTTTGCGCTACCGATGATATAAATACATAAGGTACATCCACGGGCACTTCCTTTTCCATTTCCTGTTGCAATTCCTCATCAAGCATATCGCCCTTGGTAATAGCTAAAACTCGGGGTTTATGCATTAACTCAGGGTTATATTCATTAAGTTCATGAAGCAATATATTGTATTCTTCCTTAATGCTACGGCCAGTATCTGCGGGTACCATAAATAATAATACAGAGTTACGCTCAATATGGCGAAGGAACCTGATGCCCAACCCCCTGCCCTGTGATGCGCCTTCTATAATTCCTGGTATATCAGCCATTACAAAAGATCGGTTATCGCGGTAGCTTACTATGCCCAGGTTGGGTACAAGGGTAGTAAAGGCATAATCGGCAATCTCTGGTTTAGCAGCTGATAATACTGACAGCAGCGTTGACTTACCCGCATTAGGAAAACCAACTAAACCTACATCAGCCAATAATTTTAACTCAAGGATATTCCAATCTTCGCGGCCGTCCTCGCCTGGCTGCGCAAAACGAGGGGTTTGTTGTGTGGGTGATTTAAAATGCCAGTTGCCCAAGCCGCCGCGGCCACCAGGCGTTAATACCTTGGTTTCCCCGTCGGTATTGATCTCAAAAAGCACCTCACCTGTTTCGGCATTGCGTGCAATAGTACCCAATGGCACTTCCAGTATCTCATCCCTACCGGTTTTACCGCTACGCAACGAACTGCCTCCCGATTCGCCATTTCCGGCTATAACATGTTTGCGGTATTTTAAATGCAGCAATGTCCATAGCTGGGCATTCCCTTTAATAATTACATGGCCCCCACGGCCACCATCGCCGCCATCAGGGCCGCCTTTTGCTGTAAAAACATCCCGGTGCAAATGCGCAGAGCCAGCACCGCCATGGCCCGAACGGCAGCAAATTTTAACGTAATCAACAAAGTTAGATCCCTGGGACATAATAATATATTTAGTCGTTAGTCAGAAGTCAGAAAAGTCCGGAAGACCGTAAGCATATTGCTTTACTGACTTCCGGACTTTACCTTATTGCCGACTTTCGGACTTGATTAAATTAATAAACTTCGATAACGCCGTTGATAGATTCAAATATCTCGTCTATCGACCCTATACCATTAATGCTTGTAAATTTATTTTGGTTTTTATAAAAACCTGCAACTGGTGCGGTTTTGTCGTTATATTCTTTTATACGTTTGCGTATTATTTCGGGGTTAGCATCATCCGGCCTGCCAGAGCTTTCACCACGTTTCAAAAGGCGCTGCTCTAATTCGGCATCTGTAACTTCTAAAGCTATCATGCCGGATATAGCTGAATTTTTAGAAGCAAGTAACGCATCCAAAGCTTCGGCCTGTGCCACCGTGCGCGGGAAACCGTCAAAAATAAAGCCTTTAGCATCTTTATTAGCATCAAGCTTATTGCTGATCATTCCTATCACTACCGAGTCGGGCACTAAAACACCTTCATCCATCAGTTTTTTCGCTTCAAGGCCAAGTTCGGTGCCTTGTGCAATTTCACCACGCAGCAAATCGCCGGTTGATAGGTGGATAAGGCCAAATTTTTCGATAAGTTTTTGTGATTGAGTACCCTTCCCTGCTCCGGGCGGACCAAACAGTACTAAGTTAAGCATCCCTTTGTGATTAAAGTTAAAAGCCCTTCGGGGGTAATATCGAAAGGCTTTAATTTAAAATGTGTGCACTTGTAGGGACTCGAACCCCAAACCTTCTCATCCGTAGTGAGATGCTCTATCCAATTGAGCTACAAGTGCATGTTACAATATTTATTCTTTTTGCCCCTTGCAGACAAAAGCACCATTTTTTAATGGACTGCAAAAATAGAATTTTTTGTATTGAGTGCAAACTTTTTTATCAATTACTTTACTTTTTCGGCAATTGCCGCAAAGTCTGGCAGGTCGCCGGCATTCTCAAGCACCTCAGCATAAATAACTTGCTGATCCTCGTCTATAACAAAAGCCGCACGTTTAGAAACGCCTTTTAATCCAAAAACAAACTGCTCGTAGATGGCACCATAGGCAGATGATACCTCTTTATTAAAATCAGACAGCAGCGGAAACTGGTAATTGTTTTCCTCTTTGAACTTAGCCAGCGTAAAAGGCGAATCTACAGAGATGCCTAAAATCTGGGCGTTCAGGCCATCGTAATAGCCAAAGTTATCGCGCATAGTGCATAGCTGTGTAGTGCAAACGCCTGTAAAAGCCATCGGGAAAAAATGTATAACTACCTTTTTGCCTTTAAAATCTGCCAATGATACTTCTTTAAGCTCTGATGATACCAATTTAAACTGAGGGGCTGCCTCTCCTGTTTGTATAGCCATGTTGTTGTTTTTATGCAAAAGAAAGCATTAACCGCATATGTCGGCAACATTTTTAAAATAAAGTTGTGTGAAATGTTTCAAATAACTAAAAATTTAGTTTAACTTTATTTAACATATTAGTATGTGTGCCAACACTACTTTTATAAACGTAAGATAATCACCTAATATCATCACCCATCATGCTCAAAAATCTTGTAAAAATTGCATTTAAGAATCTGCTTAAAAATAAAGGCGTAACGCTCGTTAACATATTTGGGCTGGCCCTGGGGTTGGCGAGCTGCCTGCTCATTGTATTTTATGTGGTTGATGAATTGAGCTTTGATAAATTTAATACTAATGCCAACCGCATTTACCGCGTTAATACCGATATCAGTTACGGTGGCAACGCAAGCTCTTACGCTATTGGCCCTCCGCCCCTGGCCGCGGAAGCAGTAAATAAACTGCCGCAGGTAGAAAAGGCAGTACGCATAACCGCTGCTACTGAAGTGCGCTTTAAAAAAGGAACGGAAAATATCAGCGAACCAAAAGTAGCCAATGTCGATTCCACCTTTTTTGATGTGTTCACCTTCCCTATGCTTCACGGCGATCCGCATACGGCACTTGCAGAACCGCATTCCATTATATTGACTGAGAGGGCCGCTTTAAAATACTTTAATACTATTGATGCTGTTGGCCGGGTGCTGACCATGGCTAACAATAACGAGAACTTTAAAGTAACAGGCGTAATAGCCAATATGCCCGAGCAGTCGCATTTTAATTACGACTTCCTTATATCAATGAGCACCAATGAGGACAGCAAAGCAAACGTTTGGAATAGTTTTATCTACAGCACCTATCTTCTTGCCCGTCCAGAAGCTGACGCAGCCACATTAAGCAAAAGTTTGGATGCACTTTTTCAATCTCACTTTGAAAAACAACCGGGGTTTAACAAAGCGGCCTTCGCCAAAAATGGCAATTATGTGCGCGTAAACCTCACTCCGCTTACTGATGTTCACCTACACTCTAACAGGCAGTATGAGCTGGGCAGCAACAGTGATATTACCTATGTGTACATCTTTTCGGCTATTGCATTATTTATATTGCTGCTGGCTTGTATCAACTTCATGAATATTTCCACTGCCCGCTCGGCTAACCGCGCACGTGAAGTAGGTGTGCGTAAAGTATTGGGCTCGCCACGCAAAATGCTGATCTTTCAATTTCTTACAGAATCTACTTTAGTAACATTGGTTGCCGCGCTAATTGCTGTGCTGGCGGGCTGGGCATTGCTGCCTGCGTTTAACAACATAGCGGGCAAGGCATTGAGTATAAATCTGCAAATCATTAAATGGCTGCTACCTGCTATTTTTTCGATAGTGTTAACTGTGGGTGTACTGGCTGGCGCTTATCCTGCCTTCTATTTATCGGCTTTTCAACCTATCGCGGTTTTAAAGGGCAAGTTATCAACTGGCTTTAAGGGAAGCGTCTTGCGTAACAGCCTGGTGGTGCTGCAATTTTCGGTATCTATCTTTTTAATCATTGGCACCATTGTTATTTACAATCAATTAAATTATATCCAGCGAAAAGACCTTGGGTATGATCGCAGCCATGTACTCGTGATAAAAAACACTTTAGGGATAGATAACGCCCGCGCACTTAAAAACGATTTAAAGAAAATTGCAGGAATAAGCGATGCCTCACTGAGTGGCTTTTTACCAACAGGAACTTTAAGGCAGCCCAATTCAGTATTTAAAAGCCGTACGCTTGTACCCAAAAATGCCGTATTTACTGAGATATGGCCAGTTGATGAAGATTACCTTCCTACCATGAGCATGAAGTTATCGCAGGGCCGCAACTTTGAAGAGGGCAACATATCAGATTCATCCAAAGTGATCATTAATGAAACCACGGCCCGTGCATTGGGCTATGCAGCTAATCCCATAGGTAAAAGCCTTTACTACGAGCCGGAACGCAACGAACGCGATACCTCGATAAAAGAATTAAAAGTGATAGGTGTAATAAAAGATTTCAACTTTAAATCCCTGCGCGACAACATTACCCCTGTGGTGATGATGCTGCAAAGCAACAACAATGCACTTAGCGTTAAACTACAAGGAGCTAACGTAAAACATTTTCTACCACTTATTGAGGCAAAATGGAACCAGGCATCTCCTAATCAACGGTTTGAATATTCATTTATGGGTGAGGATTTTAATGCGGCCTACCGCACAGAACAACGCACTGGTCAGCTGTTCCTGATATTTGCTACACTGGCAATGGTTATTGCAGGTTTGGGATTGTTTAGCCTGGCTGCTTACGCTGCCGAACAGCGCAACAAAGAGATAGGCATCCGTAAGGTTTTAGGGGCCAGTGTATCGGCCATTGTAGGCATGCTTTCCAAAGATTTTATCAAACTGGTGCTGATCGCTTTTGTGATAGCCACTCCCCTTGCCTGGCTGGCCATGCACAAATGGTTACAAGGTTTTGCTTACCGGCAGAACATACAATGGTGGGTGGTAGCCATTGCCGGCATCGGCGCAATGCTCATTGCTTTTGCCACCATCAGTACACAATCTTTTAGGGCCGCAACCGCCAACCCAGCCAATAGTTTGAAAAGTGAGTAACATACCCAGCATTGCAAAAACATAACGTTGCATTAAATGGTTAGCCAGATAATGAAAGCCATTATTATTACCCATCCCGGCGGGCCAGAGGTACTTCAACTACAGGAGCGGGCAGTGCCTGCTTATGCCGACAACGAAGTGCTTGTAAAAGTTATTGCCACAGGCGTTAACCGACCGGACGTGGCACAGCGCAAAGGTAACTATCCGCCACCGGCTGGTGCGCCTCAGGATATACCGGGCTTGGAAATTGCCGGCGAAATTACCGCCGTTGGGAGTAGTGTTAAACGTTGGAAAATTGGCGACAACGTCTGTGCCCTGGTAATTGGCGGTGGCTACGCCGAATATTGCAATGTGCCGGAGGGGCAATGCCTCCCTGTGCCCGATGGTTTATCGTATAAAGAGGCCGCCTCGCTGCCTGAAACATTTTTTACGGTCTGGAGCAATGTTTTTGACAGGGCCAACCTGCAACCCGGCGAAAGCCTGCTGGTACATGGTGGCAGCAGCGGCATTGGCGTTGCTGCCATACAAATGGCAAAAGCGCTTGGCAGCACCGTGTATGTTACCGCAGGCAGCGCGGAAAAATGCCGTTTCTGCGAATCGCTGGGGGCGGATAAGGCAATAAATTACAATGATGAAGACTTTGCAGATGCCATACAGCATTTGACAGGCGGCAAAGGCGTAAACGTTATCTTAGACATGATAGGCGGCGATTATACCCCGCTTAATCTGGCTTGCCTTGCAGAAGATGGCCGGCTGGTGATGATTAACACAATGAATGGAAAGCAAGCCGATGTTGACCTTTCGATGCTGATGCGCAAACGGCTTACCCTTACCGGATCCACCTTGCGCGCCCGCGATACGGCCTTTAAGGCTACTATCGCGCAAAAACTGGAACAAAATATATGGCCCTTTTTGGGATCTGGTGTAATAAAACCGGTTATTTATAAAACTTTTGAGGCTAAAGAAGCCGCTCAGGCCCATCAGCTGATGGAAAGCAGCGCTCACATGGGTAAAATAGTGTTGCGTTTTGGTTGAGCATCAGTTTCATAGCAACAGAGGGCGGCCATCAAAATCTTTCTGATAAAAGTTGATATTGTTATTTAAATATTTGGTTATAAAGCTTAACTTTGCGCCTCTGAAATAGGAGCGCTTTGCTTAAGCAGTATCTGTTTCATTTTAAATTCTTTAAAATACCAGGTTATATATGCCAAACATTGGAAAAATATCAAGGATCATTGGTCCGGTAGTTGACGTTAGCTTTGCTGATGACGCACATCTTCCTAAAATTTACGATGCGCTTGAGATCACTAAAGAAAACGGACAGAAAGTTGTTTTAGAAGTTCAGCAACATTTAGGTGAAGACCGTGTGCGTGCTATCGCAATGGACTCTACCGATGGCTTGTTACGCGGCATGCCGGTTTTAGATACCGAAGCTGCTATAAAAATGCCTGTTGGCGAGAACATCAAAGGCCGTGTATTTAACGTAGTAGGCGACGCTATCGACGGTATCCCTAACCTTGAGAAAACCAATGGACGTGCTATCCACGCCACCCCTCCGCGTTTTGAAGATCTTTCTACAGAAACCGAAGTATTATTTACCGGTATAAAAGTTATCGACCTTTTAGAGCCTTATGCAAAAGGTGGTAAAATTGGTTTGTTTGGTGGTGCGGGTGTAGGTAAAACCGTATTGATCCAGGAATTGATCAACAATATTGCTAAAGCTTATGCAGGTTTATCAGTATTTGCCGGTGTAGGCGAGCGTACCCGTGAAGGTAACGACTTACTGCGCGAGATGCTTGAATCGGGTATTATCAAATACGGCGATGCCTTTATGCATTCCATGGAAGAAGGCGGCTGGGATTTAAGTAAAATTGATACCGAAGCTTTAAAAGACTCTAAAGCGACCTTCGTTTTTGGCCAGATGAACGAGCCGCCGGGTGCACGTGCACGCGTGGCGCTATCTGGTTTAACTATTGCAGAGTACTTCCGCGATGGTGATGAAGAAGGTGGCAAAGGCCGTGATATATTATTCTTTATTGATAACATCTTCCGCTTTACACAGGCAGGTTCTGAGGTATCGGCGCTATTAGGCCGTATGCCATCAGCGGTAGGTTATCAGCCAACGCTCGCTACCGAGATGGGTACCATGCAGGAGCGTATCACGTCGACAAAACGTGGTTCAATTACATCTGTACAGGCCGTTTACGTACCTGCGGATGACTTGACCGACCCTGCGCCGGCTACTACTTTCGCCCACCTGGATGCTACAACCGTACTTTCACGTAAAATTGCCGAGTTAGGTATCTACCCTGCGGTTGACCCTCTGGATTCAACCTCACGTATCCTTAGCCCTGCAGTATTAGGCGACGAGCATTACAATACTGCACAACGCGTTAAAGAGATCCTTCAGCGTTATAAAGAGCTTCAGGATATCATCGCCATCTTGGGTATGGATGAGCTTTCTGAAGAAGATAAATTAACCGTATCACGCGCACGCCGTGTTCAGCGTTTCCTTTCTCAGCCGTTCCACGTTGCAGAGCAGTTCACCGGTTTAAAAGGTGTATTGGTTGATATTAAAGATACCATCAAAGGCTTCAACATGATTATGGATGGCGAAGTTGATGAGTACCCTGAAGCAGCTTTCAACCTGGTAGGCAGCATTGAAGATGCTATTGAAAAAGGTAAAAAACTGTTAGCAGAAGCTAATAATTAGATATGAGAATTGAGATATGAGATTTTAGAAAATAAATCTCGTATCTCATTCAAAAACAAGAGATTTTGGTATAAGATCGGGTTCGAATGTCTCACATCTCATATCTCATATCTCACATCTAAAAACAAATGACATTAGAAATTCTTACACCGGATAAAAAAGTTTACGAAGGCGAGGCAAACTCAATTACTTTGCCCGGCACTTTAGGCTTTTTCGAGATCCTTAATAATCACGCGCCTATCATTTCTACTTTAAATGATGGTAAGCTTACCGTAAGGGGTGGCGGCGCTAAAGAGGAAGTATTTTTTATACAAGGCGGTGTGGTTGAAGCTTTAAACAACAAGGTGACCGTATTAGCCGAAGGTATCACGCACAAATAAGACAGATACATCTTACAAAATATTGAAGGCCCGGGCAAAATTGTCCGGGCTTTTTTATTGGCAACCCGACTAACAATTTTCAGGAATGCCAAAGCTTTATAATACGCATTTATAATGCTATCGATAATTCGCCCACACGGGCATTCAGTCACCCATGCTTCGCCAGCTTTGAAGTAATTCTTCTTCGCATCTCTTACATTTTACGCCGAATTTTCACAACTTACTATGCTTGCATAAATTTCATACCGAATACCGTTTTAAACTTTGGTATAGTATGTTAAAAATTATATTCCTATTTTTGAAATAAAATCAGAATAAATATAAAAATATAAATTATATACAAAATATTATTCTTATTTTAAAAATATTCTCTCAGGTATTGCATGCACATGGTAGGATATCTAACTTACAAAAACCAAAAGGAACCTTAGTTAACCATACAGTTTTAAACGCTACTATATAAAAAATGAGCTCGTCATCAGATACTTTAAACGCTGTTGAGATAAATAAATACAGCAAAACTTTTACACAAGACCCAACCCAGCCAGCCGCACAGGCCATGTTGTATGGTATTGGCCTTACCGATGACGATATGCAAAAAGCACAGGTAGGCATTGCCAGTATGGGTTATGATGGCAACACCTGTAACATGCACCTTAATGATCTGGCACAACTGGTGAAACAAGGTGTTTGGGACGATGATATGGTGGGCCTGATATTCAATACCATTGGTGTAAGCGATGGTATGGGTAACGGTACCCCCGGCATGCGCTATTCATTAATCAGTCGTGATGTTATTGCCGACTCGATTGAGGCCGTAACAGCCGCGCAATATTACGATGGATTGATCACCCTGCCCGGCTGCGATAAAAACATGCCGGGATCTATCATTGCCATGGGCCGTTTAAACCGTCCGGCTATTATGGTATACGGTGGCACTATCCACCCGGGGCATTGGAAGGGTGAAGATTTGAACATCGTATCGGCATTTGAAGCTTTAGGTAAAAAAATAGCCGGCACTATAAGTCCGGAGGATTTTAAAGGCATCATCAAAAATGCCTGTCCAAGCGCCGGTGCCTGCGGTGGTGTTTATACCGCTAATACCATGGCGGCAGCTATTGAGGCTTTGGGCATGAGCCTTCCCTACTCATCATCAAACCCGGCACTAAGCGACGAAAAGAAGGCCGAATGCCTTGCAGTTGGTAAAGCTATACGCGTATTATTGGAAAAAGATATCAAACCAAGCGATATCATGACGCGCAAGGCATTTGAAAATGCCATAGTGGTGATCATGGTATTAGGCGGATCTACCAACGCGGTATTGCACATGATAGCCATGGCAAAAAGCGTTGATGTGAAGCTTACTCAGGACGATTTCCAGGAGATAAGCAACCGTATCCCCGTATTGGCAGACATGAAGCCGAGCGGTAAATACATGATGACCGATCTGCATAATGTAGGTGGCGTACCTGCGGTAATGAAATACCTGTACCAGCAAGGCTGGCTGCATGGCGACTGCTTAACCGTTACAGGTAAAACCCTGGCCGAGAACCTGGCAGATGTACCTGAACTGGACTTTAGCAAGCAGGACATCATCTGGCCGGTTGAAAAGCCGGTTAAAGCTACAGGCCACCTGCAGATTTTATACGGAAACCTTGCCGAAGGTGGCAGCGTAGCCAAGATCAGCGGTAAAGAAGGCGAGCGCTTTTCTGGCCCTGCCCGCACGTTCGATGGCGAGTTTGAGCTGATTGATGGTATACAAAGTGGCCGTGTTAAGGCAGGCGATGTGGTGGTTATACGTAACGTAGGTCCTAAAGGAGCACCAGGTATGCCCGAAATGCTTAAACCAACATCAGCCATTTTTGGGGCAGGTTTGGGTGCATCTGTTGCGCTGATAACCGACGGACGTTTCAGCGGTGGTACGCATGGCTTTGTAGTAGGGCACATTACCCCCGAAGCTTTTGATGGTGGCGTGATAGCCTTGGTAAAGGATGATGACCTGATAGAAATTGACGCCATTAGCCGTACCATCAATCTGATGATAAGCGATGAGGAACTGGCTGCGCGTAAAGCCGCATGGCAACAACCCGCTTTAAAGGCGACTAAAGGATTACTTTACAGATATGCGAAGACAGTAAGCAACGCTGCAGAGGGTTGCGTAACCGATGAAATATAGTGTCTGAACCAGAAGTTTCAGAATTAATAAATAACAGAATCAAATAAACCGGTGTAATTACCATCCATCGGTATAATCAAGGTAAAAAATGGAAACACAAACAATCACACAGGAGATCAGCGAAATAGCGGCGGAGCCAGCTAAAACGCAAGCGGTAGAATTGTCAGGATCGGAAGCTTTACTGGAAGCCCTGATTGTGGAAGGCGTGGACACTATATTTGGTTATCCCGGTGGCGCTATCATGCCTATTTATGACGCGCTTTACGATTACAGCGAAAAACTGAACCACATACTTGTGCGCCATGAGCAAGGCGGCATACATGCCGGTCAGGGTTATGCGCGTACCTCGGGTAAAGTGGGCGTTGTATTTGCAACCAGCGGCCCCGGCGCTACTAACCTGGTTACAGGTTTGGCCGATGCACAGATTGACAGCACGCCCTTGGTTTGCATCACGGGGCAGGTATTCGCCCACCTTTTGGGTACCGACGCCTTCCAGGAAACAGATGTGATAAACATTACCACTCCTGTTACCAAATGGAACTACCAGGTTACCGATGCTAACGAGATACCCGAGGTAATAGCCAAAGCATTTTATATAGCGCGCAGCGGCCGCCCCGGCCCAGTGCTGATCGACATCACCAAGAATGCACAGATACAAAAATTTAATTATGAAGGCTACAAGCCTTGTAATCATATCCGCAGTTACAGGCCTAAGCCAATTGTTCGCCAGCAATATATTCAGGAAGCTGCCGACCTGATCAATGCGGCCCAAAAGCCATTCATTATTTGGGGGCAGGGCGTTATATTAGGCAGTGCCGAACAGGAGTTTAAAGAACTGGTTGAAAAAAGCGGTATACCTGCAGCATGGACAATACTTGGTGCGGGCGCCATCCCATCAGATCATCCGCAAAACGTAGGTATGCTGGGGATGCATGGCAATTACGGGCCAAACGTTTTAACTAACGAATGCGATGTGTTGATTGCAATAGGCATGCGTTTCGACGACCGCGTAACCGGCCGCCTGGACAAATATGCTAAGCAGGCCAAAGTTATCCATTTAGATATCGACCCGGCCGAGATCGATAAGAATGTAAAAACTACCGTACCAGTATGGGGCGACTGTAAAGAGACCCTTCCCCTGCTGACTCAAGCTATAGAAAAACGTGAGCACACCGATTGGCTGAACACTTTTAATGATTATACCCGCCAGGAAGTTGAACAGGTGATCCATAACGAGCTTAACCCAACTACTGCCGAAATGACTATGGGCGAAGTGGTAAAGCATCTGAATGAACTGACCAACGGCGATGCGGTAATTGTTAGCGATGTGGGCCAGCACCAGATGGTAGCCTGCCGTTACGCAAAATTCAACAAAACGCGCAGCAACGTTACCAGCGGAGGTTTGGGTACCATGGGCTTTGCGTTACCAGCTGCAATAGGCGCCAAATTCGGGGCGCAGGAACGGGAGGTAGTTGCTATTATAGGCGATGGCGGTTTCCAGATGACCTTGCAGGAATTGGGTACCGTTATGCAAAGCGGCATCAATATAAAAATTGTTATACTAAATAACCGCTTCCTGGGTATGGTACGCCAGTGGCAGGAATTGTTTAATCAGCGCCGCTACTCGTTTGTAGATATCCAGAGCCCGGATTTTGTGACTGTAGCAAAGGGTTATGGCATTGCAGGCAAATCTATATCAGACCGTGCAGATTTAGAAAGTGCACTGAAAGAGATGCTTGCTCACGAAGGCTCATTTCTGCTTGAAGTTATGGTTACCAAGGAAAATAACGTTTTCCCGATGGTTCCGCAGGGATGCAGCGTAGCAGAGATCAGGTTAAAATAATCCATCTATCTAAAAAATAAAAAAATGGAAGCTCAGGAAACTGCCAAACAGGAATTTAACATAACGGTTTATACCGAAAACCAGATAGGTTTATTAAACCGCATCGCTATTATATTTACCCGTCGGAAGATCAATATCGACAGCCTTAATACCTCTCCATCGGAGATTGAAAGTATTCACCGCTTCAACATCGTGATCACTGAATCTGAAGAAGTAGTGCGCAAGCTAACCCGCCAGATAGAAAAACAGGTGGAAGTATTAAAAGTATACTATCACACCAACGCAGATGTGGTATGGCAGGAACTGGCGTTATATAAAATGTCGACCGATGTAATTGCCGAAAAGCTGAGCGTTGAACGTTTGTTGCGCGAAAATGGCGCACGTGCGGTAGTTATCCGTAAAGATTACACCGTGTTTGAAACTACCGGCCATCGTGAAGAAACCGACAACCTGATAAAAATATTACAGCCTTACGGCCTGATAGAATTTGTACGCAGCGCAAGGGTAGCTATCATTAAAGACAGCGAAGGTTTTAACCGTAAACTGCGCGAGTTTGAACGCCTTGAACCCGGTGAAGACGTAATAGAGAACGAATACCTTAACCAGGGCCAACGGGTATTTACAATGTAATTGTCGGAACTCGAATTAGAAGAATTAAGGAATTAACAGAAATACTAAAATGACAATTCCTAAATTAATAGTCATGAGTAAATTAAACAAGCCAACTTTAATTCGATAAATTCTTTAATTCAATAAATTCGAGTTCAGACACCATAAAAAAATAAACGACTAACCAACTAATAAAACTAACATCGGTGTAAGCAAAAAAACCAATCGGTGTAATTAGCAAAGTAAAAACAAAAAACAATGGCAAAACTAAATTTCGGCGGTGTAGAAGAAAACGTAGTAACCCGCGAAGAGTTTCCTTTAGCAAAAGCTCAGGAAGTATTAAAAAATGAAACCGTAGCTGTTATAGGTTATGGTGTACAAGGCCCGGGCCAGGCACTTAATCAAAAAGACAATGGCATTAACGTAATTGTTGGCCAGCGTAAAAACTCAAAAACGTGGGATAAGGCTGTAAGTGATGGCTTTGTTCCCGGCGAAACTCTTTTTGAGATTGAAGAAGCCCTTGAGCGCGGTACCATCATTTGCTACCTGCTTAGCGATGCTGCCCAGATTGAACTTTGGCCGACTGTTAAAAAACACTTAAGCCCGGGTAAGGCCTTGTACTTTTCTCACGGTTTTGGTATCACTTTTAACGAGCAAACCGGCATCATCCCTCCGGCTGATGTTGATGTATTTTTGGTTGCTCCTAAAGGTTCCGGCACCTCATTGCGCCGTATGTTTTTACAGGGCCGTGGCTTAAATTCAAGCTATGCTATCTTCCAGGATGCTACCGGTAAAGCACAGGAGAGAGTTATTGCTTTAGGTATTGCTGTAGGTAGCGGCTACCTGTTTGAGACCGACTTCAAAAAAGAGGTTTACAGTGACCTTACCGGCGAGCGTGGTACTTTAATGGGTTGTATACAGGGTATATTTGCTGCACAATACGAAGTTTTACGGAGCAAAGGCCACACTCCTTCTGAAGCATTTAACGAAACTGTTGAAGAGCTTACCCAATCTTTAATGCCATTAGTTGCAGAAAACGGCATGGACTGGATGTATGCCAACTGCTCTACAACTGCTCAACGCGGCGCGTTAGATTGGTGGAAGAAATTCCGTGATGCCACTAAACCGGTATTTGAAGAATTGTACGAAAGCGTGGCAACAGGCAAAGAGTCGCAAAAATCTATCGACTCAAACAGCAAACCTGATTATCGCGAAAAACTAAACGAAGAATTACGCGAACTTCGCGAAAGCGAAATGTGGCAGGCGGGTAAAACCGTTCGCAGCTTAAGGCCGGAAAACCAGGCTGTAGAAGCGTAAGCCTTTTAAGTAGCAAGTAGTTAGTATCAAGTATCAAGACTTTGATATAAGTTATATTAACTGCTTGCTGCTTTACAAAAGAACAATATTGTATCAGTTGAGAACTTTACTTTATACTTGATACTAACTACTTGATACTAACATGGGACAAACATTATTCGACAAAATTTGGGACGCGCACGTCGTCAGCAGCAGCGAAGGCTTCCCGGATATTTTGTACATCGACACGCATTTTATTCATGAGGTAACCAGTCCGCAGGCATTTGATGGCTTGCGTCAGAGAGGGTTACCGGTTTTCAGGCCACAACAAACCGTTGCCACGGCCGATCACAACGTCCCCACCTGGGACCAGCACCTCCCCATTAAAGAAGAACTTTCCCGATACCAGGTTGATATGCTTACCAAAAACTGCAAAGAGTTCGGCATCGAGCTTTACGGTTTGGGGCATCCGTTCCAGGGTATCGTCCACGTTATAGGCCCTGAACTGGGCATAACCCGCCCCGGCGGCACCTATGTTTGCGGCGACAGCCACACCTCTACACATGGCGCTTTCGGTGCTATCGCCTTTGGTATAGGTACCTCGCAGGTAGAGCAGGTACTGGCTACACAGTGTTTACTGCAATCGCGCCCTAAACGTATGAAGATTGAAGTGAACGGCCAGCTGCAAAAAGGCGTTGGCGCTAAAGACATAATACTTTACATCATTTCGCAGATCTCAGCCGCTGGCGGCACCGGATATGCGGTTGAATATGCCGGTGACACCATCCGCTCGTTAAGTATGGAGGGCCGCATGACCATCTGTAACATGAGCATCGAAATGGGTGCCCGTTGCGGACTGATCGCTCCGGATGAAACCACCATCAACTATGTAAAAGGCCGCCAGTTCGCTCCCAAAGGTGAGGACTGGGATAAAGCAGTTGCTTATTGGCAAACTTTATATTCAGATGAGGATGCCGAGTTCGACAGCGTTTTAAGTTTCCGCGCAGAGGATATCGAACCTATGATTACCTATGGTACCAACCCGGGCATGGGCATTGGTGTAACACAGCATGTACCACAGGCTGCTTCTTTAGATGTTAAAGAGCAGGTATCTTACAAAAAAGCCCTTGATTACATGGGCTTGCATGATGATGAGCAGTTGTTAGGGAAACCTATCGATTATGTATTCATCGGCAGTTGCACCAACTCCCGTATTGAGGACTTACGCGAGGTGGCCAATTTTGTTAAAGGCAAACACAAGGCCGATAACGTTACGGTTTGGGTAGTACCCGGATCAAAGCAAGTTCAGGAACAAGCCATCCGCGAAGGTTTGGACAAGATATTTAACGAAGCAGGCTTTCCACTACGTGAGCCGGGCTGCAGCGCATGTTTAGGTATGAATGAGGATAAGATACCGGCAGGCAAATACTGCGTATCTACCTCAAACAGAAACTTTGAAGGGCGTCAGGGCCCTAACAGCCGCACCTTCCTTGCCAGCCCGCTAACCGCAGCAGCATCAGCAATTACAGGTAAGGTTACGGATATAAGGGAGTTTTTGTCTGAATCAGAACTCGTCTGAACTCGAATTCAAAGAATTGATGAATTAACAGAATGAATATAAAAAGAACACCTCAACAGTTTAACGACTGCACAAGCAGAATTATTGGTTGTGCGATGCGTGTTCACGCTACCTTGGGTAACGGTTTTCAGGAAGTGATCTATCAAAGAGCTTTAGAAATAGAGTTAGCAGACGAAGGTTTGAGATTTATACGCGAAATGGAAATGCCAATTTTTTACAGAGGTGAACAAATAGGCAGCCGTCGTGTAGACTTTTTTGTTGAAGGCGAAATAATGGTTGAGCTTAAAGCCATCATTACATTAGATAATTTGCACCTTGCTCAAGCCATAAATTATCTTGAGGCATACAATGTTAAAACAGGCTTGTTGATAAACTTTGGTAGTCAAAGTCTTCAATTTAAACGGTTATTAAATAATAAATACACTAAAATTTAATCAGAACAGTAATTCAATAAATTCTTTGAATTCCAAAAAATTCGAGTTCAGATGGCGACTAAAATATTCAAACACATACAAACCAGCGTAGTGCCTTTGGCTATCGAGAACATCGATACCGACCAGATCATCCCTGCGCGGTTTTTAAAGGCCACAACCCGGGAGGGCTTTGGCAATAATTTGTTTCGCGACTGGCGTTTTGATAACGACGGCAACCCGAAACCCGATTTTGTTTTAAACAACCCTACCTACAGTGGCAAGGTACTGGTAGCAGGAAAAAACTTTGGCTGCGGAAGCAGTCGCGAACACGCCGCCTGGGCAATTGCCGATTATGGCTTTGACGCGGTTGTTAGCAGCTTTTTTGCTGACATTTTTAAAGGCAATGCGCTTAATAATGGTTTACTGCCCGTACAGGTAAGTGATGATTTTCTCCAAAAGATATTTGATGCGGTAGCTGCAGATGCTAATGCAGAGGTAGAGATAGATCTGGAAAATCAGTTTATTAAAATTTCAGCTACCGGCGAGCAGGAAAATTTCGAGGTTAATCCCTACAAAAAAGCCTGCATGATCAATGGCTATGATGATATCGACTACATACTAAGCCAAAAGAATAAGATAGAAGAATTTGAGGCTGCGCAGTAAGTGGTAAATAGAAAATAGCGAGTGGTTTTACCAATAAACTATTGACCAGTGAACTAATGAACCAACAAAAGGAAATAAAACGCGAAGGCAAAGGCACTGCAAAACTGTTCGACGAGCGCAGTTTAGCGGCCGATTATGCCACGCTGCCTCCCTTGCTAAAGCAGGGCTGGCGTGTGCTGGATGTGGGCTGTGGCACAGGAGCTATTTCCAAAGACATTGCAAAGCTGGTTGGGCCAACAGGTAAGGTTATTGGTATTGATAACACCGAATACTTTATTGAAAGCGGCAAGGAAACTTATGCTGAAATAGAGAATCTCGAATTGCTTTATGCAGATTTGTACACTTACAAGCCGGAAGAAAAATTCGACCTGATAGTAAGCGCAAGAACGCTGCAATGGCTTAGCGATCCGCTTAAGGCCATTACCCAACTTAAAAGCTGGTTAAAGCCTTGTGGCATATTGTCTATCCTCGACTATAACCATGAGGCATTGGAGTGGCAACCCGAACCGCCCGCAAGCATGAGGCAGTTTTATGCTACTTTTTTACGCTGGCGTGCCGAAGCAGGGATGGATAACCTGATGGCCGATAGCTTGCCCGGATTATTCAGTGAAGCTGGCCTGACAGATATCCAGGTGCTTGATGCAAATGAAACTTACAAAGCTGGCGAGCCGAACTTTAAGCACAAAGCAGGGATATGGAGCAAGGTAGCGCAATCAACCCAAATGGTTGAGGAAGGTTACATCAGTGATGAAGACCGCCTGCAGGCAATTGAAGAGTATAATAAATGGATTGAAACTGACGCGCAACTGATGGTAATGAAACTAAAAGAAATACGCGGGACAAATAAATAACAAGCAAACGTTTTTGCGGGGGCCGAAGCTATTTTCCGGGTCTTCGCGATGGCTGAAAAAAATTATGGGCATCAAAAGAAATATATTAGTAATACCGGGCGATGGCATCGGCCCTGAGGTAACCACCTGGGGAAAAGCTGTATTAGAGCAGATAGGAAAAGATTTTGGTCACGAGTTTACTTTTGACCAGGCGCTGATGGGCCACGTAGCTATAGAGGCTACAGGCAGCCCGCTGCCGGATGAAACGCTGGAAAAAGCAAAGGCCAGCGATGCCATCCTTTTCGGTGCGGTAGGCCATGCCAAATACGACAATGACCCATCGGCCAAAGTAAGGCCTGAGCAGGGTTTATTAAAGATACGTAAAGAACTGGGGTTATATGCCAACCTGCGCCCTATCATGTTATTTGATGAGCTGCTGGATGCATCAAGCCTTAAGCCGGAGATTCTGCGCGGTACAGACATCCTGTTCTTTCGTGAGCTTACCGGTGATGTTTACTTCGGCGAAAAAAATCGCAGTGAAGACCGTAACACCGCCTCAGATCTGATGATCTATCATCGCTATGAGGTTGAACGTATCGCTACGAAAGCTTTTGAAGCAGCACAGGCACGTAATAAACGCTTATGTTCTGTTGATAAAGCCAACGTACTGGAAGCATCCCGCCTGTGGCGCGAGGTAGTGCAGGAGTTATCCAAGCAATATCCGGACGTTGAAACCGAGCACATGTTTATTGATAATGCCGCAATGCAGCTGGTGAAGAATCCTAAAAAGTTTGATGTGGTATTAACCGCTAACCTTTTTGGTGATATCCTTACCGATGAAGCATCGCAGATAGCAGGCTCTATGGGTATGCTGGCCTCTGCATCCGTTGGCGATGGTACCGGCTTCTTCGAGCCTATCCATGGTTCGGCGCATGATATCGCAGGTCAGGACAAAGCTAACCCGCTGGCCTCTATCCTTTCGGTAGCGCTGATGCTGGAAATAAGCTTCGGCCTTAAAGAAGAAGCCAAAAAGATCACCGACGCTATCGACAAAACTTTAAAGAACGGCTACCGCACCGGCGATATTGCCGATGCCAATACCGACAAAGCAAAAATATTAGGCACACAGGCCATGGGCCAAAAGGTGCTGGAGTATTTGTAAATAAGCCCCACTTAAGCCCTCCCCTGACGGGGGAGATTTAGAGGGGGCTAAAATGAACTAACATGAAGTGGAACGCTGAATTATATGATAACAAACACTCTTTCGTATTTCAATACGGCGAAAGCGTGCTGGAATTATTGGATGTAAAACAGGGCGAACACATCCTGGACCTGGGTTGCGGTACAGGGCATTTAACCAATGAGATACAAAAACTTGGCGCAGTGGCAACAGGTATTGATGCATCTCCCGACATGATCAAGAAAGCAAGGGACACCTATGGTAACGTTGATTTTTTTGTTGCCGATGGTGCCGACTTTCATTTCGACGAACAATTTGATGCGGTATTTTCAAATGCTACGCTGCATTGGATAAGGAACGCTGATTCAGCGATAAAATGCGTATATGATGCGCTTAAGCCCGGTGGCCGTTTTGTTGCCGAAATGGGTGGCAAAGGCAATGTATCTAAACTGATAGCTGCTACCAAGCGGGTGTTGGAGCAGCACGGCTATCACAAACAAGCCAAAACGCAGATATGGTACTTCCCATCCCTGTCGGAGTATACCAGCCGGTTAGAGGCACAAGGTTTCAGGGTAACATTTGCGGCACATTTTGATCGCAAAACGCCGCTGCAGGATGGCGATCAGGGTGTGGCTAAATGGATAACCATGTTTGCACCGTTGTACCTGGTTGGCATCCCCGAGGAAGAAAAAAAACAAATGTTAAAAGAAGTAACTGAACTGCTGGAACCGCAATATAATGAAAACGGCCAGTGGTATGCAGATTACGTTAGACTAAGATTTACAGCAGTAAAAGAGATGTGAGACATGAGATTGCTCACAAAATATTTTTCATCCTGAAATAAAATTAAAATTGATTAGAGGTACGAGTATAAAATCTCATATCTAAAATCTAATATCTAAAATCTAAAAATATGTTACACGATCCAAACCGCGTTTACGTTTTTGACACCACGCTTCGCGATGGCGAGCAGGTACCGGGTTGCCAGTTAACAACCCCCGAAAAGATTGAGATAGCCCGCGAGCTGGAAACGCTTGGCGTGGATATTATTGAGGCAGGTTTCCCGGTATCAAGTCCGGGCGACTTCCAAAGTGTTGTGGAGATATCAAAAGCGGTATCAGAACCAACAGTTTGTGCGCTTACACGTGCCAATAAAGGTGATATTGATGCGGCAGTTGAAGCTTTAAAATATGCAAAGCGCCCACGTATCCATACAGGGATCGGCTCATCAGACCAGCATATCAAACATAAATTTAACAGCACCCGCGAGGAAATTTTAGAGCGTGCTGTTGATGCTGTTAAGTACGCTAAAAAGTCGGTAGAGGATATTGAGTTTTACGCCGAAGATGCCGGCCGTGCCGATGTTGTTTTCCTGGCGCAAATGGTAGAAGCCGTAATAGCTGCCGGTGCAACGGTAGTAAACATACCTGATACAAATGGCTACTGCCTGCCCGACCAATATGGTGCTAAGATCAAATTCCTGAAAGAAAACGTAAAGAACATTGATAACGCCATCATATCCGTGCATTGCCATAACGATTTAGGTCTGGCTACAGCTAACTCTATTGCCGGGTTGCAAAATGGCGCACGCCAGATAGAAGGAACTATTAATGGTATTGGCGAACGTGCAGGCAATACCTCTATTGAAGAAGTGGTGATGATCTTGAAAACACACGGCACTCTTGGCCTGCATACTAAAATCAACAGTAAAAACTTTTATGAGATGAGCCGCATGATCAGCACCCAGATGCGTATGCCGGTTCAGCCCAATAAAGCTATTGTTGGGGCTAATGCTTTCGCTCACAGCTCGGGTATACATCAGGATGGATTCCTGAAAAACCGCGAGAACTATGAGATCATCAAGCCAGAAGATGTAGGTTTCCCAAGCGCCAGCATTGTACTCACTGCCCGTAGCGGCCGCCATGCACTGAAATTCCACCTGGAAAGGCTTGGCCATACCCTTTCAAAAGACGAACTTTACGAAGTTTACCAGCGCTTTTTGACATTGGCTGATAGTAAACTTGATATAAATGATGACGACCTGCAAGGCTTAATGGCCCATAAGCTGGTATAAAATTAAGTGATGGATACCGATACGCAATTGCATTTAGATTTTGATGCCGCCTACGCCAGGCTTAAGGATGTGGTGCGCCATACACCGCTGGAGTATAACATCCGTTTGTCTGAAAAATATGAATGCAATATTTACCTAAAGCGCGAAGACATGCAATTGGTGCGCTCTTATAAGTTAAGAGGTGCATTTAACATGATCAGTCAGCTAAGTGCCGAAGAACTAAGCCGGGGCGTGGTTTGCGCCAGTGCGGGCAACCATGCCCAGGGCGTGGCTTACTCATGCAAAAAAATGGGCATTAAAGGCGTCATCTTTATGCCCGAGATCACCCCAAAACAAAAGGTTAAGCAAACAGAAATGTTTGGGAACGGCAATGTAGAGCTGGTTTTAACCGGTGATACTTTTGACGATTGCCTGCGCGAAGCCCTGGTTTATACCCAAGAGCATGGCATGACCTTTATCCCCCCGTTTGACGATTACCGCACCATTGAAGGCCAGGGCACCGTGGGTGTTGAAGTACTGAAAGATCTGCCAGATCCGGAAGTTGCTATTATGCCTATTGGCGGCGGCGGTTTGGCGGCCGGTATGGGCAGCTACTTAAAGCAGGCCGTGCCTGGCATCACCTTAATTGGTGTTGAACCAGAGGGCGCCCCCTCTATGCTTACATCAATGCAAAACGGTGAAAACATTACACTTGCCGATATCGACCGTTTTGTTGATGGCGCCGCGGTTAAACGTGTAGGCGATAAAACATTTGCTATCTGCCGCGAGATTCTGGATGATATGCTTACCGTTCCGGAAGGGAAAGTTTGTACCACTATATTAAAGCTTTATAATGAGGACGCCATAGTAGTTGAACCGGCTGGCGCGTTATCTGTAACAGCGCTTGATGCTGTAAAGGACCAGATAAAAGGCAAAAACGTAGTATGCGTTATCAGCGGCGGTAATAACGATATCGACCGCATGGCCGAGATCAAGGAAAAATCTTTGCTGTACGAAGGATTAAAGCATTACTTCATTGTTCGCTTTCCGCAACGCCCGGGTGCGTTAAAACTGTTTGTAACCAAGGTTTTAGGGCCGGGTGATGATATTACACGTTTCGAGTTCATTAAAAAAACCTCAAAGGAAAACGGACCGGCGCTGGTAGGCATAGAGCTTAGAAACGCCGAAGACTACCCTGCCTTGCTGCAGCGTATGCAGGAAAACCGCTTTGATATCATTGAGATAAATAAGGACGCTACTTTGTTTGAGTATTTGGTGTAAGCTTAGCTTATAACAAATACCTTCATGTCTTTGCGGGGGAGGTACGACGAAGCAATCTTGGCATATCCGCTTGTCCTGTGAGATTGCTTCACTACCGTTCAGAATGACATGACTTTTTATCCTTTCAACATCTTCATAGCCTCTTTTGCAGCTATTTGCCCGGATATCAATGCAGGTGGTACACCAGGGCCGGGAACGGTGAGCTGACCGGTATGCAGTAAGTTTTTAACGTGTTTTGACCGCATGGCAGGTTTAAAAAAAGCGGTTTGAGATAAAGTGTTGGCGAGGCCATAAGCGTTACCCTTAAACGAGTGGTAATCGGCTTTAAAATCATCCAGAGCGTAACTGCGTTTAACAACAATGTTGTTGCGTATGCTTTGCCCGGTAATATGTTCAAACCGGTCCATCAGCAAATCAAAATACTTTTCCCTTGTTTCCTCATCATCCCTCAGATCCGGAGCTATAGGCATTAAAAAAAACAGGTTCTCCCCACCTTCGGGAGCGGCATCAGGGTCGGTTTTAGAGGTACAGCAAACATAGAACAATGGCTTTGTTGGCCATTGTGGCTGTTTATATATTTCATTGGCATGCGCATCAAAATCCTCGTCGAAAAACAAATTGTGATGCTGTATGCCTTCAATTTTTTTATCAGTACCTATATAAAATAATAAACTGGATGGCGACATGGTACGGCTATTCCAGTACTTCTCATTATAATTTTGGGCTTTCCGGGATAACAGGTGCTGATCTGTATGTTCATAATCGGCTCCGGAAATTACAAAGTCTGCTGTAAAATCGCCTTTGTTGGTTACAATAACATCGGCCCGACTTTCAAAAACGTTTATCCTGGTCACTTCGGTGTTCAACTTGATGTCAACGCCGTAGCTTTCTGCAATGCTTACCATCGCTTTAACAATCTCGTTCATGCCACCAATTGGGTACCAGGTACCCAGTACCAGGTCGGCATAGTTCATCATGCTGTACATAGCGGGTGTATCTTTTGGCGTTGCTCCTAAAAACAACACCGGGAACTCAAGCAATTTTATCAGCTTTGGGTTTTTAAAATATTTGCGTACATGGCTGCTCATGCTGGTAAGCAACTGCATACTCATACTCTTCATGATAAGCTGCAGATCAATAAACTCTGTCAGCGAGTGTGAAGGCCGGAAAACATAATCGCTCATGCTCACCCTGTATTTATAAGCAGCCTGTTTCAAAAACGCTCTTAGGCCGGCACTGCTTCCCGGCTCAATATCCTCAAACAGTGCTTCAAGCTGCTGCATACCGGCAGGAACATCTAATATATCACCTTTACCATAGTAAACCCGATATCCCGGATCAAGGCGCTTTAATTCATAAAAGTCAGACGGCTTTTTGTCAAACAATGCAAAAAAGTCCTCAAAAACATCAGGCATCCAGTACCAGCTTGGCCCCATATCAAAAGTAAAACCATCTTTTTCCCAAATACGGGCCCTTCCTCCTGGCTGGTCGTTTTTTTCTAAAAGGGTAACTTTATAACCCTTTTTTGCTAATAAGCATGCCGAAGCAAGCCCCGCGAAACCTGCACCAATTACAAGTATGTGCTCTTTTTTACTCATTTGCTGCCAATTTAAGCATTTACTAACAAGGCGCTGAAAAACAATACGAGTTTCCTTTTGTACATTTGGGTAATGAACCTATTTGACCAAACATGCTTTGAATGCAGCAAGCTTATTACCACTAAGTACAGCACATCGTTTAGTACTGGCATACGTGCGTTTGATAAACGGTTTCGTTACCCGGTTTATGCCATATACGGTTTTGTACGCTATGCCGACGAAATTGTGGATACTTTTTACGGCCACAATCAGCGCGAACTGATCGATGATTTTCAAGCGGAAACCTTCAAAGCTATCGATCGCGGCATCAGCACTAACCCGGTATTGCAATCATTTCAGCAGGTAGTTAACCAATATCACATCGAAAAAGATTTGATAGAGGCATTTATTACTTCGATGAAGATGGATCTTGACAAAACCGAGTACAATGATACCGGCTACAAAAACTACATTTATGGCTCTGCAGAAGTGGTTGGATTAATGTGCCTGCGCATTTTTTGCGAAAACGATCCTGATTTGTACAACAAACTGGTCCCTAAAGCCCGTAGCCTGGGTTCGGCGTTCCAAAAGATTAATTTCTTAAGAGATATAAAAGCGGACTATGAAGACCGCGGACGTACTTATTTCCCTGAGGTGGATTTCAGCAATTTTACTGAAGAAGACAAGCGACTGATAGAGGCAGACATTAAAAAGGATTTTGACGATGCTTTTGAAGGTATAAAGCAATTACCCAAAGGTTGCCGCCTGGGTGTATATGTTGCTTATATCTATTATCTTCAGTTATTTAAAAAAATAAGTGCTACCTCAGCCTGTACAATTATTAACAAGCGGATAAGAGTATCCGATTCGCAAAAGCTGCGTTTGTATTTTAAAGCCTTATTGCATCGCAAACTGAATTATATTTAACCGATGACTGTAACATTAAATATGCAGAAGCTATCCACTTTTGGACGTTTGTTGACAATATTGCTCATAACAACGCTTAGTACCGCTTTTACTACTGATGATGCCGTACAACCTAACCTGCACCACATACGCAAATTACTGGTTACTGCTCTTGACAGTAAAAAAGTTACCGATTCTTTATATAACAACCTTACAAGCATCAAAGACAGGCATCCTTTAATAAACGGTTACATAGGTACCCTGCAGGCTTTAAAAGCAAAACACGCCTGGAACCCGTATTATAAGATCAAACATCTTAACGATTCTGAAAAAACCTTTAAAGAGGCGGTCAGTCATGATCCGCATAATATCGAGATCCGCTTTATGAGGTTTTCGATAGAGCACAACGTACCAGGCTTTTTAGGCTTTAACAAAAACCTGGTTACCGACAGGCAGGAGATGGTGCGGCAAATTGAGAATAAAAACTATTCTTCAGCCGATAAAGCGCTGGTAAAAACGATCATTGACTTTTTAATAGAGTCCAAACGCTGTACACCTGCAGAAAACAACATGCTCAAGCAAACATTATCCGCTTTATAGTGAAATACACCTATCTGATCATTAACCTGCTGACAGTATTTTTCCCGGTGATATTATCATTTGATAAGAGGGTGCAGTTTGTCAAAAGCTGGAAATTCATCTGGCCGGGGATGGCCATTACCGGCTTGATATTTTTGTTTTGGGACGTATTGTTCACCATTTATGGCGTATGGTCATTCAATAATAAATATATCATCGGCCTTAAATTCTTCGGCCTGCCGTTAGAGGAGGTTCTATTTTTCCTGACCGTGCCGTTTGCCTGCATTTTTATTTATGCCTGCCTTAATTATTATATAAAATGGCAGATGAGCCCAAAAGCAGCAAAGTTTATCACTCTTGTTTTGATCGCCATTTCCTTTATAATGTTAATATCTTATTACAACCATCTGTATACAGCGGTAACTTTTGCGCTGCTGATTGTAACGCTACTGGTATTATTTAATAAGAGCTGGCTACCGCAGTTTTATTTGGCCTACCTTGTGTCGTTATTGCCGTTTTACCTGGTTAATGGGTTGCTTACCTCTATCCCGGTAGTATTGTATAATAACTCTCAGAACATGGCCTTCAGGGTTGGTACAATCCCTTTCGAGGATCATTTTTACAGCATGGCATTGCTGATGATGAATATCGCCTTTTTTGAATACTTCCGCAATCGCCGTAATTTTACTACATGACCGATCTGCCTTTATATACCCGATCACAACTTGCCCTGCGTAACGGGCAGGATAAACCGCAGATATGGGTCGCTTACAAAGGGGTTATCTATGATGTTACCCAAAGCCGGCTTTGGCGTAACGGCAAACACTACGAACACTGGGCCGGGCAAGACCTTACCGACGAGTTAGCTGATGCACCACATACAGCAATAGTGTTTGAAAAATTTGAAGCAGTAGGGTGTTTAAAGTTACAGGCATAAAAAAACCCGCCACGTAGGCAGGTTTCTTTATATATATGTTGAGTTTATTTGCTTATTCGTTTTCGGCATATACCGGTTTGGCAACACCATTATCATAAGCTTTTAAGTTCTTTTTAAGTAATTTACGAGCTACGTGTATGCGTGTTTTAACTGTACCGATAGGGATATCCAGGTGATCTGCTATTTCGTGATATTTATGGCCTTCAAAATACATGGTGAAAGGCACATAATAGTCAGATGGTAAACGGTCTAACGCGCGTTTGATATCGTCCATCACAAATTTTGATTCACCCTGATTTTTAGTTGAACTGAACACCAGGTTTGGAGACGAAATCTCATCGCTCTTGGTAACAAAAGTGCTCATCTTAACAAAACGGCGATAATTGTTAATGAAGGTATTTTTCATGATGGTATACAACCACCCTTTTAAATTAGTACCTTCTTTAAACTTATTATAATAAGTTATGGCTTTCAACATTGTATCCTGAACAAGGTCGTTAGCATCGTCTGCGTCATGAGTAAAGTGTAAGGCATAAGACCTTAATGAACTTGCTTGACGTAATACCAGGGTGTTAAACTCAATCTTTGTCATTCTGTTAATGTTTTGTATTTGTATTTATACAAACACGATACCATTAATGACAATACAGGTAAATTTGGACTGTGCTATACACCCTTAAGTTTTAGAAAATATAATTTGCCTTTAACAGTTATACATCATAAATAACTTATAATCAGCATATTAATTTAATCAACCATTATAAGCAGATTTAAGCCCTTCTTAAATGATTAAAAAAAATGTTACAACATTAAGTGTTTGTAAATGAGAGTTGTAAAAAACTTACCGGCTAAAACAGAGGCGCTATTGTATGATATTTACTTCACGTTGCAGGGTAACGCCAAATTTATGATACACACTGTCTATAATTTGCGACGAAAAATTATACACTTCTTCTCCGGTGGCCCCTCCATGGTTCACTAAAACCAGGGCCTGGTTCTTCCAGGTGCCAGTATTTCCTACAATTTTACCCTTCCAGCCGCATTGTTCAATCAGCCAGCCGGCAGCAAGCTTTACCTGGCCATCGCCTGCAGGGTAGTTTACTACATCCGGAAACTGTTGTTGCAGAGCTTGAAACTCCCCGAGGCCAATCACCGGGTTTTTAAAAAAGCTACCCGCGTTGCCGATAGTTGATGGGTCGGGCAGTTTAGATACGCGGATATGAGCTACAACCTGCGATACATCCTTAATAGTAGGTTCGGTAATATCACGGTTAGCCAGTTCCTGCTCAATTGCCCCATACTTCAGGTTGATATTTGGCTTTAGCGATAAATGAAATTTTACAGAGGTGATGATATACTGCCCCGCCAGTTCGCTTTTAAAAACACTTTCACGGTAACCAAATTTGCAGTCGGCCTTAGTAAACACTTTAAATGCGCCAGTAGCAATCTCAAAGGCACGGCAGCTTTCAAATACATCTTTAAGCTCTACCCCGTAAGCCCCTATATTTTGTATAGGCGATGCGCCTACAGATCCGGGTATCAGGGTCAGGTTTTCCATACCGGCGTACCCATGATCTACGCAGTAGTTCACCAGGTCGTTCCATACCTCTCCTGCCCCGGCCTCAACAAATACATCCTCATGATTGATGCGGTGTTCAATGCCGCGAATGTTTAGCCGTATTACTAAACCATCAAAATTATTTACCAGTAACATATTGCTACCGCCGCCCAGTACCAATCTTGGCAATTGCTTCCACTGCTCATCGGCAAACAACTCCGTTAAATCATCTTCGTGATTGATCTCGACAAAGTAGCGGGCATTTACATCTATACCAAAAGTGTTAAAGTTTTTTAGTGATATGTTTTCCTGAATTTGCAGCATGTGGCGGGTATATTTATAGTGTGGCGAATTTCGCGAAAAATCAGGAAGCGTTAGCGATTAACTGCCTGATTATTTAATGTGATCAGATAATACTGGTTTAAAGCCGTGTTTCTTTTAAAACTGTTAATAAACGGCATGGTCAGGTTTTCGCGGCCATAATTGTCAAAGGTTTTCAGCACATTGAATAATACTCCTTCGCTTTTCAATTGATCAAGCACCTGCCTTTCGGTAAAAATAATCTGTCCGGCTTGCTTTTTCGCATCATTGGCATCGATATATTTAACCGGCTGTTTCATGTAAAAGTCAAGGCGGTTGCTGGTAACAGATGATACAAGTGGTTTGCCAGGATAGTTTTTGTTCATAAAATCAGCCGCCGATACATCGCCTTTATAGCTAACCAGTAACGGATATACAACAGAGATAACATAAATGTTGACACAGATTACGACACAGCAACTCAACAAAAACACCGGCTGAAAGGCGGCGCCTCTGTTTTTATAAATGTAACCCGTTAACAACACCAGCAACATTACTATCACAATGAAAATCCACAGCTTTTGCGGTGCAAACAAAATATTTAAAGCTATCAGTACTATAAGCAATAACCCGCAAATGATGTATTGGCTGATATTAAAAAATTTAAGCTCTGCACCAACGGTAAGTCGTCTTAAAAAGACAGCGAGTATCATGGCGAAGAACGGGAACAGTATGTTGGTGTAAAAAGGCAGTTGAAATTTTGAGATGGAGAAGATGATCAGCATAGGAACCGATGCGCATAAAGCTACATACTCCGGCTGGCCCACACCTTTAAGTAAGTTGCGGATATTTTTAAAAAGCGCATAAAAAAACACAATAGCCCAGGGCAAAAAGGCCCAAAGCAGCGTATGTAAAAAGAAAAAGATGCTGCCGTGAGAATTGCGTATATAGCTGTTATTATTAAACCGGCCGAATTGGCTCTCCCACAAAAACCAGTGTATGCCCGACATCCCTGTACGACCGAACACTTCTTTCTCTGGATGAAGATCAAACTGGGTATATAATGTATAGATCTCTGGCAGGATAAATACTGCTGTCAGTAATACAGCCAGCAGCCATTTCCAATGAAACAAACCTTTAAAATTTTTCTTGAACAGGTAATCGCCGATAATGGCAAACCCTATCGGAATCAGCAGATAGATGCCTTTGGTCATTACGGCGCATCCGGCAAATAATGACGCGAGTAAGATATCGCCCCAGGTAAACCGTAGCTTTACCTTATAAAAGTGATAAACGCTTCCCATCAGTAAGCCCATTATATAAGGCTCTGCACGAACATCAGTATTAGACATGATGACATGTTGAGAGGTAAGCAAGATCAATACGCTTATCAAAGCGGTTTCAAAGCCGTAAAATTTTCTTGTCAGCAAGTAAGTGTACACTACTGACATCAGGAAAAATATTAGTGCGGGTAATTTATAGGCCACCGTATTTACACCGAACAACTTAAAACTTAATGCAGCCACCCAAAACGGGAAATGGGGTTTATCCAGCCAGTCGCGGCCATGATAGATGAGGTCCGCAAAGTTATTGGTATGCGCCATATTGCGGGCCAGCAGGCTGTACAATGCGGGGTCATCAGTAAAAAACTTAACAGTTATACCAGCCAGGTTAAGCAACACCCCCAACAATATAAATACAATTAAAGGCCTTGTTTGTATAGGTGTTGCGTGTAATGCCGTCCGGGTATTCATTTAAATAAATGTATAAATTAATTGTTCCACGGCAAAAATTTGGGTTGGGCGGCCGCAGCTACTGCAGGTTTAACCGCGTTGAGCTTTTCGCCATTCAGTACACGCTCATACATATCAAGGTACTGCAATGTCATACGCCCTATGTTAAAGTTATCAGCGGCATATTGATGACATAGCTGATTGTCGTAAGCATCGGCGTTCTGCAAACCGTTTACCAAAGCAGAGCGGCTATCCGATAACAAACCCAAACCGGTTGGTACCAGCTCCGGTAAGGCACCGTACGGTGTGCCGAAAACCGGGCAGCCATAGTACAGGCTTTCAATAATGGCAATGCCGAATGGCTCATGCCATAAAACCGGGAAAAGCAGGGCTTTTGACGCGTTCATTACCACGGCCTTTTGCCTATCATCAACCATACCTTTAAACCGTACATTTAAGTTTGGCGTAAAGCGGAAACCCATTTTAATGTTAAGGCGATTGCCGCCAAGTACAATCAGCTTATTATGGCTCTTTGTGGCAACGTCTATAGCACCCCGTACATTTTTTACCCGCCAGGCGGCTTTTGCCAGGAAGTGTGTATGATTACGTTGCTTATTAAGATCGGGAATGGGATAATCGGCCAGATCGATACTGTTATGCACATAAGCAACAGCCCCGTGGCGCTGCGCGTGGTTGGATGATACAAACACCGAGTTTTCATGCATCTGCGTACCAACCGGCGGGTTTACATGAATGGTGCTGATAAATGGCTTTTTGCCGAACCCCTCTACAGGATATTGAAAATGAACGATGTCGGTATCATCAGGCACCTGCTCGGCAACATCCCTGTTGTAATCCCTCTCAATAACCTTTGCAAACGGGCAGTATGAACCCTGGTTAACCAGGTAAGTAACCTTGTGCCCTATCCTGTCAAGCTCGCGGCCCAGCCACCATATAATGCGCTCGGTACCGCCATATTTTGTTACCGGTATCTGGTTGTTACTGACGATAAGGATGTTCATTGCAGCGCAAAAGTAACAATTAGCGTTTAAACCATTTCCGGTTTGTTACCAATAATCCAAATTCCTGCGATGGCCATTTTTCCGTCGACTTATGGTGTATCTTATGCGCCCGGCGGATGCCGTTCAAATAGCGGTTGTTGGTTTTGAAACTTTTGAAGCGGTTATGAATAAACCAGTCGTGAAAAATGAAGTAGATGATGCCGTATACACTGATCCCTGCCCCTATCCAGAAGCGGTAATCTAAAATAATATGCCCTGCCCACATCAGCCACAAGGCCAATGCTGCAAAACCAATACTGAAAAGGTCGTTCAGCTCGAACCAGCCATGGCGTTGCTGGTGGTGCGTTTTATGGATAAACCAAAGCGGCCCATGAAAAAGATATTTGTGCATTGCCCATGAAAGCAGCTCCATTGAAGCTATGGTACCTATTAATATCCCGGTATTTAATAATGCCTGCATTATTCAGTTAACTTTAAAAATAGGCAACAGTTTTACAATTGTAATACACCCGCACGCCGGGTGTTCGATTCCGAACGATTCTACCACCTTGTACCATTTCAATATATTGATTATCAATAAATTAAAATAATGGCATAACATTTTATATCATTATATTGATATTAACGATTATGATAAAGAACTACTTTAAAATAGCCTGGCGCAATTTATGGAAAAACAAGGGTTTTTCTTTGATCAATATCATCGGCCTGGCAACCGGCATGTGCGGTGCTATCCTGATCTTTACCTGGATACAGAACGAGTTAAGCTTTGATCGCTTTTATAAAAATACAGACGATCTGTACAAAGTATGGAACCGGTCTGACAAGGATGCCGGCGGTAATATTTACACCTGGGATATTACATCATCACCTATCGCTCCCGAGCTACAACAAAACTTTCCGGAAATAAAGGCAGTTGCTCGCGTATACTGGCCCAACGACCGCCTTTTTAACTACAAGGATAAAAGCATAGTAGCTAATGGGCTCGACGTAGACCCGCAGTTTATAAGCATGTTTGGCTTCCCGATGCTAAATGGTAACGAGCACGCGCTAAACGACCCCAAAGGCATAGTACTTACTGCCAGCCTGGCCAAACGCATTTTTGGTAACGAAAATGCAACGGATAAGGTACTGCGAATAAACGATAATGAAACTTATAAAGTAACGGGCGTTGTTGCTGATCCACCCACAAATACCCAATTTCAATTTGATTACCTGGTATCACTTGAACCGAACATTGGCAAGTTTGCGCCTCATAACTGGGCAAATGGGTCATACAACACTTATGTACAATTAAAAAAAGGTGCCAATGGCCAAAACTTGAATAGAAAAATCGAGAACATAATGCGCAATCATGATGCATCGCTGCATTATGGCCTATTTTTGCATCCGGCAAGTAAATGGCACCTGTACTCAAGGTTTGAAAACGGAAAACCAGCCGGAGGCGCTATAGAAACAGTACGTTTACTGTTGGTTATTGCCCTGCTTGTATTGCTCATTGCATGTATCAACTTTATGAATCTGAGCACCGCACAGAGCGAAAAACGCGGTAAAGAGGTAGGGGTTCGCAAAGTAATTGGTGCTAACAGGTTTGCTATAATCAAGCAATTCCTGGCAGAATCAGTATTGATCACAACCATAGCTGGAGTAATTGCTGTAGCCCTTGTACAGCTAACTTTACCGGCATTTCACGAGCTGACCGGCAAAAAGCTGACTATAGATTACAATAATCCTTATCTATGGCTGGCGGGTGCTGGCTTTGTGTTGATTACTGGCTTGCTTGCAGGCAGTTATCCGGCATTTTATCTGTCATCTTTCAGGCCGGTTAAGGTTTTAAAGGGCTTATTTAAAAGCAGGGCCCAGGTAATTACCCCACGCAAGGTATTAGTGGTTACACAGTTCACTATAGCTATTGTGCTGATCATCTCAACTATTGTTATTTACCAGCAAATAAACTATGTACAAAACCGGGATAATGGTTATGTTAAAAATAATTTGATAGAGCACCCTATCAATGGATCGATAGGTAAAAATTTTGAAATAATCAAAAACGAGTTATTGAACAATGGCGTAGCATTAGCTGTAAGTAAAACCAGTTTACCGGTAACCATTGATGGCAGTAACGGCTCGGGCTTTAACTGGGGCGATATGGACCCTAATCATAAAAATATAGGCTTTAGCAATTTTGCCACTACCGGCGATTTTGTAAAGACATTTGGTTTTAAACTTATGGCAGGCAGGGATATCGATTTTAACAAATTCCCTTCAGATACTTCGGCCGTCTTAATAAACGAGGCGGCATTACAAACCATGGGCTTCAAAGACCCTATTGGCCAAACCATAATGGCCGGCACCAACCCGCTTAAAGTGGTGGGCGTAATAAAAAACTTCATTATCGGCTCGCCCTACCAGGCAGTTGGCCCGATGATCATTTATGGTACCAACAGATGGTTTTATAATACTATGACGATCAGGCTTAACGATGCTAATTCGGTTTCGAAAAATTTAAAAGTTGCACAAGCGATATTTAAAAAACACAACCCGGCTTATCCTTTTCAATACCAGTTTGTTGACCAGGAATATGCCCAAAAGTTTAAGGATGAACAGCGTACCGGCAAAATAGCTTTCACCTTTTCGGCGCTAACCATATTAATATCCTGCCTTGGCTTATTCGGACTTGCTGCCTATATGGCCGAGAACCGCGCCAAAGAGATAGGCATACGTAAGGTGCTGGGAGCTGGTGTTGCCAATCTGATGCAGTTGCTTACCCGCGATTTTGTATTGCTGGTGCTGATATCAGTTGTAATTGCAGCGCCTATCGGCTGGTGGTTCATGAGCAAGTGGCTGCAGGATTTTAGCTACCGCATTCAACTCAGCTGGACCATCTTTTTATACTCGGGTATACTGGCCGTGTTAATAGCCATTATAACGGTAAGCTTCCAGGCGGCGAAAGCGGCTATGGGCAATCCATTAAAAAGCATTAAAACCGAATAAGCTTATATTTCAATAAAAAAAGCGGCTGCCTCGATCGGGGCAGCCGCTTTTTTTATCATTGAAGACTTAATCCTTACTAAGACTATTATATCAGGAAATACAGTTCCTTTGTTATACTAAATATCAACAGGGCATAAATCTTAATTTTGTGAAAAAACTGCTATTGGTGTTAATAAGGTGCAATCAATCTGACTTGTCTTTTTATCTTCTCCTTCAAACTCCATTAATCTCATTAACGCTGCATCGGTTCCATTATTAACGCCCTTTTTGTTAACAATACATCCAGCTTCCATCTGATAAATAAATGGCAGTATAAATGGTTTACTTTCTACTGGCCTGTTGTTAACTTTCTTAGGATTCCACAGCCCGCTTGTTGAAAGGATAAGTTTTGTTAAAATATTTCTGAAAACTGGAGGAGTATCCTTATTTTCTGAAAATGATAACTTAGTTACATTACCTGCCGAATCAATCGAAAATTTTGCAAACGTAACAGATATCAAACAAACATTTAAGTCGTGTTTCTTTCTGATTTTATCCAACTCAGTCAAAAGAAACTTGCGTAACGCAGCATCTCCGGTTTTAAATTTGGCTTCCTCTATACTTGTTTGGCCAAATGATGTCGTTGGAGTAAGACAAAATATAAGCAGGATTATTTGAAAAAATAATAGCTTATTCACAACTGGTTCCTTTGACGCCATCTTTAAAAGTTTTATTTGTGTTTACTATATCACTTAGTGTTAGGTTGCAAGCTAATATTACGAAAATTCGTTATTGCTGGTTGGCACTAACAACTTTAGGGCAGGTAGGAGGATCGACCGAACAACTTTGTGATGGCGGTGGCGGCAACCCGTCATCACCGGGCGACAGCGGTGGTGGCACATAGTTAACCGCCACCAGCTTAACTTAAAGTTTTAAAAAAACGACGTAACGCTTATCATTAATGTTGCTGCACAGGCTTAACAAGCTGCTGATCATATATGCCCAGTTTTTATAACCCGCATAAATAAAAACCCAGTTAAGGGCTTTTATGCTATTTTTTAATTTACTTTCTTAAACATGGCTTGTAAGGGTAACGAAAAGGAGTAGTCATAGGTACCAATATGAATACCTTCATTATTGCTGAGTTGCCACTTTGCAATGTTTTCCTGGCCGCTCTGTATTTCAAATGTCACAGTGCCTCGTTTTGATTTTTTACCTAAGTCAGTTATTAAGAAATCGATTTTATTGTTATTCAATTTCTTATCAACAAAGCCACCTGCCCTTATTGGTTTTATAGCTGAAGAGGATTGTAAGATCTGCTCTCCTTTTTTTAAAATATAATCACCTACAATTACATCGATATAAAAACCATTACCAGAGCCTTTATTATATTTTTTCTCCAAAATCAAATTGATAGTAAATATGGTATCGTTACTCGTATATTGCCACTTACCCGTAAATTTTTTTAATTCCTGTTGAGCAAGGTAGGGTATATTTGATGTTTGACCCTTTACACAAGACAATGTCGTTATAAGAATTAATGTGAAAAGATATTTCATAGTTCGATCTAATTTTTTTGCCATTGTTAGTGTTGTCAACTAACATATTTCAGCGCTGGCAGACAATTATATTTCCTTGCCTGCCTAATTAAAGCCTTTTAACATATTATCAAAGTCGGCAAATGTTTGATTCGTTTTCCGCCTTAGAATTTAATAAGTGGAACCAAATAATCTACGGCAATATAATTTTTATACTGTGAGCCTGTGAATGACGCTTTTATTTGTTGCCGGAGTAAACTATCAATATGTTCTAATTCATTAGTTGTTATAATCGTTCCATCTGATAATGTGTAATTAATATCTGTCAATATTCCAGTCGTTTCGAAAATAAAGCTGATAGCAATTTTTTCCTGATTTTCATGAAGTCGCTGTCTTTTTGCCTTCAAGACATCATTTATAATGTTATTCACTTTGGCAATGTCAACATGTATATCTGATTTTCGAAAGGGAATATCTGAACCGTCCTTTCGCGATGGAAGCGGTCCTTTGTATTTATTTTTCTCAGGAAAGACAGATATTGTCTTTGAGTCTTTCAATAAGAATTTAGATTTCATTATTTTAAATTTTTGATTATTTACCGTAGTAGTGCCTTGAACTATTTTGTTTTGAGCACAACTGGAAAGAGTTTGAAATATCACAATTAATAAAAGAAGAATATTACTTTTCATATTACTGACAGTTTGATTTGAATAATAGATTTACCAATGCCGTTGGCGCCAAAGATATTGTAGCACTTGCAGACAATTATATTACTCAATGGTGGCTTAATAACCAGTATTACTCAGGCAACCAGTAACATCCATTTAAAGTTGGCTAAAGATTTAGAGGATGACAAGACTCTATTGAAGCTTTTGCACAAGCTCAACGAGTTGATAACTATACCTTACCGGTAGTCCATGAAATGTAATGAATGGTTCGTCAAGCTACTAATTATTAAGATTATAGCTTATAATTTATAGCACCTTTTTTAATATCATCGAAGTCGGAACTGAAAATGTTAGATCAAATTTCTCGTCGCCAACAATTACATGCTCAGTATTGGTTAGTAACCATTCAGCCTTGCCGAGTTGATTTGGCGATAACTTAAAAGTTACATTGCACCTTTTCGAATATTTTCCTACATCCGTAAAAATAAAGTGTAATGTATAAGGGTCATTTTGATTTTCCAAACTTCCACTGGTAATTGTGACATCCTGACTATTTAAATCACTAATGACCTTTCCTTTTTTTATCAAAGAATACTTACCCTGCACTAAATCTATATAAAAGTTATTATTACCTCTGTTTATATGAACTTTTTCTTTATAGAGTTGTAAAGTCAAGGTAATGGTATCATTACTAAACTGCCATTTACCCTCAAATTTTTTCAAGTTAGGTTGAGCAAGATAGTTATTGCCTGAAGACTGTCCAAGGGCTCTAAAGCAACAAAATATTACTAATATTATAAAAAGTGTTAAATATTTTCTCATTTGTAATTTATTTACAGTTAATAATAACAATTGAATCATTAATGCCATTCGTTTCCTTTAAGGTATATGTATCCCATGATGAAAAGGTGTTATTGCCTTTTAAAATCGTAAGGCCCGAATCTTGCAATGCAGATAACAGAGCCATTTCATGGGCTGTAACCTTGTCTTTGCCTGTAACTTCATACGTAATTTCTTTATTAGAGTAATATAATTCGAATTGTTTAAAGTTCGCATCATTATTCAAATTACCGGCAGCAAACGTTGCAAATTTGGCAGGGTCATTCACTTTCATTATATAAGTTGTCCCACTGGCTGTTACTACACCAGCGGTAAACGTACTTATGTTAGCAATTTTATTTTTCTGTTGTAAATCATAAATCGCTTTAACATCGGTACCAGAAAATGTAGGTAATGTACCCGTGTAATGTGTATGTATGTATCCTGAGAGCGGTGTTGTAGGTGATAAACTTATAAAGGCTTGCCCAGCAGGGCCCTGAACAGCTTTGTAAGAGCCACTTGCATCAATAGTGTATCCTGTTTCGTAGGATAAAGTAACCTTAGATTTCAAATCATTCATTTTGCTTTTAAAAGCAGCGTCCTGCACTAATTTTTTTGCTTGCGCACATGGATCTTCTTCCACAGGACAAGGCTCCCTCGGAGGATCGACCGAACAACTTTGTGACGGCGGCGGCGGCAAGCCGTCATCACCAGGCGGCGGCGGTGGCGGCACGTAGTTAACCGCTACCTTATTGCCATTGTCAACTGATGCTACTGCAGGCGGAATACATGGGCGTATTACCGGTGGCCCGGGGTGGCTGCCTGCAGGGCAAGGTGGCGGCGGTGGTGGCGGCCCACTACCTCCGCCGCCTTGTCCGGAGCCGTCATCTACCATTGTACAGGTCGTAGTCAGGTATTCATCGTACCAGTACTCTCCATCCTTATAATAAACAATGTACCAGTCGGTACACTCTTGTTTCATATAATTATCTTTCAGATCATCTGTATGTACGCTGTTTATCTGCTGGCTACCGGCTTTAACCTCAGGTGTACCTGGTTCCATCAGTTTACCGTTGTTGTAACCATATCCTCCAAGGTAATCGCCTTTTGGGGTAAAATATAGTACGCTACCCGTAAAATCAGCATCATGTTTACGGTAAGTATTGTGCCCTAATTTACTCAGATCATTACCTACATAGCTTGAGTCGGCAACTATGGTCAAAATGTAGGCATTATACTTGGTACTGTCATGTATCACTAAATAATAACTCCTACTGTACTTAGGGTTAAAGCGTTTGGTATTAAGTTTTACGCTTGATGCAAACTTCGACGCCGGGTCTATAGGCATTTCGATAACGCTTTCCCCGTTTCTGATATAAGCGTTAGGATGCTGCCAATCGGGTTTAATCCATTGCGTAAGGTCATGATTTTTGCCGGCGCCTTGGGTTTGCAACCCGCCACTTATTTTGTTGGTCACGGGAAAGGTGTTTTCATACCATGCCCTGGCTTCGTCGATCTGGGAGTTTGATTGTGCCTGACTGTTATTGTTGTCTTTTCTGCAACTATAAATTATCAGCGCAGCAATCAAAAAAGTAAAAAATAATGGCAGTTTGAGTAAGGTTGTTTTAGGTTTAAGTGTCATTGCAATAGATAAGGTTGATTGCGTATCAGTTAATATCAAAGACTTAATTAACCCTCACATATTAACTTCCCTAAGATATACACTTTTAGTTAAATACCAAGCATTTTAAAAATATTTAAATTTTGAAAATTTAGCAAGAAGCTATTGATGTGTATAATAGCCAACAGCCACACTTATCCGCGAAAATCAATACTGCAAAGTGCTTTAAATAACAATCCCGGCTGCTTTAGTAGCCGGGATTGTTAAAGACGCTGACACTGTAATGTCAGCCAAATTATGATATATCTGATTTATATATATTTACGCATGTTCACGGTGTTCACCTGTGTATTCGTGAACATCTATCTATATATGGATAGCCCTGTTTTCGGTAGCGGCTAAACATGCTTCGCGCATAGCTTCGGTATAGGTAGGGTGCGCGTGGCTTGCACGGGTCACATCCTCTGCCGATGCACGAAACTCCATCGCTACTACAGCCTCTCCAATCATATCAGCAGCCCGCGGGCCGATCATGTGTACGCCTAATATTTCGTCGGTAGTGGCATCTGCCAATACTTTCACAAAGCCGTCGGTATCGCCGCTGGCACGCGCACGGCCGCTCGCTTTGAATGGGAATGAGCCTGTTTTATATTTAACGCCCTGCTCTTTTAATTGCTCTTCGGTAAAACCTACGGCAGCAACTTCAGGCCAGGTATAAACAACGCCCGGTATCAAGTTATAATTGATGTGTGGCTTTTGCCCGGCAATGATCTCGGCAACAAAAGTACCTTCATCCTCTGCTTTGTGTGCAAGCATAGCGCCTTTAATTACGTCGCCAATAGCATAAACACCTTTAACGCTGGTTTCCAGGTGCTCGTCAACGGTAATCTTGCGTCCACGTTCTTCAACGGTAAGTCCTATCTTGTCTAAACCTAAACCATCGGTATAAGCAACGCGGCCAACCGCTACCATACAGTAGTCGCCTTTAAGCTCCTGCTTTTCGCCTTTTGCATTATCAAAGGTTACGGTTACTTCATCACCTTCAACGGTGGCACCGGTTACCTTATGGTTTAGGTAAAACTCCATGCCCAGCTTTTTAAGCACTTTCTGCAGCTCGCGGCCCAAGGCTTTATCCATTGTTGGGATAATACTGTCCATAAACTCAATCACAGAAACTTTAGCCCCTAAACGCGCGTATACCGAGCCCAGCTCCAAGCCAATAACGCCGCCACCAATCAATATAAGGTGCTTAGGTACTTCTGATAATGTCAAAGCCTCGGTAGAGGTGATGATGCGTTTCTTGTCAATTTTAAGAAAAGGCAGGCTTGATGGTTTTGAACCTGTAGCAATTATCACTTTTTCGGTGGTCAGCTCAGTAGCTGTGTCATCAGCCTTTGTTACAATGATGGTGTTTTTATCTTTGAACGAACCAACACCCTGGTGCACATCAATTTTGTTCTTCTTCATCAGGTAGCTGATACCGCTGGTATTGGCATCAACAACTTCCTGTTTGCGTTTGATCATCTGGCCGAAATCAATGCCCAAGTTCTCCAGCTTAATGCCATGGGCAGAGAAAGCGTGGGCAGCGTTGTGATAATGTTCAGATGAATCGAGCAGTGCCTTTGAAGGGATGCAACCTACGTTAAGGCAGGTTCCTCCAAGTGTGTTATATTTTTCAATTATAGCAGTTTTTAACCCAAGTTGGGCGCAGCGAATGGCGGCTACATAACCACCCGGGCCAGACCCTATAACGATAACATCATATTGCATAGTAGTGTATTTTGGTGGCCAAAGTTAACGATTATAAACCCCTTAGTAAACAGTATTTTGATTTAATGTACTGAGGCTGACAAAGCCTAACAATTATCACCAGGCGACCGCACAATTAACAGCTTAGAGCGTTACCCCCGGTCCGCGCTATCCGCTTATACTGCACAGGCTTTAGCCACATTGCTGGTATCCGCTGCTATCGCTAACGCATATAGCATTGTAACAGTATTAACACCAGTTAGCTTATTTATAATATACTTAGTAAATTACGCTCATAAACTATTCTGACTGACAATATGAAAAAATTTTACGCTTTATTGCTTGTTTTAAGCACCGTCTGTTGTGGCGCTTTTGCACAGAGCAGCTATGTAAAAGAGCATTACACCAAAAAGGATGTGTACATCACCATGCGCGATGGTATAAAACTTTTTACATCTATTTACACACCTAAAGACGCTGCCAAGGATAAAAAGTATCCGATGATTATGCAGCGCACCTGCTATAGTATTGCACCTTATGGCGAAACTAAATATCCCGGCCAGGTAGGTCCATCTAAATTTATGATGGAAGAAGGCTACATATTTGTTTACCAGGACGTTCGCGGGCGTTACAAAAGCGAGGGCACCTGGACCAACATGACGCCTGTTATTGATAACAAGAAAAGCAAAAAGGACGTCGACGAAGGTTCTGACACTTATGATACTATCGACTGGCTGATAAAAAATGTGCCTGACAACAACGGTAAAGTTGGCCAGTGGGGCATCAGTTATCCTGGTTTCTATACTGCTGCCGGTATATTGAGTAACCACCCGGCGCTTAAAGCTTCATCGCCGCAGGCACCTATTTCTGATTTCTTTTTCGACGATTTTCACCACAACGGGGCTTTTATAGAAGGTTACTTTTTTACTTTCCCGGTGTTTGGCATCCAGAAAAAGGATACTACGTCAACCAGTTGGTTCCAGAATGCCATGTTCAACCCCGGCACACGCGATGGCTACCAGTTCCTGCTTGATTTAGGCCCGCTAAGCAACGCCGACAAATATTACAAGGACAATTTCTTTTGGCAGGAAACAATCAACCACCCTAATTATGATGAGTTCTGGCAAAAACGAGGCTTGTTAAAACATTATAATAAGGTAAAACCTGCCGTAATGCTGGTAGGCGGTTGGTTTGATGCCGAGGACCTGACCGGCCCCCTGGCTATTTATAAAACTATCGAAAAGAAAGACCCGAATGCTTATAATACTATAGTGATGGGGCCGTTTGGCCATGGTCGCTGGTCGCGCGAGACGGGGCATACCATGCACAGCAACGTTTATTTCGGCGACAGCATTGCTACCTTTTATCAAACACAAATGGAGCAAAAATTCTTTCATCACTTTTTGAAAGAGAACGGCGACAAAAACTCCGGCCTGCCCGAAGCCTACATGTACGATACCGGTAAAAAACAATGGGATAAGTTTGATAAATGGCCTTCCCCTGCTGCTACGCATGTCAAATTTTACCTGAACAGCGATGGCAAACTGGCCGATACAGCACCATCTGCTCAAGGCAGCACCAGCTTTATGAGCGATCCGCTTAAACCGGTGCCTTATACCGAAGACAACACCACCACTATGGGCTTTACGCCGCATAACTACATGAGCGAAGATCAGCGCTTTGCCGGCCGCCGTACTGATGTGCTGGTTTTCCAGACTGATGTATTGAATGATGATATTACCCTTGGCGGCGAAATAATGGCTAACCTAAAGGTGGCTACAACCGGCAGCGATGCAGATTGGATTGTTAAGCTGATAGATGTTTATCCTGCTGATGAAAAAAATAACCCATACATGCCTAATAAGAACATTATTTTAAGTAATTATTGGCAAATGGTACGTTCGCAGATCATGCCCGCACGTTTCCGCAACAGCTTTGAGAAGCCTGAGGCTATGGTACCAAACCAAAAGACCGACGTCAACTTCCACCTGAACGATGTACTGCACACCTTTAAAAAAGGCCACCGTATCATGATACAGGTACAAAGTACCTCGTTCCCGCTGTATGCGCGTAACCCACAAAAATTTGTAGAAAATCCGTACAAAGCAGTAGCCAGCGATTATCAAAAAGCTACGCATACCGTTTTCAACGATAGCTTTATTGATGTGGAAGTTTTAAAATAATATAGTGAGTGATGAACAGAGAATGGTGAGTGGTCGCCATTTCAACAATATTCAATTTAATAATACTGATTCAGAAAAATGAAATTATATCAAAAGCTTATCAGCTTTTCAATGCTGGCATTAGCGCCAGCCTTAGCCCATGCCCAACTCGGCGAGCATAAAGAAACCTTTACCCGTGCGGATACCCTGCGCGGTATGCTTACACCGTTGCGTACTTGTTACGATATCAATTATTATCACCTTGATGTGAAGTTCGATATAGAAAACAAGTTTATAAGTGGCAATGTGCTTTTTAAATACACCGCCACACAGGATTTTAATAAATTGCAGTTCGACCTCTTCTCTAATCTAAAAGTTGAAAAGGTATTGTATAAAGGCAAGGAAATACCCTATTCCCGCGAGTACAATGCTGTATTCATTACATTTCCTCAAACTATAAAAAATGGCAGCAAGGATGAATTTACTGTATTTTATTCGGGCAACCCAACTATTGCCAAGCGTGCTCCCTGGGATGGGGGTGTAGAATATAATATAGATTCACTTGGGCATAACTGGGTATCTACGGCCTGCCAGGGCATTGGCGCCAGCATTTGGTGGCCAACTAAAGACCATCAGGCCGACGAGGTTGATAGTGCACTGATCAGCATTAGCGTACCTAAGGGTTTAAAGGATGTAAGCAACGGCCGGCTGCGTAAGGTAACTCAGTTAAAAGATGGCTATACCCGCTTCGATTGGTTTGTAGCCAATCCTATCAATAACTATGACATTGAAGCCAATATTGGCGATTATGTACATTACAGCGATACTTACATGGGCGAAAAAGGCAAGCTTACAATGGATTTCTGGCCCTTAAGTTATAATTTAGAAAAAGCCAAAAAGCAATGGGGTGACAATGCCAAACCTATGCTTAAAGCTTTTGAACACTGGTTTGGCCCTTATCCGTTTTACGAGGATGGCTATAAATTGGTAGAAACCCACCATTTAGGCATGGAGCACCAAAGTGGCACAGCTTACGGTAATCATTATCAAAACGGCTACCTTGGCCGCGACTTATCAGGTACAGGCTGGGGCCTGAAATGGGATTTTATTGTAGTGCATGAGAGCGGCCATGAATGGTTTGGCAACAACATCACTTCAAAAGACGTAGCCGATATGTGGATACATGAAAGTTTTACCAATTATAGCGAGTCGTTATTTATTGAAGCTAACTGGGGCAAGCAGGCCGGCCAGGAGTACGTGCACGGCACCCGCATGGCTATACAAAACGATGGCCCCATTGTAGGCCCTTATAACGTTAACAAAGAAGGGTCGGGCGATATGTATTACAAGGGCGGTAACCTACTGAACATGATCCGCACGGTTATTAATGATGATGAAAAATGGCGCAGCATTTTACGTGGGCTTAATCAAACTTTCTATCATCAAACCGTTACTTACGATCAGGTTGTGAATTATATCAATGAGCAAAGCGGTAAAAATCTGAGCGCTATATTTGAGCAGTACCTTAAACATGCCAACATCCCTACACTGGAGTTTAATACTATAAACGGCAAACTGATGTGCAAATGGATAGCGGATGTCCGCAAGTTTGATATGCCTGTTCGTGTACGGTTAAAAGGCGGCGAATATCAGTTCATCAACCCCAAAACACGTTATACACCTGTTACAATAGAAGGCGCAACAAAAGATAATATAGAGGTAGATACCTTTAATTATTACATCGGGGTATTAATAGAGTAATGATATCGTTTCATTAGTGAGATGGAGCAAACTCAGCATGTACGCTTATATTCTGAGATTTGCTTCACTCTTGTTCATAATGACATTTATTTTATCTCTCCTGCAACTTTTCTGATACAATTGCATCTAATAGTTAAACAACTAAAACGATGAAAACACTAAAAACTTTTTTAATGGCGGGCATTTTAGTTGCCGCCGCAGGCGTTGCCAAAGCGGATGTGCAGGACCGCCATCTCAGCGGCTTTAATGCAGTGAGCATTGCCGGCTCTTACGATGTGTATATTACGCAGGGTTCATCAGAATCTGTTAAAGTGGATGCACCATCAGATATAATCGACAAAATTGTAACTGAGGTTGAAGGTGGTGTGTTGAAAATCCACACCAAAAATAACACCAGCTGGAATTGGAGCGGCAATAAAAAAATGATAATATATGTAGGTATTAAAAACGTTAACGCCGTTAGCCTTGCTGGCTCTGGCGATGTTTATTTTAAAGACGGGTTAAAAGCGCCTTCATTGAAACTTAAACTTACAGGCTCCGGCGATATTAGCGGAAAGGTAGATGTTAAAAACCTGGAGAGCAGTATTGGAGGTTCTGGTGATATCACTGTATCAGGTCGTGCAGATAACTCTGTAGTCAGCGTAGTGGGCTCGGGAGATTTCACCGGCCAGGGCTTGGCTACCCAAAATACACAGGTTAAAGTTGCCGGCTCGGGCGACGCACGCATTAACGCGTCTGAAAAGATAGAAGCATCCGTTGTAGGCTCGGGCGATATCCATTATACTGGTGCGGCTAAAGACATTTCCAGCTCAAAAGCCGGCAGCGGCAGCGTGAGCAGGATGTAAATTATAGATAAAGGATAATAAGAGTAAGGATAAAAGATAAAGACTCATAATAACAAGGAAGGCCCCGAATAATTGGGGCCTTCCTTGTTATATCTCTGTTTAACTTATGCTATTTGTTTGCTTAATTTATCGGCAAGTATTGATTTTGGTACAGCGCCAATTTGCTTGTCAACAATTTCGCCTCCTTTAAAGTATAATAAAGCAGGGATATTGCGGATGCCATACTTCATTGATATACCGGGATTATTATCAACGTTTACTTTACCTACAATAGCTTTGCCTTCGTAGTCTTTGGCAATTTCTTCTACTACAGGGCCAACCATTCTACAAGGGCCGCACCATTCTGCCCAAAAGTCTACCAATACCGGTTTATCTGATTTAAGAACAAGTTCTTCGAAGTTTGCATCAGTTATTTCTAAAGCCATGATTTCTATATTTTAAATATGTTATACAAATATATACTAATCAAAACGCTTGCCACAAGTGCATGCATGACAATGTGACAATGAGATTATCAACAATTACAAACCTGACAGAAACTTTATTTTATAATGGCTTAGCAGGGTTACTTTTTGTGTGGAAAAAGCATTACACTTATTTGTTACCGTTTAAGCTTTTTAATAGGATTTCTTTTGGTATGAAAGATTGATATAATTAATATGAGCTGCCTTTGGGGATAAAATTTATAAATAATAAGATATGGAAAGTCGTTTATTTTACATTCTCTGATATCATACTTTTTTGCAGGATATAACAATGGGGTCGTTGAAATAGATGATATCTTTCGATCTGAACACCTTTCAAAGCGTTCTCCTAAACCAGGCAATCGCTGTTCGTACCAAGCATAAGCATGTTGATATTCAGCATCTGCTTTTGGTTCAAATTCAATATTGTACACAATTGCTACTTTGCTGATTTCGCTTTATTTTTTACGTCCATCCAGGATATAGTGTGTGTCTTGCCTGCTTCAAAATCCTCTACCCGGTTTTTCATCTCTTGCAAAAAACCTTCATCCTCCCATAGGTCAAGCTCTTCAACAATATCGTCTTCTACCATTGTATATATTGCCTCCAGCTTTTTGTCGTCTGCAAAGCGAATATATTCATGTAACCTTTCCCGGATCGCTTCAGTAGTCATGTATATTTTGTTTAAACAAATCTACCTTATAATAATAAAGATAACAAATCGCATCTTACTGCAGTACCGCCCTTGCATTCGTCAGGTTATATATCTCTTCCATTAGGTCATCACTTGGGCTGACCCTGAATTGTTTTGAAGACAGATCGACAGACATGGCCTCTTCGCCATCCATGATCTTAAAGCGCAACTGGCAATTCCGGGCAGGATATTTCTCATTGTTAACGTTAACTACTTCCAGCAGGTTATCAAGCAACTGATTATTCAATGCCCGCACATCTAAACACACCGTTAAAGATTTGCTGAGCTTATCGCGCATTTCAGATAACAGGCACATAGTAGTAATGCGCAGGTCCCAGTTATCTTTCTGGCGGAACTTTTCTTCGATGTTGCCTTTGATGTGCAGAAAATAACCATCCACCATCAGGTTACGGAATTTTACATAATCCTCACCAAAAAACGCGAACTCGTAAGAGTCGTTATAATCCTCCAGCACAAATGCCCCAAACGGTTTACCCATTTTGGTAAATTTATGCTGCACACTGGATACCAATCCTCCAATACATATCTCTCCTCGCTTGCGCAACTCGGCAAATTTGGCCATCACATCCTCCCCCCCTTCGCCGGAGCGTGCCTTTTGCACCACCTTTAATTCGGTGATTGTAGTATTGCAATACTTATCCAGTTCCAGCTTATAGTTATCCAATGGATGTCCGGTAAGATAAATGCCAATTACATCTTTTTCGTATTTCAGCTTTTCTATCAAACCCCATTCTTCAGCTTCGGGCATGGTAGGCTCTGGTATATATGATGCTACCGAACCGCCAAACAGCGATGCCTGTGAGCTGTTCTGGGTATTCTGGTAATCGTTGGCATATTTTATCAGGCGCTCTACACCGGTTAAAAGGCCATTTTCAGTTTTAGCGAAGAATTGTGAACGCTTTAAGCCAAAGCCATCAAATGCGCCGCCATAAACCAGATTCTCGTACGATTTACGGTTAACATTACGCGTATTTGATCGCTGCGCAAAATCATACACAGAGGTATACGGTCCATTTTCTATGCGCTCTTCAATAATACTTTCAACAGCTTTCTCGCCCACACCTTTAACACCTGCCAAGCCAAAGCGGATAACGCCGTTTTTGTTAGCCGTGAAAGACATATAACTTTCGTTAATATCCGGGCCCAACACCTCAATACCCATGCGGCGGCACTCTTCCATAAAGAAGGTGATCTTCTCCATACTGTTCTGGTTGTTCAATACCGCTGCCATATACTCCGCAGGGTAATGCGCCTTCAGATAGGCAGTTTGATAGGCTACAAACGCATAACAGGTGGAGTGCGATTTATTGAACGCGTATTGCGCAAAGGCTTTCCAGTCAGTCCATATCTTGTTCAGTTTATCTTTAGGGTGGCCTTTAGCCATTGCCCCTTCCATAAACTGGGCTTCCATTTTATTAAGTACCTCTATCTGCTTTTTACCCATTGCCTTACGCAAAACGTCGGCATCGCCCTTACTAAAGCCTGCCAGCTTTTGCGATAAAAGCATCACCTGCTCCTGGTATACAGTAATACCATAGGTTTCGCCCAGGTATTCTTCCATATCCGGCAAGTCGAACACAATTTCTTCCTGCCCGTGCTTACGCTTAATAAAGTTAGGGATGTACTCTATTGGGCCCGGGCGGTAAAGGGCGTTCATGGCTATTAAGTCCTCAAACTTATCGGGCTTAAGGTCGCGCAGGTACATTTGCATACCATCACTTTCAAACTGGAACGTACCATTGGTATCCCCACGCTGGTAAAGGGCATAGGTTTCCTGGTCGTCCAGCGGAATGTAATCGATATCTATCTCAACGTTATGGTTTTGTTTGATCAGGCGGAGGGCATCCTTAATAATGGTAAGGGTTTTAAGGCCCAAAAAGTCCATCTTAATAACGCCGGCATCCTCAATCACACGGCCGTCATACTGGGTAACTAACAGATCGGAGTCCTTAGCTGTCGCAACAGGGACAATCTCTGTTAAGTCGTAAGGCGCGATGATAATACCCGCGGCATGCACACCAGTATTACGTACCGAGCCTTCCAACTTTTCAGCCTCGCGTAATACTACCCCTTTCAAGTCGTTCGACTTGTAGATCTCCTGTAACTCTGGTACCTGTTCTATTGCCGTTTTAAGGTTAATCCCCAGGGTTTCGGGTACCAGCTTTTTAAGCGCGTTCACCTCGCTTAGCGGCATATCCAATACACGCCCAACGTCCTGTATACTGGTACGGGCAGCCATAGAGCCGTAAGTAATAATTTGCGCTACCTGGTTTTTACCATACTTATCTACCACATAATCAATCACCTTTTGCCGACCAGAATCGTCAAAATCGGTATCTATATCGGGCATGCTCTTACGATCCGGATTAAGGAAACGCTCAAAAAGCAGGTTATACTTCAGCGGATCGATATTAGTGATACCTATACAATAGGCCACAACAGAACCTGCCGCCGAACCACGGCCGGGCCCAATAAATACACCCATATCGCGGCCTGCCTTAATAAAGTCGGCCACAATCAGGAAGTATCCCGCAAAACCCATGGTGCGAATGGTGAAAAGCTCGAAGTTGATGCGCTCTTCGGCTTCGGGGCTGATATCTTTATAACGCTCCTTAGCACCCATAAAAGTAAGGTGCTTAAGGTATTCCCATTGGTTCAGCGTATCGGCATCAGGCGTAATTTCGCTATGTATCTTGAACTCCTGGGGGATTACGTAATTAGGCAGCAGGATATCCCGTTTCAGCTTCAAGGTTTCCACCTTGTCAACAATCTCATTGGTATTATCTAACGACTCGGGTACGTCATGAAACAACTTACCCATTTCGGCCTGTGTTTTAAAGTAAAACTGGTCGTTAGGGAACCCGAAGCGATAACCTTTACCACCTTCTTCGTCGGTAGCTATCGGGGTGCTTTGCATATCGCCTGTGTTTACACAAAGCAAAATATCGTGCGCGTTAGAGTCCTGCTGATCCACGTAATGCGAATCGTTTGAACAGATTACCTTGACACCATATTTTTTGGCAAATTTAAGCAGTGTGTTGTTGATGATCTCCTGCTCGTTTATCTCATGGCGCTGTAACTCTATGTAATAATCTTCACCAAAAAGATCCAGCCACCATTTAAATTCTTTTTCAGCGGCTTCTTCACCGTCGCGCAAAATGGCCTGCGGTACGGATGCACCTATACAACAGGTAGTGGCTATAAGCCCTTTATGATATTTTAAGATCAGCTCCTTATCAATACGGGGCCATTTGCTGTAAAGGCCTTCCATATAACCAAGCGAGCACAACTTCACCAGGTTTTTATACCCTTCAGGGTTTTTAGCTAAAAACAGCTGGTGATAACGCTTATCTTTTTTCTCTTTAGAAAACTGTTTAACATGCCTGTCATCAACCACGTAAAACTCGCAGCCTACAATGGGTTTAACGTTATGCTTACCAGCTTCGGCAACGAACTTGAAAACGCCGAACATGTTACCGTGATCGGTAATGGCAAGGGCTTTCATTCCATCGGCAGCGGCCTTTTTATATAACTTGGATATATCGGCGGCACCGTCGAGCAGCGAAAACTGGGTATGTACGTGTAGATGCGAAAAATCGGGCATGGCAAATCTGGGTCAACTAATCTCGTGGATTACAAAATTACAAATTGAGATGGTGTATCCGACAAGCATTGGTAATTTGTTTTTAACATTTTACCCATTTGCTTTGTGACTACTATCACATATTCTTTACAAACAATTTAGTTTTAAACCGTGTTAAAAACCATACAATCATCGATAGCATGCTATTTGTACAACTATAAGTAATAACCATAACCTTTACTAATTTGGAACGATTTGGACGTATAGCCCTTAAAACTATTCTTTGGATTATCGCTAGTGTCATCTTTTTGGTGTTACTTGTAGTAATTTTGATACAGGTACCTGCTGTGCAAAATTTCGCGAAAGATAAGGCCGTAACTTTTTTGCAAAATAAAATCCACACCAAGGTCGAGATAGGCCATATAAGCCTTGGCCTGCCTAAAATGCTGGTACTTGAAGATGTTTATTTTGAGGATCAGAAAAAGGACACGCTTATAGCTGGTGATAAACTTAAGGTAGACATCTCTATGCTAAAGCTGTTAAAAAGCCAGGTAGAGATCAATGAAATTAACCTGCAAGGCATAACTGCCAAAGTAAGCAGAAACGCCGACAGCACCTTTAACTTCGACTATATTTTAAAGGCATTTGCCGGGGAACAAAAAAAGGAACCTAAGCCAGAGGATACTACCTCTACCATGAAGTTTTCGATTGATAAGATCATCCTTGATCGCATCAACCTGGCTTATAAAGATGTCACTACGGGTAACGATATTAAATTCCTGCTTGGCCATTTTGATACCCGCATTAAAGATTTTGACCTGGATAAGATGAAATTCACTATCCCGAAGATCAATCTGAGTGGTATAAACGCACGCATTATTCAAACGCCGGCCGGTTCTTCTATACAACAGGCAGCAACTATTGATACGGCTACTACCCCGCTTAATCTTGACCTTACCCTGGGTGATATAGATGTATCCAAGGTTAAGGTTGACTACCGCAGTAACGAGATGAAGGCTAATGTTGATTTGGGCAAATTTTTGGTGAGTATGGATAAAATAGATATGAAAAACCAGCACGTAGGTATCAAATCTATCACACTGGACCAAACCACCGCCGGCCTGATCCTCGCAAAACCCACAACTGTTGCAAAAGCGGTCGACAAAACAGTAAAAAAAATTGATACACTTACCTCCCGTACCCAGGCCAAAGGATGGACCGCTGCTTTAGGTAAGATTACCTTTACTAACAACAACATTAAGTTTGATAACAATGCGCAGAAAGCCCTGCCCCGCGGCCTGGATTTTGCGCACATGGGTATTAAAAATTTAAATGCCGATGCTGAAAATATAGTTTATACACCCGATACCATTTCCGGCCGTATCAACTCGTTTACATTTACAGAGAAAAGCGGGTTAGCAATAAATAAGTTCCATACCAGCTTTTTCTACGGCCCTAAAAACGCTTACCTGAAAGATCTGCTGGTAGAAACGCCCCGCTCAATCATTCAAAAAAACTTAGAGGTAGGTTACCCATCTATCGAGTCGCTTACCAAAGACCTGGGCAAGCTAAGCATCAATGCAAACCTGGATGGCAGCAAGCTTGACCTTAAGGATGTATTGCTGCTGATGCCTACTATGGCATCTATGGAGCCGTTTAAATCATCGCCTAACTCGGTCATCAAGATCAACGGGCGTGTAAATGGTACGGTTAATAACCTGAGGATCCCTAACATCGAGATAAGTGGTTTTGGCAATACCTATGTAAAAGCTTCGGCCACCATGCGCGGCCTGCCTGATGTTGAGAAATCATATTTTGACCTTACTATAAATGATTTCCGCACAACGCGGTATGATATAGCACGCCTGGTGCCTAAAGGGACGATACCGCCAAACGTAAGCATACCCGAAAACATGGACCTTAAAGGCAACTTTAAGGGTAGCATGAAAAACTTTAATACTAAAATGGCATTGCGCAGCAGCTACGGCGCTGTGGACCTGACCGCCCAGATGCGTAGCGGAAGACGCAAAGGCAGCGAAACTTATTCGGCTAATATTAAAGCAAACAACTTAAATGTAGGTGCCTTAACCAAGCAGCCTCAAACAGTTGGCTTTATTACGTTAAGGGCAAATATCAGTGGTGCAGGGCTTGATCCTAAAACTGCCAGCCTTAAATTTAATGGCGACGTAGTGAGCGCCAATGTAAAGGGTTACACCTATCGCAACCTGGTAATGAAAGGATCGGCAAGTAACGGCAGTTACGTTGCCAACGCCCGTATGCGCGACCCTAACATTAATTTTAGCCTGGATGCCAAGGCTAACATGAACAAAAAGTATCCATCAGTAAACGCTACTTTATTGGTAGATAGCATTGACCTGCAAAAACTAAATTTTGTTAAGGACCCTATGCGTTTTCATGGAAAGATAATTGCTGATGTGCCAACTGCCGATCCGGATTATTTAAATGCTAACATTTTAGCTACCGATTTATTGGTTGTAAATAAAGGTGAGCGTATAGCTTTAGATACCGTAAGCCTTATCTCAACCGCTAATGCCGATAGCAGCACCCTGCGCTTTAAAACACCAATTTTTTATGCGCACATGGCCGGCAAGTATCAACTGACACAAATTGCGCCCGCCATACAGGATGTAATAAACAAATACTACGATACCAACCTGGCAGCCGGGGCTAAAGCCGGGCCAACGGTTAAATACTCACCACAGCAGTTTACCTTTGATGCACGTTTTGTTAAAACGCCTTTGGTAACCAAATTTGCGCCCGACCTAAAACAGCTCGACCCGGTTTTGTTCAACGGTAGCTTTAACAGCACCTCGGGCGAATTGATCGTTAACGGCTCGGTACCGACTGTAGTATACGGCACAAACACTGTTAACAACATGAAACTGGCAGTAAACACTGGTAACAATGCGCTTAACTATAACCTTACTGTAGATGAAGTTAAAGTTGGCTCATCGCTTGACCTGTTATACACCAGCATTTCTGGTAACGCTCAAAACAACAAACTGGGCATCAGCCTGCAGATAAGAGATAAAGAACGTAAGGAGCGTTATCGCATAGCTGGTATATTCAGCGCTTTACCAAACGAATATCAGTTCAGCTTTTTACAAGACGGCCTTTTACTTGACTACACTGCATGGAGCGTAAATGCGGACAATGCCCTGCAGTTTGGCAACAAGGGTATACTTGCACGTAACTTCAGCATCACTAACAATAACCAGGTGTTAAGCGCCAACAGCTCTGGTGGCATGAACTCACCGATAACCGTTGATTTTAAAAACTTCCAGATAGAAACCCTGACCAAGCTTGCGCAGCAGGATTCATTACTGGTAGGCGGTACAATAAACGGCAATGCGGTGGTAAGCAATTTCCAGAAGTCGCCTGTGTTTGAATCCGCGCTTAATGTCAGCAATTTTAGTTTCAGGGGTGATACCGTGGGTAACATCGCTTTAAAGGTTAACAATCAAACTCAAAACGCTTTTGCTGCCAATGTAAGCATAACAGGTAAAGGCAACCAGGTTGATCTGAACGGTTTGTACTATACCACTCCAGAGAGCCGTTTTGACATGAACCTTAATATTGTTAACCTGAGTATGAAGAGCATCCAGGGCTTTTCATTCGGTGCTATACGTAACTCAAGCGGTAATATTACCGGGGCATTAAAGATCACGGGTACAACCAGCGCCCCGGCTGTACGCGGCGATATCAATTTTAATAAGGTAGCCTTTAACGTATCTATGCTTAATTCCTACTTCACCATGCCTCAGGAAAGCATAACATTTAACGATGAAGGTATCCGCTTTAACGATTTTACACTGGTGGATTCTACCAATAGCAAAGCCGTTATATCGGGTTCAATCTATACTAAAACCTATACCGACTTTAAGTTTGGCATGAATATACGTGCTAATAATTTCAGGGTGATCAATTCTACTAAAGCAGATAACAAGCTATTTTATGGAAAACTGTTTGTAGATACCGACATCAAAGTGCGTGGCGACATGGCCAAACCGGTTGTTGATGCGACTTTAACCGTAAACGAAAAAACCGATCTGGCTATTGTACTGCCAACCAGCGACCCTGGTGTTGAAGACCGTAAAGGTGTGGTGGAATTTATTGACCAAAGTGCTCCCAATACCGATTCAATTCTTATTGCCCGTCAGCTCGACTCGCTTAAACAGTCGGAAGTTACCGGATTAGATGTAAACGCAAATGTAAATATTGATAAGAATGCCAACTTTACCATCGTGGTAGATGAGCGCAATGGCGACATTGTACAATTGAAAGGTGAAGCTCATCTTAACGGCGGTATCGACCCAAGCGGTAAAACCAGCTTAACAGGTACTTACACAGTTAATCAGGGTTCATATAATCTGTCGTATGCTACAGTGTCCCGTAAGTTTAATTTTAAACAAGGAAGCACCATTACCTGGACAGGCGACCCTACAAGTGCCAATATCGATCTGACAGCTACTTATGTAGCCAATGTCCCTCCTATCGATCTGGTAGCTAATCAGATCGACCAAAACTCCACCATGTACAAGCAAAAGCTTCCGTTTAACGTAAACCTTAACTTAAGGAACGAATTGATGAAGCCGGACATTAGCTTTGATATTGTACTGCCCGACAGCAATTACAACGTATCTGCCGAAGTAACCAATACGGTAGAAACCCGTTTGGCCCAGGTAAGGTCTGATCCTAACGAAATGAACAAACAGGTACTGGGAGTACTGGTACTTGGCCACTTTATTGGCGACAACCCATTGCAAAGCCAGGGGCCAAGTGCCGGTGTTGAAGGCGCCATCCGTAATAGCGTAAGCGGTTTGCTTACCGATCAGTTAAACAGTCTTGCGGGCGACCTGATACAAGGTGTCGATTTAAATTTCGGTGTTACATCCGGCGAGGACTACTCTTCCGGAACTCCTACTAACCGAACAGATCTGAACGTTGGGTTATCCAAACGTTTCCTTAACGACCGGTTGACGGTAAGCGTTGGCAATAATTTTAATCTGGAAGGCGCGCAGGCCGGCCAAAAAACATCAAACATCGCTGGTAATGTTTCGGTTAATTACAAACTGAGTAAAGACGGCCGGTATTCCTTACGGGCTTACCGCAAAGACGAGTTTGTGGTGATCCAGGGGCAAATTATTGAAACCGGCATCGGTTTCTCGTTAACTGTAGATTATAACCGCTTCCGCGAAATATTCCGTAAACGCTCACCTGAAGAGAAAGCCATGCGAAAACGCTATAAAGAGGAACAAAAAGAAAAAGAAAGACAAGAAAAAGAACAGCAGCAGAAAGATAAAGAGCAGCGAGAAAAAACCCAGACCTCAACAATATGATCAAACGTTTAATATATTTATCGTTCCTTGCCTTGGTATTAAATGCCTGCAGCACTACAAAGTATCTACCTAAAGGCGAAAAACTTTATACAGGTGGCGAAGTAAAGGTTGATGATAAAGCTATACCTAAAAAAGATGCGAAAGCATTAAGCTCCGAACTCAAAACATACATCCGCCCTAAACCAAACTCATCCCTTTTAGGAATGAGGATAAAATTGTGGCTATACTACAAAACCAAAAACCGCAGTAACTTTATACAAAAATTTCTGAGCAAATACGGCGAACCGCCCGTATTGGCCAGCCAGGTAGACCTGGAAAAAAACAGCGAGATAATGCAGAACCGCCTGCAAAACATCAGCTATTTCCAGGCGACAGTGAGCGGTGATACCATTGCTAAAGAAAAAACGGCCAAGGCCGTATTTACAGCCAGGACCGGCCCTTCTTACACTATACGCAATGTAACTTTCCCCAATGCCACAGATAACAACCTGGATACAGCTGTTAAAGGGACGATGAAAGAAACCTTTTTGAAAAAAGGTGATAAGTATAATTTGGATGTAATTAAAAATGAGCGTATCCGTATTGATACACGTTTGAAAGACGAAGGCTTTTACTTTTTTGCACCCGAACAATTAATTGTTAAGGTTGATAGTACTATTGAAAACCATCAGGTGGATATGATAGTAAGTATTAAGCCTGAAACACCTGCAGAGGCACGTGAAATATATACTATCAGAAATATTTATGTGTACCCTAATTACTTTTTACGCGATACCAACCTTCATTTGGATAAAGCCGTACCTTACCGATGGTATAATTTAATAGACCCGCGTAAAACCGCAAGGCCGTATATGTTTGCTAACACCGTATTGCTGCATCCCGGCGATGTGTATAGCAGGACAACCCATAATAATTCGCTTAACAGGTTTATCAATTTAGGCCCTTACCGCAATGTGAAAAATAAGTTTGAGGATGTAACACCCGATTCGCCAAAGCTTGATGTTTATTATTTCCTTACACCATATAAACGCAAGTCTTTACAATTAGAGCTCTTAGGGCGTACTACCTCTGCCAACTATACCGGCTCGCAAATCAACCTGAGCTGGAAGAACCGTAACGCCTTTAAAGGTGGCGAACTGCTTACTGTTACATTATTTGGAAGTACCGATGTGCAGGTAGGTGGCCAAAACAGCGGTTATAACGTTTATCAATATGGTATACAAACCAGCCTGTCATGGCCAAGGCTAATCACTCCATGGAGGGTAAGTTCCTCTAACGCTTATATACCCCGTACTGTATTGCAGTTAGGGTACTCATCTGTAGTAAGGCAAAAGTTATATTCGCTTAACTCATTTACCGGTTCATTTGGTTACCAGTTTAAAACTGACGAACACAGAATGCATGAGCTGAACGTGCTTGAAGCCACCTACGTTAAACCGCGTAATATTACTCAATTGTATGCTGATAGTATCAAGAAGTCAAATAACCCTGCGCTTAAGCATGTTATTGATCCGCAGTTTACATTAGGGCCAAGTTATGCCTACACTTATGATAACACAACCGAAGATTACCGTACCAATAGCCTTTATTTCCGTGGTAAGTTAAGTTTATCTAACAATCTTTACGGATTGATTACAGGCGCGGATACGCTTGCAGGTAAAGACAAAAAGCTTTTTGGTACCACTTTCAACCAATATGTTAAGGCGGAAAGTGAGATTCGATTCTTCCATAAAATAAGTTCAGGTACCAAAATAGCTACAAGGTTGTTAGCTGGCGTAGGTTTACCTTATGGCAACTCAACCATTTTACCATACAACCAGCAATTTTTTATAGGTGGCCCTAATAGTTTAAGGGGGTTCAGGCCAAGATCTATTGGCCCGGGTACGGTTGACCCTACCAATGCGGATGGTAACACGTTTATTGCCGATCAGTCGGGCGACGTAAAACTGGAAGCTAACGTAGAGATAAGGCAAAAACTTTTCAGCATTGTTTACGGTGCGTTATTTGCAGATGCCGGTAACATCTGGAACGCCAAACCACACCAGCCAGGCGGTACTTTCGGCCCTAATTTCCTGAAACAACTGGCTGTAGATGCTGGTTTTGGTTTAAGGTTTGATGCCACGATACTTGTTCTGCGTACAGATCTGGGCTTCCCGCTGGTAAGGCCATTCCCATCTGTTGATGGCGCTTCGCGCACGATAAGCCCAAGTTTTAAAAACGCGATACTTAATATTGCTATCGGTTATCCATTTTAATTCCATTAGCTTAACTTTTATATTTTTGAGCCGGCAAATTATAATTGCCGGCTTTTTATTTGATCAATGGCTGAGAAACGAATAAAGAACAAAATAATAATCCCCCTTACCATTATTGATCTTCATGGAGATGGCTATCATCCGTTAGTAGATATAGTGGTATTTGGCCTGGCATTTAAAGTCGTATTAGATACCGGTGCCTCACGCACAGCTTTTGATCATCAGTTACTTATTGAAGCCAATACCGAAGCTGCCATTACTGCCAGCGACAGACTATCAACGGGGCTGGGAACTAATAGTATGCAATCGTCAACCGCCATTATACCAAACATTAGTATAGGCGACTTTATTATTCCTGAAATTGAAGTGGCCGTGCTCGATCTTTCAACCATCAACCATGCTTACAGCCAGATGGGGCACCCTCAGGTGTTAGGTGTATTGGGCAGCGATGTGCTTGTGAAATACAAGGCTGTTGTAGACTTTGGTAAAAAGAAGCTGCTGCTTAAATAACTTATTTGGCAAACTTAAATTCATCGTTATAAAGCTTAATTATAGCTACGTTATAAATCACACCCAAAGTGATGAAAATCGCAGGAATAATATAGCCGCTACCTCCCCATATTACGTTAAATATAAATGTAGCCCCAAGTTTTGGCAGCCATAATATCAATGCTCCTGAAAGCCAAACCGGAAACCACGCTGTAAAAACAAAACCCTTATCGCGTGCAGAGCCTGTCCTGTCGCCAAAAGCATAGCCAACTTTAAAATTCCTGAACAGAGCAAGTAACGATGGACAAAAAGCAATTGCTACTACTATACCTTCTATAGTTGCAGGTGGTAGATGCAGCGTGTTAAGCACAAAGTATATGGCTGCACCAAATGGCAGGTAGTAAAAAACAACCGGAGTCTTTAACTGCTCGATAAAAAAATTACGGAACTTTTTATTGCAATCATCTGCAATAGATGAAGCGATCCTTTTCTCAATATCAGGCAGTTTGTTGTGCCCCCCAAAATCCTGATTTATGATATTGTTTACAGCATCCTGAAAATCAATATCCTCAGGCTGATGCTCTAAGGCAGACAGGATATGATCGAAGATCTCTTCAAAGCTTTCCCTGAACTTGAGTTCCTTTCTCAGATAATCCTTCAGGTTATTTAATTGTTGGGATGTAGGTTTCATTTGGTTGTTGATCTAAGATTTAACAGTACTTGTAATTGGTCAATAAATGCCTGGGCCTCTTTTAACTTGTTCCGTACTTCCTTCCCACCCTCCTTTGTAAGCCGGTAATATTTTCTTACGCGGTTATCAACCACTTGGGTATATGTCTCTAAAAATCCATCAGCTTCCAGTTTATGCAAAGCAGGATAAAGCGCCCCCTCCGTCAGCAAGAGCTCTCCATCCGACAGTTCTTTTACTTTCTGAGTGATTTCATAACCATACATTTCACTGTTATCTTCCAATAACTTTAGTATAATGGTTTGTAAACTGCCTTTAAGCATTGAATTTGAAGCCATAGATCAAATATATAACTTTTATATATACCTAAGAAAATTATATATTTAATTTGACCACAAAAAAACGCCCGGCTTTCAACCGGGCGTTGTATATGAAAATTCAAATTGATTAGGTGTCGATACGCGCGTAACGTGCATTCTTTTCAATAAACTCGCGACGCGGAGCAACTTCATCGCCCATTAACATAGAAAAAGTGCGGTCGCATTCGGCAGCGTTTTCAATGCTCACTTGTTTAAGCGTTCGTTTAGCAGGGTTCATGGTTGTTTCCCAAAGCTGCTCAGCGTTCATCTCTCCCAAACCTTTGTAACGCTGTACATGCACACTATCCTCTTTGCCGGCACCTTTAAGCCTTTGTATGGCCAAATCACGCTGCTGGTCATTCCAGCAATATTCCTGTTCTTTCCCCTTTTTAACCTGATATAGTGGAGGAGATGCGATATAAACATACCCATACTCAATCAACTCTTTCATGTAACGGAAAAAGAAGGTCAGGATAAGTGTGGTGATGTGCGAGCCGTCTACGTCGGCATCCGTCATGACCACAATTTTATGATACCGCAGTTTGGTAAGGTTGAGCGCTTTGGCATCCTCAGGGGTACCAATGCTTACGCCAAGCCCGGTGAACATATTTTTTATTTCCTCATTCTCATAAATCTTGTGTTCCATGGCTTTTTCCACGTTAAGTATTTTACCACGTAATGGTAAAATAGCCTGGAATTCACGGTCGCGCCCCTGTTTGGCAGTACCACCTGCCGAGTCACCCTCTACCAGGTAAATCTCGCAAAGTGTCGGGTCACTGTTAGCACAGTCGGCCAGTTTACCGGGCAAGCCAGATCCGCTCATTACGCTTTTGCGCTGCACCATTTCGCGTGCTTTGCGTGCGGCGGCACGGGCGGTAGCTGCAAGGATAACCTTCTGCACTATCATCTTAGCCTCCCTGGGGTTTTCTTCCAGGTAATTACCTAATATCTCGCCAACAGCCACGTTTACAGCACCACTCACCTCGCTGTTACCCAGCTTGGTTTTGGTTTGCCCTTCAAACTGGGGTTCCGCAACTTTTACAGATATAACAGCGGTTAAGCCTTCCCGGAAGTCATCACCTGTAACATCAATCTTAACATTCTTAAGCAAGCCTTCTTTATCAGCATAAGCTTTAAGCGTACGGGTTAATCCCATTCTGAAACCGGCAACGTGTGTACCACCTTCAATGGTATTGATGTTGTTTACGTATGAAAATACATTCTCAGAGTAAGTATCGTTATACTGCAGGGCCAGTTCTACTGGTATCCCTTGTTTTATACCTTCTACATAAATTGGCTCGGGTATGATAGGTACACGTGTACCATCAAGATATTTAACAAATTCTTTTAAACCACCTTCAGAGTAATATTCTTCGGTTACAAAGCTACCGTTCTCATTAGTCTGTCTTTCATCTGTAAGGGTTAGTTTGATACCTTTATTCAAAAAAGCCAACTCGCGTAAGCGGGTTGCCAGTGTTTCAAACTTATACTCGGTAGTAGTGGTAAATATCTCAGGATCGGGCTGAAAAGTTTGTATGGTACCTGTCAGGTCAGACTCGCCGATGGTTTTAACATCAAACATAGGCTTACCGCGCTCATATTCCTGGGTAAAAATCTTACCTTCACGGTGTACAACGGTTTTCACATGGGTTGATAACGCGTTAACGCAACTTACACCCACACCGTGCAAACCGCCAGATACCTTGTAAGTATCCTTATCAAACTTACCACCGGCATGCAATACGGTCATAACAATTTCAAGGGCAGATTTTTGCTCCTTAGTATTGATACCTGTAGGTATACCACGGCCGTTATCTTTAACTGTTACCGAATTTCCTTTATGGATGGTGACATTGATAGTATCGCAATAGCCGGCCAGCGCCTCATCTATCGAGTTATCAACCACCTCGTAAACCAGGTGATGAAGGCCTTTGACACCTGTATCACCAATATACATAGAAGGCCTTTTGCGAACTGCCTCCAATCCTTCTAAAACCTGTATGTTATCCGCCGAATAATTTGATTTATTCTGATTTTCTTCGCTCATATTTTACTAAACACTAACGTTCTCCAGTAAGGAGTTTAACAAACAAAAATACGATTTTAAGAGCGAAATCCGCTTAATAATGTGCAACAATAGTACGATTGTTGATAAATATGACCCGCTATAAACATGTAATTAATGGATAGGAAACTTGAGTTAAAAAATTATATTTGTCAAAATTTTATAGTTCAATATCAATGAATATCAAAGCGTCATTAGTTACAAAATCAGTATTAGCTTTAACCCTTGCGGCAAGCGTAGCTGCCTGCAATCAAAATAAACCTGCTGATAAACCTGCTGCTTCAAATACTGCATCATCGGCTCCGTCAAACAAGCCCGAAATAGTTTTTATTAACCAGGATTCTGTCGTGTCGCAATATGATTATATTAAAGACATGGATAAACGCCTGGAAAGCAAGGGTAAAGCAGCCCAAAGCGATGTGCAATCCCGCCAGAATGCTATACAGCGCGAAGTTGCCGAGTATCAAAAAAATGCTGCTACCATGAGCGCCGATCAGCGCCAAGCTACCGAGCAGCGTTTAAATCGCAAGGCACAGGAGTTTCAGCAATATCAGCAAAACGCCGGTGCCGCCGTTCAAACCGACCAGATGAATGAGCAAACCAAACTCTACGAAAAGCTTATTGATTTCACCAAAACCTACGCAAAAGAAAATGGCTATAAATTGGTGTTAACTTTCAAAAAAGGCGATCCTACCATGTTATATGGCGATCCAAATCTGGACGTAACTGCCGATGTTATCAAAAAACTTAATGAAGCATACGCAAAGGATAAAAAATAAGATTTGACATGTGTTCTGCAGCATGCAGATTAACAGTTTATATAATGAACTTGAACCCCGGCTGTTAGTTGGGGTTTTTTGATGGATTGAATTATGGAAAACGTACACAAGGAATTTATGCGGATGTCCATTGAGTTGTCCAGATATAATGTTGAAAGTAAACAAGGCGGCCCATTTGGCGCTGTCATCGTAAAAAACGGTGAAGTGATAGCCGCAAGTGCTAATAAAGTTGTACCTGATAATGACCCCACCGCACATGCCGAGGTATCGGCCATACGCTTAGCCTGCCAGCAATTAGGTACTTTCAGTTTAGATGGTTGTGTAATATACACCAGTTGCGAGCCCTGCCCTATGTGCCTTGGCGCTATTTACTGGGCAAGGATTAGCAAAGTTTACTATGCCAACACCAAAAAAGATGCTGCTAATATTGGTTTTGACGATCACTTTATTTATGGCGAACTGGAATTACCCATGAGCAGCCGTAAACTACCTTTTGAGCAGTTGATGCATGAGGAATCGCTGGAGGTATTTAAACAGTGGGAAATGACCGAAAACAAAACCGATTACTAATGCTTACATCCACAAACAGTCCTGCCAATCGGTAAACATGTGGAACAGCAACCCTACGGCAATAACCCTCGTTTTTGGAAAAAAAAGCAGGATAAAATAAGCAGCAACAGCGTAATAAGAATGTAATGGATGATAGCCAATACTACATCTTCCCGCATCAAAAACCGGTGTGGCAAAAAGGTGGTCGGCATCTACCAGCATAGTTGCAACCATAATTAGCCAGGCTTTTTTCCATTGATTCCTGAAAAACAAATAAGCTATAAACCCCGGCGCTAAAAAATGCAGGCTATAATGCAAAATCGTACGCAACACACCTGAAATAGCTATTGTGGCGGTGGTTGTAAAAGCCGGCATGTATTAATTGATCAACGCTTTTACCAGTTCCTCCAGATCACTCAGGTAAAGCATGTTCGGGCCGTCGCTCAGGGCATGGTCCGGGTCAGGATGGGTTTCAATGAAATAACCACTGGCACCAAAGGCCTTCGCCGCGCGCGCCATAGAAGGTACAAACTTACGGTCGCCCCCTGTTTTGCCGCCAGCGCCTCCCGGCCGTTGTACCGAGTGGGTGCAGTCCATACAAACAGGATAGCCAAATTCGTTCATATCGGCTATATTCCTGAAATCAACTACCAGGTTGTTATAACCAAAAGAGTTCCCCCGCTCGGTAAATATGATCTGCTCGTTACCAGCTTCTTTTACTTTTTGTGCCGGATAAAACATATCCTGGCCCGATAAGAACTGCGCTTTTTTTATGTTCACCACTTTGCCCGTTTCTGCGGCAGCGACCAGCAGATCGGTTTGGCGGCATAAAAAAGCAGGTATTTGTAAAATATCTACCACCTCGGCACATGCAGCCGCCTGGAAAGGTTCGTGTATATCTGTAGTAACCGGCAGACCAAACTTCTCCTTTACATTATTTAGCATTTCCATTCCTTTGGCAAGCCCCGGGCCGCGGTAAGAATGTATGCTGGTACGGTTTGCCTTATCAAACGAAGATTTGAAAACAACAGTAACCGGGTATTTGCTGCCAATTTCTGCAACCTTCTCTGCTACTGTGTAAAGCAGGTCCTGGTTTTCCATAACACAGGGACCAACAATAAAGAAAGGCTTTTGGACAATTTGATTATATAATGTCATTATCTTTTATCTTTTTACGGGCAAGTTCAAGGTCATCGGGTGTATCAATTCCTTTTTCAAAATTTTTCACCTCTATCATTTTTATTTTATAGCCATTCTCAATGGCCCTTAATTGTTCAAGTTTTTCTGATGCCTCTAAAAAAGACACGGGCATCGTAACATATTGTTTCAAAAACGAGGCCTTAAAAGCATATATGCCCATGTGCTTTTTATAGATGGAGGTATCATCTACCTCCACATCGCGGGAATAAGGTATAGCAAACCTTGAAAAATAAATGGCATGGCCATTGATATCGGTTACCACTTTTACCAGATTAGGGTTGCTCAATTCATCCTTATTTTGCACAGGGGCACAAACACTGGCCATTACTGCATCGCTTTGCTGTAATGAGGTTATCAGCCTGTCTATAATACCGGCATCAAAAAAAGGTTCGTCGCCCTGCACATTTACCACAATGTCGCATTGTACCTGTTCAATCACCTCAGCAACACGGTCGGTTCCGCTTGGGTGCTGATCACTCGTCATCAGCACATTGGCAGTGAACATTTTGCAAATATCAAAAACATCTTTGCTATCTGCTGCTATCCATATCTCCTGGTGTAAGGTTGCTTTTTGACAGGCTTCATATACCCGCTGTATTACAGGTTTACCACCCAAGTCAAGCAATACCTTATCAGGTAAGCGGGTTGATTTTAAGCGCGCAGGAATAACTATAACAGCTTTCATAGTTACACCTGGTTAAATATCTGATACACCCCTGTTAATATATTCTGCGCATTGCCTACCAGCACCGTAGTTATTTTGCGCTCTATCATCAGTTCTTCTGCATCAAAAACCAAATCATCTTCGTTTACCATTACAGGATTTGTACTCATTAAATCCGTGACAGATAAATGATAGATATCTTTATACTTAACTAATCCACGGCGCAAGTCGCCGTCTGTTATAACACCAGCTACATTACCTGGCGAGCCAACTATAACCATTCCCAACTTACCCTCAGACATTTTTAACACCAGTTGTGTAAACGACGAATCTGTACTGATGAATGGCAGTTTTTCCGTGCGCATCAGATCTTTAACCTTTACCAATAGTTTACGACCAAGACTGCCACCGGGATGAAAGCGTGCAAAATCGGCAGGAGTAAAATCCTTAGCGGTCATCAAAGCAATTGCCAGCGCATCACCCATTACCAAAGTAGCAGTTGTAGATGATGTGGGTGCCAACTCTAACGGGCAGGCTTCCTGCGGCACTTTCACATTAAGATGATAGGTGGAATTTTTTGCCAGGGTAGAGTCCGGCCTTCCGGTTATGGCAATAAAAATATTGTTATTATGCTGCAAATAGGGTACAATTTTCAGCACTTCTTCTGTTTCGCCGGAGTAAGATATCAGTAGCACTATATCTTGCGGAAAGATCATCCCCAGATCGCCGTGAAAAGCTTCACCGGGATGCATAAAAAAGCTTGGTGTTCCCGTACTGGTAAATGTGGCCGAAATTTTACGGCCTATGTGGCCCGATTTACCCATACCGCAAACTACCAGCCTGCCCTCAGATTTAAGGATTGCATTTACAGCCAGATCAAATTGTTCGTCAATAGCCGACGAAACTGAGTTTAGTGAAGCAATCTCTATATCGAATACTTTTTGTGCAATACTTTTCATGATAGCTGTATAGCTGCCGGTTTTCTACGCACGCAAAAGTACTTAAAATATCGAAGTATTGTTAATGAGCAAAACTATCTAAGTCACCGCTTAAAAGGCATTTTCTTCGCCTTTGGCACTATTCCATACAGTCAGGAATATGATCTTAAGATCAAGCAAAAATGACCAGTTTTCCAGATACCAAACATCATACTCAATACGCTTTGCCATTAATTCGGTATAAGGAGTTTCGCCACGCAGCCCATTTACCTGTGCCCAACCGGTAATTCCGGGTTTAAGAAAATGCCTTAGCATGTACTTATCAATCAGGCTGGCGTACTGCTCGGTGTGGCTAAGCATGTGTGGCCTTGGGCCTACTACAGACATATTGCCAATTAACACATTGAAAAACTGAGGAAGTTCATCTATACTGGTGCGGCGCATAAAGGCACCTATCTTTGTAACACGGCTGTCGCCGCGGGTAGCCTGTTTTTTATCTGAATCATTGTTTACTTTCATGCTTCTGAACTTAAAACACATGAAAGGCTCATTTTCGCGGCCTGACCTCAGTTGTTTAAAAAATACAGGTCCCCTTGATTCCAGCTTTATTAAAATAGCAAGTATCGGAAATAACCAACTAAAGAAAAATATGATAATGAACAAGGAAAACACAATATCAAACAGTCGTTTAATAAACCGGTTCAACATGTTTTCCAAAGGTTCTGCTCTTACAGAAATTACAGGAATGTGCCCGAACGACTGAACAAAAACAGGCTTTATACCATAATTGTAATATTCCGGTACAAACTTAAAGCGTATCATATTTTTATCAGCATCCACTATAAGTTTTTCTATTTTGGATGACTCCGATACCGGTAAGGTGCAGAATATTTCGTTTATACTGTTATCAAGTACGTATTTGATACAGTCATCAACCGGACCAAGATACATCTCTTTATTATCGACAGCATCGGGATCATCATCAAAAAAACCGGCTACTTTATAACCCTGGTTTGTATATTTCTGAAAAAAGGCCTGCAAATCTTTGCCTATTCTTCCGCATCCTACAATAATAACGCTGCGGGAGTCGTTCAGCCTTGCACGATCGCTTCTGCGAAGTATCAGGAACAGGAGTTTCCAGACAGCCAGCAATACGCCAAAAAACGTTGATGAGCTAAACAGAAAATCACGTGTAATTAAATAGGTATTTGTGCTGTTAACTATGATAATAACACAAATGAGACTTATGAATATTAAATAAGTTTTAATAACATGGCTGAAAGTCTTGATGGAGTCTTTATGCAATACATGTTGATACAAGCCAGTTATATTGGCAGATAATAACCATGTAAGATTAAACAGAAGCACAACCGGAAGATAGTTTTTATTGTACATCCAGAATATGCTTTCCCGACCCTCTATCTGGTAAGCAGCCACCATTCCCACATTCAGGCATATATAATCTACGATAAGGTTTATAGTTTTAACAAATGTGGAGTATCTGTGATTCATAGAACAGGGGTACTTAAATACTAAAAGATAATAATGCTATTAATATATTATTAGATTTTTTCAAATATAACTTTAATAATTGCAACAATATCTTTACTTTATAGCAAATATAAAAAATGTTTCAGATAACAATAATTAATTCATCTTCAATTTTTTCTTAAATTTTAGGCTGATTATAACCTGGCATCCACTATATTTCTTGGTAAAACTGCCTTCGAATCAAATATAACGCCGTTTTCAGACAGATAACTAACCAAGTCAAGCGATTTAAAGTTATCGTGAGCAACAGCAAGGACAATAGCATCATAAACTTTATCTATATTATCCTGTATATTAATGTCATATTCTTCTTTAACCTTTTTTGCATTGGCTAACGGGTCATAAACATCTACTTTCATTTTAAATTCACATAACTCATGGTAAATATCCACCACTCTGGAGTTACGGATGTCGGCACAGTTTTCTTTAAAAGTAATACCCAATATAAGTGCTCTCGCATTTGCAATATTTTTACCCTTGTTAATTAATAGCTTAACAACCTTATTGGCTACAAATACGCCCATATTATCGTTAACCCTTCTTCCTGAAAGTATCACTTCGGGATGATAACCAAGCGATTGAGCCTTATGAGCAAGGTAATAAGGATCAACGCCTATACAATGGCCACCTACAAGCCCGGGCCTGTACCGCAAAAAATTCCACTTAGTTGCTGCAGCATCAAGCACATCATTGGTATCGATGTTCATCCTGTCAAATATCAGAGCCAGTTCGTTTACAAACGAGATATTTACGTCTCTTTGGGCATTTTCTATTGCTTTGGATGCTTCGGCAACTTTTATACTTGGCGCTTTATGTGTGCCTGCTTCAATTATAGAGGCGTACAACTTATCTACACTTTCTGCAACCTGGGGAGTTGACCCACTGGTTACTTTTTTAATTTTGGTGAGGGTATTGATTTTATCTCCGGGATTTATCCTTTCAGGGGAGTAACCAACAAAAAAGTCATTGTTAAATTTCAATCCGGAAGCTTTTTCAAGCAAGGGAATGCACTCTTCTTCTGTACAACCCGGATAAACTGTAGATTCATAAATAACCAGGTCACCCTTTTTTAATACCGAACCCAGCATTTCGGTTGCATTGAGCAAAGGGTCAAGGTTGGGTGCCTTGAACTGATCTATGGGTGTAGGTACAGTAACAATGTAAGTGTTATAATTTTTAAGCTGATCTTGTTCAGCAGAAAACTTAAGGCCTTCCAATGCATCTGGCCGGCTATCTGCCATTATAAGTCTTATATCAGCGCTTTCCACTTCATTTAACACATCGTTTGCGGCATTAAGTTCATTAACGCGGTTAACGTTGGTATCAAAGCCCAATACCTGATACTTTTTTGCAAATTCTACAGCTAAAGGCAGCCCTACATATCCTAATCCAATAATCGCAATCTTGTGATCTGTAAAATTTTCTTCCATGTATAAATGCTTAATCAGCCCGCTTTAACTGTTAATGAAGGTTTATTATTTTTTGAAATTGTGAACCACGAAAAACTTTGTGTGTTTGTGTTTATTCAAAAAAATCGTCTTTTAGTCCGTCAATCTCACGCCTGTCCCGTTTAGTTGGTCGCCCTGTACCACGATCCCGCTTAAGTATAGGCGCATGAAACATAGATTTAAATGCCACTGTTTCTTCTTCGGGTGTTATATCCTCATAAAACATTATAGCCGTTTTTGCATCCACCCGATTTTCTAACAGGCCGGTAATTTTTATGACTTTCTTTTCTATCCCTTTAGATACGTTGTACACCTCTCCTATTTTAACCTCGTGCGATGGCTTTACATTACTTCCATCCAGTTTTACACGGCCGGCCCTGCAAGCATCGGCAGCCAATGTGCGGGTTTTAAATACACGTATAGCCCACAAATATTTGTCAATCCTAAGTTTTTCCTTATCCGGCATATCAATTGTGCTATCTTAAAACTTAACACTCTAATCAACAAATGTCCCTAAAAATCCTTTAATTTGACAAAATTTATTTTTTCGTAGTAATGCTTAATTTAAAGAAACTTATTGAGGATGCCTGGGAAGACCGCAACCTTTTAAACTTTAATGAATATACCAACGCCATTGAAGCCGTGATTGACAGGCTTGACAAAGGCGAAATACGTGTAGCTGAATTAATAGGCAGCCGCTGGCACACCAATGATTGGGTGAAAAAAGCTGTCATATTATACTTTCCTACACGTGCAATGGAAGAAATTAAAACCGGCCCTTTTGTATTTCATGATAAAATGAAACTCAAAACCAATTATAAAGAGCTTGGAGTGCGTGTGGTACCTCATGGCCTTGCCCGCTATGGCGCTTATTTGGCCAAAGGCGTTATCATGATGCCGTCTTACGTAAATATAGGTGCTTATGTTGATGAAGGTACCATGGTTGATACCTGGGCTACTGTAGGTTCATGTGCACAAATTGGTAAGCATGTGCACCTGAGCGGCGGTGTAGGTATTGGCGGTGTGCTGGAGCCGGTACAGGCTTCGCCGGTTATTATAGAAGATAATTGCTTTTTAGGCTCTCGTGCGATTGTGGTTGAAGGTGTGCATGTAGAGGCAGAAGCGGTATTAGGTGCAAACGTAGTATTAACTGCCTCAACCAAGATCATTGATGTAACCGGTTCTACACCTGTTGAATATAAAGGCAGGGTTCCGGCCCGCTCAGTTGTGATACCAGGCTCATATACCAAATCTTTCCCTGCCGGTGACTACCAGGTGCCTTGCGCGCTTATCATTGGCAAGCGTAAAGAGTCAACAGATAAAAAGACATCGTTAAATGATGCGTTAAGGGATAATAATGTTGCTGTTTAAGTAGCAGGTTGATCAGGTTGATTAAGTGAGTAGTTTTGTTGTTTTTAACTCTTCGCTTAATCAACCACTCACTTAATCAACAAAAAGATGAAGATACTTATCCGCCTTCCTAACTGGCTTGGCGACATTGTGATGAGCACTGCCTTCATTAGCGCTGTAAAACAACAATACCCCACAGCGACAATTGATATTGTAATCAAAAAAGAACTTGCCGGCATTGCAGCTTTCATTGTGGGCATAAATCACATTCATCTTTTTTCAAAACAGGAATACAAAGGGCTTGGGGGAGCATATCGCTTTGGAAAAGCCTTAAAAGATCATCATTATGATCTGTATTTTAACTTACCTCAATCGCTTTCCTCATTGGCGATGGCTTGGGCCAGCGGTACTAAAAAACGCATAGGTTATGCCAAAGAAGGCGGAATTTTTCTGCTAACTAACGCTATTAAGCAACCTAAGGGTGTACACAGAGTTGATGAATATCTGTATTTGTTAGAAAAGTCTGCCGGCGCTATCGCTCCAAAACCAGAAGTATCCTTAAACGGTAATTTCTCAGCTTCAGCCAACAATGCCATCGTTAACTTTAACTCTGAAGCATCATCCAGGCGAATGCCAGTTGAAAAAGGGAAAAGCCTAATCAACTCGCTTACCAGCATGTTTAAAACAACGCAATTTGTTTTTGTTGGTTCTTTTAAAGAAGCCGGATTCATTGAAAGTTTGTTATCAGGCTTGGAAAACCAGGAGAGGCTGCATAATTACGCCGGTAAAACCGATCTGAAAGGACTTGCTGAACTAATTTCACAAAGCAAGGTTGTTTTAACCACCGACTCGGGGCCCGCGCATCTGGCCAATGCACTGAATGTTCCTGTAGTTGTTTTGTTCGGCGCAGGTAATGAGCTAAACACCGCACCTTATAACCCAAAAGGGTTAAATATAATACGTGCAGCTAAGTTAGATTGCGAACCTTGTGTACGTAACGTTTGTAAATTATATGGCGTGCCCAAGTGTATGCAACTTTTAGACGAAAATAAAATAATAAATGCATTAAGTTTGCATCTTGACAATGCTTAAAGACGAAGTAAATAAGGCACTGAAAATTGTGCAGGATGGGGGCATCATACTTTATCCTACAGATACCATCTGGGGCATTGGCTGCGATGCTACCAATACCGAAGCTGTGAAAAAGATATATGCTTTAAAACAGCGCGAAGAAAGCAAAAGTATGATCATCCTGGTAGATGTTGATAACAAGCTGCAAAGCTATATCAACGAGGTGCCAGACATTGCTTATGATTTAATTGAGTTTGCAGAAAACCCGCTTACACTGGTAATGCCAGGCGCAAAAAACATTTCACCTGCCCTTATAGCAGAGGATGGCAGCGTTGGCATCCGTGTTAGCAGCCATCCGTTTTGCCAGCAGCTCATACAGCGTATGCGCAAGCCACTGGTAAGTACATCGGCAAACATAAGTGGCCAGCCCTCTCCTGAGTACTTTTCAAAAATAAGTCAGGATATCATAGATGGTGTTGATTATGTGGTTGACTTGGACCAGCATATCACCCAGATCAAAAAGCCATCAACCATTATGCGGCTTGCACCGAACGGCGCTTTTGAATTTATTCGCCGTTAAAGGTTATAAATCGTTAAATTTGTGGTGCAAATACAAGCCTGTTCGCAGTATTAACTATGAAACAACACCTGCAACATCCGGTATTTTCTGTTATTTCTAAGCTTGCAGCTCAACATAATGTTCAGGCTTTTGCAATAGGCGGCTACGTGCGCGATATATTTCTTAAACGCCCTTCTAAAGATATTGATATTGTGGTACTTGGCAACGGTATTACATTTGCCGAAGCAGTAGCAACACAGCTTAATGTTAAATTAGCTGTTTTTAAAAATTTTGGCACTGCTATGCTTCGCTATCAGGATGTAGAAGTGGAGTTTGTGGGTGCCCGCAAAGAAAGTTACCGGTCCGACTCGCGTAAGCCAATTGTTGAAAACGGCACTTTAGAAGACGATCAAAAACGCCGCGACTTTACTATAAACGCATTGGCTATAGCCCTTAACCCGGATGTTTACGGTGATTTAATAGATCCATTTAATGGCATTGCCGATTTGGAAACGAAACTTATACGTACGCCGTTAAACCCTGGCGATACTTTTTCTGATGATCCCCTGAGAATGATGCGGGCCATACGTTTTGCCTCACAACTTAACTTTAAAATAAATGACGACGCTGTATCAGCCATTAAAAGCAATTTACAGCGCATAAAAATTGTATCGCAGGAACGCATTACAGATGAGCTGAACAAGATCATTTTGTCTCCTAAGCCATCGTTAGGCTTTAATTATTTGTTTGATACAGGGTTGTTGCACATTATATTCCCGCAAATGGCGGCGCTTTATGGCGTGGAAGTAATAAATGGCAAACGACATAAAGACAACTTTTACCATACCCTGCAGGTACTGGATAATATTTGTGAACACACAGACGATTTATGGTTACGCTGGGCCGCCATATTACATGACATTGCCAAACCCCCAACTAAACGGTTTGAAGCCGGCCACGGCTGGACGTTTCATGGGCACGAGGACAAAGGCGCCCGCATGGTACCCAAAATATTTGCACAGCTCAAGCTTCCGCTTAACGAGAAAATGAAGTTTGTGCAAAAGCTGGTGCAGCTTCATTTAAGGCCGATAGTATTATCACAATCCGTAGTTACAGATTCCGCCGTACGTAGGTTACTTTTTGAAGCAGGTGATGATATAGAAGCACTGATGCTGTTGTGTAAAGCAGACGTAACCACCAAAAACGAGTACAAGGTTAAAAAGTACCGTCAGAATTTTGAACTGGTACAACAAAAATTAAAGGACGTTGAAGAGCGGGATAGTATACGTAACTGGCAACCCCCTGTTAGCGGGTTGGATATAATGCAGCTATTTGGGATAGCCGAGGGCCGCGAGGTAGGCATTATCAAGAATAAAATCCGTGAAGCGATACTGGAAGGCGAAATATCAAATGACCGCGAAGCGGCAATTAAGTACACAATTGAAAAAGGAGCGGAAATTGGCTTGAAAGTTGTGGCAAGCTGATTTTTAATAAACATATTATTTTTGACAAAAAAACTTTACTTATAAAATGGCACTATACAGGTTCAGGGTAACTTTTGAGGATTATGATGATGTTTCGCGGGATATTGATATCAAATCAAACCAAACGTTTGAGGATCTTCATAAAGCAATACATCAGTCTACCGGCTACAACCCCGAGTTTCCTTCATCTTTTTATGTAAGCAACGACCAATGGATGAAAGGCGACGAGATTACCTATTTGCCAAACCAAAAACGGATTGAAAGAAAAATTCCATTGATGGATAAGTGCAAGCTAAGCAGCTACATCGACGATCCGCACCAAAAATTTTATTATACTTTTAACTTCGACAGGCCATTTGATTTTCATGTAGAGCTAATGAAGATCATCCTTGAAGAAAATCCTAATATTACTTATCCAGCCGTTATACGATCTGTAGGCGAAGCACCTAAACAGTTTGGTAACGTATTTAATCCCACTGTAATATCATCTGCAGATGAGGATTTCGATTTCCTAAATGAAATGCATTACACGCCGGAAGATGCTGAGGATTTCTCTGAGGTTACTGACGCTGATGCAACCGAAGAAAAACATGGAAATGACGAAGAGGAAAATGAAGAGGATGAATTTGGCTTTGGCGATGATGAGAACTTTGAAGAAGACGACAGGCGCAGCGGCCGCGATGAAGACTATTGATCAGTAGAAGGCCAAAAGTCATATACATATCGGCATTTAGCACAACATTTGCTTCAATGTTGTTAACTATATGATTAATGAACCATGAATGCTCCTGTAAATACTGATACGCCAACATTAATAGTAATAGCCGGCCCTACAGCTTCTGGTAAAACTGCAGCAGCTATACAACTTGCGCAGCATTATAACACGGTAATTATCTCGGCCGACTCGCGGCAGTTCTTCCGTGAAATGAATATCGGAACTGCCAAACCTACGGATGCAGAACTGGCTGCTGCCCCGCATTACTTTGTAAACTCGCATAGTGTTATCGAGCCTTTCTCGGTAGGCGATTTTGAGCGGGAGTGCCTTATCTTGCTTGATGAGCTGTTTAAAACCTACAAGGTAGTAATATTGGTTGGCGGTTCCGGCTTATATATTAAAGCCATTACCGAAGGGTTTGACGACTTACCTACTGCTGACCCTGACATCCGCGACCGGCTGAACACTGAAATGGCAATTAGAGGCATTGGAGTACTGCAGGAACGCCTGAAAGAAGTTGACCCGGAATACTGTAAATTAGTTGACATTAATAATCCTCAACGAGTAATAAGGGCATTAGAGGTTTATGAAAGTACCGGCAAACCCTTTTCATCCTATCAAACACAAAGCAGCAAGAGCCGCCCGTTTAACGTAATAAAACTGGCGCTGGATATGCCGCGCGAAATACTTTACGAACGAATAAATCAACGCGTAGATTTTATGATTAATGAAGGTTTATTGCAGGAAGTGGAATTGCTGGTTCCCTATCGCCACTATAACGCGCTAAACACTGTTGGCTACACAGAGTTATTTGATTACTTTGAAGGAAAAATAAGCCTTGATGCAGCGGTTGATCTGATTAAACAAAACACCAGGCGCTTTGCAAAACGACAGCTTACCTGGTTCAGAAAAGATAAAGACATTATCTGGTTAGATGCAGGAGATACTAATTTGACTGCCAATATGCTGTCTGCAATAGATAATATCTTACCTCACGTTAATTAATATAATAAATTATCTATTTTCGAGTACGGACTGAATATAAGCGCCATAGCCGCTTTTATTGTATTTATGCGCCAAAACTTGTAATTGCTCTGCATCTATATATCCCATCAGGTAGGCTACTTCTTCAATACAACCGATCTTTTTGGATTGCCTTTTTTCTATAACCCGTACAAATTCTGTAGCATCACTTAAAGAATCAAAAGTACCGGTATCCAACCATGCAGTTCCCCTGTCCATTACGCCTACATTTAAATTCCCGTTTTCAAGATAGACTTTGTTAATATCGGTAATTTCATATTCCCCCCTCGCAGAAGGTTTAATATTTTTAGCTACCTCTACAACGCTATTATCATAAAAATACAAGCCGGGTACCGCAAATTTTGACTTGGGATGCTTGGGCTTTTCTTCGATAGAGATGGCCTTGTTATCCTTATCAAACTCAACTACACCATATCGTTCAGGATCAGCTACCGGGTAAGCAAATATTGCGGCGCCATTTACATCATTAAAGCTTTGTATCAGCTTGCTGAAACCTGAGCCATAAAATATATTATCACCTAATACCAGGCCTACCTTATCATTTCCGATGAAATCAGCGCCGATTATAAAAGCCTGGGCAAGGCCGTTAGCCTTTTCCTGTATGGCATAGTCAAACCGGCAGCCAATGTCTTCACCTGTGCCTAAAAGGCGCTTAAAAGCAGCGTTATCTTCTGGCGTTGTAATAATGAGAACCTCGTTGATACCTGCCAGCATCAAAACAGACAAGGGGTAGTAAATCATAGGCTTATCATAAATAGGCATCAATTGCTTACTTATTGCTTTTGTAATTGGATAAAGCCGTGTGCCCGATCCGCCTGCTAAAATAATCCCCTTCATAGGTCCCGATGTTGAATAATGTTAACGTAGTTTATCTATACAAACCTCAAGGCTTTCCTGCCACTGGGGTATTCTTATACCAAATATCTGTTTAATTTTTGATTTATCCATTACAGAATAAGCTGGGCGCTTAGCCGGTGTTGGATACTCTGATGTTGAGATAGGTATCACGTTAACGCCCGTTTTGGCCAGACGGTGTATTGCCTCAGCAAAAGTAAACCAAGTGGCGGTGCCTTCGTTGCTGTAATGATATACACCGTATTTAACTCCCCCTAATGTAATGATTTGAGTAATTGCCTTTGCCAGGTCTATTGCATAAGTAGGTGTTCCGGTTTGATCATTGATCACTTTTATTTCTCCTCTTTCCTTACCGATCCTGAGTATGGTTTTAACAAAATTATTACCAAACTCCGAGTAAAGCCAGCCCGTGCGTATAATAAAATATTTGTTTAATAACTGTGGTATAACTAACTCTCCGGCCAGCTTGCTCTCACCGTAAACTCCCAAAGGCCTGGTTAAGCTTTTTTCTGTAAGAGGTTCATTTCCGTTGCCAGCAAAAACAAAATCTGTTGAGATATGGATCAGTATAACATCATAAGAATTGCAAAGCGCAGCAAGGTTTTCCACCCCCGTTTTATTAACCGCATAAGCCGCGTCTTTTTCGCTTTCAGCCTTATCTACCGCGGTATAGGCTGCGCAATTGATACAATAAGCAGGATTATATTTAATAAAAAGCTTTTCAATAGCTTCAGTATCTATTATGTTTGCCTCAGCCTTCTCAGGGAATATATAACCGCTAAGGTTATCTTCTCCTACTACTTTTTTTAAACATTGGCCCAATTGACCCGAAGCGCCGAAAACTATTTTATTACTCATAAATCCTATTAAAGTTACAAACAAAAATAGCACCCATATGCATAAATACATTAATGGGTGCTATTTTGTGTTAGGCAAGTAATTAAAAACTACTCCCTGCCTATGGTATAAACCTTAAAGCCAATTTCTCTAAGTTGTTTAACGTTAAGTAAGGTTCTGCCATCAAATACAAATGCAGGCTTTTTCATATTGTCGAAAATACGTTGCCAGTCGTAATCTTTAAACTCATCCCACTCGGTAAGTATAGCAATAGCATGTGCATCTTTACAAGCCTCATACGGATCTGTAATAACAGTTACCAGTTGCTTGTTTATATCACCTGGCCTTGAATTCAGATAATTCAAATCTTCATAAACCTGGCTTTCCGGAACCTTTGGATCATAAACCGCTATACCAGCCTGCTCGTGCAGCAGGTCATCGGCAACATAAATAGCTGCAGATTCACGGGTGTCATTAGTGTCTTTTTTGAAAGCCCATCCTAAAAACGCGATCTTTTTACCAGATACGGTGTTATATAAGGTCTTTACAATCTTATTGGCAAATCTGCGCTTTTGGTGATCATTCATAATGATCACTTGCTCCCAGTAATCGGCAACTTCGCGCAGGCCGTATGACCTGGCTATATAAACCAAATTCAAAATGTCTTTTTGGAAACAAGAACCCCCAAAACCTACCGAAGATTTTAAGAATTTAGGGCCGATGCGGCTATCGGTACCAATTGAGCGGGCTACCTCAGATACATCAGCACCAGTATGCTCACATAATTCAGACAGTGAATTTATTGATGATACCCTTTGTGCCAAAAATGCATTCGCTGTTAATTTAGAAAGCTCTGAAGACCAAAGGTTGGTAGTAAGGATTCTCTCTCTTGGAACCCATCTTGCATACACATCTACTAAAGCCTGAATAGCTTCTTGCCCTTCTTCGGTAGTATCACCCCCGATAAGTACACGGTCTGGAGCATGCAGGTCTTCTATCGCTGTGCCCTCCGCTAAAAACTCAGGATTTGAAAGTATCTGGTAATTGACACCATTACCGGTGTTCAGTAAAATGCTTTTTACGGCTTCAGCAGTTCTAACTGGTAAAGTTGATTTTTCAACAACTATTTTATCGGTTTTAGAAACACGAGCAATCTGGCGTGCACAAAGCTCAATATATTTAAGGTCTGCCGCCATACCCTTGCCAGAACCATAAGTTTTTGTAGGTGTGTTAACAGAGATAAAAATCATCTCGGCCTCATCAATAGCCTTATCAACATCGGTTGAAAAGAACAGGTTCCTTCCACGGGCTTCGGCTACAACTTTATCTAATCCTGGCTCATATACTGGTATATTTTCAGTATCAGGATCATTCCAGGCATCAATACGGGCCTGGTTTAAATCTACTACAGTTACTTTTATGTCTGGGCATTTCTGTGCAATTACAGACATGGTTGGTCCACCAACGTAGCCAGCGCCGATACAGCAAATATTGGTAATCTTTTTAGTCATAAAATAAATGGTATTTCTTGTTGATATTTTGTACTATTTTTTGGTAACCTTAACCTGTTACAAAGAAAGTTAGTTAGTTAGTGTTGTATACGCTTGTTTTACTTAGAAAATCCTGATAAGCTAAAGCAATCCCTTCAGTTAGTTCAATCTTATGTGTCCACCCCTTACTATGCAGTTTAGTTACATCCATAAGTTTGCGTGGTGTGCCATCTGGCTTAGAGGTATCAAATAATATGTCCCCTTCAAAGCCAACGATGCCTTTAACAAGTTGGGCAAGCTCTTTTATTGATATGTCTTTCCCAGTCCCGACATTGATCAAACCCGGTTCGTTATAATCCTGCATCAGATATACGCAAGCCTCTGCCAAATCATCTGCAAATAAAAACTCCCTGAGCGGAGAACCGCTACCCCAAATGGTAACATTTGGAAGCCCTTGTTCTTTAGCTTCATGAAACCTTCGGATTAATGCAGGTAAAACATGTGAGTTTTGGGGGTGATAATTATCGTTATAGCCATACAGGTTGGTTGGCATTACTGAAATAAAATTACACCCATACTGATCGCGGTAAGCATCGCACATTTTGATGCCCGCAATTTTTGCTATCGCATAAAATTCGTTGGTAGATTCAAGTGGCCCTGTTAACAAGTATTCTTCTTTCAATGGTTGAGGTGCCATTTTTGGGTAAATGCAACTTGACCCTAAAAACATTAATTTTTTTACTCCAGTTAGATAGGAGTTATGGATTATATTATTCTGTATTTGTAAATTATCATATAAAAACTCTGCCCGGTAAGTATCATTAGCAATTATACCTCCAACCTTGGCCGCTGCCAAAAAAACATACTCAGGCTTTTCTTCCGCAAAGAAACTTGCTACTCCCTCTTGGTTACGAAGATCAAGCTCCTTAGACGTTTTTGTAATAAGGTTATTGAATCCTTCCCTCTGCAATTCACGATATATGGCAGATCCCACCATCCCACGATGGCCCGCAATATATATTTTTGAGTTTTTTTCCATCCAATTTTAAGTGAATTTCAATAATAACCTCTACACTTAATTAACAACTTAAGTATTTCTACTGTTTAATTATTGCATACAATAATAACAATTAAATCACGCTTATACTTATTACCTTACTTACAAATTAAATTAATATCTAAATAATTCTAATTGTAAGTTGCTTTAATACTATTATCTTACAATCAATATTTGACTAACCAATTATCTGTTTTAATGGAGATACTGAAAGTGTTAAACTTGCTTTCCGGGTATCCATTAATTGCCATTGTATAGTAAGATTTGTTTCTGAAAAAAAAATTGTTTTCTTTCAGAGTACAGCATAACTCCATATTGATAGTTTACTACTTAGCTGCAAATCATGTTATACAAATACTTGAGTTACTTTGATACTGCTGGCCAAAAGCCCCACAAAATATCTACTCCCCTGGCGATAATATCCAACCCAATATGAGTTGTAAGCACTGTTAAAATGATATCCTTTTCAAACCATCTAAGGAGGGGATATAAGACAAAACCTGATAACTATTTTTTAATCATTGCAAGTACTTCTTTCTAAGCAATTTGCAATAATAATAAAAAACACCCTAAAATATTGTATTATTTTTTACAAAGCAATAGACAACTTCAAACCTTCGTAAAAAAGTTAACAATTTGTTAAAAACAATTAAAATTTACTGCTTTTTTTGATAAAGTTTTAATTTGGAAACGGTGTTTTGAAAGATGACATCCTGATCCTGATAGAAACGCTTAAAATCATCAGCACTTACCTGACCTTTATATACGCCCCAAAAGCTTGTCGCGCTATAATTTCCCCATAAAAAGATATAAGACAGTCCAGAGTTCTTAACAAGAGGGAGTAGCGTTTGCGTCCACCAGTTTCTTGAAGGTACTGCTTTAAATCCAACTTCAGTAAGTGCATACGGCTTATTTTTATTTACCCCAATATTTTTTAACATGGTTATCATCGGTAAAGCCCGCTTTTTGAAATTACTGCTTGAAATTGCGCTGCTGGCATCATCTTCAATACCAGTTTTACTTTCCTGCTGATATATATCAACCCCAAGCAAATCGGCATAGTTATCACCAGGATAACGTTCTAAAAAGTCGCTTTCAGATTTAAAAGTACCTGTAGAATACACATATAAAAGATTATGTACATTATGCGCTTTAAAATAATCTACCGTATAACGCCAAAGTTTAACATACTCCTCTGGAGTACAGCTATTTCTGCCCCACCAAAACCAGCTACCAGTGTTTTCATGGAAGGGCCTGAATAATACAGGTATTGGCCTGCCCGAATCGTCTTTAAGCTCATTAAAATAGTTTGCCAGTCTATTTAACCATTCGTTATAAGTTTTTAAAACATTCGGATCAGAAAAAATTGTTCCAACCGTTCTTTTAACCCTTTTACTTTTTACCCACATTGCCGGGTTTACCGGATTATTAGCATGCCATGAAAAAGTTATGATTCCACCTCTCTGATAAACCTCACTTACATATTCCTTGATCATTGCAAAAGACACTTTTGATACATTAGTTTCTTTACCAAGTTCGAGGTAACCTAAATCAAAACCATATACTGCCGGATAATCTCCAACAAGCTCTCTGATGTCTGATCTATTTCGGAGATTTTTCCATCCTACTCCAGCGGAAATATCATCCTGATGCCCAAACATGATTTTGTTTTTCGGCAGATTAAGAAGATTGCGATATAAGTTTACGGTTTCAACCGTAGCACTTCCATCAATTGGTGTGTTCTGTGCATCTACTGATAAAACACAATTCAAACCGAATATTAGTGTCAGAAAAAATTTAACTGTGTTTGATCTCATCTGCAAATGGATTCTTATAAGTGTTATATTTTTGCTTAATAATTTGATTAAAGAAAGGCAGGCTTTCTACAAGGTACCTTTTCCATAACCGGCCAGGTTCCTTAGACAAACGAAATAACCATTCAAGATGTAATGTCTGAAGAAGTTGCGGAGCCCTTTTTATAGTACCGGCTTCAAAATCTATTGTAGCACCCAATGCCATAAACAAATCAATACTTTTCAGTCTTTCTTTATATTTCATTATCCACTTTTCCTGTTTAGGAGCCCCAACGCCTACAACCAATACATTTGCGCCAGAAGAATTAATTATATTTATAATTTCTTCACATTCATCATTATTCTTTTCAAATCCAAAAGAAGGAGAATGTGCCCCTACAACCATATTCCATCCAACCTTATTATTAATATTAACTTTTGCTATATCGGCTATACCTGGCCCAGCTCCTAACAAAAACAACCTGATATTCTTATTGTTCTTATGAAAGTTATAAAATGCCGGAAGCAAAGATGAACCAGGTATAACTTCATAAAAGCTTTTACCCAAAAATTTTGCTGCAAGATTTACTATTTTACTATCGCAAATTATCCAATCAGAATTTTTATAACACTCATAAAAGTTTCGATCAGACTGTAATTTTACCAAGTGATCAACATTTGGGGTCACCAAAACTCCACTTGTCAGTTGTTTCAATAGGTTTGTTTTTGAGATATTACAGATATCTATATTTAAAATTTTTATAGTATCCACATTTGCCACTACATTGGTATCTGTTACTTGCATCTTAAGAATATCTATATGTTTTGATATGCATTAAGCAATGAATGTTTAACAATATCTTCTGTAAAATTGTTGATAACCCGATGGTATACCATATCTGAGTAGTTTTGCCATTGACCGGATTCCCACACATCTGAAATAACCTTTGCATAAAGCTTAGCATCAAACTCCTTAACTACTAAGTTACTTTCACCAACTATACTTTCATTGAAACCGGCAGTACTTACCACAGGTACTAAACCAGCTCCCATAGCCTCTGTAAGAGAATTAGAATGGCCTTCCCGTTTCTCTTTTGATGGAAATACAAAGAAATGGGCTTGCTTTAAGTATGTGTAAATCATATCAAAGTCCATTCTTCCATGAAATTTTATTCTGGCATTGTCAAGGTTATAATACTTTATACGCTGAGTAAGCTGCTCATGGTAACTGGGCTCGTATCCACCTATGATATCTAAGTGAAAGGGCATTTTTTTAATGTTTAACTCGTTGCATACCTCAATAATGAAATCAACATTTTTGTCGGGTACAACACGCCCAAAGTAAACAAGTTGTATTTGGTCAAATCGTCTGACAGGATTACTTCCAGAGATATATTTGTCAAGGATATAATTAGGATAATATACTGATGGTTTATTTAGATGATCTTGTATAAAGGTTACATAATCCAGTCCTTGGCATAATACTAGGTCAGCGTTTTTTAAAGTGGATAGCATAAACTTTTTGTATCTGCTACCTCCCTCATTATAAGCCTCTATCATTCCACCATTGCGTATCTCGTATATGGTTTTAATACCTATAAACTTTGCTGTTTTTATGAGCAGGTTTTCAAAATAAATCTGATTTAGATAAAATCCTGCTACATGAAACACACTATGCTTATTCCTTAGAAAAATCGATACAGATTTGATCCAAACGCTTAATAGCGTAAAAATGAACATTAATCCACCCAACTTAGAAAATGACTTTCTGGCTGGCTTTTCAATAAGTATTATTTTATAACCTGCACTTTGTAATACTGCCATAGTTTTGCGGCAGCCTGCTTCGGCACCTCCGTTTTTATATCCCTTGATAGTGCTACCGATTGGCGCATAAAATATTACCGATCTTTTATCACTTATACCCATTGAAATACTTATAAAAATTAATTAATATAATATAAACAGAGGATTTTTTATTTGATGTAAAACTCCTTATACCATTTTACAAATTCACCTATACCTTCTTTCAATGAAGTCTTAGGTTTATATCCTACCTCGTTTATCAGCGGGCTTACATCAGCATAAGTTGAGTATACATCTCCTGCTTGCATCGGTAAGTATTGTTTTACCGCTGGTATCCCTAATTCATCCTCCAATATGGATATAAAATCCATGAGTTGTACGGGTGAATTATTACCAATATTATATATGGCAAAGGGAGCAGAAGAATTGGATGGAAGGGGATTTACTTCAAAATTGTTTGCCTGATCCTTTGGTAGTTTAGGGATAACGCATACAATTCCTTCAACTATATCACTTACATAAGTAAAATCCCGCCTCATATCCCCGTGGTTAAATACAGATATTGGCTTCCCATCAAGTATGGCTTTTGTAAATAACATAGGCGCCATATCTGGGCGCCCCCATGGTCCATATACTGTAAAGAATCTAAGGCCAGTTACAGGTAACTGATATAAGTGACTATAAACATGTGCCATTAATTCGTTACTTCTCTTTGTAGCTGCATACAAAGATACAGGATGATCTACCGGATCATCTGTTGAGAATACTTCCTTTTTATTTAAACCATATACACTTGAGCTGCTCGCATAAACTAAATGGCCCACTTTATATTTTCTGCTTGCTTCCAGTATATTTAAAAAGCCCGAAACGTTACTTTTAACATATGCATGCGGATTTTCTAAACTATACCTAACACCTGCCTGTGCTGCCAGGTTAACAACTACATCAAATGATTCCTTTTTAAACAAATCATTAATTGCGTCTTCATCTTCAAGTAACAGCTTTACAAAACGATAATTATTATGTTTTTCACTTTTCACCTCTTTATTATATTCAATTTGATCAGCTGGTATTCCAGAGGCCTCTAATCTGCCAAACTTTAACCCGACATCATAGTAATCATTAATAGAATCAATACCCACTATCTGATGTCCGTCCAATATTAGACGTTCAGTTAAATGATATCCTACAAAACCCGCAGTACCGGTTATTAATATTTTCATTTATTGATGTGTTTAAGGTATTTAGAATTTATATAATGATGATTATTAGCTTTTATGGCTTTAACCTTGATAAAATAAACGTTAGGAGAAAATTGTATATCCATGCTAATAAAAGCGATTGCAAGAATATGATGATGATGCTTTTCAGGTATATAGTATCAAACACAAATTTGGCGTTAATATTGAAAACCAGCATGTGAATCAGGAAAAGAGCATAAGAAAATCCGGTCACCCAAAATATTACTTTCTTTACCACATCAATTGAACTAGCCATTTTATATGCCAATACAGCAACACAGAAATATCCTGCAAATGAAAATACATCATTAAGGTTTTTACCGTAAAATGGCCAATACTTAACCATGACAAACATGATTAAATAGGAAATTAAGCAACCTAACACCCACAGCCAATTTTTAATCTTCTCCATGTGATTTAAAAGGCCCGTTTGCGCTACAACCATTCCCAAAACGAATTCCCATAAATACTGAAGAAAAAAACTATTCCAAACCCTTAATGAACTATAGCCAAGTATAGCTACAATCAAACTATATGATAATGATAATAAAAGAGATATGGTTAAAGCGTGTAATGGTTTCAATTTCACTGTAAAAGCCTTAATCAAGGGAAAGAGTAAGTAAAATTGAATTATTGTAGAAATAAACCAAAATTGGGTACCATAACTTCCTACATATTTTTCTATAAACATTTTATATAGAAAAATATGACTTAAGAAAGCAGGCCAACTTGGCATATATACTTTAAATAGAATGCTCAGGCAAAAAATTAAAACAATAGTAACATAATAGGGAATCAATACTGAGACGAACCGTTTTTTTAAAAAGGAAAAATATCCCTTATAAGACGAAAATGTGAGTCCAAAACCTGATGCAAATATGAATAAATGGACGCCGCCACCACCAAGATTAGCAAGTTGAATTACAACTCCCGGCAGCCCTACGGTTTTTATTATGTAGTGATAAAATACAATAGTTAATATTGCAAATCCACGTGCAAAACTAATAAAATCATTCCTTTGGATTTTGGCCGGCATTATTTTAAATTAACTGAATCTTACGTGTAATTATTAATTATACATCCGCCTGAAATTCACTTTTAATGACTTTAGCCGGATTACCAACAGCAACAGAAAAGGCTGGAATACTCTTGACTACCACAGATCCTGCTCCGATTTTCACGTTATTACCAATAGTAATCGCCCCTATAAGGCAAACATTTGCCCCAATATCAACATTGTCCCCAATCACAGGGCAAATATTTGTTCCATCTTTGTTACCAATAGTTAAACAATGCCTGATTTTCAGATTTTTGCCGATTATAGTATGTTTATTAATTACAATCGACTGAATGTGCCATATTTGAAATCCGCTTCCGATCGTAGTGTCGTAAGGTATTTCCATACCTAAAATCCATTCAAATATTATTTTATAAAAAATCAGGTACGGCAGAAATAATATTTTAAGAATTTTTTTTCCTTTGACAAAGTTGGCAATCCTGAAAAAACAAGTAACTATTCGACCTTTTGTGTTTCCTTGGTTCGCTTTCCAGTCTTGCAAAACGAATTTTATAAATCCCATTTATCTGATTTTACTAATTTTGCATAGCTGTATTATACTTGAGGGCCAGCTGCTGTTGCTCTCCTTCTTTCTTTAGGCGCTTTCCTTTTCTTACTTCATATAATAAAATCGCAACCACCATCGAAAACGGTATCGTAGTAACTCGCAATAAACAACCAGATGCCAAAGTGATAATAATGAATGATATGAAGTTGATATAAAATATATTTAAGTTTGTAGGGCTATATTTCTTTATCAAAGCCTTTGTTCGCCATATACTTACAATAAATCCAAACCAAATTGTTAATCCCAGCAAACCGAATGTATATGCAATTTCAAGGTAGTCGTTGTGTGCATGTATAATACTGAACTTCGCTAATAATAGCTTCCGAACCCCAAATACGCCGTTCCCAAACAAGAGTGATAGATTGCCTTTAATCCATGTTTCCCAAACTAAAGTATAAAAATCACTTCGTCCAGAACCATAGGAGCCGTCATCTCTCCCTTGAAACATTTCATCAAACCTCGTTACGAGTGAGTCGCCAAATTTTGACCAGGCAAACCCAACTGCTATAATGATCACTATTATAGATCCAATTACCTCGTAACTTTTCAACTTAGTTTTCAGATAGCTAAAAATAAAGGGTAAGCAAAGCGCTAAACCAATTATTGTGGTACGCCGCAATGATATCATTATGAGTATGCATGCAAATCCAATCGCTACAGATTTCCACCTTTCATAAAAACACATTAATATCAAAGGGATAAGGAACAATAATGGAAATGAGGCCGTATCTCCTCCACCCAATTTTTCACGATCAAAAAAAGATGCCTCAAGTAATTGTTTTAAAACAGATATGATATATGTTATAATATACCAGCGCATTAAAAAAAGGTTAAGCGAGTATCTTAACAAACTTTCGTAAAAGTAAATCAAGACTGATAACCACTCTATAGTTCTTATGTACTGCGAGTAAGCTGATAACGGTACGCTTTCATCTCCGAAAATGAAAACGATAATGTATATAACCACTATTGACACTAATAAAGCTGTATTTACCGTTACTTGATTCCAGTTTCGCTTTTTTAGTAAAATGCTACGCCACATTAAACCAATAATGCCAAGGTGAATTAACTGTATAGGCAACCGGATAAAAGAATTTGTAGTTTCATCCCGGGGTAAAAACAGCTCCAAGACATTAGTCACACAAAGCAACATCAGCACTGTGTTAAAGACCGTAAACTTGGATTCAGTTTTTCTTTGCATTATTAATATATAACAATTTTATTTAGCACGAACAAAGTATCCTTACTTATTAAGCATTAGAATAACGGATTTTAAAGTCCATGTAAAACTTAAATGTTCGTTTATATAAATTTATCAGCCAAGACGGGCAGCTGACCAAAGTTTTAACTGTGTAAAACTCCTTTTTATATAGCTTTGTGTACTTGAATTTATTAAATAGGTTTCGGCTCTCTTTTTTATATAAACCCAATGCATAACGTTTAGCTACAGTAAGCCCTTTGCGTGCAAGGTATTCATTTCGGTAAAAGTCTCCTTCTTTATAAAGGTCAAACCAGGTTTCTTTACAAGTATCAAGCTTATCTGTGCGCAACCTGATGCCGCTATGTATATAATTATATTTTGCAAGCACTTTAGGGGTAAAGGCAAGGCGATATTTATCAGCTATTTTTGCCCACATAAAGGTGTCCTGGCCAGCAACCATTCCAACCGGAAACCCTCCAACATTTTGAAATACTTCTTTTCGTACAATTGTTGCAGAGGTCCAGGAGATGATCTTATTAAGACAAACCTTGAAATAGTCTTCAACCACACCCTCACCAATGTCATCAATTTCTATTTCACTTTTGTTCTTATAAATAACCTCATAATTAGCAGAATACATACCGCATTGAGGGTATTTATTTATCAAGAGACTCATTTCCATAAGATAATCCGGCTCCCAAACGTCATCTGCATCTAAAAAGGCTATTAAATCATATTTAGCTTTGTCAATTCCATAATTACGTGCAGAAGATACACCGCCATTCTCTTTTGAAAAAACCTTTACCCGTTCGTCGTGTACAAATTTAACACGTTCTAAGCTATCATCAGTAGAACCATCGTTAACAACAATGATCTCAAAATCTGAGAGTGTTTGTTTTAAGACCGATTCAATTGTAGTTTGTATATAACTACCCTTGTTGTATAAAGGAATGATTATGCTGAACATGCTTTTATTTTTCTAACACCTCAAATACCTGATTCCACATTTGTTTAGAAAGCTCTTTCTGTTTTGCAGACATAGCCTTCAGATTTTCAATAATCTTGTTTCTTGAAGTATCTTCCAAAATCATATTTATTTTATTTTTAAGATTATCAGTCTCAAAATCTTTCTTGCCGATAAGGCCGTCTGCGTAATTATAATCCTGCATAAGGGCCTCATATTTATGACTCCATCCAACACATAAACATGGCACTGCCTGAGCTAAGGCACTTACTAAACCATGAAACCTGGAAGTAATTACAGCCTGCGATTTACCAATTATTCCTTTAACATGTAAAGAATTGTCTTCTATTAAAATTTTAACATCTGCATTATATTGCTCATTAACGGCTTCAGCTAGCCTTAAATCCTTTACTCCTTCATGTATCAGGAAAAAGGGTTTCTTTCCTTTTTCCTTAATTATTTTACATAAGTTATTAAGAAAATCTATGTACTCTTGTCTGCTTGCAAAAACTCCGGATTCTACAACTTTATTATTAGGAATAATCGCAACTTCCATTGTATCAGCATCAAAAGTAGCGGGGACAACTCCGGTTATTAAATTTGTAAAGTCTGGCTTCAGAAACGTATTAGCATCATTAACTTTTACTCCCCTTAAGTATTTTAAAGAATACTCATCACGCGCAAAAATTAAATTTGCATTTTCAATGATGATCTTCATTTCACGTTGGATGTTCTTATCTTCAAACTTACCAAAAGCCTGAGGGAGCACTATCACCTTTTTCCCTTCTTTTCTCCACTTTACAATCTTACTTGATAGACGATACTTGGCATTTTTATAACCCCAATAATCACCATAAGCAAAGCCTGAACCATCTAAAACTACATCAATTTCACTTTCAAGTATATAGCCTTTGTTTCTGCGTATCGCTTTTGGAACCAGGCCCATTAATTTTCCTATTGCTATACCTCTATTACGTATCTTTTCAATCTCAAATTTTGTATAAATACCAACTTCGCGTTGCTTATGTATTGGTGCATTTTTTGTTTTTTCCATTACAAATATGGTGTCTGGAAATCTCTTTTTTACTTGCTCTAAAATTGCAAAGAGCATAAGCTCAGCACCCTTGTTATGAAACTCTACACCTCTAAGTTCTACGATCATAATGATTATAAATTATACTTTGAAAAATCTTGTAGTGATCTTTTTTCAGAAAAAGCTACCATTCCCTCCGGATCCGCATAACCAATTCCAATACACATAATTGGGCGCTGATGCCTTTCTAACTTCAAAAAGTTTGACATTTTTTGTTCACGTTCTTCAATGTCGGGCCAATTGATTGCGCAACTGCTCAAGCCTAAGGTTTCTAATGCAAACATAAATGACATTGATGCTAAAGAAGCATCTATATAAATTACATGGCGATCCCGTTCCTCAAAGTATGCGTCTAAATTACCTACCAACACAACAAATACAGGTATCGACTGCCCGTAACCCGCGGTACCCATTGGGAGTGTTACTGCTTTTTTAACTAGTTCAGGATCATCTATTATACGAAAGGTAAATGGCTGACGGTTACATGCACTTGGTGATTGGCTTGCAGCTAAAAGGGCTTTATCGATTAAATCTCTTGGTACTGGCTTATTTAAAAACCAACGCACAGATCTTCTTTGCTTTGTTAATTTATAAAACTCTTCGTATGATATTGAACTTTTGTCATGATCCTGGCGATAATATGGAACTGATTTCGGAACATCTTTTTTGAACATCTCGGTGGAAGCAGAAGTTATTGTTTTAAACCGCTCATATTGTGTTGCTACAAAAGGGTCAACCGATGCCGATATAAAATACTCAGACAGTACATCATAAAACCATTTTAATTGTGGGTTTGAATTATGAGCTGTTATATCCCAAACTCCCGTTAAACTATCTATAGTTTCTTTGATATAATCCTTTGCAAATACAGCGCGCTTTGGCCGCATCAACAATCCTTTTTCTATACGGTGTGTGTTTCTGACAAGAAGAAAATAATTTGCCTGTAATTGTTTTGCATCACTTAAATGCTTAACTATACCAGCTAAAACTGCCTTATTTTCCCTTGCGAAACCTGAGTCAAACAAATAATACAAAGTGGATAAGAAAGTTGACCTATAGCATATTTTAGCTAGCGTCGCTTTAAAAAACTTGGATTTGTACTGTCTTAACTTTTTCAGGATCTTACCTATCATATTACTTATTTTTGGCAACCTTTAATTCTTTAAACTCCGATATTATTAAGTCTTTCATCATCAAATAAATTGTCAAACAATATATTAACATCATTAAAAGCCCTACAAGGATATAATTGACATGCTGGTTTTGAAATAAATAATATCCTACTATAAATGCTGCAAATGAGGCTACCCATGAATACTTAACAGCATTGAGAAACTCCATGGTGCCAAATTCAATTTTCAGCAAACGATTGAATGTATATTGAGCAAGTATTACTGCAAATATTTTATTAAGGAGAACCGCCCATGCAGCCCCGATAATCCCATTGTAATAGATGCCGACAATCAATGTAGGAATGTAAATTAACGATTTGAATATTTGCAGATTCATTTCTAAGGCGGCCCTTCCCATACCTCTTATTAATGCCGTATTACTATTAACAAGTAAATGCATCATAACGGATAACGCCAATATTTTTAATGGGTATACAGAGCCGCTCCATTTGGCACCAAATAAGTTAATAACTATAGGTTCTCCTATAACTAACAATAAAAGCATAATCGGGTTAATTACAATGCTATTATAATTTACCACCTTTAAATAATAACGTTTTAATGCGCTTGAATCTGATTGGATTTTTCCATATAATGGATACATCACATTGTTAACCACTTGTAATAGCCGCCCCCTAAACGCATCAGTGAGAGTAAATGCAAATGTATATATACCTAATGCCCCAGGGCCAAGTAAACGGCCAATTAATAAATAATCTACGTTATTCATCAGATAACCAATAATATTTGTAAAGGTAGCATATATACCAAAGCCAAAAATTTCCTTGAATGCTTTATTATCCCATATGAATTTAGGTTTCCAACGAGTAGTGGCAAAATAAAGCGGCATTGCAATTACAATGTTTGCAACTGAATTAAATACCAAAGCCCATACGCCGGCGCCTAAAAAGGCCAAGCCCAAGGATAAGCATCCAGCAATAATGTTTGATGTATTATCAATTATTGCTATCCGCTTAAAATCCATTCGTTTTGTAAGTTGAGTTTTATGTATAAGATTAACTGGGCTCGCTAATATTCCCAAACTTATTACCGGTATAAGTTTTGTTAGTACCGGCTCGTGATAAAACATTGCAACAAGTGGACCTAACGCAAAACAAACAATGCTATATAGGACTATAGAAAATGAGACCCCTGTCCAAAATGCAGTATAATAATGCGCATCTGTTAGAAGTTCCTCCTTTTTTTGTACTAACGCTGCAGAAATTCCAAGATCATTTAATATTTGGACAAACCCGGTAAACACAACTGCCATTCCAACAATTCCAAATTCCTTAGGTAAAAGCAATTTTGCTAAAACCAACCTAATACCTAATGTAAATGCCGTATTTATTATAAGCTGTATGGCATTCCAAAGAATTCCTTTTGCTACAGTTTTTTTAGAAGTATCCTCCATGATTTTTTTGCCAGCGTTGTATTAAAAGTGCATGATAATCATGCTACAATCTAAACAAGGATAGTATTATCTATTCGTATAGATCAATATGATCTTAAAAACTTAAATAAGTGAAAAAGCATGTAATAATTACCTTTGCTTATGTAATTTATCTACCATTAACTTCTAAAAATTTTCTTAATCCAACTGTTATTGCTTTTTTGTGATTCGCTTTGATGGTATTCCCCGTATCCATAGCCATATCCATAGCCATAGCCATAGCCATAGCCATAGCCGGTTGTAACTTCTATATCATTTACAACTATACCCATACTATTTATCTTCTTAGTAGAATATAAATCTTCAATTATATTCAATTGGCGTAGCTGCGTATATTTATGCCTTACTATATAAATTGTTAAATCTGCGTATTCAGATAATACCATAGCATCAGATACAAGCCCAATTGGCGGAGCATCTATAATTATATAATCAAATTTTTGCTTTAACTCAGCCACCAACTCAGCAGTACGCCTACTAAGTATGGTTTCTGTTGGATTAGGTGGTAGCGGGCCAGAGCTTATTAGCCACAGATTTTCATTAAAACCGGTTTGGGTGATAATATCTTCAGACTTGATTTTATCTGAAATAATGTAATTAGTGAAACCTTGGGTGCTTACCATTCCCATCTTGGTGGTCAAGGTAGGTTTACGAAGATCAAGTTCCATTAAAACTACCTTTTTACCCATAAGGCTCAAGGAAGATGCTAAATTAATGGATGTAAATGACTTACCTTCACCAGACATGCTTGATGTAAAAAGTATAACATTGCTACTGTCTGTTTTTATAAAGAAATTAAGATTGGCCCTCAAAGCTCTGAATTGCTCTGCTATCGCAGAACGCGACTCCTTGGTAACTACTAAATTTAATCCATCTTTATTATGGCTAATTTCACCAACAATAGGTACTTGAGTAGCTCTTGAAATATCTTCTTTATTAAGTATTTTGTTGTTTAATATGTCAAGTACGTATATCCTTAACATTGGAAAAAGCAATCCTAATATGAAAGCCGCCGCTATAATCAGCATCTTTTTGGGACTGTAAGGTAATACCTCAGATTTAGGTGGATCTATTACTCTGGCATTTGATATATTTGATGTTTTCGAAATAGCTGTTTCTTCTCTTTTTTGCAATAAAAACAAATATAACTGTTGTTTTATTTGCTGCTGTCTTGATAAGTCAAGATAAGTACGCTCTTGTTGAGGCACTCGCTCTATTTGTTGCTCAAGTTGGCCAGTAGTATTTTTTAAATTATTCTTGCTTATTGTCAAAGACCTCTTTGTGTTAGCCAGATTAGTCAACATATCATTTCTTAATCCTTCAAGCCGTTGATCCATATTTTTAACATAAGGATTATCTTCAGTAGCGGTAAGTAACTGTCGATCACGTTCTAAAAGCAAATTGTTATATCGATCTATTAACCCAGCGAAAACTGGGTCTTCAGGCAATACTGAAGTTGGAACAACTCTTTTATTGTTATTGCTTTGAAGGTAATTCTGCAAAGCAGATAAAATGCTTAGCTGAGTTTCAACTTTTGATAATTCATCAACGTTTTGGCTGGTACTTGTTACCAGCAATTCAGATTGTTTTGTAATATCAGCTAATTTACTTTTCTGTTTAAATTGTTGAATGTTCCCTTCAATATTTCCAAGTTCTTTGCTTACTACAACAAGTTCGTTCTGTATAAAAGAAATTGTGCTGTCGGCAATTTGGTTTTTATCTTGTATATTTTGTCCAATATATTCTTCTATAAATTTTTTAAGTATATCCTCACCTTTTTTTGGAATGGGATATTTTAGCTGAATATCTATAGCCGTGGAAGTCTTATTTGGGGTTTCTGCAGTAAGTTTACTTAAAAGAAATGCAACTTTACTATCAGGCGACATAACGTCAAATACATATTCACCATCCTGCTTATTTTTAGGATTCCTTGTAATATTTAAAACTCCAACACCATTGACTATAAATGGTTGGTTAAATACTACGTTTTTTGTCATGCTCTCACCCGAAATAGCATCTTCATAAGTTATATTTAACTTATTCTTATTTATAACAATATTAAATGTAGTGGCTTTGATTGTGTCGCTTGGTGATACTATATTAACCTTAAAGGGAGAATTATATATTTCAGTCCTTCTGATGGCGCCGGCACGATAATAAGTTATATTCAAATTCAAATCATCTACTACAGAACGCATTAAATGATTAGTAGTCAGAATTTCCACTTCATTATCAACATTGCTTTTAACATCAAGCAATCCACTTAAGTCGCTCAGCACATCAGCAGCAGCAGCGCCTGCGTTTCCACCTTTTTTATCGTCTTGAACCAATATTTTAGCATTTATATTATAATCAGGTGTTGCATACCTTAAAAATAAAAATGCAGCTAGCAGACACACGAACAGGCTTATTAGAAAAACCCACCAATTTTGCAGCATTTTTCCAAAAAAAAGCTTTGCGTCAAAAGGTTTTTCGTCGTCAGTTTGATTTAATAAATATTTGTTATCAGAGTTCATAAACAGATTTATTTAACAACACGAATAAGAATTACCAAAAGGGCGGATAACAATGAAGCTCCTATTGTTATGTTGCGATTCCTGACAGCATCTGTTGTAGCAATTTTTTCTTTACTCGGCTCTATGTATAGCACGTCGTTTTGTTTTAAATAATAGTATGGAGATTTAAATATATTTGAAGAATTTAAGTTGAAACGAGTAAATTGTTTGTGTCCGTCAGCCTCACGAATCAATAAAATATTTTCTCGTTTACCATATATAGTAAGATCGCCGGCCAAACCTATAGCATCAAGTACTGATACCTTTTCATTAGGTAGTGTATAAGTAGCTGGACGAGCAACTTCGCCTATCACTGTAATTTTAAAGTTAGCAAATCTCACCTGAACTGATGGACTTTTAAGATACTTAGAGGCGTTTTCGCGGATAAGTTCTCTAACCTGAAAAGTTGTAAGTCCTACAACCTTTAGTTTACCAAGCAAAGGCATTTCAATATAACCGTCTTTATCCACAAGGTATCCAGTTACCTGTTGTGTCCCTATACTTGATGCGGAACTTGCTCCTATTGATAAAGATGATGGGGCTTGGTTGACAATTGACGAGTTGGTTGGATCAATAGTCTGTATCGATATGTTCAAAATATCATCAGTCTGAACAACTGGATTAGTGAAATCTGCCGAGTTTAGGTTAATGTTATTTAACACATTGGTCGAATCAGGAAGATCTTTAAAATATTGAATATTTTTATTGATTTTGCAGGAGGATGCTGCCAGAAGGAATACTAAGGAAAGAAAAGTTAATATTCTACTCGTATTCCATTTTAAATGTTTATTCATGTAGCTTTACTATGCGTTAAATATAAGTTTAACTGTTGACAAAAGTAGTGTTTGTCTTTTATTTTTTCTCAAAAAAAAAGTTTATTTTTATTTTTATTTTAATTAAGAAGTCCTTTTATTGAAGATTCAATTGGAAAAGCTAAGTTTTATAGAATATTTTTCAACTTAAGCATTTCATTTAACTACACTTTAATTTAATGATTAATTTTTGATTACATTATATAATTAGCTGACTAAGCAAATAATTTTTACCGATACATTAATCAATTAAGCCTGCCCCATTGTTCCTCCGAAATTCATCGGAAAGGCGGGTGGGTCATTCTGAATTTTAATGCGTCCATGAGCTGCTTCAAACTTTTCTACGTTATCTCCCAAAGCACTTAATAAGCGTTTAGCATGCTCGGGTGTAAGCACTACTCGTGATTTTACCTTTGCTTTTGGAACACCAGGCATCACACGTATAAAATCGAGCACGAACTCTGAACTGGAATGGGTGATTATTGCCAGATTGGAATAAACCCCTTCAGCCACTTCTTCAGACAGCTCAATGTTTAATTGATTTTCGTTTTGTTCTTCCATAATAGTAGTAGTAAATAGCAAAGCCTTCTATATACATAGAAGGCTTTGTAAAAGTATTCAAAAAAAGTTATTATGCTTCAACTTCTTCTGTTTTTGAAGCCATAAGGCGATCAAATTCTTCCTGTGAACCTACACGAATGTTTTCATAATCGCGCATACCGGTACCAGACGGAATAAGGTGACCAACAATTACGTTTTCTTTCAGGCCAAGCATGTTATCTCTTTTACCTGCTATCGCGGCTTCGTTCAGTACTTTGGTGGTTTCCTGGAACGATGCTGCCGATATGAACGACTTGGTACCTAACGATGCCCTGGTAATACCTTGCAGCATTGGGCTTGAAGTTGCAGGTATTGCATCCCTTACTTCAACCAGTTTCATATCGCGGCGTTTAAGAACAGAGTTTTCGTCTCTCAATTTACGCAGTGAAATGATTTGTCCTGCTTTTAAGGTAGTAGAATCACCCGGATCAACAACAACTTTTTTGTCATAGATGTCATCATTCTCAGTCATGAAATCCCAGCTGTCAACAGCTTCTTTTTCAAGGAAACGAGTATCACCTGCGTCTTCAATAGCAACTTTCTGCATCATCTGGTGCACAATCACTTCAAAGTGCTTGTCGTTGATTTTTACACCTTGCAAGCGGTAAACCTCTTGTATACCATTCACCAGGTACTCCTGCACTGCTGCAGGGCCTTTAATGGCAAGGATGTCTGAAGGAGATATAGAACCATCAGACAATGGCATACCAGCTTTAACGAAGTCGTTATCCTGTACAAGAATGTGTTTTGAAAGCGGTACAAGATATTTTTTTACCTGTCCGTCGCGGCTTTCGATAGTGATCTCGCGGTTACCGCGTTTTACACCACCAAGCGTTACCACACCGTCAATCTCGGTTACCACTGCAGGATTAGACGGGTTACGTGCTTCGAATAACTCTGTCACACGTGGTAAACCACCCGTAATATCTCGCGTTTTGCCTGTCGAACGAGGAATTTTTGCAATTACCTGTCCGGTTTGCAGTTTGTCGCCTTCATCAACAGCAATGTGCGCACCTACCGGGATGTTGTAACCCTTAACAACATTACCTTTATTATCTACTATCTGGATAGAAGGGTTTTTAGTTTTATCTCTTGTATCGATAATAACTTTTTCGCGGTGACCTGTTTGCTCGTCCGATTCTTCGCGGAAAGTTACACCTTCCAATACCGATTCGAATTGAGCGATACCTGCAAACTCAGAGATAATTACCGCGTTGTACGGATCCCATGAGCATATACGGTCGCCTTTAGTAACGGTTGCTCCGTCTTTAATATACAGGTATGAACCATAAGGAATGTTATTAGTAACAATTACCTTATTGGTACCTGGCTCAATGATGCGGAACTCGCCAGAACGGCCTAATACCACATCCACTTTATCGCCTTCGTCAGTTGTGTACTCTACTGTACGCACATTTTCAAACTCGATGATACCATCAAACTTAGCGTTTATCTGAGATTCAGCCGCGATGTTTGATGCGGTACCACCCACGTGGAAAGTACGAAGTGTTAACTGTGTACCCGGCTCACCGATAGACTGTGCTGCAATTACACCTACTGCCTCGCCCATTTGCACGCGTTTACCGCTTGCAAGGTTACGGCCATAACATAAAGCACAAACTCCTCGCTTGCTTTCGCAAGTTAATACCGAGCGGATCTCAATACCTTCAAGCGGAGAGTTTTCCACTTTTTTGGCAACTTCTTCGGTGATATCTTCACCTGCAGGAACAATCAGTTCGTTAGTTATAGGGTCATGCACGTCATGCAGGGCGGTGCGGCCAAGTATACGATCATATAATGGCTCAACAATGTCCTCATTATCTTTCAGTGCAGTTGTATAGATACCGCGTAAGGTACCGCAATCAACTTCACCTACAATCATATCCTGGGCAACGTCATGTAAACGACGGGTCAGGTAACCGGCATCCGCAGTTTTTAACGCTGTATCAGCCAAACCTTTACGGGCACCGTGAGTAGAAATGAAGTACTCTAATACCGACAACCCTTCTTTGAAGTTTGAAAGAATAGGGTTTTCAATAATTTCACCTCCAGAGCCTGATTTCTGTGGCTTAGCCATCAAACCACGCATACCTGCCAACTGGCGGATCTGCTCTTTAGAACCACGTGCTCCCGAGTCAAGCATCATATAAACAGAGTTGAAACCCTGGTTATCGTTGCTCAGGATGTCCATTACGTTAGCAGTTAAGCGATTGTTGATACGTGTCCAGATATCGATGATCTGATTATAACGCTCATTGTTGGTAATGAAACCCATGTTATAGTTGTTCATTACTTCCTCAACCTCTTTAGAAGCCTGGTCAATCAGTTTAACTTTTTGTTCAGGGATGTTAATGTCTTTAAGGTTGAATGATAAACCACCACGGAATGCCATCTGGAAGCCTAATTCCTTAATATCATCAAGGAATTGTGCTGCACGGGCCATACCTGTAGTTTTAACTACTTCACCAATAATATCACGAAGTGATTTTTTGGTTAACAGCTCATTGATATATCCTACCTCTTCTGGCACGTGCTGGTTAAATAACACGCGGCCTACAGTAGTTTCAATAATTTTATTTACAATACTGCCATCACGTTCTTTAACATTGGCTTTAACTTTGATAAATGCATGCAGGTCTATCTTCTTCTCGTTGTAAGCAATAATAACCTCTTCTGCAGAGTAAAAAGTTAAGCCCTGGCCTTTTACTACGCGGGTCTCATCGGTTTTACGGCCTTTGGTTATGTAATACAAACCAAGAACCATGTCCTGAGACGGTACTGTAATAGGTGTACCGTTAGCAGGGTTTAGAATGTTATGTGATGCAAGCATTAACACCTGGGCTTCCAAAATTGCTGCGTTACCAAGCGGTACGTGCACAGCCATCTGGTCACCGTCAAAGTCGGCGTTGAACGCAGTACAGGTTAATGGGTGCAGTTGGATAGCTTTACCTTCAACCAGTTTAGGCTGAAACGCCTGGATACCCAAACGGTGCAGCGTTGGCGCACGGTTTAGCAACACAGGGTGGCCTTTCAGTACGTTCTCTAATATATCCCAAACCAATGGGTCTTTGCGGTCAACAATCTTTTTAGCAGATTTTACTGTTTTAACCACACCGCGCTCAATCATTTTGCGGATGATAAACGGTTTAAACAGCTCGGCAGCCATGTCCTTTGGTAAACCGCACTCATGCAGTTTAAGGTTGGGGCCTACAACAATTACCGAACGTGCTGAGTAGTCAACACGTTTACCTAAAAGGTTCTGACGGAAACGGCCTTGTTTACCTTTCAGAATGTCTGAAAGTGATTTAAGAGCACGGTTACCTTCAGTTTTAACTGCGTTAACCTTACGTGAGTTATCAAATAACGAATCCACAGCTTCCTGCAACATACGTTTTTCGTTACGTAAGATCACCTCTGGCGCTTTGATCTCAATCAAACGTTTCAAACGGTTGTTACGGATAATCACGCGGCGGTAAAGGTCATTCAAATCTGAAGTAGCGAAACGGCCACCTTCCAATGGTACTAATGGGCGCAACTCGGGAGGTATAACCGGCACAATCTTAACGATCATCCACTCAGGGTTATTCTCTATGCGGGTTTTTGATCCACGGAAAGCCTCAACAACCTGTAAGCGTTTTAAAGCTTCGTTTTTACGTTGCTGAGAAGTTTCGTTTGCTGCCTGATGGCGCAGATTGTATGAAAGTTCATCTAAATTGATGCGCTTCAATAACTCCTCAAGCGCTTCGGCACCCATTTTAGCCACAAATTTTTGTGGGTCTTTGTCATCCAGGTACTGGTTTTCTTTTGGTAAAGTATCCAATATATCCAGGTACTCTTCTTCTGTCAGGAAATCCATTTTTGAGATTCCGTCAGCTTCTTTAACACCCGGCTGAATAACTACATATCTTTCATAATAAATGATCAGGTCGAGCCTTTTGGTTGGTAAGCCCAGCAGGTAACCAATTTTATTTGGCAACGAACGGAAATACCAGATGTGTGCAACCGGAACCACCAGGTTAATGTGGCCCATACGCTCACGACGAACTTTTTTCTCGGTTACCTCAACACCGCAACGGTCACAAACTATCCCCTTGTAACGGATACGTTTGTATTTACCGCAATGGCATTCATAATCCTTAACCGGACCAAAGATACGCTCGCAGAATAAACCATCACGCTCCGGCTTGTAAGTACGGTAGTTGATGGTTTCCGGCTTTAAAACTTCACCGCTTGAACGCTCCAGGATAGACTCGGGAGAGGCTAAACTGATAGTAATTGTGGTGAAATTACTTTTGATTTTATTATCCTTTTTGTAAGACATAGTCTCCTCTTTTTTTAATTATTGAATGAATAAATTACTGATTTATAAATTGAGGAACTGGTGTCATTCACTGATTCAGTCCCTCAATAATTCAATAATTATTCAAGTGTGATATCCAAACCTAAACCTCTAAGCTCATGAACCAATACGTTGAATGACTCAGGCACTGAAGGTGTTGGCAGGTTTTCACCTTTAACAATAGCTTCATAAGTTTTGGCACGGCCGATAACATCATCCGACTTAACGGTAAGTATCTCCTGCAGGATGTTTGCTGCACCGAATGCTTCAAGTGCCCAAACCTCCATCTCACCAAAACGCTGACCACCAAACTGTGCTTTACCACCCAATGGCTGTTGAGTAATAAGCGAGTACGGACCGATAGAACGGGCGTGCATCTTATCGTCAACCATGTGGCCCAGTTTAAGCATGTAGATGATACCCACTGTAGTTTGCTGATCAAAGCGGTCGCCGGTTAAGCCATTGTACAGGTAAGTACGTCCGGATTCTGGCAAGCCTGCTTTTGCAATCCACTCTTCCACTTCTTCGTGGCTTGCGCCATCAAATATCGGAGTAGCGAATTTAACCCCAAGCTCTTTACCTGCCCAGCCTAATACAGTTTCATATATCTGGCCAAGGTTCATACGTGAAGGTACACCCAGCGGGTTCAACACAATATCAACCGGTGTTCCGTCTTCAAGGAAAGGCATGTCTTCGTCACGCACGATACGTGCAACAATACCTTTGTTACCGTGCCGGCCGGCCATTTTATCACCCACTTTAAGCTTACGCTTTTTAGCAATGTATACTTTAGCCATTTGTACGATACCTGATGGCAGCTCATCACCTACGCTGATGGCAAATTTATCACGACGGTACGCGCCAAGTTCTTCATTAACCTTAATGTTATAGTTATGAAGCAACAGTTTTATCTGGTCGTTTTTATCGTCGTCAGTTGTCCATTTAGATGGGTTGATGTTTTCGTAGTTCAATTCAGCCAATATTTTTTGGGTGAATTTAACTCCTTTAGCTACGTAAAGCTCTTTGTAAATGTTATAAACACCTTGTGATGTTTTACCATTTACAATTTCGAATAACTTATCAACTAAAGTGTTTTTAAGTTCTCTTACTGCTTTCTCGTGTTTAGCATCAAGTTTTTCCAACTGTGCTTTTTCTTCCGCCTTAGTAGTTTTTTTGGCACGGCTGAAAAGCTTAGTATCAATAACCACACCTGTAATTGAAGGTGGTGTTTTTAATGATGCATCCTTAACATCGCCTGCTTTGTCACCAAAGATGGCACGTAACAGTTTTTCTTCCGGTGAAGGATCAGATTCACCTTTCGGAGTGATCTTACCTATAAGAATATCACCTTCTTTAACCTCGGCGCCAACACGGATGATACCGTCTTCGTCAAGGTCTTTAGTAGCTTCTTCAGATACGTTAGGGATATCCGGTGTCAATTCCTCTTCACCACGTTTAGTATCGCGCACTTCAAGCTCAAACTCTTCTACGTGGATAGAAGTAAAGATATCCTGAGATACCACGCGCTCAGAAATCACGATAGCATCCTCAAAGTTATAACCCTGCCAAGGCATGAATGCCACTTTAAGGTTACGGCCTAAGGCAAGCTCACCGTTCTGGGTAGCGTAGCCCTCGCAAAGCACCTGTCCTTTTTCAACGCGCTGGCCTTTTTTAACAATCGGCTTAAGGTTGATGGTAGTACTTTGGTTGGTTTTTTTGAATTTAGTTAACAAATAAGCTTTGCTGTCACCATCAAAAGATGTTAAACGATCAAGCTCATTGCGATCATATTTTATAACTATCTGGTTAGCGTCTACATACTCAACTACACCATTGCCTTCGGCATTGATTAGTGTACGAGAGTCTTTAGCCACGCGGCCTTCCAAACCTGTACCTACAATTGGCGCCTCAGGGCGCAAAAGCGGCACAGCCTGGCGTTGCATGTTTGAACCCATCAAGGCACGGTTAGCGTCATCGTGCTCAAGGAACGGAATAAGGGATGCAGCGATAGACGTGATCTGGTTAGGCGCAATGTCCATCAAATCCAGTCTTTCCGGCTCAATAACCGGGAAGTCGCCCTCAAAACGTGCTTTAACACGCGGAGTTGCAAACTCACCCTTGTCATCGTAAACCGCATTGGCCTGGCCTATTGTCTTACCGTCTTCATCTTCTGCAGACAGATAGATAACCGGCTCGTCAACCTGAACTTTACCATCAACCACTCGTTTATACGGTGTTTCTATAAAGCCTAAGTTGTTAATTTTAGCGTGAACACAAAGTGATGAAATCAAACCGATGTTCGGGCCTTCCGGTGTTTCAATAGTACATAACCTACCGTAGTGGGTATAGTGTACGTCGCGCACCTCGAAACCTGCACGCTCACGTGACAGACCACCCGGACCAAGGGCCGACAGACGACGCTTGTGCGTGATCTCTGCCAATGGATTGGTTTGATCCATGAACTGTGATAACTGGTTGGTTCCGAAGAACGAGTTGATCACAGAGGATAATGTACGCGCGTTGATCAGGTCGGTTGGTGTAAATACCTCGTTATCGCGAATGTTCATACGCTCGCGGATGGTACGTGCCATACGCGCTAAACCTACCCCGAACTGAGCGTAAAGCTGCTCGCCAACGGTACGTACACGACGGTTTGATAAGTGATCGATATCATCCACCTCAGCTTTTGAGTTGATAAGTTTGATCAGATATTTAACAATCGCGATGATATCCTGCTTGGTTAATACTTTGATCTCGTCAGAAGTATCCAGCTTTAATTTACGATTGATGCGGTAACGACCAACGTCACCTAAATCATATCGTTTATCAGAGAAGAATAACCTGTCAATGATACCGCGGGCGGTTTCCTCATCAGGTGGTTCTGCGTTACGCAGCTGACGATAGATATGCTCTACCGCTTCTTTCTCTGAGTTTGAAGTATCTTTTTGTAAAGTGTTATATATAATAGTATAATCACCGCTGGTGGCTGCATCTTCCTTGTTAAGGATGATGGTTTTTACACCGGCATCAATGATCATATCGATATGGTCGTCTTCCAGTACGGTTTCGCGCTCAAGGATGATCTCATTACGGTCGATAGATACCACTTCACCGGTATCCTCGTCCACAAAGTCTTCAACCCATTTTTTAAGCACCCTTGCAGCAAGCTTACGGCCTATATATTTCTTAAGGCCTGATTTGCTTACCTTCACTTCGTCGGCCAGCTCAAATAACTCTAATATATCTTTATCAGAGTCGTAACCAATGGCACGCAGCAGTGTAGTAACCGGGAATTTCTTTTTACGGTCAATATAGGCATACATCACGTTGTTAACGTCTGTAGCAAACTCAATCCATGATCCTTTGAAAGGTATTACACGGGCAGAGTACAATTTTGTACCGTTGGTGTGGCGGCTTTGGCCAAAGAATACACCTGGTGAACGGTGTAACTGTGATACAATTACACGCTCGGCGCCGTTGATAACAAATGTACCTTTAGGTGTCATGTAAGGGATAGTACCCAAATAAACGTCCTGTACAATTGTTTCAAAATCTTCGTGTTCAGCATCGTTACAGCTTAATCGAAGCTTTGCTTTTAATGGCACACTGTAAGTTAACCCGCGCTCAATACACTCTCGTATATCGTAACGTGGCGGATCAATAAAATAGTCAAGAAACTCTAATACGAAGATGTTTCTTGAATCTGAAATAGGAAAGTTTTCTGCAAAAACCTTAAACAACCCCTCTTTGTAACGGTTATCTGAGGTAGTTTCCAATTGAAAAAATTCCTGGAAAGATTGTAACTGAACATCCAGGAAATCAGGGTAATCAAGTACCTTTCTGCTGGTTGCAAAGTTTACTCTTTGGTTATTATCGTTTGCCAAGGTGTTATAATTTTAATTTATTAAACCTGTATGAGATGTACGATCTGAGATATAAGATTTGAAACTTAAATTGAAACCTGCCTTGATTTTTGATAACCTTAGGCGGTCTCAAATCTCAGATCTAATGTCTCAAACCTTTTAATGACGTATATAAACAGCAATAGACCCCGACCAAAAACGGTCGGAGTCTGATGCTATTGTGTCCGGTGGGCTAAATTATTTAACCTCAACTACAGCTCCGGCTTCCTCTAATTGTTTTTTCAGAGATTCAGCTTCTTCTTTAGAAACGCCAGCTTTCAATTCTTTTGGAGCGCCGTCTACTAAATCTTTAGCTTCTTTCAAACCAAGGCCAGTTAAGTCTTTTACTAACTTAACAACTGCAAGTTTTTGACCGCCAGCTTCTTTCAAGATAACGTCAAATGCAGTTTGCTCAGCAGCAGCAGGAGCAGCGTCGCCACCATCACCAGCAGGAGCAGCAACAGCAACAGCTGCAGCAGCAGGCTCGATGCCATACTCGTCTTTTAAGATTTGAGCTAATTCGTTTACTTCTTTTACTGTTAAGTTAACTAACTGTTCAGCAAAGGCTTTTAAATCTGCCATTTTTATTTAAATTTTTACTTGTAATACTTTTTGTTGTTTAATTTCCAAACTTTTAAAGGTGTTTGGATTAACCTCTTTCCTGTAATGTTTTTACAACACCTGCAATAATGCTTCCGCCTGATTGAAGAGCAGAAACAACGTTCTTGGCCGGTGATTGCAGTAAGCCAATTATCTCGCCTATCAGTTGTTCCTTAGATTTAAGCTTAGTTAAGGTATCTAACTGATTGTCGCCGATAAAAACTGCCTGATCAATGTATGCTGCTTTTAAAACTGGCTTATCACCTGTTTTTCTCAGTTTCTTGATCAGCTTTGCCGGAGCAGTTGCTGATTTTGAGAAAAGTATTGATGAAGAACCTTTTAAAACATCATATATTGGGCTGAAATCGCCACCTGCAGCTTCCATAGCTTTTTTAATTAAGCTATTTTTAGCAACCTGCATAGTGATCTCGTTTTCAAAGCACTGACGACGGATTGAATTTACTTTTGCAACCGTAAGATCTGCCGTATCGGTAATATAAAAGTTACCGTACTCTTTGATCTGCTCAGTAAGGGCAAGAACAAGGTCGTGTTTTTCTTCTTTATTCATGATTATATCCCCGCTACTGATTTAGTTTCAATTGTAATACCTGGCGACATTGTTGAAGAGAGATGTATACTCTTAAAATATGTGCCTTTAGCTGCTGATGGTTTTAATTTAGAGATGGTTTGCAATACTTCTAATGCATTCTCATAAATTTTATCGGCAGAGAAAGATGCTTTTCCTATTGAAGTGTGGATGATACCGGTTTTATCAACCTTGAAATCGATTTTACCACCTTTTACATCAGTTACAGCTTTACCAACTTCGGTAGTTACTGTACCTGATTTAGGGTTAGGCATAAGGTTACGTGGGCCTAATATACGACCTAAACGACCTACCTTAGCCATAACGCTTGGCATAGTGATGATAATATCAACATCAGTCCATCCGCCTTCAATTTTGGCGATATAATCATCCAAACCTACGTAATCTGCACCTGCATCTTTTGCTTCTTGTTCCTTATCAGGAGTACAAAGCACCAATACGCGTACAGTTTTACCGGTTCCATGAGGTAAGGTTGCTATACCACGTACCATCTGATTGGCTTTACGTGGATCTACACCTAAACGTACATCAATATCTACAGACGAGTCAAATTTGGTATTGGTTAATTCCTTTACCAGGGATGCCGCTGCTTCTAAAGTGTAAGCTTTGTTCGCCTCAATTTTGGAGAGTGCCGCTTTTTGATTTTTTGTTAATCTTGCCACTGTCTTAAACTGATTTGTATAAATTAATTATTCCAGGGAGCTGTACCGCTAACGGTAATTCCCATACTGCGGGCAGTACCTGCCACCATTTTCATGGCTGATTCAACTGTAAATGCATTCAAATCAGTCATTTTATCTTTAGCAATGGTTTCTACCTGATCCCAGTTTACACTGGCAACCTTTTTACGGTTAGGCTCGGCCGAACCGCTTTTTAAACCTGTTGCCTCCAGCAGTTGAATAGCAACCGGTGGGGTTTTGATGATAAAATCGAATGACTTGTCTACGTATACAGTAATAACCACAGGTAACACTTTACCAGGACGATCCTGGGTACGTGCATTAAACTGCTTGCAAAACTCCATGATATTAACACCTTTTGCACCCAATGCAGGGCCAATTGGTGGAGATGGATTTGCAGCGCCGCCCTTTACTTGTAGTTTTACTAACGCACCGACTTCTTTTGCCATTTTTAATTTACTTTATTATAACTCAATGTTAGTAAGTGGAAGCTAAGTAACATTTAAGATTGTGATGGTATCAAGTACTCAGTATCAAGTATCAAGATGCCTATATTATTAATGTATCGTTGTTATATTTAAGAGCAATAATCTTGCTACCTGGAACTAACTACTTGATACTATTCTTTCTCTACCTGCATGTAATTCAATTCAAGCGGCGTACGGCGCCCAAATATCTTTACCATTACTTTCAGTTTCTTTTTCTCTTCGTTAACTTCTTCAATAACACCGCTGAAGCCGTTGAAAGGACCATCCATTACTTTAACGTTCTCGCCAACGTAATATGGTACATTCATTGTTTCGGCCTGGGTGGTCATCTCGTCAACCTTACCTAAAATGCGGTTAACTTCGGCCTGGCGCAGAGGGATGGCATTACCTGCCTTATCGCCCAAAAAGCCAATAACGCTATTAATGTTTTTAATAACGTGTTCCAACTCGCCATCAAGAGCGGCCTCCATTAAAACGTATCCCGGAAAGTAGTTGCGTTCTTTAGCAATTTTCTTTCCGTCGCGCATCTGATAATATTTTTCGGTAGGTATTAGTACCTGAGGTACTAAATGCGATATACCTAACCTGTTTATCTCTGCGTCTATATATTGTTTTACCTTCTTCTCTTTGCCGCTTATCGCCCTAACTACGTACCATTTTAATTGCTCACTCATCTATCTTTTATAATTAGGTTAGTGAAGTATAAAACTGATTAAGCAAATAACCAATTATCTGGTCCATACCAAAAATAACAAGGGCAATGATAATTGCAGCAACAAGTACCAATACAGCGCTGTTTTGCAACTCTCTCCAGGTTGGCCAGGTTACTTTCTGGGTCAACTCTATATACGATTCTTTAATATATTCAGCTACGCCTGCCATTTTAATGTTATTCGCTTAAAGCACGGGAACAAGGATTCGAACCCTGATCAAAGGTTTTGGAGACCTCTATTCTACCATTGAACTATTCCCGTGTATCAATTTCTGTTGTTCAGAAACTATACCTATTTGCTTATTGTGAATAAAGTACCGGGGTATGTTCCCGGTACTTTACACAAAAATTAACCGTTTTTTATACCATTTAAGGCATTTAGATTATGCTAATATTTCAGTTACCTGACCAGCACCTACAGTTCTACCACCTTCACGGATAGCGAAACGTAGACCTTTTTCCATCGCGATAGCGTTGATCAGTTTTACTGTGATTGTAACGTTATCACCTGGCATAACCATTTCTACTCCTGGCTCAAGTGAAATTTCACCTGTTACGTCAGTTGTACGGAAATAGAATTGCGGACGGTATTTGTTGAAGAATGGAGTGTGACGGCCACCTTCTGCTTTTGATAATACGTAAACTTCAGCTTTGAAATCTGTGTGAGGAGTTACTGAACCCGGTTTGCAGATAACCATACCACGACGGATATCAGTTTTCTCAATACCACGTAACAATAAACCTACGTTGTCACCAGCTTCACCACGGTCAAGGATCTTGCGGAACATCTCAACACCAGTTACGGTTGATTTCAAGTTCTCAGCACCCATACCCAGGATGTCAACAGGCTCGCCTGAGTTGATAACACCACGCTCGATACGGCCAGTTGCTACAGTACCACGACCAGTGATCGAGAATACGTCTTCAACAGGCATCAAGAATGGAAGATCTGTCAAACGTGGAGGGATTGGAATGTAGCTATCTACAGCATCCATCAGCTCCATGATTTTGCTAACCCATTTTGGATCGCCGTTCAAGCCACCAAGAGCTGAACCCTGGATAACTGGAATATCATCACCTGGGAACTCGTAGAATGATAATAACTCACGAACTTCCATTTCAACAAGCTCTAACAACTCTGGGTCGTCAACCATGTCAACTTTGTTCATGAACACTACAAGAGCAGGTACACCTACCTGACGAGCCAACAGGATGTGCTCGCGAGTTTGTGGCATCGGACCATCAGTAGCAGCAACCACGATGATAGCACCATCCATCTGAGCAGCACCAGTAACCATGTTTTTCACATAGTCAGCGTGACCCGGGCAGTCAACGTGTGCATAGTGACGGTTAGCAGTTGAATATTCAACGTGAGCGGTATTGATTGTAATACCACGTTCTTTTTCTTCAGGAGCAGAGTCAATTGAATCAAATGAACGAGCTTCTGATAAACCTGCGTCAGCTAATACTTTAGTGATAGCTGCGGTAAGGGTTGTTTTACCGTGGTCAACGTGACCGATTGTACCGATGTTTAAGTGCGGCTTACTGCGGTCAAACTTTTCTTTTGCCATGATTTATTTTGTTTGTAGGTTAATTTACTTTATAAACTTAAAAATACTACTTAAAGTATCTGAGCCAACAATGGGATTTGAACCCATGACCTCTTCCTTACCAAGGAAGTGCTCTACCCCTGAGCTACGTCGGCTTTTTAGTTAGTTCATTTGTTACTGGTTTAGTAGTTCATTGGTATCTTTTATGCTTAGCACAAATGAACTAATGAACCAAGCAACCTTTGAACCATCCGAGCGGAAGACGAGGTTCGAACTCGCGACCTATAGCTTGGAAGGCTATCGCTCTACCAACTGAGCTACTTCCGCTTTTAAATCAGTTAGCAGTTCCCCGTTAACAGTTGGCAGCTAACTGCTTACTGCAAACCGGCAACTGCCTACTGAAATTAAGTGGGGAGAGAAGGATTCGAACCTTCGTAGCCGAAGCAACGGATTTACAGTCCGTCCCATTTGACCGCTCTGGTATCTCCCCATTGTTAATTCCGGACGTATAATACTCAATTGGAAGCTAAGTATCATATTTCCGAAATAACAGAGCCTCCTATCGGGATCGAACCAATGACCTACTGATTACAAGTCAGTTGCTCTACCAGCTGAGCTAAGGAGGCTTAATTGTTACCATCACCTTTTGCTACTTCAGCATCGGGATATGGGTTGCAAATTAATTTGCGCTTATTATTCTGTTTAAAGAACCACCACTTTCGTGTTAGTGAGATGTGTTTAAGACCTCTCCGAAAGGGATTGCAAATCTACAAAAAATTAAAGCTGTACAAAATATTTTTGCAAAAAAAATCGGCAGGTTTATAACCCGCCGATTCCAGCAACTTTTTTGCTTTCATATATACTTAAAAATCATCATCTTCCGTAACAAGGGCCGCCTTTTTAGCAGCATCGGCAGCAATAGCTTTTTTTGTTTTATGTTTTGCTATTTGCTTCCTCAGGCTTTCAACCGCCAGGTCTGTGGCCTCTTCAAAGCTTTTACATTGCTCTTTGGCAAACATCTGGTTACCGGGTAGCATAAGCTTTATTTCCGTTATCTTATTTGCCTCATCCTCTACATTTTCCAGTTTTAAATAAACTTCGCCGCTAATAATATGATCAAAAAACGTCTCGAGCTTGTCTACTTTTTTCTGAATAAAATCAAGCAACTTGCTGTCTGCGGTGAAATGAATTGATTGCACTGTAATTTTCATTTTTCCTCCTTTTTATGCCTTTGGATGGGCTTGTTTATAAATAGATTTAAGTCGTTCTACTGAATTGTGGGTATAAATCTGAGTCGCGCTCAAATTGGCATGGCCAAGCAGCTCTTTAATAGCATTAAGGTTTGCGCCATTGTTTAAAAGAGTTGTTGCAAACGTATGCCGCAACACGTGCGGGCTTTTTTTATTTTGGGTTGATATGTAGGATAAATACTTCTGCACAATTAAATAAATAAGCTTTGGATATGCGTTAGCTCCTTTATCTGTAACGATAAACGTTAAGGAATTGTTATGAAAATTTTGATTTTTCTTCGCCTCAATGTATTGCCCTATCAATTCAAACAGTTCGTTATTAACAGGTAACAATCTCTGTTTATTGCGTTTACCCAAAACCTTTATGGTTCTTTCATAAGTATCAATATCATCTTCTTTGATACTTAATAATTCGGCAAGGCGCATACCTGTGCCAAAAAGCATTTCAATAACAAGCTTATCGCGCAGGCCTTTAAAGGTGTGCGGAAAAACCACATCTTCTTCATTATCAAGCCTGCCATCAAGCATGGCGGTTATTTTATCAGTATCAACAATAACAGGTAATTTTTTATCGGGCCTGGGGCTGCTTACTTTAGATGCCGGGTTTGCTGTAATCAGCCCCTGTTGCAACAGAAATTTAAAATACTTTCTGAGGGTTGCCAATTTACGGCTAACAGAACGGGCGTTTAACTTTTCATCCATTAATTGCACCATCCAGTTACGGATGTGGTGGTGGCTGACCTCTGAAGGATGTATAACTGAAGGTGTTGACCCGGAAGGGTTTAAATAGGCAATAAATTGCTTAAGGTCATTCTCGTATGCGGTTACAGTATGTGCAGAAAATCTTTTTTCGTGCTTTATATACTGAATGAACTTGTCTGAAAACATAAAAACTATTTGAACACCAGTGAAACTGAATGTACAAATAGTTTTTTTATGATGACAAGAAATTTGTTGAAATTCTTCTTACCGAAAAAAAGAATTAAACAGTCTCCTGGTTTAAACCTTGTTTGTAGATGGCGTTTTTAACTACGTGCCTGCGTGTTACAGATTTTTTTTCAAAAGCCTGACGACTGCGAAGTTCTCTTAAAACACCAGTTTTCTCGAATTTCTTTTTAAAGCGTTTTAATGCCTTATCTAATGATTCTCCGTCTTTTACGTTGATAATGATCATAATCCCAAATACCTCCTTTCAGGGACATCAAAGGTAGAAAAAATGTTTTGAATCTGAAATACAATAAATTATATTTTTTAAATGTGGCTGTGAGCAGGCATTTATATTACTGTTTACTAAATTTGAAAACCTAACCCCTACTATGTTAAAGTATCTTATATACCGGCTAAAGCCTCTTAAAGCATACTTAATTGGCAACACCGATGATTTTTCTTTCGAAAGCAGGATATTTCATTCATTTTCGGTATTTGTGCTGCTTACCTTGTTGGCCGAATTTATTTTTAATACATACATAGGCTTGTATGTATCTGCAGGCCTAACACTGGCAGCCATTTGTTTACAGTTACTTTTTTATTACCTGGCGCGATTTAAGGGCAAACTTAATTGGGCAATTACTTTCTCGGCTATTGAAATTAATATCATTACCGGCATTGGTTATTTTTTTAATGCAGGCCTTACAGGCTCAACCCTATTGCTTTTTGCCGCATCTTTTTTCATGATCATTTCTGTTGTAAACAAAAAGCAATGGCTCTTGTGGCTAATTGTCAATTTACTGCTTGTATGCGGCGTTGTAGCCTATGAATATTATTACCCGGAAACAATTAAACAACACTACAATTCACGTAATGAGCGATTTGCCGACAATATGATGTCATACTTTGCATGCATTGCCCTGTTATATATGGGCACCGCCACCATCCGTAACAGCTATATGCGGCAAAAGCAGCTTACCGATGAAAAGAACCTTGCCCTTGAATTGCTCAATGCCGAAAAAATAAAGCTGTTTTCTATCATATCACATGATATGCGTACTCCGCTGGCTGCCGTTCAGCAATATTTCAAAGTGCTTACAGAGTTGGATATGACTGACCGGGAACGGTTTGAAATTGAAAAAAGCCTGATGCAATCTATAAGCAGCACTCAGGATATGCTAAGTAACCTGTTGAAGTGGGCTAAAAACCAAATGGATGGCAGCATAGTACATTTACGCCCCGTGCCACTGGCACAACATCTTAACACCACCTCAGAAGTGTTTACGGCCATTGCAGCTAAAAAAGATATTTCGTTAACAACCTTTATTGCCAATGATGACACTGTAATAAAAGCAGACAGCGATATGCTGCAATTGGTTATACGTAATTTACTAAATAATGCTGTGAAATTTACGCCGCGCGGCGGCCAAATTGAGCTTAAAGCTACCATAACAGGTACCGAATGTGTTATATCTGTTGCTGATAATGGCACTGGCATACCATTAAGCATGCAAGCCGGGCTTTTTACATTAAACAGTGCAACTGCACGGGGCACCGAGAATGAGTATGGTACCGGACTGGGCCTTGTATTATGTAAAGATTATACCGAACTGCAAGGTGGCCGCATTTGGTTCACCAGTTTAGAAGGTAAAGGCACAACCTTTTATGTTTCGTTACCTGTAATTTATTAATTAAGCGGTTGTACTTCCCGCTTATCCGGGGGCAGGGCCATAAACTTTTTATAGCTGTCATTGATATACGCCACCATAGACTCCCGGTTATTGCTGCGCAGAAACTTATAGCTTGGTCGGTACATCGTCATGAAATTCTCAAGGTCCTTACCTTTCAATGGTACTATACTGCCTACATAAGAGCGGCTAAAGGCCGCATCAATCTGGCGTTGCTCTGCCTCATATCTAAAATACTTCTTAAGCTTGCGCGCCCGGCGGCCTTCTTTACTAAACCATGTTGAAGGCGATAGTACGTACACCTTACTTTTTTCATAAACCTCCGGATACTCAACCCTTGGGTTAAAATCAGGCCGGGTTGAGGTAATGGTCACCTGGTTCAAGGCGATACTTGTAGTAGCCAGCATCACTTTTTTTGGGCGCATATCAATCAGGTAAAGCGTATCTGCCGCATAACCCGGCGAGTTGAATATCAAAGTGTGGCCCTGTGCGGTTTGTATCTCAAATTTACCGTTCTTATCAGTTATTGATACCTGCCGGGTATTATTATCCCGTATAAACACATTATCTAAGGCCTTATTTGTCCCTTGTTCATAAACGGTTCCTTTTAACGTAGTTTGCGCGTGGCTTAAACCACCTAAGAACATTAAAATAATTGTAACGGAAAACAGACGTTTCATGGCTGATGTATTAGCTATTTATTAAACCTGCTTAAACCAATATGGTTTGCATGTAGAACGCTCTGAATATTAAAAAAACCCGGCGTTAACCGGGTTTTAAGCTATTTCTTACTTTTTCCAAACATTATTGTCGGGATTATAATCTGGTGATGCCTTATCAGGATCAAAAATTACCGATTGTATTTCTTCGGTAGATGGGTATTTCACAATAAAGCTATTGTTACGCTCCCATATCTCAACCGGTAAATTTAGGCGACTAACTTTCCCGCTTACGGTTTTAATTTCAAGTGTTGTAGGGAAAGGCATCTTTTCAAGATTATCCAATGTGATCAACGCACCTTTTGAGGCATCGCCACCAACATATTTAACATCGCGTACACCTATATCCAACCTCCAGTTATTAGTAAACCAACCTCTCCAGAACCATTGCAGGCTCTCGCCACCAGCATTCTCCATGGTACGGAAAAAGTCGTCGGGAGTTGGGTGTTTAAATGCCCAACGGTTTATATAAGTACGAAAAGCAAAGTCAAAGCGCTCTGGCCCTAATATCTGCTCGCGCAGCATACTTAACCCTAAGCCGGGTTTAAAGTATAACAGGATGCCGTTGTTATTTTCCTTCAGGTTTTCGGGATTGCTCATTACAGGCTCAAACTCAGGCCTGGTTATATAAGCGCCTATCTTTTGTACATCCTGCTTTTTACCGGCGTATTCGCCATTATTAAAGTCTTTTGTACTTAAGGTATTAATAAAAGTGTTGAAACCTTCGTCCATCCAACCATAAAGGCGTTCGTTAGAGCCTACGATCATCGGGAACCAGGTATGGCCAAATTCATGATCATTTACTCCCCACAGATCACCTTTCTTGGCCCTGTAGCTGCAGAATACTATGCCAGGATACTCCATCCCTCCTACTACGCCGGCAACGGCTGTGGCAGCAGGATAAGGATATTCAAACCATTGTTTAGAGTTATATTCTATCGATTTTTTAACATATTCGGTAGAGCGGCCCCAGGCATCGTTACCATTGCTTTCTACCGGGTAGGCAGAAATTGCTGTAGATTTTTTTCCGCTTGGCAGGTTCATCTTTGCTGCATCAATTATAAAGGATGCAGAAGAAGCCCAGGAAGCATCACGGGCATTCTTTATTTTAAAGTGCCAGGTAAGCTCTTTTTTGCCAGCCGGGCGCGAGGCCGCGTTAGTCACCTCATCAGCCGAACGTATAATTACAGTTTGGTCACTTTTTTCGGCAGCCGCCCAACGCTTTACCTGTTCAGGAGTATAAACCTCTGCCGGGTTCTGCAATTCGCCTGATGCGACTACAATGTGATTTGCAGGCGCGGTAATATTCAGGTCAAAATCACCGTATTCCAGGTAAAACTCGCTTGGGCCTGTATAAGGTAACATGTTCCAACCCTGTACATCATCGTACACATACATACGCGGGTACCACTGTGCAACGGTATAAATTTTCCCGTTTTTAGTATCCTGGATACCTGTACGGTCTGATCCATAATTCGGAACTATGAATGAATATTCAATAGCAAGCTTTATTTGCCCGCCATTGGCTTCAACTCCCTGTGGCAGGAATATCTGCATACGGGTATCGTTAATGATGTACTTAACATCGGTACCGGCTCCTTTACCACCAACCAGCTTTACCGATTTGATGTTATATCCGCCTTGCGACATATCCCCACGGCCACCATTACGACTGCCTGATGGAGGAATGATAGCTGAACCGCGGGAACCGTTTTTGAATAAGTTTTGATCCAACTGCATCCACAAAAAATCCAGTTTTTGCGGGCTGTTGTTGGTATAGTTAAGTACCTCTGAGCCAACAACCTCATTGGTTTGGTCGTTCAGTTTGGCATTTAGTTGATAATCGGCACGGTTTTGCCAGTATTTTGGGCCTGGCTGCCCATCAGCCGCGCGAAACTCCGAACCATTTTTGGTATAAAAGAATGGGGCAAAAGCGTCATGATAGTTGTAGTTGCTTACAGGCGCCTGCTGAGCCAGGGCTGCACTGCCAATAGCCATAGCGGCTATAGTGCAACCGGCAATCAGTTTCAGTTTCATAATTTATTAATGATTTAGTAAAAACAATGAGCAAGTATACAAATTATAGATTTGAGTCTATTACGAAATTATTAAGTGTAATAATTAAGTTACCGGTTAATACTTAACCTGTTAGTGGATGTATCCGATGCTTACTTATTTACTTTAATTCCTTTTCATATACTTTCTCATCAAAGCCAAAAAAAAGGAAGCCGTCTTTTTCAATAACCGGGCGTTTGATCATGCTGGTCTTTTCTTGCAGCAGCTTTAATGCGTCATCTTTAGTTTTGATATTATCTTTAACAGCCGGATCGAGCTGCTTCCAGGTAAGCCCCTGCTTGTTCATAAATTTTTCATACCCGGCTTTTTCGTCCCACTCGTTAAGCTTATCAGCACTACCCCCCAGCTTTTTGAAGTCGTGAAATTCATAAGGCACATTGTTGGCCTTTAACCAGTCGAGCGCTTTCTTTACGGTATTACAGTTGGTTATTCCATATACTTTCATACCGCTAAAATATCAATTTCTGGCGCCTCCTGCAGAGTCGTCATTATTTATTCCACGCTGATTTTTTTTGATGGATGCACTTAAGCTGCCAAACTTGTAGTTAAAGCCAAGGCCAATAGACCGGAAATTTTGATAATTGTAAGAAAAGTTGTTAAAAGCATCTGTCTTTGTGTAATAGTCAAGCTTAATAAACTTGCTAAAAGGCCCGTTCACATACAATGATACACTTGCCTTTTTATCAAACAGTTCTTTGGAAGCGTTAAAGCCATAGCCCAGATAGTAATTATCTGTACCTTGTAATAACACGTATCGGCTATCAAACCCTACGTTTACGCCTACCCGGTAACCACTATCAAATTTATAGCTGCTATTAGTAAACACATGCCCCTGGAAACCACTGTTGGTAAAAAACTCGCCATTGAACGAGCCTTTAAGCCATATACGTAACAACTCTGAGTTAACATTTAAATTAAATTTCGGTGTTATAGGATAATTCCAGTTTACATCAAGCCCTAAGGTTTTATTTTTACCCACGTTGGCGTAGGTATTGGTAGTAACGGTACCTTCAACGCTTGACAGGCTTTGAATAGTGTTATTAGCAAAGGCGTAGTTCATACTGATATTTAGCGACCCTTTGGTAAAGTTGCCGTAGCTTATCTCAAAGTTGTTGTTCACTGCCGGCCTAAGGCCGGGGTTACCCCTACTGATGTACTTGGTGTTTGTGCTGTCAACAAACGGATTTAGCTGCCATATTCCCGGGCGTTGTATACGCTGGGTAAAGCCAAAGGTTAAACTGCTGTTTTTTAACGAGCGCTGCATCGAGAACGAGGGAACAACGTTAGTATATGATTGATCGAGATTGGTACTTGTAGAAGTAAAATTAGCGTTGATGTCCGTATGCTCATACCTGGCGCCGGCTTTAAAAGTCCACTTGGTTAGCTTGAGGGTATAAGAATTATAAACGCTGTAAACATCCTGCCGGTAATCGAAATCATTAGCCTGGCCGCTGTTATTCATGTAATCCTGACTGGCTTCATCATACAGATCGGTATGGAAAGTACTGAAATTTTTGCGGTTGATCATTTTACCGCCCGCCTCGATATTCAGCTTTTTTAACGGCTGCACATAGTCTAACTGGGTGGTATGCTCTTTTGTACCGGCGTTGTTTGATTGCCTGAAATCGGTTGTATTACCCGGACTAACCAAAGAGAGCGATTCGTTGCCGTTATCGCTATATTTATAAGACATAGTAAGCAACTGCTCTTTATTTTTTCTGAAACCTAACTGATAGTTCAGCCCAAAGTCGGCACCATGATATGCGCCATCACCGTTGTTAGTGGTTGTATAGCTGTTTGAAACATCGCCGGTAGTTTCTGTTGTGTATTGTGTAGAGCCATTGATATTAGTTCCACGGTAATAATTGAATGTACCGGTTAACAGGTTAAGGCTGTCGGCTTCAAAACTTAGCTCGGTACTTACATAGTTATTGTTGCCCTTGTTAAACCTGCTGCCGTTTTGTATAACGGTTGATGGCTGTAGTAAAAAATCAGTTTGTTTGTAAAAATCAGTGGGGCGCTTTGGCCGGCTGCCTGTACCCGCATAAGCATTTACGCCAAACTTCCCTTTTTTAACCGTAAGGTTTATGTTAGCGCGCGGTCCCCAAATGCTGTTATAGTTGGCATTTACCGAACCGTTATAGCCTTCATCGCCTTTCTTTTGTGTGATGATATTGATGATACCGGCCAAACCTTCAGCATCGTACTTGGCAGGTGGGGTTGTAATCACCTCTATCTTTACGATATTGGTGCCCGGCATGGCCTTCAATATATCGCTTGGGTTACGCGCCATTAGGGCCGACTCTTTGCCGTTTAACAGGATCTTATAGTTACCGCTTCCTCTGAGCTGTATATTGTCGTTTACATCAACAGAAAGCAAGGGCACTTTCCTTATCATGTCCAACGCAGTGAGGCTTTTAGCTTCAGGGTCCGCCTGTACATCATAACTCAGGCGATCAACCTCCTGTTTCATTAACGGCTTGGCAGCAATTATGGAAACCTCTTTTAATTGACTATGAGTGGGCGCCATAAGCACACGGCCAATATCAAACACCTTTTTATCACCGCTTATATTAAACGTTTTACTACTGTATCCCATAAACACCAGCGAGAGTTTATAGGCTTTTGGAGCTACACCTGCGAGTTCAAAAGTACCATCATCCTTACTAAGCATGCTTTTAACCGGCGCATTGGTAGCGGCATCACTCAGCGCAACGGTAACGAAACCCAATGGTTTATTAACAGCCGAGTCGATAATCAACCCTTTAATAATGATATTATGAGAAACAGTTTGCCCAAAAGAAGTTATTGTGATAAGCAGACAGCTCATGGCCGCCAGAAGGAGTTTGTTCATTTAATAGTTTAGGTACAAGACACGCAAACCGGCGTTTACGTTGCACCAAAGAAACGCAAAAAAGCGTTCCAGCTACGTAACAAAGCTATTACTTGTTAAACTTGGTCATGGTAAGTTCGGTACCCACTGTAACGAAGCTCTTGATCATCTCTATTGAACGCTCTATTAAGGCTGGTAATTCAGGTTTTTCATCGTCGTCGAAGCCGCTTAATACGTAATCTACCTGCCGGCCTTTTGGAAAATTATCGCTGATGCCAAAACGCAGGCGGGCATATTCATTATTACCAAGTATAGCCTCAATATTTTTTAAACCGTTATGCCCGGCCGCACTGCCTTTGGGTTTAAGGCGCAGTGTACCTAACGGTAATGCCAGATCATCAACAATAACCAGCACATTCTGAACAGGGATTTTTAATTCCTTCATCCAGTGGTTAAGGGCTTTGCCACTAAGGTTCATGTAGGTGGTAGGTTTAATGAGGTGCAGGCTGCGGCCTTTATAGCTAACTTCGGTATAATAGGCCAAACGCATATTATAAAACCTGGCGTTTTCCTGTTTGGCGTATTCATCCAGCACCATAAACCCTATGTTATGGCGCGTATCCGCATACTCCGGTCCTATGTTGCCTAAACCAACGATTAAGTATTTCATTTGGAGAGCAAAGATAAAAGACGCAATGACAAAAGAGGAATGATTGACCTTTACAGATTATAAATACTGTTACTAAATGCAGTTATTTGCTTTTGCAGTAATTGAGTACGTGAAATTAACTCCTGAAGTTTCTCATGAGTAGCCAACTCACATTCCTCGGCAATGATAAGCTGAGTCTCTAATTCAAATGCGGATCCTAAGCTTATGGTTAAAAAATGACTAAACTCTTTACTGGATTTTCTTGCTGTGCCTTCAGCAATGTTTGAAGGAATAGAAACAGCTGATCTGTAAAGTTGGCTCGAAATTCCAAACTTGTGTTCATTAGTAAATTTTTGAGTAAGCGCATAAATATCTTTAGCTAATGCCACTGAGTCAATCCAAATTCTTAACTGTCTGAAATTGTGCTTCAACATGAATAAAATTATCTTTTGTCCTTGCTCATTCAATCTTTAATCATAAAAAAAGCGACGGTTTCCCGTCGCTTTTTAAAGTTATCAAAGCAAAATATTACTTGCCTTTTCCTTCTTGTTCTGCCTGGCGCAATGCACGTGAAGTAGTAACAGATACAATAGTATCTTCCTGCGCGTTAGTTATAGTAAGGTTAGGTACTTTAACGTCAGCAACACGTACTGATTTACCAACTTCAAGCTCTTCAATGCTCACTTCAATGTTATCCAAGTGATCTTTTGGAAGGGCTTTAACACGTAGCTTACGTAATTTCTGCACTAATTTACCACCCACTTTAACACCAGGAGATGTACCGGTTAATTTAACAGGGATCTCAATAGTTACTGGTTTGTTTTCGTCAAGCTCTAAAAAGTCGATGTGTAAAAGCTGTTCAGTTAACGGGTGGAACTGAGCATCTTTAATAATAGCCTGAGTTGTTTTACCGGCAACTTCAATGTCGATGAAATGAACAACCGGAGTATAAATCACGGCTCTCAAATCAGCTGCGGACACTGCAAAGTGGGTCTGGGTAGCACCACCGTAAAGTACTGCAGGCACTAAGCCCTGGTAACGCAGTTCTTTAGCGTCTCTTTTCCCTACGTTCTCTCTTGGAGAACCGCTAATAGCAATTGATTTCATTTTTTATTATTTGTATTCAAGCCATATCAACATGATATGGATATTTTAAATCTTATTAATGCTATGGACTATCAGCCATAGACTATCGACCCTGATTAATCTACCTTGAACAACTGGCTTATTGAGCCGTGCTCATTTACATTCATTATCGCTTTAGCAAACAGATCAGCAGTTGATAATACTTTTATCTTACTACTTTCCTGTTTAAGCGGGATGGTATCGGTAACTATCAGTTCTGTCAGGGCCGAATTCTCAATGGTTTCATACGCTTTGCCAGATAATACCGGGTGCGTACAAACAGCCCTCACTGATCTTGCTCCTCGCTCCATGATCAGGCCTGCTGCTTTGGCCAAGGTACCTGCCGTATCGCAAATGTCATCAATCAATACAATATCCTGGTCGGTAACATCACCAATAACGGTCATGCTTTCAATCTCGTTGGCACGCTTGCGGCGCTTATCGCAAATCACCACCTCTGCATTAAAATACTTGGCAAAGTTACGTGCCCTGTATGAACCACCCATATCCGGCGATGCGATGGTAAGGTTTTCCAAACCAAGGCTTTTTATATAGGGCACAAATATGATCGATGCATCCAAATGGTCTACCGGCACATCAAAAAATGCCTGTATCTGGGCTGCATGCAAATCCATTGTCATGATACGGTGAATGCCTGCCGCCACCAATAAATTAGCTACCAGCTTTGAGCCGATAGCCACGCGTGGCTTGTCTTTCCTATCTTGCCTTGCCAAGCCAAAATAAGGAATAACGGCTGTTATATAATGTGCAGACGCGCGACGGGCTGCATCTATCATCATTAACAGTTCCATTAAATTATCAGTAGGCTGGTGGGTTGATTGTATTAAAAAGACGTCGCATCCGCGGATCGACTCATCAAAATGGGGCTGGTACTCACCATCGCTAAAACGCGATATAGCTACCTGGCCCAATTCCTTTCCGTAAGAATCGGCTATCGCTTTGGCAATAGCGGCAGACCCTGAACCGGCAAATAGCTTAACTGTATTAAACTGTAAAGGCATCCTGATTTATGGTTTAAGATTTACGATTTTAGATGTGCTCCTTGTCTTAATCTTGTACATTAACCCTTAAAAAAATTTCGGATTTCTAACCTCCCGCTGAAACCTTTGTTTCAAAACGAAAGATCTGAAATCCGAACTTCTTAAGTTGCCCGACCAGGATTCGAACCTAGACAAACGGTACCAAAAACCGTCGTACTACCATTATACTATCAGGCAATCTCCTTTGGTTTGTAAGCCTCCCCGAAAAGGAATGCAAATATAAGACGAAATTTTACAAGTCAAAAGCAAAATTCAAAAAAAGTTAAGGCTGATAAAGTAACTACCTCATTATCCGTTAAAAAATGTTAAGGTTTTAGCTTTTAAATTATATGCCACCTATATATCGTAATGTTTTTACTAATTTCGGCTGCTTAAAAACCAGTTGCATCTGTAATCATCAGCAATGAACTATAATAAAATAAACAATATTTTCGGCTGGGCAGCCGGCATTGTTGCTACATTAACTTACATTTTAACCCTTGAGCCCTCTACCAGTTTTTGGGATTGCGGCGAATTTATAGCTTGTATATACCGCTTGCAGGTAGCGCACCAACCCGGCGCACCCTTATTTACCATGATTGGCAAAGTGTTCTCGCTGTTATCTATGGGGGATAATACAAAGGTTGCTTATTTTACCAATTTAGCATCAGCACTGGCCAGCGGGGCAACAATCTTATTTTTATTCTGGACCATTACCGCGCTTGCCAAAAAACTGATTGTAAAAGCAGGTGAGGAAATAGATACTACAAAAACCTTACTGATCATTGGCGCCGGTCTGGTTGGGGCGCTGGCTTATACCTGGTCTGATACATTCTGGTTTTCGGCTGTTGAGTCGGAAGTATACGCGCAATCATCACTTTGTACCGCCATAGTTTTCTGGGCAATTTTAAAATGGGAAGCCCATGCAGATGAGCCGCGTGCTGATAAATGGATCATTTTCATAGCCTATATCATGGGCCTTTCAATAGGTATCCACCTGTTGAATTTGCTTGTGATTCCGGCCATAGCACTGGTGATCTACTTCCGCAGATCTAACAACGTTACCACCAAAGGCACTATCTGGTATTTTATATTAGGATGTGTTACAGTGGCCATTATATTATGGGGGGTTATACAATTCACAGTTAAGGGCGCGGCCTTTTCTGATCTGTTTTTTGTGAATACCCTGGGTATGGGCTTTAATACAGGCGCTATCATATTTTATCTACTGGTTGTAGCTGCACTGGCTTTTGGCATCATTTACACTATAAATGCCAATACCATGTATTTATGGATAGCTGTTGTATGTTTTGTACTATTATTAGGCTTTAGCGCAGGCATTATCGGGCTGATAGCCGGCATAGCCCTATTAGCTATATCAGAGTATGTATTAAAGGTGCGAAAACAACGTGCAATACTTAACCAGGTGCTTACTTGTGCGGTGTTCATTTTATTTGGGTACAGCTCTTTTGTGATGATAGTTATACGTGCAAAAGCAGGCACCAATCTGAATAACAGCGACCCTGAAGACGCCTTTGCCTTGAACAGCTATTTAAACCGCGACCAATACGGTGATACGCCATTGCTATACGGCGAATACTTCGACTCGCAGGTTACCGACCAAACTAACGGTGCAGTTATTTATCGCCGTGGCGATACCAAGTACGAGCAGGCCGGCCACAAGCTGAACACTGTTTATGATAGGAACACACTGTTCCCTCGCATGTTTAGCCAAAAGCCTAACCACCCGGAATTTTACCGCATGTGGACTAACCTTAGCCCTGAGGAGCACCCCACCATGGCTACCAATCTTGGCTTTTTTGCCAGCTGGCAGGTTACCCAGATGTATACCCGCTATTTTTTATGGAATTTTGTTGGCCGTGCGAATGATATGGATGGCCAAACCAACCAAGGCCCCGATGGCAGCTGGATAAGCGGCTTTAACTTTGGTAAGGAATTGCCTACCAGCGTTACCGAAAGCAAATCGTATAACCGGCTTTACTTTTTACCGCTTATTATAGGTTTATGCGGAGTGGTGTACCACTTCAGGCGTAACCAGCGCGATGCAGGTGTGGTGACTGTTTTATTCTTTTTTACCGGCCTGGCCATTGTACTTTACCTTAACCAGGATCCATTACAGCCACGCGAGCGTGACTATGCCTATGCAGGGTCGTTTTATGCATTCGCTATCTGGATTGGCCTGGGTGTATTATTTATTGCCGATGTTTTAAGTAAAAAAATCAATGCAAAAACAAGTGCCATTATTGCTACTGTTGCCTGCTTGCTTGCTGCACCTGTATTGATGGCCAGCCAGGAATGGGATGATCATGACCGTTCTACCAAGCTTACCCCGCATGATATGGCCTATAACTATCTAAACTCATGCGCGCCAAATGCTATCCTGTTTACTTATGCAGATAACGATACTTACCCGCTATGGTATGTTCAGGAGGTTGAGGGCGTAAGGCCGGATGTGCGTATTGTTAACCTGAGTTTACTGGGGACAGACTGGTATATACGCCAGATGAAAACTAAAATGAACGAATCGGCACCGTTGCCTATCACCATGGATAACAATAAATTCAAGGCAGGCGTACGGGATATTATTCCTTTTAACGATGCCAAAGTTGAGGGTCCGATTGAATTGAAAGAAGTATTTGATTTTGTTACATCTGATAACCCGGCCTCAATGGTCACTTATCAAAGCGGCGAAAACACCAACTACCTGCCTACTAAAAACTTTAAGTTAACAGTAAATGCCGATGACGTAATAAAATCGGGCACTGTACCTGCGGATAAGAAAAACCTGATAGCGCCGCAGATGGACTGGACTTACCCGGGCAGGTATGTAACCAAGGATAACCTGGCTATGATGGATATCATTGCTCATAACAACTGGAAACGCCCTATCTATTTTGCTACAACAGTACCAAGTGACAATATGCTTGGTTTAGATAAGTATCTGTACAGCGAAGGTTTCTCTTACCGCCTGATGCCGTTTACACCTGATACTACGCATGCATCGCAGGAGAACAGCAATACGCTGATCATGTATAACAACATGGTTAACAAATATAGATACGGCAATTTTAAAACTGCTAAATACCTTGATCATGAGTCGATAACGCTGTTTTATCCATTGGTTACCCGTTTATTTTCAACCCTTGCAGATAACTTGTTGAGAGAAGGCCACCAGGACCTGGCAAAAAATGCGCTGAAAAAATATGATCAGCAAATGCCGGAGGAAATTACCTTATCTGAAGTAGCCATCCGAAAATTTTACATGGTTGAAACAGCGTATAAACTGGGCGAAACCGCGTTTGCTAACAAAACAACCACACAAATTGATAATTATGTGGCCGATCAGCTTAAGTTTAATTATACCCTTTACCAGCAAAGCGACCCGGCGCTTAACGGACGCGAAGTTCAGTTAGGGCTTTCGCTGCTGAACAGCCTGGATGGGCTTACCAAAGAGTATAAGCAAAATGCACTAAACGCTAAGATCAGCGCTCAACTAAAAGAATACAGCGCCAAATTTGGCAGCATGCTACAGCAACAACAACAGGGGCAGTAATTGATAGCTATTCATATTTTAAAAGCGGCTTTATGTAAAAGCCGCTTTTTTTATGCCCTGATGTAACAAACCGGTTTTGGCACAATCATATTCGATATGAAACACTGCTACCTTACTCTTATCCTATTACTTGCTGCAACAGTTACTTACGCACAAAACAAAGCTACGCTGATTGATACCATGCTGCACAGAACAAACCGGCTTGGGTTGTTCAAGGGCAATGTAATGGTAGTTGATAAAGGCAAAGTAATTTACAAAGCACCTATCGGTTTCACGGATGCATCTGAAACGCAACCGTTAACTACCGATTACCGCTTTCATATTGGTTCTATCGCAAAGGAATTTAATGCTGTTGGCATAATGTTGCTTAAAGAGGAAGGCAAGCTTGATCTTGATGATAAAGTTTCAAAATACCTTCCCCAACTGCCCAATTGGGCTGAAAAGATAAGTATCAGAAACTTATTGCAATATACCAGCGGCCTGCCCGATGTAAACTGGAAAACAGTAAGAGGCGATGCAGATAACATGGCCGACCTGATGAAACTAACCACCCTTGATTTTGAATCAGGAACACATTATGCTTATAACAACAATAATGTTTTTTTACAGCGCCGCATCATCGAGAAAATATCAGGCATGCCTTTCAATAAGTTTGTTGAAAGTAAGCTGTTGAAACCTGCCGGCATGAGCAACTCATTGGTAGACCCGGATGATTACACACCGTTAATGGCAAAGTCTTATGACAACAACCGTAAACAAGGTGCTCTGATCTACCCCATAACCGGCTGGACAGTTGTTACACTGGATGACTTTTATAAATGGGAACTGGCGCTGGAAAACTTCAAACTGATCAGTCCGGCATCAACACAAATTTTGGTTACACCTTTTTCTCCGGGAAAGCAATGCGGTTTAGGCGGCGGCACTATGCAAGGCAATCAACTGGTTTTTCATAAGCATGATGGCATCAGCGTACAATACCAGGCGTTACTGGTAGGCAACAAGCCAAAAGGCCGGATGGTTATCTTAATGTCTAATAACAAACAGAATAATATATTTGATATAGATAACGCAATAGAAGACATCCTCGATGGCAAGCCTTATGTTCAACCTAAAAAATCAATCCTTAAGGATTTTCAAAAGCAGATAGATACGCTTAGCGGTCACCAGATTCTGGCACTATACCATAAGCTTAAGCAAACCAATCCGGATGAATATGGCTTTAGTAATGAGACGACGCTTAATGAGATAGGTTATTCATTAATGAATGCTAAAAATATTGATGCGGCGATAACAGTTTTCGAGTATAATACTACTCTTTTTCCTCAGTCGGGCAATGTGTTTGATAGCCTGGGTGAGGCCTACTTGAACAAAGGTGACAAAGCAAAGGCGCTGGCTAATTACAAACGTTCCTTACAACTCGACCCAAATAACAGCACGGCTAAGTCTGTGATAGAGAAACTGGAGGTTAAATAAAGCGATTCATAAGAAAATCGTTATGAGTAACTCGCCTAAACAACAAAAGCGGCTATCGGCCGCTTTTGTTGTTTAATTATTTTGATAACATCTTAATCCTCTATTACCACTCCCATATTGCAGAACTTATCAATACGCTCTGCAACCAGTTCATCAATATTGCGCTCGCCGAGTGTCTTAAGGTCTTTAAGCAATTGCTTTTTCAGGATAGCAGCCATCGCTACCGGGTCCTGATGTGCACCCCCAAGAGGTTCTTTAATTACTCCGTCGATCAGTTTATTCTTAAACATTTCTGTAGAGGTCAGCTTCAGCATTTCTGCCGCACGCTCCTTTTGCTCCCATGTTTTAAACAGAATTGTAGAGCAGTTTTCCGGAGAGATTACCGAGTACCAGGAATTATCCAGCATCAATACCCTGTCGCCTATGCCAATACCCAAAGCTCCACCTGATGCGCCTTCGCCTATAATAACGCATATAACAGGTACTTTTAGCACAGCCATTTCCAGCAAATTGCGGGCAATAGCTTCGCCCTGTCCGCGCTCTTCGGCTTCAAGGCCCGGATAGGCTCCCGGTGTGTCAATTAAGGTGATAACTGGCTTGTTAAATTTTTCAGCCATTTTCATCAGCCTTAAAGCTTTGCGGTAACCTTCTGGGTTAGCCATACCGAAGTTGCGGTATTGGCGCTCCTTAGTATTACGGCCTTTCTGGTGACCTATAAACATGGCTGTTTGCCCGTTCATGGTACCAAACCCGCCTATAATGGCCTTATCATCTCCTACAGTACGATCGCCATGCAACTCGATGAAATCATCGCACATCAGCTCAAGATACTGTAAGGTATAAGGCCTTTCAGGATGACGCGATATCTGTACTTTTTGCCATCCGGTAAGGTTGGTGTATATTTCTTTTTTGGCTTGCTCCAGTTTAGCCTCCAATTCAGCTATAGTGGCAGACATGTCGAGTTTGTTTTTTTCCTCAACTTGTTTCACCTTTTCTATCTGCCCCTGTATCTCTGCCAGTGGTTTTTCAAAATCAAATGTAATCTTCATACAATTTTCCCGCCGCTAAATTAAATAATTCAAACGGCATATTGTTTAATTATCATTTTTTCAATCCCTGCAATTTATTTAACTGCAGTGCAGTAAGCAATGTGCGTGTTTAAGATGGCATTACTTAACTCGCCCAGGTATAACCCATAACGGTTACTATAGTATATAATAACACCTTCGTTCACTTTGTTTGTACAAATAAAGCGTCTCATACGCTATTTTTGATAAATCTATTGTGATAAGGGTTTTTCAAAGCCTTTAACTTCATCGTGTTCACGAACACACATGCGAACACAGTGAACACTCGTAAAACAATCATGATCAGGCACTTGATATAAGTGGTGACAGAACACTGTCACCAACCTTATTACAACAACCTGGTTCTTAATAATTACACAACGTGCTTAGGCCAAGCCGCTATGATAATGGTTGGATAGATGACCAAATCAAAAACGCCCCGGTATTGCCGGGGCGTTTTTGATTATGAAATTTTATCAACATTCATTCACTAATTAACTATCAATGTAGCTATTGAATGCGGCTCGCTAACAGTTTTGGCTGCCTGCCCTTTTATCCAGATGCTGTAATCTATCTTTTCATCTGTACGGTTCATTACCACAACGGCTATTTTACCATCGGGATTAAGGTAAGCCGTGCTCAACAGTTTGTCCCTGCTGGCTACACTGGCAATGCGCCTTGCCCCCGGCTGTATAAATTTTGAAAAATGCCCTATATAATAGTAAGAGTTGGTATACAGCAGTTGCCCGGTACGTGTATCGGCATGTACGGGTGCAAAACAAAAGTTGCCTACATGGTTAGGGCCGCCTTTCTCGTCAAGCAAAACGTTCCAGTCTGTCCAGGCTACTGTACCGGCGTTAAAATCATTTATCATAGAAAGGCCGTAACGCTCACCCAGGCTCCAGTCGTTAATGCGGTTAAAATCAAATTTCTCTATACATCCTTCGGTAAATATGAGGTTCTTATCAGGAAAGGCATCATGCGTTATACGCAGGCTTTCAAAGTTTTGCCCCGCGCCTGTCCATGTTTCATACCAGTGGAAACCGATACCCCAAACGTATTTGGCCGCCGCCGGATCTTCCAGTATTGTACTTGCACGCTGATAAAGCAGATCACGGTTATGGTCCCAAACAATCAGTTTTTTTGCTCCAAGGCCATTCTTTTGTAACGTTGGCCCTAAAAAGTTCTTTACAAAGTCACGTTCTTCTTCGGCAGTGTAATTACATGACTCCCATGTTTGTGTAGCCATAGGCTCGTTTTGTACCGATAGGCCCCATACAGGCATGCCCAAAGCTTCATAAGTTTTAATGAACTTTACATAAAAGTTAGCCCAGCTTTGCGCGTATTCGGGCTTAAGTTTGCCGCCGTGTAAAACATCGTTATTGGTTTTCATGAAAGCCGGCGGGCTCCAGGGCGAAACAAACATAGGCAGTTTGCCGCCTGCTGCCCGGGTAACTGCCTTTATAAACGGTATACGGTACTTTTTATCATGGCTTACATCAAAAGTCGACAGGTTTTTATCATTATTACTTACATAACTATAGCTTTCGCTGCTAAAGTCAGTGCTTTGTATGCTGGTACGGGCAAATGTGTAGCCTATTCCAGTCTGCTTGTTATAATAGGCATTCAAAAACTCCTGTTGTTTATCTTTAGGCAGTTTATAAAAGGTTTCGGCTGCGGCATCTGTTAATGCACCGCCTATGCCTATCATTGCCTGGAACTTTCTTTCCGGGTCTACAAACACCACTGTTTCCGTTTCGGGTGGTTGTGCTTCTGTAACAAATTTTAATTCGCCGGATGGCGCTAATCGCTTGTCCGAGCCCTTTTCGGTTACAAATAATTTAGCGGTTTTATTAACAGCAGAGTAGGGTTGCTTTGTAATGGCAGCCTGGCCAAAAGCCAGGGCAGACATAAGCAACAGATTACCTAATAATAATCCAGTTTTCATGTTAAATGCAGTTTTCAGGTATGTAGCTTGTTTTATTTTGTTGCACCGCCAAGCCAAAAGAGCGCATCCAGTATCAATTTGTCCTCAACCTCGTTATCAAATGTATGGGAGAGGTCTTTATTGGTTTTGTTTTCGTAGTCGATATCGTTATGGCCCATGTTCAGGTAGATCATGCGGTATTTTTTATTGGTCCATACCACAGGATAGTAACCGCTATGCCAAATCTCGTTTTGTTTAGGGCCGGTGCCTAACGGATAGCTGAGTGAATCTATCGAAACCAGCACATCTATATCCGGGTTCTTTTTAAGATCGTTTTGCCAGCGGTACCATTCGTTTGGTGAGGCTTTAAAGTTCACCGGCATGTTTCGGGTAGCTGGGTGCATACGGTCCTCTACTTTCATTACCGCAGATGTTGGCCTCCAGGTATTGCTGCCATACTGGCCCGATCCTAAAAATTCGTTGTGGTACCAATCCCAGTTTGATGGCACGGCAGATTGGTTGAGCGCGAAGGCTGCAAAGTGAAATCCCATCCATGCGCCGCCATTTCGCATATAGCGTTCAAATGCCGCCCGTTGCTTGGCACCTTCCGGCCGGGTATCTAAAAATATCACCACCTGGTAACGTGATAAAAACTTATCGTTCATGTTTTGCCAGTTACCGGTTGAATCGTAACTGAAATTATACCGCTTAGCGGCCTGCTCAAACCATTTGTTCGCCTCATGCAAAAAGCTGATGTGTCCCTGATCTTCTTTACCGGTGTAAAAACCAATCACCCGGAATTTAGGGTTGATGCTTTTTGTCTTTTGGCCGTAAGCAAATTGACACAGGCAAATACACATCAAACAGAAAAAAATAAACCGCTTGGTAAAAGATATAAGCATGAGGTATTAATGTTGGTTTAAATTTAAAATTACGAAATTTTAGTTCCGATATCAATCCTGCAGCACCAGTTGCTGGTACAACCGATCAACCACATCTTCGCCGCTTGTACAAAAGCCGGGATGCACTTTTGAAGTTTGCACTACGGTGCTCCGTGTTGCCGTAAGCCACCTGAAGCGCGATGGAGCATCCAGTTCGCCAATAGGGCCGCCATCAATGCCCCCATTGCAAATACGCTGAAAAGATTGAAGGTTTTTTTCGATAGTATCTATATCCAGATCCTTCGAAAAAGCCAGCAATCTTTGTCTGTCTATATGGTACCGCATCTTCAAAAACTTCTGCCTGGCGCAATAAACAATTACCCCCACATTAATAAACTCCTCGCGTTCTACCCTGGGCACAACACGTACAACGGCATACTCAAATAAGTGCTTGTCTTGCATTTTGTGCTTCCTTTACAAAAATAGCTGAGTTTGCGATCCGGGTGTTCAAGAACCGGGTATATACTTTGCGCTGATCATCGGCTGTTTCAAAAGAACGATCGGTAAGCCAGTCATCAGGAATGATAGCTACAATGGCCTCTATCAACTCCGTCGTCAGTATCGCTTTAAAGTCCGCATCAATATTATCCAGCTCAGCAGCGCGTTTTAACAGTACATGGTCTTTTATCTGCACAAAAGGCCGTATAGCCTGCTCTTCCCAATTATCCATGCTGTGATGGAAATACAGTGCCGCCCCATGGTCAATCAGCCAGAGTTCCTGGTGCCATATCAGCATATTGGTATTGCGTGCGGTGCGGTCTACATTGGTTAACAAGGCATCCAGCCATACAATCTGCGAAGCCAGCTTTTCATCAACTGTAGTTACCGTTGGATCAAAAGTTATGGCGCCCGATAAATAATGAAGCGCCAGGTTAAGCCCTACGCTAAACTTCAGGAGGTCCTGAATCTCTTCGTCGGCCTCGGTACGTCCAAAGGCTTCGTCGAGGTTCACAAAAACAAGCTCCGGTATTTTTAATCCAAGTTTCCGGGCTATCTCGCCACCAATCAACTCAGCGATCAGGGCTTTTGGCCCCTGCCCTGCCCCCCTGAATTTCAGCACATATAAAAAGTTGTCGTCTGCCTCGGCAATGGCCGGCAACGACCCTCCTTCGCGCAGTGGCGTTACATAACGGGTAACGTTAACGGTACGTAATTGCGGAGATAATTTGTTCATAAACTTTATGCGGCTAATATAGGAAATGTTTAAACGGCTTAGGGCTTGCAATTAACCGGTGCTGTTTGTTAAAGTTTAAACTTTATACCGCCATTTACCACAAAGCCGTCCAGCGGAGCGTATATATCCCTGAAAACAGGGTCAGTTATACTACCGGTGTAAATGGTATCAAAACGGGTTTGCCTGGTATCCGTCAGGTTTTCAAAATTGATAAATAAAGAGACCCGGCTCCATATCCTTTCGGCCATAAAGCCCGTTGTCCAATAAGCTTTGCCGGTTGAACCATCGTTCAGTTTTTGCCTGCTAAAGTAATAAGCCTCTGCTCCTATTTTCCACTTACCTTCAAGCTCATACATCAGTACATTGTTAATGCGGTGTTTTGATACCAGCGGGTAAGCGCTTATTACATCAAGCGTATGCTGGCTTACATCTGCATAAGTATAGCCAACAAATAGCTTGAAATTGTTATACCCCAGCTTTATGTTTGTTTCCATACCCTTGGTATTTAAATCGCCGCGGGGTTGCTGATATTGTAACTTATTGTTACCGGCAAGCTGCATTAATAGGATAGGGTTATTGATGCGGGTATAAAAAAACATGTGGTTGATGCTGAAGCTTACATTATTATCAAATAAAGCGGCCCGGTAATTAATATCCAAATTGGTACCGTAAGACCGCTCTGCCTTACTAACTGAAGCATCTATCGGGAGCACATTCCTGAATTGTATACGCTCGGCGTCTTCCGTAAAAACGTTTGGCGCCTTATAGCCTAACCCGCCACCTATACGGGTGGAAACTTTATCGCTGATTTTCCATAAAGCTGATAAACGCGGCAAAAAGAAAAAACCATATTGGTTATGATGGTCGGCGCGTAAACCAGATTCAAGTATGAACTTCCTTGATACATCCCAGGTGTTTTGTACAAATGCACCAATAACAGCGTGGTCATAATTGCGTAAGGGAAATTCACTGTTCCTATCTTCCCGAAAGTTATCGGTTATATAATTTATGCCGGTAATCCATTCCAGTTGTTGTTTTTTGAGCAGGTAATTCGCTTCGCTATAAGTAGATAGCTGCCTGCCGGAGAAACGGTAATCGGGCAGCGTTATGGAACGGTCAAACAGCCCTACGCTGTTTTTTATAGTTAGCCTGCTGCTTGTATCTGTTTGATAAGTAAGTTGTGCCTGTGTGCTGTACCTGCCCGTTCTGTTTTTCTCAAAATAGGTATGCTGTGCGTCGACCTTACCTTCAATGTAATGCAGATCGCCGCCAATGCGGTTCTCTGTAGTAGCATTAATGCCAATGTTAAGGGTGGTTGCATCATTGAGATACACATACAGCTTAGGGTTAAGCGTAAACCGGTTGAAACGAGGGATGGCGGTCAAATCGATATCGGCAGGGTCGTAGGCCGAGCCATGATTATAAGCCGCATAAACGGTGGCACCTGTTTTACCATATTTTTGCGCGTAAAAGCTGCTGGCATCCAGGCCGCCGGCCGATGTTCCGTTTAGTAAGAAGTTAAGCGACCTTTCATCTGTCGGCGTTTTTGAAACCAGGTTGACCAGGCCTGCTATGGCACCGCCCCCATAAAGTGTAGACGAAGAACCTTTGATCACCTCTACCTGTTTCAGATCTAAAGGAGCGGTTTGCAAAAGCCCCAACCCACCGGAGAAGCCCGAGTACAGCGGGAAACCATCCCTGATGATCTGCGTGTATTTACCATCAAGCCCCTGGATGCGTATACTGGAGTTTCCGCTGGTTGCGGATGTTTGCTGGGTTTGTATCCCGGTGCTTTCTGCCAACAACATGCGGATGTCGCCAGGTTTCATGTTTCCTTTTTCGTCAAGCTCCTCCCCGCTGATCACTTCTACCCTTGTTGGAATATTGGCAATGGTGCGACTGCTGCGTGTGGCAGCGATGGTAACCCCCTGCAATTCGCCTTCCTCGTCTTCTTTTATAGTCAGGAGAATAACCGGTACGTTTGTTTGGGTTACAGGGAACTGCAAGGTATCATTCCTGGTAATATATCCCAGGTATGAATATTTGATAATAACACGGCCATCGGGTACATTATTAAGTGTAATAAGTCCTGTTGAATCGGCCATGGCGCCAATGGCTGTATCTATAATCTGCGCTGTAGCGCCGGCCAAGGGCTGCTGCGTTTTAGCATCTTTTACTAAAGCGCTGAAAGTATTTTGCGAATAAGCAAAAGTGGTATATAAAAGTGCTGCCAGCAGCACATAAATTTTTTTCATGCATGTATAATATTAAGTTAACAAATAATTTGCCCATAAGGGCTTATAAGTTAACCTAACTGTGGCGGTTGCCAGATGGAGAGCGAAACCTTGGGTAATGACGGTTCCTGATAAGGCAGGTAAAGTTTTTCTGTATGCTGTTCGATGAGTAAATTGGTTATTATTACTTGTTTGTTAACAATAAAACCAACACAGCTGCCGCAGGAAAAGAATGGCGAACAGCCGGGGCATTTATCTTTTTCTGTTGATCTGCCGGCAGACTGATCGTTTTTTACAACTCCTTCGCCATTACATTGCTTATCAGCGCAGCAGGGCCTTGCCGAGAGCATAATAATGCATATTGAGAATATGATGCAAAGTAATTTCACGCCCAAAGATATTTATAAATTGAATATTACAGGCTTGTAATTACAATTAATTCACCCTCATATTTCGCTTGTTCTTAACCATTCTGTTACAATTCAAACAAATGGCAACATTCTTGTATTAAGTTGTAAAAGAATTAAATGCCGAAGTGGTTTAAAATTACGCTGAAAGTTATAGGCGTACTTGTTTTATTATTTATACTGACTATTGTAGGTGTTACCATGTACATATCCTTTAACAAGGCCAAGGTACTTAAAATGGTAAACGAGCAGCTTGATAAAAGCGTTGACGGCACCCTGGTTATTGGTGATATGAAGCCAAATTTTTTCCGTGGCTTGCCTGATGTATCCCTTTCACTTCAAAATGTACTGGTTCGTGATAAGAACTTTAACAAGCACAAGCATACATTGCTTAATGCTAAAAATTTCGACATTTCTTTAAATACGCTGGCATTGTTTAAAGGAACGATTGATATTAATCATATTACCATTAACAATGCTTCAATAGATCTTTTTACCGATAGCACAGGCTACAGCAACACGTCTGTTTTTAAAAAGGATAATAAAAAGGTTAAAGACAACCCATCAGAAAGCAGCTCGGCTACACAGCTTAAAAACTTCAGCCTGAATAATGTGAACTTTACTGTGGATAACAGGAAAGCCAATAAGCTTTTCAACTTCGCCGTTAAAAGCCTTAATGGCAACATCGCTTATCCGGACAGCGGCTGGCATGCCAGCTTCAAATTAAATGTTCTTGCAAAGAGCATGGCTTTTAACACCCTTAAAGGCAGCTTTATTGAAAACAAACAGTTAGAGGGCGATTTTTCTGCCGGATACAATGAGGACAACGGCAATGTTAGTGTTAAAGTTGCCCCGCTCAACATCGGCGGCGATCCATTTAATGTAAATGCTGTTTTCCGTACAAAAAAGGAACCTACCGACTTTAGCATCAATCTATCGGCCCCGCAACTGCTATGGCGGCATGCATCAAACCTGCTGGCGGCCAATATTCAGAAATCATTGAACATGTTTAACCTTGACAAGCCTATCGCGGTTAGCGCGAGTATCAATGGCAGTTTTGGTGGCGGCGGCGACCCTTTGCTGTTTGTAACGGCTAAAGTGCAAAATAACAAACTTACTACACCGGGTGGTGTTATTGAGAACTGTTCATTTAACGGGTCATTTACCAATAATTACATTAAGGGTAAGGAGATTGGCGACGAAAACTCTATCATCAAACTAACTGCTTTTAAAGGCACTTATAATCATTTGCCTTTCACCATTGATACCGGTAGTGTGATTAACTTAAGCAAACCCATTGCGACCGGTAACTTCAAGTCGAGCTTTCCGGCTGCCGACCTGAACTGGTTCTTGCAGGATGATGTGGCCAAATTCAGCAATGGCTCCGCGGATATTAACTTACGGTACCGTGCCGATGTGGTAGACTATAAAATAAACAAGCCGTTTGTAAACGGGTCCATTAATCTGCGCAACACCGATTTTTATTACCTGCCCCGTAAGCTGAAATTAAAAAACTCGTCCTTTTCGTTGAATTTCGTAAAAAACGATCTGATATTAAATAATATCCGTGTGCAAAGCGGCCGCAGTATAGTAACTATGGAAGGCCGGGTAAATAACTTCCTGAACCTATACTACGACGCGCCCGAGAAGATCTTGCTTACCTGGCAAATACGCAGCCCGCAATTATACTTAGGGGAATTTCTGGGCTTTTTAGGGCAGCGCAAGGCAGCGCCAACAGCCAAACGCCGTGGCAACGACGCCAATTTTATAGATCAGCTGGCTACCGCCCTTGACAAGGGCCGAGCCGAAATGCACATGCAGGTAAATAAGGTGTACTATAAGAAATTCCTGGCTACTGATACACGTGCCGACCTGCTGACCACCGAAGATGGTATCATTATAAAAAATGTTGGCTTAAAAACCGCCGGCGGATCGCTCAGCATGAACGGGCGTTTGGTACAGGGTAATAATCTGAACCGTTTTGCCATCAATACCACCATAGTACATGTTAACATGCGCGAATTTTTTACCGCATTTAACAACTTTGGCCTGCAGGATTTTACTTCCGAAAACCTGAAAGGCTACTTATCTGCCAAAACCAATATAACCGGTGGCATTACCGATGCCGGCGACCTGGTGCCCAAATCTATAAAGGGTAATCTTGATTTAAGTTTACGGGACGCTGCTTTACTTAACTTTCATCCGCTTATTGGCGTAGGAAAGTTTGTATTCCCTTTCCGCGACCTGAAAAACATTATGATACCCAAGCTGGACGGGCATTTTGTAGTAAATGGTGATATGATAACTATTAAACCTTTGCAGGTAAGCTCAAGCGTATTGAATGTGGATGTAGCCGGCGTTTACGGCATGACAAAAGGTACCGATATAGCGCTGGACATTCCTTTGCGTAACCCGAAAGACGATTTTAAGATTGAAGATCCCGAGGAACGTAAAAAGAAGCGCTATAAAGGCATTGTAGTACACATTCGCGCGCATGAAGAAAAGGGCAAAATGAAAATTGGCTGGAACAAAAACCATAAGTAGCAGCCATTACCTGCTTACAATATTTTTTTACAAACGGCTACAAGCGTTTCCCCGTCATATATCAGCAGGTTGCCATGTTCATCAATTTTGTAAATTTCTGATGGTGAGTGTACGCCAACATACTTGTCTCCGTGTTTAACAATCTCAGACGCTGAAGCGGTTATCGGCGGAGCATCATTAAGCGTAAGCTCTTTACCGGTAAATGTTATGGCCTGTATGTAAACCTTATGCCCCTTGCTTACTACCTCATAAGCTATATCTTTACCATCATCGGTTTTTATAGCTTCATCATGCCAGGCACCTACCAAATGGCCTGTATCTATAGCGGCAACCGGTGCTTGCGCTGCTGCTGATGGTTTGGCAACAGCTGGGGTGTCTGCCTGCTTCTTAGCCTGCTCATTATTACCGCACGATGAAACACTTATTACAGCGATAAACCCAACTATAAGAACACTTACTAACTTCTTCATATCACAAATCAAAGTGCCAAAGATACAAATCCCACAGGTATCAATTATTTTTTATCTTAGTGACGTATGAAAAGCACCCTAAACCTTTTTAAACCGCTATTGATATTTTTTGCTGCAATAACATTTTTTAGCTGCAGCACAGAAACCGGCATCTGGAGAAAAGAACAAATTAAAGATGGCCAGCGTGACGAACTACACAATTTAACCGGCAAAATATTTAAAGCCATACTTACAAAAGACGACAGGACTTTTAGCAACTACCTGTCTAAAGAAATGTTGAGCGGCTACTATTATAACAAATTATCGTCGCAGGTATATGACCAGCTGATGAGGGACAGCCTTGTATTGTTCGACGAATTTTATGTATTGAACAAATACCTCAATGCTGATACTATTACCGTAAAGAACGGAAATAACAGCTATAAGCTTATCTATAACGGCGACCCGCAGGAAATGTATATCGCCATGTACCTGCCTAAAAAAAAATTGCCCGACCAGTACTTAACAACCCTTGTTTATGGCAACTTTGATTACGGCTGGAAACTTAAGGACATTAACGTAACTCCGTACAAAATAAACAGCAAAACCGCCCCGGAGCTGTACCAGCAGGCCACGGATGATTATACCCGCGGTAATGTATTTGCGGCGGCGAATACTATGCAACTGGCCAGAAGTTGCTCAAGGCCCAACTCATACTGGCAATATGATAATGAGACCGATTTGTACAACTTTGCTGCAAAGGTAAGCAATGAGGTTAACACCACTTACCATTTTCCCTTAAAGGTTGAGGCGGTAAAAAGCGGCCCATCAATATTCAGGATATATAATAACACTTATAATGAAGGGACTTTCCCTAACGTGTGCTATATCACAAAACTTAGCCTTACAGATACCGCCGCACTTGTTAAGGAGAATAAATCTATACGCGGTGTAATCAACAGCTTACTGCCCGGGATTGAAAGCGGTACTCCGTACATTGTATATTCCGCCTTTAACAAAATGCCAAGTTACAGCGAGGCTGTGCCGCATTATGAATTTAAAATAAAGCTGCACTGATAATTATTCGCTGTGTTCATTTTTGATGCCTTTTAAGAGCGCGTAAATAGCCATAGCATGTCCATGCCCTAAATTAAAATCATCTTTAAGCCATTTAGTAACATCACCAGCTTTGGCTATGAGTTCTCCGCTTGCAGTAAAGCCTTTTTCTTCGGCCAACTGCCTGAAATCGGCAGGCGTTATACCTGTTTTCTCTTTGATGGTTTTTAAATACCCCTGGAATGACATGTTGTTTAATTTAGTTTTACAATATAAACAAAAGTATTATTCAATAAGCGCTATTAAATAGTGCATAAACGACATCATTAAGGCCAAAAGCGACTTTTTAAAACAAAAAAAGGGTGAACAGCCAACCGCTGCCCACCCATACACTTATTCATCAACCAAAATTTAACCTGCATTTGGAGTTGCTGTTTTAGCGCCCCTCCTTGCTTTAAACCTTTCAATCATTTTAGCCTTTAACTCTGCATACTGCTTTTGCTGATCGGCATTGAAAACGGTTTTCAATTGCGCGTCGGTATTCAACAGAATGGTTTTACGGGCCTCCATACCACTTTTACGGTCCGCTGGTTTGCTGGCTTTCAAGTCCTTAATTTCAGTCGCGCTCTTTAACAGTATAGCGTTTACTTTGGCCGACTGGTCTGCGCTGAGCGATAATTTTTTTGTCAGCACTTTTGTATAGCGTTGCGCTTTCTGCTCAGGGTTTTTTGCAGGGCGCCTTCCTTCAAATCGCTTATGCATGTTAGCTTTTAAACCTGAATAAGCAGTTTGCTGTTCGGCAGTTAAAATACCCTTCAAATTTGCATCAGTATTTGCAAAAATGGCTTTGCGTGCCTGCATGTTAGCCTTACGGTCTGTCGACCGATTTGCTTTCAGGCTATCCATCTGTACAGCCTGTTTATCAAATACTGCCTTTACTTTAGCAGATTGATCTGCAGAAAGGTTTAACTTTTTAGTAAGGGCGGCAGTTCTTAGCTGTGCACGCTGGGCCGGATCTTTTACCTTATGCCCTGGCTTGGTTTGCGCATTAGCCGCTACTCCAAGTCCGGCTACTAATGCTATCATTAAAAATACTTTTTTCATTTTTTCTGTTTTTTTGGAGGTATGACAGCTTATGTGCCGCATGGTTTAAGCGCCTATTGTAACATTTGTCATTACATTCACATTAATCAATAAACCACTTGCAAAAAAAGACCGAACGGTCTACATTTGACCTGTCAAAAAGAAACCAGCAATGACAAAGGCAGAACGCACTCGTCAATTCATCATAGAGCAATCGGCACCGCTGTTTAACACTAAAGGTGTTGCAGGCACCGCCATGAGTGATATAATGGAGGCTACTAAAATGGCCAAGGGCGGTTTGTATGGTCACTTTGAAAGCAAGGAACAACTATCATGTGCGGTAGTAGATTATTGCCTTAATACAGTAAGTGAAAAGATAAGTGCAAGCCTTAAAAAAGCTAAATCATCAAAAGAAAAGCTGCTATTGTATATTGATCATTTTGCGCATGTAGATAAACCTGTTATTGAAGGCGGTTGCCCCATGTTAAATTTTGGGCTTGAAGCCGATGATACAAACCCTGCTATAAAGCAAAAAATAAAGCGGGGCATAGAGGTTTCGCAGGCGTTATTAACTGAGATAATTGAAAGCGGAAAAACCAGCGGTGAGTTTAAACCCGATTGGAATACCCGGGAATTTGCTGTAAAGATGTTTGCCATGCTTGAAGGTGGTACACTAATGGCACGTGTTACCAATGATAAAAGCGCCATGCAAACTATAGTAAAAATGCTGAAAGAAGAAATACAACTATATACACTTTAATTTTTTTGATCTAAAAAAGACCGAACGGTCTATTTAAAATTTAAATAAAAACAAACAGCATAATAACATGAAAAATCAAAAAATCGCTCTTGTTACAGGAGCCAACAGAGGAATAGGCTTTGAAACCGCAAAACAACTGGGTGAACAAGGGATAACTGTTATTTTAACAGCCCGCGATGTCAATGTAGCAAATGAATCGGCCGAAAAATTAAAACAGCAAGGGATTGATGCTTATGGCGCGAAGCTTGAAGTAACCAGCGCAGAAGACCGTAAAGCATTAGCCGCTTACATTGAAGAAAAATTTGGAAGGCTGGATATATTGGTGAATAACGCCGGTGTAGCACCTAAAAGGTCGCTGTTTGAAAAAGTAACAGCAGAAACCACCGAAGAGGAGTTTGAATACGTGTTTGAAACCAACTTTTTTGCGCAGGTGTATTTAACTAATGCATTACTGCCCTTATTAAAGAAAAGCGATGCCGGCCGTATTGTTAACCTGTCAAGCATATTAGGGTCTTTAACATTGCATGCACAGGCAGACAGCCCGATAAAAGACATTAAGGTGTTATCTTACGATGCATCTAAAGCTGCATTAAATGTATTCACCAATCACCTGGCCATTGAACTGGAAGGCACCGGCATTAAAGTGAACTCTGCACATCCCGGATGGGTTAAAACCGAGTTAGGTGGTACCGAAGTAGCACCAATGGAAATTGTTGACGGCGCGAAAACCAGTGTTGAGCTGGCCCTGATAGGCGAAGATGGCCCTAACGGCAGGTTCATCCACCTGGGCGAAGAACTGCCCTGGTAAATAAGGGTTAGCTACTGACAAAGGAGGCATACTATTAGCGTGCTTCCTTTGTCTGTTATTACTATAAGGTGTCATTTCGAACGATAGTGAGAAATCTTGATAGATCAGCCTTTACGCTTTATTTTTTGGTCTTCTAACAAGATCCCTCGTCGTACCTCCTTCGGGATGACACAGTTACTGGGCTCAAACAATATATCTTCCCACTCCCCGCTATCGCCCGTTCGAAATGACATTTTTTTATGATTATAAAATCGTTTCCCTTACAAACCTGTTCAGTGTCATCAAATTATTTATCGCATCGCCCATGGTATTATTGAAATAGGCGTAAACACGCTTATCGTCGTTAAGCCAATCGATAATCATCTGGGCATACTCGTATAAAAAGGCATCGTTGTAGCTGCCGCGATATCCGCCATTAGGTCCATGAAAGCGCAGGTAAACAAAATCTGCCGGCGAATCTATCATGGGTGTTATAGCCTTTGGCATATCCTGTATCACCATGGCGCAATTGTAATCATCAAGCAAACGGTAGGTGTCCTCATGATACCAGCTTTTATTCCTGAACTCTATAGCTATATCCCAGCCATCTGCCAGGGCTGTATCCTGTAAATTAACCAGCAATTTCTCTAACTGCCTGATAGACGTTACGCCTGTACTGCCGGGAAATTGTATCAGCAGGCTGCCCTTTTTGTCGCCTGCAGCGTCAATCACCTGCATAAAACGTTCAATATCTTCGGGCTTAAAAAGCAACTCTTTATTATGCGTAATGTCACGCCATAATTTATAAGTAAAACGAAAACCATCCGGTACATCATTGGCCCATTTTTTTACGGTTGAAGCCATCGGCACTTTGTAAAATGAACTGTTTACCTCAATGCTGTTGAATAATGAACCATAATAGCATAATCGCGACTTACTTTGATACTCCGGGGGATAAGCCTGTTTATTAGGCACGGGCAGCACCAGCCCGCTCGCGCCTGAAAAAAAATTTGAGCGATTGCCGCTTATATTTTCCTGCATACAATAGCTTAACAGTATTGCATTTATTATTGTTCCACTTATATTAGTAGTTAAATCAACAAAACCTCAATCTCATGAAATTAACCCGTTTGTTACTGCTGGCAGGCATTGCCCTGGCATCATGCACCCAAAAACCGGCTGGCGATGCGGCTGCAACTAAAACCGCCTCGCCAATGGTAGGCACCTGGAAACTGGTATCGGCCATAACCGTTACCAAAGGCGATACTGTGAAAGATTACCCGGTAGCCAATCAGGAAATGCTGAAGATATTGAACGATACCCACTTTGCTTTTATGCGCCACGATTTAAGCAAAGGGAAAGGTAAGGATGCTACTTATACCGCAGGCGGAGGTACCTATGATTTTAAGGATAACAAATACACCGAACACCTGGCCTACCTAAATTACCGCGACTGGGAAGGCAAGGATTTTGATTTTACGGTTGAGTTCAAGGGCGACACCCTGATACAAAAAGGCATTGAAAAGATTGACAGCTTGAACATCAACCATGAAATTACAGAGACCTATGTTAAGCTTAAATAAGCTTAACACAGGTTGCTAAGACCAAAAGCCCTGCGCCTTTATTTGCGATGACGGGTAACCCTGTTGCTTAAGCAATTTGCGCAACTGGGCTACCATGGTGCTGTTGCCGGTAAGGTAAAAGATAGTATTTTCCAGGCTGTACTTTTGCTGTAATACCCACTCCATCAAACTGTGATGGCCATAAATATCCTTGCGTTCCACAGGCTCTATGGGCGTCCAGAAGAACTCATGGAATTGCCTGCGGTGCTCATCATTACCCATTACAATCCCTCCGGAGAAGCGGGTATGCGGCAACACCATTTTTTGCAGGGCCAGCAAATGCCCTACACTGCTTTCGTCGCCAAGGGCAATAACCGCCGATGTTTGGTCGGGCTTATGCTGGGTAAAGCCAATCTTTTTAATATAGCTGATGGTATCACCACCCCTTAGCTGGCGCGCCCATTTTGCACCGGGACCATTGTGTATAGCATCAATAAAAATAGTACAGGTGCGGGTTTCGGCATCCCATCCTGATGGTGTATAATCACGATAGGTAAGGGCATCTACCTTAAATTTTATATAAGGCACGTATTCCCAGCATTCCATATCAGTAAGTGGTAAATGCAGGTCGATCTCGATCATGGTAGAGGGCGCCCAGGGCCTTACCTCCAGTACGCGGCCGGTTTGCAGCAGGCGTGGCTCAAACAGGTCGCCTGCTTTCTTTTTAAGTTTGTATAATACAGATGTTTCCATGTGGGGTATATTTTATCACAAAGAAACAGGCAATACGGCCGTAAATCAATGGCTAAGCCGTGGTAATGATTGGACTATTTACGGTAAGCGGCCCTGAATGACAATGGCGTAATACCTTCAGATTTTTTAAATATCCGCGAGAAATAGGCGTGGTCGTCATAACCCAGCCGGTGGGCAACCTCTTTAACATTAAGCTGGCTGTAGTAAAGCAAACGTTTGGCCTCAAGCATTACTTCGTTCAATATCCAGTAACTTACAGACATGCCGGTTACCTTTTTAAGCGACTCGTTCAGATAACTCTCAGATACCCGCAAGATGTCGGCATAGGCCGAAGGGCTTTTTACAGTGCAGATATTATCAACCAGTGTTTTCTTAAACTGCTGCGCAATTTCTATAGGCCTGGATACCTGTATGGTTGGGCTTTCTGCGCAGGTAAAACATCCCGCGGCAATCCCAATAAACGATTGCAGCAAGGAGTGCAGAACCGGCAGGTTGAATGGTGCGCCATCGTCTTCTACAAACCGCTGGTGTAACAGGTTGAGCAACAATCTGCACTGGTCCATTTTTACATCGCTTAATGTATGTGGTTGTTGTATCTCCAGCTTTCCTTCAAACACCTTGCGGCAATCGGGTGGTACCAGCATGGTATCAACAGCAATAAACCATCCGCCGGCCATTTCATTATATATGCGATGATGAACCTGGCCCGGCAGTACATAATAAAGGGTTTGGGGTGGAAAAAACACCTCCTGAAAATCTATCATCAGCGAGGCGGTACCATTCTCAATTACAAAAAAGATGTAGTGATCATCGCGGTGGGCATCCATTACTACATCATCTTCAGGATCATCAGGGCTGTACCGCCAAACTTCAAGGCCGGTGCTTGCTCTTTCCTTAAGCTGATGAACAGGGATATCTCTCATGGCTATCAGCAAATGTAAACATCCGCTGCCAAAAATCTTAACGGCTTTGCAATATCATCATATCCCGGCCGGTAATACGTTGTTTGCCCGGCGTCGTTTTTAATCCATGGTCGGTATAGCTTGCTGTGATAACATAGGTGCCTTTTTTATCCGCCGGTGCCGCTTTGGTCCTGAACACACCATCAAGGCCTGTATAATAAGTTACGTTTGGGTTAGCGGCTTGTTTATACATCCATTTCACCACTGTTTCCGTTTCGTTATCACTTAGTTCGGGGTGCGTGGGCATGGCAGCCTTACCCCAAATACCTGCAGACCCCTCTTTGATCCGTTTAGTAAGCAAAGCCACATTAGCAGCAGAAAGCGGGTATTTGGCTACGATATCGCTGTATGATGGCCCTATAAGCTTGCTGTTAAAGTTATGACAGTTAAAACAGTTAGACGAGCGCATTATCGCTAAGCCCTGCTCGTCGGGCGCAGCAGGTTGGTTAGCTGAGGGCACCTGCCCTTTGCTATCAATAAACCTCACTTCAAGTAATACCTCGAGGCCGTTTATCTCGTCGAATTTGGAGTCGCCATCTTCTTTATCAGCAACGCTGATGCTGTAACTTACCGGCGCATCCCAGCTAAACGTTGCAACCTTAGGCGCAGTTATTTTTACAACAGGTGCACTGTTTTGCTGGATTGATATAAACGATAGTGCAACAACAGCAATGCCCGGGAAAGAGAGTAACCAGTATTTCATTTTCAGATCTATAACTTATCAATTTCTTTTGCTACCCTTTGCGCCGATCTGATGCATGACTCCATCCCGCGGCTCATATTGTCTGCATAAGTGCCTGCGAAATAAATCCGCCCATCGGGCTGCATTAGCTGCGGCCAGAATTTGTGCATCTCCCCTATCGGGAAAGGTTCCATTTCGCAGGCCGGGGCGTATTTATCCTTTGTCCAGTCTTTAGTTAAGGCCTGCTCTATGGTATCGTGCTTACCGGGGTATACTTCCCTGAAAGCAGCCAGCACACGCTGAGGCGATAAGCCACCAGGGCCATATGCTTTCAGCACTATTCGTTTGCTGTCAACCTCATTGGTTTCCTCCCATACAGACGATATATCCGGATGCTCAAACTGCATATTGATGCTTTTAAAACCATCCTCAAGCCAAAACCTTGTTGCTGCTTCAAACACATAAAAAGGATGAGAAGAATAAGCCATATTGTCTACCACGTACTGCTTAGCTGCCGACAATGGCGGCGTTACGGGGATGTTTTTAAAGATGGGCAGGGTAATACAATTTACCAATATATCTGCAGCCATTTCCTTCTCTTCATCGTATCCAAAGGCTTTATATTTCACTTTAACACCGTTTGCGTTCTGCTCAATTGCCGTTATGGGGTGATTTAACTTAAGCCTGGCACCAAGGCGCTTTGCAAAGGCTATCGGCAGTTGCTCGTTACCATCTTTCAAGTGAAAAGTTTCCCCTTCTGACGCGGGAATGCCCCGCTGCTGCATGATGTAGGCCCGCCATAAATAATACAAGGCTGATGTGCCATTACCGCCAAGCCAGTTAAGGGCCGCGGCAGATGCGCCTTCTTTTTTTAACAGATCAGCAGCAGAGATTTTATCATAATCATCCAAGCCTACACCAAAAGGTTGATAAGGGTCTTTGAATTTTGACAGGTAGGGCTTGATGTATAAAGAGCTTAATGCATACGATGGGTTTTGCGACAAAAATTTTACCTCCCTGTCGTTAAAGCCAAATTTTGTGAGCACTGCCGGGTCCTTAAGCATGTCTTCGGTGTAAAACTTACCACCTATCATTTTAAGTATATGCCCGTTGGTTGAATCTTCAGAACCTTCGGCATTGGGGTATTGTATTGCTTTTAAGCCAAACTCCTGCACATAATCAAAAAAACGCTCGTAACCAGGCTTGGTGATATGGTCTGCACCGTAATCTGCGTAAAGCCCGTCAGACAGCCCATCGCGGCCGGTAAAAATGTGGCCGCCGTACCTGCCGGATGCTTCCAGAACAATAACTTCATGGCCCGCCTTCATCAACTCATACGCGCAGCACAAGCCGGTGATGCCAGCCCCTGCAACAATCACCTTTTTAGCATTGGCAGCCAATGCAGGCGGTTGAAACGGCTGCGCATGTTGCCGGTCTGCTTTGTTTCCTGCCTGTAGTACAGCAGGCATTATACCCGCACCTGCGCCAGCTAAAAGCGTACGCTTGATGAATGAACGTCTTTTTAAAGCCATGAGTTTACTAATTGATAAAGCAATATACTTATAAGTAAAAACCCGGCAAAGCCGGGTTAACTTTTAATCAAAATTTCCATCTTACAAAGGCTTCTATGGCCTCGTATTCAGCCAGGCCAAGCTGGTTGTAAAGGCGGGCGGTTTCCTGTGTGCGGTGCTCGGCGCGCACCCAGAACTCCCGTGCATCGTCCCCCGGGAACACCGGCACATCTTTTTGTGACTGATGTTTAAATATTGCCAGCCTTTTACGCTCCACTTCCTGTGGCGACAAGGGTACGGCCATCTCAATTTCATGTATCTCAAACTCGTGCCATGCGCCCCGGTACAGCCATATCCAGCAATCGTTTGTCCACTGCTCCCCTAAATTGCGCAGGCGGGTAAAAGCCTCCAAAATTATCTCGAAGCATACCTTATGTGTTCCGTGCGGGTCGGCAAAATCTCCCGCGGTAAATATCTGGTGCGGCCTGATATCCCGCAGCAACTGCATGGTTTGTTGTATATCGTCTTCAAACGATACGTTTTTTTGAAACTTGGTACGGTCGTAAAAAGGCAGATCCATGAAGTGTATACGCTGATCTTTTAAACCGGCCAGCCTTGCACCTGCAATTGCCTCGCCCTTACGTATCAGCCCTTTTACTGTCCGGATGGCTTCGGTATCGCTTTGGTTGGGCTGCTTGGTTCGCAAAAACTCGGTCATGCTCGAATATAAGTTTTCAAGGTAAGCCGCATCCTGCGATTGTGAGCGGGCAAAGTCCATAGCAAACTCTACATACCGCAGCACTTCATCATCCCATACGGCAGTATTGCCCGATGTTTGATAAGCTACATGTACCTCGTGCCCCTGGTCGGCCAGGCGGATAAAGGTACCGCCCATTGATATGACATCATCGTCCGGGTGGGGCGAAAATACAATGGACCGTTTAACGGCAGGTTCTGCGCGTTCGGGCCGCTGACTATCGTCTGCTCCGAATTTACCTCCCGGCCAGCCGGTAATGGTATGCTGTATCTTGTTAAAAATGCTGATATTGATATTATAAACCGGGCCAAACTCTGTAGCCAGTTGCGACATGCCGTTGTTGTTATAGTCGCTTTCGGTAAGTTTTAATATGGGTTTACTTACGGTTTTGGCCAGCCATATAACCGCCTTTTTGATCAGCGTATCATCCCAAACACAATCTTTTACCAGCCAGGGTGTATCAAAGCGGGTAAGTTCTACAGAGGCACCCTGATCGATATAGAAAGTTGCGTTCTGCGATGTTTGCAGGTAAGTGGCAGGCACATCAGATGTAATGTTACCCTCTACCGCTTTTTTTATGATGGATGCCTTCTTTTCACTCCAGGCCATCAGGATGATTTCCCGGGCTTTAAAGATAGTACCAATACCCATGGTAATGGCTTTTGTAGGCACATTTTCCTTGCTGCCAAAATCTTTGGAAGCATCGCGGCGGGTAAGATCATTCAAGGTAACCAGGCGGGTGCCCGAGTTTGGCGCCGAACCCGGCTCGTTGAACCCGATATGACCGGTACGGCCGATACCCAGTATCTGTACATCTATACCACCATAGCTGTTGATCTTTTGTTCATAATCGAGGCAGAAGGCCGTGATCTCATTTTCGGGCAGCGTACCGTCTGGTATATGTACGTTGGCCATATCTATATCCACATGATCAAACAACTGCTCTTTCATGAACCGCACATAGCTTTGTTCGGCATCAGGTTGTATGGGGTAATATTCGTCGAGGTTAAAGGTCACCACATTTTTAAAGCTCAAGCCTTCCTCTTTATGCAGCCTTATCAATTCTTTATAAACTTTAATAGGCGATACGCCTGTTGCCAAACCCAACACGGCCTGCCTGCCCTCGGCTTGTTTTTGTTTGATGATGGTGGCTATGCGTTTAGCAATATCAAAACTTGCCTCGCTATCGTTGGCGTAAATTTGTACAGGTACTTTTTCGTAACGGGTTTCCTCTAATAAATTAAGCAGCATTTTAGTTTATCTGGTTAGTTTGTAAATATTGTTCCCACGCCCATGCAGAGCGCATCATTTCTTCAATGCCCAGGCGCGCCTGCCAGCCCAGCTTCTCCCGCGATTTGGTTACGTCGCCCCATACCTTTACTATATCTCCTGCCCTGCGGGGGCCAATCTGGTAATTCAGTTTTACACCGGTAGTGGTTTCAAAGGCATTAATCAACTCCAGTACCGAATAGCCATTTCCTGTGCCTACATTAAATACATCGTAATTACCCTCAGCATTTCCTTTTTCCAGCAGTTGCAAGGCGGCTATATGCGCTTCGGCAAGGTCAACAACGTGTATATAATCACGTATGCAACTACCATCGGGGGTATCATAATCATTACCAAAAACGGTGATGGGGCCACGTTTACCGGCAGCGCTTTGGGTAACAAATGGCACTAAATTTTGGGGTACGCCTGATGGCAGCTCACCTATCAGGGCCGACTCATGCGCGCCAACCGGATTAAAGTATCTTAAGGAGATGATATTTTTAAGCTTGTCGGCTGTTGCAACATCCTGCAATATCTCTTCGGCTACCTGTTTGGTATTACCATAAGGCGATTCGGCTTTTTTTACCTGCGCGACTTCACTTACCGGCAGTTCGTCCGGCTGGCCATATACCGTGCATGATGATGAAAATACCAGGTTCATCTTTTTCCCTTCAAAAGCTTTAAGGATGCTGAAGAGTGAATTAAAGTTATTGCGATAATATTTTAATGGCTCGGCAACCGATTCGCCTACAGCTTTATGCGCGGCAAAATGAATGATGTTGTGTATGCTTTCATCATTAGTTATCAGATCCGCAAGCTGCGCTTCGTTACACAGATCGATATAATGAAACTCTGGACTTACTCCGGTGATTTTTTCTATCTGCTGCAATATCCCGATCCTTGAATTATCCAGGTTATCTATAATAACTGGCTCATAATTTGCGCGCAGCAATGCCACTACCGTGTGGGAACCTATATAACCAAGTCCACCGGTTACTAAAACTTTTGTTTTCATGATGTATCTGTTTCTTAAAAGCCGCTGTCGTCTAAAGCAAAAGTGTTTTTACGTTCTTTCCATTTTCCCCTGGTAAAATCAGGAAACTCCTGAGGCGCGTTTCCTTCTTTAAGAGATTTTTCTGACAACGGCGTAATTACACTCATGGTTAACGAGTCGTATACATCAATAGGCGTTTGCTTACGCTGTTTAACGGCTTGTACAAAAGCATTGAATACAAACCAGTCCATCCCCCCGTGGCCCGCGCCTTCTGCAAGGTGTTCATACTTTTTCCAAAGTGGGTGGTCGTATTTTTCCAGCCAGGCATCCGCTTTATCCCATACATCCTCTTTGGCCGATTTCCCTTCAATGTATATCGAATTGGCTACATCCATCCAGATACCTTCGGTACCCTGCACCCTGAAGGCTAAAGAATACGGGCGTGGCAAATGCACATCGTGGCTCAGCATAACCGTTTCGCCATTTGCACAGTTGATCATGGTGGTGGTAACGTCACCGTTTTTGAACTTGATATTTGCGTTTTTATTCCCCGGAGATACTTTGTTGATGTACGCGTTAAGACCAACTGATTTTGTTGAGAATGATACAAGATTAGTAAAACGGTTGCCCCGGTTGATATTGGCGTAATTCATTACCGGGCCGGCGCCGTGTGTTGGGTAAATGTCGCCATCCCGATCGATGTTCCATTGTGTACGCCATTGCGACTCGCCCATGGTATTAGGGCCATACTCGCCGCCTTTGCCATAAAAACTTTTGCCGTCATTAAATAAAATGCCGCGCAGGTCATGCTGGTAGCCGCCTTCCAGGTGCACCAGTTCTCCAAACAAGTTTTGGCGTACCATATTTAAAACAGCCATTACATCACGGCGGTAGCAAACGTTCTCCAGCGTCATGTAAGGCATTTTTGTTTCTTCGTGTGCCTTTAATATATCCCAATGGTCCTGCTCAGTTATGCCGGCAATAACTTCGCAACCAACATACTTACCGGCGCGCATGGCATCTATGGCCTGGTCTTTATGAAACTGCCACGGCGTAGCAATTATAACCCCATCAATATCCTTACGCGCAAGGAGTTTTTTGTAGGCATCCAAACCACCGGTATACTCGGCAGGCAGTTTCTTTTTTGCTTTTACAAATTGCTCGCGGCAAAATTTCAGCGAGCTTTCCTGTATATCGCAAATCGCCACAATTTCTACATCATCGCGAAGCAAACCCTCGCCAATATGGTTACGGCCACGTAAGCCAACGCCTATATAACCTAATCTTACTTTATCAGCATTTTTTGCAAATAATGACCCTGAGGGCAAAATGGTTAGTCCTGCAAGTCCTACAGCGGTATTCTTAACAAACTCTCTGCGATCCATAATTTTCACGTTTTATTTATTGATGATTATAATTGTTCGGTTAATTTAAGCTTTGGCCTGCCTGCTTTATGGCCGGCAAAAGCATAGTACAGTATGATTAAATATGAGGGTATCAGTATGATATAAGCGTGGGTGGGGTTAAGTGCATCGGCCAGGGCACCGTAGCCAAGTGGTACTATTGCCCCGCCCGCTATGCCCATGATGAGCAATGACGAGCCAATTTTTGTAAAACGGCCTAAACCGGCCAATGCCATAGGCCATATAGCCGGCCATACCAACGAGTTTGCCAGGCCGAGCAACGCAACGCACAGCACAGAAATATAGCCCGTAGTTAGTATCACCAACACAGAAAGAACCAACCCTAAACCGGCCGAAAGTTTCATGGCGGTTTGCTGTGAGAAATACTTAGGTATGCACACTATACCAATGCCATAACCCACAAGCATACAAGCCAGGGTACAGGCGGTGAAGAATTTTGCCGTTTCTAAAGGGATACCTTGTGTATTGGCATAGTTAATAATAGTATCGCCGGCTATAACTTCAACACCAACATAAAAGAAAAGGGTAATTACCCCTAACAGTAAATGCGGAAAATGGAATATGCTGCTTTTACCGGTGTTACTGATCGCAGTGCTTTCATCTTCCTGGTCGGTATCAACCTCGGGCAGGCTGGAGTAATAAATAACAATGGCCAGGATAATCAGCACAGCAAAAATCACAATGTACGGAATAATTACTCTTGATGCCAGTTCATTCAATTCGGCGTTTTTAGCCGCTGTTGCCATGGTAGCTATTCGTGCTTTAAGGCCATCGGCATCTTTTAAAGCAATGGCCCCTAATATGATTGGCGCTAAGGCACCGGCAACTTTATTACAGATACCCATAATGCTGATACGCTGCGCGGCACTTTCTGGCGGGCCCAGGATAGTGATATATGGATTAGATGCCGTTTGCAGCAATGCCAAACCAGAGCCCTGGATGAACAGCCCCAGCAGGAACAAGCCATAGAACCGGGTAAGCGCCGCAGGGATAAAGATCAGAGCCCCAACAGCAATAACCGCCAACCCTACCGACATGCCTTTTTTGAAACCCGTTGCATTTAAAATACGAGCCGATGGTATTGCCAATACAAAGTAGGATATGTAAAATGCAGTGGTAACCAGGTAGGCTTCGACATTATTAAGCTCGCAGGCCAGTTTAAGATAGGGTATTAAAACTGAATTAAGCCAGGTAATAAAACCGAAAATGAAGAAAAGCATGCCGATAATAAATATCGGGCTTAGGCCTTTTTTACCTGCAGTTACTGTCGTCGCATCCGTCATATCTCTAATTTTTATCGTTATTGATCAGTTGTTTACCAAAAGTTACATCCCTGAAAAACTGGCTCAGGTGAAACTCCGGCACATCAGCCTTTATATTATTCCAGCATAGAAAATGCGGCACCGGTAAACCATCGCCGCACTTGTAAAAATTTACCCTTGCCCTGCTATGAGCGAAAGATAAAGCCGGATGGTACATAAATACCTGTTTAGGTATACATAAAGTAAGCTCCCACTGTACATTACCCGGCACTTTGCTTTTTATAAGGGTTTGATGTTTGATGTTTTTTAACAAAGCGGCGGGTATAAAAATACGGCCGGTTTTATGCGCACCATACTGAACCCTGCTTGTACCCATGCAATTAAACTCAAGGTTATAATACTGCGCATCGTCATTAAAAGCAATAAAGAACTCTACACAGCTATCTTCAAAAACCGGGTCGTTAAATTTACTGTATTGTGCCCGTAAAGCATCCTCTGTAACGTAATATTTAAGATAGATAGCATCATTACTATAGGCAATGCTAAAAGATGCATACGGGCGGTTACCCGTAGTATGCCATGGCGCGAAGGCTAATTCGCTGCGCTCGCAATTATCCAAAATGGCAGCGGCATCCTCTGCTGTAAGCAGGCTGCGCGAATGAAGATATGGTATAGAATCAGCCTCCATCAGTACTGCGCCGTTTTATAGCTGTCCATTTCATTAAGGATAATCTGCTGCATGGCACCAGCATTGGCATCAAGCATTTTCACCAGTTGAAACTGCGCCCTTGCACGTTGCAGGTTGTGGCCTTCAAACTTTATTTTAAAGTAAGTATCCCCGTTAATATGATCTGTTAAAAACCGTACTGCCTGCATGTAGGGCAGTAAGAGCACACCTTTCATTAATGAGTTGACTTCCGCGTCCATCAAAAACTGTGATGCTTCTTTCAGATAGCCTTTCACATACGCTTCAAAAAGCGGCATATTCAGTTGTATCTTACTCAGATCCGCCTCATCTTCGGTAGTGGTATTGATAATGGTGCGTATTGCATCGCCAAAATCGTAGGCCACATAACCATCCATTACGGTTTCCAAATCGATAACACATTGCGCCTCATCGTCACTGTTCAGCAATACATTGTTGAACTTGGTATCGTTATGAGTAACCCTTATGGGCAGTACAGCTACGTTTTCAGGCTGCTGAAAGTACTGCATAGAGGCTGCGTATTTATTTACGATATCCAGTTCGGCTGCAACAGATGCCACTCTGCCAAAAGCGTCTTTAGCAATTGCATCCTGCAAGTGCTGCAGGCGTTTTTGTATGTTGTGAAAGTTGGGGATCACCTCGAACATTTCACCGGCCGGTATATCCGCCAGCATAGCCTGAAACCTGCCGAAAGCTTTTCCGCCTTCATAAGCCTGCTTTGGGGTTTCAACCACATCGTAACTTTTGGTATCGCCAAGGAAATAAAACATGCGCCAGTAACTGCCTTCGCTATCCTGATAAAAAAATTTACCATCGGTAGCAGGCAGCAAGGTCATCACTTCTTTTAATACATCCCCGCCTTCTTGTTTCACCTTAGCCTGCAGGTGACTGGTTACACGCTGCATATTCTCCGTAAGCTTTTCAACATTGGTAAATATGCGGTGGTTAATGCGCTGCAAAAGATAATCGGGGCCACTGGCCGATGTGCTTTTTACAAAAAAAGTATCATTGATATGCCCTGACCCATACGGTTTGTACGACTCAGGATTGGCAGTACAGTTGAAGTGCGATACAACCTCGGCTATATTTTTAGAATTTTGCACTATTTCGATTTTTTAATTTTTTACTAACTCAAACACCGGCAACCTGTCGGCAGCCACTTCCATCTCTATTTTAGCAGGGCCTTTCACCTGCTTACCCAAATCGTTCTTCCAGGTTCCCTTTGGCAGGTAGACGGTTTTTTTGCCTGTCTTTGCTATCATAGGCGCTACCAGGTATCTGTCGCCCAGCATAAACTGCCCTTTTACATCGGTGTAGCCCTGGTTGGGATACTGGTACTCCATGCTGCGGGCAATAGGCTCACCTGTTTTTGCGGAGAGCTTAACCAGTTGCATAATATATGGCGTGTATTTTGCCCTTATATCCACCGCCTTTTTAACTGCGGTAAGGTTTTGTTTGGATAGCACACGCCACGGCGCTACCGAGAATTGCATCATGGGCATCAAGGCCGAGCATTGCGCCGAACGCACTACCAGTTCCTCATCAAGCCTATCGCGCCCGATGAAGGAGCCGAACTCGCCGCCACCTATCATATCGGGGCAGGTAAACTGGTAACCTAATAACCCGGCAGTAGTAAGGTGAGGTATCAGCTTTTGCAGGTCTGTCCAGCTGTGTTGTTTATCGCGGAGGCGCTCTACCAATGGTTCGCCGCCCATTTTCCACATCGCACGATATTCGTTAAGCGGATAATTTAACCCTATTTCTCCCCAAAGGCGGCTATGCTCGTTAGGCGTTGCTTTTTTAAATGAAAGGGCATTAGCCGGATAAAAATCGGCATCACCGGCGTCAAACTTAAAGCCATCCAGATGATAGGTTTTTACCATGTGATCCAACCTGCCCTGGAACCAGGCCTTTGCTTCGGGATTGGTAAAATCAAGCACGGAGCTGTAACCGTTCCACCAGGAAATGATGACCGGTTTATCTGCTTTATCCCAGGACTTGTTAGCATCGCCACTGTTATCAAACAGCAGCAAACGTTTGGCAAGCAATTCCCTGTATACCTCTGTATCCGGTGAAACAAACGGGCTGATCCATAGCATCACTTTAAAGCCCATGTTATGCAGCGTATCTATCATGGCTGCAGCGTTAGTAAAGCGGTCGGCACGGAAATCAAACCGGCCGTAGTAGTCGGCCCAGTTATCATCAATCATAATCACTCCTGGTGGGAAACCGTTATCAATTATTGACCGGGCATAATTCAGTATGTCCTTCTGGTTTTGGTTATAAACCAGTTCTATCCAGGTATTATACTGCGGCCTGCTGAAAAGCAAAGTATCCGGCAGCATATTTTTTGATGGGAAAAAGCGCTTTGCCGCGTTCTTGAAAGCTTGCTGAAGGGTCTTACCTGCAGAATCAATAATCAGTGCGGCGCTTGTTTCAGTTATAACCAGCTTGTTGTTCTCAAAAGCAAACTTAAACGGCTCCTCGCTCCAGATAAACCGCCCTGTTGTTGACAGCAACAAAGGTGCTGCCTGGTTGCCACGCGTATCGCCGTACATATTAAGGTTGTATCCTTCTTTAAACGGCATCAAATGGGCATCGTTAACTGCGCCGCCAAACCATTTTTCGCCGGGTTTAACCGTAATACTGGTTTGCGCGCGCAGTTGCACGGTTACCGTGCATATCAGTAGGGTAAGTAATAATCTTGTTTTGGCAGTATAACGCATTACAGCAGCAATCAGTTAACTTTTATGGTGTGGTTTAATTTGTTGTAGCCTGTAGCTGCTTCCCAAACATCATTATTGGCCAGGCGGATGCTGAATTCAGGCTTAGCGGCAATGCTGGCATAAGCATCGGGCAGGTTCAGCAACATTTCGTATTCGCCGGCGGCAAGATCAGACGGAATAGCAACCGTTTCAGTAACCTTTACATCCCCGCTGTACCATTTGCGTACGTCGGTAGCCAGGTCGATAGATTTCACCTCGCCACTGGCTTTGTTGCGTAACAGCAGCTTTACCGGGCGTTTGTTGTATGGCGACGCATACCCTTTATTTTTGATGTTAAGGGTGATATCCATATTGGTGCCGCGTACCACATTATCAGGCAGTACGGCACTTTGCAGCACAAAACGGTAGCCCAGGTTGCGTTTAATGTTATCCATACAGCCGCCATCCTGCCAGTCGTTGTTTACTGCAGTATTATAATGCGCGTTTATAAAGCTGTAATGCAGCGAAGAAAACTCGGCTTGTGCCTTACCGCCCGGTTCGCAATCATTAGCCGGGCTGTAATCATCCGAGCAGGTTTCGCCTCCCACTACAACAAATTTGCTGTCGGCTTTAAAATAATCTTTTAAGGTATTTAGCACCACACCGTCCGATGTGCGGGGAGTAGAGCTGTTGCCGTAATCCTCATAGGTACCAAAATCATTACTGCTGGCTAAAAAGCAATCGTTATGATAACCTAAGCGGGCAATGTCTGTTTCATTAAATGCAATACTTTCTGTAAGTGCAGCGGAGGTTATCAGCGCATTTACGCCGTATACATAACGTTGTTTTATCTGCGGATAGCGCACCTGTACCATCCTGTCGGCAGGCACGGCATCAAGCATGGCTTTTATCACTTCTATCCTGTCGCGCCAGTTAGCATCGGTCAGTTTGTTACCCTGGTTACCATTAGTTGATGCATCTCCAAAGAAATCGCTGTAATATTGTTCTCCCCATACGCCTATAAAGCCCAACTGCACACAGGCAATCACGTCGGCATTTTCATGCAGCACAGGCTTTAGCTGCGCAATATGATTGAGGATAATACTCTTAGGTGCATCGCCATAAAGCGGGCAAATAAAGCCTTCGGGGCAATTACCAGGCTTGGCAGTGGCAGTGTATACAAAGCGAGGTATCAATTTAACACCGGCATCACGCGCCGCCTGAAAATCCTTTTTCAAATTATCCAGAAATGATGAAGTTATCGGCTTGTTCACCACATCATCTAAAACATAGTATCTGAACAGCAGCGTACTCATCACCTGGTAATTGGCGCTTTCGATAGATTGCAGTGAACGGTATCCCTTTAATTCATCAGCGCTAAGTACGGTATAGTTGCTTGAATGTACCTCCGAGTAGCGGTAAAAGCCACGCTCGGGGTTGGGGAAGTCCTCATTACTCTCGGTATAAGTAACGTTTACCTTTTCAATTTTTACCAGGTTGGCCTCCTTGTCCTTGCAAGACGATGAAAGTAAAACAGCAGCCAGCATAACGGCAAAGCAAGAGCCTGTAAATCTTTTTATCATTGGTTTAGTGTTTTAAAGTTTAAAAAAGATGCCCCGTTTATATAGCCAGTAACATAAACCCCACTCTGCCACCCAGGTGGTAAGCGCCGAAACAACGGCGGCTATACCAGCCGGTACCCCCAAAAACAAATGCAGCATTTGCCCGCTGAAGATACTTACGGCGCCATTTACCCATTGCATGCCAACCGTTTCAAAAAACAGGTAAATAAAAATGGCATTCATGCCTACTACGGTAGCTATCCAGGCGTATTTTTTATTCTGTTTGATATCAACAAACCAGTAAACAAAGGCCAGCATCAGCAACACCCATCCTGCAGACGCAAAGGCGAATGAACTTGTGCTGATGCGTTTGATTATTGGCGTTATACCGCTCCAATCCAACCCAAAACCTATAGCAAGGGCTATCAATCCGGCGATGATCAGGGCTTTGATCTTATAGCTTATAGATCTGTCTGATATCAGCAGCTTTCCGGCTAAAACACCCCATATAGTATGGGCTGCTGTAGGTATGCAGTTGATAGTTACCCAGCCGTCGCTATTGATCTTACCCATCAGTAATGTATCCACATACGAGCCAAAGTTGTGCGACTCGACAAAGGGTTGATCAAAACCGGGCATCAATATGGTGCGATACAGAACCTCGGTCAGGATCAGCAGGGCCACACTAAAAATCAGTTGCCAGGCGAACGATCTGTTGATGATGAGGTATGCTACTATGGTAGTAAATGACAACTGGGTAAGCACGTTCCATAACTCCCACACCGGCTTGCCTGCATAAACACAATGCAAACCAACACCACATATAAACAGCTTTAGGCTGCGTAACAGGATATGCCCCAGGTTATCGCTCCAGCTGCTGCCTTTGGCCAGTTTGCGGCTGTATGAAATATACATGGCAACGCCAGCCATGAACATGAACGCCGGCTGAACCAGGTCCCAAAAATGCAACCCATGCCATGGATGATGGAAGAACTGGTTAATGAGCCCTCCCATCGGCTTACTTCTGTCGACATGTTTTATAGACTCATAAACCATACAGCTTTCGCCGCAAAGTAGTATCATAATAATGCCGCGCATCACATCAAGCGATGCAAGGCGGCCACCTGTAGCCGGCTGATGAGCAGTGCCTGTATTAGCCATATAAGCGCCGATGTATATTTAGTGTTGAGTGTGTTTGGTTGTTGGCTATGCTAATTACTCGCTCATATCCAGGAAGTAGCTTGAGGTACCCACATCGGGCGCGCTACCCAATGTAACCGACCAATCGCTCTTGGTTCCCTGTATGCCAAAACGTGCTCCCTGGCCGGTCAAACCTTTTAGTTTACCACGGGCAATACGCATTTCAAACTTCACTACACCGCCCTCTTCCTTAACTGTACCAACCTGGTAAGCATCAGAGATGGATTGCTGAGCAAAAGAGAATGCGGTTTGGTCCGGGCTGTTATGATAAAATATGTCAACACCGGCAGTCAGCAATTGCCCTTCTAACAATATATCATAGCCACCTTCGGTAAAGGTACCGGTAGAAAGGCCCGTTGCAGGGTTATTGTCACTATCAATATAAAAATCAAAAATAACACCATCTGCTTTTTTACCGGTCATCTCGCCGTATACGTAAATATAATTACCATCGTAATCAAACTTAATGGCATTGAAAATTCCTTTGCCTGCGCCCAGTTGTATGCTATTGGTCACCGTAGCCCAATCGTCCAGGGTATTATCATTTATTTTTACCGGCGAGGTTTTGGCGATACGCAGAACGGTTGACGACTCCGTGCTTTTGCCGTTCACCGATGCGGTAAGCGTAGGCACATATTTACCTTTCCCAGGATAGGTATGCATTGGGGCTTTCTCTGTAGAGGTAGTTCCATCGCCAAAATCCCACTTGTAATCGCTCACCCCCTCGGTGGTAACTTTAAAGGTTGCCACCGCGCCATCAACGGTAACATCATAAGCCAGGTCGGTTTGCGGGGTATAATCATCTTTATTGCATGAACTTACAGTTACACCCGCAAGCACTATGCTGAACAGGCACAAATAAGCTTTAAAAGTTTTCATATCAGTTTATTTTATAGTGATATTTCTATTACGGGTTTTGTGTTACAAGCGGGTTACTTAAAATCTCGTCGATAGGCAGATAGTAAATAATCCTTGGATTGGTATAAGGCACTGTTAAGTTTGGATATCCGCTTGGCTTTTTAGACAGGTCGATATCTGTTTCCTTAAGGCTGGTGATGTGATATCCCCAGTAGGTTTTATCAAGCGTGCGCTTATTGCGGAACACATCATACGTGCGGTGCCCTTCAAATGCAAATTCAATGCGCTTTTCGTCCAGCACTACATCAAGCGCAGTTTTACCTGATGGGAGTGTTTTGCTGTATAAAGAAGATGCCAGTCCGCGGTTTTTGCGGATCATGTTTACGTCATCGATCGCGTCATCGCTTTTTCCTGTTTTAGCTTCTGCCTCGGCACGTATCAGGTACATCTCTGCCAGCCTGAACATAATTGGCGAGCTTAAATTTGGCAAACCGTTCTGGAAAGAAAACTTGCTGATGTAATACATTTCAATTCCGTTCTTTTTGGTTACGTTGCCAGATCCATCTTTGGCCGGTACAATGTATGACCATCGCGCATCTTCGGGATGGGCAGACATTGCATCGCGCAGCGATGAGGAAGCATACTCTTCACCCCAGCCGGAGTTTCCGTCCGAGTAGATCATGGATGCTATTGAACCAAATTTGCCATAGTCATCGGCTGTTGTAAATGCTACGCAAAAAATAACCTCGGGGCTGGTAGTCGCGTTGGCAAACATAGTTTTAAAAGATGCCGCGTCTGAAAGTTGAAACTTACCAGAGTTGATCACTTTGTTGGCATACTCAATAGCCTTTGCATTATCCTCTTTATATAAGTTAACGCGTGCAAGCAAAGCCCACGCAGCTTCCTGTGAGGCATACTGTACACCACGGGACTGTGTCATTAAACTTGCGGCTTTCTCGGCATCGGCAATTACCGAATCATAAACCTCTTTTACGGTCGAACGGGCTTTCTGCGCATCGTCTGTTAAGTTAGTACGAAGAATAATGCCCGGGGCATTAGGGTCAACGCTGTAGGGCTTACCAAATAAACGTACCAGGTTAAAGTGGCAAAACGCGCGTAAAAAATAACACTCGCCAAGCAACTGGTTGGTAGCTGCATCAGTTTTACCTGAGCTTTCAATAGCGCTGATAACGGTATTTGTACCGGTAATAATCTTATAGGATACATACCAGAAATAACGTGTATTACCCTGAGATGGCGAGTGGCCAAGGGTAAAGCTATAATACAATGGGTCGGTTGTTACCTGGCCGCAAACAATATCATCGCTGGCAAAGTCAGACAGGTGATAAAACTGGCGCAGGTACATATTGTTCATGTCTATAGTACCATTGAACTGAATATGATCTTTAAAAAGGGCGTAGGCGCCGTTCAGAGCATTGGTAAGCCCGTCGGTAGTAGTTACCAGGGTACCGGTGCTTATGGCATCACTTGGCGCAACGTCTAACTTTTTACAGCTGCTTGCGGTAACCAGTGCAAGCGCGATAAGTGTAAATATTTTATTTTTCATGATATTAAAATCTTAGTGGGCTCTACCTGGTTAAAAGTTGAAGTTAACGGTTAACAGATACTGGCGGTTGTTGGGATACTTAAAGTCGGACACGCCCGGCATGGCATAAGTACTTGGCTGGATGGTAGTTTGCGGATCCTGGCCCAGGAAGTTGGAGAAAGTGGCCACATTGTCGGCAGTTAAGCCAACGCTTATTCCATCCATGTTTATGCGTTTTGCCCATGCTTTAGGCAGTGTGTAAGACAAGGCTATGTTACGTATAGTAAAGTAGCTGCCATCTCTTAAATATCTTGTTGATGTTGCTGTTGAGTTAGATGAATTTTGCGGGCTTGGCTCTGTAGCCTGTGTATCGCCCGGGCCACTCCATACTTTAGCACCATCAGGTAGTTTTATCTGATTGTAGTATGGCTCGTGTCCGTCGTTCATCATAAAGGTAAGGTTGTTGCTGTAAACCTTGTTGCCATAGTTAAAGTAAGTACTTACCCTTAAGTTAAGGTTTTTATAACGGAAACTGTTGTTAAAGCCACCCTGAAATTTAGGTAACGCAGAGCCTACTTCCTGTATGGTTGCCTGCGCATAGTCTGATGTTTTTTCGCTGGCAACTGCCTTTCCTTCGCTATCGTAAACCACTTTTTCCCATACAGGGGCGCCGGTCTGGGCGTCAACGCCTAACCATTTTGGCATGTAAAACTCATAAAGGTTACCACCGTTACGGTATATCTGCGAAATGCTCCAAGTACCGCTGGTTTTAACAATGCTTGATGGCAAGCCATAAAGTTTGTTGCTGTTAAAGTTGATACTGAAATCGGTGCTCCACTCAAAGTTTTTGTTTTGAATGTTGGTTGAGTTAATACCAACCTCGATACCTTTATTAATTACGTTACCGGCATTTTCCCACTTGGTTTCAAAACCTACAGAAAGCGGTTGTGATACCTGCAGCAGCAAGTTTTTGGTATTGTTGCGATAAACGTCGACGGTTAAATTAACACGTTTAAACAAACCGATATCGGCACCCAGGTTTACCTGGTGCTTACTTTCCCAGGTAAGGTTCGGGCTCTCTAACTGGTAAGGTACCGCGCCTACTACCGAGTTGTATTGCGTGGTTAACGAGTACAGGCCAAGGTAGCGCGATGCACCAATATCCTGCGTACCGGTTACACCATAACTGGCCCTTAGCTTTAAGTTGCTGATGATGTTATTATCTGCAAGAAAATCTTCGTTGCTAAGCAGCCACGCACCCGATACCGACGGGAAGGTGCCGTATTGCTTGCTTGGCGCGAAAGATGATGAGCCATCGTACCTTAAAGAGGCAGACAGGAAATATTTTTCCTTATAGTTGTAGTTAACCTGCGATAGTAACGATTGCAGAAAGGCCTTATCAAGATAGCCGTTTACCAGCTGGTTGCTGGATACCACGTTAAGCACCCTTAAACCCTCTGGCAAGCCTTTGCCCGATGCTCCTGAGTACTCTGTCTGGCCGCCTTCAAACGCTGCACCTGCAAAACCGCTGATAGCGTGGTCGCCCAAACGGAAATCAAATTTAAACAACTGGTTAGATACGATGCCGTAGTTAAGGGTATTCAGTTCGTCAAGGTAACCGGTACCATGGTAAGTTCCGGCTGCCAGCGGCGAAACAAAGTTTACACCTTTATTAAAGGCAGCTGCTATCCTGTTGGTGCTGGCAAATGTTAACCAACTGGTAATGCGGTAGTTGATGCCCAGGTCATAATTCAGATCGAAGCCTTTATAGCTGTGATCGGAGTTATTAACCGTATGGATAGGGTTGATCTTATCACGCGACCACCATTTGAACGTGGAATTACCATCCACATATATGGGGTTACCATTAGTATCATAAGGATTGTCCCAGGGCATGTTCAGGAATGAGTAGTACACATCCATGTAGTCGTAACTTTTACCTTGTGAGCCGCTGATGTTGATATTATTAGTTATATCCAGCTTTTTTGAGAAATGGTAGGTTGAGTTGGCCCTTAAGTTCACACGCTCATATTTGGTGTTAAGAAAGGTACCTTTTTCATTGTAATAAGATAAACCTACATAGTAGTCGTTCTTTTCTGTACGGCCGGCCGCAGACAGGTAAAAGTTATACATCGGCGCAGCCTTGAATGATTCACCTGCCCAGTCGTAATCCTGGTTGCGCAGGGTTAGCGGGCGTTCCGCGTAAAATTTGTTCAGGTCAATCTTATAAGTGTTATCACTTGCACCTACAATGTAATCGCGGTAAAATTCTTTCTGATAATCATACAGTTCATTACTGTTCATCAGGTTCATTTTACCAAAGTCGGCAGTGCGGAAACCCGCTGAAACCTTCGCCTCGAATTTGGTTTGGCCCTGTTTGGCTTTTTTAGTTGTAACGATAATAACGCCCGCATTGGCCTGTGAACCGTAAAGAGCTGTTGATGCAGCGTCTTTCAATACGGTCACGCTTTCCACATCGTTAGGGTCGTAGTTACCGCCTATAATACCATCCACCACAAAAAGCGGGTTTTGATTTGCGTTTACCGATGATACACCGCGCAGCCTGATCTCGGGCGTTGAGCCCGGCGCACCAGAGCTGTTTACTACCTGTAAACCGGCTACCTTACCTTGCAGCATGGTACCTACGTTGTTGGCGGTAACATCCTTAAGTTTGTTGGATGATACTACGGTAACAGCGCTGGTAAGTTCGCTTTGTTTTTTGCTGCTATAACCTACAACAACCACATCGTTTAGTTGCTGTACGTCTGCAGCAAGTGTAACCTGCACGCCGGTTTGGCCGGCTGTTACATCTACCTGCTGCGTAGTGTAACCTACAAAACTTACAATTAGGGTTGATTTTCCGGCCGGGACGGTTACTGAAAAGTTACCGTTTACGTCGGTCATGGCGCCGTTGCCGGGATGGTCTTTTACTGCAACGCTTACTCCGGCTACTGGCAGATTATCTGCCAGTGACATTACGCGTCCGGTCACCCTCGAAGATTGCGAAAATGCTTGCAGAGAGACCATTAGAACGCAACAACAAATGAGTAGAACTTTTTTCATCATATTGTGAGAGTTAGTTTAAATAGTTAGCATTAGTTGGCTATTTGTAAAAGTGGAGTAAAATTATTGTTAAGTAAAGGCGTTGTTTTTAAACAAAAACTTAAATCCTTTCACGCAAACGTTTGCATGGTTTACGCAAACGTTTGTGCAATTTTCACGCAACCGTTTGCGTAAAATGACGCAGGAGCGCTTTTATGCAGATTATTATTAGCCAATTAAGAAATTAAATGTTATTTCATTTGCCTAATACAGAATACTATAATATTTGCTTTGGCATGCTATACTCTACCATCTCAGAGTCGATGATGTGTTGCAGCAGTGGCATGTTGGTAGAATCGGGGTCGGCAGCGTTCTTTATGAGTTTAAATAGAAACTCCGCCGCCATTGAAGATTGTTTATAGGCAAACTGTTCTATAGACGCAAGCGGCGCACTATCCATGTATTCCCAAATAGGCAGATTAGCAAAACTGATAAAGCTGATATCCTTATTAACAACCAACCCGGTAGTTTTAACTGCCGATATACAATCCAGCAGAACATAATCATTAAATACAATGGCGGCGGTTGGAGGTTGTTCCAGCGAAAGAAGTTTATTAATCGCTTTAAGGTTATCGGCCTTTGCCAGGGTGGTTGATACGATCATGTCCTGATCTACCGGCAGATCATTCTCTTTTAAACACTTGATATATATTTCCAGCCTTTGTAAGGTAGCCGCCAGCTTTGCAGGCCCGTTTATCAGCCCGATGCGCTTATGCCCCATGGCAACCAGTTTTGTAATGGCCTGCAGCATGCCCGATACCAGGTTACAGGCTACATAATTGATATCTTTTCGACTTGGCACCCTGTCAAAAAAAACTACGGGTATATTATATCTTTTCAGGTTATCGAAGTGCTCGTAGGTAGAGGTTTCTTTTGTGAGTGATACCAGCATGCCATCCACACGATGGTCTTTCATGTTTTCTACAATCTTTTTTTCGCGTTCAAAGCTATTTAGCGACTGCCCGATAATTACGTTGTAATTACTGGCTTCGGCAGCATCTTCCACACCGGTAAGGGCGGCTGAAAAAAAAGGTTCGGAAAGATCCGGAATAATTACACCAATGGTATATGTTTTACGCTCCTTAAAAAAAATGGCTGTTTTGTTGGCCTCATAGCCAAGTTCCTGCGCTACTTTGCGTACACGCATGGTAGTAACCAGGCCTATACTCGGGTGATCATGGAGGGCACGTGAAACTGTGGAGGCCGATACATTAAGCCTTTTTGCAATTTCTTTTATAGTAGGTAACTTGTTATTAGACATTTATACGGCGCCGGTAAAAACTCAGGTAGCTAATTTAACATTTTAAACGTTAAGCTTGCCATCAGCCGTATAAGAAATATAACATAAAGGGCCGACTAAATAGCCAGCCCCCTGTTTGGTTAAATCGTTGGTAAACTATTTACCCGCTTTATCACCGTTAATAAGTCCGGCTTTTTTTTAAAACACTGAACAGTGTACTGTTATCTTGTTCTTTGGCGTAATCAGCGGCGGTTTTATGGTTAGTGTCCCTTATTGTGGTATCGGCACCATGTTTAATCAAAGTTATGGCACATTAGGGATTGTTGGCTTATACCGCGGCGATCAACAAGTGTAATGCACATACCTATTAAAGTGATTCAACAAACGACACAAGTGCATCCCGCTCCTTTTTAGACATATTATTCACTTTATTTTTAGCGCTTAATGCTTCACCGCCGTGCCACATAATAGCTTCCATAATGTTCCTTGCCCGGCCGTCATGTAAAAAATTGGTATGGCCATTTACTTTTTGTGTCAGGCCAATACCCCAAAGCGGTGCGGTTCGCCATTCGGTGCCGCCGGCTAAAAAGTCCGGGCGGTTATCTGCAAGGCCTGTTCCAAGGTCATGCAGTAACAGGTCTGTATAAGGGTGTATCAGCTGGTTGCTTACCTGTGGCATAGTAACATCTACCCCTGTACGCATATCCGGTTTATGACATTTGGCGCATCCGGCCGATATAAACAGCGCTTTGCCTGCAACAACCGTTGCATCTGTTACATTACGCCTTACCGGTACGGCAAGTGTGCGCACATAAAAATGTGTACTATATAAAAGGCTATCGCTTAGTTCGTAGGTTTTGCTGTTAGGGTCGCTATCAAATTGCGTTTGCCCCTCGCTGCTTTCTTTAGGAAACAAAAAACTGGTGATACCTATGTCACCATTATAAGCTGCGCCAACCTGTTGCAGCAAGTTAGGTTGGTTGGCTTTCCATCCAAACCTTCCTAATACTGTTTTTTGGCTGTAAACATCCCATACCCTGTTGGCCTTGCCGCTGATACCGTCATTATCCCGATCATCAGGATCTGCATTTTCCAGAATGTTTTGCTCGGTAATGGCTTCTAATAGCCCTAACCCGAAAACAGGTGCCGCTACCCGTGGAGACAGCATAACATTGCCTGGCATGGTGGTGTATAAACCGGTAAAAGTGTAGGTAGGCGTACGGAGGTTATAGGTACTGCCATCTGCAAACTTATAGGTATTATCAGTATAAGTTATAGCAACATCTCCCTCGCGTGATTTTCCCAGCAAAGCACGTGTTTGCAACTGATCGCCATAACCAGGCACAGGAACAGGATTACCATGTTCGCCCTGACCAGGGATGCTTAATCTGAATAACATGTTCGCAGCTGATTCGCCAAGGCCAGGGACCTTGCCGCGGCCATCAGACACATGGCACGACCCACAGGAAACATTATTGAATATCGGCCCCAACCCCGGGTTAAGCGGGGCAGGCGCCGATACAAACGTTGCATTAAATTGCGCATCGCCAATTTCATGCACACGGATAAGGTGGGCCGGTAAAGATCCAAAAGCATGAGAAAAAGCGCCGCTACCCTGGTCAAACGCAGTCTGGCTTCCACCGCTGAGCCATTCGCTATCAGGGTTGTCATCGGGTTTTAAAGCATCGGCCTTACGGCACGCAACCTGCAAGGCAAACATGGTTGCCAGGATAAACAGTACTGCTACGGAAGTTTTTCTCATCTCTTAATTATCGCCTAATTATTTAGTATACTGCTGTAAAAATGGCTTAAGCTTACCATCTATTACCTCGGCAAGGTCATTAACCTTATCCATTGCATTTTGCACCTTTGATTCTTCTGATGTTATGGCCTCTCCAAATGGCTTATCAATTGCCTGCAAAGCTGATATGGCTGCCGCATGCTTGCTTTTTATCTCATTATCCAATGAAAGGTTGCTTTCTCTTACAATGTCTTCAAGTCCTTTTCCATCTTTAGTAAACCGGCCCTGGTAAATAGCCAGTATGCCCTGTATATTATTGGTAAAGTCTATTGTAGAGTTTTTTGCGAAAGGGCTTTCTTCTTTAGATGGGTCCCTGGTATCAAATGGCTCTTTCATTTTTCCGTTAGCCACTTCATCGCAAATGCCGGCCATCCCGTCGGCAACCTGCACAAATGCAGCCGTTTGTGTACTAAACTCTGCCGAACCATTGCCTGCAGTAGCTAACTGATTGTTGTAGCCGTTTGTCCAGGTATCACGTACTTCTTTTGTAAGTGATGTAAGGTTTTGTGTCAGGGCTAATAAAAACTGTTTTTCGCGTGTGGTGAACTGTGCCGCGGTTTTATTGCCGTTTTGCCCCCAAAGCAAAAATTCAATAGGGTGAAAACCTTTTGCAGCATCGTCCAAACCGTTTACATAAGCTTCGTTAAGCTCGTCTGTCCCGTTTAAGGCGCGGTTGAACAAGTTAAAATCGACAGGCCAGGTGTCAATACGCGGGTCGATGTTATTTGACTCAACAGGGCCAAACAGCCAGGCCTCGCTTTGCTCCCAGGTTACACGGATGGCTTTCCATTTTAAACGTGCTGTAGCCAGGTTATCGTCATTAGTAGTTGCATTTAAAGCAGTAACGGCAGTTAATAACTCTTGTGTTTTGGCATACATATCTTCGTAAGAAGCGGTACAGACATTATTGGCGATATTTGCAAGCACTTCTTTTTTCAATTCGCCCGTATCCGGGTTATTATCCGGGGTTTTATCCTTTGAGCATGACGCAGCAAGCATAAACAAAGGAAGGGCCAGTGTCAGGGATTTTTTGATAGATGTATTCATTTGGTTTAGCTTAAATGTATGATGATTTGGTTGTTAATTAACTCGGTTGGATAAGATTGCAAGGGGCGCAAAGCAGGTTCTTTAACCACCTTTCCGTCAAGATCGAAAACGCTGCCATGAGCACTGCAAAATATTTTGTTAGCTGCAGGCGTAAGCCCTACACCCTCATGCGTACAGCGTAAATAAAGCGCCTTATAATTTTCGGCATTTTTAATCAGCAGTATATCGTACTCTAACTGTTTGGTGCGTAATACCAGCATATTACCCTTCCCCGGGCCAAAGCTGTCGGCGTTTATCTTTATCAAATTACTATTATCCCCTGCAACCTTTATCATAGGCAGCGGGGTTGAACATGATTCTAAAAAAGACAGGCCTGATGCCGTTAATATACATGCCGCGCACCCTGATTTAATAAATTGTCTTCTGCTGCTCATGGGCTTAAAAGTTATAGGCTACACCCAGATTTATAAAACCATTATTTTTAAAGTAGGGTACCTGCTGTGGGAAAGGCGTTACGATAAGTGCCTGGTTAAAATCACCTGTAATACGCCTTACATAATCTGCCTTGATGGCTATCCCGCGGATAGGCTTATAAGTAAAGCCCCCAACGATGTAACGCTTTTCGTTAGCTTCGTTTTCGATACCGTTCGACGGAATCTTTGCGTTCAGATTAATGTATTCAAACCGGCCAAATACTGTAAAAGATTTTTCACCTTTGTTTTTAGGATACAAAACATCATATCCCAATTCTGCATAACCACCATACATTTGCTGCGGTGTATTGTTAGCAAACGCCCTGTTAATAGCGTCCGCGTTCTTAATATTAATGATGGTACCCAATACACGCACCCCTATACCCGATCTGTTATATTGTACATTCATTTCACCCAAGCTCACCGCGTTGCCAAAAGCACCCGAGTTTAGCTGTAAACTATCCGCTACACGCTGTTCTTTTGCGGTGGAGCCGCCTATATAGCCCGATGCCTGAATCCTGAAATCGCCAACATAGTACAGCAAAGCGCCGCTAACGCCTAAGTTTAAACCATTGCTGGCCTGCCCTAACTGGCGCCCGCCGTTTATGCCGCCTTCGCTGCTAAAACCTTCAGAGTTTAAACCGTTTGTTAACGCAAGACTGTAATTTAAGCCTGGTATACGTGTAAATTGCCCATAAAGGCCAACGCCCACTTCGCGCCATGTTGTTGGGATAAGCTGCTCTTCCAGGTATGGCCTGTCTACCCCGTTAAAGGTTGTAGGTAAGTGATTTTCATTGATGATACCTATGCGGGGTACGATTAAGCCGGTAACCAAATAAGTATTAGGGTTTAGGTTGAACTTTAAAAAAGCCTGCTCTAATGATACACCACCTTTACCACCAACACCCTCACCCGATTGAGACACAAGTGCGTCCTCTACCTCAAGCTCGGTAAATAAGGATATCTTGTTATTGAATTTATGCCCAAGGAATAATACTACCCGCTTTAAGCTGGCCTCAGCACTTTTTCGTTTAGTATCAATACCATACTTGGCCTCGCCGTAACCAGACAGTACCGTTGCCTGCTGCCGGTTAATAAGGCCTGCCGCGAGCGAGTCTTCCTGGGTGAGTACCTGCGCGGCGGCAGAACCCACATAAATTATACTTATTAAAAGGATCAGCGTAAAGGTTTTTAACTGCATATCAATAATTTGGGCGTAAATATATATCTTTATTAAGACTTAGTCTTAATAAATTATTAGAAAGTCATTAGAAAAATATAGCCGTTAAAATTCTAACTGATTATCTTTGAACATGAGATACCTTTTGATCCTGCTTTTGCTATGTACAATGCAAGTATATGCTCAATCTTATACTGATGCTATTACTGAACATCGTAAACAGTACAAGGCAGATTTTTTATCAGATAGCCATTTGCCGTTAAAAGAGGCCGACCTACCCTACCTGCAATTTTACAATGCCGACAGTACCTTTAAGGTAATGGCTGATATAGAATTGCTACCTGGTGAAACCGTATTATATATACCAACTTTTGCCGGTGCAAAAAAAGAATACGTGCGTTTTGCCATCGCCAGATTTCAGTTAAAAGGTAAGCCTTACCAGTTAAGTATTTATCGCAGCCTTGCTTTAGCCAAAAAACCGGGCCTTGAAGATTATTTATTTTTGCCTTTTACTGATGAAACCAACGGTAATGAAACTTATGGCGGCGGCCGTTATCTTGACTTGAGGGCCACACAAATAAAGGATGGTAAATTAGAAATTGATTTTAATAAGGCTTATAACCCTTACTGCGCTTATAGTGATGGATACCAATGCCCAATGCCCCCGCCGGAAAATGATGTACCTATGAAAATTGAAGCCGGTGAAAAACAGTATACAGGGCAAAAGAAACACTAAATATGCAAATGTACCGGGGCTGAATGATCTTGATAAGCTTTGAATACATAAAAAGCGGTGAGTTATATGTTATAACTCACCGCTTTTTGTTTCGGCTCGCTTGGTAGTGTTGGCAAAATACTATTGTATAACCCTGTAATAGTTGCAGGGTTTGTGTTCATTAAAAAAATTTTACAGTTGTGTAAAAGAATAATCAAAATCCGTTGAGTTACTATTTTCGTTAGTTATTAATATCTTACAGTTATAATCCCATGAAAAATCATATTAACAGAAAAGTAGATGATATTGTGACTAATATAAGATTGATAAGAGAGCGTAAGAACTATACGCAGGAATACCTGGCCATGCGTATGAATGTTTCTCAAAACGCTTATTCTAAAATTGAACTCGGGTACTCTAAATTAACCTTATTGCGTTTGCTTGAGATATGCAATGTACTTGAGGTACCCGTAACAGAATTGATCTCTCCAAACAAAACAGAGGTTAGGTACAGATTTGTAAATAACCCGGCATTACAATTTCAGGGATTTAAAACTAACTAACTGACTAAAAAAATAAAGGAGCGGTTTTAAAACCTGCTCCTTTATTTTACTTCTTGTAACCGGTTACCTTTACCCAGTCTACCAGCATTTTAGCTTTATTGGCTTTTATTAAATTTAGCGCATGCTCGGATAAACCATAATATGGTTTTTTGAGGCCGTTGATCTTAAATGGATAAATACCGCCTACCGCAAAGTTAAGTATGAGGTACTGCTTGTCGGTAAACACCCACTTTCCATAATGCTCTGCCATGGTACGCGTAACCCTGAACATAGGCACACCATCGTATTTAAATACCAGGCTATCGGGTGTCCAGTCAACTGCATAAATATGCCATTTGGTAACATCATTATTTTTAGGCAGGTACAAACGGTTTACAAAAGGCGTTTCGCCGCTGTAACCCGGGCCATGCACAGCAGCGCTTACCCAGTCCCCTTCGCCAATAAATTCCATAATATCGGTTTCGCCACTGGCAGGCCAGTCGCCATTGCCAAGCATCCACCAGGCAGGCCACAAGCCATCCGCAACCGTTAACTTAATGCGGGCTTCGGCAGTACCATAAGTAAAATCAAATTTACCTTTGGTCATCAATCTTCCTGATATAAAGTCGAACTGCTGGCCATCAAAGGTTTTAAAACCCGGCGAATATCTTGGCGTTAATACCAGGGCACCGTTTGCAGCGCCCTCTGCAGCTGCACCTTTTACCAGTGATATGGTAGCGCCCGAATCTACGTAAGCCTGCAACTCATCATTAACATGAAAGCCTGTTACCACCGGCGTCCATTTACTGCGGTCGAGCTTATTTCCGGCAAAGTCATCAAAAAACAAAACGCTGCCTTTAGTGCGGCTCTGCGCATAAGTACTCGTGACACTTAAACCCGTTAGTACTGCACTGCATGCAAAGGTAAGGGCCGTTGAACGTATATATTTATTATATAACATAAATTAGTTAGGGGTGGATAAAAGCATACACCATTAATTAATGGCGTATGCTAAGTATTTTATTTATAAACTCTAACGTAGTCAACCTCCATAGTGGCACTGTTAACGCTTGGGTCAATTGCTCCACCCAGGTTACCGCCCATAGCCAGGTTCATTATCAGGAAGAAGTTGGCATTGAAAGGTGTAGCGCTGCTGTTGGCAAACGTATGGTACACGGTACCATCCACCGCAAATTTAATTGTGGTTGCGCTCCACTCCATGCTGTATACATGAAACTCGGTAGATGCGGTTGGCACCATAGTAGCATTGCTCACGCCATTACCGCCGTAATGCTCCGGGTAATGCAGTGTGGCTAATACCCTGTTCTGCTGGTTACCTATATGCTCCATGATATCTATTTCGCCACAGGCAGGCCAGGGATTAGTATCTATATTGCTACCTAACGCCCATAATGCAGGCCACGTACCGCCACCGGTAGGCAACTTGGCTTTAAACTCTACCCTGCCATATTTAAAGTTGAACTTGCCTTTGGTCAGCAACCTTGCAGATGTATAATTATAACCATTATAATTCTCCTTTTTCAGGATGATCTTTAGCTTTCCATCGGCAACTACCGCGTTATCTGTGCGGTTGGTGTAATACTCGGCCTCGTTGTTACCCCAGCCATTATTATTGCCCAGGTCATATCCCCATTTACCCGGGTCTGGCGCACCAGGGGTGTCAAACTCGTCTGACCATACCAGCGCTTCACTTGCTGTAACTGTAACCTGCGTAGTTTGGGTGGCAATTTTACCGGTTGCACTTTTTGCGGTGATTTTTACCGTATAAGTACCGGCAACCGGATATTTATAAGTAAGGTTACCTGAAGTTGAGTTCTGATACACACCATTGCCAAAATCAAACTCATAAGATACCGCATCCTTAGCTGTAACAGCAAAGGTGACATTGCCGCTGTTATCGGTGCTCGGCGTATAAGTTACCTCAATGTTTGATGGCTTCCCAACTGCTGCTTCGGCGTTGTGGTTTTCTTTATTGCAACCGGCAAATGCTGTTGCCAATGCAATAAACAAGTATATGCTTAGTTTTTTCATATAATTATTGTTTTACTTTAAATTTCTGGTACCATGCAAGTCCATCGGCACCTATGTTACGTAAGGTAATGGTTGTAGGTGTAATAGACAGTATCTCATATGTGTTACCGCCGGTACCAAAGTTAATTAAACCATTACCAGGCACCACAAATTGTATACGGGTGGAATTTTGTGCCGTTGAGTTAGATGTGGCGTTCATAAACGTAAGTTTACGCGGTGCAGATACATCAATGTTATAGCAGTCATCCGGACCAGAAACGCCATAGGTTGCAGTTCCACCTGCAGTAGAAAACGACTGCCCTTTGTTGTTAATGGTCAGTGTTACTTTGTCGTTCTCATCTTTACTAAAAGTCATTTCATCATCGTACAAACACTCTGAACGCTGGTTTGGCTCAGCAGCGTAATAATCCGGACCGAAACTATCTGCCGGGCCTACACCAACGTGGCCTGGGGTTTCGCGGGCGGTTACCCATGTTTGCGAACTTCCATTGGTTAAATCCTGCAATATTTCGGCAGGTATCTTAAAGTCTACAAAAACGGTTATTTTTTTTGTAAGGGTTGAGGTTACACCACCGGTGCCTATAGCGCTTACTATAATGTTGTAATCGGCAGTACCTGGGTTTGAGTACTTGTGTGTCACCTGGCCCGAAGGTACCATTTCGGTATTCCCGTCGCCATAATCAACTTTGTAAGACACAGCGTTTGCTGCTTTAATGGTAATTGCAACATTGCCGCTTCCGCTTCCGTTAGGGTTAGTGGCGTCTACACCTTCAATATCAGTTGTCAGTGCGACATCTGTAGGCGTAACTATTTTACCAAAACTGTATTCGGGCTTTTTACAGCTCACTATTATGATGATGGCCGCCAGGCAGGTTGCCATCAATATTCTTATATTATTTTTCATTACTCCTATTAATTAGTTAAGGGTGATATCATCAAAATAGAATGTATAGTTGGCAGAGCCGTCGCCTGCAGTGCCATTGTCTAGTATCAATACCAACTTCTGGTAAGAGTTTGCTGTATTGATGGCGCTGTAATCAAAGGTCAGCTCTTCCCACTCGTTAGCTTTTGTAGTAGCCGTTTCCTTTTCGAAGCTTATACCGCCATTGGTGAGGTTTTCAACTTTCAAAAGGATCTTTGCACCCACACGTGGCGACCAAACTTTCATTTTAAATATCTTTTTAGTTGAAAAATCAATAGGATTATCTAAAGGCAGGAATGCGCCACCCCAGGTTTGCCCCGCGCTTTTAACCATTTTGCCTACCTTTGCACTGGTATTGATACCTGTGGCAGAAGGATTATTAACCACAGAGGCTGCACCGCCATCAAATCCTGTAAAAGCATAATTCAATTCTGTCGATTCAAAATCAATTGGTATGCCTAATATCATTGATGGTGGTGTTGGTATTTCCAGGTCATCTATATAAAACACTTTACCTGTACCCATTACACCAAAATCAAAAAATACCGATGCTTTATCATAAACATAAGCGCTGTTAAGTGGCGGGGTTGATTGAGAGTTATTCTTGAAATCGAAAGTAAGCGTTTCCCACTTGTTGGCTACGGTAGTAACGGCGTCTGTCTCCACAGAATGTGTGCCTTCGGCGTGTTCTTCCAACTTCAGCTTAATAGTAAGCCCTGCTGCCGGAGAGTAGATCCGCATGGTCATTTTTGAGTTTGAAACAGAAACCGGGATTTTAGTAGCAAAACCTGTTGCCGTACCCAAAGTTGTACCTGCCCAAACTTCGGCGCCGTTAGGCTTAACCACCTTTAATACCTTGTTGGCATTATTGGCCGGGTCTGCATCTACAGATGCCACATTACCGCCAAAATCGCTCATGGTATAATCAAAGATTGGATCGTCAAAATTTAACGGCAGATCTATTTGTTTACCCACTTTTATTGTTTGCTGATATGTTGTTGTAGCTGCACCACCACTTAGCGCTACTAACCTGATGGTATAAGTACCGGCTGCCGCGTAAGTGTGCTTAGCGGGCTGCCCTTCTAAAAAGGTATCAAACGGCTCGGGGTTGGTACCTGTTTCATCGCCATAGTATACATGAAACATGGTTTCATAAGACGCCTTTGCATCAACGGTAACTGTTAAGGCACTGGTTGTAATAGCCGGCTCCAGGTTCTCAGGCGCTCTGAACGATACAGTAAGTTCATGACTCAGCTCCACAGATTTTCCGCTGATGCTGTGTCCCACAATTTTTACAGTATAAACGCCCTCCGCATATTTATGCTGGGCGGTTTTGCCAGCGTTAACTTTTTCAAAGTTTTCGCCGTTATCGCCATAATATACATCATAGCTGGTTATGGCCTCACCGCTTGGTATAATGGTTACCATGCCGGTATTGTCCTGGGTAATATCAAACATTACGCCCAGTTTGCCCGGTTCGGCAGCCTGTTGAACAAACGATGTATCGGTATAATCCTTTTTACAGCCTGTTATAACAGCCAGTAGCAGGGTTACGCTTAAAAAATATTTTATTGCCTTCATGATTGTAATAATTAGGTTAATATCCCGGATTTTGAGTAATACCTGAAATAGTTATCTCCTGCTGCGGAATCGGGAACACCTCGTTCTTTCCGGTTACAAAACCGGTAAGCTCTGAAGCTGCCTGCCCTGTTCTTACCAGGTCGAAAAAACGATCGCCATCCATAGCCAGTTCAAGCCTCCGCTCTTTCCAGATGGCTTGTTTAAGCGCATCACCCGAAGCGGTAACCGCATGGTTATCATCTTTAAAGGCGCGCCTGCGTACCTGGTTCAGATATCCTCTGGCCTTGTTATCATCGCCGCCACTACGGTTAATGGCCTCTGCCGCCATTAACAACACTTCAGAGTAGCGCATGATCCTGAAGTTATTAAGATAGTTAAGCTCTATCTGACCAGATGTCTCGCCTTTACGCGGCAGGTATTTACCGTTATATAAACCGGTATTTTTATAGGGCGCTACCTGGTAAGTAATGCCATAATCGGGATGGGCGGTTTTGTAAGCCTCTATGTCAAAGGCTGTGATAGCTTTACGCTGGTCGCCCGCAGCATAATCGTTAGCCAGGTCTTGTGTTGGCAGGTTAGTACTCCAGCCTGCGGCATAAGGCATATTTGCACTGCCGCTTAACCCTCTGATACCGTTTTGCTGAACCGCGTAGTTACCCTGGCCGCGAGTGGCACCACCCCAGTTATAATAAGGCGACCCATTAGTATATTGTATTTCAAAAACAGATTCCGGGCCATTCTCTCCTGATGCGAGGTAGATTGATGCATAATCATCAACAAGGCTAAACGCTCCTGAACTAATTATTGGCTCAAGCACGGCATCAGCCTCGGTAAATTTGCTTTCATATAAATATACCTTGCCTAATAAGCCTTGTGCAGCATACTTGGTTATGCGGCCTTTTTGAGTTTGAGTGGCCGGTAAAACATCAATGGCTGCTTTCAGGTCTTTCTCTATTTGGGCGTAAACATCTGCTTTTGGCGATCTTTGCAGGCTTCTTGAATCTGTCAGGCTAAGGCGTTTATCTGTAAACAAAGGTACATCGCCCCACATTTTAACAAGTGTAAAATAGTAGTACGCACGTAAAAAATTAACCTCACCATACAACGCATCCTTACCAGAAAAACCTACCGCCTGCCCTGCCGGGTTCTTATCTTTATATTGTAAAAGGTAGTTGGTACGGTTAACACCTTCATAAGCCACCTGCCACAGATCCTGCAGGGTAGAGTTGATGGGCGTAACAGAAAAATCATCTATTTGCTGTAGCGGCAATACGTCTGAAGCGCTTTCGCCACCGGCAACAGAGTTATCAGAGGCGATATCGCCAATAACCACCACCTGGTTTAACCATTGCAATGGTGAGTAAGCGCTGATCACCATGGTACGGTAATCGCTTTCCGATTTCAGGTAATCCAGATCGGTAACAACAAAATCTTCATGCGGATCGTAATCAATAAACTTTTTACATGAGGTAAGTGCAGCCGCGAGCGCAACAACACTGAATATTTTTATATATATCTTTTTCATCAATCTTCAGTTTAAGTATTATAAACTTATATCAAGGCCTAGTGTATAGACGCGCGCCTGCGGATATGCACCACGGTCGATGCCTGTTTCCAACAGGTTACTTCCTCCTGATATTTCCGGATCGTATCCTGAGTACTTGGTAATGGTGAACGCGTTTTTAACCTGTGCGTATACCCTTAGGCTTTTAAATACATTCCGGATAGCCGTTTTTGAGAAAGTGTACCCTAACTGGATATTTTTCACTTTAACAAAAGAACCATCCTCTACATACCTGTCAGAAACACGGATGTTGCTGTTGGCATCGGTAAAAGAGTAGCGTGGCGTAGTAGCATCGTTTGTTGAGCCCTCACCTGTCCATCTCCCTAATACCGAACGGTATTTGTTAGCAAAGTTGGCGTTACGCTCATAAGCCCTGTAAATATCGTTACCTAATGAGGCGTAGGTAAATGCGCTGAAATCAAACCCTTTGTAAGCCATGCTTAGGTTCCAGCCCAGGGTTACATTAGGGAACGGATCGCCAATTTTCACCTGGTCGTCAGCATTGATCACGCCATCATGGTTGGTATCAACAAAGCGGATATCGCCCGGCTGAGCGCCCGGCTGGCTGGCATGAGCCGCAACCTCTGCCGCATTCTGGAACAAACCATCTGTTTTATATCCATAAAAATAAGCCGGTGTAAAGCCTTTCTCAAACACGGTAACGGTTTGCGACTGGCCGTTAAAATAGCTTCCGCCGATAATTTTAGCGGTACCATCAGAATTGGTAGCGGTAACCTTGTTTTTAACAGTAGTCACGTTGAAAGAGTTGTTCAGTTTAAAGTTGCTGCCAATGGTTTCGTTGTAGCTGATGTTGATATCAAAACCGCTGCTTTTTGTAGAACCGATGTTTGCAGTCGGGATTTGTGCAGTACCTAAATACAACGATACCGAAGGGGTAAATAATAAGCCGTTAACTTTCTTTTGATAGTAATCGGCAGAGATTGATAATTTGTTTTTAAGCAAAGTTATATCAAAGCCTACGTTGCCCTGCAATTGTTTTTCCCATGCCAGATCATCATTCCTGGAAGTGGCAATGGTAGAGCCCGGATAAAATGCGTTATCAAAGTTATAACCGTTACTATTGGCAGTAGAGCCATAATCAGGACCGCCGGTAACCACACGAATGTATTGCGGCGATGTATTTTCGTTACCGGTTGAACCGTAGCTACCACGTATTTTCAGGTAATCGATAAACGAAGGTTTAAAGAAATCTTCACTGGTAACTACCCAACCTAATGAGCCTGCATAGAAATTGGCAAATTTATTATTGACACCAAAGGCATAAGAACCATCACGTCGTGCTGAAAATGATGCCAGGTATTTGTTTTTGTAATCGTAGTTAACGCGGCCAAAATAGGAAAGGTTTCTCCTGAAATACTGGTAATAACCTCCTGTTTGCGCGTTAGGGTTATCGGCGCTGTTGGTACCGGTCGCGGCAGAGTAATCTGCAAACTCCCACGAGTTGAACGGCACATCCTGCCTTGCCACATTCATGCCGTTGCCGGTTGTTTTGGCCATCGAAAAGCCTAACACAGTTTCAAAATGGTTATCCTGCGCAACATTGAAAGTATAATTGGCAAAGTTTTCCCAGGTATAGTTAAAGTTGCTGTTTTTACTTTGTGCAACATTATTGTGCCTGCCGTCTATGGCGTTACCAAAAGCATCAAGGCCATTCTCTACGTTAAGTGGGCCGTAAAATACAAGCGGCGTAAAAGTTTTCGATTTATCATCATATTTAGTGTACCCAAAACGGCTGTTTACTTTAAGGCCCTTGATGATATCGTACTGCAACTCAAACTTACCGTAAATTTTGCTGCCGGTATTAGTGTTATAGGTATTGTCAAGCTTGGTAAGCGGATTGAATATCTCTGATAGCAATAAGTTGCTGTAACCATATTTGCTTACTACTGACGGATCGGTGTTGTAAACCGATACAGTAGGATCAAAATTCAATGCGCTGCCAATAACACTGTTAAAAGAGTTTTCCTGCACACCCTTATTGTTCAAAAGCACGCCGGTTGTATTAACTATAAATTTCAGTTTAGAAGTGAAATCAAAGTTTAAATTAGCTGTAAAAGTACCACGGTTAAAGTGCGATTTATCGTATCCGCCTACTATACCGCCCTGGCTTAAATAACCTCCGGATAAAAAATACGACATTTTTTCGCTGCCACCACGTGCCGAAATATTATGCGATTGCATAGGCGCTATCTTAAACACTTCCTTTTGCCAGTCGGTACCGGTACCTAAAACAGAAAGATCCGGGAAGATGATGTTACCACCGGAAGCTACGCTACCTTCGTTAACAATGGCCCCGTATTCGGTAGCGTTCAACACGCCAATACGGCGCGATACTTCCTGCAAACCATAATTACTGTTGATGCTGAATTCGTTTTTCTGATTTTTACGGCCCGATTTTGTGGTCACCACAATAACACCGTTACCACCTTTTAAACCATAGATAGCGGTTGTAGCAGCGTCCTTCAATACGTTGATCGATTCGATATCCGAGGGGTTAATGGAATTAAAATCATCCAGGGTCTGGATCGAGCCATCTACTACAACAGTTGGATCGTTACCAGAGAATGACGGGATACCCCTTACCAATACTGTTGGCCTTGCCCCCGGCGAGCCCTGCTGAACCACCGTTACACCAGATACCTGGCCTTGTAAGGCTTCTTCGGCACGGGTAGCATTCAGCTTTTTGATATCAGCGCTTTTCACTACCGATATGGCACCCGATACTGTGGTTACTTTTTGTGTACCGTAACCCACCACTACTACTTCGTTCAGCGCGCTGGCCGTGTTATCATCCAGCACAAAATTTTGTAAGCCGGCCTGGCTTACGTTTCTTTCAATTGTAGTCATCCCGATAAACGATACTACAACTACACCACCATTGGCAGGAATGTTAAGCGTGTAATTACCGTTAACATCTGTTACTGTGCCAATAGAGGTTCCTTTAAGGGCTACTGAAGCGCCCGGCACACTCTGGCCGTCGGATTTTTGGGTTACTTTACCTGTTAAGCGCAGGGTTTGTGAATAAGCCTGGCTAACAAAACAAAATAGCAAAGCAATACCCACAAAAAACTTGAGTTTAATTTGCATAATAGGTTTAATGTTAGTTTATAATTAATTGGCACCCGCAGGTACCGTTGTTTGGTTGTAAAGGTTTCTCCATAAAAAATTGCAAGGCATTAAAATGCATGTGAATACATCAGGTCATAAAAATTGGTTATAGTTTATACTGGTTTATAAATGCGCATTACGCGCCTGGTTTATGGGGTCAAATGTATGCTATGGGTACACTTCAATACAAATCCGGCACTACATCACTACTACACATCATTAAAAAAAACAATTAAAAACCCGATATTAGTACTCTTGTTATAAGCCCTGATTATAATGTTGATAAACCAACATAACAACCTGTTATTTAAGATTTTTCTGTTCATTTTGCTTATCGCCGGCACTAACACCGCCCGGCCGCAGGCTTATATTGCACAACGCAAAACCATTAATTATGAGAAAAGACAGTACAATGCAGGCACACAAAACTGGAAAATAAGGCAGGATGCAGAGGGCAGGATGTACTTTGCCAATAACGAAGGTGTTTTAGTGTTTGATGGGCAATACTGGCAACTTTATCCGTTACCCAACCGCACTATCGTACGCTCGTTGGAGTTTGGCAAGGATAAACGATTGTATGTTGGCGGGCAGGATGAAATAGGATACTTTTCTCCTGACAAAAACGGAGTGCTTGTTTTTACTTCTATCAAAAGCCTGATACCGCAGGCCGACCAGGAGTTTTCTGATGTATGGGATATTGTAAGCTATGGGGATGATGTTTTTTTCAGGTCGCATGATAAGATCTTTAAGTATGTCGACGGAAAAATCAGTGTATACCGCTCGCCGTCATGGTTGTTTTTGGGCACTTATCAAAATAAACTTTTAGCACACGACGAACAGAAGGGCCTGCTTGAGTATACAGGCACCGGCTGGAAACCTTTCATCGCCAAAAAAAACCTGCCCGATGGTTTTTATATTACCTCAATTTCCAGGTACAGCACCTCATTCAGCCTGGTTACCACGGCCCGTAATGGCTTATTTTTGCTTAGCGGCACTACCTTGCGCAACTTTACGCTAAGCGGCTTTGGTATTGATAATCATCAGCATTTTTCGGCCGCCGTTGCATTGGATGACGGCACTTACCTGGTGAGCACCTATATAAACGGCATTTACCAGATTGACGGTACGGGAGCTGTATTAGAAAACATCGCCAAAAAAGAAGGCCTGCAGAATATTTATGTGCGCAGCATGTACATGGATACCAACCATAATGTTTGGCTTGGCTTGGATAACGGTATTGATTTTATTGCTTATAACAACGCCGTAAAGCACATAAGCCCTGCGGTGTTTAATGATGGCGGGGGGTATGCCACGGCTTTTTATCATAATAATCTTTACTTCGGGCTCTCAAACGGTATTTACCAGGTGCCCGTAACGGATATGGGCGACCTGAGTTACGTAAAAAATAACTTTAAACAAATTGCAGAGGGCCAAACCTGGAACATGAGCGCTGTTAACGGCCACCTGCTGGTAGGCCGCGACGATGGGATATTTGAGGTTAAAAACGGTGCATTATCTCCAATTTATAATGCTACCGGCTTTTGGATATTCAAGCAGTTACAGGGCAGCGCCGGGGCAGCGCTCATTGCGGCGGGTAACTATTATGGGGTGCGATTATTTGAAGATAAAGGCCAGCAGCTTATTGATAAAGGAAACGTGGGCAAGTATTACGAGTCGGCACGTTTTTTACAGGTAGATAATAAAAATATCATCTGGACATCGCATCCTTATAGAGGGGTGTACAAGCTTAACCCAGTTACTCATGCGGTTAGAACCTATACCCAACAGCAAGGTTTACCATCAACACTTAATAACTTTGTTTTTAAAATAAAGGGGCGGGTTGTTATAGCTACCGAAAAAGGAGTTTATGAGTATGATGAACAGCATGACAGGTTTAACCCATCCGTAACTTATAAACTGATATTTGGTAAAAGAAGTTTAAGATACTTACAGGAAGATGGCGCCGGTAACATCTGGTTTGTGGAAGGTAAAAACCTTGGCGTTGTTGATTACAGCGCTACGCCAACCATCATTAATTTTCCTGAGTTGAATAATCGCATCCTGAGTGGCTTTGAAAACGTTTATCCTGTTAACAGCAACAATATTTTTGTTGGGAGCGAAAACGGCTTTTACCATATCAATTATGCTAAATACCGGCAAAATATCCGGCCGCTAAAAGTGTACATCCGTAAGGTTAAAGTAAGCTCCGGTACAGACAGCCTGTTGTTTGGCGGCTATTTTGGCGCTGTAAACAGCAACAGTAAACAATCTACAAGTAACATACTTACATTAGGGCATAAGCTGAACTCGCTATACTTTGAGTATTCATCGCCTATATTTGAAGAACAGGCAAATGTTGAATACAGTTACCTGCTTGAGGGTTTTGATACAGAGTGGTCTGCATGGTCAAAAAAACCGGAAAAAGATTATACCAACCTGCCTGCCGGCAACTATACTTTTAAAGTAAAAGCCCGAAATCATCATAATAACGAGTCGGCAGAAGCAGCCTATATTTTCAGGATAAGCCCGCCATGGTATCAAACCGTATGGGCCTACATAATTTATGTAGCGCTGTTTACTTACTTGTTTTACTATGTTTATAAGCAACAGGAAAAGCGCCTTATATTAAAACAACAAAAAGAATTGCAGCTACAGCAGCAAAAAAACGAGGAAGAACAAAGGCAGATCGCTTACCTGCATCAACTGGAGCTTGAACGATCTGAAAAAGAGCTGGCCAATTTAAAGAACGAAAAGCTGCAATCGGAAGTTGAATTCAAAACCTCTGAGCTGGCATCATCAGCTTTGAACCTGGTGCAGAAGAAAGAGTTTTTGCTGAAAGTAAAAGATGAGTTGCAGCGCCTGCAAAAATCTGGCAAAGAGGTAGTAGAGGTTGCGGAAATCAAGAAAATCTTACGCCTGCTTACCGAAGAAAATAAGATAAATGAGCAATGGGAGCAGTTCTCTATCCATTTTGATAAAGTGCATGCAGGGTTTTTAACCGTTATAAAGGAACGGTACCCTACTATAAACCAGCAGGAACTTAAATTATGCGCCTATCTGATCATGAACCTGTCCAGCAAAGAGATTGCCCAGTTAATGGCTATTTCGGTAAGGGGGGTTGAGATAAGCCGTTACCGCCTGCGAAAAAAGCTGCAGATTCCAACAGAAATGAACTTGTTTGAATTTTTGTTTAACATCCAAAGGGAAATAATGAAGTAAAGCGGCTTGCACCGCATTACTTCAATATTTACTCCTATTCGTTCAATACAGTTTGCTCCGGATAATTTGCTATGGTTTGCAGCAGCGATTGTACCAGGTATGGTGTAAGCACATTATACTTAGCATGAGAAATTTGCTCACCTACTTTTATGGTAAAAGCCTCGGGACGATTGGCCAGCTTCCTGAACATGTCCTCATCGGTCTGGTCATCGCCAATAGAAAGGATAAAATCATAATTCCTTGAGTTTAAAATCTTCTCTATCGCCTTTCCTTTGTCGGTAGCTAAACTTTTCACCTCTATAACTTTATGCCCGTTCAGTATGTTCAAAGGCAGGCCGGTTGTGCGCTCGAGCAATTCTTTATACAACTCTTTAGATTTATTGATACCGGTAAAGGGATCTGCCTTGCGATAATGCCATGCCAATGAAAAATCCTTTTTCTCTATAAAGGAACCAGGGCAACTCTCCACATACTTCTCCATTACCTCTTCAACAGATTTAAGCTGTCCTTTAAATTCGCTATCGACCATTTCTACCCAAGACTCCCCTTTGTTGCGTTGTTTAGCTCCATGCTCGGCTATAATGCCAATGGCGAGTTTGCCCAACCACTCTTCAAGCGTGTAATTGTCTCTGCCGCTAACTATGTAAACCGTATTATACGGATGGCTGGCCAACTGGGCCAGGGTTTCAAGTAACTCATCACCCGGTTTTGCCATACCGGGCTCTTTTTTAAAAGGCACAAGCGTACCATCGTAATCAAGCAGCAACAACCTGTTTTTTGCTGCCGCGTACTTATTAAGCATATGAACCCTTGAAAAATTATCCATCATTTTAGGGTGTAGTCTTCCTTGTATATCTTTCACTTCTTTCATTTGATAAAAAAATTGCTTTGCCCATGAATTTACATCGTTCTCCTCTACCTGCTTTTGCATAGCCATTATTCTTCTTTCCTGTTCTTCAGGTTTCATTTCCAGGCCGTACTTAATTTTGTCAGCAATCTCGTAGTAATCGTTAGGGTTGATCAGCAGGGCATTGTTCAGCTCATGGGCAGCGCCTGCCATTTCGCTAAGTACCAATACGCCATGCTTATCCTTACGGGTGGCAATAAACTCTTTAGATACCAGGTTCATACCGTCGCGCAAAGGGGTTATCAGCGCGAGGTCGCAGGCGGTATATAAGCCTACCAGTTCGTCAAACGATAAATGCCCGTACTGGTACAATATCGGCTGCGAACCAATATCGCCGTAACGGCTGTTAAGGTCGCCGATGTACTCATCTATATCTTTTTTCTTTTCGGCATATTTACCAATGGTATCCCGCGAGGGCACTACAACCAAAGCGAAAACTACTTTACCAACATACTCCGGGTTTTGCTTTAAAAACTGATCGTAGCCTTTTAAACGATTGTAAATGCCTTTGGTATAATCCAGCCTGTCTACAGAGAATATCAGTTTCTTATCCTGCTTTAAGCGCAGATACTCGGCGCGCTTTTTAATTACTTCAATATCATTGTAAGCATTATTGAACATCTCATAATCAATACCGATAGGTAATGCAGATACTTTTATTTTCCGGTTATCGCGTAAAATAAAATCGCCGTCGTGCTGAATGTCGAATATCTTTTCTACACAGTTTAAAAAATGCCGTGAATAATCAGCCGTGTGGAAACCTATCAGATCGGCACCCAACATTCCTGATAATATTTCACGCTGCCACCTTTTAGGTATCACCCGGAATAACTCAAACGACGGGAACGGTATGTGCAGGAAAAAGCCAATAGTTAAGTTTGGAAATTTATTGCGTAACAGCCCGGCAAGCGGTAGTAAATGGTAATCATGTATCCAAACAATATCATCCTCTTTCAGCACGCTGGCCATTTGTTCGGCAAATGTCCGGTTGACCTCCAAATAAGCATCAAAATAGCTTTGCCTGTAGTCTGCATATGAGGGGAAATAATGAAACAGAGGCCAGATCAACGAATTGGAGAAACCATTATAGTAATAATCGTATGTTTTATTATTAACAAATACAGGTACATATTTATAGTCTCCGTTCTCTTTATCAGGTACGCTGTTCCAAACCTTTTCGGTACAGCCAGGTACCCCAACCCAGTATTTTTCTGCAAAATCTTCCTTCCCTTCTTTGTTAAGGTAGGCTCCAACAGCAGAAATCAACCCGCCGGAAGATTGCCTGTAAGTGTATGCCGCGCCTTCTTTTTCGATGGTCAACGGTAAACGGTTAGATAAGATGTACAATCTTTTTTGCATAGAAAATGATTTTTTCAATAATCAACAAGCCGTTAACAATTACTTGCCAAACAGTGTTGCTTATTAGGTAAAACATGAATTAAAAAGCGAAAAGCGGCCTGTTTGTTTTATAAGGCAGCAAAACGCTCTGGTTAAAAGGGGTTTAACCTAAACAGAAATTTATAATACTTGTAAAAGCCGGAGCCGATTAATTTTAATGCCGACCCGCTATCCACATAGCTGCTTTTACAAAAAACAACCCCCAAAAAAGCGATTGATGTATTTAAATTAATTAAAGGCGAAGTAAATGAGCGGCAGAGATAAATCTCAACTAAATGGTGCGCTTTTAAAGGCACCTTGCTATGACTTACAACTTTTGTAGCTAAAGTTACAGGGCTGACATACATGCAGCCCAAACTGCCATACTGATGATATGCTGAAGGAGCACTGTTTAGATACAGGTTAAAAAAAACTCCTATCATCATGGCAGAAAGCGATATGTAAAGCCTTCTGTTTTGCATCAATTTATGCGAATGTACTAAAAATTATGCAATATTTCAAATCTACAGCCGTCAAAAGGCAGGCAGAGCTGTATATATATAAAAAAAGGACATGGTAGAAACCATATCCTTTTCTTATTTTAATTAGCCTATAATTGGCTTAATAACGGTAGTACTCAGGTTTAAACGGACCTTCAACAGTTACGCCGATATACTCGGCCTGATCCTGATCTAATACTTCCAGCTCTACACCGATTTTTGCAAGGTGCAGGCGGGCTACTTTTTCATCAAGATGCTTAGGCAGGGTGTAAACTTTATTTTCGTAAGCTTCGCTGTTTGTCCAAAGCTCAAGCTGGGCAAGGGTTTGGTTAGTGAACGAGTTACTCATCACAAAACTTGGGTGGCCGGTTGCGCAACCCAGGTTAACCAAACGGCCTTCCGCTAAAACAATAACATCTTTACCGTTAATGGTATATTTATCAACCTGAGGTTTAATTTCAATTTTTGAATCGCCATAGGCGCCGTTCAGCCAGGCCATATCAATCTCGTTATCAAAGTGGCCGATATTACAAACAATGGCTTTATCTTTTAACGCGCGGAAATGCTCTTCGCGAACGATGTTTTTGTTACCTGTAGCGGTAACTACTATATCCGCCTCGGCAATGGCCGTTGAAAGTTTTTTCACCTCAAAACCTTCCATAGCAGCCTGTAACGCGCAAATAGGATCTATTTCGGTTACTATTACACGTACACCAGCGTTGCGAAGCGAATCGGCAGACCCTTTGCCTACGTCGCCATAACCACAAACAACAGCTACTTTACCAGCCATCATCACATCGGTAGCGCGGCGAATGGCATCAACCAGCGACTCGCGGCAGCCATATTTGTTATCGAATTTAGATTTGGTAACCGAATCGTTGACATTTATAGCAGGCATGGGCAGGGTGCCATTTTTCATGCGCTCATACAGGCGATGAACACCGGTAGTAGTTTCTTCTGATAAACCTTTGATACCGGCTACCAGCTCAGGATATTTATCAAGTACCATGTTGGTCAGGTCGCCGCCATCATCCAGGATCATGTTCAACGGCTGGCGGTCTTCGCCAAAAAATAACGTTTGCTCAATGCACCAGTCAAACTCTTCGGCATTCATGCCTTTCCAGGCGTAAACAGAGGTACCGGCAGCAGCAATAGCGGCAGCGGCATGGTCCTGAGTAGAAAATATATTACAAGATGACCAGGTAACATCAGCACCCAGTTCAATCAGGGTTTCAATTAAAACAGCGGTTTGTATGGTCATGTGCAGGCAGCCTGCTATACGGGCACCGGCCAGCGGTTTGCTTTGGCCATATTCAGCACGCAGCGCCATCAATCCGGGCATTTCAGCTTCGGCCAATTCAATCTCCTTGCGGCCCCATTCGGCCAGTGAAAGGTCTTTCACTTTGTACTTTACGTATGCAGTTTCTACTGATGACATATTGATTTTTAATTTGCTAATAATAATGTGACAAAATTACGTAATAAACTTGCTATTAACAAAAAGCGGACAGCGTGTTAAAACTTAATGAGCCAGCCATCCCTGATTAAAAGTTAAAGCGGATTACCAGGATCAGGGATAAACAAGTAAGCGCGAACCGGCGAACCAATAACAATATTAGTACCGTAGGTACCTTTGTAATGCAGGTTTAAGACAATAAAAAAACTTCATTGTATACTCTTAATTTGAGTAAGCAATAATCGTTTATTGCATAGTATTAGCTTATCTTTATATAAGATTTACCGAATTAACAGTTGATCTACCCCCCTGATTATATGAATTTTGATGAAACCCTGGCTGAGTCTCTCAACCTTAAAACCTTTAACTCTGTATCAAATAGAGCCTTAGGAACCCAGATACGGCTTTTTCAACGCAATCTGGCGCTGTCCTCTTATCATTCGCTGCATACTAAATTAATAAAAGGGCAGGAATATAAAGCCGCAGGTTTATTGAATGAGGTTATTCAGGAGATGAGAAAGCGTTTAAATTAATTAAAAGGCCCCGATGTTTCCCCGGGGCGCTCGTATATGATCTTAAATTTTTAAAGTATGATGAGTTTACCAAACAACTTATCTGCTTATTCATAAGTTTTTGTTTCATCAATCACATATTTAAACTCAAATATTGCTTCGGGTTTACTGGGCGGCCGTTTTTGCGTATCTCGTAATGCAGGTGCGGGCCGGTTGAGCGGCCGGTTGAACCTACTTTGCCTACCAGGTCGCCTACTGTTACTCGCTGCCCCTCTTTTACAGTAATTTTTGAAAGATGGCCGTACCAGGTCTCCAGGTTATTGTTATGGCGTATCTTAACACAATTGCCATATCCACCGGCACGGCCTGCAAAAATCACCCTGCCGCTGGCAGTACATTTAACCGGGTCGCCTCTATGGCCTTTAAAATCAATACCCGGATGAAATTCGCTGCCACCAAAATTAAAGGGGTTGCTGCGCGATCCGAAAAAAGAAGTAAAAGAGCTTAAACGCGGGTAGCCCATCGGGGTATACGCTATAACGTTGACCATCCTGTCGAGGTAGTTATTAAACTCGGCGTATAGTTTGGTTTCGCTTTTGGGTTTTTCATCAATAGCTATCTTCCTGAATGATACACCATGTAAACCGCGCTTGCTCATGTAAGTATTAATACGTTTAAGCTTTTGCTGGATATCGTGCAGGTAGGTTATGGCTTTACTACGCTGGCCTTCTTTCTGCGCGTTTGACAGTAAGGCGTCCTCTTCGTTCTTATCAATCTGTCCCTGCAACGAAGCAATCTGCGATTGCAGCCTGCTGTTTTCCTGCTTTTGCTGCATTGCCTGCGTACTTAAACGTACTACAGCGGTCATCAAAACCATAACAATGATTAATACTGCAGCAACAGCAAATTTTAATGAATTAACGTGTTTTGCCTTTACCTGAACAACGCGGGGCCGGGCATTATTTTTTTCTGAAATAAGTGCCATGCCTAAAAGTATAATTTTAAGTTCATTCGATAGTTTAATTAATTAGGGCTAAAAAACTACGGATGCAATATAACAATTATCGGTTAAAATATCCACCCGCCTGTTCCGTCTGCTGCTTTTTATAACCGAAACGTCAATTATTACGTAATATTCTGATGACGGGTTATTTTTATTTTGATTTTGGTATTTTTGTGTTGAAAATAAGCAAGAAAAAAAAATGATGTACCCAGAATATTTAGTTGCCCCAATGCGCGAGGAATTAACCCGCGTTGGTTTTGAAGAGTTGAAAGACGCGGATGCTGTTAATACTACCATTAAAAGCGAAGGAACCGTATTTGTAATGGTTAACTCTGTTTGCGGGTGCGCTGCCGCTAATGCCCGCCCCGCTGCACGTATGGCTGCCGCTAACGCTAAACACCCCGATAAAATGGTAACCGTTTTTGCCGGTATGGAAAAGGAAGCTGTTGACGCTGCCCGTAACCTGATGTTGCCTTACCCGCCGTCGTCACCATCTATGGCCTTATTTAAAGACGGTAAATTAGTGCACATCATAGAGCGCCACCAGATTGAAGGCCGCCCTGCGCAGATGATCGCCGATAACCTTATCGATGCTTTTGAGCAATACTGCTAAGAATCATAAAATCGAGACGATAAGAGTCAAGAATCCCTATATTGATAATAATAAAGTCCGGCGCAATGCACCGGACTTTATTATTTAGAAATTATTTACTCTCTGTGATTTTTAAATTCTTCCAATCGCCGGGCGAACCATACCCTACCCAATACCCAATTTTGTTTCCGCCTGTTTTGGTTAGCGGCTTAACTGCCAGCATAGGCTGACGGCTGTTATTCACATATACATTAATCACATCAGGGGCAACGGTTATGCGGACATGGAACCAACTGTTGGGATCAGGGGCCGGGACAACAGCCAATTCGTATTTGTTAGGATATTTTTCGCGCAGCAAAGGCCAGTCAAACTCAGGCAAAGCAATGTATTGCACGCCATGGCTTTTCCTGACCGCATCATCTGCCAAAAAGTTAAACGGCCTGAAATACACACACTCGTAAGTACTATCATTTAACCCATGAAAGGCGATACCTACAAAACTACCTTGTAGCTTATCGTTCCCTTTTACATCAAACTCGATACTACCCTTTGTGAATTTTGCTTTATTGATCCAGGCAAGCCCTGCACCATCAACCTCATTCAAATGTATACTTCCATCTTCATTGATAGTGACCTGCCTGTTAACTACCGAAAAGTCTTCAATCTTATTCGACTGACAAAAACCGCTAATTGAGTAAAATAAAATTAAGCCAGTTAATAAAGCTTTGTACATTCTCATTGATCCGCTATTATTAGCATTTATATTTTTTGTAAAATCTTAAGACTATTCCGTTTTTAAACTTTTAACAGGATTGGTAAGCGCGGCTTTTATGCTTTGATAACTAACCGTCATGATTGTTACAATTATAGCCCCGATTGCAGTAAGCGCGAATACCCACCACGACAGATCTGTACGGTATTTATAATTCTGCAGCCAGCCATGCATAAAGTAATAAGCCGTAGGTATCGCTATCAGCAAGGAAATACTGACCAGCATAATAAAATCGGTAGACATTAAACGCCACAGGTTAAACACCGATGCACCCAACACCTTACGCACACCAATTTCTTTGATACGCTGCTCGGCCATAAAGGATGCCATACCAAACAAGCCCATGCAACTGATAAATATGGCCAGCAGGGTAAAAAAGCCTGCCAATTTGCCTACGCGTTCTTCGTCAGCAAATTTGCGTGCATACTCTTCGTCTGTAAACTTGTAGCTGAACGGGCTACCTGGATCATACTGTTTAAATACGGCCTCTATCTTAGCCAAAGCTTCATGCGTGCCTAACTTAGGGTTCAGGCGGATATCTATAGTTCCTTCTGGGCCGTCGGCCAAGGTAAAAATAGTTGGTTTTACGGGTTCATACGGCGATGACATCACCATATCCTTTACAACAGCTATTACTTTATACTTTTTGCCCCAATCAATTATTTCGCCTGTTGCATGTTTAAAGTTCATAAACTTAGCCGCAGATTCATTCAGGATCATGGCACTGGAGTCGCTCAGGTATTCACGCGAAAAATCGCGGCCCTCAATCAATTGCCAGTTAGCTACTTTACCATATTCGGGAGTAAGCCTCACTGTAGCAAAATCATCCTGCAGATCAGGCGATTTACCGCGCCAGTTAAGGCCGCTGTTATTAGAATAAACGCCTGTTAACGGACTGTTGGACTCAGCAATTTCAATTATGGTATTACTTTGTAACAGATCATTACGTACCGCTGCAAAACTTTTATGTATATCGTCGGATTTCATGTCTATCTGTACAATTCCAGTACGATCATAACCTACCGGCCTGTTCTTTGTAAACTGCACCTGCCTGAACACGATGATGGTACCTATAATGAGCGTAGCTGACGCAAAAAATTGCAGCACTACCAATATTTTACGGGGCAAAGCCGCATACCGGCCGGCTTTAAAAGTACCCTTTAATACCTTAACAGGCTTAAAAGACGACAAGTAGAACGCCGGGTAACTTCCTGCAATTATACCCGTGAACAGCATAAAGCCGATACTCATTATCCAAAATACCGGGTTGCCCCAAAGTATACTCATGGTTTTGGATGCTACCTGATTGAACCATGGAAGTATGAGCAATACTAATATAATTGAAACCAAAAAGGCGAAGGCCGATACCATTAATGACTCGCTGAAGAACTGCCCAATAAGCTGGCTGCGTAACGACCCTACCGTTTTGCGGATACCTACTTCTTTGGCCCGTTTTTCTGACCGGGCTGTACTCAGATTCATGAAATTAATACACGCCAGTAATAACACAAAAGTGCCGATAATACCAAACATCCAAACAAACTGAATACCGCCGCCCGTATTAACCCCATCCTTAAACTCCGAGTACAGGTGCCATTTACTCATAGGATGTAAAAAAACTACCGGCTTAGAGGCGGCGCCAACAGAGTCGCCCTGGGCTTCAATATTCTTCTGTTTAAGAAGCTTTATACGCTGATTTACTTTGTTGATATCAGCCCCATCATTTAATTGCGCGAATAGCTGGAATGAATTATTACCCCAACGGGTTGCTGCCCTGCTTAACCAGTCTTGCGTGGTCATGTAAAAACTCCAGGGCATAATAACATTCAGTTCATTGAAGGTTGTATTATGCGGAAAGTCTTCATAAACGCCGCTAACTTTTACCAGGTGCTTATTATCAATTTTAATAGTTTTGTTCATGGGGTCGGCATCACCAAAAAGTGTTTTGGCTACTTTTTCCGATAGCAGGATAGATAAGGGATCATTCAACCCTTTGCGGGTACCTTTCAGCATTTTAAGAGAAAGCATCTCCGTTGCTTCGGGCTGCATAAAGTTACCGGTTTGGGTTATTTTTTTATCGCCAACGGCAAGTATGTGTTCAAAGGTCCAGCTGGAAAGCACCATATATTTAAAATCCCTGTCCTTGCCGGTATAATCGCTGCGTAACACTGTGCCCAAAGGTATCGGTATAGCCGTTTGGCTCCCAACTTTGCCGTTAAAGGTTTGGTGTTGCCATACCTGCACTATGCGTTCATGATTTTTAAAGTACCTGTCGTATGACAGTTCGTCCCATATCCACAAGCCGATAATAATTGCCACGGCCATGCCTACAGACAAGCCTGTAATGTTGATAAATGTATGCGCTTTGTTTTTCAGGAGATTTCGCCACGCTACTTTCAGGTAATTCTTAATCATAACATATAGGTTTATTGGCAGATAGTTACATAAGCTTCGCTTATTTTGTGTACTGATTAAAAATATTATGCCAATTTTCATAACAAATTAAATATCAACACACTAACAGTTTAACAAAAAAGAAAACCGTTCGTTTACGAACGGTTGGTGTACGATTGCGAATGGTATTTTAGTGGTAAATTACGATGGTTAAACTTAAGGCTGTATATACTCTTATAAATTTTAATCGCTATGGATAAAAAGCCTATAATTTTTGCGTGGAGCATAATCACAGCGTGTCTATCATTGGCGGTGTATAGTTACCTATTCGACTGTATACTGAGTTTTAAAGAAGCGATGAAGAATGCTAATTTTTTGCTACTTTATATCATTGACAACCTCATCTTTAAAAGCTGGTATGTGTTCGGCTTAATCATTGGATGCTATTATCTTTTTAAATTGATTAATCTGAATAATTTAATAATCAAATCAGTAATTGTGGCCGTAATAGCCTATTATATCGCACAGCTATCCATACCAGATGATTATAGCATAACAATAGGTGATTGGAAGCCTTTTAAAATAACTGCTGCCTACTGTTTTAGCGCGGTTACCACATTAATATTAACAGAAAAATACATTCCGCGAAAAGTAACTACCCGTACCTGGTGAATAAAGGATAAACTTTCAGGCCAGTTCCTTCTGATTACCTTGTTTGTAATTACAATCTACAACTCGTAATAAACTTGAAGTAACAGGTGACAGTGTTCTGTCACCTTAAATTTAAAAGCATTAACAATCAGCATCTTACGCGCGTTCACGATGTTCACCTGTGTGTTCGTGAACACGCATCAAGTATAAGGCCCTTACTAAGAGCCGCTTTGCAAAATGGTTCGACAAGCTCACCATGACCCTTCAACTTTGTCAGTCTGAGCTTGTCGAAGACCTATCCACTTCAATTATAGTACATAAAAAATCCTTACTTCAGCTCCTTTATTTTCAAGCTTCTGAAATCCACATCAAAGCCATGGTCCTGCAGCAGGATATGGCCTTCCTTAGCTTCGCCAAAATCCTTCCACACTTTGTATTTGCTAATGGCTACCAGGTCGCGGTACGCTTTAGAGCCACGCTCATACTCCAGTACTTTTATGCCATTTAAGTAATGCTCCACATGGTTATTCGGGTAAACAATAATGCGCCCTGTATTCCATTGGCCAATAGGGTGCACAAAGCGTTCCTGTTTCTTAGCAGTGATCAGGTCGTATAATGAAGCCAGTGTGCGGTTACCATCCCTGCCTAATTTAGCATCGGGGTGTACGGCATCATCCAGCACCTGGTATTCCAGCCCTATGGCAGAGCCCTTCGTTTTTTCATCAAGCGTTACAAAGTATTTAACGCCGCTGTTGGCGCCCCTGCTCATCCTAAACTCAAACGACATGTCAATTGCGCCGTACATTTTATCAGTTACAATATCACCACCGTTGGTAGATTCGCCACCGTTGGCACCAAGAACGGATATCATCCCGTTCTCTACCTTCCACCCTTTAGCCGGGAATGTAGCAGCTGCTGCACTATGCCAGCCGACCGGTGTTTTACCATCAAACAATAACTTCCAGCCATCTGCCTTCTCATAGTCAGTAAGGTCATTGGATTGCATGTTTACCACGTATACTCCTTTTTCAAACGCTTGAGGTTTAAGGTTATTAGTTTTTATGCGGATGTTTTTGAAAAATATCTTTTTACCTGCCTGCTCCTGGTTGTCTATCGCATGTACCTGTAATCCAATAAAGCCGCTTGCATCAACGGTATCTACTACGTAGGCCGTAGCTACACTGTTTATCCATGTCTTCATGCTGGCGCCTATGCACTCCACCTTTATATGGTTAAACTGGCCATTCTTCCAGGCATCTTTGGCTTTTGCGTTGAGTTCCATCGGGTATAGCCAATCCCGGCGGCCTTCGTCGTAAATACCACCTGTCCATTTGCGGTTGCTTGGGTCAATTTCACACTGGCGTCCATAAACCAGCCCGTTACCGTTTTTGCCTGCAGCATTATAATGGCTGCGCACCTGTATGCCAGAGTTGGTAAGGTCACTTTCTGTTTTAACATCAAGCTCGAGGACAAAATCGCCATATTCCTTTTCGGTTACCAGAAACGTGTTGCCGCTGTTAAGTACAGCAGTACCGGTAATGCCACCGTTTTCAACTTTATATTGTGCTTTACCGGCAAGTATTTTCCAGCCTTTAAGGGTTTTACCGTCAAATAAACTGGTGTAACCGCTTTGTGCATTTGCTGTATGTATACCAACTGCGATGACTGCTGTCAGCACGTAACTTTTTAAGTTCTTCATATTATTTTGATAGTTGATGCTTTATACTTTTAAATCCCAGCCCTGTGCATACTCGCGGCTCCAAAGCTTGGCAGCATCAGGGTCGTTCATAATGTGCCCGTTCTGCGGGTCGAGGTTAAGCACCCGGCCAACGCGCTGCGCTATATTACCCAGTTGCGGTATTACAGTTGATTTATGCCCGTTGATGATGGTTTGGTTAAGCTGCTCATCACCGCGTATGGCATTAACAAAATTTTGCAGGTGCGCACGATCAAGCAGTTCGGTGGGGCTTACCTTGTTTCCTGCATCAACAGGTGTTTCGTCTTTTATTTCTTTCACCAGTTTGTTATCATAATCAAACACCTGGTAGCCGTTGCCGCCGCCATAATTAATGGTACCATGGTCGCCGTAAAAAACCACACCCCGGCCAACGCCTTCGGAGTTAAAGCTGTTACAGCTTCGCCCCTCCCAGCTAAGCGCCGTATCGTTAGGAAAATTAGCTACGATGGTTTGCGTGTCGGGGGTTTCCCAATCATCCTTAAAAGCAAAACGCCCTCCACCCGATGTAACGCGGTTTGGATAATCGGCGCCAAGGCCCCAGCGCATCACGTCAATTTCGTGAGTGCCATTGTTAAGCGCTTCGCCGGTGCCCCAGTTCCAAAACCAGTGCCAGTTGTAGTGTATCAGGTTATCTTTATACGGCCTGCGCGGTGCATAGCCCTGCCAAAGCTCATAGTTTAAGTTTGCAGGGACAGGCGCAGGTTTGCCTACACCTATAGATTTACGGTTGTTAGCATACCAGCCCCGGGCAAAGTAAACCCTGCCGATGATACCCTTATGCAGCTCATCTATCATCTTCTGCACATTACTGAATGAGCGCCGTTGACTGCCCATTTGCACCAGCCGGTTATATTTTGCAGCAGCAGCTATGGCCATTTCTCCCTCGTGCGGATTATGGCTGCATGGCTTTTCCACATAAACATGCTTACCTGCTTGGCAGGCCAGTATAGTTGCAGGCGCGTGCCAGTGATCGGGCGCGGCAATCACCAACGCGTCCAGATCTTTCTTTTCCAGCAGCTGGCGCACATCTGTAATACCTTTTGGCTTTTTACCGGTAGCCTTTTCTATTTTGGCAATGCACTTATTCATAGCGTTGCTGTCAACATCGCATATATAACCAATTTCTACATCGGTTAAGGCGGCCAGTTTTTCAGCAAGGAAATCGCCCCGGCTATTTACTCCCATCACCCCTATAATAATCTTTTTGTTTGGCGAGTCGTTAAAAATACCAGCGGTTGCCGAATTTGATGCTAATAACAAGCCTGTGCCGCTCACGGCCATGTTTTGAATAAATGTCCTGCGTTTCATTTTTGATAGATGTTATAATTGGTAAGCAAATGCTTGGGCACTCCCCATAGGCAAAGGCTAAATTAGCATTTAACCATAAAAAACAAATTATTGCGGCTATTATAACAGGATAGTTACGACTTTGCACTCAACTGCTGTAACATTAAGCTACATTTGCAGCCTTAAACTTTGATAAAAAACTAATATTTTAGCTTTTATCTGGCAAGTATATTAAACAAAACTGTTAACTGTATGAAAACTCTTTACACTGCCGCCCTTATAGGCAGTATCAGTGCGTTGGCGCTTACAAGCGCAATTGCGCAAACAGCACCCGCACAGGATGATCCTGCTTTAAAAATCTACCGTGAAACAACGCCTAAATACAGCGACCTGGTACATACAAAGCTTGACGTTCGCTTTGATTACAAGAAACGCTATATGTATGGTAAGGAATGGGTTACTTTAAAGCCGCATTTTTACCCTACCGACTCATTATCACTGGATGCAAAAGGCATGGACCTGAAAACTATTGCCATTGTTAAAAACGGCAAGAACGTTCCATTGAAATTTACTTATGATAGCCTTGTAGTAAAAATTCAGTTAGACAGGACCTACCGCAACAACGAAAGCTATACCGTTTACATCGATTATACTGCAAAGCCTAACGAATTTAAGGCGCAGGGCAGCATGGCCATTACTGATGCTAAAGGTTTATACTTTATCAATCCGGATGGCACTGAAAAAGACAAACCTACCCAGATCTGGACACAAGGTGAAACTGAAGGTTCATCAGTATGGTTCCCAACTATTGATAAGCCTAACCAGAAAACAACCGACGAGATCAGCATGACAGTACCGGCCAAGTATGTTACACTTTCTAACGGCCGCCTGGCCTCGCAAAAAGTAAATGGCGACGGCACACGTACCGATACCTGGAAAATGGAACTACCTCACTCGCCATACCTGTTTATGATGGCTGTGGGCGATTTTAAGATCACGAAAGACACCTGGAAAGGCAAAGAGGTAAGTTATTACCTTGAGCCGAAATATGCGCCTTATGCAAGGGATATTTTTGGCTTTACGCCAGAGGTAATGGAATTTTACTCAAAAACATTAGGTGTTGATTATCCATGGAACAAGTACTCGCAAATTGTAGTGCGCGATTATGTAAGCGGCGCGATGGAAAATACCTCTGCCACCCTGCATGGCGACTATGTGCAGGCTACCAAGCGCGAACTGTTGGACGATTACTATGGACAGGGCCGCAGCACCATTGTACACGAGCTTTTTCACCAGTGGTTTGGCGATTATGTAACTGCCGAAAGCTGGAGCAACCTTACCGTTAACGAGTCATTCGCTGATTTTAGTGAGACCTTGTGGGCCGAACACAAATATGGAAAAGATGCCGGCGACGCCCATATACAGGACGACAGGCAAAACTATCTGAGCCAGCCTAACCTGCGCACTAAAGATCTGGTACGTTTCCATTACCATGATAAGGAGGATATGTTTGATGCCGTTACCTATCAAAAAGGCGGCAGCATACTTTATATGCTGCGCAATTACCTTGGTAACGCCGCATTTTATAAGGGATTAAATATCTATCTGAAATCAAACGCGTTTAAAAACGGCGAAGCCCATCAATTGCGCTTAGCGCTTGAAGAAGCAAGCGGCCGCGATCTTACCTGGTTTTTTAACCAATGGTATTTTGGTGCCGGTCATCCTATCCTGAATATTACTTATAAATGGGATGATGCCACTAAAACACAAACCGTTTACATGAACCAAACACAGGATGGTGATGCCTTCATTCTTCCGATAGCTATAGACGTTTATGCTGGTGGCAAAATGGAGCGCAAAAAATTCTGGGTACGCAGCAAAACCGATAGCCTGGTATTTCACTCAGCAGTTAAACCAAGCCTGGTGAATGTTGATGGAGACAAGATGTTACTGGCTAAAAAAACCGATAACAAAACGCTTGAAGAATATGTATTTCAATACTTTAACGCACCGTTATATTTAGATCGCTTTGAGGCCATTACCGCCGCAGCAAAAAAACAAACAGATGCCGGCGCACGCAAAGTGATCATAGCAGCGATTAACGATAAATATTGGGAATTGCGCATTAAGGCTATTAAAGCTGCCGATTTAACCAATGACAATGTACGTAACGATGCCCAACCCGTTTTGGTGAAACTGGTACAAACAGATCCAAACACTTTGGTTAGGGCTGCTGCCATTACCTCTTTAGGCAAACTGAAAGCATCAGGCATGGCTAATTTATTTAAGGAAGCTTTAAAGAGTGAATCGTACGCAGTAGAAGGCGCGGCATTAGCAGCGTTGGCACAAATAGAACCCGCTAACGCGATGTCTTTAGCCAAAACTTACGAAAAGGGTAGCAATGGCGCACTTAAAGATGCTATTTTAACAACTTATGCAACCAGTGGCAGCGATGAACAATGGGCGTATGTTTACAACGGTTTTAAAGAAGGCCAGCCGCAAACACAATTTAATTTGATGCGTAATTATGCGGATATGATCGGCCGACTTAAAAACAATGCATATGCATTGGAAGGCGTTAATTCTATTATCGACTTTGGCAATAAGTATAAGAAATATGGCGTAGGCCCTCAGGTTGTTCAAATACTTAATGGCGTTAAAGAAGCCCGCCAGAAAGCTGGCGATACTGCTTCGGTAAATGCGATTGACAAGGCAGTACCTGATTTGAGCGCAAAATAATTTTAAGTGCTAAATACTTTTAAAGCTACCCCTAAGGGGTGGCTTTTTTTATTGCAATTAAATGTTAAAATAAATTATTTAACACTTTCCCGTATGCCCTCACTTCACATCTTAATCATAAATAACATAATTTAGTATTGATGAAAAAGATATTAGTAGCTATTATATGCCTTGCATCTGCTGCAACTGCATCGGCCCAAAAATTGCATGACAATACTTTGAACAACAATAAGCAAAACTTACTGGCTCCTGATTTTAAAATCGATAGCGGTAAACTATCATCAACGGAATTAAATAAATATCTAAAGCCAGATTTAACTCTTATTAAAAACGGGACGTTAATAGGCAACTATAACAATCAGTTGTTAGCTGATCAATTGAACAAAGCGTACAAAATGCCTGTTGCGCAGCTTGAGGGAAAATCAAAAATGCCGGTAGTTAAACTGAAAGGTAACTCTAAAATGCCGGTAGCAGGTTACGGTTTACCGTTAAATAAGAACAAGGACAGTGTAGTTATAATTCCTTAAAAATCTTTATTCAATAGTTTTTCTAACTCAGCGAAGCTTACATCCATTTTAATGCGGCCCTGCTTTGCATAAGATATCTCGCCGGTTTCTTCTGATACGATGATAGCCGTAGCATCATTAGCTTCGGTAACACCTATACCCGCCCTGTGGCGCAGCCCGAATTGCGCTGGCAGATCTGCTTTCTCGGTAACGGGTAATATACAACTGGCTGATTTAATTTTGTTCTCTGAAATGACCACAGCACCATCATGCAGGGGGCTGTTCTTTTGAAAAATGCTCTCCAATACACGCTTGGATATTTTTGCATCCAGCACTTCACAGCTGTTTTGATAATACTGTTCATCATAGTATTTGGCAAAAACGATGAGCGCCCCTGTACGGGTTTGTTTCATGCTTTTGCAGGCATCAATAATAGGTTTGATGCGCGCATAGTTGTTTTTTTCGGCCTCGGCATTGCCAAAAAAATATTTCCACCACGATTTATTACGCTGCAATGAGGCGTTTTTGCCTACCAAAAGCAAAAAGCGCCTTACCTCCTGCTGAAATACAATAATAATAGCTATTATGCCCACATCTGCAAAACGGCTTAAAATACCAGTAAGCAACTGCATATGTAAAGCTTTCACTATCATATAAAGCAAGTAGATAGTTATCAGCCCTATAAATATATTAGCTGCAATAGTACCCCGTATCAGGTTGTACAACTGATACATTAAAAAAGCAACCAGCAGTATATCTAATATGCCGAATATATCAAGCTTTAAAAAGCTAAAATCGAAATGCATGTTACGAAGTTAGCAAGATTTGCGAAAGAAATAGGTTTATTCTACTCACCCTGACTGCGCTATCGCTGGTCGACCCTCTCTACTTTGTAAAGAGGGTGAAGAATAAAAAAGGAAATAATAATTAAGACCCTCTTTCCGCAAAGCGGGAGAGAGGGTGGTCGAGCGACAGCGATGACCGGGTGATTCAATAAGCTAGGAGTTAATAGCTTGTTATCTATCAAACTAAAGACTTTAACCCATTACTTATTTCTTTCTGTTGTATACCTTACTAATTCTTCAAGGCCGGTACGCGCTTCACCTTCGGGAAAAGTATCTAATATCAAAAATGCATCTTGCTGATAATGACGCATTTGCGTTTCGGCATATTGCAGTCCACCGGTATTTTTTACAAAGCTGATGATCTGACTGATTTTTTCGGGGTCATCATTGTGATTTTTAACCAATCCGATGATGCGCTTTTTTTCAGTTGCTGTGGTGTTGTTCAAGGCGTAAATGAGCGGCAGCGTCACCTTTTTTTCTTTGATATCAATACCAAGCGGTTTACCAACGTCATCGGTACCAAAATCAAACATATCATCCTTTATCTGGAATGCGATACCGATTTTTTCGCCAAACAGACGCATCTTTTCAATGGTATCATCATCTGCCCCGGCAGACGCTGCCCCGCATGCGCAGCACGATGCAATTAACGACGCGGTTTTTTGCCGGATAACTTCGTAATAAACATCTTCGCTAATATCAAGCCGGCGCACTTTTTCTACCTGCAGCAATTCACCCTCACTCATTTGCCGCACGGCTTCAGACACAATTTTGAGCAGATTGAAATCATTGTTATTGATGGATAGCAGCAACCCTTTGCTCAGCAAGTAATCGCCTACTAAAACAGCTATTTTATTTTTCCAGAGCGCGTTTATAGAGAAAAATCCACGGCGTTGATAAGAATTATCCACCACATCATCGTGTACCAACGTTGCCGTGTGGAGTAGCTCAACCAAAGCGGCTCCGCGATGGCTGGCCTCGGTAATACCGCCGCATATACTGGCCGAAAAAAACACAAACATCGGCCGTATTTGCTTTCCCTTTCGCTTAACTATATAATGGGTTATCCTATCAAGCAGGGGCACCGAGCTTTGCATTGAGGCTTTAAATTTTTCCTCGAAAACATCAATTTCTGCAGCAATAGGTTTTTTAATATCGTTGATGTTCAGCATGCGATAGCTCCGCCTTGTAATTTGTGGACAAACATAAGCTTAAAAATTATATATACATATTTTTTACATCAGCGTTAAACCTTTAGGTGTGGGCGCACTCTATATATTAGTTAGTAATAACAGCATATAAGTTTAGTTTTTGTGAGTTAAAGTTTTCGTTTAAGCGGGGCCTGATAAAGGTTCCGCTTTTTTTATGCTTTAAATTTTTACCTTTGCAATCTCAAAAAAACAGGAGAGGTGTCTGAGTGGTCGAAAGAGCACGCCTGGAAAGTGTGTATACGTCAAAAGCGTATCGAGGGTTCGAATCCCTCCCTCTCCGCCAAATCGATATAGCCTGCTAAGCATTAATTTCTTAGCAGGCTTTTCTTTGCTATAAGCCTGTCATAACCAACCAACATAGTAACTGTAATTTTTGGGACGGTAATAAAGTTTACTCTCAAATTCATCCTTAGATTTAGAATGACACTGTGGTTAATCTTATCTTATAGCTTAAAAAAAATTCAATAATATTTGCGCAACTAAAAAGTTGCACATATATTTGCAACCACAGAGTTGCACAATAAACAGTCAAAATGAAACAAGATATATTCCAAGCCATAGCCGACCCGACACGCAGGGCTATTTTAACGCTGCTTGCCATCCAAGCCTTAACTCCAAATGCAATGGCCGAAAAATTTGATATGACCCGGCAGGCGGTATCAAAACATATCAAAGTACTACATGAATGCGATCTGGTTAAGTCCCAGCAAAACGGCCGCGAGATTTATTATCACTTTAACGCTAAAAAAATGCAGGAGTTTGATCACTGGTTAGCCCAGTTCAGGCAAAGCTGGGAAACACAATTTAATCAACTGGATAAACTATTATCAACAATTAAAGAACAGAAATAATGAACAACGACTTGCTATTTGATTTTAACGTAGATAAATCAGCCAAAACGGTTTACATCACCAGGGAATTTAACGCCGGGCAGGCATTAGTATGGGATGCTTTTACCAAAGCCGAACTACTGGACCAATGGGGGGCTCCGGCGCCTATGCGCGCCAAAACCAAGTATATGGATTTTAAGGTAGGCGGCAGGCGTTTTTATGCTATGATAAGCCCCGACGGACACGAGCGATGGGCCGTGCAGGAGTTTACTTCCATTACCCCTATAACCAACTTTAAAATGTATAATGCGTTTGCCGATAAAGATGAAAACCGCGAACTACCTGGCTCTGAATGGGATTACATTTTCAGCGAACAAAATGGTATCACCAAGGTAAGCATTACCATTTATAACGAATCGTTTGAGCGGTTAGAGAAATTATTGGAGGGCTTCAAGATAGGTTTCACTATGACGCTGAAAAACCTGGAAGACTTGCTGGCTTCATTATCGCAGATATAACAATAAGAAAAATCAAACTAAACACTAAAATCATGAGAACAATTAACCCATGGATCAACTTCAATGGAAATGCAGAAGAAGCATTTACTTTTTACAAATCAGTTTTTGGCGGCGAATTCACAAAGATCGTTCGTTTTAAAGATCTTGCGAGCGATGAATTTCAAGTGCCCGAGAACGAGGCTGACAAAATAATGCACATTGCCTTGCCTGTAGGTAAATACAATATATTAGTAGCTAATGATGTTCCTGAATTTATGGGACGGGTAAACGAAAATGAAAACCGGTCTAAAATTTACGTTGTTGCTGAAAGCCGTGAAGAAGCAGACCAAATATTTAACGGGTTATCTGCTGGCGGTGCTGTTGAAGGGCCTATAGGCGTCAGCCCATGGGGTACGTACGCAGGCATGTTCAGAGATAAGTATGGTATTGAATGGATAGTGGAGTTTGACCCTGATTATAACAGGTAAATTAATCGAAGAAGGTCGGGCGTATATTTTGCCTGCAAGTATCCAACCGTTTTAGCGCAAGATTTACTAATTGTATAGCCCTCAAATTTGAGGGCTATACAATTCATTTAACTAATATACACGATATTTACTATGGCAGTCGCGCAGGAGTTTTTAGTTCTGTGCGCTAATCTATCGCGGTATAGCACTACCATAATAATTATTTGCTTTTTAGCAGTCCGGGATATAAAACGCCATCCATACCTGTCATTTGCAGGTTTAATAAATTTGCTATCAACGGCGCAATATCCTCTTGCCCAATAAGCGGCAGAACAACCCCAGGCTTTATGCCACGGCCAAAAGTAACAAAGCCAGTCTGTATCTCTTTAAAGTCGGTTGGCATATATCCGTGGGTGCCGCCTTTTGCTGCACTTAACAGGTTGCCTTTAGCCGTTGCGCCAAAACTAACGCCCTGATAGGCTGCCAATGCAAGCGCGGCATTGGGGTCGCCCTGGGCAGCAGTAAGCTGTTGTTTATCCAAAACGTGAAAAAGCTTTTTGATACCTTGCGGCAAGTTGGCCAGCGCTTCATTCACCTTTGCTAAAGTGGCTTTGTCTTTAGCATCGCGCAGGTGCAGGAATGCCGATCCTCCGCTGGCTTGAAAATAAGCTTTCCAATGCTCTTTATCAGCATCATTATACAAGCCAATATTCGCAAGCATTACGTTAGGATTGAATTGTGTATGAATGTCAACAAAACCATGGTCGCCGGTGACAATAAAAGTTGTGCTGTCTTTTAAGCCGGCCATTTCAATAGCATCCATAATAGTTTTAACAGCAACATCAACACCTACCACCGCAGAATGTACTTTGTCGCCATCACGGCCCTCTTCGTGCTCAAAATGATCGGTCAGGCCGATGTGTATTGCCAAAAACGCCGGCTTATATTTACGCAGGATGTATGCCGCCATTCGCGACTTATTCTGGTCATTAGTATAATTATCAAGTGTAGCACCAAATTCACCAAGTTTGCCTATCGCATTATCCTGCACCTCCTGGAAAAGCGATTTCGGGTTCGATTCGTCATAAAGCGCTTTGATCTCATCTTTTTTCTCGCCTTTATTTTTGGGCAGAATAACATACTCAGGCAGGTTATAATCAATCGGGGCGCCAACTGTTACAGGCCAGCTTACACCGGCAGTAACTAAGCCAGCGCTTTTAGCGGCGGTCCATATTGTTGGCACTTTTATATCTTTATAATACCAGAACCATTTACCGGTAATGCCAAGGGGCTCAACAGGCGTGTTATAGTAAATACCGTGTTTAGCAGGCAACACCCCGCTTATTATAGTAGTATGTGATGGGTAGGTAACAGTTGGAAAGCTACCCCTTACCCCCTCTGCATAAGAGCCGGTTTTCATAGCCTGTCGTAAGTTTACCATCCCCCAGGACGGATCAAGGTAAAACTCTGGGCGTAAGCCATCTATACTTATCAGTACTACATGTTTATCCTGGGCGTAAGTGATTGTTGTGAGCATCAAAAGAAAAATGATGCTCTTAAAGATTTTTATCATATTAATCAATGTGTAAGTTATTTTAAAGAAGATTGAGCAGTATCAAACAGCGGTACTGTAAACTGGCTGTCGCCATCTGTTTCTGTAACATGGGCATACGGAGAAAATGTACGTACGCTTAGCTGGTTATTTTTTACCGAAAATTTGTATAAACGCATTAATCCATTGCCGCCATTTGGCCTGCTTTGATAATCGTTAAGGAAAGTTTTGATGGTATGGCCGTTGAAAACATCTGTACGATACCCTTCGCCATTGTCGCCAACGTGGCCGCAAAGCATCATGAATAAATTAGGATTATCCTTAAGGCTCTCGTAAATGGCGGTACCCTGCGCGTTAAAAGGCGCCTGCGGTGTATTGGTGCCCTTAACCGGATTGAAATGTAATATGGAATGACTTACCACAATTGCTTTACGGGACGCGTTTTCCTTAAGTATCTTATTTGCCCAGGCATAAAGGTTAGCCTGGTCCTCATTATGTGCATCAAATTCAAGGTAGATAACCACAAAGTCGGCACCCCCTGCAGTAAATTTATCGTAATGGCTATCGTTATTATCACCGTAATGGCCGCCATAGTATGGCCTGCCTTCGAAATGCTTAACACCGAAGTATTGATTATACCCGTTTGTAGTGCCCTTTACCGGGTATTGCGACGGAAACTGATCGTGGTTACCCACAGCTAAACCATACGGAATACTTACAGGTGCCTCCAGGCCATATAAAGCAGTTTTAGCCAGATACCACTCAGACCTGGCCGTTACCGGATTATCGCCATGCTCGGTAATATCACCCATGTGAGCTACATAAGCTATGTTTTCTTTAACCTGATTTTTTTGGATCCACTCAATCTGCGCCTTGAACATATCAAAGGTGCTGCCAAGTTGTGCCTGGGCCAGGTAATATTGGGTGTCAGGCAAAACAGAAATAGAAAAATCGCCAGCCTTTACTACAGCCGGAGGGCCGGGGACAGTATCAATAAAAATGAGGGAGGTGGCAGGTATTTTATATATTATCGAAGCTGCGTTGGTACCAATACCAACGAAACTTAAACCTCCAAGCAAAACTGTCTTTAATAAGCTTTTAATGTTTTTCATCTAAGTAGTGTTCAATTCAAATTTAAAATAACTCCGGTGGCTTAATGTACCGCCAGAGTTATGATATTGTTAATAGCCAGGGTTTTGTATCATACCTGCGGGGTTCAGTTCAACTTCATACTGTGGTATCGGGAAAAGCAGTTTATTTTCGTTAAGCTGATATGCATCAGGAGATAAATAGTTAACCTGTGACTTTAGCCTGACGCCAAAAGCGTTAACCGTTTCAATGGCTTTTCCTGTTCTTACAAGGTCATGCCAGCGATGGTTCTCAAACGCCAGTTCCACACGGCGCTCATGCGCAATAATATTTTTCAGAGTTGCCTGGTCACCGCTGGTTACATCTGGCAGGCTGGCTCTTGTACGTACTGTGTTTAAAGCCGTAAGCGGCGATTTGCCTTGTTCGTTCTGCGCTTCGGCAAGTAAAAGCAAAGCATCGGAGTAACGGTAAATAGGGAAATTATCATTTGAGCCGGTAGTAGCGGTTAATGGTGCATGCACATACTTTTTGATATATGGCACGCCTGTTTTACCAGTTGCCGGCGTATAGTTGATAATGCTTTTATTAGCCGAATATACAAACAGGTTACTGGCATTATAAGTACCTTCAACAATACCAATGGAAGCGTCAAGGCGCTTATCACCAGGCTCATAACTGCTAATAAGGTCCTCGCTGGGCGTGTTCCACCCCCCGGTTGAGCTGTTATTTATATTTATACCCAGCACAATGCTGGTGTTTGTACTACGTGGCAAAAAATGAAATGTTAGCACATTAGGGGTTGTGCCTAAACCTGTACCCGCAAGATACTGTACTTCAAATAATGATTCCTTACTGTTTTTATTGTTAGGCGAAAAGGCATCGGCATAATTGGCATTTAAACCATAACCCATAGCAGGCAATGTATTTAGCAGTGTTTCAGCTTCGCTCCATTTTTTCTGGGTAGCATAAACTTCTGCCAATAACATAGTTGCCGAGCCCTTAGTTGCTGCCCCTGATTGCGGAAACTTAGCCGGAGGCGCCAACTCATTTATCGCATCTTTTGCGTCGGCGATGATCTGGTTATAAACTTCATCTACAGACGAACGGGTTTTGAAAGCCTCATCGGCTGTTTTAACCTCTTTCAGAAATAATGGCAAGCCGCCATATAATCTCACCAATTTAAAATAATACCACGCCCTCAAAAATTTAGCTTCGCCATCCATAGGCGCTTTGGTCGCTTCATCCAGCGTTGAGGCGGTTAAGCGCTCAATTACAATATTTGTACGGGAAATACCGGTATAGCAATGCTGCCAAACAGCGTTAGCATAATCATTGGTTGAGGTATTTGTAAAGTCAGAAATGTTTTCGCGGTAAATGTAGGCTGTACCACGGTTACTTGGATAAGGCTGATAAATAGAGTTATCGGAATGCATTTCTGAGGTAAAATAATCATTCAGCAATACATCCCTCAAGGGTGCGTAAGCTGCCACAACCGCCTGTTTAAACTGGTCTGCGGTTTTAAAAAATGATTCGCCTGTGTACGAATCCTCGGGCACCAGGTCAATAAAGTCTTTTTTGCATGATGATACCGAAATGGCCAGCACAGCAAGTATTATATATATCTTTTTCATGTATTTAACTAATTAATATCCACTATTTAAAAGTTGCAGACAGGCCCATGGAGAAGGTTCTTGGAATAGGGTAAGCATTCTCATCTACCCCGATGCCAAGGGTTGGGTCCTGGCCGGCAAAATTGATCTCAGGGTTCAGCCCCGAATAACCGGTTATTACAAAGGCTTGTTGTACAGAACCATACACCCTAAGGGTTTTCATTAATGAGTTTTTAAGATTGAAGCGGTAACCCAGCGAGATATTTTTTATGGTAAGATATGAACCATCTTCCAGCCATTGTGAGTTTACCTGGCGGCCCATAGCAGTTGTACCTGTTTTAGTACGCGGATAAACGCCCGAGCCTGGGTTTTCTTCAGATCTCCATCTGTCGGCCGCTGCCGCAAGCATTACCCTTGAGCCATCAAGATTGCTTTGGTAAGCCCATTTAGCGGCATTTAAGATCTGCCCGCCAACAGAATAAGCCATGTGGATATTCAGATCAAAATTGCCGTAAGAAAAGTTGTTGGTAAGGCCACCTGTAAAGGTTGGGGTTGGGTCGCCAATGAATGTACGGTCGTTAACGTCATCAATTACACCATCGCCATTAATGTCCTTAACCTTTATGGTGCCAATGTCTGATGCGGTTCCATATTTGGCCGAATTAGCCAGATCGGCCGCGTCTTTATACAATCCCTGGAAAACAAAACCATAGAATTCGCCCAAATGATGGCCTTCCTGCTGACGGAAATAATCGGACGAAACCGTATTATTCCTGCGTATAAAGCCCGGGTCAACCAGATCTTTGATAATGTTCCTGTCGAAAGAGATATTAAAATTAGTATTCCATTTAAGCTTACCGGTTAAGTTTGTACTGCTTACAGATACTTCGTGTCCCCATAACTCAACCACACCTACGTTATCAAGTATGCTTGTAAAGCCCGATGCTTTAGGGATCGGTCTGTTCATGATCAGGCCGTCAGATACCTTGTGATAATAGTCATAAGTAATATTTAAACGGCTATTAAGCAAGGAAAGGTCTAAACCGATATCGAACTGTTTGTTACGCTCCCAGCGCAGGTTGGCATTTTGCAACCTGTTGATGGTTTGGCCGGCTACTGAACCATCCTCGCCGGCATAATAATACTTGCCTAACGTTGCCTGTGCTTCGTAATTCCCAAAAAAGTTATTACCTGTAATACCATAGCTCGCGCGGATTTTAAATAAGTCCACCGCTTTTAAATTCTGCATAAAGCCTTCATCGCTCACAACCCAACCTGCAGATACTGATGGGAACGTACCATATTTTTGGTTAGCGCCAAAACGCGAAGATCCATCACGGCGAACAGCGCCTTGTAACAAGTATTTTCCTTTATAATTATAATTTACACGTGCAATGCTCGATAGCAGAGAGTAAGCGCCGTAGGTACTGCTACCTGCAGATAAACTGGTAGCTGCAGACAGGTAAGGGATGTTATCGTCCGGAAAGCCCAAACCAGTAAGCGTACTGTTATAACCGCTGTATTTTTGCGCGGAATAACCTGCCAGAACTTCCAGGTTATGGTTGTTAGCAATAGTTTTGTTATAAACAAGGTTGGCTTCTGCGGTATAAGATCCATTGTCGTTTGAAGTAGCAATACCTGTTGCCTGGCCAACGGTTGACGCAACCACTCCCGACTGATAATACTTCCGGCTCTCGTTTCCCTTATCAACAGCAATATTGGTTTTTAATGTAAACCCCCGTATAAACTCGTAATTTAAGAAAGCATTACCTAATATGCGGGTAGTTTTGTAGTCGTCCTGTGTGAGATTAAACTGCGCCAATGGGTTGATATAAGCAACCATACCCGGCGAGTAAGTATCGCGGTTGTAACTTCCATCTTCGTTATAAGGCGATTTTAACGGGCTTGCTTCAAAAACACGCTCGAACAAGCCACCTACACCATCAGTACCCAAGCGATTGTTATGATCAAGGCGATAGCTTGGTGCTATGTTAAAACCTACTTTCAAGCGATTGTTAAGCAAACTAAGGTCCTGGTTAATCCTTAAGGAGTATAATTTTGTACCCGTATTGATTAAAACGCCCTGTTGTTCCTGGTAACCAAAAATTACAGTTGATGATGAATTTTGACGTGCTGATTTTACTGTCAGGTCATAGTTTTGTATGGGCGCTGTGCGGGTAAGTAGTTTGTACCAGTTAGTACCTTCGCCATACTGTTCAGGGTTTTGATATTCAACAGGCGTAGGTGTGGTATAGCCGGTTTCGTATTTGCGGGCATCCTCAAATTTCTCTTTCATATACTGGGCAAAGCCGCGCGCATCCATCATTTTAGGTACACGCTCGCCAGGAATTTTCTGTAAACCATAGTTAGAGTTAAATTCAATTTGGCTATCACCCGGTTTAGCATGCTTTGTGGTTATCAATATGACACCGTTTGCCGCCCTTGAGCCGTAAAGGGCCGTTGCCGAAGCGTCTTTTAAAACGCTGTAGCTTTCAATTTCAGATGGGTTGATGTTATTGATACTACCTGTAACGGGTATCCCATCAATTACAAAAAGCGGCTGGTTGCTGGCATAAAATGATGCAGCACCACGTATCCTGAACTCGACACCCCTGCCAGGCTGCCCGCTGCTTTGTGCGATATGCACACCTGCAACTTTCCCTTGCAGCTGCTGGGCAAACTGGTTAACGGGCATGTCGTCCAGTTGCTTTGCATCCAGTTGAACGATTGAGCCCGTAACCTCCCTGGCCTTTTGCTTGCCATAACTTACCGTTACTTCCTGCAGCATACCGCTGGGCTGCATGCTGACGTTAGACACGGTTGTCTCATTCCCGGTGACAGTGATGGCCACGTCCGCCTGCCTGAAACCGATAAAGGTTACCGAAAGTTTATAGTCGCCTTCTGGTAGGGTTATGGTGTAATTACCATTAGCATCAGTAGTAGCGCCAAGGGTTGTGCCCGCTACGCGTACTGTCGCCCCGGGTAATGGTTCACCTTTTTCATCAGTTACCTTACCTGTTACTTTGCCGGATATTTGTCTGAAAAGCAATACGTTTCCACCTTGCTCTTTAAAGCCGATTTCCTGGTTGGCAAGTATTCCTGTCAAGATCGCTTCAACCGTTTGGTCTTTAAAGCTGACGGGTTTAACCACTTTTTCGCCAAGTTTCAGATAACGTTCATCGTATGCAAAAGTCAGGTTTGTTTTTTTCTCAAGTTTTCTAACTACAGAAGATAATGTTTCATGTTCAAAGTTGATATCGATGCGGCTACGCATGCCCTGAGCATTTAAGTCAGTTGCCTGCACAGATATCAGGCCGGTTATTAATATGGAAAATAGTAGAAATGTGACACGCATAAACTGCCTCCATAACTGTGTATAAAAAATCATATTTTTGAATGGGCTTTGTAATAATTAATAGTTGCTAAGCTGGGCAAACCGAATGTTCCAAAACTGAGTTTGCTATAATCTTTAACCGGTTGCCGCTGCAACGGCAGCCGGTTTACTTTTTAGTATAGAATTACGTTGTTTCCCTCCTTTCTGAAATGTGAGTTGTGTATAACGCCAATCACCTTCAAAGCTTCTGCGGCCTGCAAGCCGCGCTGAAGGCGCAGGGTAAACTGAAATTTTTCGACAGCTTGATTAGCCGGCTTAAGATTTATACCATAAAGATTTTTAACCACAACCGATAGTTCGTTAAAAGAAGCTTGTTTAAGGTAGGTGTCGCCGTTTTTCCAGTTCCGGCCCTGATTCACGTCTATTATGTTTTGCTTATATGTTTTTGCCTGATTGTCAAACACTAACTCCTGCCCGGGGATAAGAAAGGTTAACCTTTTACCCTCACTGCTTACTGCCACTTTCCCGGTGGCAACAGCGACACGGGTGTGCTTAAGATTTTTATATGCATTTATATTGAATGAAGTACCCAGCACCTGCACCTGTAATGAGCTTGTAGTGATTCTGAACGGCTTCAACTTATTGTGCTTTACTTCAAAAAAGGCTTCACCTTCGTCAAGCAATATGTTACGAATAGTGCCGTTAAAAGCAGAAGGTATACGAACCCGGCTCAGGGAATTCACCCACATCAAAGAGCTATCGGGCAGTACAATTTGTTTTACTTCACCTGCTTTGGTTTGCAGCGTGGTGTATGTTATGGTTGTAATATTTTTTTGATGATCCCAGAAATAAAAAAGCGCTGCTCCGGAAAAAAGCAACAGACCTGCAGCCATACGATAGAAACTTTTACCCCATAATTTGACCGGAGGTTTAACAGCGCTATTGATATTATAACGAATAGCCTGCTTTATCGCGGCCTTATCCACATTATTAATCTCTCTCGCTTCCTCGGTCTGGTATGATTTGTACCATGCTTCAACAATAGCACTTTCGGTTTCATTAGCTTTCCCTTTCAGATACCGCTCCAGTTTGCTTTTAAATCTTTTAATATCCATTCACTGGGTTTTCAATACTATGTCGTTGAAAAGCCCTGCAGGTACTTTTAATTACAATTAAGCTTGTGTTAATTATTTATTAAGGAGGGCAAAAAGGACCACAAGATAGGTAACTTGTTTTTCTGGGTGTTTTTCGATGATTGCCAGGCGCAGGCGGCGCAACACCTCGGATATATAGTTTTTTACGGTTTGTTCTGCAACGCCCAACTCGCCGGCTATTTCTTTAACCGGCTTATTATCACTACGCAGCTGATACACTTTTTGAAGCATGTGGGGCATCTTACTAAGTGCTTCTTCAAGCGTTCGCTCTAATTCAAAGTAGCCGCTGTTTTCATTGATAGATGTTTCCAGCAGGTGAACGCGCTGCAAGGCATCATCAAGCCTTACATTATTTATTTGTTTTGAACGGAAATGATTGATTACGCCGAACCGTACGGCGCTGAGCAGATAATTCTCAAGCGACACCTGTATACTGATGGTATGCCGACGTTCCCAAAGCTTTATGAAAAGCTCCTGTACAATGTCCTGAGCAACAGAATCATCATCTACACGTGCAAACGCAACCCTGTACAAGCGCTCCCAATAACGGTCAAAAAGCAAATCAAATGATGTATGGTCGTCCGCTCTGATCTGTTGCAGTAAATTCCAATCTGACATTTGCGCGTAAACTTCAATAGCGCAAAGATAGCCTGCCTATGTTAAGTTAACTTTAAGGATAAGCAATGCCGTTAGATATTAACCGCAGTCTCCATCGCAATATGGTTTAAAAGGGTATCATTCAGAATAGTTATACTTTTGCCTTTTACAGCTACCAGGTTACTTTGAATGAAATCATTGGTTACCTTAAACAGCGTTTCGTAAGCTACTGCCGCAAAAGATGCCAAATCTTGGCGGGTAAGTTCAACATTTATAGCTCCCTTTTCAGTTAGCCCAAATTGTTTTTTTAGGTTGAGTAAAGATAATGCAATTCGTGCTTTAACAGGCATGTGAACCAGGTTGCGCATGCGCTTTTCGGACTCTTGAAGCTCATTAGCAAAAAATTTCATTAATGAGTAAGTAAGCTGAGAGTTAACTTTTAATGATGATTCAAAAAAAGCAAGATCTATAAAACAAACTAAAGCCGGCTCTATCGCAGTGGCTGAAACAGGATAAACCGGTTCGTTACCTAAGCCCAGGTGACCCAAAATATCTCCGGCTTTGGCAAACCTTATAATAATCTCTTTATCGTCATCCCAACGCTTATGAACTTTAACTATACCAGAAAAAATAAAATATAACCCGGTAACTGCATCACCCTCACTGAAGATTTGCTGGCTTCTTTTAACAAAGTAATTTTTTTTGTTTGCAGCTATAGCTGGTATCCAATGCTCAACACAATGTGTACACAGGTAACAGCTTTTTAAGTCACAACCTGTCCGGCTTTCTTTCATGCCAGCGAAATTGCAAAAAAAAGTGATGATGTGACACTTTATCTGTTTTGTGTTTTACATCTCCGAACACCCCCCATAACAGCAAAATTCAATAATTTAATATGGCTTTCCGCTGTACATATTACGTTGCCCCATTGTTCCAATGTAAAAACAAATGCCAACCATAAGAATTATAAAACCGCTATAAGTTAACCATGGGAATGACAGTATGCCATTAACGTTGATCGTCCAGTTATGCGAGTCGACGGCATTCACATGGTTAAGGTTACGAAATATTAAACAACCTGCAATGATAGTTACTACTCCCAGTACCATCATCCAATAGCTACATTTTCTCATATATTGTTTACGCAATTAAATTATAATTATTTTAATCAACTTAATTAATATTTATATTGCATAAACAATTAAATACAACTTTGGTTTAATAAATCCAACGCAATTCTAATATCTGCACTTTAAAAGCTTTTTAAGCCACTCGGGGCGAGAAAAGCTATCTCAAAGAACGACCTACAAAATCTATTTATTGGGTATTTATTTGTATAACTATGTTTTGGTGATATCTTTTAGGCGCCTTATCAGGATACATATCATTAAACCGGGAACAAAGCTTATTTGTACGGAAAAAAGCTATAAAAAACAACGCCTGTAATTAATAATCACAGGCGTTGTTTAAAATATATCATCCTATCAATCTTTATGCGGAAGTACCTGTTCTATTATATCTTTAAAAGTTTGGGTGATGATCCCTCCCTCATTAGGGTCTACTTTAAATAAGGTTTTAGTATATTTTACCATTTGGTCAAAAGTAATGTGAGGTGGTATGGTGGGCACATCAGGGTCCACCACCACTTCCAGCACAGCAGGGCGGTCTGCTGATAGTACTTCGTCCCATGCAGCGCCCAGCTCTTCAGGTTTATCTACCTTAATTCCTTTTAAGCCCAGCATCTCTGCATATCTGGCATAAGGAAAATCGGGCAGGTTTTGCGAGCCGGAGAACTTAGGGTTTCCCGTCATGATGCGCTGTTCCCAGGTTACCATATTAAGATCGCCGTTGTTAAGCACAAGTATAACAAGCCTTGGGTCCGACCATTCCTTCCAATATTTAGAAATTGTAATCAGCCCGTTGATGCCAAGCATTTGCATGGCCCCATCACCCACTAAGGCAATAGGCACACGATCAGGATAAGCGAACTTGGCCGCGATAACATAAGGCACACCCGGGCACATGGTGGCTAAAGTACCGGAAAGCGAAGCCTTCATGCCCTCTCTTATCTTCAGATCGCGGGCAAACCAGTTAGCGGCAGAGCCCGAGTCGGCTGCTAAAATGCAGTTATCTGGCAAACGGGGCGATAGCTCCCAGAAAACACGCTGCGGATTGACAGGCTTTGCTTCATTCATAGCTTTTGCTTCAATTACCTTCCACCACTCTTTAATACCATCCTCTATCTTTTCTCGCCATGCCCTGTCCTCTTTTGGTTCAATCAGCGGTATAAGTGCTTTAAGTGTTTCCTTACTATCTCCAATCAAATTTACATCCATCGGGTACCGAAGACTTACCATCCGGCTATCGATATCTATCTGTATGCCTCTGGCCTGCCCTTCGTCCGGTAAAAATTCAGCATAAGGAAAACTGCTGCCTATCATAAACAGCGTATCACATTCCATCATCATGTCCCAGCTGGGTTTTGTCCCCAATAGACCAATGGACCCTGTAACATAGGGCAGGTCATCCGGCAGGGCGGCACGCCCCAGCAATGCCTTGGCTACACCCGCCCCCAGCAACTCTGCTATCTGTTTTACTTCTTCGGCAGCGCCTAAAGCCCCTGCCCCTATCAGCATGGCTACTTTCTTTCCGTTATTAAGCAAGGCTGCGGCTTTTTGCAGTTCACTTAAGGGCGGTACGGGTTTTTCTATCGAATGCCCTGTACCTGTAAATGAGCTTCCGTGTTTTTTTGGCGGCGCTTCCACTGCTTCCAGTTCCTGCAGGTCATTCGGCACAATTACACACGTTACTGTGCGCTGCGCCTTTGCTATCCTGATAGCGCGGTCTATCAATTGACGTACCTGCGCCGGCTCTGTTGCCATGTGTACAAACTCGCTTGCAACATCTTTGAACAGCGAAAGCAAATCTACTTCCTGCTGATAATTTGCGCCCAATGACATACGTGCCTGCTGCCCTACAATAGCAATAACCGGCTGATGATCCAGCTTTGCATCATAAAGGCCGTTAAGCAGGTGAATGGCACCAGGACCTGAGGTTGCCATACAAACACCTACCTCGCCAGTAAACTTAGCATGGGCGCAAGCCATAAATGCGGCCATCTCTTCGTGCCGTACCTGTATGAAATCCACCTTATGTTTTGCCCGGTCAAGCGCACCCATCAGGCCGTTAATGCCGTCGCCCGGATACCCGAATATGCGCTTAATCCCCCATGAGTGGATTCTTTCGATAATAAAGTCGCTGACTTGTTTCATGATTGATAGTTGTTTATACGGCCATTGTAATATATAACAGCCATAGCAGTTTAGATATTAACTATCAATAAAAAGGTAGGTTTTAATTAATTAAAAAAGAGTTGAGATAATTTATACAGGCTCAATAAACAGATGCCGGTACTGCGGGTACTTGCTTTGTACGGCCCGACGCAGGCCTTCTACTATCCCCGGTAATTCCTGGCTCGGGATATCGTTTTCAAACCTGACTTTCAGCAACAGGAATACCTCTTCAGGTGCCAGGTACATAGATTGCTGAGCGATTACCGATTGTACAAACTGGTCACCTTCAAGCAAGCTGCAAATCTTATCCAATTCCTTTCGAGATGCGCTTTCGCCCATGAGCAGGCTACGGCTTTCGCGCACAAGGAAAATAGCTACGGCAGTAAGCAGTAAACCGATCAGTATGGAAGCAATACCATCAATATAAGGGTTTTTAAACAACTGGCTTAGTAATATCCCTGTAAAAGCAATGAGTATTCCGGTTACGTCGGCAGCATCTTCAAAAAGCACTACAAAAGTTGTGGGGTCTTTACTTTTTCGGACGGCCTGCCAGAAAGGGATATCGCCACGCTGGCGGTTAAACTCCCGCATGGCGGTTATTAATGATATACCATCAAAAATAAAAGCAATCCCCAGTACAATATAGTTCCATAAAGGGCGGGTTATTTCTTCCGGTTTTTGCAAATGCATTATACCCTCATATATAGAAACTCCACCACCTAATGCAAAAAAAAGCAATGATACAACGAAAGCCCAGAAATATAATTCCTTACCATATCCAAATGGCCGGTTTTCGTCTGCCGGTTTTTTACTTTTGTTTAAACCAAGCAGTAAAAGTATCTCATTGCTGGTATCTACAAGTGAATGCACCCCTTCAGACATCATTGCCGAGCTACCCGTAATGGTAGCAGCAGTAAGCTTTGTGGCTGCAATAGTCAGGTTAGCGAAAAACGCTGTATATATCGGCACTTTAGATCCCGGCATAATTTAGTACTTAATTATAAGTGCGCTGCAATAATGCAGTTGCTGTGTTAAAATTTCACCTTCTATTACAGCGCCTTAAGTACTATACAGCAATTTTAGTTTTTTGATTGATTGCCTACTATTTAATTATTATAAACCGGTTGCAACCGATTTTGATCCTCTTGCTCCGATCAACTGATCACGAACCTTTAGTTTACGAAATGCACCTATCGGATCAAGAGCTCCATCTGCTCTTAAACGCGCCTCTGCCAATAACGGGCGAACATCAGTACGGTAAGCGTTTTGTAATATCTCCTGACCCTTTGCAACATCATTGTTTTGCTGCGCAGATTTAAGTTCCTGCTGATCGATAAGCAATGCCTGCGCATAAGCTATTTTAATGGCTTCTACAGATTGCAGCAGATCTTCAACCGGGTCTTTTACGTTGTGCGATGCGTCTATCATCCAGCCGATACCGGTTGCGTGGTCTAAACCCCGGGCATCCATACCTTCAACCAGTTCGTTGAAAATCAGGAATAACTGGTATGGGTTGATGCTGCCAACAGTAAGGTCGTCGTCGCCGTATTTAGAGTCGTTGAAATGAAACCCGGCCAGTTTGCCTTCCATCAGCAATAACGACACAATCTGCTCAATATTTGTATTAGGCAGATGATGCCCAAGATCAACCAGCGTACTTGCTTTTGAACCTAATTTACTGGCCAAAAGATAGGACTGCCCCCAATCACCGATGGTGGTAGAGTAAAAATTTGGTTCGTAAGGTTTATATTCTATCCAGATTTTCCAGTCATCCGGCAGAGCATCATAGATTTCCTGTAAACTTTCCGATGTATTTTTAAATGCATTACGAAAATTAAGCTGCCCGGGAAAGTTTGATCCATCAGAAAGCCATACAGAAAGCGCGTTTGAGCCTAATTCAACACCATATTTAATTACTTCGATGTTGTGCTCAACTGCTTGTTTACGTACGGCTTTATCTACATGGTGCAGCGAACCAAATTTATAACTAAGTTCCTGCTTTTGCTGATCCTGAAAGGTATTAGAGTTTACTGCATCAAAATGCAGTCCCAACTGTGATGCCAGGGTTTTGATTGAAGAAGCATTATCAGGTATATCCCAGGGGATATGCAGCGAAATGGAATTACTTGAGCGGTTAAGCGCATGTATCAAGCCTACATCCTCAATCTTTTCCTCAAGGCTGCGTGGTTCGCCGCCGCCCGAAAACCGGCCAAAACGCGTGCCTCCGGTACCCAGTGCCCAACTTGGTATAGCTATGTTAAATGCCTCCAGCTTTTTTACTATATGTTCGGCATTAGCGACCTCGCCTGCTATATAGGTAAATTTACGCTGATGCGCGGCAAGGGCATCCTGGTTTATATTCTGTATCGATTGCTTCTCTAATTGCATAATTGGTTTAATTTAGACAAATTAACAAAGCAGGCATTGCGCCTGCTTTATATAATTTAGTGTGTTATCTAACAAAAGCCGCAGCAACGCCACCATCTACATTAATTACGTTACCGGTAGATTTATTGAGCAAGCCGCCGGTAATGGCAACGCAGGCATTGGCAATATCTTCAGGCAATATCACTTCATTCAGCAGGGTACGTTTTGCATAGTAAGCAGGGAGCTCATCAACGGTAACGCCATAAGCTTTGGCACGTCCTTCGGCCCATCCGCCGGCCCATATATTACTGTCACTAATCACTGCATCAGGGTTAACTACATTCACCCGTATTTTATCGGCACCCAATTCAGCTGCATTTAAGCGGCTAAGATGTAACTGTGCTGCCTTAGCACTGCCATAACCAGCGTTATTAGGCCCGCTTACTAATGCATTTTTGCTTACGATGTTGATGACATCACCACCAATGGCCTGTTTCTTCATGATGTCAACAGCAGCCTGCGTTACAAAGAACTGGCCTTTCACCAGCACATCATATAACAGGTCCCAATCTTTCCCGGTATGGTCGGCAATGGTTTTTGAGATGGATAGTCCGGCGTTGTTTACAATGATATCCACACCACCAAACGCAAGGGCAGCGGTATCAAAAGCCGCCTGTATCTGGCTGGTATTGGTAACGTCCATCACTGCAGTTGTGTAAGCATCCTTACCAAACTTATTTTTAAACTCATCTGCAGCGCCTTCTAAACGCTCAGCATTCATATCATTCAAGATCACAACGGCGCCTTCTTCTACAAACTTTTTAGCGATAGCCTTGCCTATGCCACCGGCGCTACCGGTTACAAGAGCTATCCTGCCCGAAAGGATCTTGGGCTTAGGCATGCGCTGCAATTTAGCTTCTTCCAGCAGCCAATATTCAATATCAAATGCTTCCTGTCGTGGTAGTGAGGTGTATGATGATATAGCCTCCGCCCCTTTCATAACGTTGATTGCATTGATATAAAATTCGGCAGCAACACGGGCAGTTTGCTTGTCCTTCGCGAAAGTAAACATACCAACACCCGGATACAAAATAACTACCGGGTTTGCATCTCGTATGGCAGGGCTGTTATCATGCTTGCAGTTATTATAGTAATCGGTATACATCTGGCGGTATGCCTCAAATGCAGGTGCAAGCTGTGCTTTTAGCGCTTGTACATCAGTCAGGTCGGCACCCTTATCTAATTCCAGTACCAGCGGGCTGATCTTAGTGCGCAAAAAATGATCCGGGCAACTGGTACCCATAGGTGCCAGGCGTTCAAGGTCATTAGAGTTGATATATTCCAATACACGTACATCATCGGTAAAATGGCCAACCATACGTGTTTTTGAGGAGCAGAAACCACGTAGTACAGGGGCTAATGCAGCAGCCTGCCTTTTGCGGCCTTCAGCGTCAAGGCTTTCCAATTTCTGTCCGCCAAACACAAAGCCATTTTTACCATAACTCTGCTCAAGGTATTCGGCACACCTTTCTATCACCTCAAGGGTGTTGATATAGCTCTCGTAAGCGGTATCTCCCCAGGTAAATAAACCGTGTGAGCCCAGCATTATACCGCGTATGCCAGGGTTAGCATCTAAGCAGGCCTTTAATTGTAAACCTAATTCGAATCCTGGTTTCTTCCATTCTACCCAGCCAATGGCCCCGCCAAATAGTTCTTCCGTTATCTTCCTGCCATCTTTTGCTGCCGCGATAGCAATAGCTGCGTCTGGATGCAGGTGATCAATATGCTTAAATGGCAGGAAACCGTGCAGGGGCGTATCAATAGACGGCGCTTTTGACGAGAGGTCGAAGATGCAGTGGTTAAAGAGCTCTACCATTTCGTCCTCAAGTTCAACGCCTCGATAAATATTTTTCAGGCTGCGCAGCCTGTCGACATAAAGCGCGGCAAGACCGTTTTTTTTAAGGGTCCCCAAGTCGCCGCCCGAGCCTTTTACCCACATTACCTCTACCTCCTGCCCGTTAAGCGGATCTTTGGCAATAACTTTACATGATGTATTCCCGCCACCATAATTGGTAAGCCTCAGATCGGCACCCAGCAGGTTTGAGCGGTATATTAACAGGGCAACCTCATCATCTGCAAGTTTCGCAGCTTCGGCTTCGTCCCATAAATAACTTACATGTTTAAACTGTGTTGTATTTTCAGACATATTATGATTTACTTGATATTATGATTTTAATGAATTTCCATACCCAACCAGCAGTACCGATAGGATAATAGTGATTATCCCCGCTAACAGTGTAATTATTGTTTGTTTACTTACCCCTTTCCACTCTTTTAAGGCAAGCCCCCAAAGGTTAGCTATTAAAATAATGGAAGCCATATGCAGTATCCATGAGCTTGCCCCATTACCCAGTTTACTTTCGCCCATGCCATAAAAAAAGAATTGCAGGAACCAGGTGGTGCCGGCCAAAGCAGAGAAAATATAGTTTTTTAACAGCGGCGTTTTGCTGTCTGTGTAATTACTGAAAGTTTTATTGCGGGCATTCAGTACCATGCACCATACAAAGTTAGTAGTAAGGCCGCCCCAAAGAATTATTACATAGGTAACATTATTTGAAAATAAAAAATTGCCCTGACCGGGATGCTGAGACTGCCAGGCCGTGTTTGCAACTTCGGCCATGCTTTTGCCCGCTTCTATACCAAAATTGAAACATGCGCTTAAAACGCCCGATACAATAGCCAATGTGATGCCCAGGCCGAACCGGTATTCCTTATTCTGTGGCCCGGCCTGCGCCCCGCCAGCAAGATCTCGCTCCTTAAGTGTCCCCGCCCTACCGCACAATATAATCCCAATTACACATACCAATATTCCTAATAGCACCATCTGCCCCCAATGGTTACTCATCATAGTGGTAATAGTATTTTTACCATCCTGCGGATAGATATTATAATAAACAGACGGTATAAGCGAACCAAAAACGGCACATAGGCCAAGAATGATAGTACTGCCTAATGATACCCCCAGGTATCTTACTCCCAAGCCATAGGTTAGCCCACCAATGCCCCACAGCACCCCAAATAAATAAGTAAAAAAAAGTATTCGTCCTTCGGTTGCGGTTATGATCCGGGTAAAATCAGGTATAGTTAACCATGCTGCAACAGGAGGCACAATCAGCCAGGAAAAAAAACCTCCAACTATCCAGAAACTTTCCCAGGCCCAGCCCTTTACCTTTTTATAAGGAATATAAAAGCTCCCGGAAGCAAAGCCCCCGATAAAGTGATAAATGATGCCGAAGATGATTTGCATTTGGTTTAAACTGGTAAGTATAACTGGTAATTGCTAAAATATAATTAAGCGAATGATGAACCATCCTCTACTGTCTTAACCAGTTCTGAAGTATCGTTTTCAGCAATACCTGCTCAGCCAGTATTAAAAAGCATGTGTGTTTTTGCCCGAATAGTATTTAAGTGCTATCAAATCGGTAGGTTGTGGCCGGTTATTCCAGGCCTGGTGTATAGCGAGCGCCGCGCCGATGCCTGTTGCCTGTGCCATTGATCCGGCAAATACTTCCATACCCGGAAAGGCCAAAGCAAGCAGTTGCATAAACACAGGATTTTTACCAAAGCCACCATCTACAAAAATCCGCTTAACAGGCGTACCTTTCATAACCAGCTTTGTTGATGCCTTTTGTTGTGTTATAATATCCCGCATCAATTGATAATAAGCCTCGATGTCGTTATTGAACTCACTTAAATCGCGGGCAGCAAATTGAATTGTTCCAATGGCCCTGCCTTGCCTGGTGGGATATTTCTTTTCTAATTGTTCTACAATATCCGGGTTAAATTCAGTATGCTTGTATTTAGCCGCATTTTGCCCAAAATGCTCTGCTATGCGCCTGGTTTGCTGCTCATACTCATAACCTGCAAACAAACGGGATGCCTTAACGGGGCGGCCTTTAAACTGTATGTATTTAAGGCAATCGTTTTCCAATTCCGCTGCAGTTAACGGAGTTTGGTCGAAAGGGTTAAGGCTTATACTCCAGGTACCGGTTGATAGTAAAACAAAGGGCTCGTTAAAACTCACCAGATAAGGTATGAGGGCGGCAGAGCTGTCATGCAAACCTATGCCCACATTTAACTTATGGCCTTCAAAATTAGTGGTTATTGTATTATCACAGGCTGCTATAGGCGCGAGTTTTTCAGTCAGGCCTTCTGCAATTACCCAATCATGATAGCTGTTCTTTTCAAAGTCCCAAAGGCTCGTATGGCAACCTATGCTGGTCATATCTGAACATGGCTTACCTGTTAACAGATAGCTTAAGTATTGTGGCAGATGCAACGCCGCTTTTACTTTATCATAAATTTGGGGTTGTGTATGCTTTAACCGGTACAACTGAAGCCCCGAATTAAGGCTGCCTAAAGGCGGAGACGCGGTTTGCATGGCAAGCGTCCCTTCACTGCCGTGTACAGTATACAATCTCCTTTTCAGATCATCAGGATATGGTTTAAGATAGTTATAAAGCGGAGTAAGTTCTTTTCCATTTTCATCCAGATAAACAAAGCTTGCACCGTAAGCAGAAAAATTAACTGCTTTTACATCAAACTCTTTTAACTTCAATACTTCCCGCATAGAGCTGAATACCGATTGGCGCAAGCTTTCCAGGTTTTCACATGGTTCTCCATCCTCGTCAAGGGTTTCGTTGAACCGGGCCGATTTCTCATAGACGATCCTGTACTGCTCATCAAAAAGAAATAGCTTTTTATTGGTTTTACCCACATCAAAAATGGCAATCACGGATTTAGCATCAACCATTATCAAACTTTAAAAAGATGAATAACGCGATCCGCCATAAAATGACACTCATAAGGATCGCTTGTTAGTAATTGGTTGAAGCAAATTTATAGTAATAGGAAAAAGAATTGTCCTTAACTGTCCTGTAATTATAATTACTTTGAATAAATCCTTTTATAGCGATGGCCTGTGATACACAGTAAACGGAACGGGCACCTTTTTACAATCGTTTTGCAGTATCAATTCGGCGGTTTTTGCCCCTAATAAATTAAAATCTGTAGAGATGGTTGTTATGCCGTTCAGGATAACCTGCTTAATGGCGGTTTCATTGTAAGATATAATGCCAACATCTTTACCTATCTCCAATTCCTGCACTTTTGCCGCTTGTATCATGTGCACCAGGTCATCTTCAACAACGGTTATGTAAGCAGTTTTTATTTCGATATTTTGACTTTCAAGACTTTGTATTACTTCGTAATCGAAAGAGTGTTCAGCACAAAAACGCTTAAAACCGGCAAGGATGCCATTTGAATAGTAAGTACCTGATGGGAAAACTATTTTCAGCTGATCGTATTTTTTAAGGGGTTCTAAAAGGCTAATCAGTGCATTAAAAATGTCATTTTCAAAGTCCTCAAATACCGAAATATATTTACCGGTGATCTGGGGTACCGGCTTATCCATTATCACCAGCTTTTCACGGGGGATCAACTTAATCACATCGATGGACTCATCCTCATTCTCAATAAAGTAAGGTACAACAATTATCTTATCGTAATCCAGCTTTACCTTTTCTGTTATGATCTTTTTAAAAAGGTCAAAATCATTGTTATACACATAAAAATCAATTGCGGCACTTTTACCGATGGTAGTTACAAAGGCATCGTAAATAATTTTCTTATGTGTACTTAGTTTATTGAAAAGCAACAGCAGCTTTAGCGGCCGGTCAAAATCGGTTTTTTGTATAAAAGCACCTTTACCAGGTACGGTACGCATTATACCCGACTTTTTAAGTTCGTTATAAAAACGCTCAATGGTGTTTCGTGATATATCCAGCGCGTAGCTCAGATCATTTATGGAAGGCATTACGTCGCCCTCTTCAATCTCACCTTTTTCTATTGCCAGCAATATGCTGTTTACCAATTGCAGATATTTTGGCGTTATAGAATACTCATCGACGGATAAAATCTTCAAAAAATTCTTCATCAACTAATCAGGCTCAAGCTTAAATAAGCTACTTGGTTTTTGAACAAACACGAATGTAGCTAAAAAATTAAAAAGCCTGCTATTTGATGCAGTAAGCTTTATTAGTATTTAAAAGACTTGCTTACCGGATAACCTTTACGCCAGGCGGCGCCTTAATTACTGATGCTATTGTACCATCGGCCTTTTTGGTATGCCTAACACTGACTATACCAAGCGGTGTTGGGAAGGTGCCTTCTGCAAACGTAAGATCGCCTAAGTGGGGTTTAATTGAAATAACCTTACAGCCCGGTGCAATTACCTTTATGCCCAGAACGTGCTCGGTTAACCATGGTGTAGGCCCCGAGGCCCAGCCATGGGCCAAACTGTGCCTTAAGCCCTTATAGCAGTAAGCCCCATAATCGGCATGGATATCTTTTTTACCAGGCGGCACCAGTTCATCAATGCGCGATACACCAGGCAACCAATCTATATCAAAGTCCTCCCAAAAGGTTGTCGCGCCAAGGGCAAGCATAGGCCCCCAATAGTTCTTAATGTCATTTAATGCCCCCTGGTAATTACCGGCTTTGGCTTTGGCCTGCAGCATATAGTAGCCGTAGTAAGTGGAGTAATTATGCACACCACGATCTGAAATCACCTTATCAGCTTCTTTTGGCGGCATCAAACCACCCAGCGACATCATGGCTGCTGCCTGTTTGGAGCCATTAACATCGGGAATGTGCTTTTTTAGACGGGCTGCAACTTCCCTGCATTTTTTAGCTGTCGCATTATCGCCCAATACTTCACTCAAATATGCGCCATCAGTAAGGGTAATTATCAGCATGCCCTGCAAACCTGCGTGTATGGCTTTAGTATTTGTTGATGAAGGCCAATCCAGAAAGCGGTTGCCGCCATCAAGTATTTCGCTGTTATTAGTATCAATCTTTCCGGCAAGTTGATCGAGCAGTTTGGTTAAATATGATTTCTGCTGCTTAAGATAGTTAAGGTTACCAGTATGCATGTACCAATCGTGCTGAATGATGACCCACCACATGGAGTAGGATACCATGCCTGCCATATATTGCGGATAAGGCGTAATGTCCCGCGCCTGGTCAAGGCTTTTTTGAACTACCTGCTGATCTCCGAAAACCGCTGCTATAGTTGACGTTTCGGGATGCATATCGCCTACCCATACCAGTCGGTCGCGCTTAACGCCATCCCAAAGGTAACTTTGCATATTAAGGTGCACGGTGTAGGCGCCTGTCATCCATATTTTATTAAGCAGGGTATCGCTGCTGTGAAATGAGCCCAGGTAAGGGATATCACGAATAACAAGGATTGCCCTTACTTCCTTTAGTTTCAGCTCCGCGTTGTCATCTACTAAGTCTATCCGTGCAAACCTGAATCCCGATTCGCCTATCTCGAGCTTGCCCAGCCAGGGCAGCGCTACTACCATATCGCGCATGGCGTGGTCATTTGTAGCGCCTTTCAGGGTGTCTATTTCAGACATGGCCTCACTTACCGATTCACCAAACCTGATGCGTACCCGAACAGGTTTACCACCTTTCGACTGGTCGGTCACTACAGAAATACCTCCATGTATTTCTTTACCAAAATCAAGTAATATACCTGGTTTCTTACTACTTGCACTTCGTAATACACAAAGGTGAGCACCAGAGAGATCTGCCTGACCGGTTCCTTTTTTTAACAAATTTTCAGGGTTGATGATAGCGCCTGATGTAGTGTCTGTTGTCCATACAATCCTCGTTGGTGATAGATAAAAGCGCTGTCGCTCGTCTTTTTCATAGTCCTTACCCTTCTCAAAAGCCGGCGATGTCTGAGCAACTACAGCTTTAAAAACTGAAAGAACGAAAAGCAGTAGTAATGATCTTTTTATCATGGCAGGTTGAGATTTGAACTTAGAATTTTTTATTGTTAAACAACGATTTTCGTTGCTTCACATATTCAGCCATTGATACCACTTTAAAGTGATGGCTGTGCAAATATTGCAGGTAAGTTTTAAACACCTCTGGTGATGTATTTACCCAATCGTGTGCGTTATCAGGCACGCCATGCACACAGAATATAATAGCATTATCTGTAGTGGCTTGTTTAAGCGCGTTATAAAAATAAGCCGGATCGTTGCCTTTGATAGTAAAGGAGGGTACATAAAATGGATGATCGATAGCAGGCTGCCAGGGCTTATCACCCCCGGTACGTGCGGTCAGATAGCCATGCTTTTTTAAAACAGGAATAGCAGCGCTATCAGTAGTATAACCCGGATAGGCAAATGCTTGCGGCTTAGGTATTCCTAATTCTTTGCATTTTTCTTCAATGTAAGTTAATTCAGCATCTAACTCCTGTGGTTTAAGCTCTGCAACATTACGATGATGCCAGGTGTGGTTACCAATCTCATAACCCATTTGTGATAGAGCCTGAATTTGCCCCCAGTTCATGTACTTAGTACTATCCGCAAAATCCGGCGGAAACTCGCATACATAAAATGTTGCGCCAAAATTATAAGGCTTTAGCATTTGCGGGATAACGCCATAATGGCTTTGGCTGGCATCGTCAAAAGTTAATATTACTGTTTTGCCCTTGCCATCAATATCTGGTGTGATTAAGCTTTGTGCACAAACGGTTTGCCAGATCAAAACCAGGTATATAACACTGCTTAACTTTTTTAATATTCTATTCATTTATCGTAAATGCTTATAGTTACAGGGCCTAACAATCCGGATGTTTGCAACGCTGATAATGGGTTAAAGGGATTATAGCTTGTCCAGGTCTTTCTTTGCCCAACAGGTAAAGCGCTGTCGCCTATCAACCTGTTCATCCAGTTATTGGTTACCTTTATCTCTATATGGTTTTGTCCTTTACGTAACGCTTTAGTGATGTTTATATGGTAAGGGGCTGTCCATACACTGCCTGCATCAACACCATTAACCTTAACACTTGCAATAACCATCACTTTGCCCAAATTTAAATATACCTTTTTGCCTTTTTCAATCGCATCTAAATTGAAGGTTTTAGTGTAACTGGACGATCCCGAATAATATCTGACCGAATCATTAAGCGATAATGTCCAACTTGTAAGGGCATCAAACACTACAGGCTTTGCAGGGCCGCGTTTGGCTTGGTCAAAGCTTACTTCCCATGGGCCTGCAAGCGGTATTATTTTAACCGGAAACGGAAAGTTATTGCCCTGGCCCGCAAGCCTGTTACCCGCTTTTTTATTAAATACAATAAATGCACTCTCGTAAACATCAAGTTTAAGCGGGACGGTAGTATATCCGTCTTTTACGGTATACTGAGGCAAATCTCGTTTTGTTCCGTCAATTGCATTCCAAAGTTCCGGCATTGGGCCGGTTATTTTGAACGATGGATTGATACTGATGGGTTTTGAAGATTGGTTTGACATGAAATAAACATCGGCATCTGCTAATTTACGGTGCAGAAAGGCTACTGAGTCTGCGCTAATTTTTATATCAGGGCCAGTGTTCACCTGGTTAAGAGCCGCTTGCAAATCAGGGCCGTTCATCACAAAACCTTTACCGTATGCCCTAACAAATTTGTTAATAACATTTGTTCCCCATAAATCACCGGCCAGGCTCTTCACCTTATTATCTGCTTCCGGATAACCTGCCAGGCTTGGCGAGCGTAAAGGTTTAGGGCCAAACACAATGCCACCCTGCTTAACCAGCTCTGCAATTTTAGCTAAGAGTTCCGGTCGCATGGTTTCCAGTTTAGGTAGCACCAGTATCTTATAGCTCATGCCATCGGGCAATATAAAACGGCCGTTGCTAACCTTTAAGCGCTGTAAAATCACTTCGCTATTAATATAGTCAAAGGAGTAGCCCGGGGGTAAAGCCGGGTCCTGCACGCCTGTCATTTTTGGCGCATCTTCACCAATAAAGTAGGCCACGTCAGCAACATACAAACCTTGTTGTAAAAGATAATTTATCCGCTTAAGGTACTTTATAAAACCACCCATCTCATAAAACCATGTGTTATGCCGGTTAAACTCATTTCCGAAAGGAGCGTTAATTCCGGGTAATTTATCGTCTGCCGGTTGCTCAATAAAAACGTGCAATAATGTGTTATTGATCCCTTCTGCAAAAAAACGATCGCCCCGCTGCTTCATCACTGCGGGATAACGCCCGTAAGATTTACCACCCGCGGTAAACGATTCGGCCGATACCTTCTTTTTACCATAGATGTGTGCAGCCGAAGATGCCGCCCTGTTTTCAATATTGCCCAGGTCGCCCTCGCTCCAGAACTCTCCCCCTATCTCATCCGACTGGCCTCCGTATTGTAAAAACTCACCGGGAAACCCCCAGTGCCCGTAGTTTTCCAGCCAGGTAGTTAATCCATGCCGGTGGCTTACCTCGCGTAACCCGGCCACGTATTTATATGCTACATTATCGGCTATCAATCGGCGCACATCCCACAAAAATCTGTCCGACTGTTCCTGGCTACCTACAACCCATCCTTTAAATACAGGCAAATAAGCAACAGGATCATATTGGTATTTAGCTTTAAAATCATTTATAAAGTTATCGGTCCAGTTTTGTCCGCCAGTTTCGTAACTATCCTCAACTACCACTTTCCAGGTCCTGCGGTCCTGAGCGGGTATGCGTTTGATGATTTCTCCTAAAAAGTTGTCAAAATGATAAGCGACATGCTTTTTGCTCATTTTATCAACTTCTAAACCGGTACCGGCGGGTGTTGCAGGCGCGTTTTTAACAAGTGTAGAGGTCATACCTGTACGCATAACTGCCCAGTTTCCATCAGGTGCGTTCCACTGCAGCCTTCCGGTGGTATCCATTTTGGCACTGATATCAATCACATTTGCCGGATCTATGGCATAGTCGCCACTAACCTCCGGTTGCGCCGGCCATTGATACTCTTTCCAGTATGGCAATGGCGTGGGGTACATTTTAGCGAGTGTTTTTTCAGGATAACGCTCTACCCTGGGAGCGGCCGAAAGCTCAAGTCCAAGGATGCCGCTACCGGGCGAATAATTATCTAAAAGCAGCCGGTAGCTTTTGGCTTTAACTTTGGCAAATGATATTACAATTGGCGCGTAGGGTTCAAAACCCACATTCAGCGCATCGTTCTGCCTGTCTATATTAAACTCTTTGATGGTTTTGAAAGTGCCACTAATATTTGCCTGCAAAGTGGCTTTTGCAAACATTGCCTGTTTAGCTGGATACACAGTTAAACTTTGCGCAGCCTGCTCGTTTATGAATTTAAAATCAATCTGCTGATGGCCGCTCTTATCAAAATCAACAACCTTGTCGTTACCAACAATCAGCAGTTTGTCTAAATCAGACAACTCCGGCTGTGCAGATATTGCTGGGTTAGCAATCTGAGGAGTATAAAGTTGCGGGTAGGCAATCACTTTTACATCCTGAAACTGATCTGTGGGTTTAGGCAACATCACATCAACTATTTTGCCACCGCTGATTAACGTTCGAGAACTGGTAAGATAGCGCATAGATTGTTCGGGCTTTATCCAGGGTCCTCCCGACTGGCTCCAACCGGGGCTATTAAAAATACCGATCTGAATATTCAAATCGCCCGCAGTTTTTAAAGCGGCATGTAAAATATCCCACCACTCATCACTGAATATCCTGACCTTTCCATACGGAGTATCACCGGCCGGTAGCCCTATATTACCTATAAAAGCCCTGTTAATGCCCATTTTTTTCATGGCTTGCAGGTCTTTTATAACGCCTTCTTTAGATATGTTATCGGATATCCAGTACCAGTAAACGCTTGTTTGAATAGTATCAGGTACGATCTCAAAATTATGCCTGATCTTATCAAACTCACTTAGCTTACGTTGCTGTGCCTGGGCAGTAACATACATTACACAAATGAAAAACAAAAACAGGTTTTTTTTATTTAATAGCATAGAATCAACGAAAAGTTAGGTCTAAAGGTGTACTACCTTAATTGGCTCCAGATAATTATCTGTGTTTTTCGAGGTACAAAATAAGCTAAACAGCTAATCATACTGTCCTTATCTATCCCCTAAACAATTCATGGCATTCAATTGTAAATTGAGGTACTTTTATAATGTAACAGTATTTTGTAATAATAATCAGTATTATCGGGTCTAAAGTAACATAAGGTTTCACTCTATGATAACTTTTCTAAATAACATTGGATTGCCCTAAAAGTCAATTATTTGTACTTTTGCGGCCTTTAGCTTATTTTATAATCAGCCAATTTGAAAAATCGTCAATCAAACTCTAAGATAACTCCTGCTTTAAGGCAGACACTTTTGATTTTGCTTTTATTGGCAAGTAGTTACAGTTACGCCCAGATAACTCCGGTTGACACTGTAAAAGCCGATTCGTTAAGCAAGACAGGTAAAAAGGTAATAAAACCCAATAACACCGAAGGCCAATATGATGTAGGCGATCTGTTTAAAGATATTTTTCATCCTAATAAAAAACCCGATTCAATAAAGAAGAAGCCATCAGGCATTACTATCATTCCAAATTTTGCTTCTAACCCAAGCATAGGTACGCAGATAGGCATTAAAGCGGTTGCAGGTAAAGTTTTAGGTAACGACCCAAACACTTTGTTGTCTGTAGCGGCAACTTCGGCATCTATTACTACCAAAAACATAATCTATTTTTATCTAACACATAACATTTATACGCCCGGCAATAAATGGAACCTGCAGGGCAGCCTTGTAGCGGCAAAAACGGTAACCCCCGATTTTGGCATCGGTATTGGCAATGCAGCAAACGGCAGCGCAGAGGACCTGGTTTTAAGCAACCCCAGCCGCAAGCCATTTGTGCTTAATGCGCAGTATTACAGTTTCAGGGAAAAGGTTTATAAGCAAATAGATAAGGGCTTGTTTTTGGGAGCCGGGGTATCTTTTGATATTCGCCGTAAGATATACGATAAGTTTAACGCAGATAGTGTGCTCACACCATACCGTGTTTATAACGCCAGATATGGCTTTGACAACGACCATTACGCCTCTAATGGCTTTTTGGCCAACATACAATATACCACCCGCGACAATCAGAACCGTGCTTACAAAGGTATTTACGCCGATGCCGGTATACGTGTAAATCAAAGCTGGCTGGGCAGTACTAAAAATGCGGTAATGATAACTACCGATTTTAGAAAATACTGGAGCCTGTCTAAAACCAACCCCGAGCATGTGCTGGCTTTCTGGAACTGGGGATCTTATGTTATAGGCGGCACCCTGCCTTACCTGGAACTGCCGGGCACTGGCCGCGACGGTAACTTTCGAAGCGGACGGGGTTACACAATTACCTACTTTAAGGGTACACAGTACTTTTACTCAGAAATGGAATATCGTTTTCCCATCCTTAAAAACAAATTCCTGAGCGGGGTTACCTTCTTTAATATCCAATCGGCCAATGATGATCTGGGTACCAAACTATTTGATGTATGGCAACCGGGTGGTGGCGCTGGCTTACGTGTGTTGTTCAACAAAACAACCCGCACTAATTTATGTATCGACTATGCATGGGGAAAATATGGCGCACACGGTTTGTTTCTGGGTTTAAACGAAGCATTTTAATACGCGGCCGATGATAAAAGCATATTTATTAACAACCGGTGCAGACGGCCACTCGCATGTGCAGGAAGGCCACCTTGCAGATGCGGTACCTTATGATGTGCACACTGTTAGCTTTAAAGAAACCGCGCCCCATTCTTTTCTCGACTGGCATACTGCGCCGGACACACAATATGTTGTATGCCTTACAGGCACGCTTCATTTTGTTACGCATACAGGCGAAGAATTTACACTTCATCCGGGTGAGGTTTTAATAGCTATGGATATAACAGGTACGGGCCATAAATGGCAAATGCAGGGTAATGATCCATGGCGAAGGGTATACATAGTGTTTGATTCTGCCAAAGGCATCAACTTTGTACCTGAAGATGATAAATAGTTATAACTTTGCAGCATGGTTACAATAACCGTTTATAACAGCCCCGTTACACCGCCTTGAGTAAATAGCTTGCTCCTTCAATAACGCTGGCGTCCGCCAGACGCCTGTATACACTTGTTTTAACTATAACTTTTTTAAGGATGAAGCCTTATTTACGCCTTTTCGACTTTTCTCAGAAGATCAATTATAAAAACGAAATTTTAGCAGGTCTGACCGTTGCCATGACCATGATGCCCGAGTCGCTTTCATTTGCTATACTTGCCGGCCTGCCCCCTCTTGTTGGTTTATACGCGGCGTTCATAATGGGGTTGGTAACATCAATTTTAGGTGGTCGCCCGGGTTTAATATCAGGTGGCGCAGGCGCAACAGTGGTAGTGCTTATCGCCTTGATGAAATCGCACGGAATTGAATATCTGTTTGCAGCAGTAGCCTTAGCCGGGCTGATACAGATATTAGTAGGCGTTTTCAAGTTAGGTAAATTTATACGCCTTGTGCCCCAACCCGTAATGTACGGCTTTGTAAATGGCTTGGCGGTTATCATTTTTATGGCCCAACTACAACAATTCAAAACTATAACCAATGGCAGCGAAACCTGGCTTACCGGGCAGCCATTATACATTATGGCCGGCTTGGTTGCTTTAACTATAGCTATCGTAGTTTTATTACCAAAAATCACAAAGGCCATACCGGCATCATTAGTTGCAATTATTGTAGTGTTTTTGTTAGTATTAGGCTTAAATATCCCTACTAAAACAGTTAAAGATATAGCGGCTGTAAGCGGTGGTTTCCCACCGTTTCACATCCCGGCTGTTCAGTTCAATCTGCATACGCTTGAAATAGTCTTTCCGTATGCATTGATCATGGCCGGCGTAGGTTTAACAGAAGGCTTGCTTACACTTAATCTTGTTGATGAAATGACAGGCACCCGTGGCAGCGGCAACCGCGAGTGTGTTGCACAGGGAACGGCAAATATCCTGAACGGCTTTTTTTACGGCATGGGCGGCTGCCCCATGATAGCGCAAACGCTTGTCAATCTTTCTGCTGGCGCAAGAGCCAGGTTATCCGGCATTATTGCTTCTTTAACTATACTATGCATTATACTTTTTGGCGCCCCGATAATTGAGCGCTTGCCAATGGCTGCCTTAACTGGGGTTATGATAATGGTAGCTGTTGGTACATTTGAATGGATCAGTTTCAGGATAATCAATAAAATGCCCAAACAGGATGTTTTTGTAGGAATTTTAGTAGCCTTGATTACAATATGGCTGCACAACCTGGCGCTGGCAGTATTGATAGGTGTAATTATATCGGCGTTGGTATTTGCATGGGAAAGCGCCAAACGGATACGCGCCCGTAAGTACTTTGATACAGCCGGTGTTAAACATTATGAAATATATGGCCCGCTGTTTTTTGGCTCGGTAACTACCTTCAATGAAAAATTTGATATTGAGAACGACCCTCTCGAGGTGATTATTGATTTTAAGGACAGCCGCGTTGCCGATATGTCTGGAATTGATGCGTTGAACAAACTTACCGGTAAGTATAAACAAGCAGGCAAAAAGTTGCATTTGAAACACCTCAGCGAAGATTGCCGCTTATTGCTTGAAAACGCAGCCGATATTATCGACGTAAATGTACTGGAAGATCCAGCCTATCATGTAGCAACAGATAAAACACTTTAACTCTGTAATTGGTTGAGCCGAGATCATTAATTGTAAGCAGCTGAAATACGGTGTAGTTAAATACAATCCATGTTAAGCAGACCGCTTTCCGCCCCCCGGAAAGCGGTCTGTTTTTTAGCATGTTGTTTGACGATGAAATACCTCTATTTGTCGACAATACCCTGCTATAATCCTAAAGCTTGTCACAATTTAAGTTTCAGATAGTCATACCACCAAACTAAACTTAAATGAAAAAGATATATCTGATCCTGATGCTAAGCTGTGTTACCTGCAGTTTGCTTGCCCAAACTACAATAACGGTAAAGTTAAGTCCTGCCTTGAAAGGGCCGTATACAGGCCGCCTGTTCGTTTATACCCTCGCCGATACCAATAAGCGGTTCAACGGCGAGTTGAATGATAATGAAGCTGCTTTCGCCTTAAACGTTACAGGCTGGACCAATGACAAACCGGCTGTAATAGATCAATCGGCGGAATATTTTAACACGCGAATCGATTCTTTGAAGGAAGGATATTATAGGATTGCTGCACTACTGGACACGAATACCAAAGAGCGATCTACCTTAAGCCCGGGCAATGTTTATGCACGTAAAGAAGCAATATTGCACATAACACCAGGTGCAAAAAACCATGCCGAATTAACTATTGATAATACCATACGTGAGCGCCCATTCCCAGAAAGGCCTGACATTAAGGAAATAGTATTCAGATCTGCCCTGCTGACCGCCTTCCGCAAAGAGAACATCTATATAAAGGCCGGTATTATATTACCGCCATCTTACGGTAAGGACTCATCTGCCACCTATCCGGTAATTTATATCATTCCCGGCTGGACAGGCACTCACCGCGGGGCTTTAGCCCCCTTATCGCAAAACGCTTATGGTGTTGGGCAGGGTAAAGAAAAAATAGTGATCTTTTTAAATCCTGAAACACAAACGCCCTATGGCCTCCATGCTTTAGTCGACTCGAGGGTCAACGGCCCCTGGGGCAAGGCGCTGGTAGAAGAATTTATTCCTTACATCCAAAATAACTATCACGGCAGTACAAAACCATCAAACACTTTTGTTACCGGCCAAAGCAGCGGCGGCTATGGTGCTGCCTGGCTGATGATTCATTATCCTGATGCTTTCGGCGGCTGTTGGGCTACTTCGCCAGACCCTGTAGACTTTAGCAATTACCTGGGCGTGGACCTGTATAAGGATCAAAATTTTTATACAGATAAAAATGGAAAAGAGCGTGAATTTTTTAAACTGAATGGCATATACCAAACTACCCTGCGTAAAGGGGAAATAAAAGAACTGTTTGAAGGCGACGGCGGGCAGCAGCAATCCTTTGAAGCCGAGTTTGGTAAGCCGGACAAAAACGGCCGCCCAAAGCCGTTATTTGATAGAAAGACGGGGCTTATTGACAGAAAGGTAGTAGCCGAATGGAAAGATTACGACCTTGCACAATATGTTGTTAAAAACTGGCCAAAGCTTAAACCCAAACTTGCAGGTAAGCTAAGGATATATGCCGGTGATAACGATAATTTTTTTTTAGATAAATCTGTAATGGCTTTTGATAATAAAGTAAAAAGCATAAGTGCCGATATAAAAGTAATTATAGTGCCCGGTGCAGATCATTTTTCGGTTCGGGTACCTGCACTTGGCACTTCCATGCAAAAAGAAATGGATGAATTAATACGTTAACTTACCGCTCAGGCCGTTAAATACGCTCCGGGCTTTAATCTGATAAGTTTAGCAGAAGAAAGGATGAATAAATTTATTTAGATTAATTCAAAATAAGTATTGACATTACGGTATTTTAAATGTTTCTTTGCCGCTGTTTAGAATCATTCCAAATAGCATGAAGAAAATTTTATCACTCCTATTTTGCTTAATAACACTATCAACCGCTATTGCGCAGCAACATGGCAGCATCAGCGGTGTAGTAACTGCTACCGACGGTAGCCCGGTAGGTTATGTATCCGTTGGCTTGAAAGGTACTTCGTACGGCGCTTCAACAAATGATAAAGGTCGTTTCCGCATAGGCCGTATCAATCCGGGTACATATATGGTTACTGTATCTGCAATAAATATTACAACTCAGGAAAAACAGGTAACCATTACAGCAGGCCAGGCTGCTGAGGTTAACTTTATACTGGATATCAGCACTTCGCAGTTACAAGAGGTGATCATAAACTCAAATAATAATCGCATTAAGATAGATAACCCATCTCCATCGCTACGTTTAAACGAACCTTTGCTTGAAGTTCCGCAAAACATACAGGTGGTAAGTTCTCAGGCTTTGGCACAGCAACAGATTATCAGTGTGAGCGATGGCCTTGTACGTAATGTAAGCGGCGCCATACGTTTAGAGCATTGGGGCGATATGTATGCAAATATTAACATGCGTGGCTCTCAGATCCAGGCATTTCGTAATGGTTTTAATATTGTAAACTCTTATTGGGGGCCCCTTACCGAAGATATGAGCTTTGTTGACCATATCGAATTTGTAAAAGGCCCTGCAGGATTTATGCTTGCCAACGGCGATCCGAGTGGGTTGTATAACGTTGTTACCAAAAAACCTACAGGCCAAACTAAAGGCGAATTTAGCTATACAACGGGAAGTTTTAACCTTAACCGTGCCACGCTTGACCTTGATGGCAAGCTAAGCAAAGATGGTAAATTACTTTACCGCTTAAATCTTGCAGGCCAAAATAAAGGTTCATTCCGCGCTAACGAGTTTAACGACCGTTACAGCATCGCACCGGTAATATCATACCAGGTGGATGATAAAACTAAATTGACCGCAGAATATATTTATCAGCGTGCACACATGTCTGATGTTGGTTCTTTCTACATCTTCAGCCCGGATGGTTATGCAACCTACCCCCAAAACACTTCTGCACTGCCTGCTGGTTTGCCGCCTACCAACATCAACGACCACAGTATTACCTTTAATTTGCAGCACCAGCTTAGTACCAATTGGAAATTAACTGCCCAAACTGCGTATTATAACTATGGCATGAAAGGCTCATCATTATGGGCAGAAGCTATTGACCCTGATGGCAAGTACATACGTGATGTTGGCCAGTGGGATGCAAAAAGTAAAATGACCTTAGGCCAGGTTTTCTTAAATGGTAAAGCTTACACAGGTTCAGTAACCCATAACATTTTAGCAGGTTTAGATGTTGGTTCAAAAGACTATGCAGCAGACTTTGTTAATAGCCAGCCTTTAGATACGGAAGACCAAAAATTTGATCCTAAAAATCCAAACCTCGGATTCCCTCCAAATGGGTTCCCTGTGTTTGATCGTACTTTAAGTTTAGATGAACGTGCCGCGGCAAGTGGCGGGCTTATCAATCAACGCTATTCGGGCGTATACGTACAGGACGAACTGGGTTTTCTTGACAACAAGTTAAGATTGACCCTTGCCGGCCGTTATACTTACGTAAATCAATCAAGCTTTGGCAGCGCTGCAGAAATAGCTAAACACTTTACACCACGCATTGGCCTTAGCGCTTCAATAGACGACCAAACCTCTGTATATGGTTTGTATGACCAGGCTTTTACGCCGCAAAGCGGGCGTTTAGCCGGCGGTGGTTCAGTAAAACCATTAACAGGGAACAATTTAGAATTTGGTGTTAAAAGGGATTGGGCACACGGAACATGGAATACTACAGTATCTGTTTACCGCATCCTTAAAAATAACGAACTTACTGCTGCACCTAATACCAATCCAACTGAAGGGCTAAGCGTTGTATTGGGCCAGAAACGCGCGCAAGGCGTTGAATTTGATTTGCGCGGACAAATTTTACCTGGTTTGGATGTTACAGCCAACTACGCCTACACCGACTCTAAAGTAACAAAGTTAGCAGACCAGGTAGAAGGTATTACAGTACCTGCTTATGCCAAACACGTTGCCAATGCATGGATAAATTATAAATTGCTAAGAGGCACATTAAAAGGGGCCGGAATAGCAGGTGGCTTTACATTTTTAGGTAATCGCCAGGCTGATGCTGTTACGCCCATACAAATGGCCGATTACTTTAAAGTGGATGGCGGCTTGTTTTGGGAAGGCAGTAAAATGCGTATAGCGGCTAATGTATTTAATGTACTTAATAAATACCTGTACAGTGGCTCGTATTACGTGTATCTTCCTGGTTATTACTACCAGGCAGAAGCGCCCCGTAACTATCGCTTATCTGTTACTTACAAGTTTTAAAAACTATCCTGCATCTACCATAAAACCCAGCTGTAAATGGCTGGGTTTTTCTTTGCAACATTTAAGTTGATTTTATGTTAACATACTACTAACATAAATCAAGTTGAAGCATATTTTAATTTTACTATTGATTCTGTGTACGCTTCAATCGGAAGCACAAGTAACAGACACAGCCAAAGTTGATTCGGCAAGTATCCTTGCCCTGCCGGATACCGTTCGGCAGCTTCATAGTAAACTGCCGTCTTTTATTCCTCCAGCTGTATTTATAACGTACGGTGTATTATCTTTCAGTGTAAAACCTATCCGAAACCTGGATTATAGTATTTATAATGATTTGATAGAAGATATTCCAAACTTCCATTATCATATCGAAAATTATTTTCAATACGCACCCATTGCTATGGTTTACGGTCTTAATTTAGCCGGGATACATGGTAAGAATACTTTTATTGACCGTACTATATTAATTGGCATGTCTGAAGGTATCATGGCGTTGGCAACCTTTAGTATAAAAGGCGCTTCAAACAGATTACGCCCCGATGGATCAAACAGATATTCATTTCCTTCCGGGCATACCGGTAATGCTTTTGCCGCTGCTGAATTTATGGCACAGGAGTATAGCGAAAAATCTATCTGGTACGGCATAGCAGGTTATTCTTTTGCTACTGCTACGGCCATACTACGCGTTTACAACCGCGACCATTGGTTCAGCGACATTATTGCCGGTGCAGGCTTTGGTATATTATCTACTAAGGCTGCATATCTAATTTATCCGCTTTTTCGGAATAAGTTATTTCATGATAAAAACTCTAATAAAAGCAGCCTGATTATGCCAACTTATTCAAATGGAATGGCCGGATTTAGCTTTGTAAAGCAACTTTGACCCTGTGTAACAATCATTATACTTGTTTTATTAGCGTAAACAGTTAATTAACTTTACTTTGGTATCTTTAATTAACTGATCTGACTATACATGAACAAGTATTTATTAACTGCTGCAGCAATTGCACTGGGTATTAAAGCTTTTGCACAGCAGGGCGGTGCCCTTACCGCTGCAGACTATGAACGCGCCGAGCGTTTTTTAGGCTATAACACCAATCGTTTAATTGACCATGGCAGTGTTATGCCTAACTGGCTGGCTGATGGTAAATTTTGGTACAAGGTAAACACCGGCCAAAGCACCGATTTTATATTGGTTGACCCCGCCAAAAAAACCAAATCCCCCGCATTTGACGCTGCCAGGCTTACGGCTGCATTATCATCTGCTACAGGTAAAACTTACACTGCTAATAAATTACCTTTTGAACGTATTGCCTACAGTAGCGATGGCAAGTATATAACATTTGCTGTAGATGGTAAAAAGTGGATGTACAATTCCCAAAGTAACCAGTTGGCAGCAGATACCAGCAACGCTCAGGCCAGGCCAGAAAGGTTGACAGGCAGGGCTGCCCGTGGTGGTGGCAATGAGGTGTTATCTCCGGATGGTAAAAAAGCTGTTTTCATAAAAGATTATAACCTTTGGGTACGCGATGTAGCCAGCGGTGCCACTACTCAACTTACTACCGATGGTGTTAAGGATTTTGGTTACGCTACCGATAATGCCGGCTGGACCAGCAGCGACCGCCCTATCGTCTCGTGGTCGCCTGATTCTAAAAAGGTGGCTACCTTTCAGCAGGACCAGCGTAAATCCAGCGATATGTACCTGGTTACCACAAACGTGGGTAAACCAACCTTACACGCCTGGAAATATCCGCTCCCCGGCGATAAAGACATTACCACCATTCAGCGTGTAATTGTTGATGTTGAGAACCCAAAAGTTGTTCGTTTCAACATTGAACCAGATCCGCACAGAGCTACTTTAAGCGATGATATATCCAGCAGCGGCACCTTTGATGATGCCGATTGGAAAGCCGATGGTACCGAGTTCGCGTTTGTATCTACCTCACGCGATCATAAAAATGAAAAGTTTCGTATTGCCAACGCACAGACCGGTGTAGTACGCAATGTATTTGAAGAGAATGTAAAAACCCAATATGAATCTGGCTGGGGGGCTATTAATTGGCGTTACCTGCCGGCGTCGAAGGAGATCATCTGGTTTTCTGAACGCGACAACTGGGGCCACCTTTACCTTTATGACGCTACAACAGGTAAGCTTAAAAACCAGATCACCAAAGGAAACTGGGTGGTAACACGCCTGTTAAAAGTTGACGAAAAAGCCCGCACACTGTATTTCATGGCTGACGGCCGGGAAGCCGGGAACCCTTATTTTGCGCATTTTTATAAAATAGGCTTTAATGGAAAAGGTTTAACCCTGCTTACGCCAGAGGCAGGCAATCACTCGGTGAGCTTTTCTCCTGATGATAAATATTTTGTTGATACTTATTCGCAGCCAAACGTGCCGCCGGTTACCGTACTGCGCGACATGAACGGCAAGTTGTTATCCACACTTGAAAAAGCAGACATCTCTCGCCTCACTGCAACCGGCTGGAAAGCGCCAACTCCTGTTAAGTTAAAAGCCGCTGATGGCATTACCGATATTTATGGTTTGGTGTTTACGCCAACCAAAATGGAAACTGGTAAAAAATATCCTGTTATCGACTACATTTATCCGGGCCCGCAAGGTGGTAGCGTAGGCAGCTGGTCTTTTTCGGCAGCAAGGGGCGATCACCAGGCTTTAGCTGAATTAGGCTTTATAGTAGTGAATATTGAAGGCACAAGTAATCCGTTACGCTCAAAAAGCTTTCATGATATGAGCTATGGCAACATGGCCATTAATACGCTTCCGGATCAGATAACCGCTATCAAACAACTGGCGGCCACTTACCCTATCGATACAGCGAAAGTAGGTATATGGGGCCACTCGGGTGGTGGTTTTGCTACCGCTGCAGCCATGTTCCGTTATCCTGATTTCTTTAAAGTTGGTATATCAGAATCTGGCAACCACGACAACCGTAACTATGAGGATGATTGGGGCGAGCGCTACAACGGACTTGTTGAAAATTCTGACTACGAAGCACAAGCCAACCAGAATTACGCTAAAAACCTGAAAGGTAAACTAATGCTGGCTCATGGCATGATGGATAATAACGTACCACCTTACAATACTTTATTGGTTGTTGAGGCACTGGAAAAAGCCAACAAAAGCTTTGACCTTGTGATATTCCCCAACAGTGCGCATGGTTACGGAGCTTACTCCCCATACATGATGCGCCGCCGCTGGGATTACTTTGTTGAAAACCTACTGGGCCTTAAACCACCATATGATTATCAACTGGGAAAGAACCAGTCGAGATAACCGATAAAAAACTTATAGCAAAGCCGTCTTATATAAATTAAGGCGGCTTTTTATTTAAAACCAACGTGCACGCCTGGGGTTATTATTTAAACGGTTCAGTTATATGGAAAAGCCAATTTCAAGACAAGCACACGGTGCTATAGATTATGCCTACGCAGCCCTTGTGCCATTTATACCGGAGTTAGCTGGATTTACTAAAGAAGAAAAGGCTAACCTTTTATGCAAAGCTTTGGGTGGCGGGGCCTTAGCTTATACTGCAATTACCAAAGCCGAGTGGGGCTTATGTAAAATTCTACCATTCAAGGCACATTTACTTATTGACCTATCGGTAAGTATATTTGCTGCTGCATCTCCTTGGGTACTTGGTTTTGCTGATAATAAACGTGCTCGCAATGCAGCCTTTGCTATCGGCTTGGCAGGCATATCAGCATCTTTGTTAACAGATGATAAAGAATTGCCAGTTCGGTAATAACTTTGTCTAAGCTTCTAATATTATATATTTACTTATCATGTTGCTGACTATCAAGAGAGGCTAAAAATTTCTCTGCATTGTTAAGATGAGTGTTCCGCTTTTCAGCATCCATCTTATTAAATGAGTTCACAAGCATTGCCAGGCGTGGGTTTTGATTAAAAAAATCGCGGTGCACATGCATAAATCGCCAAAACAAACCATCCCACACCTTTTGCCAGTCCCCTTTTGGCCAATCGCCCATTTTCATCAAGTAATTGCTGCCGCTGATGTAAGGCTTGGTCATCATCAGTCCGCCGTCGGCAAATTGTGTCATGCCGTAGGTGTTGGGCACCATCACCCAGTCGTACGCATCAATATACATTTCCATAAACCAGCGATACACATCATCCGGATCAAACTCGCATAACAGCATAAAGTTGCCCAGTACCATCAGTCTTTCAATGTGGTGACTATATCCTGTGTGCAGCACACGTTTTATAACCATATCAACAGGCGCAATACCTGTTTCGCCCTTCCAAAAGGTCTGCGGTATTTTACGTTTAAAGCCCCAGTAGTTGGTGGTACGCTGCTTTACACCTTCGCGCTCGTAAACCAGGTGGATGTATTCGCGCCAGCCCATAACTTGTCGTATAAAACCTTCAAGCGAATTCAAAGGAACATTCCGGTCGGCAGCAAAATCAAGTGCTTTATCAATCACTTCCTGCGGATTAAGCAGGCCAATGTTTATCATCGGCGATAAAACAGAATGATATAAAAAGCTTTCGCTGTTCACCATAGCATCTTCATAAACGCCAAAGTTATACAGTCGCTGTTCAAGGAAATTATCAAGCCATTTATGCGCCTCTGCATGAGTTACCGGATAAAAGCCGCCCAGGTTGCCAAAAGACGATTCGGTATCGCCATAGTTTTCAGGGTAGTATTTATTTACCCATTCGATTGCCTCGGTAACATATTTATTTAAAGGAGGGACATCCAAGACCGGTACAGTTCCATTTTTCGGAAATTTACGGCGATTGTCACTGTCATAAGTCCATTTGCCACCAATTGGCTTATCATTGGCCTCCAACAGGATGTTTCTTTGCTTTCGTTGCGCAATGTAAAAATCTGTCTGAAAATAGCTGCTTTTGCTGTTAAAGTAATCCGCTATATCATCTGCATCGTTTAAGTAGTTTGGTGAACGGTGCCTGGTCAGGGGGATGTTAACCTTATTGCAACTATTCCGTAGTCGTTTTTCCAGCCAGTCATCAGCAACATGTGCATAATGGATATTCTCTATGCCTTGTTCAGCCAGGTTCGTCACAAGTTGACGAATATCGCAAAGTTTGTTGCTTGCTTCTATATATTCAATCTTAACACCTTTTTCAGCTAAAAAGTCAGCGTAATACTTCATGGATGCACGGTGCAGTACCAGCTTCTTTTTATTAAACTTATACTGGTTAAAATATAAATCCTCTTCCATTAAATACACGGCACTGCCCTTTTGCACCGCTGGATGTTTTTCAAATAACTGGTGCGGAAATATAACCGTTACACTGTTTGGCTGCATGGTTAACCAACAGTCTGCAATAAGTAATGTTCATATCAACTTACAACCTAAAGGATGCTAAAACTCAAATTTTATTTTTTGGCAGGATTAAACCATCTTTACAAATCTCTATGGAAATTTTTGTAACCGGCGCCACCGGGTTTATTGGCCGTAAGCTTTGCCTTATACTTGCCGAAAGGGGGCATCAGGTTAAGGCACTTTGCCGCAACCTTAATCATCCCTATCTTATCAAACACGCTAACATTAAGCCGGTAAAAGGAGATATATTGGATACCGGCAGTTTACAAGAAGCGATGCAAGGCTGCACGCAGGCATATCATACAGCGGCAATGGCCAAAATGTGGACCCGCAATGCTAATGACTTTTATGCAACCAATGTTACCGGTACAAGCAACGTAATGCAGGTTGCACAAAATGCAGGAGTAAAACGTATAGTTTATACTTCTACGTGCGGTGTTTGGGGGCCAACGCTTAAACATCCGATGACTGAAAATGACCCTCGTGTTGTAGGCTTTCCGATTACTTATGAACGTACCAAGTATCTGGCCGAGCTGGCAGTAAACGATTTTGTAAATGATGGATTGGACGTTGTTACCGTTAACCCCTCGCGGGTTTTTGGCGAAGGGCCGATAACAGATAGCAACACCGTAAGTAAAATGATAAGCGGTTACCTAAAGGGAAAGTGGCGTATCATCCCTGGTGATGGCGGGCAGGTATCTAATTACAGTTACCTGGATGACGTGGTAATTGGCCATATAGCTGCCATGGAAAAGGGCATAACAGGCAACCGCTATATTTTAGGTGGAGAAGATATTAGCTTTAATGAGTTTTTTGCAACGCTGGAAAAAATATCAGGCATAAAGCGTAGCATGTTGCGTTTGCCGCAACCGGTTATAAAGTTTTACAGCCGTTTCGAAGCTTTAAAGACAAACCTTACCGGATTAGCGCCGGTTTTTTTGCCGGAATTTGCCGACAGGCTCAAGCTTAATCAGAAATACAGCAGTCAAAAAGCTATAGATCAGTTAGGGTACCACATAACACCTTTTGAGGAAGCCATGCGCCGTACTATTGAATATTTAAAAACACATTAAGCCATGTCGCAACTAACCGCTATCGTAACAGGCGCAAGCGAAGGATTGGGTAAAGCTTTTGCTGTTGAACTGGCTAAGCGTAACATTAACCTGCTATTAGTATCCCTGCCAAATACCGGCCTGACTCATTTGGCAAACTATCTGCATAGAACGTTTGAAATACGAGTTGATACGCTTGAACTTGATCTGACTCATAACGATAGCCCCGCGCTGATATTTAACTATTTTACTCAATATCAAATATCAGCTAATATTCTCATAAACAACGCAGGCCTGGGCAACTGGGATTGGTTTGTAGATAAACCAGCCGCATTCTATCGAAAGCAGATCGAGCTGAACGTAACTACCCCTGTTTTGCTTACACGCATGTTTTTGGACCAGGTTGATGAGGAGGTTACTTCATATATATTAAACGTTGGCAGTTTAGGCGGCACTTTTGTGGTACCCCGCAAACAGGTCTACGGGGCAAGTAAAGCTTTTATCACCTATTTTACCAAATGTATGCAGTTGGAGCTTGCGGGCAAAAATGTAAAAATGAGCTTGCTTAGCCCGGGTGGTATAAACACCAAGCCCGAGCTTTTAATTATGAATCAGCAACTTAAGGGCATTGCCAAAGCCACTATTTTTGAGGCGGAAGACGTAGCCAGCATAGCTATTGAAGGGCTGTTTAAAGGCAAAAAGGAAATTGTTCCAGGAGCTGCCAATAAGTTATTGGTTAAGCTAAATAGCATCCTACCCGGGTTTGTGAAGGATGCTATTATAAAAGGGAAGTTAAAAGAACATGGTAAAAAGTGATCTTGAATTACTTAGCGGCAAATCTTTTAACCAGATCTGGCGCTGTAGCAGGCATCTTAATCTTATACCGGTAGCCGCCCGGAAAGCTATCTTCTTCTTTTAAAAACTCATGGCCTTTCTTACTTATCCAAAACGTTTGCGTAAAATGGCGCCCGGCATTATCACTTTCGTTTAACAGTTTCCAGCAGTCAACTTTTTGGCCGTCATAAGTAGTTATCAGTTCGCTTCCGGTAACTTTGTAAACCACAAAAGAAGGTTTGCCGAAACCGGCATCATAAAAATTGATAGCAAAGCTTTTGCCTGCGGCAAGTGGTAGCATTTCAAACGTCTCAATATCCAGGTTCCAGTTAAAGCATGCTTCGTCAAAGTTCAGTTTAAAATCTTTCTTCTGGTTAAGTGCTACAGTATCTGCACCGCTAATCTTGTCTGTGTCCCAGTTATAAGCTCCAATTTTTCCGTTAGTGGTTTCAGAATGATAAACAGGCGAAAAATCCTTCACCCTGTTCACTGAATAGCCGGTCCGGTAACTAAGGGTATCGGCACCATACCAGTGTTGGGTGGTAGCAAAAACTTTTTCGCCTTTACGGTCTACAATGCGGGTATCGCGCAGCCAAAACCAAAAGCGTAATGTTTTAGGCGATTTTTCGGATTGAAAGTAAACCAGATACTGTCGCAGCCCCGGCTTAAGCGCAGCTGTGTTCAGGCGTTTATCCTTAACATGTATAGTATCAACCTGTGCAGAGGCAACATTGTGCTGAGTTGCAAATAATAGAGTTAACCCTGCAATAATACTATTAGTAATTAATGGTAGTTTCATGCTCGTTTAAGTTTTAAATAATACTGTGAATTTGCTACCCATTATAAATCTGCACAAATCAGTTAAACACCTGGAACGTTTATTTTAACCCTTACCTGCTTATTTTCAATCCTTACGTATTAAAAGAAGTACTAACCATTGTTCCTTCAAGTTTAAACTTTTACGCAGTTGGTTGAATAATAACAGGCAGTTATTTAAAAAATCAGGATGCTGTATAAAAGCTTCGTATTTTTAAGGATGTTGTTATTTAAATATAAGCCTGGCCTAGTACAGCTGCAGTGGATAATCTGGATTTTTGTATACCTGGTGCTCTTTCTATCGCTAATAAGTATGGACGGAGTTTTTCAGGCGTCGGTTTATGCGTTTTTAAACACTGCATTTTATGCGGCAATTATTTATGGAAACATCCTTGTACTTTTTCCGCGGCTTTATCAAAAAGGAAAGGTTGCGGGTTACATTATAGCGGTTATTCTGTTTTTACTTGGCATTGGTTTATTAAGGGCATTTATAACCATGAACATTTACAATGCCCTGTTCGCTAAAAATCCCGAACCAATAAGTTGGAAAGCCGTCTTGAGTTTTGTTATAGGCGGCGTTATGATATTTCTGCTGAGCTTTATATTTCGCATAGCTATCGCTTACTTTACGCTGAAGCGGCAGTCGGACGAGATCATTGCACAAAAAATGCAGGCGGAGCTAAACTTGTTAAAATCGCAGGTACAACCCCATTTTTTATTCAATACTTTGAATAACATTTATTACGAGGCTTATCTTGAGTCGCCGCGTACAGCAGCGCTTATAGAACGCTTGTCTGACATTATGCGCTACTTTGTTGACGAAAGCCCCAAACAAAGGGTGAGCCTTGCAACTGAGATCAATTTTTTAGAGAACTATATTGCGCTTGAAAAGATTCGCCTGCGGTATGATGTGACTATTGAGTTTGATAAACAATGTGATATCAATATAAATGTGCCACCCATGCTGTTAATGACCTTTGCCGAAAACGTTTTCAAACATGGTATTGATAAAAGCAGTATTAAAAACAGCATAAAGCTTTCGCTGGTACAAACTAACAGCCGGTTGATATATACTGTAGTAAATACTTTGCCGCATACACCGTCAATTGTACAGTCGACAGGTTTTGGAATTGAAAATTTACGCAAACGGCTTTTATTTTTGTACCAAAATAATTTTGAGTTACATACAGAAATTAACGGCCAATACTTTACCGCAACTTTAGACATCCCGCTGATATGAGTTTAAAATGCATTATTATTGACGACGAGCCAAATGCAGTTAACCTGCTGGAAGTACTGATTGCCCAAACAACCAATTGGCAGCTTTTGGCCAAATGCTATAACGCATTGGAGGCGCTTGAATTTTTAAAGAAACATAACGTCGATTTTATCTTTCTTGACATCAACATGCCACACTTAAGCGGCATGGAACTGGCCCCGCTGCTTCCAACGCAAACAAAAATTGTATTTACTACGGCTTATGCCGAACATGCTGCTGAAAGTTACCTTTTTCAGACCATTGATTATCTGCTTAAGCCGATCACCCTTAAGCGGTTCCTGGCAGCTACACAGAAAATTGAAGCGGCATTTAGCGCTGTTCCAATAGGTGATGCGGCTCCGGCTCTTCAAGACCACACTAAATACTTCTTTGTAAAATCGGGCAAAACTTTAAGAAAGCTATTACTTGATGAAGTGCTTTATTTTGAAGGAGAAAAGGAATACGTAAGGTTAGTTACTGCTACAGAAGAAATTTTAATTTACCGCAGGCTTAAGGATATTGAAGAACAAATACAGACACCGTTTGTGCGGGTACATAACTCCTATATCGTGAATACCAAATTGCTGCTTAAGGTGCAGGATAATCATATATACATTGGAAATAAACAAATACCGGTAAGCGAAAAGTTTAGGGCGGGCTTTATGCAAATAATCAAACAGCATATATTTTAAATATAATATTCATGTTTAGTCGCTTATCATCAACTTATTAAACTTTAAATAAGTATTAATAACCAACAAAGCGATGATTATAGTGTTGCAGATTAAACTTTATCCCCGTATTTACATCTACATACTAAATACTATTTTGAAGATCATGAAAAAATTATTTCTAATAGCCGCTCTTGCAGCAACAACAATCGGTGCCTTTGCACAAAATGCCGACCTTCGCCGTAAAATTGAAGTAACCGGTACCGCCGAAATGGAAGTGACTCCTGACATTATCAACGTGAGCATCTCACTAAAAGAATATATGAACGGTAAAACTAAAGTCACTATCAGTCAGCTCGAAAAGCAATTGGAAAAAGCTGTAGCTGAAGCAGGGGTTGCTAAAGAGGACTTTACTGTAAACGACTTGTCATCATGGAACTATGTTACCGAAAAAAAGAAAAACCCCGACTTTTTAGCCAGTAAACAATACGGCATCCGTTTTCACGACCTTAATAAGTTTGACCAGATATTAAGTAAAGTTGACCCCAAAGGAATTCAATCTACTAATATCGATAGCTATGATTATTCAAAAATAACCCAGGTAAAAAATGATTTGAAGCTAAAAGCTCTGATTGCTGCCCGTGATAAAGCCACTTTCCTGGTAAACGGCTTGGGCGATAAACTGGGCAGCGCTTTAAACATTACAGAAAACGATGTCAGCAGTTTCCCGCAGCCACGTAACGTAATGTATATGGCTAAAGCTGCTGATGTTGCTCCTGAGTCTGACATTGATTTCAAAAAAATAAAATTAAGTTTCCAGATACAGGCGGTGTTTGAGATAAAATAACAGCTACATACGTAAAAGAAAACGGCGGGCTTAAGGGCCGCCGTTTTCTTTTTACAAACATTTAAAATCTGGCGCTGTTATGCTAATAGTAATAAGGACTATTATGAAAGTATTTAAATATATAGCAGCCATAACAATTTTATCAGCATCATTAGCCGCGTGCCATAGTGATGAACGCAGCAACGCAACGCTTGGCGGCACACAGGATACTGTTGCTAAGGCCGGCACCGGCGACCCATCAAATTCAAGGGCTGTCGATTCAACAAAAACCGATAGTACCGACGTAAACAAAGGCAATGCCGACCCAACCGGAAGAGGTTCAAGCGACACTTCAGATAGCAGGCCGGTCCACTAACACACTACTGTTAATATGATATAACTATTTGGTTATAAATACGTACAAGGTTGATATTGTAAAATATAGAATTTATATTTACAATTCCTTAATTGATTTTGACCATGATACGTACCCGTTCCAAAAAAGTACTTTTGGTAGCGCCGGATACTTTTCCGGATCAGTTACTGGCTAAGTACAATAATGTGAAACATATTGCTGCCGCTGCTTCGATTTTTCCTTCAATACATGAATTAAAACCGGACGTAATTTTATTTGACCACGCCCACATGTCCGATGGTTTTGAAAAAGTTTTACGTCGATTGCAAACCAACTCTTTCTATAAAAAAATTAAGATCTGCTGTTATAAACGGACAGAAAGTGTAACAGCTGATGCCACACTAAAGGTTTTAGGAGTAGACCATATGATCTATCACGAAGATCTGCAGAAAGTATCAAAAAGTAAAGCTACACTTAACTCTATCAATAACATTATCGATGCCTCCTTAATTAAGTGGGTAGCTGGCGTAGCCTGATTGATATTATCAGGTTTCAGATTCTGAATGATGTTTTTCGGTCAATAATTCTTTAAGCTTGTATCATATATCTTAAAGCAGTTTCTTCCATCAATCATTTTACATCCCTGTAACACATTTATAATAAATAGCTGTTAAACTTGCATGCTGTTTACGTATATTATTTAAGGCTATTGCTTAAGCATATCCGGCAGCTTAAATTTTATCAACATAAATGAAAATAGGAATAGTTTGTTATCCTACCTTTGGCGGAAGCGGAGTTGTTGCCACAGAGTTGGGTAAGGCCCTTGCCGACAGAGGCCACCAAATACACTTTGTAACTTACAACCAACCGGCCCGGCTCGATTTTTTCTCTGAAAACCTTTTTTACCACGAAGTATCTGTTTCGCAATACCCGTTATTTGATTATCCTCCATACGAACTTGCCCTTGCAAGCCGCCTGGTGGATGTAGTAAGGTTTGAAAAACTGGATATCCTACATGTGCATTATGCTATTCCGCATGCTTCTGCAGCCTTTATGGCTAAGCAGATACTGGCTACTTACGGTATCAACATCCCTGTCATCACTACCTTGCATGGTACCGATATCACACTTGTTGGGCAGGATAGTACTTATAAGCCTGTAGTAACATTCTCCATCAATCAATCTGATGGAGTTACTGCTGTTTCAGACCATTTAAAACAGGATACCTATAAATATTTTAAAATAGAGAAAGACATACGCGTTATATCAAACTTTATTGATATGACCCGCTTTAGCCTTAAACCTAAAGATCACTTCAAAAAGGCAATAGCACCAAACGGCGAAAAAATACTGATACATACTTCAAACTTCCGTAAGGTAAAACGTACTGAAGATGTAATAAAAATGTTTGCTAAAGTCATTGAAAAAATACCGGCCAAACTGCTTATGGTTGGGGATGGTGGAGAAAGGTCGGGCTGCGAAAAGCTAAGCCGCAGCCTTGGTATTACCGAGCATGTGCGTTTTTTGGGTAAACAGGATGCAATAGAAGAAATACTATCTGTTTCAGATTTATTTTTGATGCCCTCTGTTTCAGAAAGTTTTGGCTTGGCCGCTTTAGAGGCAATGGCTTGTAAAGTACCGGTGATCAGCAGTAATGCAGGCGGTTTGCCCGAGTTGAATATTGAAGGGGTTACAGGTTTTTTGCTGGATGTAGGTGATGTAGACGGCATGGCCGAAAAGGCGGTTTACATTCTTGAGGATGAGCAAAGGTTAGAACAGTTTAAAGAAAACGCTCTTGAGCGCGCCAAGGAATTTGAGCTGAGCAAGATAATGCCGATATATGAAAGTTACTATAAAGAGGTTATTGAAAATAATAAACAGTAAATACAATAACCTTTTGGCTTGATTTGTGTTTATAGCCTAAATATTAGTAACAATAACATCTACTATGAAAAAGATATTTCAATCAGCAATTGCGGTTTTAGCTTTTACTTTCATCATTTCTGCCTGTTCAACACCGCAAAACACTACTTCCGGTGGCACATCTGCTGTAAATGTATCACGTGGAAAATTTGTGGGCACCTGGGTATGTAATAATGTAACTTATGATGGCCTTGTCCCCGGAGCTGTACAAAATGTATTTGACCAGGCTGCACCTGCCGCTTTTATAGGCAGTACCTGGAAACTTACTAATAGCGGTAATGGTATATATACACTAACCAACGGACAGTCACAAACCATCTTCTGGTCGGTTTTCAACGGCGGCAGTACCGGTACTCAATTTCAGTTTAAAAAGCTGTATGAAGGCGATAAAGCTAAAAATGTACAGGAAGGTTACCGTTTGAACATTGGCACCATTAGCGATACCAACATGACTTTAATGTCGCCAATTGCAATTGGCAGCGGTACAGGTTACATTGTGTATTCATTTACCAAGCAATAAGATAACTTAATTCAAAAAAAATCCCCTCGTCATAACAAGGGGATTTTTTTATTTATTCGGCCGGTGCAAACTTAATGCAAACCGGGTTGCCTATCTCTGCACGGCTTACCGCCTGTAAAAATCTTCCTGTATCAGGGTTTATCTTAAATACAACAATGCTGTTGCTGTTTTGATTTGCCACTAATATGAACCGCCCGGTGGGGTCTATAGCAAAATTTCGTGGCCCTTTGCCGCCGGTAGTATTCCGCTCAATAAAAGTTAGCTCACCGTTTTCCTGGTTTACAGCAAATACTGAAATATCATTTGCGTCGCCGCGATTACTTGCGTATAAAAATTTACCATTTGGGGATATATGGATATCTGCCGCGCCAGTTTGCCCAGTAAAGCCATCAGGCAACAAGGTAATTTCCTGCCGTTGCTTTAGCTTACCGTTGTCATAATCAAACACTACAACAGAGCTCCCCATCTCGGTTATCAGGTATAAGAACTTTTTATCGTTTGAAAATGCAAGGTGGCGCGGGCCGTCGCCAGGTTTTACAGTTACAAACGGCGGGTTAGCCACTACGATAGGATTATCTTTGCCGCCTTTATATTTGGTGATATTAATCTTATCTGTACCTAGGTCGGTATATAAAACATATTTTTCATCTGGTGATAACACGGCGGTGTGCACATGTGCTTTTTCCTGGCGCTCTTTATTAGGGCCATGGCCATCATCACGCCTTGTCATAGCAGCAGGTGCTATAGAACCATCTTCATTTAATGGCATAACGGCAATATTCCCTCCTGCGTAATTAGCGATAAAAAGATTTTTCCGTCTCTTATCTACCGATATATAGCAGGGTGCCCCACCTAAAGTAGATTGCTTGTTGATGAAATCAAGCTTGCCCGTTTTTGGCTCAAAATGAAATGCACTTACCTCACCCTGGTCATTTTCATTAACAGCGTAAACAAATTTATTGTCACTTGATACTGCTAAATATGATGGATTGCTTACATCATCTATCTGGTTTAAATAAGCAAGCTTTCCAGATTCTGTATAAAACCGGTATACGCTTATTCCTTTACTGGAACCGCTGGTATATGTGCCAACTACAACATCATAGCTTTTAGGATAGTCAGACTTTTTTTGGGCAACGCTCGTCATGGCAGACAGTATAGAAATAAATGTCAGAATTTTTTTCATTAGCTATTTCATTAGTTATATACGCAAGTTAGCAAATATGTTTGAATGAGTAACAGCCATACATTTACAATCAGTACTAAATAATGTTTAACAGAAAAAGCGCCGAAAGGCGCTTTTGGTTAAATGTTTTTAATTTATAATTTATATCAGATGCTTAAGTTGAATAACTTCTTTTTCATCCAAAAATCTCCAACGTCCGCGTGGAAGGTCCTTTTTGGTTAAGTTGGCATATACAGAGCGATCAAGTTTTACTACCTCATAGCCAAGCGATTCAAATATGCGGCGTACAATGCGGTTCTTGCCACTGTGTATCTGTATACCTACTTCCTTTTTGCTGGCACCAGTAACATACGATATACTGTCGGGCTTAATAAAACCGTCTTCCAGTTCCAGGCCAAAACCAATCTTATTCAGGTCACCCTGGGTAAGGCTTTTATTCAGCTCCACATTATACAGTTTTACAATATTATTACGTGGATGCGAAAGCTTATCGGCAAGGTCACCATCGTTGGTCATTAGCAGCAGCCCGGTTGTATTGCGGTCTAAACGGCCTACAGGATAAATACGTTCGCGGCTGGCCTTTTCAACCAGATGCATTACGGTACGGCGTTCCTGCGGGTCATCTGTGGTAGTGATATAATCTTTTGGTTTATTTAAAAGCACATACACCATTTTTTCACGCTTAAGCGGCTCGCCGTTATAACGCACAACATCCTTAAACGGATCAACCTTATGACCAAGCTCAGATACTACTTCGCCATTTACAGATATTACACCTGCTGCGATCAGCTCATCAGCCTTACGGCGGCTACAAATACCGGCGTTAGCTATGTAACGGTTTAATCTTATCAGATCACTTTGAGGTGCTTTTTCTTTAGGATTTTTACGACCGCGCATGGTACGTACAGGTTGCTCTTCTGCCCTGTCATCCCGCCTCTTAAAGCCCGATGTAGTGCTCTTAAAATCCTTTTTGCCTGTACTGTTTGAATAGCCGGAGCCACGCCCCTCACCAAAATTTCTTTTTGGGCTATCTCCGCTTTCAGGCCTGCCGCTGTATGGTTTACCTTTAGGTGCAAATCCCTTTTTGCCGCCTGTTGCCTGTTCACCGTATTTTCCTTTAGGGCGATCATCCCCTTCAGGGCGGCCTGTGTAAGGCTTACCTTTTGGGGCAAATGATTTTTTATCACCAGACGGTGCATTAAAACGCCTGCCCGGCCTTGCATCTTCAGACCCTGATTTTCTTGAAAATGGTTTTGGATTAGTTGGGGATGGCTTCCTGTCGCCATACGGTTTTTGATCGTTATCGCTGTTCCTGAAAGGAGCAGAAGATGATGTTCTTTTTGAGTTTTCGGCCCTGTTGTTTGAGCGGCCTGATGATCTGCCTGGCCTGTCGTCGCGACTACCTGCTGGTCGTTTAAATACCATAATTTTTTGTTTTGCGCTTTCTCAGCGTGAGGGTCAAAATTACAACTTTTAAGCCAAAAAAACAATTTTTTTGAACAGTCTAAAATCGCCGCTTACAGTACTTTAAACGCCGATTTTGCAGGTGTATTTAAATTCTCAAAACACTAAGCCCAAAGTAAGTGTTTGATAATCTGCTTTATATACAGTACCTTTGTGCCACATCTTACCAAATGTTTAATTAATGGATAAAAAGAAATGACTAAAAAACACTTAATTACGTGCTCCGTAATCGTAGTGCTGGTTATCATTTCCACACTTAACATTTTCAGTTCAGCGCCGGCTGCATCACCGGTTAAATACATCGCTTACACACCGCCTGCATTATTGTTACCCAAGCCTGCTGAAACAGGAGAAGCGTATAATTTTGCCGACGAAGCGTTACCGCTGGACGACAAGAAAGTAGATTACAAACTACAAAGATCAATAGCAAAACACCGGTACAAAATCATTCAATCCAATGTACTGCATGCTAAGGCCGATAAATTATTTCCAATTATCGAGCCAATTTTAAAGGCTTACGGCATTCCGGATGATTTTAAGTATGTGCCACTGGTTGAATCCGGCTTGCGCGGAGGCACATCGCCCAAAGGGGCACGTGGAATATGGCAATTTATGCCCGGCACAGCCCGCACTTATGGGCTACGTGTTAATCGTAAGATTGACGAGCGCCTGAATCTAAAAAAATCAACCGTAGCAGCCTGCAAGTACATCAAAGAGCTGTATCAGGAGTTCAATAGCTGGACACTGGCTGCGGCCGCTTACAACAACGGCTCGGTTAAGCTTGAGCGCGCAATTGACAGGCAGAATGAGGATAATTACTTCCGCATGAGCCTTAACCGCGAAACAGGCACCTACGTTTACAAACTTATTGCCATGAAGGAGATCATTAACAATCCCGAAAAATATGGCTATAAAAACTTCTACAGCTACAATCAAAGGCCATTGCCTTTCATGTTAGCATACAATTAGTAATTATATTACGGAGCACATTGAAAAGGCCATCCCGCGGGATGGCCTTTTTGTTTTTTCTTTAGCTAATTATTTTAAAATTATAATATATTGTATATTAGATAAACCTAAACATAATGGCAAACAAAGTTTTCTTAGCAACTTATAGTTTAAAAATAGAACATAAAAAAACGGCCACCATACTTAGCCAATTTGACGGTCAGAAAGATTTTTATGATTTTTTAAAAAAATTCCTGGACGAAGTCTTTGAAAACGTAAAAGCTACACCCTCCATAAATGACCGAAGCGTTTTACACTTGGCATTAGATGAACCGGTTAAGGCAGATTTGAATAAAAGAGCGCTTTATGGCTTTTTATCAAGTGGCGTAAATGAAGATAAGTTTATTGTTCGAGAGGGTGATGAAAAAAAATATATCTCAGATCCTGATAAAGATATTACTTATAGGAATCTCTTTTTTTATATTCAACTACCAATTGGGAAAACATCTGGCTATCTTATCATACAAAAGAAAAGAGACTTAGGTGCAAAGGGCCTACTAACAAAATCTCTTAATCTTTTTTTACGTGAAAAAGGATTTAATGAATACAAATTGAATGCATCAAATCTTTTGAATAAAAGAGTTTACGACACAATGATGTCGAAGGGAAGGTTAAAAAAAATTGACTTTATTAAACATAGTATTCCAGACACCATAGAAGAATTGTATGACAACCGAAATAAAGTCTATACACAACGGGGGACATTAACAACCACACTTAAGTCAAGAACATCTCTTTCTGATTATTGGAAAGTTTTAGTACACAATATTTTTATTGGTAAAAATCAAAATTCAGTTATTGAGTTGAATGATGGTAGCGATCAAGTTGATGAAATTGAGTTTGAATTAGAATTTAATGGGAAAATAAAAACTTTTCACGTTCAACAAAAGAGTAGAACTCAACCAGACATAGATGTTACCAGCGATATAAAATTTCAAAATAATGAGCCAACTATTGAATCATTAGTTGAAGTAGCTGAAGGCTTGATAGAAGAAATCTTAACATTAAAGCCAGTAAATGCTAAATAGAATAAACATCTTAAAAATAATAAGGGACCACTTTAAGACATTACGAAGTGTTAATTCAAATTCGCATTATATGTCAAGAGGAGACCTCATCCTTTTTATTTTGCTTCCTGTTATTCTTTCTATTTTTTTAACAGTTCATAAAATAGACCTTTCAAAACACTTAACTGATTTAATTACTGCCGTTTCAATACTTGGAGGATTTTTGTTTAACTTTTTAGCTATAATCTATGGACTAATGGACAAACTACAAGTAGACTCTCAAAACAACAACTTAAAAACACGATTCGTTAAAGAAATACATATAAACATTTCATTTAATATTTTACTTTCATTTATACTTATAACTTTACTAATTGCCTACTCCTATCATACAAGTGAACAAAAGAATTGGAATATTATAAATTACATTTTTAGTTTAACCATTTACTTCTTGTTGTTCATATTTACGCTCACTATGGTAATGATTTTAAATCGAGTTTATATTATTATGAAAAAGGAAGTTAATAATTAATCAGTTTTCTAAATAGTAACTATTACCTTAAATACTCTCGCCTTCTAACAGATTAACCTTTATAAAACGAATTACAAGCTATTGGTAAATAGGATAAAATTTGTCGATTAATAACTACAGCCATTGCTGCCTTAAGCTGCGCAACTGTTTAAATCACCGTAGGTTTTATGTATATTTGCGAAAATTTTTAGTAAAGATGAACGCTGGCAAACCAAGCCGCGTTTATACTGTTTCCCTGAATAATATATGAGCGAAAAAATAATAGATCTGGGCGAGCAAAGTGAGGTTGAGGTTTATGGCGCCCGGGTACATAATTTAAAAAATATCGATGTATCATTTCCGCGCAACAAACTGGTTGTTATTACCGGTTTAAGCGGCAGCGGCAAATCATCCCTTGCTTTTGATACCATTTATGCCGAAGGCCAGCGCCGTTATATGGAAACATTCTCGGCCTACTCTCGTCAGTTCATGGGCGGGATGGAGCGCCCGGATGTAGATAAAGTATCAGGCCTTAGCCCGGTAATTGCCATCGAACAAAAAACAACCAGCAAAAACCCACGCTCTACCGTTGGTACCATTACCGAGATATATGACTTTATGCGCTTACTTTTTGCCCGAGCAGGGGATGCTTACAGCTACACCACCGGCGAAAAGATGGAACGTATGAGCGAAGACCAGATCTTAAAAACCATCGCTCAGAAGTTTGATGGGCAACCCATAAATATAATGGCCCCTGTGGTAAAAGCCCGTAAAGGCCACTACCGGGAACTGTTTGAGCAGATACGCAAACAGGGCTATCTTAAAGTTTATGTAGACGGCCAGATAATGGACGTGGAACCAAAAATGCAGCTTGACCGTTATAAGATACACGATATTGATGTTGTGGTTGACCGCCTTGTTGTAAGCGAGGCAGACGGTAAACGCCTGTATGATTCTGTGCAATCTGCCCTTAAAATGGCTAAAGGCATTATACGGGTTGCCGACAGGGATAACAATGTAGCTTACTTCAGTAAGTTTTTAATGGACCCGGTATCAGGTATATCTTATGACGAACCGCAGCCCAACACCTTTTCATTTAACTCGCCATACGGCGCCTGCGAAAAGTGCAATGGCCTGGGCTATATTTTTGAGATAGATGAAGCTTCAGTGATCCCAAATCCAAAACTCAGTATAATTAATGGCGGCCTTGCCCCTATTGGCGAATACAGGGAAACCTGGCTATTCCAGGTGCTTAAGGCCCTTGCTAAAAAATATGAGTTTTCGTTATCGGCACCTATAGAAAAGCTTACCCGCGACCAACTGAATATCATTTTGAACGGTGCGCCGGATATGATAACCGTCGCTGTAGAATACAACAAGTGGAACGTACAAAGCTACCAGATAACTTTTGAAGGCATCATCCGTATGCTGGAAGAGCAGCAGGAACGCAGGGGCGACGAGGGCATGGACGACATGGAGAACTACCGTGTTTTACGTACCTGCCCTGTTTGTAATGGCGCACGCCTAAAAAAAGAATCTTTGCACTTTAAGGTTGATGAAAAGAACATCTTTGAGCTGGCCTGCATGGATATTACCACGCTTGATAAGTGGTTCACTAATCTGGAAGACCGGCTTAACGAGCGACAAAATGTTATTGCCAAAGAGATATTAAAAGAAATACGTGCCCGCATTGGCTTTTTGCTGGATGTGGGTTTAAGCTACCTTACCTTAGACCGCACAGCTAAAACTTTATCGGGTGGCGAAGCGCAGCGTATCAGGCTGGCTACACAAATAGGCTCACAACTGATGAATGTGATGTACATTCTGGATGAACCAAGCATCGGCCTGCACCAGCGTGATAATGAGCGACTGATCAACGCTCTTAAAAACCTGCGCGACCTGGGTAATACCGTTTTGGTTGTTGAGCACGACAAGGATATGATCCTGGAGGCCGACCATGTAATTGACATGGGGCCTGCAGCCGGGGTACACGGCGGCACCGTAGTAGCTGAAGGTACACCAGCTCAATTGATGAATGCTACCACCCTTACCACATCATATATCAACGGTAAAAAAGAAATTGCCATTCCCAAAAAAAGGCGCGAGGGCAACGGCAAAACGTTAAGTCTTAAAAAGGCCACCGGCCACAACCTTAAAAAGGTATCAGTTGATTTTCCGTTGGGTAAGCTTATAGGTATAACAGGGGTTTCGGGCAGTGGTAAGTCAAGTTTGATAACCGAGACACTTTATCCAATTCTCAATCATCATTTTTTCCGGGCAAAGAAGCACCCGCTTCCTTATGATAAAATTGAGGGATTGGAACATATTGATAAAGTTATTGAGATAGACCAGACACCTATAGGCCGTACACCCCGATCAAACCCGGCTACTTATACAGGTGTATTCTCAGACATCCGCAATTTGTTTGTTGCCCTTCCCGAGTCACGCATACGTGGTTATAAGCCCGGTCGGTTCTCTTTCAACGTAAAGGGCGGCCGTTGCGAAACTTGCCAGGGAGCCGGCATGAAGGTGATAGAAATGAATTTTTTGCCAGATGTGCAGGTACCATGCGAAGAGTGTCAGGGCCGTCGTTATAACCGCGAAACGCTGGAAGTGCGTTATCGTGGCAAATCCATCAGCGATGTGCTGGATATGAGTATTGAAGATGCTACGCCGTTTTTTGAGCATATACCGTCTATTTACCGTAAGGTTAAAACACTTAATGATGTGGGTTTGGGTTACATTACCTTAGGCCAGGCATCTACCACTTTATCCGGCGGTGAGGCACAACGTGTTAAACTGGCCACAGAACTTTCTAAAAAAGATACCGGTAATACTTTTTATATTTTGGATGAGCCTACAACGGGCCTGCACTTTGAAGACATCAATGTGCTTTTAGGCGTATTAAACCAACTTGTTGAAAAAGGCAATACGGTGCTGGTTATTGAGCACAACCTTGACGTAATTAAAGTAGTTGACCATGTGATTGATCTTGGCCCCGAAGGCGGCTCCGGCGGTGGTAAAATATTGTACAGTGGCACGCCCGAAGGTTTATGCAAAGTAAAGGAAAGCTTTACGGGTAGGTTCTTGAAAAAAGAGATGGGAATTAAGTAAGTACAGCAAGTTGTACAATGCGCTGTAATTTCGACGAGGTGCAATGAAGAAATCTTGTACAAAGCCTGTTTAAACTGGTAGAAGATTCTCTTTACTAAATTTCGTTTCGAAATGGTATTTGTTTTATCAGGCAAGCTCAAACAAAACCCACAAATCCTATCTTTAGGATTATATGCTGCCTTTACTTACATCTAAACAAATACACGAAGCGGACGCGTACACCATAACCCATGAACCCATCAGTTCTATCGATCTGATGGAACGGGCATCAAAGGCTTTTGTGGGCTGGTTTATTAATCACTTTCAGGATAAACAGCAAAGTATTGCTGTTTACTGTGGCACCGGTAATAATGGTGGCGATGGCCTGGCTATCGCCCGTTTACTGCATGAGCATGGCTATAAAAAATTGCAGATTAAAATCACCCGATTTTCAGAAAAGGCAAGTAACGATTTTAACACTAACCTGAAACGCGTAGTAAAAACCAATGTACCGATAGCCGAAATTCAGCCCGGGCAAGAACCATTGAAGGAAAGTGCTGATATAATTATTGATGCTATGCTCGGCAGTGGCTTAAACAAACCTTTGGAAGGCGACTATAAATATCTTGTCGACTACCTGAACAGCATTGATAAAACTGTTGTTGCTGTTGATATACCTACCGGATTTTTTACAGATGGTGAGATAACTAAAGATGCAACCGTCTTAAAGGCCGATCTGGCAATAACCTTTCAACAACCAAAGGTTAACTTTCTACTGCCTGAATCTGGGCAATACATCGGATGTTGTGAGGTAGTAAAGATCGGGCTTGATGAAACATTTCTTAACTCAATTGATACTCCATATTTTTATGTGGAAGAAAAGGATATACGGCGTATTATAAAGCCGCGTAAACGCTTTAGCAATAAAGGCACCTACGGCCATGCGCTTATTGTAGCCGGAAAAGAAAAAACCATGGGAGCTGCTTTGTTATGTGCCTCTGCTTGCGCACATACCGGCGCCGGACTTACAACCGCATGCATACCGCAAAGCGGGCTGATTGCCCTTAACACATCCATGCCCGAAATAATGGCTTTGTTACGTAATGCAGACGAACTTCCTGACATTGAATGGGATAAATTCAGCACAATGGGCATTGGCCCGGGTTTAGGAAAAGGAAATAGTATTTTAAAACTGCTAACGGCTATTTTTGAAAACTTTGATAAACCAGTTATAATAGATGCCGATGCATTAAATGTAATATCTGACAATCATCAATTAGTATCAAAAATAACTAAAGGAAGCATTCTGACACCACACATGAAAGAGTTTGACCGCCTTTTTGGCGAACATACCAGTTGGTGGCAAAGGCTGCAAACAGCAAAATTAAAGGCGAAAGAGCTGGGTATATATATCATTCTGAAAAATGATTATACCATTGTTGCAACGCCCGATGAGAAGCTATACTTTAATTCGACAAGCAATGCTGCAATGGCAAGCGGTGGCATGGGTGATGTGTTGACAGGTGTAATTACATCATTACTTGCACAAAAGTATTCACCGCTTGATGCTTGCCTGTTAGGTGTTTATATACATGGCAAAGCAGGCGATGAGTTGGCCTTACCAAGCCGTCTGCATGTGGTGCTTCCTTCTCGTTTAATCAGCCAAATACCAGTCACAATGGCAAAATTAAAAGCATAAAAAAAGCGAATGCAAGTATCAACATTCGCTTTTTAAACTATTAACTGATCTTATAAAGAACAAAATACTTCTAACTAACTGTATATATGACGCTCAAAATGGTCATTCGTTACAGTTAACAACGCGAAATATTTAATTGTTTGATAATAAGTGGCTCTTTTAACAAATATTTAACATATAAACCGCTTCTCTAATATGAAATGGCTTCTTATAAATATGTAATATTATCAGGAAGTTTATCAGAACTGACCAATAACAACCATTTGATCTAATGTTGGATTGATACTGCCTCCCGCTGGCTCAAGTGTTACAGCAAAACCCTGCGCAGAGGCTATGGTCTTCATTTCCTTTACGCCTGCAGTATCTGCCGTTGGGGTATCAATTACTCCCATATCAACAGGTTTGCCACCTACAAGCGCCCACAACTGATATTGATGCAGTTTATCGTGCCGGGGCAGTTGCATGCTTTTCATGTCTACCATCACTTTTTTATTCACCGAGTTCCAGGCAAGTATCATGGCTGCAGAAGGCGTTTTTGCCGTTCCTTTTAAACGTAATACTTTAAAGGAAGTATCTCGGTACATATCAAGTTGCTCATCCATCAGGTTAACCTGATGCGCAATGCGAATTTTATCAGCTTGCAGGGCAATTAACCTGCTGTTTGAATCCTGTAGCTTGCTATACAAATTAACCAGCCCGTAAATGCTTATAAGCAATAAGGCAAGGCAGGCAACAAAAGCGTATTTGTAAAATTTAGTACGCTGTGGCAGGGTGATTATCTTATCGTCTTCGTACTCTTCTTCGTCGCTATGTTTGCGTTGTTTAGTAAAGATCCGGTCATCACCTAAATTGACAACTACGGTGTTTAATATCTTATTTCTAAGAGATTCTGACGGTTCTATTGCATGTTCTTCGGCAAATTGCTGCATTGATTGTTCCATGTCAGCAATCTCTCCACGCACAGCAGGATATTTTGAAGCCATCTCTTCCACCTGTAACCTTTCTTCTGCGCTTAAATCGCCCAGAACGTAAAGTTCCAGCACCCCGGATTCAATATATGCCTTAACGTCTTCCACTATTCATTAAAATGCTTTCTGAGTTGTTGTATGGCCATTCTTAATCTTGTTTTAATGGTACCTAACGGGATTGCCAATTCTTCGGCAGCCTCCAAATGGGTATAACCCTTAAAATATACCAGGTCAAGAATAGATTTTTGCTCAGGCTTCAAGGTCGAAACCAGGTCCCTTATGCCTAATAACTCCGGATTGTAAACCGTATTCCTTTTTTCGTCAATGAAAGTTACGTTATTTTCAAGCTCATGGTTTTTGCTCTGGTTCTTAAAATCTTTAGACCGTACCTTATCAATAGCCATGTTACGCGCAATGTTCACCATCCACGTAAATAAACGCCCTTTCTCGCTGCTATACCCGTTGAAAGAATTCCATATTTTTACAAAAGTTTCCTGCAATACATCCTCGGCAAGCGTCTCTTCTACCACAATCCTGTAAATAACTCCATAGAGTGATGCAGAATACATATCATAAAGTGCCTCAATCGCAATTTTTTCGCGATTACGTAAGGCAAGGACAAGATCCTCTTCTGATAGTGATATTTTTCTTTTCGGGCTCAAATTATTGTAAGATAGAAAGGAAACATCACATATCAAACAAATGTTTTTCAGCGTGATATGATGAGCGCACAAGGGGCCCGCTTTCTACATATCTAAAGCCCTTTTTCAATCCCCATTCTTTATAGGCAGCAAACTGATCTGGATGTATCCAGTCTACAACCGGATGATGATTACGTGTAGGTTGCAGGTACTGGCCAAGTGTCAAAATATGTACGCCGGCTTCAAGCAAATCGTCCATTGCCTCAAGCACATCTTCTTCTTTTTCACCAAGCCCAAGCATAATGCCTGATTTTGTACGTAAGCCGGCATCAGATATTCTTCTTAATGCTTCAAGGCTTCTATCGTATTTTGCCTGTATACGCACTTCGCGGGTTAAGCGGCGTACAGTTTCCAGATTGTGCGAAACTACTTCAGGGCGAACGGCAATTACACGGTCAAGGTTATCCCAAATACCGCGAAAATCGGGCAATAGCGTTTCAAGTGTGGTTTGAGGGCTTTCCCGGCGGATAGCGTTGATAGTTTCTGCCCAGATAATAGAGCCACCGTCTTTAAGATCATCCCGATCTACAGATGTAATAACGCAGTGTTTAACCTGCATTAATTTAACAGAGTTGGCTACCCTGTTAGGTTCGTCCATATCAACTGCCAGCGGGCGGCCTGTAGCAACGGCACAAAATGAGCAGGAACGAGTGCAGATATTACCCAGTATCATAAAGGTTGCAGTACCTGCGCCCCAACACTCGCCCATGTTAGGGCAATTGCCGCTTTCGCAAATGGTGTGCAATTTATGCGTATCAACCAATCCGCGAACATGAGCATACTCTTTACCCACCGGCAGCTTAACCCTTAGCCAATCAGGTTTGCGTTGTGGTGGGTTTGCTGGTACTACTGGCAAATCTATCATATTACAAAAGTAATTAAAAAGCAATTAACACCCTAAAGGCAGAACAATTGTTATATTATTTTACAGTGAAACGACTGTCAGGGCAGATAGAGAATGGATTAAAGAAGAAAGACAAAAGCACAAAAAGAAAAAAATGGGGAGAAAAGATAATTTTAAGATCTATACAAAAAATCCGCAGCATCAACTCTGCGGATCAAATCTTTATCTTTAGTCTAAAAAATCTTTTATCTGATTACGCCATTACACTCACTGCCTCATCTACAGAGATAGAGCCGTGCGATTGATCTAACACACACTCTCCATCTTTTATAATCAGCATTTGCGGCGACTCGTGGTACACTGCAAAGTCCTGAGCAATTTTATTTGAAAGATCGCGGTGTTTTAGCAAATCTAAAAAATATAAAGGCATGTCTGCAGGCAGGTTATCCCAATCAAGTTCAAAGCGCCTTTTAGCCATCATACTGATAGAGCAACGGGTGCTGTGCTTAAAAATAAGGCTATAGCCCTGGTTCTCTTTTATCTTCTCTATTTGATCAGCCGATTCCAACAATATCCATTCCATAGCACAAAAATAATGTAAAGCGCGTGTTTATAAGTAAAAACAGTGTAAAACTACTTTTAGTTTTAATGAGAAGGCAAAAGGATGTGATACTTAACGGTGGCTTGGGTAGGAGCCGTAAGCCGGGCACAATTTGTTGGAGCATGAGGCCAGGCTTCCTAAAGTAAGCGCTATTACAGCTATTACAAAAATCTTTTTCATTTTGGTTTAAACTTTTATATGAAAACGTTTTAATTAATTAAGGTTTCGTTCAGTTTAGCCATTTTAATGGCCGTAACAGCAGCTTCATCGCCTTTATTGCCATGCTTACCCCCGCTCCTATCAATAGCTTGTTGCTGATTATCTGTTGTTAACACACCAAATATAACAGGTTTTGAATACTTTACAGCAACATTAGTTACTCCATTTGCTACTGCATCGCAAATAAAATCAAAATGCCGTGTTTCGCCCCGTATTACACAGCCTAAACAAATAACCGCATCTACCATTTTATTTTTTAAGATCAGGTCGGCACCGGTGGTTAACTCAAAGCTGCCAGGCACTGTAAAGGAATGAATATTCTCGGGCTTTGCGCCGTACTTTAAAAGAGTGCTGTATGCACCCTGGTAAAGCGCATTGGTTATTTCAGCGTTCCATTCGGCCACAACAATACCAAAGCTAAAACTTTCGGCAGAGGGTATTTCGCTTGCGCTTGAAAAATCAGAAAGGTTTTTTAACTGAGTTGCCATGTACGTATATGTTATAAAAAAATGTCCGGTTTCGGATGCATGAATGAACAAGCACGAAACCGAACATTTTATTATTTTTTATAATATTTATTTTGCCTCAACCCTTGCAATATATTCTTCAATATTTTGCGCTTCAGGGCTTTCCGGGTAATCTGTCTTTATTTTTTTGTAGGTTTCTGCCGCTGCCGCTTTGTCTTTCTTTGCCTCGTAAACCAAACCTAATTTTTTGAGGTAAACCGGGGTTAAAAATTTATTATCGGCTTTATCTGCTGCTTTTTTAAAGTAAGTTTCGGCCTTATCGTAATCTTTAAGCTCAACATAAGCGTCGGCAGTGCAACCAAGGGCCTCTGCTGCAACCATGTGGTCGTCACCGCGATAGTTGGTCAGGTTTTCTATTGCCTGGCGGTACTCACCTTTATTAAGGTAAGCAGTACCCAGGTAGAAATAAGCCAGGTTAGCAACTTTGGTATTACTGTAATCTGATATGATTTTTTTGAACCCAGGATAACCAGCATCACCGTTGATAGCTTTATCCCAATCTTTCTTCGCCCAAAAATCCTGCGCTACGTGCATTTGGTCGGCGGCAGTAACTTCTCTTGGGGCCAGGTACAATTTAAGATAGGCTATGTAAATAATAATCATCACAACAATGGCTGCTGCGATGAATAATAAGCTTTTTTGGTTCTCCTGAATAAAACTACCGCCTTTTACAGCACTGTTTTTCTCTGCTGTAGTTTTAGTATTCACCTCGGTTGCTGACATCTGTATTTAAAAATTAAGTTTGCAAAAATACGGTTTTCAATGCTTTTACCAAATTAAAGTTTTGGGTTTGTTTATTAGCATTTTACCTAACTTACACCTCTTTGCACATAAACAAAAATTATACACTGCCGCAGCCCTGCCAATCCGGTGCAAAAACCTTAAATTTACCCCCCTGAATATGTACCTGCAGCAACTTTCATTTATCAACTTTAAAAACTACACTGAGGCCGAATTATCATTGTCTGACGGTGTAAACGCCTTTGTTGGTAATAACGGAGCCGGCAAAACCAATTTGCTTGATGCAGTGCATTACCTGTCGTTATGCAAAAGCTATTTCAACCCGGTAGATAGCCAGCAGATTAAACAAGGCGCCGACTTTTTTATGATCAACGGCATTTTTGAGAAAAAAGGAAATAAAGAAGTTGTTGCCTGCGGCGTTAAGCGTAACCAAAAAAAACAGTTCAAACGCAACAAAAAGGACTACCAGCGCCTTGCCGACCATATTGGCCTGCTGCCGCTGGTCATGATATCTCCTTATGATATCAGTATTATTATTGAAGGAAGCGAAGAAAGAAGAAAATTTATAGACAACGTCATTTCACAGACCGACGAAAAATATCTTGATGAACTCATAGCTTATAACAAAGTACTGACCAACCGCAATTCGCTTTTAAAGCAGATAGCAGATACGGGGCGTTATGACCCTGAATTGCTAAGCGTTTTTGATGAGCAACTGATTGCATCCGGAACCCGCATCTTTCAAAAACGCCGCAGCTTTATGGATAGCTTTACCCCTATCTTTAATATGCATTATCAATTTATAAGCGGCGATGCGGAACTGGTGGAGCTAAATTATGAGTCGCCATTGCTGACTGATAATTTTGAAAGCCTGCTTAAAAAAAACCATGAGCGCGACCGTATATTAGAACGCACAAGTGCAGGCATACACCGCGACGATTTACAATTCAGCATACATGGCATGGCCATGAAGAAATTTGGCTCACAGGGCCAGCAAAAGTCTTTTTTAATTGCCTTGAAATTAGCCCAATACACGTTTTTAACACAGCAAAAAGGTTTTAAACCCTTGCTTTTGCTTGATGATATATTTGACAAGCTTGATGATAACAGGATCACCAAACTAATGCAAATGGTATCTAACCACGATTTTGGGCAGGTATTTATCACCGACACCAGTATTGAACGTGTGCAGGATATATTTAATAAAATTAATGTTGATGTTAAATTATTTAAAGTAAAGGAAGGGCAAATAGATGCGTAAGGCCAATGACAAATCGCTCAAGGAAGCTATTGAGCAAATGCTTAATGTATACAAGATCAAACGGCGTTATGACGAAACGCATGTTATTGCCGCCTGGCCGCAATTGGTTGGCAAATCGGTTGCTAACCGTACAAAAGAACTTTTTATAAATGATAAAAAACTGTTTTTGCGGATCGAGTCATCAGTTATCAAAAACGAACTGGTAATGATGCGTAACCAGATTATCCAAAAAATTAACGACGAAGCAAATTCAGTACTGGTAGAGGATATAATCTTTTTATGATTACCTACCGCGTGATAAACGTAAACGGGTACTTACTTTTTTAAAGCTATCATCCATTATCTGCGAAAATGCAAGCATGAATATACCCGGGAAGATAAAAGCAAACTGCGCCTCAGGATGATTCCTGAAAATGTCCATAGAAGCCACAATAATACCTACAATTATTACAGAGTAGATGATATACTTAAACAGCAACTTCATAATGGCTAAAGGTTATTACTAATTTTATAAGGTAAAGATATACAAGCACATCAACATTACCAAATTAAAAAATAAATGAGCCCTAAATTGTGGCTCATTTATTTTTAGAGTTAAAATCTTTCAAAAGCTGAGAAAAAGAAATTGCCTTCAATTTCGGCATTTTCATCAGAATCTGAACCATGTACCGCGTTTGCTTCAATTGATTTTGCAAAACGCTGGCGTATGGTACCCTCTTCTGCCTTAGCTGGGTCGGTAGCGCCAATCAGTTTACGAAAATCTGCAACAGCGTTATCTTTTTCTAAAATAGCAGCTACGATAGGCCCCGATGTCATGAAGCCAACTAAATCGTTAAAAAAGCCGCGTTCGCTGTGTACAGCATAAAACTCGCCTGCTTTTTGAGTACTTAATGAGGTGTATTTAAGCGCAATAATCTTAAAACCTGCCTTGGTTATCTGATCTAATATTGCACCGATGTGGCCGTTTGCAACAGCATCGGGCTTTATCATTGTAAAAGTTCTGTTAGTTGCCATTATAATATGCTTTATATTAAGAGGCGCAAAATTAGCGTTTATAACTGAAAACTAAAGCTTTTACGTTAAATATAGTGTTTGTATTTAATTAATTTATTTAGCTTTGCAGCTCTTTAAAAATTGATGTTGGATTTAACCTCGCTTACTGAACTTTTAGCTCAGCCCTGTAAAATAGTAATTACCACTCATCATAAACCGGATGGTGATGCCATGGGGTCTTCTTTAGGACTATATAATTACCTTATACAGCAGGGGCATCACGTTAAGGTTATTACACCTACCGATTATCCGGAGTTTTTAACCTGGATGCCAGGTAACGAAGAAGTTATTATTTATACAGACAATACCGAACTATCCGCACAACTTGTTGCTGATGCCGCACTGATCTTTTGTTTAGACTTTAACGCGCTTAGCCGTATCAACGAGTTAGGCGTGCTTGTTGGCCAAAGCAGTGCATATAAGGTAATGATAGATCATCACCTGGAACCCGAAGATTTTGACGACTACCGCCACTGGGACATCAATGCCTGTGCAGCAGCGCAGCTGGTTTATGATTTTATTGTGAATGTGCTGCAAAAGCCTGAGTATATTAATAAAGATGTGGCAACCTGTTTGTACACAGGCATCATGACAGACTCTGCATCTTTCAGGTTACCAAATACAACATCTGATGTACACCGCATAGTTGCCAACCTTATTGATGCAGGTGCCAACAATTCGCGGATACACGAGCTGGTTTACAATAGCGCGTCTGAAAACCGACTACGCTTTTTAGGCCACTGCCTTGCTAACTGCCTGGAAATTTTGCCCGAATACCATACCGCTATAATTGCTGTTAATAAAGCCGACCTGCAACGGTTTGATATTAATACCGGCGATACCGAAGGAATTGTAAACTATGCACTTTCTATTGCCACTATACGGCTTGCCGCTTTTATTGTTGAAAGGACCGACAGAGTAAAACTTTCATTACGTTCAAAAGCAGAGTTTCCGGCAAATGAAATCTGCAAAAAATATTTTAACGGTGGGGGCCATCGTAATGCAGCCGGAGGTCACTCAGAAACATCGCTTGAAGAAACCGTTCAGAAATTTAAAAACATATTACCCGAGTATAAAAAACTATTAGTACAATAAGAATTAAACAAAACATGAGAAAGAACTTAATGATCATAGCAGTTGCTGCATTAGGGCTGGCAAGCTGCAAGGGCGGATTTAAACAGGGAGAAGGTGGCCTGTTATATAACATCCGTACAGATAAATCAACTCCCAACATCAAAATAGGCGATTTCATCAGCCTTAACCTGATATTGAAAACTGAAAGCGACTCAGTTATCGGCAGTACTTATGATATGGGCCGTCCTATACCACAGATAGTTGAAAAAGCGCCTAAAAAAGGTGATATAACTTCAGTTTTCCCTTTATTGAGCGAAGGCGACAGCGCAACCATCAAATTAAATATCGACTCGATGTTTAAAAAAGGCGCGCCTAAGCCTCCCGGAATAAAAGGTAAATACATTATCTACGAAGTTAAAATTGAGAAGGTAATTGCAAAAGGCAACGCTACTGATGCCGTTTTTCAGGCGCATATAACTGATTACTTTAAAGCACAGACTGACGCCATAAAAAAACAGGAGCCAGCTAAGATTGACAAATTTGTTGCTGATAAAAAACTGAATGTTACCACAACCAAATCTGGCCTTAAATACCAGATCACTAAACCCGGCAGCGGACCTAACCTGGTTCCAGGCGACACTGCAGTATTGAACTATACTGGAAAGTTACTTGACGGAAAAGTATTTGACAGCAGTTTCCAGGATGAAGCAAAAAAATCAAAAGCATTTAACCCGGGCCGTAAATATGAGCCTATTAAAATTGCTGTAGCACAAAGCCCGGTTATACAAGGCTGGACCGAAGGTTTACAATTATTAAACAAAGGATCTAAAGCGACCTTTATTATCCCATCAGCATTGGGTTATGGCGAGCAGGGCGCAGGCGGTTTGATACCTGCATTTGCACCACTTCAGTTTGATATTGAAATACTTAATATAATTAAACCTAACCCTAACGCGCCAAAAACTGCACAACCTGCAGCGCCGGCCGTTAGATAATAAAAGATTAAAACTTAGCCTCCCGGTAAATTCGGGGGGCTTTTTTATGATGAAAAATACTATTTATATACTATTAGCCTTATGCCTGCCATCCTTAAAAGCAGCAGCACAGGTGCAAACCACAGGCAAGGGCGTACAATGCCAAATTTTTTCGGCCAATCCGGGCAAAAAGCTGTCCCCAAATGATGTGATCACCTTTCAGGCTGTTCAAAAAACTGAAAAGGATTCGGTATTGTTCAGTACTTATGAGCAGGGTCAGCCTATTAGAACACAGATAAGGCCATCAACTAATCCGGCCGATCTGATGGATGTTTTTCCGTTATTAAGCGTTAATGACAGCGCGGTTATAAAAGTACCTGTTGATACCGTATTTAAAGGCCATGAAACCGAAATGCCCGCAATGTTCACCAAAGGCGGATATATGGTGTTCAACATAAAAGTATTAAAGGCGCAAACATTAGAAGAGGCTATGGCCGAACGGAATGCAGCAATGGCTAAATTACAGGCTGAAGCTACCAAACTGAAAACTGCCGAATCTGCTTCGCTTGCAGAGTATTTAAAAACAAATAAATTAGCGCCAAGAATTACCCCCTCCGGGTTAAGATATATTGTTAAAACTGCAGGAAAAAAACCAAAGCCTCTTTCCGGAGATACGGTATATGTAAACTATACCGGCCGCACCCTTGACGGCAAAGTGTTTGACAGCAGCATAGAGGAAGATGCTAAAGCAGCCGGCCTAAACCAGCCGGGCCGCACTTACGAGCCTATTAGCTTTGCAGTAGGCACCAGCAGGGTAATTAAAGGCTGGGACGAAGGACTGTTGCTGTTGAATGAAGGCAGCAAAGCAACGTTTATCATTCCGTCTAACCTGGCTTACGGTGAACACGGCGCCGGTGAAGATATTAAGCCCTTCTCGCCGCTTGTTTTCGATCTGGAGCTGGTAAAAGTTGTAAGAGTTCCGCATAAAACGGTTACAACTCCGTTAAAGAAAAAAACCGCAGTAAGAAAACGGTCGACCATTAAAAAGAAAAATTAAATGACAATATAAAAGCCTTCCGAAACGAGGGCTTTTTTATTTTTGCGCCATGGTGCTAACTGATACCCATACACACCTGTATTATGAGGCCGATATTACCAAACGCTCCGAACTGATGGAGCGTTGCAAGGCCAGCAATGTTGATAGATTATTCCTCCCAAATGTCGACGCGGCTTCAGTACCTATGATGTTTGATCTGCTGGAGGCTTATCCGGACAATTGTTACCCGATGCTGGGGCTTCATCCCTGTTCGGTAAAAGATAATTGGGAAGAGGAACTGGCAGTAATTCAGCCGGCGCTGCACCAGCATAAGATTTATGCGATTGGCGAAATAGGTATAGACCTGTATTGGGATAAAACACTTTTGACTGAGCAGATACAAGCATTCAGATTACAGATCAAATGGGCCAAACAGCTCAGGTTACCGATAGTGATACACTGCCGCGACGCTTTTGATGAAGTATATACGGTGTTAGTTGAAGAACAGGACAAGCTGTTACGTGGCATATTCCATTGTTTTACCGGAACGCTTGAACAGGCGCACAAAATAACAGAACTTGGTTTTTACCTAGGTATTGGCGGTGTGGTTACCTATAAAAACAGCGGGATGGATAAGGTAGTTCCGCACATCAGCCTGAATCATATAGTTTTGGAAACTGATTCACCCTACCTCACACCTGTACCTTTTCGTGGTAAGCCAAACGAAAGCTCCTATTTAACTTATATCGCCCAGAAAGTTGCCGACCTTCACCAGATATCTATTGAGCAGGTGGCAAATGTCACCACAGAAAATTCAAAAAAGATATTTGGTATATAATTAACTACTATTTTTACAAGCATAAACCCCAATAACCTAAATGAGCCAAATACTGATCATCTATACCGGAGGGACAATAGGTATGATGAGCGATCCTGTTACCAAGGTGCTGGTACCCATTAATTTTGAACAGATAATGGATAATGTGCCTGAACTGGAGAAGCTTAACTGCAAAATAAAGGTTCACTCGTTTGAACAAATTATCGATTCATCAAACATGAACCCCGAGATATGGGGAGAGCTTGCAGCACTTATAGAAGCGAATTACGATCAGGTTGATGGGTTTGTTATCCTGCACGGTTCAGATACCATGGCTTTTACCGCTTCGGCATTAAGCTTTATGCTTCAAAACCTCAATAAGCCGGTTATTTTTACAGGCTCACAATTGCCCATTAGCGCAGTACGTACAGACGCTAAGGAAAACCTGATGACCGCTATTGAAATAGCCAAAGCAAAAAAGAACGACCGCTCACGCGTGCCTGAAGTTTGTATCTATTTTGATTATAAGCTTTTCAGGGGCAACCGTGCGTTTAAATACAACTCATCAAAGTTCGAGGCTTTCCGCTCACCAAATTATCCTATCCTTGCTGAGTCTGGAGTACATTTGCGTTTTAGTATTAATGATATACGTGAACCCGGAGAAGGCCCGTTAAAGGTGCATAATAACCTGGTTAGCGATGTTGCCGTGTTAAAGCTTTACCCTGGCATAAGCCCTAAAGTGGTTAAAACCATATTGGATGCCGATGTAAGGGGCATTGTAATGGAAACCTTTGGAGCCGGCAATACCACTACCGAGCAATGGTTTGTAGACCTGTTAAAAGAAGCGATTGACAATGGCAAGGTAATATTAGATATTTCGCAATGTAAGGTGGGTACTGTAGAACTTGGCCGTTACGAAACCAGCAAGCAATTAAAAGATATCGGCGTAGCCAATGGCTACGATATGACCTATGAGGCAGCAGTTACCAAGATGATGTACCTGCTTGGTGAAATTGATGACCCTAAAGAAGTTAAACGCTGCCTTGAGATGGATTTAAGGGGCGAGTTAACAGAGTCCTGATCAAAATAAAAGAGCCGCATAAAGCGGCTTTTTATTTGAATGAATATATATTGCTATTCTTTGTTACTCCTCCACAACCTCGCTGTTAGGGTTGCTAACCTCGGGCACCTGGTGTTTAAAATAGCGCTTTTGGTTAATTAGTATCATTATAACCCCTACTGATATGGCAGCATCAGCCAGGTTAAATACCGGCCGGAAAAAGATAAATTCTTCGCCTCCCCACATGGGTACCCAGGTTGGGAAATGCCCTGTTAGCAGCGGAAAATAAAACATATCCACTACCCTGCCATGAAACAGCCCGGCATAATTGTAAATGATACCGTAAAATGTAGAGTCGATAATATTGCCCAGTGCACCTGCCAGGATCAATGCCACCATCATGATCAGCCCCCGGTGATATTTATGTTTGATAAGGTGTACCAGTGCATAGCCAATACCGCATACGGCCACAATCCTGAAAAGCGTAAGGGCAAGTTTACCAAATTCTCCACCCAACTCCATGCCAAACGCCATACCATTGTTTTCGGTATAATGCAGCATACCCCTATCACCCAGAAAGTGGATCTCTTCCTGAAGGACCATGTGTTTTCTTACCCATATCTTGATGATCTGGTCAAGTAGTACAATAAAAGCAGCAGTTAAAAAAGGTTTTGTATAAGCTGCCTTCATTTACTGCTTCATTTTAGCTTCCATTGTCAGCGTAGTATGCGGCACAGCACGCAAACGTTCCTTAGGAATAAGCTTACCGGTTTCGCGGCAGATACCGTAGGTTTTGTTTTCTATACGTACCAAAGCGGCTTCCAACTGCTCGATGAATTTTTTCTGACGGGCAGCCAACTGGTTGATCTGTTCTTTTTCCAAAGTAGCCGAGCCATCTTCAAGCGTTTTGTATGTACCAGCTGTATCGTCTGTACCGTTAGCGTTTGGTGAGCTTAATGATGAAGCAAGCGAATTCAACTCTTCTTTAGAGCTGCGTAGCTTATCTAACAGTAACTCTTTAAATTCCTTTAATTCTGCGTCAGAATACCTTGTTTTTTCGTTTTCCATTTAACTTTTAGTTATAGCCATCAATATCTCAAATTCGTCAATTACAACTTTATCGCCTTCGGTTAGCGCATTATGGTGTATAATGCTATCTGCTAAAACCTCGGCACAAATATAATTAAGGTTATTTTCTACCGCTTTCCATACCTGTTCGCCACAATTTACCTTTACGCCTATCCTATCGGTAACCTCAAAGCCTTTAGTTTTGCGCAGGTTTTGCACGCGGTTGATAAATTCGCGGGCGTAACCTTCCTCTTTCAATTGTTCGGTTATCGTAACATCTAAAGCCACGGTTAGTTTTCCTAAATTTGCAACTTGCCATCCTGGTACGTCTTCGGCTATTATTTCTACATCTGAAGGCTGTATAGCATATTTACCATCGAGTATCCAGATGGTTCCTTCACTTTCCAGTTTGGTGATATCTTCCTGACTTAAAGCATTTATAGCCGCAGCCACATCTTTCATGTCCTTACCTACTTTAGCGCCAAGGGCTTTAAAATTCGGCTTTATTTTCTTTTTAATAAAACCTGCGGTATCTGTAATGTATTCTATTCCTTTTATATTGGTCTCAGAAAGTATAAGCTCCTTTACCAGCTCAACCTGCTGTTTAAAGTTACTATCCAATATAGGCAGTAATATCTTGCTAAGCGGGCGCCTTACAGGTATCTCAACCTTCTTACGTAATGATAATACCAATGATGAAACATCCTGCGCCAGTTGCATCCGCTCCTCAAGGGCCTTATCAACTAACTCGGTATGATATTCAGGAAAGTAAGCCAGGTGAACCGATTCAAATTCTTCTTTGCCGGTAACATTGTTAAGGTCATTGTATAAACGCTCTGCAAAGAACGGCGCTATAGGCGACATCAACTTGCTGATAGTAATTAAGCAAGTATATAACGTTTGATAAGCCGATAACTTATCTTCAGAGTTATCTGATTTCCAGAAACGGCGACGGCCTAAACGTACATACCAGTTACTTAAATGCTCGTCTACAAACTCCTGTACCGCACGGGCTGCTTTGGTCGGCTCGAAATCGGCGTAATATCCGTCAACCTCCTGGCTTAGCGTATTCAACAGCGAAAGTATCCAGCGGTCAAGCTCAGGGCGGCTTTCAATAGCGATATCGGCCTCTTCATATTTAAACTTATCTATGTTAGCGTAAAGCACAAAGAACGAGTAAGTATTATAAAGCGTACCAAAGAACTTACGGCGTACCTCGTCTAAACCCTCCGTATTAAATTTAAGGTTATCCCACGGCGATGCGTTGCTGATCATGTACCAGCGGGCGGCATCGGCTCCAACCTGCTCTATAGTAGCAAACGGATCCACACCATTACCCAAACGCTTAGACATTTTGTTACCGTTTTTATCCAACACCAAACCGTTCGAGATAACGTTCTTGAACGCGATACCACGGTTGCCAACCTTCTCATTAACGGCTTTTACTTCGTCGCTTGCTTCGCTTAGCATTACGGCTATGGCGTGCAGGGTAAAGAACCAGCCGCGGGTTTGGTCAACGCCTTCCGCAATGAAATCAGCTGGGTAGGCTGCTTCAAATTCTTCTTTATTCTCAAAAGGGAAATGCCATTGCGCATACGGCATTGCACCGCTATCAAACCAAACGTCAATAAGGTCTGGTTCTCTATAATAAAAAATATTTCCAGCAGTCTCGCTTTGCTTTATAATTACTATATTATCTACGTAAGGCCTATGAAGGTCTATTTCATTGTTTGAAAAATATTGATTTAAGTCTTCAGAATAATCTTCAATAAAAGATTCAAATTCAGGAAGTCCGTTTAAAGTCGTCAACAAACTCTTAAGTTCATCCAACGATATCTCACCACTTATTGCAGTTTTTTTTATCCTTTCTCTGAAAGAATTCTCATGTATAATACGCGAATTGGCAAAAGCACCTTCAAAAGTTTCCCCTAAAGACAAAATATCATTGTCACCAATGATCGAATGGTATTTTTTGAAAAAAGCCTCTGAATTATCATTTATATCAGAAGCAATTCTATTTAAATGAAAATATCGCGATCTGAAATTCTCTCCGCAATTGATTAATTCTTTTTGGCTACCAATACATAGATCCTTAAACTCTTCGACTTTTGTATTAGCACCAACAGTCGAAGTTACAGCGCGAACTGTTGGACGCCAGATAGGCAGTGGGGTACCCCAGTAGCGTGAGCGCGAAAGGTTCCAGTCCACCAGGTTTTCCAGCCAGTTGCCAAAGCGGCCCGTGCCGGTGCTTTCCGGTTTCCAGTTGATGGTTTTGTTTAGCTCCACCATCTTATCCTTAACGGCAGTGGTACGGATGAACCAGCTATCCAGCGGATAGTATAATATAGGTTCATCAGAACGCCAGGAGTGGGGGTAACTGTGCTCGTACTTTTGTACGTTAAAGGCTTTGTTTTCTTCTTTTAATTTTATAGAGATCAAAACGTCGGTCGCTTTAAAATCAGCAGCCGAGCGCTCAGCATCAGTATAATATTCTTCCTTAACGTAACGGCCGGCAAAGTCGGTCACCTCGTTTACAAAACGGCCTTGCTTATCAACCAGTGGTACATCCTTGCCAAACTCGTCCTTCACCATTACCGATGGCACGTTGTTTTCCTTACATGCCCTAAAGTCATCTGCGCCGAAAACAGATGCGGTATGTACAATACCTGTACCATCACCTGTGGTAACAAAATCAGCAGGAATAACGCGGAAAGCATTTTTCTCCAGATCTTCGTTTGTTACATAAGGCATTAACTGGTAATAATGGATGCCAACCAGGTCAGTGCCTTTAAATTCGCCTGCCACCTTCCATGGGATGATCTTATCGCCACCTTTGTAATCATCAAAAGAGGCATTTTCACCATCTGCTTTAAAGTATTTGCCAACCAGTTCTTTGGCCAGCACCACACAAACCGGCTTATAGGTATAAGGGTTAAAGGTATTTATCTTAACATAAGTAATGTCTTCACCAACAGCTAATGCGCAATTTGATGGCAGTGTCCATGGGGTAGTTGTCCATGCCAGGATGAAAACATCCGTATCAACTCCATCAAACAAAAACTCCGAGTCGCTATCGCGTTTTACCTTAAACTGGGCGGTAATGGTAGTGTCCTTTACCATTTTATAAGTACCCGGCTGGTTCAGCTCGTGCGAGCTAAGGCCGGTGCCCGATTTTGGAGAATATGGTTGTACGGTATAACCCTTGTATAAAAGATTTTTATTGTAAAGTTCTTTTAAGATCCACCAAAGGGTTTCAATGTACTCGTTTTCGTAAGTAACATAAGGGTTTTCAAGATCAACCCAGTAACCCATCTTTTCGGTAAGGTCATTCCATACGTCGGTATATTTCATTACCTCCTTACGGCAGGCGTCGTTATATTCTTTAACGGATATCTTTTTGCCGATATCGTCTTTTGTAATGCCCAAACCTTTTTCAACTGCCAGCTCTATGGGCAGGCCGTGGGTATCCCAACCGCCTTTACGTTTAACCTGGTAACCTTTAAGGGTTTTATAACGGCAAAAAATATCCTTGATAGAGCGGGCCATTACATGGTGGATACCCGGCATACCGTTAGCGCTTGGCGGACCCTCGTAAAATGTATAAGGGTTAGTTGCCGGGCGGCTGCTGATACTTTTCTCAAAGATGTTGTTCTGTTTCCAGAAATCAAGTACTTCCTTGCCTGTTTTCGATAGATCTAATTGCTTATATTCCTTGTACATCAATATGTTCGCCTCGAATTTTAAAGGTTGCAAAAATAGGTATTTTAATTGGTAAAACTAAGAGTAATGCTTATAGCAACCTAAGCTTTACCTACTGATAACATAAGAACCAGTATCAATTCCGTGCTATAAAAGTGGAATACATTTCTTCTGCTTTTATTCGCAGTAAAGAAATAGAGTTATTCAAGGACCGGAGGCAGATGATAGAAATTGTCCGTTAATGATACTGAATTTCCTATTTCTCGTAAACCGAAGCTTTTAAGGTTACAGAAAGGCTTGGTGATGGCGGAGCAACAAGTATCTGAGGTACAGAAATCGCTATCTTTCCATCTTTTTGTATAGTTACATCAATAAAGTAATCTTTATCATGGTAAGCATCATAATATCCTCTACCGCTTTCATCAAATGCATCAATATAACATTCATCTGCTGCAGGTGCTTCACTATTTTCCCGGGCAAATTTATACTTACCTGCAGTAGTAGGGTACTCTTTAAACATAATAAATAAGGCGGCTTTACTTCCTTCTTTACCGTCTTTAAACAAAATACCTTTTTTTTGAGGAACTAAACTGTAATGACTGCTGCTTCCTACCGTGTATGTTTTGCCGTCGAGTGTCCAAGTGTTATCTGCTACAGGGTTAGGATTGTTTTCCGCGCTTTTTTTGCAACTCAAAAAAGTTAACAGGCAAATAGCCAATGCGGCTATAGAAATTTTATAATTATGCATAAGGTTTATTTATTAGCAATATTACATTTTTCGTGATCAGATATCAACTTTAACTTAAATAAACCCTATAATAAAAATTAAATGCGCCTTTCCTATATTTGAAGTCAAACACATCTCAACCATGAAAATAAACGCATTAGTTGCCATAGCTGCTGCTGCCCTGTTTGCGGGATGCACAAGTAATAGTGATAAAGCTACAGCACTCAACGCCGTTGATACCGGCCTTTCTGCAGATATCAAGCACCATATAGCCGTTTTAGCCAACGACTCGCTGCTTGGCCGTAAACCTTTCAGCAAAGGCGAAGAAAAAACCATAGCTTACATCGCCTCAGAGTATAAAAAGCTCGGACTTGAGCCTGGAAATAATGGCAGTTATTTTCAGGAAGTACCAATGGTAGAGATAACCTCAACTTCCGGCAATATGAAAGTGGGCGGTAAGGCAAGTATGGATCTAAAACCTGGTACCGACTTTGTTGCAGCCACCCGCCGCGAGCAGGATACACTGACGCTGAAAAATTCGCCGCTGGTTTTTGCCGGCTTTGGCGTTGTAGCGCCAGAATTTGGCTGGAATGATTACAAAGGCCTTGATGTAAAGGGCAAAACTGTTGTTGTACTGGTGAACGACCCGGGCTTTAAAGCACCTGAGAAACTATTTAAAGGTGATACCATGAGCTATTATGGCCGCTGGACCTATAAGTATGAGGAAGCTGCGCGACAGGGGGCAGCAGGTGTACTTATTGTTCACCAAACGGAACCTGCAAGCTACGGATGGCAGGTGATCCAAAACAGTTTTACGGGTTCTAAATTATATTTACAGCAAGCCGATAAACACATGAACCGCTGCAAGGTAGAAGGGTGGATAAGCGAAGAAGCGGCCACCAAGCTGCTTGCCAGCGCAGGCATCAGCGGTAATATCCGTGATTATGCCCGCAGCAAGGCTTTTAAGGCTGTACCACTGAACAGTACAGTTTCCATATCGATTAAAAACACGCTTAAATATGCAAAATCCAACAATGTAATCGGTATTCTGAAGGGAACAGAAAGGCCTGATGAAACTGTACTTTACACGGCACACTGGGACCACTTTGGCATTGGTAAACCTGATGCAAAAGGCGACAGCATTTACAACGGCGCTATTGATAATGCCAGCGGTGTGGCAGCGGTGTTGGCTGTAGCTAAAAAGTTTTCGCAGCAAAAAGAAAAACCCAAACGCTCTATAGTTTTCCTGGCAGTTACCGCAGAGGAACAGGGGTTATTAGGATCTGAATATTATGCCACGCATCCCATCTACTCCCTAAATAAAACCGTTGCCGACCTCAACCTCGATGCCTTGTCTGATTTTGGCGAAACCAGCAATTTTTCTATCACCGGCAAAGGACAAAACGATCTTGACGATTACGTGATTGCACTTACCAAGCCAAAAGGCTGGGATGTTGTGGGCGATGAAAATCCCGGTTCGGGCAGTTACTACCGGTCTGACCATTTTAACTTTGCCAAAGTAGGGGTACCGGCGCTCGACTTGCATAACGGCGCCAAAAGCATACAGCGCGGCGAAGATTTTGGCAAGGAAAAGCTTAAAGAGTATAACGATCAGCGCTATCACCAGCCATCAGACCAATACAGTGATGATATGGATACTAAGGGTATGGCGCAAACCGCTAACCTCATGTACCGGTTAGGTGTCAAACTTAGCAATGAGACAACTTTTCCGGGTTGGAAAAAAGGTTCGGAGTTTAAAGCCGTAAGGGATAAGATGATGAATAAGTAAGTTTGTTTTTCCTGTCCGGGTATATTAATCTGGATAAAGGTATTGTAAACATCGACGCTTACATTTACAAACGTTTAAGTGCAATACTTAAACCCGCGCAGGTAATAGTTTACGATGCGATGGACGTTTAATAATGTTCACGAACACACAAGTGAACACCGTGAACACGGTTAAATAGCTGTTAATCAGACCTATGAAAATTCAGGTGACAAAGCGTTGTCATTAACACATTTCGGCGTAGGCGAAAGGCAACGAGTTTCACATCATTGCAAAGGAATAAGCAATCTACAACTGAACTGTCATGGTGAGCCTGTCGAACAATTAAATAGCGTACAAGTCTTCGACAGCTCAGACTGACTCAATACAAGTGACGTCATTGCTGTAAGGAACGACGAAACAATCTCAGTGTATTCTCTTGTCCTATAAGATTGCCGCGGTATCGCTCGCAATGACACTTTATCAAAGAGCGGCGGTGGTCGAAAGATACCCAGGGCTATATTACTGACACAACTATTACGCAGGAAACACAACAGAGTGATATTAACTGCAATTAAACCTTATCAATCCTTACCCATTGCATACCAGCAGCAATAGCAGCCTGCACACCTGGCTCGCCATCTTCAAAAACAAGGCAATGCTGTGGTTCAACACCAAGCTTTTCGGCGGCGGCTAAAAACGGGTCGGCATAAGGTTTACCGTTGGGCGTTTCACCCGCGCAAACCAATACTTCTACCAAATGATCAATCCCTAATACTTTTAATGTTTTTTCAACTGAATTGCGGCTGCCGCCGGATACTACGCCAATGCGCACCTTCCCAGCATGGTTAATGAGGTGGTTAACCACATAATCAATGGGCTGAGTTTGCTCAATAAACTCATTAAAAAATATTTGGTGCTTTTTAGCCGTAAACTTTACCGGGTCGAAATTGGTATTATAGCGTTTATTGATTTCGCCAATCACGTTAAGAATAGGCAAACCGGCAAACTCATCAATAATATCGCCCTCAATCACCACCCCTTCATCGGCTGCCACACGGATATAACTTTGCTTATGAGCACCCATGTTATCGGCAAGGGTACCGTCGCAGTCGTACAAAAACGCTTTAAAATCACCTGTTGAAAGCTTGGTAAGCGCCTTATATTTTTTTGATGATATAGTTTCCATTTTCGGCTGCAATTATACCAAAACTTAAAACATGCGGAAGTCAAAAGATGGCTGCTGATTATATCAATAAATATTACGTCCGGCGCCACCATCAACTTGTATAGTTTGCCCGCTAATATATGATGCCTGTTCCGATGCCAGGAAAGTCACTAAAGCAGCCAGTTCCTGCGGCTGGCCAATGCGGCCCAAAGGTATGGCTTTAGCCTTTTCTTTAACCGCTTCATCCGGATCAACATCCTTCGGAAGCGTGTGTTTGATTCTGTCAGTCAGTATCAAGCCTGGGGCTACATTGTTTACAGTGATATTGTAAGGCCCAAACTCATCAGCCATCAATTTGGCCATACCTACAACCCCCATTCGCATAGCGGTGGATAATACGGAGTTAGCAAGTATAGATTTAACCGAGCCGCTGATGATATTGATGATCCGCCCGCTTCCGGTTGATCTCATATAAGGCAATACCAGGCGGCTTGTACGCGCCATGCTGAGCAGATTAAGTTCAAATGCTTTTTGCCACTGCTCGTCATCAAAGTTTTCAAACTTATCAAAAGGCGGCCCGCCGGCATTATTCAGCAGGATATCTATACGGCCATGAGTTTCCGCAACTTTATGTATAAAGCTGCCTACTTCTGCAGCATTGGCTACATCAACAGCTATAGCGGTTACCTGGTTACCGGTAGCCTGTTCAATCTCCTCAGCGGTTTTATTTAATTCTGTCTGGCTGCGCGAACCAATGACAACCCTCGCTCCTTCGGCCGCTAAGGCTAAAGCTATTGCTTTACCTAATCCTTTACTGGCTGCCAGTACAATGGCAACTTTGTTGGTTAGTTTTAAATCCATAATACGTTACAATGCATTGCTAACATAAATAAAATATATTTGTGTGCTGTTAACAATGCTTTTAAAGGCTGCTATAAAAGAATATTTTAAAATGAAAAATCAGGTTAGGCGTACGGTGATATTGCTGGCCGTAGCATGTGTTTTGTATTGGATAGAATTTTTCTTTGCCAACAAGCAGAATAACGATATGATGAATATTGTACGTGGTGCCACTGCCGGTTTTGGCTTAGCAGGGTGCATCAGTTTCCTGATCTTAATTTTCAACCAGTTTAAACAAAGCCGCGTAAAGTAAATCATGAAAAAGCTTATCCTTAGTTTTGGCTATGCGTTTAAAGGCTTAAAATACGCTTTTACAACCCAGCAAAATTTTAGGATACATGTAACAGCAGCCATTGTGGCTATTGTGTTTGGCTGGTGGCTAAATGTAAGTGCCGACGAATGGCAATGGATAATGTTATGCGTTATGCTGATGCTGGTAACCGAATTATTAAATACCGGCATTGAGACCCTTACCGACCTGGTATCGCCCAACTATAATAAACTTGCCGGCCATGTTAAAGATATAAGTGCCGCTGCGGTATTGCTGGTCGCTTTTTTTTCGTTGGGTACCGGCGCTGTTATTTTTATACCAAAAATTATAAAACTGTTACATGCTGCATAAAACCCGCGGAATAGTTTTCAAAACAACAGACTATAGTGAAAGCAGCGTGGTAGTACAGATTTTTACCGAAAAGTTCGGGCTGCAATCTTACATTATCAATGGGGCTAAAAAACCCAAGGCTAAAATTGGCCGCAATATGCTGCAACCGCTTTCGCTTGTTGATATGGTAGTTTACCACAAAAGCAATGGTAACGTGCAGCGCATAACAGAGTTAAAGAATGTACCTTTATTACAAAGCGTCCCTTACCATGTAATTAAAAGCTGCATTGCCATGTTTCTGAATGAGGTATTGTACAAGGCCATCAAGCAACAAAGCGCTGATGACGCTCTTTTTGATTTTGTATTTAACGCCATCGAGCTGCTTGATCATAAAACTACCGGTCTGGCAAACTTCCACCTATTATTTTTATTACAGCTAAGCAGATACCTTGGCTTTTACCCGCATGGCAAACAAGGCGATTATTTTGATATGAAAGACGGTATTTTCAGCAATTACAAACCGGAGAGCTTGAATTATCTGTCACCACCTCACACTAAAAATTTTTATGCCTTGCTGCAAAGTAACTTCAGTAATGTTGATGCTGTAAAACTAAGTAATGACGAACGCCGTTATCTCATCAGCAAATTACTGGAATATTTTGCGCTGCATGTAGAAGGGTTTGGAAACATCCGGTCGCATGAAGTGCTGGAAGATGTTCTGGGATGATTAATTACAAATATTACATATTTTAGCTGCATGTACGCCACAACAAAAGTAGCCCTACGTAACATTGCTTTTTCGACAGCCTTCTTAACAACATTTATTGCCTGTAAATACAGGCCTAACACTCCCGGTCATGGCGAAAAACCAACCGTCTCGTTCAAGAGTGTAGAAGGCATCACCTTCATAGAAGTATCGCGCAGGCAAACAAACGGCTTGTCGTTTAATGAATATGGTTATCATTTAACCCCCGACTGGAAACTGCGCTTCGTATCAGCAGATTCGGCGGCTTTATACAGCCCCGTAAAAGACGCGTTTTTTAATTTCCCACTGGCTTTGGGTACCGATTCAGTATTCAATATTGCCCATGCTTTCCTGAAATTGAAGAAGATGAGCAAGGATAGCCTGGTAATTAACCTGCTAGAAGCTCAGGGCGATTCCATAGACATCAACAAATCCAGGGTGGTGATGAAATTGTATTCTGAAGATTTTATCAAGAATAAATTACATACCGATGCATCCGTGCTGCAGCGCGCCACCCCGCAGGACAGCGCTTTTGTACGCAAGCTTGTAGCTAAAGCCAATACTGATATCAAAAAGGCTTTTTCCGCGTCGCAGCCTGTTCAGTTGATCAGCAAAATCCCTAATGTTAATGTGGTAAAACGGAAAACCAAACCCAGCCTGCTGGATAATAAATATAGTACAGATGATGATTATCTGACCCCAACTTATGATATTACCATTAACAAGGCTTACCAGGATTTCGAATATTCTTTCGAGGCAACGGTAGACTCTGCCGGCGTATGGCATTACAACAAACCGCTTGTACCCTTTATGGGAGACGCAGATGCCGAAAAGAATTATATCAAGGTATCAACAGCTATCATGAATACTTATTTAAAGCTTTACCTGACCACCAAACCAGGTGAAACTTTGGGCATGAAACATGCCAGCACCATATCGGTAAACGTTAAAGGCATGGTTGCGCCGCGTAAACCTGATTGATTAACGGGGCAAGGTTGTTATATTTGTAAATTATTACTAACAGGAGTTTTTGGTAATTACCAGCCTCCCGACTAAAAACAGATAATGATACAACTGCTGACGCCAACCTACTGGGAAGACTACGAACTGATTGATTGCGGCAACTTTGAAAAGCTGGAGCGTTTTGGCAACATCATTTTGATACGCCCCGAGCCACAGGCAGTGTGGGACAAAGCACTAAGCGAAGCCGAATGGCAAAAACTGCATCACATTAAATTCAGAGGGCGGTCTGCCACCGCGGGCGATTGGCTAAAAAAGTCACCAAAAACGCCAGACAGATGGCACATTGAATACAAGAACAAGGACGTTGCCATTAAATTCCGTCTGGGGCTTACTTCATTCAAGCATGTGGGTATTTTTCCCGAACAGGCTGTAAACTGGGATTATATATCAGATAATATCCGCAAGTTTAAAACGCCATCACCTAAGGTACTTAACCTGTTTGCCTACACCGGCGGTGCATCATTAATTGCCAAAGCAGCAGGTGCCGATACCACGCACGTCGACTCGATAAAGCAGGTGGTTACCTGGGCTAATGAAAACCAGGAAATCTCTGGCCTCAAAGATATTCGATGGATGGTTGAGGATGCGCTCAAATTTGTTAAACGTGAAGTAAAACGTGGTAAAACATACAATGGCATTATCCTGGACCCACCCGCCTACGGCAACGGCCCTAATGGTGAAAAGTGGAAGCTGGAAGATAACATCAATGAGATGATACAGGATGTTATTAAACTGCTTGACCCTGAAGAGCACTTCTTGATATTAAATACCTACTCGCTCGGGTTTTCATCGGTGATCATTGAAAACCTAATCAGGAATGCTTTCCCGCAGGTGCAAAACCTCGAGATAGGCGAACTTTATCTGCAGGCCACTGCCGGCCCTAAGCTACCGTTAGGGGTATTCGGAAAATTTTTTAAAAATAAGGGTGCTTAACTCTTCTATTTCTATATTTATACCCGGTATATTTAACCAACATTAAATCACTCAAACAAACACACAAGCACAATTGCTGCCCCCTACCCTATGAAATTAAAAAGCATATTAATCCCCGGCTTTGCATTGATTTTTTCTGTAATATTATTTACCAATTGCAGCCAAAGTAACGGCAACCAAAAAACCAGCAATGCTGCCGATACCACAAAAAAAGATAAGACTAAGAACGATGCTGATACCTTAAGTGTCGTTAAATCAAGCTATCCGCCAACTGACAAAGCCCTGTACGATTCGTTGATGAAGCGCCTGGCCAATGGTGACACTACCGGCAGATGGCCTGTTAAAGGGCAGCCTTACCCGCTGGGCGGCGCTATTTTACCTTTTAAAAGGGTAGTGGCGTTTTATGGTAACCTGTACTCAAAAAAGATGGGAATACTCGGCGAATTGCCGCCTAATGAAATGATTGCCAAACTTAAGGGAGAGGTAAAAAACTGGGAGAAGGCAGATCCTAAAACACCGGTACAACCTGCCTTGCACTACATTGCCGTTGTAGCACAGGGTGACGGCGGTAAAGACGGTAAATACCGCTACCGTATGCCGTTTAAACAGATTGACAGCGTGCTTACTTTAGCTAAGAAAGCTCATGCAATAGTTTTCCTTGATGTACAGGTGGCCTTAAGCACTATAAAAGACGAATTGCCTTTACTGGAACCTTATTTAAAAATGCCACAGGTACATTTTGGTATGGACCCTGAGTTCTCTATGAAAGATGGTACCCGCCCCGGCAAAAAAATAGGCACTTATGATGCTGCTGATGTTAACTATGTAAGCAATTACCTGGCTAACCTGGTAAAGAAAAACGGACTGCCACCTAAAATATTGATCGTGCACCGCTTTACACGTAAAATGGTTACTAACTATAAGAACATTAAATTACACCCCGAAGTACAGGTTGTAATGGATATGGATGGCTGGGGCGAACCAGATCTGAAATTAGGCACTTACCGTAACTTTATATTCCCCGAGCCGGTACAATTTACAGGGTTTAAGCTGTTTTATAAAAACGACTTAAAGAAAGCCCCTCACCACATGCTTACACCGCAGGAAGTACTTAAATATAAACCTGCGCCTATATACATACAGTATCAGTAAACTACTTTAAAAGGGAAGGCCTTAAGTGAAAATACTTAAGGCCTTCCCTTTTAAAGTATGGATAATAACCGGCTTCGTACCGTAGTGTAAATAAGGCGTAACAATAGTAATATAATGTTCGTTATAAGTTATGTACCGATCAGTTAACCAGTTATGAACCCATCTGTCAGGACCGTTTTTAACCAAAATTTTACTGAAGAAAAATATGCTGATTTTTTGGTTGACCTTAATACAGGCCTTAAAAGGCCGCTTGAATTTAGGGTAGCAGAGACCCCGGTTTTTCTTACTGATGATTTTAGGGACAGGCTTATTGAGGCAGGGACCGACATTATTAAAGTTATTTGTCAGGATAATTTTAAACAACTAAGCGAACGCGCTATACCTGATAAATGGCGCGTTGCCAATGAGAATGAGCACCCGCATTTTCTAGCCCTTGATTTTGGCGTTTGTAAGGATGAGGCCGGCAACATTGTGCCTAAGCTCATAGAGATGCAGGGATTCCCATCATTATACGGTTTTCAGTTACACCTGTGCGAGAATTACCGGCACTCTTTTAACATCGCAGGTAATCAAACGATTTTTTTTAACGGCCTGACCAAAAGCAGTTATATTGATTTGCTTCGTAAAACCATAATTGGCCCTTATAAGCCCGATGAAGTAGTACTGATGGATGTAGATGCGCCTAACCAAAAAACCGCTGTTGATTTTTACCTTACTGAGAAATACATAGGTACACTGGTAGTATCACTGGCTGATCTGATACAGAAAGGGAACAAACTTTATTATAAAACATCATTAGGCGATGAAAAGCAGGTAAAGCGCATATACAACCGCCTGATATTTGATAAAATAGAAAACGACCCTGACGTATTTAGCAAAGTGGTTGATATACGCCAGCCGCTTGATGTAGAATGGATAACCCACCCCAACTGGTTTTACCGCATCAGTAAGTTTACCATGCCCTTTTTAAAAGGTGAGTATGTGCCTGACACACATTTTTTAAACGATATAAAACAAGTCCCTCAGGACTTACATAATTATGTGCTAAAACCGCTTTTCAGTTTTGCAGGGCAGGGTGTTATCATTGATATTATGGACGATGACATTGCAAAAATCCCTGATCCAGAAAATTGGATATTACAGGAAAAGGTTGATTATGTGCCCGTTTTAGAGTCGCCTGATGGTGGAGTAAAGATAGAAATACGCCTGCTGTACCTCTGGCCTGACGGAGATACAGCACCTACACTGGCTGTAAACCTGGCGAGATTAAGTCGTGGCAAGATGATAGGCGTGCGTTATAATCAAAACTTTGATTGGGTAGGTGGTACGGTAGCATTTATGCATAAATAAATGGCTAATACTATTTTGCTTATCCGTTCGTATATATTTAATATTAATTTTGCTGATATGAATATCCAGATAATCATTATAGCTGTTTTATTTATTGCAGCCCTTTTTTATATAAGCCGGATTTTATATAAAAGCCTGTTTGCAAAAAAAGGCTGTGGCACAAACTGCAAATGCGGTGTAGACTTTTCTGCAATTGAACCCGGCAAACAAAGCAGGTAATTGCATGGTTTCAATACTTATTACCTTACCTGATCTTTATACTTAGTACCCCTTCATGTCCTCAAACAACAGGCAGATATTTCAGGCCGATAACCCCGAACGCTGGAACCGCTTCAAATGGATCAGCCGCATATTATTAATAGTTTTTGTTGTTGGCGTAGTAGCCGCAGTAATTACGGTTACCTCCAAAGAATATCCCGAGCTGCCTAACCTTGATCCGGCCCCAAAAAAGCTTTCTCACGAAAAACTGGAGTCGCTCAAAAAATCAAAGAAATATGAAGATTTTAAAATAGAAAAAGCTGAGATAGAAGTGCTGGCCAAAGCCCGTCATTTACACCAGCTTAAACACCCTAATAATGAAAACCGCATAAACGCCGGTTTTTACAAAGCATGGGAACCACAGGCATATAACTCGCTGGTTGATCATATGCCCAGGTTGGATATGGTGGTTACCGAAGGTTTTGCCTTTTCACCCAAAGCCGATACCTTAAAGACCAGCCTGGATACCGGCCTCATCAATCTTAACAAAAAGTACAAAAAACAAGTACTGGTTACCCTGTCTAATTACGTAAACCTGGATAATGTAAGGGGCGAATATGACCGCAAAGATGTACTGCGCATTTTTAAAAGCAAAAAGTTGCGCACGAACTTTATTAACAGCATGGCCGCTGTTTTAAAGCATTACAACTTTAACGGTGTCAACCTGGATATTGAAGATCTGCCGGACCGTAATGGCCCGGAGTACGTAGCTTTCCAGAAGGACCTTTACAACATCTTTCACGCTCAGGACCTGCTGGTTACTACTAATGTTACCCCTAATGACGAAGAATACGATCTTAAGCGATTACAGCATGTAAATGATTACCTGTTTGTAATGGCCATAGACCAGCATTGGGACCAAAGCAACGCCGGCGATGTATCTCACCAGCATTGGGTAGAGGAAATTTTGGATAATGTTTGCGCGCAGATCCCCAGCGAAAAGGTGATCCTGACAATTGCCGGCGGTGGTTTCGACTGGCCGCAAGGCAGCATTGGTACAGCCATAGGCTATGCGCAGGCTATTAGCCAGGCCAAGCAGTACAATAAACAGATAGCGTACAATCCGGAGTCGGCCAACTTGAACTATAGTTACTTGGGCCCCGATAGCCTTAACCACACTGTTTACTTTGCCGATGCCGCCACTAATTTCAACATTATCCGTATGGCCGATGATTGGGCTACCGGAGGTGTTGCCTTGTGGCGTTTAGGTTTTGAAGACCCTCGTTTGTGGACATTTTTTCAGAAAAACTTATCGCTCGACTCGCTTAAGAAAACCGGTTTCGATCTTAAAAGGCTGGATACAGTTGGCTCTAATAATAAAATAGATTATGCAGGCGAAGGCGGTGAGGTACTTGACCTGGTAACAGTACCGCATACCGGCAAGATCAACGTATCTATGGATACCAACTCTTATACAATTACTAATCAAAAGTATATAGAGCTGCCTACCAAGTATGTAATACGCCGCTATGGTTACAAACCCGGTAAAGTGGTTTTAACTTTTGATGACGGCCCCGATCCTGATTATACCCCCCGTATATTAGATATTCTGAAAAAGGAAAAAGTACCGGCATCATTTTTTGTGGTGGGTTCAATGGTCGAGAAAAACATTCCTATACTTAAACGTATTTATGACGAAGGCTACGAAATTGGCAATCACACCTTTTTTCACCCGGATATATCAACCATCAGTTTAGACAGGGTAAAGCTCGAACTGAACTCTACCCGTAAACTTATCGAATCGATAACCGGGCGTAGCACCATTCTGTTCCGCCCGCCGTTTAACGCCGATGCAGAGCCTCAAACACTGGCCGAGGTTATACCCGTTGCCGAAAGCCGAAAACAAAGTTACATCACCATTGGTGAGTCCATCGACCCGTGGGACTGGTACCCCGGCGTTACTGCTGATAGTATAGTAGCCCGAACCATCCGCCAAAAAGACAACGGCAGTATGATCTTGCTGCATGATGCCGGCGGCGACACCCGCGAAGAAACCGTAAAAGCCTTGCCGGAAATTATACATTACTTTAAAAGCCACGGCTACCAGTTTACCACCATAGCTGATATTTTAGATAAAAGCAAGGACGAGCTGATGCCGCCCGCCAAAGAGGAACAAACCTTTTGGGGCAAATATTATGACATTGTAGTAATGGGATTTTTTGTAGGCAATAAGTTTTTCTTTTACCTGTTCCTTACGGCAATTTTTCTGGCTGTAGGGCGTATTGTGCTGATAGGTATCTTAGCTTCAAGGCAATTTTCAGCAAATAAAAAGATACAGAATATTTCTCAGGAACTGCCGCCGATAAGCATAATCGTACCGGCATATAACGAAGAAGTTACCGCCATTAAAACAATAGAAAGCCTGCTGCAAACGGAGTATCCGGCATTCAATATCATTTTTGTTGATGATGGTTCTAAGGATAACACTTATAAAGTTGTATCAGAAGCTTATGCCAGCCATCCGCTGGTAAAAGTGCTTACTAAACCAAACGGTGGAAAAGCGTCTGCACTTAACTTTGGCATAAGCCATTGCGAGCATAATTTTGTGGTTTGTATCGATGCAGATACCCAACTGCAAACCAATGCCATTTATCACCTGATGACTTACTTTACTGACGAGGAGATCGGCGCCGTTGCAGGTACCGTTAAAGTGGGTAACGAGAATAATATTATTACCAAATGGCAGTCGATAGAGTACATTACGGCCCAAAACATGGACCGCCGTGCATTTGATATCATCAACAGCATTACAGTAGTGCCGGGCGCTATAGGGGCATTCCGCAAATCGGCCATATTCCGTGCCGGTGGCTTCACGTACGATACCCTTGCTGAAGATTGCGACCTTACTATGCGCATCCTTAAACAAGGATATGTGATAAAAAACTGCGCCGAGGCCGTTGCTTATACTGAAGCGCCCGAAACCATCAGCGCGCTGCTTAAACAGCGTTTTAGGTGGAGCTTTGGGGTTATGCAGAGCTTCTGGAAAAACCGCGATGCTTTATTCAACAAAAAATACAGTTATTTTGGTATGGTGGGGATGCCTAACATCCTAATCTTTCAGATCATTTTGCCGCTGTTCTCGCCACTGGCCGATTTAATTATGATAATGGGCATATTCGGTAGCCACCCGGAGAAAATGTTTATCTACTACGGCGTATTCCTGCTGGTTGATTTCCTTGTAGGCGTGCTGGCCTTCAGGATGGAGAAAGAGCGTTATAGCAAGCTGATTTATCTTATACCTCAACGCTTTTTATGGCGGCAACTGATGTATTACATCCTTTTTAAATCAATTCGTAAGGCGTTAAAAGGTGAGCTAAGCACCTGGGGTGTACTTAAGCGCACGGGCAACGTAAAGCTAAACAAAGATGAACTGGTAGGAGAAGGCAACGAGCCGCCAATGTAATGCGGTAAAAGATGAGTAAAGAGCAGCGATTGTGATAGTGAATAGTAAGTAATCGGTGATAGGTAAACAATTGCTGATTATAGTATTAAATCTTTTGCATCAGCTCTGTAGCGGTGCTGAAAGCAAACCTGAAAATATCTAAGCGTACTATCTTCAAAACCAAACTTATGGTAAGTAAAAACAAAGGCCCCGCTATCAGCGAGGCCTTTATGCTATTTCTAATAACTAAGTTTTAGTGGATACCCATAAACAGGCGGCTCCAGCGTATTTTGTGCAAAAATGATGCGTTTGAGTCCCAGCTCATCCATACAAACAGTGCTTTACCTACTATGTGGTCTTCGGGTACAAAGCCCCAGTAGCGCGAGTCTAACGAGTCGTGGCGGTTATCACCCATCATCCAGTAATAATTCATTTTAAAGGTGTAAGTGTTTGTTTCCTTATCGTTGATAAATATCTTACCATTTACAATTTGTAGCTTATTACCTTCATATACTTCAATTGCACGGCCATAAACAGGCAGGGTAAGGCTGTCTAAAGTAACGGTCCAGCCCTTTTTGGGTATAATGATAGGCCCGTAGTTATCTACATTCCAATCAAAATCTTTATTCTTCGGGTCGAGCTTATATTTAGGTGTCGAGGCAGGAAATACAGGGTTAAACGGATCGGCCTGGCCCGGAGGTTTAATATTTGGTGTTACCGCTTTGATATTAGAGTACGTTTTTAATTGCGCAGCCGCTCCTTTGGTCATGGTTGGTGCGCCAACATTATCATAGTTAGAAATCTCTAACTGATCATATATCTCGGGGTTTACATCCATGCCGGTAGTAGTAACCGTATAATCTGTTTGCTCGCCGGGCGGGTTTGGCGCTGCCTTGCCATTTACATACACCTGCGCGTTGATCAGCCGTAAGGTATCTCCAGGCGCACCCTGGCAGCGTTTAATATAATTTTCGCGTTTATCAACCGGGCGATAATAGGGAGAATCGGCCTCCATTGGATAGTTAAACACAACTACATCGCCTTTCTTTACATCACTTAAGCCTGGCAGGCGGTAATAAGGCAGCTTTACCCCATCCCAATATGCTTTTGTACCAATAACCGGCATGGTATGGTGCGCAAACGGGAATGCAATCGGCGTCATGGGTGTACGGGCACCATAGTTAACCTTACTTACAAATAAAAAGTCGCCCACTAATAAAGAGCGCTCCATTGACGGAGTAGGTATAGTATAGGCTTCAATAAATAGTGTACGTATCAGGGTAGCGGCAACTACGGCAAATATGATCGCCTCGGTCCACTCCCTGGTGGTAGATTTTTTTTTGGTTTTGTCTTTATCTTTTTTCCAGAATTTCCAGTTCATTATTATGAAATATGTGCAGTATTTAATTACTGTTTATTAAAATCAAACATTTCCTCTATCGAGTGGAACCCTTTTCTATCTTTTATCCACTCGGCGGCCAAAACAGCCCCCAAGGCAAAGCCATTACGGTTATGTGCCGTATGCTTAAACTCAATGGTATCTACTTCGGAGTCGTAAATAACGGTATGCGTTCCAGGGACATTTTCTATCCGCAAAGACTCAATAAGCAACTCGTCTGTTGCAATGGTTTCGTTATTGGGATGATCGTCGCTGACCAGCACATTTTTCCATTGTGCTTTTGCATCAAGGTTACTGATGATGCCATCGGCAATGGTAATGGCCGTGCCACTTGGCGAATCCAGCTTTTGGGTATGGTGTATCTCTTCTACCTGTACCTCGTAATAAGGATAGCTATTCATGATCATGGCAAGCATCTTATTTAGATGGAAAAAGATGTTTACGCCAACGCTAAAGTTAGTGCCGTAGATCATGGATGCGTTATAGTGGCCGCACTGTTGCTGTATCTGAGTCATTTCGTTATGCCAGCCTGTTGTGCCTACAACAACCGGTGTACCGGCCTTAAAACAAAGCTCAATATTTTGCAGAACGGTTGAGGGTGTACTGAATTCAATGGCAACATCTGCCTTTTGCAGGTTTTCGGCAGTTAATTCATCCGCATTGTCCCTATCAATTTTCAGTACAATTTCGTGCTTACGGTCAAGGGCTATTTTTTCTATCATCTTGCCCATTTTACCATAACCTAACAGTGCGATTTTCATCTGTTTAATATTTATAGCCCAAAGGTAACTTTTAAACCCGGAATATAAGCACCGCTAAAGTTACCGGCATACAAAGGATTGTTTATTAACGTGGGCGATACTTTCATAGACAGGTTATTATCTACAGTGTAAGCATTAATAAATTTAGCGGTAACATAAGCTTCTACCACCTGTACCCCCCAAACCAGTATCACGCTGCCAATACTTATCTGAAAATTGCGCTGATAATTGCTGGCTGCTTCCTGCAACTGCGTAAATGTTGCGTTGCTGTACTGCGCGTATTCTGTTTTATACTTCTGGTACTCGGCATAAAAAGGCTTGCCCTCTGTTGGTATGCCGCCTGTATTTTTTATGCGTGCTAACGCCAAAAACATTTTATAATTTTTATGACTGTCAATTATCGAATATCCAAGGGCGCCTAAACCGGCATATATGGCCGGCACCTTCCACCACCAGCCCTGGCGGTTGTACAACTGGCCCCAACCCGGTATAAATAACGAACGTTTTACCGCAAGGCTTGGGCTATGGGTACTATCCGGGTGATACTCCGGCTCGTTGGTGATCTTTGGCTTAAAATATGGCCGCTTTACAGTATCAGCACTTTTACCAGCCGTATCTGCCTTTGGTTTTGCCAGCGAGTCAGGCCGTTGGGCCATCGCAAAAAGTGCAAAGGCTGTAAACAATACGGTTAATAAAGTTTTTTTAAGCATGTTTTACCAATCCAGCATTTCAAGTATACGGCCCAGATCGTCTTCGGATAAGAACGGAATTTCTATCGATCCATTGCCCTGGCTGTTAACTTTAAGCTTAACCTTAGTACTGAATTTTGATGCAAGGTCGTCCTGTATCTTTTGCAGCTGGTAGGTAAGTAGCTCAGGTTGCTTACCTTCCTTTTTTACGGGCGTTTTTTGCACCTCGCGGGCCAGCTCTTCGGCCTTACGTACCGATAGCTCATTTTTGATGATCTGCTGATGGATGTAAAGCTGCGCTGCAGGATCTTCTACAGCAAGCAGGGCTTTGGCATGGCCCATGCTTATCTCACCGTCTCGTAAGGAAGCCTGTATGCTTGGCGGCAGCTTAAGCAATCGCAGATAATTGGTTACGGTAGAGCGGTTTTTGCTTACACGGTCGCCCAGTTCTTCCTGTTTAAGGCTGCACTCATCTATCATTCGCTGAAAGCTCAAGGCAACCTCAATAGCATTAAGGTTTTCGCGCTGTATGTTTTCAATAAGCGCCATCTCCAGCATCTGCTGATCGTTGGCGGTACGTACATAGGCAGGAATTTGTGTAAGCCCGGCTAATTTAGAAGCACGCAGCCTGCGCTCCCCCGAAATCAGCTGATACGCATTAGTGCTTACACGCCTTACTGTTATAGGCTGTATCAGGCCCTGCAGTTTAATAGATGCCGAAAGATCGGCCAAGGCCTGTTCATCAAATTCGGTACGGGGCTGAAACGGGTTAACCTCTATTTCACTTATCTTAATCTCATTAATACTGCCCAGGCTGTCTACCTCAGATACAGGCCTTGTCGCAGTAGCAGTATTGTTATTATTTTTATTCGGAAGCACACTTGGGCTGTCGTTAAGCAGGGCGCTTAACCCTTTGCCCAAAGCGTTTCTTTTCTCTGTACTCATAAATCTTATTAAGCTGTTACTGTAGTAGCCAGTTCTTCATCTTTAACCAAGCCGTTTTTGCGGATGATCTCGCGGGCAAGGTTCAAATAGTTAACGGCCCCCTTACAGGTTGCATCGTGCATAATTACCGATACGCCAAAGCTTGGCGCCTCGCTTAAGCGGGTATTACGTTGTATAATGGTATCAAAAACCATATCCTCAAAATGGGTGCGCACCTCATCTACCACCTGGTTAGACAGCCTTAACCTTACATCATACATGGTAAGCAATATCCCTTCTATCTGTAACTGAGTATTCAGGCGCGATTGTACAATTTTAATGGTATTCAGCAATTTACCCAATCCCTCCAATGCAAAGTACTCGCATTGCACCGGGATGATAACGGAGTCGGCAGCGGTAAGGGCGTTAATAGTAATTAAACCCAGGGATGGCGAACAATCAATAATAATAAAATCATACTCGTTGCGCACACTGTCTAAAACCGCTTTCATTTTATACTCACGGCTCTCCAGGTTAATCATCTCTATTTCGGCACCAACCAGGTCTATATGTGCAGGCAACAGGTCCAGGTTAGGCGTATCTGTTTTTTGTATGGCCTCGCGTGCATCTATCCCGTTAATTATGCACTCGTATATACTATTTTTAATATTGCGTGGATCAAAACCAATGCCCGATGTAGAGTTAGCTTGCGGGTCGGCATCAACAAGTAATGTCCTATATTCCAGCACCGCTAAACTTGCGGCCAGGTTTATAGATGATGTAGTTTTACCAACGCCGCCCTTTTGATTGGCTAAAGCAATAATTTTACTCATTCTGTATCTCCAAAAATTTTATAAACTGCGGTTTATTATAAACGAAAAACAGGAACAGAAATTTCTATGTTTGTACTGTTTTTTATCCGCCGCTAAAGATACGGATTAAAAACTATTGAGAAATTAACAGTTTTGCCAACTTACAAACATTTAGTAAGGGGAAGAATGGTGAGTGGATAGTGGTGAGTAGTTAAGAGAGAAAGATAATACCATTAAAATTACAGGTAACTCAATTACTATTTATAATCGACTCTGATCATTCCACTAACCACTCACTATTCTCCATTCACTACTTACCACACACAACATGGTTACTATCATAGCATCTACCAACCGCCCCGGGAGTTCAACCCTTAAACTTGCCAGCTATTATCAAAAGCAGTTGGCAGAGAAAGGACTTGAAACCACCTTATTTCCGTTGACCGATCTCCCTGCAAACCTAATCCAGACTGATCTGTATGGCAAACGGAGCGAGGAGTTTAAACCAGTACAGGAACTTATAACCAATACTGATAAATTTCTTTTTATTATACCCGAATATAACGGCAGTTTCCCCGGCGTACTAAAGGTTTTTGTAGATGCCTGCAGTTTCCCTGAAAGCTTTTATGATAAAAAAGCCGCGTTGGTGGGGCTGTCTTCGGGCAAATATGGTAATATTAGGGGCGTTGACCATTTTACCGGGGTATGCCATTACCTTAACCTGCATGTTATGCCGCTTAAATTACATATTGCCTCTATTCGTAGTGAAATGGATGCCGATGGTAACCTTATAAAAGAAGACACCCTGCGTTATACCAACGAGCAGATGGATAAATTTATCCGGTTTTAATTACTTCAGGATCATTACCCAGCCAGACATTTTAGGAGTACCATTTTTCAGATCGATAACATAATAATACGTGCCGGCAGGCAGCGCTTGCCCGCTGCTTTTACCATCCCATGGCCTGCTATATCCCCTGCTCTGGAAAACCTGCTTACCATTGCGTGTGTAAACTGCCAGTACACTTTCGGGATAGGTTTCAAGCGCCTCTATATTCCATAGATCATTTACACCATCGCTGTTGGGTGTAAAGGTTGAAGGAATTACTATTTTTTTAAACACACGTATAAACACATCACTATCATCAATACCGCAACCGTTTGCAGATGTTACTGTGAGTTTATATGTAATATCATTTGGTGGGTTTGCCGTTGGGGTGAGTGAGTTTGGGTTGTCCAGGTAACTGGCCGGCGACCATGAGTAACCCGCCACATCGCCCGTGGCGCTGCCATTTAGCACAACCGATTGCCCCTCAAATATCTTTTTATCGTCACCGGCATTTGCCACAGGCACATCACGCACTTCTATCTGCACCTGCGCTGTATTAATGCATTGGCTGGCATTGGTTACCGTCACTGTATAGGTAGTGGTTTGCGCCGGCGATGCAACCGGGTTTGCCGATGTAGCATCAGATAATCCTTCGGCGGGCGCCCATTGGTAAGAAACTGCGCCGGGCGAATTTACAGTAAGCACAGTACTGCTGCCCTTACAAATGCTTGTTTCACCTACAGTGATCTGTGGCTGGGGTTTGGCAATAACGTTTACCTGTGTTGTTGCCTCGGTTGAGCATCCCTGCGCGGATATTACTTTTACGTTATACTGCCCTTTATTGGCAAGAGTCAACGCTGCAATGGTTAAGGGGTTTGCGGTGTTTTTGCTGCCATCAGGCAATGTCCACTCATAATTAACTCCACCGCCGGCCGTCAGCACCAACGGGTCTCCTTCGCATTTGGTTTGTGCCGCAATGGTTGGTATTACCGGGTAAGCCGTAACGCCAACGGTAACCTCATTAGAGTATACACGGCAATTTACAGACGATATATTGCCAGCCTCTGCCGTGCCCAATCTGTACTGATAAGAACCCAGCTGCGCATTTGTTAAAGTAATATTGAGCATCAGTCCATTTTCTCCGGATATATCAACCCACCCGTTACCATCATTGTAGTTTTTTTGCCACTGATATTCAGGTTGATCATACCCTGAACTTGGCGTTGCAGTAATTGTATACGAACCAGTTTCCCCTACGCATAAATCTTCCTGGGTCGAGGGGGCTGAACCGCCGGTAAAATTTGCCTGCACAATAGGGCCGCATGCCCTGAATGCGATATCATCAAGTAAAAGGTCGTTACCCGCGCCCCCGGGAGCGTTATTAATCATCCGGACAACCACTTTTGCGCCACCGGCGGGTGTGGTAAAATAGGTGCCATACTTCACCCATTCATCGGCACTTGTTGTTTCATATATAGGGCCGGTAGAATATGATTTTAACTGTGCGCCGTTAACCGTTTCAATAACAAAGGTAATATTTGGCTTATTGTGGGTACTTGCTGCAGATGGCAATACAAGGTTTTTTATGTAAGCTGAAAACTCATAAGTAGTTTCTCCGCAAAGTTCAATATCGGTGCTTTTGCGATAAAATTCCCCGGTGTCGTAAGACGCATTAACCAGCATCATGTATCCTCCATTGCCGGTATGGTCCTTTAGTACAGAATACCACGTATCCGGATGGCAGCCTGATTCCTGCTTCACCAGGGCGTATTGACCATCCTCTGGGCATGATGTGCCTACGTAAGTATAAGTAGTATTGGGAAATTGTGGAGAGACGGCGCCAAAGTCCTCTTTGATGATAGGATCGCCCAGACTACCGTTACAAACCTGCGCAGATAACTTAAAGGTCATCAGCATGAACAAACACAGCAGGGTAAATTTAAAAAGGGTTGGCACCTTCAAATATAATCTTTTAGGTAACAAATGCACATATTATAATATCTCCACTGATTACTGGCAAACAAATTTTTTAATTTTTAAGTTATTTATTTACTTATTGATTCTATGAAAACATATCCCATCCTTATAGCAGCCGCAATACTTATAGTAAGCTGCAAACAAAAAAAACCAGACCCGGCTAAAGCCGATAGTGTGTCAACACCAGTTGCACAAGGTGTAAAACTCCCGGCTCCTTATGAAAGCAAATCAGTAAAAAACTACTGTAAGGTTATTGGCTGGCCGGCAGGTAAAACGCCCATAGCCCCCCAAGGCTTTAATGTAAGCCTGTTTGCCGATACCCTTAAAAATCCGCGCAATATTTACATTGGGCCTAATGGCGACATATTTGTATCTGAAGCTAATACCGAGGCTAAAGGGGTTAAGAAGATAGGTGCCAAAATTATCGGTGCGGCGGCATCGCAAAACATGGGTAAAAGCGCTAACCGCATTACTTTGTTACGCGATACGGATGGTGATGGCAAAATAGATTACCGCAATGTATTTTTAGAAAATTTAAACCAGCCCTTTGGGATGCTGATATTGGGTAATGCATTTTACGTAGCCAATACCGATGGTTTGGTGAAATTTGATTACAAGGCCGGACAAAATAAGATCAGCACGCCAGGCAAAATGGTACTTTCTTTACCGGCAGGAGGTTACAACAATCATTGGACACGTAATATACGTGCTAACAGCACCGATACAAAAATATATGTCGCGGTAGGTTCTGGTAGTAACGTTGGTGAACATGGCCTCGAAAATGAAGTTCGGCGGGCAGACATTATTGAAATAAATCCGGACGGCAGCGGCGAACGCATTTATGCAAGCGGCTTACGCAACCCTGCCGGTATCGCTTTTCAGCCGGGCACCGGAGTACTTTACGCAGCTGTTAATGAACGGGATGACCTGGGCGACAATTTAGTGCCCGATTACCTTACCAGTGTAAAAGAAGGTGGGTTTTATGGCTGGCCCTGGGCTTACTTTGGCCAGCATGAAGATCCGCGCCTTGAAGTAAAACGCCCGGATATGGTTAAGAAAACCCTTACTCCCGACCTGTCATTAGGCCCGCATACCGCATCGCTCGGGCTTGCCTTTTATACCGGTAATATGTTTCCTGATCAGTATAAAAATGGCGCTTTTATTGGCCAGCACGGCTCATGGAACCGCTCGGTCTTAAGTGGCTACAAAGTTGGATTTGTACCGTTTAGCGGCAATAAAATAAGCGGACAGATGCAGGATTTCCTGACCGGCTTTATAGCCAATGCTGATAAGAAAGAAGTTTATGGCCGACCGGTAGGCGTTACTGTTGCCAAAGATGGATCATTATTGGTAGCCGACGATGCCAGCAACCGTATATGGCGGGTAAGTAACAAATAAATTTAATAATTAAACGAAATAACATATAGCCCCTTACTATCATGAGGGGCTATTTTGTTAGCTTCGCCGTTGCCATGAGTAAACATTTCCTTAGCGTCCTCATTTATGTAACTATAGCAGGTAATGCCCTCGCACAAAACAAACCTGCAACCAGGCCGGATACGCTTAAGCAACTTAAATCAGTAACCGTTAAAGGTTATTTGAGTGAGCAGCCGGTATTAAGCGTACCAGCTTCTGTAAGCGTTTTGGGGGCAGCACAGCTGAGGGTACAGCCGGATAATTCATTTGTTACTGCGCTGAATACCCTTCCGGGAGTAAGGGCGGAAGAACGTTCTCCGGGCAGCTACAGGCTATCCATTAGAGGTAGTTTGTTACGCTCGCCCTTTGGGGTTAGGGATGTTAAAGTTTATTTGGATGAGATACCGCTAACCGATGCCGGTGGCAATACCTACCTTAACGCGCTTGATATTAGCAACATTCGCCACATAGAAGTGCTCAAGGGACCAGATGGCAGCTTATTCGGCGCAAACTCGGGCGGGGTAGTTTTACTTAGTCCGGTAAGTCGTGCCGACAGCACCTATCTTAACGCAGGTATCAATGGCGGCTCGTATGGTTTGTTCCATCAGAAGGTGTCGTTGCAAAAAACAAGCGGTAACAACCGGTTCAATTTTAATCAATCTTATCAAAATTATGACGGCTACCGGCAGAACAGCCGCATGCACCGCACCTATATACAAGCCGGCGACGCATGGCAATACGGCCGCAACAGTGAGTTAAGGGCAATAGCGCTATACTCTGACCTGGATTATCAAACTCCCGGCGGTTTAACCCTTGCCCAGATGCAGGCCAACCCACGCTCGGCACGTTTACCAACGCCTACCTTACCGGGCGCCATAGAGCAAAAGATACGTATCAACACCAAAATGCTTTTAGGCGGGCTGATAAATGATGCACAACTCACTGATCGTGTTAGCAACGTGCTTGCGCTATATGGCAACCATGTTGATTTTGCTAATCCTTTTATAACCAACTACGAGCAGCGTCATGAAAACACGTATGGTTTGCGCAGTTACTTTACATTGGCGGCCATACCGAAGGAAAATTTTGACTGGAAACTTAACTTAGGTGTAGAATGGCAGCAAACCAACTCGCTCATTAGCAACTATGATAATAATGCCGGCAAAAAGGGTGACGTGCAGAAGATCGATAAGATAAAAACTGGTCAGCATTTCTTTTTTGCGCGTTACGCCGCAGATATTTTTAAACGCCTGCATGCCGAAGCAGCCCTGAGCCTTAATTATTACGGCTATAAATTCCGGAACCTGGAACCCTTAAATGAAGCCACCTTTACTAAACGCGATTTTGATGCAGTGATGATGCCAAGGCTGGCGCTTTCTTACCAAATCACCAATAACTTTATCTGGCGGGCATCTGTAAGCCGGGGATACTCCACCCCTACAACCGCCGAGGTAAGGCCAACCGATAATATCATTAATACTAATCTGCAGGCACAATTGGGTTGGAACTATGAAACCGGCTTCCGTTTGCGCAATGCTGATGAAAGCCTGTTGCTGGATGCCTCTGTATTTTATTACCGGCTGAACAATTCTATTGTAAGGCAGCTTAACCCCAACGAAACAGAATTTTACCTTAATGCTGGAGGTACTAATCAGCCCGGCGCCGAACTGGCCTTCAGTTACTGGCTGTTACGCCGTAACCATACACGGTTTATTCGTGGGTTGCAGTTTAATACCGCTGCAACAATGAGCCGCTTTAAATTCAGAGATTATAATGTAGCCGGTACAAGCTACTCGGGCAACCGCTTAACCGGCGTGCCTCGCGAGGTAATTGTATCGTCCATACAAACACTTTTCCCGCAAAACCTGGCACTGTTTGTTCAGCATAACTATACTTCCAATATTCCCTTGAATGATGCCAATACGGTATATGCGGCCAAATATCACCTGCTGCAGGCAAAGGCATCATGGCAGTACAACATCAGCCGCAAAACCAGGCTGGAGATTTATGCCGGTGCCGATAATCTGCTTAACCAAAAGTATAGCCTGGGTAATGACCTAAACGCGGTTGGTAATCGTTATTATAACCCCGCACCGTTAAGAAATTACTTTTTTGGGGTGAATGTGGGGATGTGAGGTTAACTCACCCCGACTTCGCTCCGCTGGTCGACCCTCTCTGCTGCGCAAAGAGGATAGTAAGGAAAAGAAAGTAAATTTAAACCCTCTTTCCGCGTTGCGGAGAGAGGGTGGTCGAGCAACAGCGATGACCGGGTGAGTCAAATTACAACACCGGGTTATTATTCTCAGTGCCCGATGCTACGTTTCCTCCTCTTCCTTTTGCATCAAACACACGGAACCTTACCGTGCCTGTTGCATTGACAGGCCCATTGTAAACCGGACTATCGGCTGTTGGTTCGCTGCCATTGGTGGTGTAACGGATAACCATCCCCGGAAACTGTACATTAGCGTAATATTTGCCATCCTGCAGCATCACCCCCGGTTTTGGTATCCTGAAATTATAACCGCCACCTTCATAAGCAAGGCGCGGCAGTTCGCGCTTGCCTAAAATGTTCACAAACTTGCTCCAGTCGGCGTTGTACATATCCTTAGCCTTTGCGGGGTCAAGTTCGGTGGTCCATGCAGGGTCTTTAGCCCAGGCACGTTCCCCTAACGCTATGAGTTTTGGAAAGATCATATAATCCATCCGTTCCGCAGTCTTAACGGTTTCGCTCCAAAGCGCCCCTTGCAGGCCGATGATGTTTTCCTTGCCATAATCGGTAAGGCGCTGCTTACCTACAAATATCTGCCGGTTTATAGGCTGGCCGTTCTTATCTACGTCTGCGTTTTTAAAATAGTCGAACGGAATAAAAGAGAAAAACTTGTCTATACCCAGGTAAGCGCCCCAATAGTATCCCGGTTCGTCCCATGATTTATAGTTGGCCATATCAAAGTACAGGTTGGTAACGCAGGTAAGCACCGTTTTATAGCCGCCGTTTGCCAGCTTGTAGGCCAGGTCTTCCTGTCCATCGCCCAAAACGTTGTTCCATACGTCCACACGCATATCCTCGTTTACAAACTGTGGATTTGGCAGGTAAGTAGGATGTCCGTCTACAGTGGTTTTGCGTAAGGCCATTTCTTCCCATCCGGCCAGTTTAATATTTTTCTTTTTCAGGATATCGTTCACACGGCCATAAAAGTAATACCACAGGTCGCCGGTGTTTTTAATTTCAGGATGAGTTTTCTTTAAAGCCTCGTACGCAGGCGATTTTTCCCAAACGTGCGCAGGCACCTCGTCACCTCCGAAATGTATAGCTGGCAAAGGCGCACCAGCTTCCTTGTATATGGCTATCAGATCATCAATTACCCGTTCCACATAGTTATAGGTAGATGGCAGGGATACGTCGATCACATTATCATTCCAGTACTGTACCGAGCGATAATCGGATTTATCTTTGGCATCGCTCAGCAGGTAACGGCTTGCACCTGCTTTATCGCCCGCTGCCATCAAACGCCTGTAACGCGCCTCCATCGCTTTGATAGATGCACGGGCATGGCCCGGGGTTTCAATCTCGGGCAGTACGGTTATGTGGCGATCACTGGCATATTTCAATATCTCGATATAATCAGCTTTAGTATAATACCCTGTGCCGGCGGTGTTGCTGAAATCCGGGCCGGAACCGTGCGATGGGGGCAAAAAGCTTTTGCTATCGAGGGTATGCCCACGTTTGGAACCAACAGATGTAAGTTCGGGTAGCGAAGGTATTTCTATACGCCAGCCTTCGTCATCCGTAAGGTGCAAATGCAGCGTATTGAGTTTGTACAATCCCATCAGGTTAATCAGTTTCATCACCTGCTGCTTGCTTTGGAAATTGCGGGCAACATCAAGCATTACGGCACGGTAGCCAAAACGCGGAGAGTCTTTTACCTCAAGGCAAGGGATAGTGATTGATGCCTGCTTTTGCTGCCATGCAGAGGGGGGCATCAGGCTTTTTAATGATTGTATGCCGTAAAACATTCCTGCAGCCGCAGATGCGTTTATCTGTATACCTGATGGTTTTACACTCAGCTCGTAACCTTCGGTACCAAAACCAGGGGCATAGCCAAGCGTAATGCTGCCGCCGCTTTGCACTGAGGAACTTTTATCTAATACCTTAGCCAACTCCATGTTAAGTTTCGCCTTTTCCTGTGCAAAACGTGCATCTGTACTTATAACGTTAACATTTGGTAAAAGCGTAAAGCTTCCGCTTGTTTCCTGGTAGCTTATAGGCGTGGGGATGATCTTTTGCAGTTGATCAGTTGGGATATCTGTAATGGTTTTGTTTTGGTTGTAAATTACTTCGGGGGTAACCAATCCGGGATATTTAGGGTCGAGTGGTTTAATGATAAAGTCGCCGGGAAGGTAGCCTTTACCGGGCGTAGCATCCCAAACAAAATATGGCCCTTCAATAGCATCTGTAAAGTTTACTACTATCGCCTCGCACACATATTCAATTCGTGCGCTTTCGCCGGGCTTAATGGCTTTAAAACTTTGATTAGGCGTAATGCTGTATAAGTCGCCGTTTATGGGCAAAATTTTTGCGTTACCGCTCACGGCATCAGCAGTAAAGTTGCGCGATGAGTTGAAATAGATTTTCCAGCCGGTAGCAGGTAACGTTTCAGTACCGTTGTTGGTTATAATAAGCGCTGTAAGGGCTTCCTGTTTATTTTTATAATTGTTATCAACTACCTCCCAGCTAAGTGTAATATTTTTCACATCAAACAAAAGCTTCGCTGCAAAAGAATTCACAGTGACAAATGTAGCCAGGAGAAATGTAAGAATATGGCGCATGGTTAACTCAGGTTTATATACCGTAAATATAACCAATTGAAAAGTTTAAATAACTTTTTAAAATATTTTTTAAAGTGAAAATTTTATCCAGCCGTTCCCTTCATTACCGAATATGAATTGTTTAGGATGGATAATCTCGGCCAGCATTTCTAAAGAATCTACTATGTGTGGCCCCGGGCGGTTAAAATAATGGTTACCATCTGCAATATAAATACGGTTATTTTTTACTGCCTTTAATTCGGCAAAGCCCGGTTGTTCAAGCAGCAAGTTAATTTCGCGCATGGTGCGCTCGATCGAAAAACCGCAAGGCATTAACAGGATAACATCCGGATCTGTCAACTGGATATCAGTCCACTCTACGAAAGGCGAACGCTGCCCTGCCTGAACTAATATTGGTGTTCCACCCGCAAGGCTTACCAGTTCAGGGATCCAATTGCCTGATATCATCAATGGCTGCAGCCATTCTATGCAGGCAACAGTAGGCTTATTCTCCATAAATTTAAGTTTATGGCGAATAATATCTATACGCTCCTGCAAATCCTCCAACAACCTTTCGCCCGCCTGTACAGCACCTAATGCTTCAGCAACAAGCATTATATCATTTAAAATACCATTCAGGCTGTTTGGCTGTAACGAAATAATGTGTGCCGGTTTATCAAGATAATCGCTTAAGGCCTGCTCAACATCGTTAAGGCTCACAGCGCAAACTTCGCACTGCGCCTGGGTAAGTACTACATCGGGCTGCAAACTTTTAATTACATCACGTTTTACAGTGTAAACAGATAGCGCATCTGCCAACAGCTCTTTTACTTTAGTATCTATTTCAGAACTGCTCAGGTTATCGGGAAAATTAGCCTCAGAACACACCGGTAAATGAGTAATGCTCTCGGGATAATCACATTCATGCGACCGGCCAACCAGGCGGCTTTCTAACCCTAAGGCACAAATTATCTCGGTAGCGGCGGGTAAAAGGGATACAATTCTATCAGCAGGCATCTTCAGCACAATTATTTAATGTGCAAATATGCAAAATTGCCTATTATCTTTGTGCCGATGATTTTCCTGACCTTTTTCATCGGCATTATTGCCAATTTTATCGGATACATTCCTCCCGGCAATATTAACCTTACGCTGGTGCAGATCACTATAAACCGGGGGATGAAACAGGCACTGCAATTCATCATCGCCTTTTCATGCGTTGAGTTGTTTTTTACTTTCTTTGTGATGCTCGGCGCCAAATGGCTGGCCGAACAGGTAAGGCTCGATACCGTTATCGATTGGGTGATGGTAGTACTATTCAGTGTATTGGGATATGTTGCCTGGCAGGCGCGCAACAAGCCCCCTAAAACTACCTACAGTGAGCACGCCAGTATAAAATATGGTATCTTGCTTGGCTTTCTCAACCCCATGCAAATTCCGTTCTGGATGGTTACAGGTACCTACCTCATAACTCACGAGTGGATTGAAGACCGGATATTCCCATTGATCATATTCAGTATAGGATCGGCGGCGGGCGCTTTTATAGCACTGTTTTTATATGCCAGGTTTGCCGGATACATTAAAAAGCGTTTTGAGCTGAGTACCCGGTTTATTGACACCGGCGTTGCCATACTTTTTTTCGCACTGGCAGCATACCACGTAGTTAAACAAGTATATTTAACCTGGTTTAAACATTAAAACCCTCTATTATTCAGAATAAGGCGCTTCAAGATCAATCTGCTGTAACAGATGAATTTTTGTTTGATTTTGTATTAATGTTCCAGATCTTTTCTGCCTTTCGACCTATGAGCCAGAAGGACAAGGCGAGGATGGCAAAAAAGAGCGTTTTGTTGGTATGGTCCCAAAAGTACTCGAAGTATTTGGTGTAAAGGAATATGATAAGGAAGGTAATGCCAAACTCGCGTGACACGACATCCTTGTTTTTTAAACCATACAACAGGAATAAGCCTGCCACAACCGCCGAGATGATACCCCAATAATAAAGGCTTATTTGTTTGATCTGCCACCAGGCATCCAGGCTGCCGTAGTTGCCAAAAATACTAAGCAGCCACAGCGACATGAACAGGTACAACATACCTACCACATAGGTGAGTTCCCAAAAGTAAGTAAACCACTTTTTACCTTTTAACAGATGGCATGCGCCTACCAGTAACAACCCAAACACCACAAAGCGCAGGGGGTAATTCATACCTAAAAAGTATAGTGCCCAATTGGTTTGGTAGCCTGTTTCGGTACCAAACCAACTCCCTAAGGATACCAGCGCAAATAGCCATATCAGCCTTGATTGCATACGGTATGCCAGGAAAGCGTACACGAAAACGGATATCAGAAACAAGACAGGGTAATGGCCTGAGCCATTATCAAACGTTTTACCCAGATAAGCTATACAGCTTGCAGTAAAAAACACACCCAGAAATATGGTTGCCTCATTACTGAATATCTTTTCTGGATATTGCTTTTCACGCCGCCGGCCAATGTAATATAATCCTGCCGCTGCCGCACCAGAAAGTATACTGATTATAATATCAGGCGTATCATACAAGCTTTTTATCCAGTTGATAACCGCATCATCAACTATGAAAGAGCCTATGGCAATAGCACCGCAGAAAAGCGCTACCCAAATGCTGTATTTGGCAAGGCGCATCCAGTCGAAACCCTTAACCTCGTAGCTGTTGCGCAGCTTTTCAGCCTGTTCTGCATTCAGCAGGTTCTCCTTTTGCCAATGCGCAATGGTATCGTTCAAAAAATCACTTTCCTGCCTGTCGAGGTTTAACTTGGCCATACATCACTAATGCACTAATATATATCAAATACAGTAATTATTGGTAACAATATACAGTCAGTGTAAAATAAGTAAAAACCTTTCGGCATTTTGCTTTGTCGTTATACATTTGCCGTGGCTATGAAAATTTACCATCACATTGATGAATTTAAACCTATTAAAAATGCCGTTGTTACCATCGGCACCTTCGACGGCGTGCATATAGGCCATCGTAAAATCATAGCTCACATTAAGGACCTGGCTACAAAAATAAACGGAGAAACAGTTATACTGACCTTCTTTCCGCACCCACGAATGATCCTTCAACCCGAGGATGAAAGCCTTAAACTCATTAATACCATAAATGAGAAGGCTGAGCTTTTGGAGCGGCTGGGTGTAGATCACCTGATCATAACCCCATTTTCAAGGGATTTTTCGAACCAAACTGCAGAAGGTTACATACGGGATGTATTAGTAAAAAATATCGGCACCCGTACTATTGTGATAGGTTATGATCATCGCTTCGGGAAAGACAGGCAGGGAGGCTTGCAGGACCTGCTCCGGTTATCTCCTCAGTACGGCTTTGATGTAGTTGAGATACCTGAACAAGATATAAACGATGTAGCTATCAGCTCCACCCGTATTCGCAATGCCTTGCTGATGAATGAGATCAACATTGCAAACGAGTGTTTGGGCTATCCATTTTTTATCACAGGGAAAGTTATCCGCGGCGATCAGTTAGGGCGTGAGTTAGGATACCCCACAGCGAACCTGGTGATTGAAGAAAGCTATAAGCTGATACCTGCCGACGGTATATTTGCAGTACGTGTAAAAGTTGAGGGTAAGCAATATACCGGGATGGCATATATTGGCCACCGCCCTACCGTTAACGGCATGACAAGAAATATAGAGGTAAACATCTTTGATTTTAGCGCCGACATTTATAACCAAACTTTACGAATGGAGTTTTTGCACTTTATACGCGGTGATATAAAGTTTGCGTCTCTTGAAGAATTAGTAGCTCAACTGGGTAAAGACAAAGAAGATGTGCAGGCACTAATGATACTTGATAGTCCGCAGTTTAATACTTAACAGTTTTTTATCCGCTTTGCGAAAAAGTATTTCCAAGCGCTGTCCTTTGGAGAGGATTTAGGAAAGGCTATTGTTCCGGAGCCTTTAGCTCCCGTATCTGATTAACCAGTTCCATTACTTCATAAGCATCCTCTATACGATAGTTGCCGCTCCGGGTACGCCTTAAGCGCGACATGTAAGCTCCATTATTTAAGGCTATACCAAAATCATTAACCAGCGAGCGGATATAAGTACCTTTACTGCATACTACCCTAAAATCAACTTCAGGCAGCTCTATTCGGGTTATTTCAAACTCGGTAATGGTTACGCTACGGGCACGTAATTCAACCTCTTCACCTCTCCGGGCTTTTTCGTAAAGGCGCTCACCGTCAATTTTTATAGCTGAATGGGCTGGCGGATACTGCTGAATCTCGCCTATAAATTGCTGGCAAACAGCTTTGATTTGTTCATCGGTAAGATGGCTTGTTTCAAATTTTTGTTCCGGCTCGCTTTCCAGGTCATAAGTTGGGGTAGTTGAGCCGAGTACCATGGTACCTGTGTACTCTTTTTCCTCTGCCTGAAAAGTATCGATCTGCTTGGTCATCTTACCAGTGCAGATAACCAGCAGGCCGGTGGCCAAAGGATCTAAAGTGCCGGCGTGCCCAACTTTTAACTTAAGCGGTTTAAAGGCATTGCGTATTTTACCAACCACATCAAAGCTGGTCCATTTATATGGTTTGTTAACCAGCAGTAATTGTCCGTCGGCAAAGTCCTGAATAGAGTTGAACATAGTTGTGTGAACCGTAATTGATCAGATATTATCTGATCATACGATCAATTTATAAATAATTCTGCTGCGATGTTATATCACTTCCAGGTTATGCCCTGTCAGGTATAAGATAATAATGATACCACCTACTAAAATCCGGTACCACCCAAACAGCTTAAAGCCGCGTTTTTCTAAAAAGGTAATGAATGTTTTGATAGCCAGCAGGGCTACTATAAAAGCAATAGCATTACCCACAGCTAAAAGTTTAATTTCATCACCGGTAAAGCTATGGCCTTCTTTATAAAAATCATACAGCTTTTTGCCGGTTGCAGCAAACATGGTAGGTACGGCTAAAAAGAAAGAAAACTCTGCTGCGGCTTTGCGGCTAAGCTTTTGTGCCATACCGCCAACTATTGTAGCTGCCGACCGCGAAGTACCGGGTATCATGGCCAGGCACTGGAAAAATCCGATTTTTAAAGCAGTAAGATAACTGAGGTTTTTTTCTTCCTTAACATCCGGCTGATTGAACCACTTATCAACAAACAGCAGTATGATGCCACCTACAAAAAGGGTAATGCCTACTGTTAAAGCGCTTTCCAATAAAGCATCTATCTTTTTACTGAACAGTAAACCGAAAACAGCTGCAGGGATAAAGGCAACAACCAGTTTCAGGTAAAAATCTATCGATTGCAGGAAACGTTTATAGTATAAAACAATTACCGATAAAATAGCTCCTAACTGAATAGCAATTGTAAAAAGTTTAACAAAGTCGTTAGCGGCGATGCCCATCACTGATGAAGCAATGATCATGTGACCGGTAGATGATACAGGCAAAAATTCGGTAAGGCCCTCGATGATAGCAAGGACTATTACATGGATAATATTCATGGTTTAGTGGCAGGCTTTTTCAGGATAGCGTAAAAACCTAAACCAAAGCCGGCAAGCACCACAATAGGCGCTATAACAATTTTTGTAGTGCTGTATATATCGGTAGTACCACTCATTAAAACAAAACCGAAAGCTACTATTGCAATACTGATTACTAACCATATATAATTATCTCTGCCAAATACAAATTGTACCGGCACGGTATTTACAGGTTTTTCGGCCGTTTTTACCGAAGGGGCTGGTTTACCTGCGGACGGTTTTGTTTCTCTTAATGCCATCTTGTATTATTTGTAATTAATGAGGGATTGAATGAAATTCGCTCAATACACATCAATTTATCTGTATAAATTATAAATTTTTAAACGTAAGTATTTATTTACTGCCAGGAATGTGCTGAAGCCGGATATAAATATACCAATGGCTATTATACCTAAAAATACAAAGCCAAATTCTACAGGGCTTTGCAGTATCACCAGATCAGGAATTTGTTTATTGGCCAAGTATAAAGTACCTATCAATATTACAATAGCTATTAAAGCACCAAGTAAGCCATGCCATATACCATACAGTAAAAATGGCTTACGAATAAATCCTTTAGTTGCGCCTACCAGTTGCATAGACTTGATCAAAAACCTTTGCGAATAGATAGCCAGGCGGATAGTATTATTAATAAGCGCTACCGAAAGTATTACAAATATACCCGCGAAACCTAAAATGATCAGGCTGATTGATGTAAGATTTGAGTTCATCTGGTCAACAAGTGATTGCTGATATTTAACTTCTTTTACCAATGGGTTTTTTAACAGCTGCGCTTTGAATTTTTCGATACCGGCATTGTTGGCATAATCAGCTTTCAAATATATATCCAGCGATTGAGAAAGTGGGTTGTAACCTAAGAACTTCACAAAATCTTCACCCAGATCTTTTTGAAGGTTACGGGCTGCCAGCTCTTTACTTACATACTGGGTTTGCTTTACCATTGGGTTGGCATCCAGTTGTTTCTGCAGTTGCAATACATCAGTTTCATGAGCCGAGTCGTCCATGAAGATGTTCAGTACAATATTTTCCTTTACATAGCGCGACAGGTTATTGGCATGCACTAATATCAGTCCTAACAGGCCTATCATCAGTAAAACCATGGCAATACCAAAAACGGTAGATATGTATATCGTTTTAGTTTTTTTTGCTGCCGAGCTCGCTTCAAATTCTTCCATGTGCCTTTCTTAGATATGCGATACAGACTAAAACTTCCGCCTGTATTATACAATGTTGCGAAATTAACAAACCAGCCCTAAAGGTAAAAGTTTCTGCCTTATAATTAACAATAATTAACGCCTGCAATTAACACCGGCGCATAATTATAAACAAATACAGGCAACACCTGTTGTTTATTACATGACAAAGCCAGCAAATAACCACGATAAACCGTCACCATCAGACACTCCTACCCAGCGCCCCAATGATGAAGGGCACGAAAGCGTTGTACGTAAAGAGGACGAGCAATACCATGCCGACGAACCACAACAGGAAAACGTAGCCAAATACTACGAAAACCGCGAACAGCCCGTGCAGACCATTAAAACGCCCCCGTCTGAAGATCAGCCCGATGCTACTGATGATGACGCGAGGCGACTGGAATCCAAGTAAACTATAGCGGTTTGGCTATCCCTGCCGAATTGAACTGCAGATCGTACAATTTGCGGTAATAACCGTTTTCTATACGCAGCAACTCCTGGTGGGTGCCCAATTCCATTATCTCACCATGATCAAGCACTATAATCTTATCGGCGTTTTGTATGGTTGAGAGACGGTGAGCAATTACAATGGCCGTACGGCCCTGCATCAATTTGTTTATAGCGTTCTGGATAAGTAACTCGGTTTCGGTATCTACAGATGAAGTTGCTTCATCTAAAACTAAAATAGCCGGATCATAAACCAGCGCCCTGATAAAAGATATTAACTGCGCCTGCCCTGCAGAAAGCGTAGCCCCACGCTCCATAACATTGTAATCATAACCGCCGGGCAACCTTTCAATAAAGTCATGCGCTCCAACATCTTTTGCAGCAGTAATAATTTGCTCGCGGGTAATACTTTCATTATTCAGGCTGATGTTGTTTGCAATGGTATCGGTAAACAGAAAAACGTCCTGAATCACCGTTGCTATCTTTGAGCGCAGGTACTTAACATCATAGTCATGTATATCCACACCATCAACCTTTACGTTGCCTTTGCCAATATCATAAAAGCGGTTAAGTATATTAATGGTTGATGATTTGCCTGCACCTGTAGCGCCAACAAGGGCAAGTGTTTCTCCTGGCCGTATATGAAAATTGATATTTTTCAGCACCCAGTTTTCATCGTTATAGGCAAACCACACGTTATTGAATTGTATGTCGCCTTTGAGTATCGCAGGTGCAAGGCTACCTTGATTTGGCGCAACATCAGCAGTATCAAGTACAGTAAAAATACGGTCGGCGCCAACCATACCCATTTGCAAGGTATTGAATTTATCGGCCAGTTGCCGTATAGGCCTGAAAAGCATGTTAAGCAATACAATGAAGCCGGTTATCACCCCTGGGGTAATACCATGCGGTGATGCCGATAGAGTATGCATCTGCCCGTCGCTCAGTATACGTTTACAGCCATACCAAACCAGTAATGCTATGCATATAGCAAATAAAACTTCAACCACCGGGAAAAAGATTGAGTAATACCAGTTAGAACGAATGTTGGCATCGCGGTACTTTTTATTTACCGCTACAAACTTGCGCATCTCCTGCTCCTCACGGGCAAAGTATTGGATGATGCTGATACCACTGATGTGCTCTGCCAGGAAAGTGTTCAGCTGAGCAACCTGCGTACGTACTTCCTGAAAGGACGATTTAATGGCTTCTTTAAACACATAGGTAGATGCAAAAAGCAGCGGCATAGGTATAAGTGTAATCAGGGCGAGTTTCCAATCCTGCCAAAGCATATAACCTATTACTGCTACTACAAGCAGCAGATCGCCCATAATGGATATCAATCCCTCGGAAAAAATATCGGCTATGGTTTCCAGGTCAGACACCGTACGCGTGATCAGCATACCGATAGGTGTACGGTCAAAATATCGTAACCGTAAACTTGTAATATGGTTAAATACATCAATCCGCAGATCGCGTATTACCGATTGGCCGAGTGAGTTAGTAAGATAGGTTTGATAATATTGGGCAACGGTTTGCACAACCAACTGGAAAAGCATCAGGCCTACCATAAATACCAGCCCGTTATAATTATTGCCCAATATATATTTATCCAGGGTTATTTGTATGAGTATAGGCTGTACCAGCGCAACAGCAGCTAAAAAAACAGTCAGGAACGCCGCGATTATAAAAACACTTTTGTAAGGTTTTACATAGTGCATTATCCGCTTTAATAATCGCCAGTCGAACGCCTTGCCGGTAACTTCTGCCATTTTTTAATTATTGAAATCCTAATTGCTAAATACTAAGTTCTAAGTTTAAATTCTAATGCTAAATCCAGATTTGTTGTTTACTAATCTTAATATTTTAGAATTCAGCTCTTGGTATTTAGAGTTTCATAAACTACTTCCGTTAAATACAACCCACAGGCAGGCACGCTGGTGCCGGCATTGCTTCGTTTTTTACTTTCTATGATGGTGCGCACATCTTCCGGCCCAATCTCCTTACGGCCTACCATCATCAGTGTACCAACAATTGCCCGTACCATGTTGCGTAAAAACCGGTCGGCGGATATTTTAAATACAATGCCGGTGGATGTTTGTTGCCATTCGGCATTTACAATTTTACAATTATTGGTTTTAACCTGCGTATTACTTTTACTAAACGAGCTAAAATCTGAATATTGCATGATCATAGCGGCAGCCTGATTCATCAATTGCAGGTTAGGCATATCGCGCAGCAACCACGACCGGTTATGTAAAAAAGGGTCCTTATGAAAATGTATATGATACTCATACGATCGCTTTACCGCATCAAAGCGTGAATGCGCGTCAGGATGCACCTCAAATATCCGCTTTACCGCAATATCATAAGGCAACAGCGCATTGAGTCTCTTTTTGTCCATGGTCCATGGCCTATGGTCCATGATATTCATGTCAAAATGCGCGAAATATTGAGTAGCATGTACGCCGGTGTCTGTTCGCCCGCAGCCAATAGTTTCTACAGGCTGGCGCAACAAGGTTGATAAAGCTTTATTGAGCAACTCCTGAACGGTTATGGCATTGGGCTGTATCTGCCATCCGTGATAATTGGTACCCGCGTAACTTAGCTCTATAAAATATCGTTGCATTTGTGACACAGCACAAAGTTAGCATCATTTAGCATTTTAGATTTACGATTTGCCATTCTATCTTTGCTGGCAATTCCATACCATAAAAAATGCTACAAAGAATACAATCTATATATCTGCTGTTTGCCTCATTGGTGTTATTTGCTCTTTACATTTTCCCGCTGGCGCACGGTCTGTATGTTGATGGCCGGCTGGTGAACATATCTGTAACCGGTGTTTACGAAAATATAAACGGGCAGGATAAGGTTGTACAATCTTTCCTGGCCCTTACTGTAGTTACCGCTATCGTGGCGTTAATACCATTGATCATTATTTTCCTTTTCCGCAACCGTAAGCAGCAGATCGCGCTTTGCTATAGCACCATTCTTGTTTTAATTGGCTATAGTTTTTGGATGGCCCAAACAGTTAAAGCTGTTGTAGGCCCCATCACACTGGCTTATAAAAATATGGGCATTGGCTTGTTCCTTACATCTCTAAGCATCATCCTGCTAATATTTGCTGTAAAAGCGATTCAACGGGATGAAAAACTGGTAAAATCTGCCGACAGACTGAGGTAACCACGGTTTACATAAACCTGCCATATCCGCTGATTTTCCTGAACGGCTTAGCTAAAAAGTCGGCTACTACCTGGTTAAACATGTCTTTATACACCAATGGAGTTGCATGGCCCGAGTTTGGCAATATCCATAAGTAAGCATCCGGAATATTTTCAAATATCTCTAAAGTATGCCGGGTGGTAATTACATCATGGTCGCCGCCTATAACAAGTGTAGGGCATTTTATTTTTTTCAGGTCTGACGTTTTAATGTGCGGCTCGTAAGATAAAAGGTGCATCAGCTTAAGCTGGTTTTTCATCTCTGGCGTAGGGTTTTTCATCCGCCGCAAAGAGTCGGCTCCTTTGATATTGGTGGCCAGGACCGCCTTTTGCACAAACGGATCTACAGCGCTGGTGTCCGGCCGAAGGTTAGCACCTGTTACCGCCAGCTTTTTTACCTTATCGGGATGGTTAATGGCTAACAGCAAACCTTCAATACCTCCATCGCTCCAGCCAATTACATTTACATTCTTAAGTTTAAGATGCTCCAGCAAGGCATTCAGATCATCGGTGATCATTTCATAACTGAGCGAATCGGCATGATCTACCGTTTTCCCCTGCGCGCGGCTATCAGCTAATATCACCTGATATTTCTTGGCAAAGTAGGGTATCTGATACACAAAATTATTGATTGAGCCGCCATTGCCATGAATGATCAGCAATGGTTCACCCTTGCCATAAACCTCATAATACATCTTAATACCCCTCAATTCTGCATACTTACCAACAGCTTTATTACGGCCATACATAGTAGTGTCCATATCTTTCTCAAAGTTTTGAGCGAACACCGGCAAAGCTATCAGTAAAAAAAGGAATGCGATAAGAGCGTGCAGGGTTTTCATTTTTATATCAGTTAATGTTTAAAGATATAAAATTATTTTCCTGTTCATTATTGATAAATCTGGTGTTATAAATCCGTAATTACACCGGGCATCAATAGTGTTAAATTAACACTAAGCAAACACACTTTTAACTTCATTGAATTTCAATCAATTATAATTTCAATTGCCATTATTTTGTAATCAAACATTAAAACGTCATTAGCATTTGAATTACTAATAAATAATTGTACCTTTGCAGCCGCTTTGGCGATGTTGCCGAAGACGTTATTTTAATTCATGAACAACCCATTTATTCAACTGGGAATCCGTCATGATATTGTTAATGCCATCTCTGAATTAGGATTTGAAAATCCTACTCCAATCCAGGAACAGTCAATCCCGGTATTGTTAACAGGCAGCAACGATTTTGTCGGATTAGCCCAAACCGGGACCGGTAAAACAGCTGCCTTTGGACTGCCGTTATTAGAACTATTAGATTTCGAAGAAAATCATCCGCAGGCGCTTGTTTTATGCCCAACTCGTGAACTTTGTTTACAGATCACGAACGACATTAATAACTACGCCAAAAAAATGAACAACGTACATGTTGTTGCCGTTTATGGCGGTGCAAGCATCAGCGATCAGCTACGCCAGATACGTCGTGGTGTGCAGATTGTTGTAGCTACGCCAGGCCGTATGCTGGACATTATTAACCGTAAAGCGATAGACTTTTCGCAGGTTAAGTACGTAGTGTTAGATGAGGCGGACGAAATGCTCAATATGGGCTTTCAGGAAGATATTGACAATATTTTATCTACCACTCCCGACGAGAAAAAGACCTGGCTGTTTTCGGCCACTATGCCTGCAGAGGTAAGAAGAATTGCTAAAAAATACATGGATAACCCTTACGAGTTAACCATGGGCACAAAAAATACCGGCAATGCAAACATCGAGCATGAGTACTATGTAGTACGTGCCCGTGACAAGTATGCCGCCTTTAAACGTATTGTTGACTTTAACCCAGAGATTTTTGGTATTGTATTTTGCCGTACCAAGGTAGAAACTCAGGACATTGCCGAGGCGCTGATAAAGGACGGTTATAATGCCGACTCGTTACACGGCGACTTGTCTCAACAACAGCGAGATAAAGTAATGAAACGCTATCGCGAGCGCAGCCTGCAGCTGTTAATTGCTACAGATGTTGCAGCACGAGGTATTGATGTTAATGATGTTACACACGTTATCAACTACTCGTTACCTGATGAGATTGAAAATTACACTCACCGTAGCGGCCGTACAGCCCGTGCCGGTAAAACAGGTGTATCTATATCTATTGTAAATAGCAAAGAGCTTGGCAAAATACGCCAGATTGAACGTGTTATTGGCAAAAAGTTTGTGAAGGCTGAAATACCTACCGGCTTTGATGTTTGCGAAAAACAACTCTTTGCGCTTGTACACAAAGTACACAACGTAGAAGTTAACGAAGCGCAGATAGAGCAATACATCCCGCGTATTATGGATGAGTTTGCCGAGCTGAGCAAAGAAGAGGTTATTAAGCGTTTTGCCTCATTAGAGTTTAACCGCTTTTTAGATTATTACAAGAACGCACCTGATCTAAATGCCCCGGCAGACGATTTCCGCCGTGCAGAAGGCCAGGGGGATCGCTTCAACCGCGATGGCATGCGATCCGAATACACACGGTTGTTCATTAACCTGGGCAGTGTAGATGAGTTTAACCGCGGCGAATTGTTAGGTTACATTTGCAACAATGCAAAAATAAGTGGCCGCAACGTTGGCAAGATAGACGTTAAGGGTGTTTACTCTTTCTTTGAGGTAGTTAACGCCGATGTTGACCACGTAATGAATGGCTTCAAAGGCATCGACTTTAAAGGCCGCCCTGTACGTATAGAAATATCAGGCGAAGGCGTTAGCAGTAACCGTGGTGGCGGTGGCCGTCGCGATGGTGGCTATCCAAAACGTGATGGCGGTTACCGTGGCGACAGGCGCGAAGGTAGCGAACGCCGCGAGAAAAGCTATGCTGGTGGTGGCAACAGCGGTGGTTTCCGCGACTTTAGCGGCAAACGCCGTGAAGAACGCCCCGAGCGCCGCAGAAGGTCTTAATTTTGTTAGTTAGTTAGTTTTCATAGAGCTGCGGAGTAGTTAACCACAGCAAAGTTTTAGTTTAGTTTTGTTTTAAGCCCCGCGTTTGCCAAGCATCGCGGGGCTTTTTTATTTATGAAACTCTACTGCTACAGTATCATCAGGCAACAGAAGCGTCATACTGTTATCTTTCAGCTTTTTAATTACAAACTTGGTATATGGCTGGTTACCTTCAAACGAGGTGAAAATGGTATCATCTTTTACAAAATAATCCTCTGGTATGGGCGAATCTGTACCCATCATGAAATGCTTATCGGTTATTTCAATTACAACAGATCCGTCTTTTGATTTCCAGGTACCCTGCACCTTTTTTCCTGCTGTGTTACTATGGCAGGCTGCCGAAACTAACATAGCAGCCACTATGACATGTATAAATACTAATGCGTACGTTTTCACCTTACACTTACATTGTTTAATTACAAAAGCACCTTTTTGTAAGGTGCTTTTGTAATTTGTTATTAATTGGCGGGTTTATCTACCAGTTGCGCTTTGGGCACATATACGTGGTGACCCTTTTTATTTACGTAATAGTACGCCGAGTTTTTGTCGATATAAATGGTTTGCCCCTGTGGCCCAACCTTTCCATCATATTTTTTATCGGCAACAGCAGATGCACCCTTCGACGCTACTTCTGCAGTTTTATTTCCTACTTTACTGGCCGTTTTTTTAGTTGCCTTCCAGCCCTTTTTAGCGGTAGAACCTACCTTTTGGCCTAACGTAGTATCCTGATTAGTTTGAGCAAATGCAGATGATGCAGCAAATAATACAGCTGCAAACAGAGTGGTTTTAAAAAGCTTCTTCATGGTAAATATAAATTAACAGTAATGTTAACTCAATTTCTCTGCCAGTTTTTGCATTTCAAATACAGGGGAGCTTTTCTTATACAAAATAGCGTAAACTGCTTCACAGATAGGCATTTCAACCTGGTATTGTTTATTAACCTGGTGTAGGCAATTTACTGCATAATAGCCTTCCGCAATCATATTCATCTCCAACTGGGCCGACTTAACGGTGTAGCCCTTCCCTATCATGTTACCAAATGTACGGTTACGGCTAAACTGTGAATATGCCGTTACCAGCAGATCGCCCAGGTAGGCAGATTCCTTTATATCCCTGTCTATTGGGTGCACAACGGCAACAAAACGTTCCAGCTCGCGTATGGCATTAGATATTAATACAGATTGAAAGTTGTCTCCATATCCAACCCCATGGCAAATGCCGCTGGCTATGGCATAAACGTTTTTTAATACCGCGCCGTACTCGGTGCCGTAAATATCATCAGACACTACGGTTTTAATATATCGGGTATTTAGCATACCGGCAAACTCTGTTGCCAACTCAACATTTTGCGATGCTATGGTTAAGTACGACAGCTTTTCCAGAGCCACTTCTTCGGCATGGCAGGGGCCGCTTATCACCAGTATGTTTTGAAGCGGTACCCTAAATGTATCATGCATAAATTCGGCTATGATCTTATTTTCATCGGGCACAATACCCTTAATGGCCGATACGATGTATTTGCCTTCAAGGTCTGCCGGTTCAACACCCTGCAATGCTTCCTTTAAAAAAGCGGCCGGGACGTTTAGCAGTACAAAATCGGCTGCTTTGATGGTTGTTTTAAGATCAGTAGAAATGTTTTGCGCCGGTATCTTGATTTCTACCGAGCTAAGGTAATTGGGATTATGCCCATAATTACGAATATATTCTGCTGCATCGCCGTTACGCATCCACCAAAAAATCTCTTTTTCAATGATGTTATCGGCAAGCATTTTAATGTTAGCTGTGGCCCAGCTTCCGCCGCCGGCAACAGCAATCTTTTTTGAGTGCTTTAGCATTTAATAGAGTAAATGTCCCTACCGGCCAATTGGTTTGCCGGTGCCGCAAATTAATAAAATATTATGCAGAAGCTGAAAGCTAAAAGCGGAAAGCTTACAGTTGGGGAAGTGGTTAAAAACAAAAAAGGACAAAAGTCTTTCATCTTTTGTCCTTTATCTATTATCTATTTTAAGATTACTTCTTCGCTTCGGTATTGAACAGCTTTGATTTATCAACCTTTTCTACCTGCATACCATCTTTAAGCGTTTTAGAGATAGCTGCAAATGGCGCAGAAACCACCTGCTCACCGCCTTTCAGGCCCGATATGATCTGGATGTTGGTATCATCCTGTATACCGGTTTTAACTTCTACCTGTTTAACCTTTGTGCCCTCCAAAACAAAAACGTATTCCTTCACAGGTGCTTCAGAAGCTGTTTTCTTATCATCGTCCTTTTTAGCTTCTGCCGCAGGTGCAGCCTTTTTATCCTCCCTTGTAGTAACCGATTGTATAGGAACAGATAATGCCCTTACATGATTGGTATTGATATCAACCGTAGCAGTTAAACCCGGGCGGAAAGGCGAATGGTTCTCAGCATTCTTTTTAAGCAGGTCGGTATATGATTGTGCGGTGATGCGTACCTTAACTGTAAAGTTGGTCACCTGGTCGGCATTAGTACCCACTACGTTTGCCGAACTGCCAATCTCTATAACCTTGCCTGTAAATTTTTTGCCTAAAAATGCGTCAACTTCAATCTGCGCGTCGTTACCTACTGTTATACGGTTGATGTCATTTTCGTTAACATCAACGTTTACATCCATCTTGCTGAGGTCTGATATGGTCATGATCTCGGTACCGGCAAATTGCTGTGTACCTAAAACCCGCTCACCTTGTTCAATTGATAATTTGGATACTACACCATCAACCGGCGAATAGATAGTTGTTTTTGCCAAGTTATCCTGCGCTTCTTTAACAGATGCCTGCGATTGCTCTAAACCGAATTTGGCACCCACCACATTCTGGCGGGCAGCCTCTAACGAAGCTTTTGCACCTTCGTAATTCGCTTTTGCCTGCTCAAACTCTGCAGTGGTCAGTACTTTTTTATTGTAAAGCTCCTTACTGCGTTTGTAGATCGACTCCTGGTTAGCAAAGGTAGCCTCAGATTGTTTAAGCATTTGGGCGGAGTTACCTACACTTGCCCTTTGAGTATTGTAAGATGCCACAGCACGCTCATATCCCGATTTCAATATATCCGGGCGTATGCGGCATAAAAGCTGTCCTTTTTTTACAACGTCACCTTCTTTAATTGGCAAATCAACCACCTCTCCGGATACCTCCGGGCTTATCTTTACTTCTATATGCGGTTTAATTTTACCGCTGGCAGATACGGTTTCGTTAATATCCCGGCTTTCGGCTTTTTCAACCGCCACCTGCGTAAGCTGCGGTTTGCCGATGATGCCTGTGACTTTGCCAATGATAAGAAAGGCTATCAGCACTGCAAGCCCTATCAAAATATATTTAGTAGTTTTTCCCATGATGTTCTTATGGATTTTTTAATTAAAGGGTTATTGGGTTTCCGAGATAGTAATCAATGATCTTGCTTCTGAACACAACCTCGTATTGCGCCTGTATCAGATCAAACTGCGATTTATTTAAATTAGTTAAAGATGTGTTATAATCAAGCGAGTTTACCAACCCTACGTTAAACCTTTGTTGTATAGCGTTAAAGGCTTCTTTATTGGCATTGTACGTTTGCAATGCCGATTGATATTTTTTATTGGCTGCCTTAACATCCCACACCGCCTGGTAGATGATCTTACTTAAATTATTACGGGCAAGTTGTACGCCTACCACGGCGTTTTCATTATTGATCTTTGCTTTACGAACAGCAGTGCGGGCACTGAACCTGTTAAAGATCGGTATTTGTAAGCTGATGCCTACCGATTGATTGAAGTTGTCGCTGAGCTGAGTAAAAAACGGATAATTTGAATAAATAGGGTCAATTCCGTTTGGCGCTAAAGTAACTATCTTACGGGCATCTGAGTAGTTAGAACCCGCTTGCCCAAACAGTACCACGCTTGGAAAGTAATTGCCGCGTGCCACCTTTATATCCTGTTCAGCAGCCTTTTGCCGTGCTTCTGCCAGGCCAACATCGGGGTTAATGGCCAAAGCTGTTTTCAGCACCACTTCCGGATCATACAGGGCGTTGAGATCTTTAAATTTGCTGATATCGGGTTTTTCAAACGTTATTTCTGTTGCCGGTGGCATCTCCATATACTGTTTCAGTGTAAGTATAGAAAGCTCCAGCTGATTTTCGGCATTGGTATAGTTCAAATCGGCGGTTGACTGCTGTGATTTGGCCTGAGACAGATCGGCAAGCGTCTGGTTGCCTACATCAAAGCTTTTCTGTGCGCGGTCAAGCGTTATTTTTGCGATATTGATCTGCTGCTGAGCCGCTGTTACCAGGTCCTGGTTAGTCAGTATCTGCAGGTACTGGGTCACTACATTTAAAATCAGGTCGTTTTTTATCTTGGCTGTATTGCTGCGGTCGGCATTAAGCAATAACTTATTTTCAATAACCTGGTTGCGCAATTGCCCGCCCTGAAAAAGCGTAACCTGCGATGTAACATTCCCGCTTAAGGCAAATATACGCTGGTTGATGAACTGGTTGGTAGATGGGTCGATATTACGGCCAAAATTAAATGAAGCCTGCGGGCCAGCGGTAAGGTTTGGAAGCTGATTGTACCTTGATTGCTTCAGGTTCTCTTCTGAAAGTGCCTCACTTAACTGAGCCTGTTTAATATTAAGGTTACGTTCAAGTGTCAGGTCAATAGCGTGCTGCAGCGTTATAACCTCCTGGGCTTTTGCTTTATTTGTAAATGCAGCAAGTAATATAAGGCAGGCAATGGTTACTTTTGTTGCGGGTAAATATATTTTCATAATGTTTATATGCAATGGTAAGTAACTGGTAATTACTTTGCAAGCTCTTTTATTAAGTTTAAATTTTAGTATCCAACTCCTTTAAGAATGTACCTGGTTAAAACTCCCTGGTGGCTTAAAAAGCTTTATCCTCAATTAATATGGAAAGCTGAACCCGGCACCCGCTCTATTTTTTTGACTTTTGACGACGGCCCCATACCCATTGTTACAGCCTATGTATTAAATATTTTAAAAAAGTACGATGCTAAAGCCACCTTTTTCTGCATAGGCGACAATGTACGAAAGCATCCGGACATCTTTGAAGATGTGAAAAAAAGCGGCCATACTATCGGCAATCATACTTTTAATCATCTGAAGGGATGGGCAACCGAGGACGACATCTATCTCGACAATTTTATAAAAGCCGATAAATTATTGGATACGCCATTTTTTCGGCCTCCTTACGGGCGCATAAAGCGCTCACAGATCAAGCTGCTTAAACAAGCCCGGCCAGACCTTGAAATAATTATGTGGGATGTACTAAGCGGCGATTTTGACATGGCGCTTAAACCGCAGGAGGCCCTGAAAAATGTGGTAGACAACGCCGCAGACGGCTCTATTGTGCTTTTTCATGATAGCATAAAAGCTTTTCACAAAATGGAGTATGCCTTGCCGCTTGTTTTAGAGCACTTTAGCAAACTTGGCTATACATTTAAGGGGCTATCCCCTTCTGCCGGAGCTGGTTTTGGCAAAGCCATTAAAAGCAACGGATAAGGCTTACCTACCCCGTCAAGTTCTGTTCTGCCCGTAACTTCAAACCCTAACCGCTCGTAAAAACCTAATGCCTGGGTATTTTGCTCGTTAACATCAACGCGTTTCATGCCTTTTTGGTTTATAGCAAATAGCATCAGTTGTTTCCCTATCCCTTTGCCCCTTGCCTGCGGATGTATAAATAAAGCCTGTATCATCTCATCACCAAGGCCAATAAACCCCTGTATGATGCTATCACTTTCTGCATAATAAACATCCAGTAAGGGCAAAGCCGCGGTTACCATCGGGCGGTAAAAATCAATATCTTCTTCGCGTAAAAAGTGATGTGTAGCCCTCACGGATGATTCCCACAGATCAATAAGCGCTGGATAATCTGATAGCTGTGGCTGGCTGATATTTATTTGCATCGATAAGTATTTTACAGTAGAACTAAAAACATCCGTCAAACTTTTCACAATATCAGCAAGTTATATAGTTGTAACCCTTATAAATTTAAAGATATGAGCAGATGGATTAAATTAACCGTATTAATTGGGTTTTTGTTTGGCTCTCAGTTTTTCACCGGTTGTAAAAAGTCATCCAATGACGGCAGCAATAACAACCCGCAAACCGGCGACGCATCCAAACTTACCGATAGAGTAATCACAGATAAACTATCTTTCCCCTGGGAAATTTTATGGGCGCCTAACGGCCAGCTATGGGTTACCGAACGGGGTGGCAAGATCAGCAGTATCGACCCCGCGACAGGTGTAATATTACCTATAACCACTATAAGCGAGGTGGTTTCGAGGGGAGAGGGCGGGCTGCTGGGCATGGTATTGCATCCGCAATTTGATACCCAGCCTTACGTTTACATAGCATATAATTATGACAAGGCAGGTACTTATACCGGGAAAATAGTGAGATACACCTATATGGGTGGCATGCTTACTAAACCTGTTACTTTGTTAGATAATATTTCGGCTTCAAACATTCACAATGGCTGCCGTTTGGCTATATCACCGGATAAAAAACTTTTTATTACCAGTGGAGACGCATCAGTAAACACACGGGCGCAGGATAAGACCAACCTGTCTGGAAAGATAATGCGTATTAACCTGGATGGCACCATCCCTGCAGATAACCCAATCGCGGGCAGCCCGGTTTGGAGTTATGGCCACCGCAATGCGCAGGGTTTGGTGTTTGTAGCTGATCGTCTTTACAGCTCAGAACATGGGAATACCACCGACGACGAGATCAACATCATACAAAAAGGCCGCAATTTTGGCTGGCCTAATGTAGAAGGTTATTGTAACAACGATAGCGAAAAAAGTTTTTGCAACCTCAACAATGTAGCGGAGCCCATACAAGCCTGGACGCCTACCATCGCCCCATCCGGGATTGATTATTATGATAAAGACACCATACCGCAATGGAAAAACTCCCTGCTACTTGCCGTACTAAAGGATAGCGAATTACTGCAGATCAAACTAAATGCAACAGGAACCGGTGTTGAGCAGGTAAATACATTCTATAAGAACAAATACGGACGCATGCGCGATGTAGCCATATCCCCCGGTGGAAAGGTTTATATCATAACAAGTAATGGCAATAATGATAAGGTAATTGAGGTGAGGGGTAATTAGTTTGCAGTGGGCAGTTAGCAGTTAGCAGTTAGCAGTAGACAGTTAGGAGTAGACAGTTTTAATTATAATTATCAACGCACCCGTGTATTGTAAACTTTTAATATTTGCCAACTGCTAACTGCAAACCGCATACTGCAAACTTCAAATAACCGCCCACTGCTAACTGCCAACTGCCCACGGCCCACCGCTTTCTTATTTAGAACATATCCAAATAAGAATTGTACAAACCCCTGACTGTGAATAACTGTTATATTTTGTAAATTCGCGGCTGTCAGCCAGTAACAGGTTTCGACATCTTTTTACTACATAAAGATCAATTATTATGGCCTTTGATATAGACATGATCAAAAAGGTTTATGATCGCTACAGCACCCGTGTGGATGCTGCCCGCAAAGCGACCGGTAAACCTCTTACATTAACCGAAAAAATATTATATGCTCACCTTTCTGCGGGTGATGCTCAAAAAGCTTTTGAACGTGGTACCGACTATGTAGATTTTGCACCAGACCGCGTAGCTATGCAGGATGCTACCGCACAAATGGCACTTTTGCAGTTTATGCAGGCAGGCCGCCCGCAGGTTGCTGTTCCATCAACCGTACACTGCGACCACCTTATACAGGCTAAAGTAGGCGCCGTTGCCGATTTAAATACAGCAGTTGATATTAACCGCGAAGTTTACGATTTCTTATCATCTGTATCTGATAAATATGGTATAGGTTTCTGGAAAGCCGGCGCTGGTATCATTCACCAGGTAGTGTTAGAAAACTACGCTTTCCCGGGTGGTATGATGATTGGTACCGACTCGCACACACCTAATGCCGGTGGTTTAGGTATGGTTGCTATTGGTGTTGGCGGTGCCGATGCCTGCGACGTTATGGCGGGTTTACCCTGGGAGCTTAAATTCCCTAAGTTGCTGGGTGTTAAATTAACCGGTAAACTTTCCGGATGGACATCAGCTAAAGACGTTATTTTGCGTGTTGCAGGTATCCTTACTGTTAAAGGCGGTACCGGCTTCATTGTTGAATATTTCGGCGAGGGCGCACGCTCTATGTCGGCCACCGGTAAAGCCACCATCTGTAACATGGGTGCAGAGATCGGTGCTACCACTTCCATCTTTGGGTATGATGAAAAAGCCGCTGATTACCTGCGCGGTACTAAACGCGGGGACATTGCTGACATGGCCGATGCTATTGCAGAACACCTAACCGGTGACGAAGATGTTTATGCAAACCCTGAACAATATTTCGACCAGGTGATCGAGATCAACCTGAGCGAATTGGAACCGCACGTAAACGGCCCGTTCACTCCGGATTTGGCATGGCCTATCTCTAAATTTGCGCAGGCAGTTAAAGAAAATAACTGGCCGGAAAAATTAGAGGTTGGTTTAATTGGTTCTTGTACCAACTCATCTTACGAAGACATTACCCGCTCCGCATCTATTGCACAGCAGGCTATTGATAAAGATCTGGTTACTAAAGCCGAGTTTACTATCACCCCTGGCTCTGAGCAGGTACGTTACACTGTAGAGCGTGATGGTTACTTAGATACTTTTGCCCAAATGGGTGGTGTAGTATTAGCAAATGCCTGCGGCCCTTGTATTGGCCAGTGGGCGCGCCATACCGATGACCCTACACGCAAAAACTCTATCATCACCTCGTTCAACCGTAACTTTGCTAAACGCCAGGATGGTAACCCAAATACACACGCGTTTGTAGCATCTCCGGAAATTGTTACAGCGTTTGCAATTGCAGGCGACTTAACGTTTAACCCGCTTACCGATACTTTAACCAACAAGAACGGCGAACAGGTAAAACTTGATGAGCCGCAAGGTATTGAAATGCCCGTACGTGGTTACGCGGTAGAAGATGCCGGTTACCAGGCACCTGCAGAGGACGGCAGCCAGGTACAGGTTATTGTAAGCCCTACTTCATCGCGCTTGCAGCTATTAGAGCCGTTTACCCCTTGGGAAGGTACTGATATTACCGGTTTAAGATTACTGATAAAAGCTAAAGGTAAATGTACTACCGACCATATTTCTATGGCAGGCCCATGGTTGAAATTCCGCGGACACCTGGACAACATATCTAACAATATGCTGATAGGTGCTATTAACTACTTCAACAATACAGCTGATAGCGTTAAGAACGAACTTACCGGCGAATACGGACCTGTACCGGCCACCCAGCGCGATTATAAAGCCGCTGGTATAGGTACTGTGGTAGTAGGCGACGAAAACTACGGTGAAGGTTCATCACGCGAGCACGCGGCAATGGAACCACGCCACCTTGGTGTACGTGCCATATTGGTAAAATCATTTGCCCGTATCCACGAAACCAACCTTAAAAAACAAGGCATGCTGGCTATCACTTTTGCTGATTCAAACGATTACGATAAGATACAGGAGGACGATGTTATCGACATCACCGGTTTAACAACCTTTGCCCCCGGTCAGCAGCTTACTGTTGTATTGCATCATAAAGATGGCTCTACCGAATCATTCCCGGTTAACCATACTTACAACGCGCAGCAAATTGAATGGTTTAAAGCAGGCGGTGCATTAAATATTATCCGCAGGCAAATGGCTTCTTAATGAGCTGAAAGCCAAAAAATAGTTCAAAAGCCTTTCCTATTGGAGAGGCTTTTTTGTTGAAGAATATCGATTGTTTTATTTATAATGTTAATTTTATAGTTGATATTTATACCAACCTGGAACCAGACAACAAGTGACTTTCAAAAATTACTTCCTAACACATAGAATAATTTTTCTATTCGCTATTATCCTCTGCTTTTTTTCATGTGATGTAGATGAAGGAGGTAAGGAAAAAAATACGGCAAAAGATAGCACTGGACAATTTTCTTTGTCCGAAGAAAAAAAATGGGAATACAATACTGATGTGGATGAAATGACTTCTGAGAAAAAGTATTCTGCCACACTTGATTCTGACGATAAGCTCAGACTTCCGTATGCTTTTAATCACCCTGTATTTCCACAGATCGGTATTGATAAAGATGGAACCAGGGTATGGGTTGCTGCTCCGGCTATAGCAAGTCACATATACGATGGTATATTTGATTCTGATGACAATGAAGCGAGCATTGAAGCAAAGTTTGATGATGAAAAAGCCATAACATTTAAAGGATATACACCTCAAGGCGACGACAAATACTATATTATTATAAATAAGTCAGATTTTTTTATCTCCAAATTAAAAAAAGCAAAAAAATTGAAGGTACGGGCAACGTTTGTAATAACGGAGCCGGCCGTTGTCAAATCAACTGAAAAACCAAAATTCTATACAAAATATAGCCGCATGAGAAGTACCATACGAGAAGGCAGACACTCGCTTAAAAAAGAAATAATGGACTTTAATGTTGCTGGACTAAAATGGGATTGACTTGAATATCGTTTCTCCCGTTCATAAAAGCTAACCGACTGAAGATGGTTATGCCAACCAAACACAGTTCCTGCTGTGAAACGAAGCATCTGATCTATGGTTTGCATAGCGTACATTAGTTTCTTCGCTATCGCTCAGAATGACAGAGTAATTTGTCTTATTGTCAGCAAAAAAGCTTCGGGCGGAAACAGGCAAATCGATGGTGGTCTTATGCGTTAGCAGGGGTATAGAAATACTTGATGGCATTTATTAACTTAGCTATCAATTATCCAAAACACTTCATGAAAACCTTTAATGCCCTTATCATTCTCATACTTTCCACCTCAACCCTATTCGCCCAAACCAATAAAAAGCTTGTTGCAGAAATAGCAGCAATCGGCAAGGCCGATCAGCAGTATCGGGTTGCAGCCATTGCGGCCGCTAAAAAATATGGATCTGGCTCAAAACAAGACAATGAGCTAATGAACAGGCAAGCGGCAATTGATAAAACTAACCTTGGCAAAGTAGAGCAGATCATAGCCAACTATGGTTATCCTGGTAAAACTTTAGTGGGAAAGGAACTTAGTAATGTAGCCTTTATGGTTATACAACATAACGACCTGGAATCCCAGGAAAAGTACCTGACGACTTTTATGCAGGCGGCCGACAAGGGCGAATTAGATGCATCGCTTTTACCCCTGATGATAGACCGTGTAAGAACCGCCAAAGGTAAACCACAGGTATACGGCACCCAACTGCATGAAATCAAAGGCGGCGGCGTACAAATATATCCCATAGAAGATGAAGCCTTTGTAAACGAACGGCGCAAAAAAGCCGGCTTGCCGCCATTACAAGACTATTTAAATAAATGGGGTATCAAATATATTTTACCGGGCAGTGTGGGCAACCCTAATCCTAAAAGCTTGTATTATGTACGAGTCGAACAAGCATTACCGGCTATTGAACCAGTAGGCGGCGAGGATGCCATTTACAGTAAGCTTGCGTACCCCGAACAGGCTAAATCCAACAATATAACCGGTTTCGTGACTGTAGAGTTAACCGTAACAAGCAGTGGAGATACAAAAAATTTATCGGTAGCCAAAGGGCTTGGTTATGGCTGCGATGAAGAAGCGTTAAGAGTGATGAAAGAAGCTAAGTTTAACAACAAAGCGGGTGAAGAGGCCGAAATACGCATGAAGTTGCCTTTTCCATATAAAACGAAAAAGTAATTTTGAGGACTAAATCTTGTCGTAAATAACCCTTTGTTTGTCCCTTTTAGCCCCTAAAGAAATATATTAATCAGTTTAACTTTGCTTATACAAAACCATAAGTTATGCGTACAAAGATCACACCTTTCCTGCTGTTTAAAAACGAGGCTGAAGAAGCGGCAAATTTTTATGTATCAGTATTCAACGGTAAACTATTGAATGTTACCAGATATCCGGATAATGGACCTATGGCGAGCGGTACGGTACTTACAGCTACCTTTGAAATATTGGGGATGACATTTACAGCATTAAACTGGGGGCAGGAAGCAAAATATACTGAAACCATCTCATTTGCTATTGAACCAGATACCCAGGAAGAGGTAGATTATTACTGGAACGCACTAATAGCGGACAGTGGTCAGGAAGGGCCATGCAGCTGGCTTAAAGACAAGTACGGCGTTTCGTGGCAGGTAGCTCCGGAAATATTACCGCGGTTGATGAGCGACCCGGATCCAAAAAAGTCCACCGCTGTGATGCAGGCTATGATGAAGATGAAAAAAATTATAATTAAAGACATCCAGGCGGCTTACGATAACGCCTGAGCAAGGCTATAATACTAAAGGCGATATAAACTATCGCCTTTAGTATTATATATAGTGTTTACCCTATGAACCTTTCTTTCAAAAACTGTCCTGTATAACTATCCTCTTTTTTAATCAGATCTTCGGGCACACCTTCAAACACAACATTACCGCCGCGTTCGCCACCCTCCGGGCCAATGTCTATCACCCAGTCGGCGCATTTAATAACATCCATATTGTGCTCAATGACTAATATAGTATTGCCGTTCTCGATCAATGCGTCAAAAGATTTAAGCAGCTTTTTGATGTCCGCAAAGTGCAGTCCGGTGGTAGGCTCGTCAAAAATGAACAACGTTTTATTGGTATTATTACCCTTTACCAGGAAGCTTGCCAGTTTTATACGCTGTGCCTCGCCACCCGATAATGTGTTTGACGACTGCCCCAACTGCACATAACCCAGGCCCACATCAACCAGTGGTTTTATTTTAGCTACTATCTTAGCTTCTTTTGCAAAGAAAACCACCGCTTCATCTATGGTCATATCCAACACCTCTGCAACGTTTTTCTCGTTGTAAGTAATATCCAGTATATGCTGCTTAAACCGTTTACCTTCGCAGGCTTCACAGGTCAGGAAGATATCGGCCATAAACTGCATCTCAATTTTAACCTCACCTTCGCCCTGGCAAACATCGCAGCGCCCACCTTCTACATTAAACGAGAATGCTGACGGTTTTAATCCCGCAGCCTTAGCACGTGGCTGTGCAGCATACAAGTTGCGTATCTCGTCCCAGGCCTTAACGTAGGTAACCGGGTTTGATCGCGACGACCGGCCTATCGGATTTTGGTCAACCAGTTCTACCTGTTCAATCTTATTGTAATCGCCCTCGATGCTGTCAAAGGCGCCGCTTTGGTCGCCGGTATAGTTGCCTAAGGTTTTTTGCAGGGCAGGTGCCAGTATGCGTTTCACCAAACTGGTTTTACCGGAACCAGATACCCCTGTAACTACCGTTAATACCCCCAATGGGAATTTAGCGCTGGCATGTTTAAGATTGTTCTCACGTGCGCCTTTAATTTCAATATAATCGCTCCATTTACGGCGGCTTTTCGGGATAGCGATTTCTTCCCGACCGCTAAGATATTTGCCTGTTAAGCTATTATCATCGGTGATGATCTGATCATAGGTGCCTGTAAATATGAGGTTACCGCCATGCGTACCAGCCTCGGGGCCAATATCAATGATATGGTCGGCAGCCTTCATAATTTCTTCCTCATGCTCTACCACCAGCACAGTATTGCCAACATCGCGGAGCGAACGCAAAACCGAGATCAACCTTTCGGTATCCCGTGGATGCAAGCCTATACTTGGCTCATCCAGCACATACACAGAGCCCACCAAGCTACTTCCCAACGATGTTGCCAGATTAATACGTTGCGACTCGCCGCCCGAAAGGGTGTTCGACAGGCGGTTGAGCGTAAGATAACTCAGGCCTACATCATTTAAAAACCGCAGGCGGTTGGCAATTTCTACCAGCAGGCGCTTGCCTATTTTTTCCTCGGTTTCGTTAAGTTTAAGGTTGCCAAAAAAATCAAATGCTTTGTCCAATGGCATCAACACAACGTCGGTGATCGACATATCGTTGATTTTAACATAAGCAGCATCTTTGCGCAGCCTGCTGCCTTTACACTCGGGGCAGGTAGTTTTACCACGGTAACGCGATAGCAGCACCCTGTATTGTATCTTATAGGTCTGCTCTTCCATTTCCTTAAAAAAGGCATCCAACCCGCGGAAGTATTGATTACCTGTCCACAGTAAACGCTGCTGCGCCTCTGTAAGCTGGTTGTATTGGCGATGTATAGGAAAGTCGAATTTAATAGCGCTTTTCACCAGCACGTCGTTCCATTCGCGCATTTTCTCGCCGCGCCACGGCGCAATTGCACCTTCGTATACAGTTTTGCTCTTATCGGGTATAACCAGGTCCTCATCAATGCCTATCACCTTTCCATAGCCCTCGCAGCGTTTACAGGCGCCATATGGATTATTGAAGCTGAAAAAGTTTGGCGTAGGTTCTTCAAACCGCATACCGTCAAGCTCAAAACGGTCGCAAAAAAAGCGTTCGGTAGTCTCACCCGAACCCTCCCCGTCAGTGAGGATTTCGTATCGCACAAAACAATCGCCTTTGCCTTCAAAAAATGCGGTCTGTACCGAATCAGCCAGGCGGCTTATGGTTTCATCTTCCATGTTTTTAGTAACACGGTCGATAACTATACGCACATGCTCATCATTAGCGTCAGCAGGTTCATGATCGGTGCTTTTGGCTTTTCCTTTTTTTGGTTTTATCTCGGTATCGGCAGCAATGCTTTCATCATCAAGCAGGCTTTCTATGCGCGATAACTGGCCGTTGTATTCAACCCTTACAAATCCCTTCTGCATCAATACGGCAAGTTCCTCTTTTAAACTGCGGTTATTATGCGGATGCAAGGGGCAAAGTATGGTAACCTGTGTTTCATCAGGCAAGGCGGATACAAAGTTTACCACATCGGTAACGGTATCACGCTTTACCACGCCGCCTGATATTGGCGATATGGTTTTACCTATTCGCGAAAAAAGCAGCTTCAGGTAGTCGTATATTTCGGTAGACGTACCTACTGTTGAGCGCGGATTACTGGTAATTACTTTTTGCTCTATCGCAATAGCCGGCGCAATTCCTTTTATATAATCTACATCGGGCTTATTCATGCGGCCCAAAAACTGACGCGCGTATGATGACAGGCTTTCTACGTAACGGCGCTGCCCCTCGGCATACAAAGTATCAAATGCCAACGACGATTTACCTGAACCAGACATGCCCGTTACCACCACCAGCTTGTTTTTAGGTATGGCCACATCAAGGTTTTTAAGATTGTGAACCCTTGCGCCTTTAATAATAATATGTTTTTGCGGATCTTTTTCTGCTTCTTTGATCATTTTGATTGGTAGTAGCACATGGCTTATAGTAATACTTGCATGTACGTTAAACTTATTATACAACTTATAGTCTAACTGATAGTTTGCAATTAATCATCATCTATAAACCGTAAATTTTATACTGCAAAAATCCTAAAATTTTTAGCCTTTTGCAAATTGGTTTTTATCTTGATGTTTTGGTATTAAGGCAATTAACAAATGCTTTGTTTTGATGTCCGCACAAATAATATTTGGGAAAGACATAAAATGCCCTGTTAAAAAATATTTGTTTTTATTTTTTAAGATTATTATATTTGAAGGTAAGATTATTTCACCCCTAAAAACGAAACGCTATAGATAGAATTCTACTTTTAATAACGACAAAAAATTTAATTTAGTTTATTAGTAGCTTTCTATGGATTTTCAATTGAAAAGTGATCAGGATTTAATCCATCTATATATTGCCGGTGAAGAAGCAGGGCTTGTTGAACTGATACGGCGATATCAAACAAAAATTTACACCTCTATTTATTTATTGGTTAAGGACGAAGCCCTTGCCGAGGATATTTTTCAGGACACGTTTATTAAAGTTATTAATACGCTAAAAGCCGGAAAATACAACGAAGAAGGTAAATTTTTACCCTGGGTAACCCGTATTGGCCATAACCTTGTGATCGACCATTTCCGCCGCGAAAAACGTGCGCCTATGGTTAGCAACGGCGACGACTTTGACATCTTTGAAGTACTTGGGCATTATGATGAAAGTGCTGAAGACCGTATGGTGCGCGAGCAAACGCATAGGGACCTTAAGACCTTGATTCAATTATTACCTGCCGAACAAAAAGAAGTTTTGATTATGCGCCATTTTGGCGATATGAGCTTTAAAGAAATTGCTGATGTTACTGATGTTAGTATCAATACAGCCCTTGGCCGTATGCGTTACGCGCTTAACAATCTGCGAAAGATGATGCAAAATAAAGAGCTAAGCTTGAAAAATTAAAACTTGCTGCCCGCTCTTCACTTTCTTTAAACTAAAATTTGTTGATAAAATAAAGGCCTGGATATATAATATATCCGGGCCTTTTTAGTTTAAACAGTGATAGCAAAAAGGAATAAATTAACTGATTGAAAAAATTTCATTTAATTTTCATCTTTATAAAATATTCTCTGCAAACTATCGTTATTTTCATATTCAACTAAACATGATAGCTTATGGGTGAAACCTTTACATCAACAATTAATGCGTTCACTAATCCTACCCAGGTGAAAGAAGGAGATGTACATGAAAATCTTGAAGCGGATGATGTGATATTTTATCACTCTATCCGTGCCGAACTGGACCTTTTAAAGAAAGTGCCGAGCGCGCAAACAATTCATCAAATTCTTAATTATTCAAAAAGCCTGCGTTAATTAGGACGCAAAATCTGACACTGGTTCATAGGTCAAACATGCGATAGCAATATCAAACGTTTAATCTATGAACCTTTCTATTTTACACTATCGTTCATTAGTTCACTTGCTCATTAGTTGATTAGTGCATAGTTGAAAAATTTGGGTGCCTTAAAACTTAAAAAGTTACCAATGAACAATTGAACTGATTTATACCATGTTTCATTTGTTGATTAGTGTATAGTTGTAAATTTGCGCCATCAACTTAAGAAGTTACCAATAAACAATTGAACTAATAAATAAGTGAACTAATGCATCAATCAACCAACAAATGCTTAAAGCCGAACGCTATCGTCATTTTGTAGATTATTTTTCCAAACATCAACCCAACGCAGTTACCGAACTGCACTATAATAATCCTTATCAGCTGCTGATTGCAGTTGTATTATCGGCACAGTGCACTGATAAACGCATCAACCAGATTACGCCGGCACTATTTGAGCGCTTTCCGGATGCCGCCGCGCTGGCCGCATCTGATGCTGACGAGATTTTTACTTACATCCGCAGTGTAAGCTATCCCAATAATAAGGCAAAGCATTTGGCCGGACTTGGAAAAATGCTGGTTGAGAAATTTAATGGCGAGGTACCATCTGCCATGGAAGATCTGCAGCAACTACCGGGAGTAGGCCGCAAAACTGCTAATGTTATTACATCTGTAGTATTTGATGCACCTGCAATAGCCGTAGATACACATGTATTCCGTGTGGCAAACCGCATTGGCCTTACCAACCGGGCCACCACCCCTCTGGCTGTTGAAAAACAACTGATGGAACATCTGCCTAAAGAAACCCTTAGTATTGCGCATCATTGGCTCATTTTACATGGCCGGTATATTTGTGTAGCACGAAACCCTAAATGCGATATATGCCCCCTAACCTGGTTTTGTAAATATTACCAACAGCACAACACAGAAACTGCCTTACTTAAAGCTGAAGCCGCCAGAATAAAAAAAGCTAAAGACGCTAAAAAGAAAAAGGCAGCAAACGTGCTCAGCACCCAATTTAAAAAGCGCATTGTTGATAAAGATATTTGATAAGTGCTGATACTATAATTAAGTTTACCAATAATCAGTTGATATTTTTTTGCTAAAAAAATTAGTATTAATAAAATATTTATTATATTTGTTTTACATTAAATAAAAATGAGCAATACAGATAAATTGAAAGCATTACAGCTTACACTTGATAAGCTGGAAAAATCATACGGTAAAGGCACAATCATGAAACTGGGGGAATCTGTTGTAGAACAGACCGAAGCCATTTCAACCGGTTCATTAGGCCTTGACATTGCTTTGGGTGTAAACGGTTTACCAAAAGGCCGTATCATTGAAATATACGGCCCGGAATCTTCTGGTAAAACTACCCTGGCCATACATGCTATTGCCGAGTCGCAGCGCAAAGGCGGCATTGCAGCATTTATTGATGCGGAGCATGCGTTTGACCGCTTTTATGCAAAAAAACTGGGCGTTGATGTAGAAAACCTTTTAATATCCCAGCCGGATAATGGTGAACAGGCTTTGGAAATTGCAGATAATCTGATCCGGTCAGGCGCTATAGATATCCTGGTTATTGACTCTGTTGCGGCGCTTGTACCCAAAGCCGAGATAGAAGGTGAAATGGGCGACTCAAAAATGGGCTTACATGCCCGCCTGATGTCGCAGGCATTGCGTAAGCTAACCGGTACAATCAGCAAAACCGGATGCTGCTGTATATTTATCAACCAGTTGCGCGATAAGATTGGCGTAATGTTTGGCAATCCTGAGACAACTACCGGTGGTAATGCATTGAAATTTTACGCGTCTGTACGTTTGGATGTTCGCCGTATATCTCAAATCAAAGATACCGACGAAGTATCAGGTAACCGAGTTAAAGTTAAAATTGTAAAAAATAAGGTTGCACCTCCGTTCCGTGTGGCTGAATTTGACATTATGTTTGGCGAAGGTATTTCAAAAGCAGGTGAGATTATTGACTTGGGTGTTGATTACAATATCATCAAAAAAGCAGGCTCGTGGTTTAGCTATGGTGAAACCCGCCTTGGTCAGGGCCGCGATGCAGTTAAGCAATTGATTGCAGATAACCCTGAATTAGCCGAAGAACTGGAAGCTAAAATTAAACAAACAGTAACCGGCGAAAGCATGGTTGAAGAATAAGAGCTTATTAAAGCTGATTATCGAAGCCTCTGTGTTTAAAAGCATAGAGGCTTTTTTGTTTAGTGCAAAATACCGTTTTGATGTTTTGCTTACGGATTAATTATATTAGACAAGTAATACCTACATCTAAATTATTCTACCTGTTATACTTATGAATATTGTACAAACGTTTTGGAGCGGCCCAACTGTTACAGATAGGCAAACCGTTTTAAGCAACAGAGGCGGTTGGCTATCATGCGAATACAATTGGATGAGCTGGGCATTAAGCTGCCTGCAGGCCAAAGATGTTTTTGGAGCCGTTAACTTGGTAACAGACGATATAGGTAAAGAAATTCTGATAAATAAACTGCAGCTACCTTATGCAACCGTATCAACTCCATTACAAGGAATACTTGATCAATACCCGGCAAGTTTATGGGCGCTGGCCAAAATTTATACTTACAGCATACAAACCGGCCCTTTTTTACATCTGGATGGTGATTTATATTTATGGCAAAAACCTTCGCCAGATGTATTGAACGGTCAGCTAATAGCGCAAAACCTGGATAAGAACCTGCCTTTTTACGCAGAGATTCTAAATATTGTTCATGATAACTTTAGTTTCATTCCTGATGTAATTTCGAGAAACCGGTTTGAGAACGAAGATCTGTATGCCAGTAATGCAGGCATATTGGGGGGTAGCAATCTGCCTTTTTTTAAAGAATACTGCCGGCAGGCATTCGAATTTGTCAACAAAAACAAATCAGCTCTATCCAAAGTAAAGGGCGGTGGCCTGAATTTCATATTCGAACAATATTTGTTTTGCCGGCTTGCATCAGAATACAATATTCCTGTTACCTATTATAAAGGGGTTGTTGATAACCCTGTATTTAAAGACTTTATTCGTTTTGAGGATTACCCTAACGTGCAAATGGTACATCCCGTTGGTGGGTTTAAACAGTATCCGCATGTGTGCGATCATCTTGCAAAAAAGCTACGTCGCGATTATCCTGAATATTACTACCGGGTCATCAACCTATTGCAGGATGCCGGCGTTAAAATACGATCAGCCATATATACGCTGCCTGACCTGGATATTGATGCTTTACCCGGGCTACAAGCACGTTCAAAAAAAAGTATCACAAATCACCAGTCGTTCTTACGTACTCAAGCAGTTATCGATTATTTGAATAAAAATTACTTTGCCGCACAAGAAGTTACTGTAGATAAAAATGTAACGCGTACTGAGATAAATGAGCAAGTACTTTCGAGGTTAGATAAAGCTATTGATAAAAAACGCTTATTAGAAATATACACGCTTGAAACCAAACACAATTCTTTATTAAAAGCAACATATAAGGATGCAATCAGTATCAATAAGTTATATAAATCAGGCGTAGATGCGTATGAGCAAATTCAAGACACCTTTTCGAAACCAATAGACCAATTGAGCCAAATCACGGTAAGCGTGCAACCTGGTTATCTGCAATCAAAGGCTGGATGGGATTGGAAATATGATTATATAAAAGATATTCCCACAATTATTGAAAGAAACTTTAACTTAAAAAGAGTGCCACAAAATGTCATTCTCCTGCCCGATATTTTGCAGGCAGGCATAAAGGAATATTACCCCGACGACCTTGACCTTATATTGTTTGAAACGCTAAAAACGCCACTTAAGTTATGTGAACTATTAACTGAAATGAAACAATACTTTTCTGATGAGGACATAAACGATAGCATTGCAAAATTTGAAAACCTGATAATAAGCACTGTTAAACGGCTGCTTTACTTTGGTTTGCTTAAAATTAATTTGGAGTAATCATTTGTATATTGCTATATTTAATTAAACCAATAATTAAATTATGAAAACGCTAAAATCTACTGGCAAACTAAGCCTCAAGAAAGAATTATCCAGAAATGAGCAAAAAGAGATCAGGGGCGGAGCAAGTGGTACCCAAACCTATTGCGACGGTGTAGGTGGTACTCCATTCCCAAATTCGGGTAGTACCGCAATTGGCTGCCAGCCCGCTTATTGTACCTCAGCAGGCCATGGTCATTTTTTGTATTGCGCTTAATCTAAAAAAAGCAGCAACACTTATTATTAACAACCCTCCGCGCAGGGGGTTGTTAATTTACTTCCCACCGGTTTTCCAATACATATAAAAAATACAGATAATTACCGTAAGGGCCAGTACAATAAGTCCGGTTACTCCTTTACGTTTATCCTGACGCATAACCCAAACTAAAAAAGCAACAAGAGGTAACACAAATATCACCCAAAAGATCAGAGAAGGAAGTGGCATTTCAATTTGAATTAGTAAGTAAATTCTGTTGTTGAATTAATGGATTATTTAAATGATTGAATGATTAAATCCCAAATCTATAATTCAATCATCAGCTATTAAATAATTAAACTAAAAAGGCATCCGGGCCATAGGAGCTACATCCTGGCCTATAAATTCGCCCTTTAAATATTTATAATATCCGGCAATGGCAATCATTGCAGCGTTATCAGTACAATACTCAAATTTGGGTATAAATGTATTCCAGCCATTATCTATACCCAATTTAGTAAAACCCTCCCGCAGACCAGTATTAGCAGATACCCCACCTGCCAGGGCTAAATCTTTAATGCCATATTGCTCTGCAGCGCGCTTAAGCTTGTTCAGCAAAATGGTAGCGATCCTTTTTTCTACAGATGCACAAATATCGTTCATATTTTGCTGTATAAAATCAGGGTTCTTAGCTACATTATCTCTTATGAAATACAGTATGGATGTTTTTAAGCCACTAAAGCTAAAATCAAACCCAGGTATCTGCGGCTCGGGGAAGGTGTAGGCATCAGGGTTTCCATTACGTGCATTTTTATCAATTAAAGGCCCACCCGGGTAAGGTAAGCCCAATATCTTGCTGGTTTTATCCATAGCCTCGCCGGCAGCATCATCAAGTGTCTGGCCTATTATTTCCATATCAAAATAATCTTTAATCAAAACTATTTGCGTGTGGCCACCAGATACGGTAAGACATAAAAATGGAAAAGACGGCTTTTTATCAGCAATAAAGTGCGCTAATATGTGGGCCTGCATGTGGTTAACCTCAATAAGCGGTATGTTTTTAGCCAGCGCGAAAGCTTTTGCAAAGGACACGCCTACCAATAATGAACCTAAAAGGCCGGGGCCTCTTGTAAATGCTACCGCATCAATATCATTTTTATCTATTTTTGCGTTAAATAGTGCCTGCTGTACGGCCGGGACAATATTTTGCTGATGTACCCTTGAGGCAAGCTCAGGTACAACGCCGCCATAAGCCTCATGAATGGTTTGGTTGGCAATCACATTGCTTAGTATTGCCCCGTCAACACATACAGAGGCAGAGGTTTCGTCGCAGGATGATTCGATAGCTAATATTACAGGCACCTTTTAATTGTTGAATTAATTATTTATTGAATTACTTATTATTTAAAACTTTAAAAAGAAAAAAATTGTATAGCGATATACGATATTTGTCGATCAGTAATTCAACGAGTTAAACATCAGTAAAACGCAAAGTTATTAAAAAAGTACTCAAAATAGCGTTAAGCATTGTATTGATCCTACTGCTGCTGGTAAGCATAGCGCTTTTACTGTTTCAGTATAAACCGGTGCAAACATGGGCTGCAAAAAAAGCCACCAAATATCTGTCTGAAGAATTACATACTACAGTAGATGTGAAAAGCCTTTACATTAAACCATTTTCATCGGTTGTATTGGAGGGCCTTTATATTCTTGATAAACAACAGGATACTTTACTAAATACACCAAAGCTCTCGGTAGAACTTAGCGGCTTTTCGGTTTTTAACAGCATTAAACAAAAACGGCTGGATTTTGAGTCGATACAATTAGACAATGGCTCTTTTTATTTGAAAAAACTTAAGGACAGTACTACTAATCTTAAGTTTGTTATTGACTATTTTAATTCCGGGGATACCACTAAAACCAAAAGCAAACCCTGGACGCTGAATTTTGAAAAGATAGGTATTAATAACTTCCATTTTCGTTATAAAAATTATTTAAAACCTGCATTTGTTAAAGGCGTAAACTTTGATGATATCGATGTAAGCCATTTTACTACTACAATTTATAATATGGACCTTAAAAATCACCTTTTTAAGGCCCGTATTGCTGGCTTAACCCTGAAAGAGAAAAGTGGATTCTATGTGCGGTCGCTCAATTCCAATGCTACTATCGACACTAACCAGATACTATTACAAAACCTGGGCATACAAACCGCCAACTCTAACGTAAAAAACTATTTCAGGATGCGGTTCAAATCATTTAATGATTTTGAAGATTTTGAAAACAAGGTGAATATGGATGCTGATTTTAAAACGTCGCACTTGTCATCAAAAGATATAGCTTACTTTACCAACACCCTGGGCAAAATTAATTTTGAGCTGGGTATAGATGGGCGAATTAAGGGCTTAGTAAATAATCTTAGGGCTAAAGCGCTTACCGTTAAAGCGGCACAGGCAACCTTTATTAAAGGCGACTTTAACCTTACAGGCCTGCCCGACTGGGAAAATACTTTCCTGCAGCTAAGATTTGACCAGATAGCTACCAATAAAAAGGATTTAGACTATTTATACACCCACTTTACCGGCAAAACCAATGCAAAAGTGCCCGATATAGTTGGCAAGTTTGGCAATATCAATTTTACTGGGAGATTTACAGGTTTACAAAACGATTTTGTTGCATTTGGCACATTCAAAACCAGGCTGGGCCGATTTGATCCGGATATCAATTTAAAAATAGATAAGGCCGGCACACCAAGCTATAGCGGCAAGGTAAGTACAAGCAATTTTGATTTAGGCTCATTACTTGATGAAAGTACACTTGGCCGCACAACGCTTTCGGCAAATGTTATTGGCCGCGGGGACGATATGAAAACCCTTAATGCACGGGGCGATGCTAAAATAACTTACCTGCAATTTAAAGGTTACCGGTACAATAACCTTACATCCAGCGGTACCTTTGCAAACAGAAAGGCAACGGGCAAACTTGTTGTAAATGACAGGAACATCAAGCTTAATATCAACGGAAGCGTAGATCTTAACCCTAAGTTGCCTGTATACAATATTGCCGGCAATGTAACAAATGCACATTTGCAACAACTTAAGTTGCTAAAAGATACCATTACTTTTACAACCGATATCAACACCAATTTTTCAGGAACTAATTTGGATAACCTTGACGGAAGTATATTGCTGACAAAGATCAGGCTTACCGATCCAAAAAATAACTACGTAGTTGATTCTGTAAGCCTTACTGCAACAGGTAAAGGCAATCAGCGATTGATCTCATTACGTTCTGATATGGCCGATGGCAGTATAAAAGGTAATTATGACCTTGCTACATTGCCATCATATTATAAAACAATAGCTAAAAAATATATTCCTTCGCTTAAAACAAATATTACTCCTCCAAAGCCTCAAAACTTTGAGTTTAATCTGACCCTTAAAAACATGGATCCTGTGACAGCTATGTTTATGCCTGACCTTAAAATACCTGATCAGGGGTCATTTGTGGGGAGGTTTAACTCTGATGAGAAAACAGCGACCTTAAACGGATATATCAAAACCATTAAGCTGGGCAAAATCGTGTTGCATGATTTTATTATTGATGAAAGCACAACCAATGAATTTTTAGGCCTCAACCTATCGTTGAACAGGGTTGACCTTACCGACAGCCTTTTTATCAAAAACATCACAGTTACCAATTTCCTTAAAAATGATAGCCTGAATTTTAACGTTAAATTATCTGATAAGGATGCTACAAACCAGCTGGACTTATACGGGTTAGTTGAGTTTGGCCGAGATACAACTGCCAAACTGAAGATACTACCCTCAGATGTAATACTTGAACGGCAGAACTGGAAAATACAGGAACAAGCCAATATACGACTGCTTGACGGTAAGACACAAATATCAGGCTTTGAACTTTCTAACGGGCAACAAAAGGTTCGTATAAACGGGTTTGTTTCTGATAGTCCGGAAGACAAACTTAAGCTGACGTTTGACCAATTCAGCATGTCAACCCTTAACCAATTGACAAAACCATCGGGCATATTGCTAAAAGGGGAGTTAAATGGTGATGTAGAACTGAATGCTATTACTAAAAAGCCCGGTGTTGAAGCGGGCCTCACCATTGATTCATTAACCATGAACCAAACCCTTGTTGGAGATGTAAAAATTACATCTGCACTTGATAATGAAAAAGGCCAGGCCAATGCTAAGCTTAACATCACAAACCATGGTAAAGAAACTATGAATGTTGATGGTGCTTATATTATAGGAAAGAAGGATGCCGAAGATCAGTTAGATTTTGATATAAAAATGGACCATACGGAGGCCATCATTTTCGAGCCATTCATAAAAGAGCTTGTTTCAGACCTTAAAGGCACCATATCCGCTAATGTTAAGATGACCGGGCCTCCGTCTAAACCGGAATTAAACGGCGACATCAGCCTTAATAATACCGGCCTTACTGTCAATTACCTTAAAACGCCGTATATCGTAAACAATAAGCTTACAGTAAGTAACAGTATAGTCAACCTGGATGGCATGGTAATAAAAGACAGTAAAAAAGGCAAGGCTGATGTAAAAGGCAAGGTCGATCTGAACAATATTGCTAACCCAACCCTTGATGTTACTTTAGAGGCACATAACCTACTTGCTCTTAATACTACATTTAAAGATAATCATCTTTATTACGGCACCGCCTACGGCAGCGGCACGTTCAATTTTAGCGGCCCGATAGATAATATGAAAATTGATATTAAAGCAAGCACAGAAGAAGGTACTATATTTAATATCCCGCTAAATACTTCTGCTACTGCCAGCGAGTATGATTTTATAAGGTATGTTAACCACAACGATACCACACAGAAAGTAATTGATAAAAAAAATCCGTTTAACGGGGTAACGCTTAATTTTGATCTTACTGTTGATGAAACTACAATTGTAAGGATAAGCACCGACTATGGCGTGCTTGAAGGTACCGGCCAGGCACGCAACCTGAAACTGAACATCAACAGCCTTGGAGACTTTGAAATGTTCGGCGACTTTTTGATCACCTCGGGTAAGTTCGAGTTTACCGCTAAAGATTTCATCAGCAAAAACTTCACCGTTAACCAGGGTGGCACCATAAAGTGGACAGGTAATCCATCAAACGCGGAGATCAATCTTAAGGCCATTTATGAGGTACGGACAGATATTGCTCCATTATATACAGCAGCGGGCTTGCAATCACCCTATGGTTCCAGGCAGGTATTGGTACAGGCCGAATTGATATTAACCAAATCCCTGTTACAACCAAATATCGATTTTAACTTCACTTTCCCTGTCGACCCATCAATTATAGACGATTTGGGTACCTATCTGGCAGATAATGCTAACCGCAGCCAGCAAGCGCTGAGTATTATTGTAAGGCGCAGCTTTGCATCAGGCACGGGCAGTAATTTAAGCAACCAGGTTTTAGGTACTGCGCAACAGGCAGTAAGCGAATTTGCTTTCAATAAACTTAACAACTTTATCTCACAATCAAACATTAAGTATTTTGACTTGAACATACGCTCGTTCAATGATGCCAGCGCTTCTTTAAGGTTTTGGGACGACCGGTTGGTCATCAACGGCAACTTATACTCAAACAGCGGCACCAGCGATTTATTTAACACGCGTCAAAGCCTCTTAAATACCGATTTTAGGACACTTACCAAAGACTTTGAAATACAATACCTTATACGTAAGGATGGCAACCTGAGAGCGCGTTACTCATACAGGGCTCTTAACAGTACAACCCTGAATACACTTAACGACCAGTTACAGCAACAATATGTGAATGGTTTAGGATTGGTTTACCAGCGCGACTTTGATACGTTTGGCGAGTTTATACGCAACATTTTCAGACGGGGACGTAACCGCAAACCAGTTTCGCCGGCACCTATTCCTGCCACGGATATCAACACACCTACCCCATCCCAGCCAAAAGATGACAGCCCTAACGATGATAACGACAGTGACGATTAATGATCGCGCATAATTGCATGATCCATTTTATCGCGCTTGGTACGCAGATAAGCCTCGTTGTGCGGATTGGCAGCAATCTCTATAGGCAGGTTTTCAACTACCTCAAGCCCGTAACCAATCAGGCCAGCACGCTTTTTGGGGTTATTGGTAAGCAGGCGCATTTTTGATATGCCAAGGCTGCGTAAGATCTGCGCGCCTATACCATAATCGCGCTGATCCATCTTGAAGCCAAGTTTTATATTAGCTTCAACCGTATCCAGGCCGCTTTCCTGCAGATGATAAGCTTTTAATTTGTTGATCAGGCCAATGCCCCGGCCCTCCTGGTTCATGTATACAATTACCCCTTTGCCTTCATTGCTGATGATTTCCATAGCTTTATGCAGCTGTGGCCCGCAATCGCAACGGCATGACCCGAATATATCGCCGGTAACACATGAGCTATGCACGCGGACCAATACTGGCTCGTTAGGTTCCCACTCGCCTTTTACCAGCGCTAAATGGTTTTCCCCGGTATCTAACTGTGTGTACGCTATCATATCAAAATCGCCCCACTCGGTAGGCATCTTAACCGAAACCTCTTTATGCACCAGCGACTCGGTATGTAAGCGGTAAGCTATCAGATCTTTTATAGAAATGATTTTAAGATCAAACTCCCTGGCCATTGCTAAAAGTTCCGGCAGGCGGGCCATTTCGCCGTCTTCGCGCATGATCTCGCATATAACGCCTGCAGGTTCAAAACCGGCTAATACAGAAAGATCGATAGCAGCCTCGGTATGGCCCGAACGGCGCAATACGCCACCGTCCTTAGCAATCAAGGGAAAGATATGTCCGGGGCGGCCTAAATCGGCCGGTTTTGTTGCAGGGTCTATCAAAGCCAGCGTAGTCTTTGAGCGATCTGATGCAGAAATACCTGTAGTACAGCCGTTACCAAGCAGATCAACCGATACGGTAAAGTTAGTTTCGTGCGAAGTGGTATTATTACTTACCATAGGCTCCAGTTCAAGCTCGCGTGCACGTTGCTGCGTTATTGGTGCACACACCAAACCCCGCCCGTATTTAACCATAAAATTGATGGTTTCGGGTGTTGCATTGCGGGCAGCCGTTAAAAAATCACCTTCATTTTCACGGTCCTCATCATCTACAACAATTATAGTTTTACCTGCTTTTATGGCCTCAATAGCTTCCGGTATGGTATTTAGCATTTACTTAATATTTAGTGGCAATGCTGTTTATTGCCTAAACAAATTTAGATGATATTTGAATGAATACAGTCGTAATTGTGTAAAAGTATGCTTACGCTTTTTTATGAGCCTTACGTAGCTTAAACCTGCCAAAAAAACGTTTATATAATTCCATATCGAATAAAGCCGAGTCGGTAGCCGATTTATACGTTAAAAACAGCCCAACCGGAAACAATATCACAATTGCAACCCAGGCGCCAACCACTGGCGACAGATCACCCTCTTTTGCAAATTTTTCGCTGATGGTATTAATAATATAGTAGATGAGGAAGAAAATTACCGATATAACTACAGGCAAACCCAGGCCACCCTTACGTATGATAGCTCCAAGCGGCGCCCCAATTAAAAAGAGCACAATGCATGCAGCACCAAGTGTAAACTTTTTTTGATACTCCATTACATACCTCCTTATGGTTTTGGATGTATCCTTATGACGGTCTACCCGGTTGCGTAATACATCCTGTACCTGATGCACTTCGCTCAATGCATTATTAAACGAATTTACTTTATCGCTTATCGTTTTTACCTTAATGCTATCTGCGGGTAGTGCCTTTACTTTTGCCTTTAAAGGAACGGCTGAATATCTTAAATACGGTGAAACCAGTTTATAGTTTAAATAACGGTTACTGTCTACATCCTGCCTGGCCGAATCAACAAAGCGCTTTAACTGGCGCAGGTTCATCATCATAGACGCGCTGCGAAATTCATTTTCGTCTGTACGTTGCAGTTTAAATCCAGACAGATCAAACTTTTGCTCGGTTTCTTTAAACCGGAAACGCGTAAAGCGGCGCCTTGGGTCGTACGTATTTTCCCCCTTGCTTTCTTCGTACTGTATACCATCTTTTAAACGCAATACTAAATACAGGTCATCTTTGGTACGGTACATCAAACCCGTTTTAGCAAAAGTTACTGTTTGATTGACTTCCTGCTGATCCAATTTGTATATCATGATATCATGCAGGGTTTGCCCGTCAGGATCTTTCCTTTTAACACGGATTGAGTAACCGGGGAAACGGTTACTGAAAATATTCTCGGGCAGCAGGTCGGCCGATTTTTGTTTACGCGCGTCGTAAAGCAGCGAGTAATATTTGAGGTTTGCTACAGGCAGCATATAATCAGAGAAAGCAAAGGCCGCAATGCTGAGCAATACCACCACTACCATCATCGGGTACATGGCCCTGCGCAACGAAATACCTGCAGATTTGATAGCTACCAGTTCGTAATTCTCGCCCAGGTTACCATAAGTCATGATAGATGACAACAATACCGACAAAGGCAGCGCCATAGCAACGTTGGTGGCCGAGTTGTATAGCATTAGCTCTAAAATGATATACCACTGAAATCCCTTACCTATCAGATCATCGATGTATTTAAATAAAAATAGCATCAGCAGCACAAACATTACAATTACAAGGGTAACTATAAAAGGCCTTATAAATGATTTGAGCAATAACAGATGTATCTTTTTCATTCAGAAGCAAAATTGCATACAGGGATGAAACGGTGGTAATGGCAAATAATTGTTTGGCCATTAAACCGTTTTTAAGATGCGAAAGTATAAATATTTTATGCCCCGAGGGTGCTTACCAGATAATCGATCTGGTTATTCCAGATCAGCTTACGCTCTGCTATGGTTTCTTCTGTAGCAAAATCGGTTATATTAAGGGCAACATCATTGGTTAGCTCGTCTTGTATGATTTCCATTTCAAAATAACACTGAGGGTCATCGTCGAGCCACCTGAAACGTACAAGTTTATTTTCTTTAGCGGCTATTAACCTGGCTTTTTGCTGCTCATCATCCCATGTGAAGGTGTACACCTGATCGCGCACTGTAACATCATCTGCAAACCACTGGGTTAACCCATTTGCTTCATTCAGGAAAGAGTATAATATACGGGGAGATGACTTTATCTCGTATTCTAAATTAAATTTCTTCTTCTCGGACATAGGGGTTTAATCGTTTCAAAAAACTATCAGGGGCTAAAAGTTAACATTTTTTCTAAAGAAAGTGAAATTCTACTATATTTGCAAACCTTTTTAAGGCAGTCCATTTATATAGACTTGCAAAAGGCCCTAAAGTAAAATTTAGGTAGAATTATTTTTATGGCGGGGTAGCTCAGATGGTTAGAGCGTAGGATTCATAACCCTAAGGTCGGCAGTTCGATCCTGCTCCCCGCTACTTGAAGATGAGCCTGTTACGGATTCCGTAGCAGGCTTTTTCATTTCTTGTTAACAGTTTTCTTAGCTGCTCTTTCTATTTAAAGATACAAAAAGCCATCAATGCTTGCAAGCAAAAGACTTAGACGAAAGAAGTTGGAGGTGAAATTAAATGCAGCGTCCAGTATATCTAAAACTCATAACCCAAAGGTCGTAGGTTCGAGTTCTGCTCCCGCTACCTTAGAATAAGACAGTATGGCAAATCGTGACTGCCTTTCTTTTTTCTGTTAACGCATTGTTAGCGGTTTTTAGATTGCGATTGGTTTATTTAAAAATACGATATTTTGATACAATGTAAAATGATCAGTTACTCATTTCAAGAGCCGTGTTGTTTTATCTGGAAGAATAAATTGATTGAGGGATTACTTGCTTTTAAAAATTTACCAGGTACAGAAAATCTTGCGCTTTGAAAGTGGAAGATAAGTAGCTAAGGAGAGTTATGCAGTTTGCTTTAACAGCATTCATTTCTAAATTTAAAAAGAAGCCTTACCACTTCTACTCGGTTAGCTTGTTTCTTGTTCTTAAATACCTCGTTGATGTATCTATTTATTTTAAAAGAGATAAATGTCTTTAAGTCTTTGAATGCGATTCGATTTCGGAGCAATAGCCTGACTGCGGTAGAGACGGCTGTCACATAATAGGTATTAAAGTAAGCAATATCTTCAGCAGACAAATTCATGAAGTGGCCCGTGTATTCTACTTCTGCCGCTGATTCTTCGCCTGAACTAATGATATTACTAGATCCTATGACATTGTTATAACTTTGGAGACTGGAGAGAATTCTGACGATTTCAAATAACATCATGGCCTGAAAAAGAAGCGGCCCCGCTATCGCTGCCAATAAATATCCTTTTTTCGTACCCTGCGGATTGTGGTGAATATATCCCGAGCGAGTGACCATGCCCTAAAAATATAAAGAGTGATTTTGGTGTAAGCGATTTTACTATTTCTATCGCACCAGCCAATGATTCATCATTGCAGTCCGTCACAACGTAATTATCAGAAAGCACATCCTTGAAGGCACTCAAAAAGGCAGTCGATTAGTCTAACGAGTGGACACAATAGACCTGTTGGTATAGTTCAGGCATTTAATTCTTAATAATTAGCAATAGACAATGCAATGAAATCGGGTATAAATTTTAGGCCTAGGTCGTTGTCTTTAGAAATTAAGTCTACTAACTCACCAAAAGTTCTAACATCAAACACCTCGTTAACTGTATTTATCACCGTGTTTTTGTCAAACCTTTCAAGCGAATTCAACACTATTTGTGATATGGTCTTCTGTCCTTTGGCTAGCGTAACTATTTCTTCAAACCTCGAAGTCCGGGCGCAAAATTTAATCCTCCAATCCAATCTGCTCCAGATAGGCTGCCGCTATCTGTTTAAGCAGTTTTTTCGAAGGCTTTCCGACGGATGAAAGTTCAGCGACACGTGCAGCGTATTGAACCTTTGTTTGCTGGTTCAATTCCGTCAGCATTTCCAGCCGCCGTAGCTTCTAGTGAAAGGTCAGTTCGTCCGCATCACCAGATAGAAGTTTGCCTCCAGACAGAACACCACATCTGCTTTTACCTTGTGCTCAGCTTGAAGGAGCCTGCCAGCATTCATAATTTTTTGATTTATGTCAGCCAATTGCTTAATCAATAGAATCACCTTTCAGTTAACAATTTCATTATTATTAACTATTAGTTGTTGCTTTGTATAAGGAATCAATTAAGATCTTAAAACTTCGAAAAATTAAATTATGATTGCTATGAAGGAAGCTGTTTACCCATTTGATCACCCTCGTCCAGCTAATTGAAAGCACACTTAATCTGTTGATCAGCCAGCAAACCTCTAAAGCTAACTTACAAAAACTGGCTGCAGGCTTACAAACTGAAATTGCTGACGTTTACAGTCAACTAAAAAAGAGGTTTTAAACGATTGTCCGTAAAAATCCGAGCTGCTGATTACCGATACCTTCGGAATATCGAATACCTGGAAAGTGCAGCACAAAACCATCTCACCGCCCAGATCGATAACCTGGTGGCTGCAAACTTTTGCCGCCAGGCCATTACCGCATTAAGCGATCTTGCGCGTCACATCCGGGAAAGGTATCTTGATCTGCTGCCTCAGACCAATAGGCAGCCATTACCGTCAAACCCCACCAGCGCCCCCGATAAGGTCTTGTGCAACCCTCAGAGTCGACTAAATCGCCATCCTGCTAAAGGCGGCCGATGATGTCAAAGTGCTGTCCGCCCTTTCCTTCAGCCAGGTCCTGCAAGGGATCACGCCTCATCTTACAAGCGCAGAAAAGGAGAATTTCTCCTGGAAAAGCGCTAGGACCAGCACCTATAAAATCGAAAACCATGACAAGCGAAACGCATTGAATGTACTGGAAGCACTCATTAAAAAGATCAATGATTACAAATGATAACCTACCCTTTTACCGGTTAATGCGTCCCTTTGTAACAATTATGAAAGTAATATTTGCTATGACTGTAGGTAAGCTTAAGACAACAAGTCTATGTTTGCTATTCCTTAGCCTCTTACTTATCAATTTAATTCATACTCTTTTCCTAGCGGATTTGCTCCAATACGCTTTTTAACGCATCTGACTGGCCGATGCTCAAATCGAATTCCAATGAACCTCCACTGTACTGCAGTTGAATGTTACTGACTGCATCAACTTTAAAAAAATCCAGATCGTAAACAGATAGGGCATAATCTGCTGCAAGGTAATTACCGTAGCCCATACCACCGAAAGTAGAAAAGGCCGTGCTTTGTGCGTTCAATTGAACAGTGGAGCCATTATTCACATAAATATACACCTTTTGTCCTGACTGAATAAAAAATTCGCCGGTTTTCACGTTTTGAATAATAAAGGTCAGAAGTCTCCGGCTTCCCTGCCGTACACCCTGGACCAACAGTTGCGAGGAATCCTTGCTATCTTCTCCGCTTGAAACAAAAAGCTTAACTAAAGGCGTTTTAACAAAACGGTAAGTTGTGTCGCTGTCAGGTCTTTGGTTTTCCTGAGCAGCCACCTTACCGGGAACGCAAAAGAAGCACATGAGCAATAACGTAAATATAAAATTCCGGAGTTTTAATACCATTTTAGTCTCGGTTATTTTGGTCATTAAAATTCTTAATTAGTTAGATTAAAATTGCTTTGGCTCAGATAAGTAAAAGTGTAGCCGTCACTTTGCGAGGGGGACAGCCCATAATTGGCAACACGTAATGTAAAATTTCCTGACACCGGTAGCAAGCCGCAATCAACCGGCGTTCCGGTTAACTGTCCGGCGTTAATAATTACTGTTTTTGATTTCCACAAAATACTGGTACCGTTCAAAAACATCTCCAGATAAATATAGATATTTTGTGAATGCGTATGTTGAACCGACCCATTGATAAACAAGTGACCGCCAGAAACGTAAGGTACCGGTATCAGGGTAAACGCATCGTTTGCCGCTCCTGTATTGGCATTTCCGGTGAGCGGGATACTTGTGTTGGCTATATAAGTAAAATTCTTACCATCGCTTGATGCCGGAGCCGGCGTATATCCCGACATAGTTAATGTAAAACTTGCATTGACGCCAACATTTAACCTGCCAAAATTAATAGTACCCTGAAGTTCTCCTGTTTCGATCACAATCTGCTTACTGCCCATGTAATTATTACCCCCATTTTGCTGAATGTACAGGTCATAATAAAGATAAATACGCTGTGTATAAATATCATGAACTGTCGCCTTGATGATTAACTCTCCGGCACTATTAACTTCTGCGGACGCTACTACCGCATCCGTGGGTACCGGCACTGTACTGCCAGTACTCCCTACATTAAAATTATAGGTACTTCCTCCCGTGAATCCCCAGTGATCTGTTACATTCATAGAAAAAGTATAATTTCCTGATGTGGTTGGCGTACCTGAAAGTGTACGGGTTGAAGCATTATAAGTCAGTCCGGGCGGCAAAGTGCCCGACCTGCTCAACGTATACTTTCCGTATCCTCGCGCGCCCCTGAATTTGACACTGTAAGCAGCTCCCACCTTTCCGCCCGCAATGATGGCTGGTGCCGCGATAACTGTCGGAACCGGCTTGACGATAAGCGTATAATCTGCATATGCCGTGGCACCGTAAGCATCTGTTACCATTACACGAATGGGGAAACTGCCGTCTTCCGTCGCCGTGCCTTTAAAAATCCCATTCTGTAAAAAGGTTAAACCGGCAGGCAAAGTGCCGCTGCCAAAAACAATAGCAAATGTATATGGAGCGCCCCCTCCTTTAGCCGTCACAGCCGCCACATTTTCAACGTTGCGCACAAACTGACGCAAGGTGGCGCGGTTCATGGCCAAAGATGGGGCAGGCAAGATATTACCCAATAGCGTACTACGCTGACGAATCCCCCCTGCATACAACTCATTCCCTTTATCCGTCGGGTGTATCCCATCCGCAAGATTGTCAATCGTGGCAGGAAATAAGTCCGCAAAATCCACAAAACGGCAATAAGAATGTGAAGGCGCTGTAGCAATCGCCCGCTGTATATCCCGGAAATCATTGCCGGTAGGACCCGTCGTAGCCCGCTCGTCATCCGCGTAGGTTTCAGCATTTGGCCCGTCATAATTGACCGGGCCAATACTTTGAATATAAATAACCGCGTTCGGCCGCAACACTTTCAACCTTTCTACCAGGGTATTCAGTTCATTGTAAAATGCCGGCAATGATATATAATTGGCATAATCGTTTACGCCCAGTTGGAACCAGAAATTATCCACGTTATAAGCCGCCAGCTTTTGAGCGAACGCCTCAAGTGCCGCAGCATTATAAGTGTCCGTATGCAAAATGCGGCCGGCATAACCTTCCGAAAACACATCCCCGGTAAACCCATAAGTGGAATCTCGCATGATTTTCATCATCCACACATTATTTTGGGCATCAGACGATATATTAAAGCCCGACAGAATAGAATCGTGAATAAAGAGGACACTTCCCGGGGCAACCGTTGTGCCTGGTGATTGGGTAGTCGCAGCATTGGGCAAATAAACCGCCCTGAGATAATTACCGCTCCTGCGCGTATGCGGGTCTGCCAGCACACCATTAACAGAATAAGTTCCCTGTCCCGGCATCATGACCTCGACAGTTTTTGTTCCGGGCGGAAGCACATCAGACACGTATTGCACGTTCTTGGCTACATCATTCCCCTCTACCTGATAATAGTTATATAATTTGCCGTCAATAAAAACAGCCGGGCCTGAAATTCTTGATCCTATCGTTCCCGTATACGGTGTATAGGCGGTAGGTACGGTACCTATGCCCGGTACAGACGCCCCGTAGGCACCTTCTTCAATCATGGCATTAGCATTTACAAGGTACGTATCATTTACCGGGTTGTTGAAATTGACCGTATCCGTTGTTCGCTGTACAAGCAAGCCAAGATTAGCCGCTTCGGCAGGTGCCGTGACACTGTAAACCGTATCCGGCCCGTTACCGCTGCCGTGAGCAAGGCTCAGGACGCCGCTAATCGGCTGCATAGACGCATTGTACCAAACATACTTTGGGTTCGTAGTATACAAGCGGGATATCGTATAGGTTTTCCCTGGCGTCACCTTAGTAGCCAGGTTGATGCCATGCCATCCTTTGGTGGTGTCACCGTTTGCTTTAAAATCTTTGTTATAATAGGTCTGTGAAAAGGGATAAAGGTTACGGACGGTTTTGTCATAGCTGTCGCGTACGTATTCTATGGCGATCTGGCTGGCATCGGTCTGGAAGCGCATCCGGGAGAACGCCGAGTGCTGCAGGTACTTTTTACGGCTGGCACTGAACTGGTCACTGTAACCCGCCCAATCTGTTTCTTTATTGCCGATCAGGGAGCCGGCATCAGCTCTGAAACGGGTAAAGTTTCCGGTCATGCCGGCCTGTTGCAGGTTAAGGCAAATATTCTTCTTAAACGTTGCACTGGCGTTCGGCGAGGAATTGCCGCCGTTAACAATTACAGCCAAAATATACTCCTGCTGCGGGTAAAGGCTCAGGTTCCAGCCGAAATCCTGGTAACTGGATGTCAGGGCAAACGTTTTGCGCTGATTAATACCAGCGTTCCAGGTGGTGATTAGCTGTACCTCAATGGTTCCAGAACCTTTAGCACTGAACGTCAGTGCGCCTTTAACCGGCACCATGGGTGTAATGTTGCCTTGCGAAGCGAAATAGACAAAACGCCCTGCATTAGCCGTCGTCCCGCTCACTACATCGTTACTCACCCCTGCTATAGTATAACCCGGCGGAGCCTCCTGCCCCCATTCAGAATCAGTAATATCGACATTCACAAAGCTGCCGAGGCTGACCGAAGCCGAAGACTCGGGAAAACCGGCCGGCACTTGTGTCGCGTTATAGTTGTGAAGTACAGATATAGTGTTATCAATGTCATTCGCGGTGACCATATCCGGCTTGCCATCCAGGTCGAGGTCAGCAATTGCAAGAGCAAGCGGCGTATTACCCGCAGAAAAATCGACTTTCGCTGTTATTGTAGAGGTTGATATTGATGTTCCGGTAGAGATATTCCGGTATACAGACACCGTTTTGTTGTTGTAATTCGCGGCTGCTATATCGGCCGTACCGTCGCCGTCAATATCGCCCATACCAATAGCGACAGGCTGACTGCCGGCAGCAATGGTAATAGCCGGGCTAAAAGAACTCTCGGTAAATATTCCTACAGTCGTCATCGCGTTGCGCCGGATAAGAATATTGTGCGTGTTGGAAGAAGCTACATAAGAGCCGATGATCAGATCCGGCCGTGCATCACTATCAATCTGTTTTAGAAAAATATGAGCCGGTTGCCCAGGTACTGCCAGGTCGACCTTATCCTGAAAGCCCGAAAGCGTGAATGTTCCACCGGTCGTTACCCGGCAACGCAAAAGTGAAACCGTATTGTCAGCAAAATTGCCGGTTACGATATCATCTTTACCGTCTCCGTTAATGTCGCCAATAGCAATCGACGCCGGATTTGGGCCGGTTGGAATGTCCACCTTGGCGGCAAACGAAGTACTACCGCTAGTAGAAACATTATTGCGTATGATGGAAACCGTGTTAGCGTTAAAATTGGCGACGATCAGCTCCCGACGGCCATCATTGTTCAGGTCAGCTGCCGCAAGCGCAAGTGAACCGCTACTACAAGCATAATTTTTACCGGATGCAAAAAGCACATCAGCAGTGGTGGTTGTGTTTTGCAATACGGTTACCCATGCGTTGGTTTGATACGCAATCGCCAGATCCGGCTTACCATCCTCGTTAAAGTCAGCCGCTATCAGAGTTGACGGATTATCTCCTACCGCAAAATCTTTTTTTGTAAAAGAAGCCGCACTGATGCCATTAGATGCCGTAGCACCGTTAGTTAAAATGGAAACTGTACCGGCCGTTGCATTCAGTACAGCGATATCCGGCTTGCCATCCGCGTTAAAATCAGCAACGGCTACAGATACCGGATTGCTGCCGGCCCCAAAATCCATGTTACTGTCAATATCCGAAGCAACTATACTGTTCTTTGTAGGAAAAGTCTGCCTGAACGGCAACGGGGAAAAAGCCGTTCGCTTTAATTCCGTATTGGTTACACTCACTAAGGTATACGTTGCCCCGGCGGGTACGGTAACGGACAAGGAGGTCGCCGTAGCCGCGGACACTGTAGCCTTAACCGGCCCGAAAAACACCACGTTATTCGTTGCCGTGGTGTTAAAGTTGGTACCCGTTATAGTCAACGCGGTGCCAACCTGCCCAGTATAAGTGGATAAGGAAGTGACAGTAGGTACTTGTCCATAAAGGTTTAGGCTTAAGGTTACTAATAGATAAATTAAAAGTATCCTGTGATTTTTATTCATTTTAGTTTATAGGTAAGGTTTAAGTCGGGTATATTCTAAATTATTTTTACAAGTTCAATGTCAGGATATGCATTAACATAAATATGTTCGTCAAAATCGATAAGCACTTCGAAGAACACTTGTAACTTTTTAGCATCTATGCTTTTTACATCTTTAACAATAAGATGATATTTTTGAGTTTGCTGCACAAATTGATCTATAAATTAATCGGTAACTATTAATGCTGCATATTTGCGCCAGTTACCGGAAAAAGCTGCCTTGCTTAAAGGCAAAGTTAATTAGGCACAAGTTCGCCACGCTTTGTCAACGCTGCATATTTGCGGCAGTGAGTGACTTCGAATATATAAAGTTGTTTAAAACTTTTTGACTTTGTCTGCATTTCGCTTATATATGGCTTATAAATTTTTATAGTCGCAACAAGCTAAATTGTAGATGTTACAAACCTTATCAAAAAATAAAACCAATTTCTACCGACGACAGGCCAATAATTTTGATAATAAATTTTATTTTTATGATTTATCATAACCTAATCAAATGGAAACCTTTTCACCCTTCGCAAGAAAAGCTTATTTGTACATATTTATATTGTACTCTGTTGTAACATTTATAGTTATTCTACTTGTTAACGCCGGTAAAATATCTTACGGCATGGACGTTCAAAATGCTTTGATGCCTATCATATACTTTATAATTTGGCTAATAGTTTGCTTATTTCGCTGGCTTTCATCTAAAGCGACAGGACCTCTTTATCTATCATTATCCGTGTTGTTATTTGCATTTATGTTTTTTATGATGGGCTATTACTTTTTGCAAGATGGCACTTACTATCATTAAGGTTTCTTTTTAAGATTTTGATTATTGGGATTTTCCCTCACTTGCCTAATAAAATCAGCCATATGATTATTATCAAAAGAATGAGCACCAATACCTTGATACCATTTATAGAATTTGGTGGCATCAACTTCAATTCTGGATACTTTAGAGTTTGGTCCTACCGGATAAAAATCATCTGATCCAGGAGCTATTTGACCAGACACCCAATCGTTTCTGTTCCAAACATTGATAAGCCTTCTTACCCCTCTAGCATTTGCTGGATTTTCGGGGTCATTCTTTCCATTAAAAGCCGGTACAGCTATGGCTATTAAATCTGATTGCACTTTAAATTTGTCATATAATATATTAGCTGCACGTATACCGACATTTCCTCCATGACTATGAGTTATGAATGTAATAGGTTCATCGCCCATCTTTATCAATTGACCTTTGTCATTATAAGTGTCGATTCCATGTATTCTTCTATATGACATTACATGATCAACCAGATCTCTGGCAGCTATAGCCCTTGATACATTATTATTAGTAAGATGATTTATAGAGTGATTATCGTCTCCAAAAATATTGTCGTTATTAACAAAACCATTAAACACGTTTCTATTCCAATTAAAAGATGCATCTGCTACTGTATTTCTAGTCATTGGAAGCAGGCCATTTATTAATGTGAAGTCTGTTTGACTCTTATCATTTGGATGGAACCAACGCTTATTCGATGATTCTGTGCCATGAACAAAAAAAGCTTCTAAACCATCCTGATCAATTGCCTGAATTGGCGTGTTACTTGCAAACTGATAAGGCGTTAATTCCGGATATTGAGGACTTATTGGGTCCACACTCAAAAATCTTCCGGCCCTCGGATCGTAAATCCGCATGCCATAATCCTGCTGTGCACCGGCTATCTGGTTACCATTAGCATCCAGCTTTACCTCATTATCATTTTCCTTACCGTTAAAGCCATAACGGTATTTAGCGGCCGCAGTGGCTGTAAACTGCCGTGTTGGTTGTATCATCCCAAAGCTGTAATAATCCTGCGCGTTGATAATATCGGGTAGGTAAGCGACCGGCATGCCGCTGCCGGTTTGTAAGCGCTTGTCGCTGATCGTCGCGATAACATTTCCCAAATGATTGCTTAGCTCGTAATATTTGCGTCCGGTGATACCATATTCTGAAACAGGATTGGATGTATTACCCGTACCCGTATTCAGGTTCGGTGTCCACATGCCCAGCCTGCTGCTGCCATACAAGTGCTGCTCCCGCCAGTTTTGCGTGCCGCCGGCATTATCGTAAACCGCTATGGTATTGCCCTGTGCATCGCGCACGTACCAGGTAGTGGTTCCTGAGAGTGTTTTACTCACCCGGTTACCCGAAGCATCATAAGTGTAACTGATATTACCCGTAGCCTTACTGATAGAAAGGATCTTTCCGTACACACTCCAATTGATCGACGTCAGTTTCTCCGTCGTGCTTTTGCTAAGGTTACCAATCACATCGTAACCGTAGTTGCCGGAAGATTGTGTTGTAAGATCGCCGGTATAATTACTTGTAGTTATCCTGTCAGCTATGTAACTCAATCGGTTGTTGATCAGCTTCCCATTGATGTCCTTATTGTAATTGTATACCAGAGAATCGATGGTACCGGCCGTAGCTGCCGAGCCATGGCGGTTCAATGTAAGGATATTACCATTGCCGTCATAGGTCAGCTGTTCACCAAACAGCTGCGTAATGCTGCTTTTATCCCAGTTACCGCTAATGCCCGTGTGCTGGCGCGCCATCTTAAGCCTGTTCAACTGGTCGTAATGGTAAGTATAACCTGTCATCGCACCATTGCCAAGTTGTGCCTGCCGCACAGCCAGCGTTGCACTGCTAATATTGCCATTGTACAGATTCTGACCTGTATATTCACCGGTTGTTGGCAAGTAAGGATAAGCGAAAGCGCCTGCACTTGCACCCGCAACCGGGCTATAATCGCCGCCATAGTAACCAAGCGAAAAACCTATAGCATCCTTTGCCACACTAACGTGCACACCTGTACTGCCATCGGCCCCCATGTCTGCATTGGCACCAGTAGCATTTAAATTTTGGTTGTTGATTCCCTTTAACCAGCCCTGTAACGTATAGGCATAATCGGTACCCTGTACTTTCCCGTTCTCCGGCCCAAGTTCCACACGGGCAAGGGGGCCATGCAGGTAATATTCATAATGCGCGTCCTGCGCCCTGGTTTCCTGCAGCAGATCACTGGTACCAAACGGACGCAGGCTGGCCAGCGGTGCACTGTAAGCGTCGGTCAAACGGTTTTCCGCATCGTAACTGTATTTATAAAAAAACTGATCTGTTTTTCCTTCCTGGTAGCGTACAAAATTTACCTTCCCGCTGATCAGATCATACTCATACCCAATTTGCTTTATCCCTAACGTCCCTATCTGCTGATAAAGATTGGCCACGTTACCATCCAGGTCATAATCATAATAGGTAGCGTTGATAACGTTACCGGTTCGCGTGTCACGATAGGTGCTCGCAACCACCCTTTTCCTCAAATTGCGTTGCGAAAGGCCGGTATTTAAACTGCCTAAACCGGTTAGGTTATCCTTACTGTCATAAAAAGTTCGGGTGATCTGCGTATTGTTGGTGCCACTATTAAACGTAGTGAGATCATTCACATATCCCGGAGAGGGCAATCCCGGATTAGTGATCGTTTTTTGACCAACTTCTATGATCCGGCCAAGCGCATCATATTGTGTATAGCTGTAATTATTAGCTGCCAGTTGCTTATCATTTTGTGAAACCATCAGGCGGCTTAACTGATCGTACCAGAACCGGTTTGTACCTCCGTCCGGCGAATTCTGGAGTACCACCTGATTAGTAGCGTTATACTGATAATCGGTAACCAACCTGTGTGAAGGGTAGATGCCTTTGAGGTTGGTTTCCTGCGTGCTGTTGGTACCTACTGTCGTCTCACTGCCTGCAGCAGGCACATTAAACCTTGCCCAGTAAGCATCGGTATTCAGCGGCATAAAACAATTATTGCCGGCATTATTCATAATCTCGGCCGGGTACAATAAATGCCCGTAGATGCGCATGTGTTTTAGCGTAACCAGCTTATCCGGATAGATTGCAGGCAAAGGATTGTTAACCGCAGGCGCTTTTACACCGTTAATGTATACCAACAGCTTACCTTTCAGCAAATCAGTAGATTGGATAACAACATGGATCCATGCCTCAAGTGCCGGAAGCGTAGATAGGCTGACCGTTATCCTGTTCGCGTTGTTAAACTGACCATAAGCCGGGCTGCTGAAAATATCTATACCGAGCGTATTGTTATTGATATTAAGTTGGAAAAGGTATTTGCCATCTTGCGTAACCTTTGCCAGCTGATTACCGCTGTTATCGGTATTATACAACCAAAGCTCAATGGCGGCATTCTGGCCGGAAGCTAGCTTTGTCTCCAGGTTATTGAAAGCCGTATTGACATCCGTGTTGGACGTAGGACCAGTATAGGCTGTTCCGCAGGAAGCCGCATCATTGCCGTTTCGTAATTGTTGCACCTGGGCTACCTCAGCATCGCTTAGCAACGCTACACCTTCCGGCGGAACGGTTCGCATCAGGTTATCAGCCTGATCGTAATAGTACAAGGTGAAGTGGTAGTTTCCGGCCTGGGCCTTGTTAGTAACCACCGGACCGGCCGCAGCACAGGTCGTAATGTAACCATTCCTGATTAAGTTCTTCTGGTCGGTAACATAAGTAGCATATATTGAAAGGCCGTCGCTTACCGCAGCTTCCATACGACTTTGCACCTCCGCATAGGGATCTATCGGCGCCTCGGTATTCACTGTAGCGTTACACAGCAAGGTAGTATGGTTCGCTTCGAATGCCTGAAAATCAGCATAACTGAGCGTAAATCCATATTGCTGGTTCATATAATTCGTCAGGATTGTGCTGTAATTGGTGCTGGCACTCGTCAAACCAGGAATGCTGTTTATCAGCGCAGCTTTTTTATTGCTGTAATCAGTCCAAGTTATACAACCGCCGTTCCCTGGCTGTAAAAAAGAGGGCAGCGTAATCGGCTGTGGCAGTACCCAGTTACAGGAAGCAGAGGCCGACAGGAGCATGCCCAACTCCGCCTGGGTCAGTGTCATTGCGCTGCCATACTTGCTCTGCAAATAAAGGAACTGGGCCTCGGTACCGGTCGCGGCTGCCTGTTCCGTTGCCAGCAGTTGTGCAATAGCGGCACTGCTGTTATAAACCGTTGACGAAACTGCACCTGTAACCGGCTTGTCATACCGGTCCGCGCCCTCCAATAACCACGGATTTAGTGTTGGCGTAAAATCGCCCCCATTTAAAGCAATCATTTTAATGATCGCCGAAAAATCCGCGTAAGCATTGGTGACACCTGGTTTCGCAGTGCTTGAACCATAGATATGGTTCATGTCTCCATTGGCCGCGCAATAAGTGATCAGCGCATTCCTTAAGCTGTCGATCGTAGCCTGTGGCTTACCCACAAGTCCTGGTGCAAGGCTCGCCATCCAGCGTTCCGCGTTGGCTTCGCAGTTGGCTTGGATAATGCCTTTAACTTGTTGAATAACCCTACTGTTGGCAGCGGTTGTATCCTGTGGTTGAAAAAATGTGGGCAACTCAGCATCGAACCGCGAAGATTTTGTTAACAAAGTCGATGCGCATCCGTTAACCGTTCCTAATGGTAGCGTACATGTCGGCAAAGCTGTAGACCAACTTGTTGTCACGCCATTAATGTATTCAGTGGTATTACCAACAGTTACTTCTACCGTTGCACTCAGGTAAACCGGATCTATGTCGATTCTTTTATAATATTGATGAGTGATTGGAGGGCCTCCGTTTTGTTTAGATTCAGCAATAAGCCAAACTTTGATTCCGTTTCGTTGACAATATACGCGGTCCGGTTTTATTTTAATGACCACAATTGCGGTATTTAAACTCCAAGGCTGATAGGAGTATATATAGAAGTCTGATCCCGTTTCATTGCCATTGGGTGTCATGCTACTCGACGAATTGCTGTTAGTCAGCGTCTGATTTGCTATAGGCGTTGGCAATGGATTTTGAGGAATGTACACTGTAGGGACATTGCCCGTTGTATTAGCTTCAGTGATAGTAATACTACTCAGTGGAATGTTTTTCGGTATACAAAGAAAAGTTTTTTGTGCCCCTGAAGGCAGTGTCACCGCTGCCGGCAAATTCAGGGCATAGATATCAGGAAAATGTAAAAACACGTAAGTATTAGCCGCTACGTTGCCCACCTTTTTTGCGATAGTAATGAATTTTCCTGCAGTTGTGCAATTCCCCGATCCTTGCGCCGCAGCTATATCAGCGGCAATGGTTTCTGAAACACTGAAGTCAGCGGCGTTAACGCCGCTTGGATCTGAAGGAATCGCAATGTTTGCAACACCTACTGGACATTTACCTGCACAACTGGTACTGTCCCTTAGCTTTGTATAGTACTTTTCTTTTAATTGCAGGTAAAATGCCCGATAACTGGACCAGTCCCTGTCAGGCACGCGGCAGCTAACCGGGGCAGGATCATTCCATTTGCCTTCGCCCTGATACAAGTTAAAGTCTACATATTGCGAAAGGCTTTTTACCGTTGCCGTCGTCAACCCCAGCACTCTTTTACTGTATTGGTTCAGATCGGCCTGCATGCTGGTAAGAAAGCTGTTACCAAGTCCTCCAGCCTTAAAAAACGGATCGGCGGTAAGCAGCCAGGCTCCATTCGTATAGCTGTAAGACAACCCGGACTGGATTTTAAAAATATCCGATGCCTTATCAATTTCAGAGATCATCCCGTCCCAATTACCCGAAACTGCGTTCAGCTCACAAAACTGCAACTTGCAATACTCAGGATGATATTGCAGAAAGCCAGAAGCCCATTCCTCGTCCCAGTAAGTCACCAGATCTGTCAGCGTAAAGGCTGCATCATTGACAGATAGCACAGAACCATCCGAACGCGTGATCTTGTTCGCAATGTAGGTGGCATTTGTCGCAGGCAATACTGGAAACACCAACCTCCATTTACTATAAAGCACATTGATATCGCTTTCTAGCGCTGCTCCTGAACTATCGAACAAAGCGTATTGCCCCCCTGGCGAAACATCCTTCAGCATCAACTTTTGTTTTTCCAAACATGGAGATATATCGCAGTCGAGGCTATTGATATGTGCATCGATGCTACTATAAGCTTGCTGGACAATGCTGTGGTATTGCGCTTGTTCACCTGAACTAAAAATAGTCGTATCTATACCCAAAGCACTTATACGGGCACCATACATCGCTGAAAAAGCAGCCAGCGTTCCCAACTGTGCCCTTGATGTTTTACAATCGCTGAATAAACCCGTCAGATCCAGCGCCTGAAGACGCGTTTTAACAAAGCTCCATTGACTGTTAATGACCCCTGCCCTTTGCCCGCGGTTAAATAAGGTGTCTGTATAAGCTTCTACATCCTGCCGGTTCAAAGCAAACTCAAAAGATATGTTGTACTCCCCTATCGTCGTTATATCCAGCGGGATACTGTTGGTGTAAGTCCCATCCGGTGTACAGGTAGTCGCCACATTTGATTTTTTACCGACCTCGTAATTCAGGTTGGCCAGCGGTAAAGCCGCATTACAGGGATCGGTTACCTTTACATTCACATTATAATAACACTTACCACATAGCCCTGCTGTTTCGGAGAACGTATATACCAATTGCGGCAGGTCGAACCTAATCGTATCTTTTCCGGTAACGGTAGCCATGTAGGTGGTCGAAGCAGTTAATTTCAGCGCCCCGCCGTCAAATTTGAATTGCTCGGGCTTCAGTATTGTGCTGGTTTGCCATCTAACCGGTATTTTGGACGTAAGTGTGTCCATGCCCGCCGGCGCCGCTCCCGTCAGAGCGGTAGCAATCGTTTTACCGCTGGCGTTCTGGTAGCTGATGCTGATCTGGTAATTCGGATCAATGACCGTATTTTTGGTATAGTGATCGGCAAAGCCAATGTCATTACCGAATAACTGATCCAACTCCCACTGTTCGGGCTTTCCGTACAAGTATTTGGTTGTACGGCTCGGCGTTCCGGATCCCGGCTGAAAAGGCTGCCCAACGCCGCCTTGCAGGCGTATCCGGCCCGTATTATCAGGTGTATACTGTGTTATCGCAACCGGGTAACCCTGCGCGTCAGGCGTGTAGCCCTGATAAGATTTGTTATTAAAGGTCTTAAAATCGCTAACGGCAGAATAATAGCGCGAAGAACCTGAGGTTGTGCTCAGTGCTCCAGGTAAAAATTCGCAACCGGCGGCAGATGGATCGCTGATATCGAGGTAACCATAGGTATTGCCTGCAGTATTTTTGTTAAGGGCAGAAAAATAGTGAAGCGTTGGTGCTGCGCCATCAGATACTGGTGCCGGCAATATCGAGGCGACCGGCCGCCCAAAAACGTCATATACCTTTTCCGCCACTACAGGTACCTGGTCACTCGTGTTGATTGTAACCGTTTGCCGGTCACGCAGCGTACCATCAAAATAATTGATGACCTCTTTCTTTTTGCCTTCTTCCGCATAAGCGGCCGAATACTGCCAGTTAAGCGCCGGTGACTGCCAGTTCGCAGCAATGTTCCACGCAGCATAGGCACTGGTGCCCAGCTCATAGGACCAGGCCCCTGTCTGCCGAACGCCAGCCAGTGTGTACTGCACTCCCCTTACCCTCGCCACCAGATAATCATCATTGAAAACAAGTGAAATGGTATGGTCATGTCCCGCTGTAGTTATACGGGTCGCGTTGTTTCGAAACAGCAGGTCTGCCTGCGCGAGGGCGGTGCTATTATAGCTAATAAGGCCCTGCGCGATACTTTCATTACCGTCACCTGCGGAGAGAGTGGTCCATTCCAGGTCATACTCTTCAGCCCCAGCAAGCACATCCCAACTAAGCGGCAAAACCTTGCTCGCAGCAGTGATACTGGTAGTAGACAGCTTTGTCTGGGCAGATAGGTTAAACGGATAAATGCGGTCTATGGTAATGCTGTTTTTTAATACAACAGCACCTGCCGGGGGCACCTGATCACCGGCATTGATCACACCTGCAGAATTGATGGTGATCTTCACCTTGTAATAACCAGAAAAATTATGCGCTGACACCCCCCTGTAGCTTACACCTTGATTGATATCATAGTTAATGCTCAACTCCTTAGAAAAACTGTATGCAGGACTTGTCTGTGCCGGATTATTGTAACAATCTACTGTCACGTTCACCTTATAGGAGAAATTTGAAGCGATCCGAACATTGTCATTGACCCGTAATGCGATTTCATTATTTACGCTCCGAAACTGATAGGTAGCCCATGTACCGTTATTCAAAAACAATGGGTCTGCATTCTCCAACGTTGCGGGCAGGGTAAATGGACCGTTAAGCGACTTTGTATAGGGCTCTACACCGGCAATCGCGTTAGAAGCGGTAAAGGCCAGTAATATAAATCCCAATGCTAAATACACCTTCAATCTTTTCATATCAATCGATCCTGATCACTTGAAAATTTCGGTACTTCCCAACGGCTATAACAAATTTTCCGTTGATTTTTAAAAGGTTGTCTATGCTTAAAAAATCAGTTGGTTCAGCTGATTCATCAACACTAGTCAGCCTCAGGTCAACAGCCCTTTTACTTACGCCGGCGCCCTGGCCGCCTGCATCGCTTATCCTGGCAAAAACACGCGTCACGCGGCCTGTTGTAGTGTCGCAAGTAATCGCGTACTCCTGGCAGGCGATATGCTGAGGATTCAATAGCCGCATAGTGCGCAGGCGGCCTTCACTTGAAGCTGTCAGGGTGTAATGTTCATCAGCCATCGCCTTTAGTAAACTCTTGCTGTCAATCACTTCAGTGGCGTTAATTACCTTTTGCTTCCCATAGGCAATTTTTTGCTGATTATAATCAATGTAGAGAAAGCGGCCACCGGCGTTCAGCGTTTCTGTACCTGCATAACGGTAAAAACAATCATTACCACGCCGGCAAATCACATAGGGCATATTCTTGATATCTGCGGTACTGTCGCCTGATGTTTCTATCGTCAGTAAACCTTCCATAGCGCCCGTAAAATGGCTCAGGTCGATGGATCCTGCCCAGCAACGAAGCGTATCCAGCTGCCTTTCGTCACAAACCGCTGGCAGGTGCTGAACATGAACAGGCACCGAAGCGATTTCAATAGGAGTATTTCTCAAACGAATATGGTAAGCCATTGCAGCAGCGAGCGCAAAGAACAATACTGTAGTAATCAGCACCCGCTTAGTAATTTTATTTGCTTTTTTCATACTATAATGTCTTTTTTTGTGAAGAACGGGTTTCCTTTATGGTCATCACCCCACGTTCCGTTTCCTTCTTGACCCTTATAAGCGTCCCCTGACTGTCATATTCATAAAGGGTCGCCAGACAGTTTTCGTCCAGCTCTGCCATCAGTCGCATCGAGGCAGCATCATAGCTGTAAGTCTTCATCATCGCCGCCACTGGGTGTATCCTCAGGTCATCAAGATAAATGGTTGTGCTGATGGCCGGATAAAATACGACCTGAAGCGCGCCTCCTAAGTTTGCCGGTGTTGAAAACGTGCCTTCCAACAATTTCCAACCCTCTACCACTGCTTTGCAAGTCAAGGGCCTTTCCTGCCCGTTAATAAACATTTTTAATTTAGGCGTAGTAACAAACGGCGCATCGTCCTTTACCCAAACATCTGCGATATAATTTTGCCCTGGCAAAGGCTGAAAACCATTCGTATAAGCGCCTTTACTGCTATCCTTTATAAACTGATTATTGATATTCAAATCCAGGTAGCTGGTCCTTTTTTCCTCTACCATGTGTACCAGCGTATTCAGAACCAGGGAATCTGCAGTAAGCGCCACACTGGAGTTCCCCGTATGGGACCAGGCACTCGTTGCACCATCTTGTATATAGCCGCCTGTCTTCGAATATTTAAATTCGCTTCTTGCTGGATCAATGATATAAACCGGCTTACCCGGGCTAAACCGTGCATCCTCGAAGCTGTTCGCGTAAATCTCACGATAACCTGCATTACTGGCGACCGCTGCAGGCAGTTCGCCGTTAAAATCAAATTTGGCGGCACTGTTGCGGCCGAGCGCGTCACGGTTCTGTAGTTCCTGACCAAACTTATCATAAAGCGTCACTGTGTTTGTAGTGACCCAGTTCTCTAAGTTGCCCGTATTCATACTCCAAACCGACCCGCTTAAAGGCATTTTCCAGTAATTGTAAAAATTCGCCAGGTAGCCGGCGTCCTTTACATTCATTACTTTACCCGAAAAAGAAACGGCATTAGCATATACTCTGTTCTGTTGAAATACTTCCGCCTGATAGGGTCGCCAGTTACCTTTAAAGCCGTATACATAAGGATTGATTCCTACCGGCGGCAAGATACAAGGGGAATACCCGGTTCGGTTAAGATCCGAATAGCGATATTGATAATACGTTGTACCATTTTGTACCGTCTGCACATTAGCGGAGCTAAATTTCAGATTGCTTGTTGAAAAAAGCAGCGTTGGATCTGCGGTATTACCTGCGGTTCCGAAAGCATTCAATTCTTGCTGTGCACAATCGTAAACTTCTATTCCTATTCCATTATAAATTGGATTAGGACCAACGCTTATTTCAATCACCAGCGGGGTCCATCCTTTGGTTAGATCAATTTGCTCAACCCTCCAGCCGCGTTCAGATTTATAGTAGTTGCTTACGTTGAAATTATTACTACATATGTTAGAAAAAGCAAAACTGAGATTTGCATGAGAATTATATCCAAAGTAATAAACACCGCTTCGAGGCACATAAAAACTTGTATAGATTACCATCTTTTTGTTAGTTCCTGACGAATATAAACCGTTCACTGTACTTCTATTGTCGCCGATTAAAGCATTTTGCTCTCTTGAAAGCCAGTAATTTTTTCTCGCATCGGTTACTTCCCCGATGCCTGGTAAAAACACAGGGTGGCTGGGCGCTTCTGGTCTGCCGTACCCATTATAAATTGTAAAATTGTAGGGATCATCCGAAAGACCTGGCTGAATCTCCGGCGGTTCGGAATTCCAATTTTCGTCATAGGTCTTCGCCGATGCATTGATAACGTGAAGACCGGTCAGATCAGATTCATTCAGCGCGATGCGATACCCGTTGCCGCTGCTATTGGGCACTATTGGATTGGTAAGCATTACCAGCTCGTTCATTGTAGCGTCAAGTTGATTGCGGGAGCTTCGAACAACTTTTACACGGGCAAATGTTTTGCTTACCGGGTTGCCGTATCTGTCGACGACAGTTTTGATATCAATATTGGCTATGTCGCTGCTGACATGCCGGGGAACAATCCAATAACGCAATCCGGTTGCCAGGTCGATAAACTCATCTCCATAAGCCAGATAATTTCCAGAATTGTTGTCTAACATGGCAGCACTGCTGGAAGTGACGTTCGCCAGTTCCATGCCATTTCTTTTCGAGCCCGGTCCCATACCCGGATATCCCCAATATGCTGGAATTTTAACAGAATAGATTTCGCTATTAAATTCGTTCTGTGTACTGGTAATCAGGGGCATTCCTGTAATCGCATCATAGGCGATATTGCTGGTCCGGATGCTAGAACCATTTGTTTTGACTACAATGCTATCCACCACACCATAATACTGGCTGACCTTGACGGCGCAGGCCGAGCGGAATAATTTATACTCTGAGTTGTCGCCCGTCGGCCAGTGCGGAATCGGGATAGGAAACCCGAACGCCGGTACGATGTCTATCCCCAGATTAAGGCTTTGCCCGTCATTGATACTTTCCTGTTCGCGAAAATCCGTAAAAAAGTCCACATCCCGGCCAATCACACGGTTTTGCTCAACGGTTCCATCAGGATTAACCACACTGACCTGGTTTCTCAGGCGCATGGAAGTCCCGTTAAGCGGAGCCGTGTTATAGTAGGTCTTTGTTGAAGATACCTCTGCACCGGCCTGGTTAAAAATCGTGGTGGCCTTCGGCTTACCGTGCATATCATTCAGCTCGATACTATACCCCTGTGATAGAGTCGTTTGCTGTATACTGCTTGTATAAACAATTCCATAGCTGTTTTTAGGGGCATTGATGATGGACTGCAATTCGGTTGACCTGATCTGCACCGGAAAATCGCGAGCGGTATAAAATTCGTTCACCGTATAGCCTGTCGGTCCATTAGGATAAGGATTTTGTTGTGCATCGAGATCTGAGACCGTTACTTTACTATAGACAACCGAAGGCGCTGGAAAGTAAGACTCACCGAAAGGTTCTTCCAGATCCAGCAGATTGGTAAGCGCCCCTTTATTTCGCTGAATGTAAAAAAGCGGCTGATGCAGCGGATTTTCATCATTACCAATCGCAGGTTCATAGCTGGCAACGCCGCTGCTGATGGATATGCCGTCCTCCGTTGTAGAGTAATCGTAGGCCTGTCCGTAAGTTCTTCCTTCCGTCCAGCCGTCGCTGATACTGATTTTCTTTACACGCACTCCTCCTCCCAGCTTATGTCCGTCAACTTTTGCTATCCTGACAAAGCTTTTGCTCATGGTCCCGGTTGACGCATAATTTTTGCTATTGGCCCGCTGATAGAAATTCTGCTTCAGTTCTGACAAATTGGAAATGGCCGTCTTGATGGCTGCAATAATACCGTCGCCTGACTGTGATGCCGCATCACCGCCCAACCTGCGGTCAAATCCCGGGTAAGCGTAACGCGGATACTCTTCCTTGATTTTTTGCCAGGCAGCAAAAATAATCGGATTTTGACTGATACCAGCTTCCAAACGATCTTTAAAAATGATGTTCGCTTTTCCGTTACTGGTAATATTTACCTTTTTAATTTCTGCAAAACAGGCCACGTAATCATCGGTCCTGCCTTTGGCATTGCTTAACCCGGTTGCGAGTGTCACGAAAATTTTTGTATACAGATAAGGCGATCCATTTAAAAATGTACGGCGGAACCACTCTGTTGCATCTGACATGGCCGGAGTTCCGGCTGGGACATTTATTTGAATTCCTTTAGCAGCCTTCAGATTGCTGCTGGCAACAGCAGAGTAGCTGGCATTGTCGGCAATTAACGTAGTAACCGGTGTCATCACCATGGCCTTTTTATCCTGCACATAAGCGTAATCATCCGCTTCGTAATTGATATCGATACCTCCACCTGTCGGCAAATTGATGTGGCTGAGGTGCCATACGGAAGCTGCTTCGCCTGCACTGGTAACTACGCCGGTAGTAGGGCCGTTTAAATTTTGTACACTGTAAGGAAAATGATCATTATAAAGATTGGTAAAAAAGGGATTGTCCTGTTGCGGATGATACACTCCCCAGCGGTCGGAACTCATGGTAGAATACCCCACATTATTTACGACAGCGCCGGTATACTTCGTGAAACTGGTCTTGTAGCTGAATGTGTAAGGAAATGATTGTCCTTTAGCAGTTCCCCTGTACTCAAAATAGACTTTTTTCAGCGTAAGTTTACCATTGTTTGGCGCAGCAGCCGTATTGTTCGGAACCCCCGGACATAAGGAGTAATCGTATTCAAATTTAACTACTTTGATAGGCCGCGACATGTCGCCTTTCGAATAAAGGCGGATTTCCTTCAGCATCTTCTGTCTTACGGTGCTGTTTACGCCACCCGAAAAATCATTAACGCCCAAAGCGTCATTACGGTCCGCTGTAATAAAATAGGCAATCTTTGTTTTAGATTCTATCGAATGCACATAATACAGCTCCTTTTCACCGTAAATTATATTGGCTTTATCGTCATCAGCGTCAGCCATAAGCCCCTTGTTAAGTGTAGCGTTCTTATAAGGCGACCTCCAGCAATATTTGGGAATGTAAGAATAGTTAAAACGGATTGCGGTACCTTGGTCATCATCGCTGATACCGTTGCCGGAAACATCGACGTAATCGGGTGACAATATACCCGAAAGCAGGTAGCTTGCTGCGTAGGGCGCCGTTTCGCTTTTGTGGTAATAATTGTCGATCCCTTTACCTTTGCCAAGGTTGCTTTCAGTCTGTCCGGCTGCAAAACTCACCTGATCCTGTGATCCGGATACCAGGCTGTAAGCACCATCCGCATTGGCGCCGATCGCAAATGTGTATTCTGCCTGACGCGTATTGTACACTGGTATGCCGTAAACCATCCTGGCTCCAGCAGCATCCGTAACAGTCATCTCCGAAATGTGGTGCCCTTTACGGTAGCCGCCCGTTCTGTCCAACACATGTTCAGTTTTGGAAGGTACACTACCGGCTGCAAGGAAATCATAGTATTTGATTTTTTTGTCCAACCCAGAGGTCGCGCATTCTGCGTTTGTCAGGTAGCTGATATTGGTACGTTGTGGCTCCCGTTCGCTTTTTTGTATACGGGTAAGCGGCACATCATCTGTAAATGCCCCCGAAGCAGTCGTTCCGTTTACGCGAACAGCAACCGGTGAATTATTTTTCAGTGGATTGATCAGCGAAGAACTTTCAGCAGATTTTTGGCCGATTTCCTTGAAATAGACCTGCTGATAACTCGGATTAGCATCAGATTTGTCCTGAAAGTCGCCAACGGGAAGATAATTATTCTGACGCGTCCATTTCTGGGTTGTTAAACGCGAATCCTGCTCATATTTGGATGCCCCGCCGTGAAAGTAGGCACCGAAGCCCGCCTCAAAACCGTAGCTGTCCGCGTTCGTGGTATTTTCCGTTTTGGCATCGAAGTAAATTCCTGTTCCGCCCCTGAATAAACGGAACTGGCCGCTGCCGGTCTGGCTGGAGTAAGTGAACAGGTCGGGCAACGCTACCGGCACTGCCAACTTTGGCAAGCCCGGCGTTACAGGTACGTCTTTTTCCCTGATAAAATCCATCATGGCATTAGGCTGATTTTTTCCTGCTTCCGCGTAAAGAAAACCGTACACCGGATTTTTTATGGCAGGCGACTGTACCTGACTAATCGTGCGGTAACCCATACCGCCCACACCGCCGTATACAATGCCCCCTGCCACCCCTACGTCTATACTGACCGCGAAATAATCTGTTTTGTAAGGAACCTGAATAGACGGTTGTATCGGTTCGGTATTGTAACTAATGGTTGAATTCAAGACATTCAACACGTCGGAAATGGTATTATTCTTGTTATTTTTAACGTTTTCCTTGTCTTTCCTGGCCAGGTAACCGTATGACGCACCCAGTGTCAGGCTCTTCATTCCGCTCCTGGTATTATAGCCAAGAGCAGCACTCAATCCCGCAACCCCCGTTACCGCTTCATCTGTCTTATTCTTGATATTGAAGTTCATATAAGGCGAGACATCAACACCCGAAGTTGTACTCGACATAAGGCCCACCCCCAGGCTCGCTGTAAGCGGGCCGTCCATTTGTTTACCCAGCGATATACCCGGGTTAACGCCAATTTCCGCGCCGATGCCCGTATAGTTATCATTGAAAATACCGATGGTAAAAGTCCCTTCTCCCTTTACAAAGGCTTCACTGCCCCCTATCTCCGCTTTGGCCCGAAGACGGCCACCGATCGTAATGTGCGGCTTGGTGTAATGTGTTGTCTCAACCTCATCACCTTTCATATCATCGGGAACACCGCGCAATTGCCGGTTAATGCTGCCAACGTTCAGATTCCAGCCAAGCCCTACCCAGCCGGCCTCGTCCTCAACACCTACACCGGACTGGTAATTTAGGTTAACCGGATAACCGTCCACGTCAAGCAAGGGAATGTTGTATTTGAAATCACCTGTGGACAGGTCAACCATATCTGAGACGCCGGCTGGCAAAAAACCCTGCATTTCAGGCTGGGCAGGGCCTGAGGTTAAAGCAAGGGCCACCTCAGGCAGCAATATTTGCAGTGATATTATGGAGAATAGTGTCAGGGCTATGGCTTTGCGTTTTCGGACGGTGAATATCATTTATTTTTAAAAGGCTAGGTTGAACTCGTATTTAATATCGTTGATCGCTTTATCGGCAAAAACGAACCGGACTGAATCGCTTGAATCAGAAGGCATTTCCCTGACAAATTGTAATAGGTATTCATAATTATCCTTTGACCCGTTTGCTACAGGCTGCAAAACGACGGGATATTGTTTATGCCCTGCATGGTCCAGGTAAAAACAGCTGTCCATCCGGTACCAGTAATGCTCAGATCCTAACTCCTTATGAATAGTTCTTAAGATCTCGCTGGGAATCAGGCGGACCCGGTATACAGCCATATCATCCTTTGGTGTAACAGGTGTCATCCTAGCCACCTGTACCCGCATATTCCGGTCGCTTTTTTCTTTAAGTGCACCAGCCCGACGGCAGCCCGACGCTAAAGAAAAGGCGATAAGAACGATACTAATCTTTAATATCTTCATATAAAAAACGTAAATTTCTAACGGTACCATTGGGTAACCGGATCTCTAAAATATAATACTTACCAGCCCGGAAACGGCCGTTTGCGGCCAGATCAATGATGATATAATTATCTCCCGTATTCAAACTGATCTTCCCCAGCCCCCTCATTTTTTTTGAAGGCTCGCTGACAGGATGAACCGTATAATTCATCGCCTGTTCCCCGTAAGGGTTGGTCAGCGCAAACCTCAGGTAGCCTTTCGCGACATATAAATTGCCTCTGGCCAAATCCTCTACATCCCGGTATGCAGAAACCGTATCGACCGGTTTCTGCAATGAATCGGGGCAGTTCAAGGTAAACTGCCAGACATCCGACCTTGATAATATGGTCTGATCTTTGTAAGCTGTTACCTGCCAGGCATACTTTTTACTGCTCACCAGTTCCGGTGCGATCGACGGGTATGGCAGCATTGGCGCATAAAGATTACGCTGATTGATGACAGGCAGATTGTAGTTTAACGCTTCGGTCGGACTTTGACCTCTTTTGACCTCCGCAAGCACTAACTGATAACTTGCACCGGGCACAACAGGCAGCAACGGCTGCCATGTCATTAACGGCCGCTTTTCACAAATACTTTCCCCGTTGAATGGTTCTATCAGTGACATGTCGGCAAAAGGCTCCAGCGTATAACTGAAACACTGGTCGTCCGGAGGAAGGTCGCTTCCGGCTATCTTGACCGTAAAGCAATAGTCATAATCTCCCTGTGGAAACGTACGGGATCTGGCGATCAAATTGCCGATTTTATCCTGCGAGAATTGTACTGTTGAGCTTCTAGCGATATTTGCAGACAGATAAGTAGACCCTGAAGTCACGGTAAATTCAGGCGTTCTGACGCGTAAAACCGTTCCTGCGCGCCGTTCATTTACAGTTATGGTAACCTGAGCGCGGACAGCCGTATTCTGATTGATCAGCTGAAAACCCAGCAGGCCTTCCATATTTCGGCCATTCAGCTCAGGGATAAAATTAACCGTAATCTGCCCGGAAACAGAAATGGATAATAAAAGCGACAGCATAGTTACGATGGATCTCATGGCTAGTAATTAATGCGGTATTGTAAACTTAATTCAGCACGGCAGGCCGCATAAAGGTCCGGGTAAAGCGAGCGGATCAGGTTCTTGCGGATATCGATAAATGCGGATACACTAAACCGTTCTGCCGGACGGTAATTCACGTTTTGACGGATTCCCGCCTGCCTGGCTGAGTTTGCATTGTTTAAATAAGTCAGGCCGGATGAAAGACTGAATCGGCGCGACAGGTTGTATTGACAGGACAGATCAGAATTCAGCATATCACCGATCAGCCTGGCTGTTGCCAGTTCCTTATTATAAAACACATTGGCCGTCAGCACGTTCTTATCAACCACCAGGCTTTGTGTATAATTCATCATAAAGAGCCGTGTCCCTGAAACCAACGCGGCATAATTGGAGAGCGACTGGCCGGAAACCATCAATCTGCTTACCGAAAAGTACCTGCCAATTTTGTAATTGGCATTTGCTCCCAGCTGAAATTTGTTAAAGGCGTAGACGCTGCTGGACAGTCCATCGATTTGTTTGTTGGTATTGTTACCGGCATATTTCAGACTGACGGCGAGTTTCCTGCTGAAAACGTATCGCCCGTCTACCTGTACCTGACGCGTTTTCCAGCGATCGTCCGACGTATAACTGATGGGTTGATTGTTAAAGTCCGAGCGCAATCCGATTTGCAGGCGATTATTCAGGAAAGATTTTTTGAGGTTCGCGCCGAATTTCGTTCGAGCGCCGCCGGGGCCGTTTACACCCGGGTTCTGATAGCCTGTTCCTGAGTAACTGACATATACATCTTCAGAGATGTCCTGCTTGTTTAATTCCAGATGATGTGAAGCGCCGAAAGACAGGGCACTGAACAGGTCGGTGGCAGCATCGTACTTTAATCCGCCTTTACGCATCAGCACGGCGTCGGTACCGATCTGATAGTTGCTGCTGAAAAGCGTCGTGGATTTTGACACATCCATATTAAGATTACCGTAGCTGCCCATTTTGACTTCTTTGGAAACAGTGAGTGCTACGTTATCAGCGCTGATACCAGTAAACCCATAGTTCCGGTAACCCATCCCGCCACCCAGCGAACTGATCACTGTAAACTTAAGACTACCGGAAACGGGGTTGCGGATCTCAGCTCCCAGGTAAGTCAACCGCCGTGACTGATTATATACCGAACCGTTAAAGCTATCATCCTTCAAAGCATTTATATCGTTCACGGTTCCATAACCTGCGGTTACCGGGTACCGGCCTGTGTTAAGTATAACGTGAGCTCCCTGCATAAAAACGTCTTTATGCTGAACAAGCGGTGAGGGCTGGTTACTGAAAGAGCCTAACTTAAGGGCGGAAAGGTGGGACATCAGCGACTGTCCTGTTCCGGATGGCCTCTTCACATACAAATCCCGGGCATATTCTGCCATTCCCTCTCCTGTTTGTTGCTTGTCTAATAATGTTTGAACCGCAAGTAACCTTGAGACGTCCACGCCACTTTCCTTCAAGCTGGCTTTCATTGCTGTAATCGAGGTGGCAATACTATCCGCCTCCCCGGCCAGGTTAGCCCGCTCGGATTTACTCAGCTCGATCCGTCTCGCAGGCCCTGCGTTTTCCTCGGCCAGCGGCAAATAAGCCATCTTAAGGATACCGGTCATTTCATGATTAACTACCGAAGTTTGCACTGTCATGATTTTCCCATAGTCAACGAGATTATCCTGCTTTGCTGCAAGCATGATCGCCCTTGCTGCATCTTTTACGGCATCACTGTCACACCGGGTCTGCTGCGCGTATAAGTGGTGTATTAAGGCATCCAAATCAACTTTCGGCGCATTGACCAACGTATTATAGTGCGTAAACCGCGAACCGGCGGAGAAGGATTGAACAGTGGAGCCCTTCAGTTGATAAAGTCTTTTGGCAATTTGGTCCTCGTTCATCAGCCGGATTTCCGGTAACTTATTCGGATCTGTAAAAAAAGCCCTGAGACTGTCATTGCCGGCAAGGCCTTGATAGCTTGCCTTTTTAAATGTCAGCGCTTGCAAGCTGTCCATTGAGGCAGCAGAAAGTCCATTGGCAAGCGTTTTGATATTCATCTTGGATCTAACAGGGTTTAGTTCCGCCCGACGGGTGGCTTCGTCAAGTATCCTGAGCCTGATCTGTTCCTGAGATAAGCTCAACAGCTCATTCAACTTACCGGGTCTGTCCAGGTAATCTGTAAGCAGCCGGTTCACTGTTTTACCTTTCATTACCTGTTGGCGCTGATTGATTTGCGCTGCTAGTCTGCTATGTGCATAGTCACCTACATTCATGCCGCCGAACGCCATTTTATTGATCTGACGGTATTCATCCAGTTCGCTTTCCAGCATGCCGGAAAGGCTTTTTGTGTCCAGGTCGAATTTAAATATCGGGTTATCGGCAAACGCACCGGCAATCAGGCGGGGTTGTGAAGAATAGTCGATAGCTAAGGGAACTCCAAAAACGGAGGCGGTTCCACGTACATTGATGACATTTGCGAATTTTTGGCCAGCAGTTCCTCCTGTAAGCGCCGAGACCGGATTATAGCGCACACTTTCTTTCAAGGCAAGGTCGAGCCCGATTGGTGCGGATCTAAGGGTAGGTATTTTGCCTTTAAAATGGCTCGTCAAATTGTTCAGTTCCCCCGAAGCTTTTTTGCTGACCCGCTCTTTTGCTTCCCCCAGTTTGTTTGTAAACTTCTTTCCTTCCCGGTCACCAAAGCCATCTGTATTTTTCTTTACCGTATCGCTGCCGGAGGGTATCGATTTCCAACCGTTTGGTTTACCAAGTGACGACAGAATTAAGGCCGGGCCATCACCTGCCCTCAGCACCGTGCCGGTAAAAATCTGAGCATACTGCGAAGGAATCTTTACAGTTGAATCTTTCAAAGGCATGCCTGCGGTTGCCTTAGTAGCCGGCGCAACGGCGACACCAGGGAGGGCAGAAAAATTAGCTCCGTTCCCCGCAATCACTAAAGCTGTTTGAAGATCTGGCGATAAAAGAAACGAACCATAAGTGATTTGCTGACCAAGACTGCATATAGGCACAAGAAGCCAGCAAACGGCCAGAAATAGAAGTAAAAGTTTCTTCATACAGCAGCTTAATTGTGCAAGGTTTGATTGTCTCAGCTAAACAGTGTCCCGATGCCAGAATTAAAAATCATAACTCCAAACATTAAGACGGCTGCCCTGCCTGAATTATTAAATCTGCAGGCGAACCACATACCGGGGGCCTTTAGAAAATGATCAATGCTGTAAGACAATTCAAAAATAAACCAAAATTTTTCCAACGCAAATTTTTTAAAAAAAAATAAAACATTTTTAAGATTACAGCGTTAACGGCAGATTTTAATACCTTTAACCGCGCAAGGGGCCATTTATATCTTTGAGATAAAAGTTACCTGAAACAATTACACTGTAGTTTGTATATTGTACTACAAATTTTCACCAGTTTGTTTAACCGATTAAAACCTTACTCACAACGATTTCTACTTCTGCTGGCATTGCTGATTGCGACAGCAAGGAACACGGCCGGGCAAACGGTCAGCAATGCGGGCACAGACTTCTGGACCGCGTTTCCTTCACACGTACCAGACCACAACCCTGATGGCTCGCTCGGGCTTCCCAATTTCAGTATCTTTATTACCAGTAGCGCAGCGTCATCCGGAACAGTGACCGCGGGTTCTTTCAGCCAGCACTTCAGTGTTTCAGCAAATGCTGTAGCAGAGATCAGCGTACCAAGGAACGGTATTTATATAGATGAAACGGAAACCAACCGTGTCTTGATCAAACGTGGCATTCATATCGTAACGGATCCCGGACAACCCCCTATAGTCGCCTATGCACACATATTTGCAGCACAGCGTTCGGCTGCAACCTTATTGCTGCCTACCACAGCACTTGGCCAGCAATACTACAGCATCAATTACGCCCAACACCGGGAAGGAAAAAATTTCATGCTACTTGTGGCCACAGAAGCGAACACACGTATACGTATACAAACACCTTACGGGGAACTGGTACCAGGCGGTGTCTTTCTCCCAAATCCAGGAGATGTTTACGAACTGGCCGATGATTTTGAACTGACCGGTTTTGTGGCAACTGTTGACGCCGAAACATCAGCGTGCAAGCATTTTGCGTTGTTTTCAGGCAGCAGTGGCACGCCTGTCGGGCAGAATTGCGATTATACAGGTACGCTTGATCCTTTGTTCCAGCAGACCCTTCCCGTGGAAAGCTGGGGCTATAATTATGGTTTTGTTCCGTTCAGCACATTCAGCCCCAACACCAAAAATCCCGTCCGAACAGCAGGCCAGCGCGTGAAAGTCGTGGCAAAGGAAAACAACACCATTGTAAAGATAGGTGGCAAAGACGTCGACACATTGAATGCGGGCGAATACTACACCACCTATGTCGCGTTAAAAACAGCCACTTTGGTGCAGGCCAGCAAGCCGGTAGAAGTAGCGCAGTATGCCCTTTCCCAGGAATGCGCCATGGACCCAGCACAAGGGAGCAAATACCTTTGCTACAGCGACCCCGACATGGTCATTCTTAACCCTGTCGAATACCGCATAAAGGACATCACTCTTTTTTCTTCGGAACGCGAACACATCGCCGAACAGTATATCAATGTTTTTATGAAAACAGCGGCGGCACCGTCCTTCCGGATCAACGGACAATTGCCGTCGACGCCGTTCACGCCCGTAAACGGGTCCCCTGAGTATGCGTATTTGCAGCTCAATGTAGACGGCTCCAAAAACAATACGTTTCACCTCGAGGCGGATGACGGCTTTAACGCGGTAGCTTACGGTTTTGGCAACTATGAGTCCTACGCTTATTCCGCAGGAACCAACCTCGCCGCAAATCAGTCTCTCACTGCCGTAAGAACGGCAACGGGAGAGACCATAGATTCGGCGTGCGTCAACGAATCTTATTACTTCCGATTAACGCTGCCCTACCGGTCACCTGAAATCACCTGGCAGGCGGATCTAAGTGAGCCGCCGCTCCACTTGCAAAATCCACCTTTTACCACCCAGATTATCAACGGCACGCCGGTGTACTTGTATACACTGCAGAGGTCTGCCGCTTACAACCTGGCCGGAACGCGTCATTTCAAGGCAATCGCAGCTTATCCAGCATCCATGGGCGGCTGCGCCAACGGGACGCAGACAATTGAAGGAGACTTCAAGGTATTACCATCCCCGGCGCCTGATTTCTCTTTTGAAGCAGGCAGTTGTGACAATCAATACCTTTTTCATGACCTTTCGGCTGCCGAAGACCATCCAAGCTCATGGAGCTGGAACTTTGGCGACCCCGGCAGCCTCGGTGAAAATATTTCAGACCAACAAAATCCTACCCATCGTTTTTCTGCTGCCGGCATTTACCAGGTGAGCCTTACGACAACCGGCTCAGGGGGCTGCCAAGGCTCAAAAACCATAACGGTGACCGTTTCTCAAAGCATTTCACCTGGTATTTTAAGTCCGGCCACTGCCTGCCAGGGTATGCCCGTCCAGCTTGCCGACACCAGCCACTCTGCGGGTTTCGCCATTAAAAGCCGTCATTGGCAATTTGGCGACGGCAGCACTGTTTACACCAGCGGCGACAGCGCAGTGTCCCACACTTATACTAAACCGGGTATATTCACCATAAAAATGGTACTGCAAAGTAAGGCAGGATGCTTTTCTGATACGGCGTCCAGAACAATAAAGATCGCTCAGGCAACAAAGGCAGACTTTTCTTCGTCCGTTTCCTGTGCTGCTGACATGTCAACGCATTTTAATAACCTTAGTTCAGGCGTTATGCTCCGCTTTAACTGGCAGTTTGGGGATGCCGCAGCAGCAGCAACGGACAACGAATCAACTTTAGCAGCCCCAAGCCATAATTACAGTGCCGCCGGCAACTATACGGTTCGCCTGATTGCCACCAATGACAACGGCTGCAGCGATACGCTGACAAAAAAGATATCCGTCAATGGTATCGAACCGAAAGCTGACTTTGTTTTTATTGGCGGGAACGCGATTTGCAGCGGTCAAGTGCTGCGGGTACAAAACCTTTCCCATATGACGGACTTCGGTGCAATTGACCGACTGGTCTGGGTTTTTGACGCAGTACATCATCCGGCTGACCGGCAAAGCGTAGATCCGGCCGCAGCCGGCAACGTATTTGCAACGGTTTACCCCGAGACCAATACAACAGAAACTTATCAGATCAGGCTGCTGGCTTATTCCGGCGCTTCGTGCGTTGATTCCACCGAAAAGACGGTCACCGTTTTACCCCGCCCCCATGCGGCGCTGAAAACCATTGCGCCGGTCTGTCTGAACACGGGCAGTTTTAGCCTGGTAGAGAAGGACGGAACAAATCCACAAACCGGGACCTGGAAATTTACCGGCCCGGGCATAGATAATAAAGGTATGTTCAACCCGGTTTTAGCAGGCGTCGGTGTCCATACCGTTACCTGTATATTTACCAATATATCCGGCTGTACCGATACGGCAACCAACGCAATCACCGTGTTGCGCGGCCCCGTTGCACAGCTTCAGCCTGTGCTAACGATTAACGCCGGTGAGGGTATTTTCCTGAACCCATCGGGCAAACAGGACGGCTTGTCTTACGAATGGACACCATCCGTTGGTCTGAACTCGGCGCTCTCCGCAAACCCTTACGCTACGCCGAAAGAAACCATTACCTATCATTACCGTATCAGCGACGGCAATTGCGATGCGCAGGGTATTGTTCAGGTCAACGTGAGATTACAGATCGAGGTAACCAACACCTTTACACCCAACTCCGACGGCGTAAACGATTTTCTGCAAGTTAAACATGCAGAACTTTACCCGGGGGCTCAGCTATTCATCTACAACCGCTGGGGGATGGAGGTTTTTCATTCCAGGGGTTACGATAAGCCTTGGGACGGCACCCTGAACGGCAACCCCTTGGCCACCGGTGTATATTATTACGTCATCCGGATTCCCGGAAGAAGGAAGCCGTTAAGCGGCAACATCACTTTGTTACGGTGACCGCCGCTATAGCTTGCAGCCACGTTTTGTGAACATTCCATATCTGGTACATAGCACCCGGGCTGTCGCGCAGATGAACAATCATAGCACAGCCCAAGCGAACCAGCAGTATATGACTACTTACTTCATTCAGCATCCTTATTGCTCACCAACTAACGCCTGACGATTAAGGCTTGTTATCAGCGAACGGTTAAGACAACAAGCCCTTTTTCAGGGGACAGGCTGTAACCAATGATACTGGGGCGCTTGTACATTCAAACCGGCAAATTCACCGGCCGCAGCCCTGTTGACAAATTCATTGTTAGCGACGAAGAATACAGCGCTATCGTCGACTGGAACGATTTCAACCAGGCGCTGGCCCCTTACTCATTTTTTCCGACTGCTTGATGACATAACCGCCTATCTGACCGCTGGCCCGAAGTCTGGATGCCCTTAAACCACAAAGTACTCAGCATACATTGCAGCGCCAGCGACGGTAAAGAAGGCGTTGCCCTGTTCTTCGGTCTGAGCGGCACCGGAAAGACCACATTAAGCGCAGATCCGGCCCAGCAACTGATTGGGGATGATGAGCATGGATGGGATGATAACGGCGTTTTTAACCTTGAGGGTGGCTGCTGTTCCAAGGTATATCAACTTTTCGCTGAACGCGAACCAGGAATTTACAACGTCATAAGGGAAGGCGCCATTGTAGAGAACACCTTACTTTCCCCTGGAACGAATACCATAGATTTTACTAACAGCTCCGTCACCGAGAATATACGCGTAAGTTACCCGCTTCATTTATCGAAGGCGCCAAGCAGCCCGCGATAGGGATACATCCCAAAAACGTTTTCCTGCTGACCTGCAATGCCTACGGCGTACTGCTGCCGATTAGCCGCCTGACCAAAGAGCAGGCGGTAGCTTACTTCCTCAGCGGTTACACCGCGCACGTATCCGGGACGGAAAACGGCGTACTCGAACCAAAAGCTGTGTTTAGCTCCTGTTTCGGCGGCCCGTTCCTGCCCTTGTCCCCCACCATCTATGCCGACATGTTTGCTGAGCATGTAAATGCCCATCACCCCAAGCCTGGCTGCTCAACACCGGCTGGACCGGGGCAGCTATGGCACCGGTAAAAGGATCGATCTGGTCCATACCCGCTGTATGGTACAGGCAGCTTAAGCGCCGCACTGGACCATATTCGCTATGAACATCTTCAATGCTTTAACCTTCCCGTCCCAACCTCCTACTCCGGCGTACCTTCCACACTATTCAACCCCCGCCTTTCGTGGAAAGACCCTGTAGAATACAATGCCGCAGCTACACAGCTCGCCGCAAAGTTCGAAACGAAGCTAAAAAGATAAAAATTGTTGCAATGCATATATGACCAGTTATTTAATGGTTAGTGATCGTTCTCCTGCAGTGTGACCATCTCGTTACCTTTTAAATCTTATTCAAACAGCCTCCTACTTATCGTCCCTGTATTAGCACATAGCGCCATAAGTGGAATTCAACCTATCAGTCTCCGGCTCGCCTGTCAAGGCCTTAATGCTGTCCCGGACGTTATTTGTTAATGCCTCATTAAAAAAGCTCATTTTTCCTTTTCCGTACCCGGCTTGTCAGACGGTCAGTCATCAGAACCGCTTCCCTCCCCGGTATTTCAACAAGGTGAATCGCTCCAAGCTTATCATGAACGAATTGCGATCGCTGCACCTGTTTCATAAGTAACCATCCGTCAAAACAAACTCACCTGGTCCTTTCCATCACTGCTCTGCTACTCATAGGCGCGTATCACGTCAGCATTGCGGTGCCGTACCGATTGGTCTTTTCAGGTCCGATCCCTTTAATGCCACTCAGCGACTTTAGTGTTTGCGGCAGTTTTGCAGCTATGGCGCTAAGGTTTGTTCGGTAAACACTATGCCGGTCAGGATATTTTTCTGTTCGGGCCGTGCGGTCCCGCCAGTCCATCAGCTGTTCAAACAGCGCTTCAATCAGTTAGCGGCGGTCGCTTTGCGCTCCTACTCGGATTTCCAAAGTGGCCGGTGCACCGGCCACTTTGGAAATCCGACCATTTTGATCAATAAAGCATCAGTTATCCGCATACCAGCAAAATAAATGCTACAAGACAAATGTTTCGCGCATGATACAAACGTGGTTTATCTGACAAGTCAATATTTTCCAGTTTGCTCAGCTCGTCGAAGTCAAATCCGATCTTTTTAGATTCAGGGAACTTGATCCGGATGTTGTTTTTTGAACCGAATGGATAATCATCTTCAGAAGCTACTTTCGCGGTGATCTCCCGGTTCCGCAGTGTTCTTATTATCAGCAAATGGTCCATGATCGCCCTTTCACTTAACGGCCTCGGTCATATGTTTTCATTACCGTTTCGCTTTTTTTTGGCGTCTGAGAACAAGGTATAACGTCTGAGTAACTCACTATTTATTTCGGTAAACGGTATATCACATACTCCGGTAAATTCATGAAAGCGGCTAATACTACTGGTATCGGTACAATGAACATCGAGCTTTCCGTTCTCCCATAGTTCCGAAAGGTAGATATTTGCGATTTCTTTAAAATGTACTGCTTTATCCGCTTTCGGTTCATTTCCGCCCTTGAGCGCGCCTTTAATAGCCTGGGCGGTCGGTTTTGTTTTATCCGTTTCGGCCTTCAGCGTTTCCGCTTTAATTTCTGCCAGGCGTTGAATAATAGATTAGTGAGCCGCGCGGCTTGAGTTACAGATTTCTTTACCTCTTGTTTCTTTTCGTCTCATGAACTGCGTGATTGAACAGGGTGCCCTTCGAAGATATAGGAAGGTCTTCCGGATGTAGAGATTTTGATGCCGATAGGACATTGACCATCCTTGGTGGGTCGGCTCCAGGTAACAATTTTTACAGTTGCCATTGATTAATTTTTAAAGTTAAGAAATTGGATTTGTGGCAATTACAAGCTAAGATTTTGTTGACGGTTTCGCTGGGACAACCTACGTTTTGAGCATCAAACATGACCTTCTTAAAAAATCCAAAAAGTGCATTTTTGGCCAAATAGGGCATTTTCGCTCATTGCTTAACAAGTTCACCTAAGGTCGGCAGTTCGATCCTGCTCCCAGCTACTTGAAAATCAGCCTATTACAGATTCCGTAGCAGGCTTTTTATTTGTTGCTGAAAGTTTAATTCACTAACCATGTATGCGTACTTCCTGCATAGTTGGCTAATCAGTTTTAACGATTTGCCGCAGGACAGCAATCTTTTTATTGACTAAGTTTTTAACAGTTTCTGACCTGACGATGGCAAGCGCCTGATTATAATATTTGTAAGCTTCATTTTTATCTACCTTACTGTATAGTTCCCCTAAAAGTAAATGATAAAATTGGCTGTTATAAAGGTTTAATTTTTTGGCCTCAGCAATTGCAACTTCATATCCGCGAACTTTTGCCACCGCATAAGTGCGATTTAGTGCAGCAATCGGCGAATACTCCTGCGCAAGCAATTGATTATATAAATCCAGTATATTCTCCCATTTTTTGTCGTCGCCTTTAACAGTATGCCAATATGCTATGCCAGCCTCAAGATGGTATTTTGAGAGGCTTTTTCCAACTGCGGCTTGCCTTAGATAATAGGCGCCGCGGGTAATTAGTTCATGGTTCCATAGCCGTTCATCCTGGTCGTCATATAATACATGTTCACCGTTGCAGCTGTTCCTTGCCTCAAACCGCGAAGAATGAAAGCACATTAAAGCCATCAATGCATTTACCGGCGGCGTGTTTGTTGAAGGGTTTGCTATCAACAGGTAAGTTAGTCTCACAGCTTCTAAGCAAAGGTCCTTTTGCAGGATAGTGTCTTGGCTTTCGGAGTAATAACCTTCGTTAAAGAGCAGATAAATGGTTATCAAGACAGCATCAATGCGGGAGACAATCTCATGTTTGGAAGGAAATTTAATTTCAACCTTTTCGGCACGCAACTTCTCTTTTGCCCTGTAAAGGCGTTTATTGATGGTTTCTTTCGTTGTCAAAAAGGCATTTGCTATCTCCTCGATACCGAAGCCGCAAAGTATGCGTAAAGCAAGGCCAACCTGCGCCTCGACAGGTATAACCGGTGTACAGATAGCAAACAGCATTTGTAACTGGCTGTCGGCTATATTTTCTTCTGAAAGATCGATCTGCTCCGCCCCAGCTTCCGCCCCGCTAAGGGTAGGCTCAACCTTTTCCCTGAATACCTGGTTGCGATTTAACCACGTTTTTGTCTTGTTTTTAGCTACGGCATATAACCAGGCGGTCGGATTTTCAGGGATGCCTTTATAGGGCCATGTTTCCAGTGCTGTTAAAAAGGTTTCGCCTACTATGTCTTCGGCAACTTGTACATGTTCTATCCCGAACAGCCTGCACAACACCGCCGTTATCCTGCTCGCTTCGGTACGAAATAGATGCGGAATCAATTGTGTCGGCTGCATAGCATAAAGTAAGCCCCTTATTCAGGGGCCTTGATAAGGTTAATGTGTTCCGTCGTTCTTGGCGATCTTTCTAATTTCAACCGTATTGCCTTCAGCTTGCAATACCGGGCAGCCCTTGGCAAATTCGGCAGCCTCATCAGCGCTACCTGCCAACACAATGATAAAGCCGCCAATGGTCTCTTTGATATCGCCGAACGGTCCATTGGTAACCACCTTATTATGGTGCACTACTTTGGCCTCGTCAAACGGTAAACCGGTACCGCTTACAAATTTATTCTGCGCAGCAATACCGCCTATCCAATCCATGGTTTGTTTCATCCATATTTGCATCTGCTCTGGTGATGCAATCTTTTGGCCATCCTCGTGCCTGAAAATTAATGCGTACTCGTTCATGATCTTAAAATTAAAGTTATTGGATTATGATTATATCCCAATAACTAACAGAATATAAAGAACTGGACAAGGCAGCTTAATTATTTTGCTTTTGCATTCTATTTACTGCTAATTTTTAAACCTTTACAAGGTTATAACGGTTTATTTTCATTCCTTCAACCCTAAGTAGGTTTCATAGATTGCCGCTCATTTCCGCACGATTTCCAGGTCCCCCTTATTGCCGGCTTTTTGCAGTACCCAACCAGGGTTCAGTATCAATTCATAATTAGGACCCGTTATCTTGTTCCCTTCTATTTTAACCGGTAGCGGAAAGGTAAATTGCCTGCCGTTAAAGCTTCCGAGAACACCCGCCGGATGGTCGGTATCGCCGGTATTCGTCGTTTGGAAGCTCCCAAAATTCTGGCCTTTCAAATCCGTACCCCGCAGGGTCGTGTAGACCATTCCCTTGTCCGCCAGCACAAAGGTGCCGTTCATATCGAAAGAGCGGCTGTACGTATCCGTTACCACGGTTGCCCTTAGCACCGGGGCCTCAACCAGTGTTTTGGTGAACCAGGCTGTGCAGCGTTCAAATAATGCCTTTCGCGCCATTTCTTCATCATGAATTCTGCCATAACCATGCCTTTCAGCCGCTGCCCGGAACGCCACGCTGTCAGTTGCCACCACATCCTGCAGGTAGCGTTTTTCAAATATACCGCCGAAGTTATAATGCATACCGATACCATCGCGCCAGTTGATACCGAGATAGTCGAACAAGAAACCGTAGGCAGGTCCTGTTGCATAAGGGAAGGTACGTGTATAGGTCGGCGCACTTTCACGGCCGTTGATCTCTTTAATAGCCAGCGCGTATTTATCCCGGTGGTCTGATAATTTAAAGCCGGTATAGTTCGCCAGTCCCTCCGAGCTTTCAATATCTGTCTCCGCGTCCAAAGCTTCCGGCGCCAGGGCGCGGCGCAGTTTACGGAAGCAAACCGCATCGCTCAGCGCCTGCGCCACAGATGTTTTTGGCGCACCGGTCCTTGCCAATTGCAAGCCGCTTTTTAGCGCTTCATATTCCAAACGAAGATATTCCCGCCCCTGCCATCCGTCCAGGTAATTAACCGGGTTGCCGTTCAGCAACACCTGTTTTTCCTGCGCCAGATGAAAAAGCTCATGGATCAGTGTTGCGCTGCTGTCCAACAGGTAACTTGTCATGACGATGGCATATCTTTTACCGCCAAAGTCCTGCGGGGCATTGCTTTGGTTCAAGGTACGTTCTGGCAGGTCCTGTGACCAAAGCGAATCACGAAATACCGCTCCCTTGAAAGGCTGGACACCGTAGGCCCTGTTTTTTGGATCCAGCACAAGCACATCATCACTCCAAAGCGCCGTACCCCATAACTGCCCGTTATCCGCCGTCAGGATCGCTTTTGCCCGACTTAGCGCAGCGCGCACTGTTGACGCATTGCGTGCCGGCTCTGTTTTCAGATTAGCGTCAACCTTCGCGATCAACTGCTGCCAACGCGCTGAACCGCGTAAGCCCGCCAGGTCCGTATCTGTTTCCAGGCGCTGCGCGTTACTCATGAAGTATTTTGTGGCCAGGATATCCAGCAGGCGAAAAGCCGCATCCTTTTTTCCCGCCATTGAATAGATACAGGCGCTATTGTACAGTTCCATGCTGCTCAGGCTTTCTCCCTTATTTTTAATGAAGGGGTCGAGCAGCGCAGCGCCGCTTCGGTAATCTTTTTGCTCATAAGCCTTCATCGCCTCGTTGTATTTTTCCTGCTGGCCGTATACACTGAAAGCAACCATGCAAAACCAGCAAAACAGTAATAGCAATCTCAATCGTTTCATATTCTCAAAGGGAAGAAATCGCCGGCATACCAATGGTTAATGAAAGGTTAATGAAAAGTTAAAGGCTTCCTGACCATCACCAAAGCTCTTCGGATCCGTGTATCTTTGGTTATGCCATTCCGCCGGAAATTTTTTCTTTTGACCATAGGAAGCCTGATCATATTTGCAGCGCTCTGCTTCTTGCAGTACCGCCTGCTCCGAAACACCTACCGTTTGGAGAAGGCGGCATTTTTGCGTGAACTGGATGAAGCGCTCGCCTCCAAGGCGCAGCAAGCTACCGACACGCTCAACCGCAGGGCCATGCAACTGCTGATAAGCGATGTTAAACTGGCGCTTGGCAAAGGCTTTCGTCCAAACACCGGCAATCTTCAAAGCAGCTTTGACCATAATTTTAAGGCGGAACGTGCGGCGCTCAACAAAAGCTTACAACAAGACAGCCTGCTCTCTGGTACCTGCTACACACTGACGTATGACCGGGTCATTCTTTACAGCGGCAAGGAGGCAGATTCCCTGCTAAGTTATAAAGCAACACCCCTCCGGTTAACCAGCGCCTGCTTTGCTGACGGCAGCAAGGCTTTCCAAACCGGGCAAAGCCAGCAACAAGTCGGGTTCCCGGTAACTGGCCCATCCGGAAAGGCCCGCTTTTACCGGCTTGCCGTCTGGACATCCGGCCGGATCATTGCGCCAAACTGGCAAGCGGCTATCTATCACCGTATGCTGTTCACCTTAGCAGCTACAGCCGCACTAATTCTGGCTGTACTAACGCTTTTCTTAGCCGCCTTTACTGCTATTTTACGCCAAAAGAAGATAGCCGATATCACCACTGATTTCGCTAATAATATGACCCATGAATTGCGGACACCGCTTAGCGCCGCAGGCATTGTAGTCAAGTCGCTCCGCACCACCGAGGCCAAACAGGACGCGCAATGGACTACCGAGTTGCTCAACCAACTTGATAAACAACTGGAACGCCTGCAGCGCCTGCTCGATAGCGTCTTCAGCAGCCTGGAGCAACCCACGGAAACACTACAATGGCAGCCCCTCTCTATGGTGGTCCTGTTTTCAGATCTCAGTGATATGGCAGCTCGCTCAGGCAGGGACTTATCCATTAATGGCAACCCTGACCGTACCATCCTTACAAATGCAGACCTGCTGACCGGAATACTCATCAATCTGCTGGATAACGCCATCAAGTACACATCTGGCGATATTTCCGTCAGCATTGTTGAAACAAATAAAAACATGGAAATCAGCATCAGTGACCAGGGACCGGCAATTCCTTATACTTACCGGCCTTACCTGTTCAATAAATTCTTTCGTGTTCCGCAGCCTGATGCGCACAATGTGAAAGGGCTGGGCCTTGGACTATATATCTGCCGTCGGAATGCCCGCAGGCTTGGCGGCGACATGAGTTATCGGGAACTCCCGGAAGGTGGCAACCAGTTTATCATCCACTTACCCTATGAAGAAATACGTACTGCTCGTTGAAGATGACCCCGACCTGGGCAGCTTGCTCAGCCAGTACCTGAGGGTGAAAGGCTTTACAGTAACGCTGGCGGTAAACGGCGAGGCTGCGCTTATACAGTTAAGCACGCAGTCATTCGATATCGTTATACTGGACGTAATGCTGCCCGGCAGCGACGGCTTTGTTCTGGCTGGTAGGCTTCGGCAGCAATACGCGTCGATACCGTTTCTTTTCCTGACCGCCAGGCGGCAGCAGGAGGACGTACTGCGGGGCCTAAGCCTGGGTGCGGACGACTACCTTGTCAAACCCTTTGATGCCGATGAGCTCGTACTTCGTATAAGCAATATCCTGCGACGCTGTGCTGGGCAGATAACCCAGCCCGACATTTTCCGGATTGGTAGCTACCGGTTTGAACCCGCCCAACTGCAGCTGACCCGCAAAGGACAGCGGCAGCAGTTAACGCAGAAAGAAGCCGACCTTTTGGAGATACTCTGCCAGTCTGCCGGGCGCCTGGTGCAGCGCAAAACCATTTTGGAAACCGTTTGGGGCAGCGCCGACTTTTTTAACGGCCGGAGCCTCGACGTATTTGTGCGCCGACTTCGCAAACATCTGGACCAGGATCCGAACATCAGGGTGGAGGTTATACGCAGCAGCGGATTTATTCTACGGATTGAAACAAACGTATAATTTACTTTACCAATTGTTTGAGCTGTTTGTAATAGATGTTTTGCAATAGTTGTTTAAACCTTGATCAGTTATTTCAACACTGGACCATGAAAAGATCATGGCAGGCCTCAAATTGCGAACCCTCATAACGACAGCTTTTACTTTACCCCAAGCGGCCTTTGAGCGACAAACCTACTGTACAAATTCCAGGATGAATATCCTACTGTTCGAAAACAAGTTTGAACAATCCCTTAATTATACCAGTTTTCAAAATCTATTTTTTCAGCACTTCCATTAATTGCTGATATAACGCATCCCCATCGCCTGGACGCTCCGCCGTCTTTATCACAATCTTTCCCGACCGGTCAGCAATCAGGTAATGCGGATAGGCCCAGTCCTTTTCCGGGATGCCAAGCGCATTCCATAGCATACCGATATCCGTAGCGCTTTTGCGCACATGCTCACCTACAACGTTGTTCACGAAAATAAAATCCCGCCATTTCTCGTCATCGCGGTCCTCATCCTGGGCGACATACAGGAAAACTACGTCTTTCCCTTCCAGCCGCTTTTTCAGCGCAGGCTCATAAGCCATATCTTCTATACAATGCGGGCACCAGGTACCCCACATATCTATAAATATCACTTTGCCTTTATACGGCGTCAGTAACGCCTCAACAGTATTAAGTTCTTTGTAATCCGGGCGTATCTTAATGTTCAGGTTAGCCGCATATTTATCCCGCGCCTTTTTTAATGGTGCATATATACCTATCGCTTGCTGAACCAACCGCGTATCCGTGGTATTCCGCTGAATGAACTGCAGCAGCCAGCCACCGTCCTGCAACCGGCCTGACATGCAGCAATTATACAAAGCATTGTTCAGTAATTTTTCCCAGGCATAAACGGGCAGCAGCGCTTTTAGCCGAGGTTTAAAAACCAGCATCTCATTTCCCCTGTCCGTTACTTCTTTTCGCAAATTTGCAAAGTGCAGTCCGGTCAATCTTACAAACACGCTGTCTGCATTCGCTTTATCGGTATCACTTTGATACACATAAAGCAGCTTCCACATCCTAAGCCTAAATAACCTTTCCAGGTAAAGATTTGCCGCAGGACTTACGGCCAGCTCAGCAGCAGACGGCACCGGGAAATGTGCCTGTAGGGTATCAATAAAATGAAGATGGAAATCCTTACGGTTTTTACCTTGGTTCAGCCAGTAAACCAGGTCACCCGTCATTCCGCAAGCGTAATGATAAGTAAGTTCTGACAAGATGCTTTGCGCCACGTTCCCCGGCAGGCCGGCACGACGGACCACCTGCCTCGCTGAGTCCAAAGACCTCATTATCAGCGGCAGTTTAAAACGGATCACCGAATCTACCGCCGCATTCGCATAAGAAGGCTTATTGCTCAATTCTTTAACAAAGGATAAGTTTTGTACGCTCTCTAAACCCAGTCGCGCGATCAGGGAGTTCTCTTTACCTGCAGGGCCGCTAAACGATAAGCTGTTGTTTCCGATCCTTATCGTTAGCGGTCGTTCGGGACTAAGCAACACGCATTTGCGGTTCGCCTCATCACCAATCCACAGCCATTTCGGTAATGAACCGCTGTATGTCTTTTTGAATTGACCGGCCGCATCTGCCCTTAGTGATACCGTACTCTTCTTCCAGTAGTTTCCGTCGTAGGTCTCATTAACCTCGACAGTGGTACCCGGTTTTGTCGTGCCATGAAGGATCAACTGCTGCGAGAACACTTTTTGCCCGCTCAGACATAAAAATATTATTAGGAACTTTTTCATAGGGAAGATTTAAGGATTCGCCACCGCGAACCGGATAATAAATAATTAAGCGCCGCCAACATTAGGATGACATAGAGCATCCGGCAGCCCAGCACTACTAACTCACCGTTTATGCCCGGCAGCATCGTTATAACTACGGTTGCGCAGCCACCCATTATAGCGCCCAGTATAAAGAATAACCAGGCTATTTTGCGATAGCGTTCCGCCGACGCTTTAGCACAGTTTTCCTGCTCCAAACGTAGCATCATGCGCTCTTCAAAATCATTAAAAGGCTGCTTCAGCCGGCTCAGAGCCATCAGTTGTTTAAACTCTTGTTCATTCATATTTCATCAGTTTATTTATCACTGCCAACATGCTTTTACGCGCCCGGTGCAGTATCACTTTAACATTCGCTTCACTCCAGCCCGTAATCTCGCTGGTACCCCTGATCGATTCATCTTCCAGGTAAAATAGCCGCAATACCACCGCTTCACGGTCGGGCAAACGCTTTAAAGCTTCGTTAACCAGCCAGGTTTTTTCCTCAGCACCTTTCTGGCCCAGCAAGGCTTCATCAGCATAATCCGCATCATACTCTTCCCGAAACTCTAAAAAATCCTTTTGCTGTTTTTTGCGGCGTAGAAAGGCCTCGTTCAATACGATCCTGTAAAACCATGTTTTAAAGGCAGATTGTCTGGAAAACCCCGGCAAGCCATCAAAAGCTTTCAGGAAAGCATCCTGTACCGCTTCTTGCGCCGCAAATTCATCTTTAAGTACGGACATGGCCAGCGAGAAAGCCATATCCTGGTATGCCCGCAAAAAATACCTGAAGGCATCCGTGTCGCCCGCTAATACCCTGGCTATGTACTCCTCATCCATCAGCCTGCTTAGTTCTTCTTTTGCGTCAAACGATTAGCAACGATAAGGCCTGCGCCACCGCACAGCCCCAAGATACTCGTCGGAATTGCTCCCGAACGGCCCAGCGCATTAAGCTGCACCAGGATGCCGATGATCGCGATACCTATACTTAATCCGATCACCACAATACCGAGCTTGAGCAAGGCTTTCTGCGTACCCGTGCCGCCCCGTGCGTTTGCGTCAGGATCCATACCTTTTCCTATCATCAGCAGCCTTTCCCTGTGGCGGGCCTTGTGCGAAAAATACCAGGCCATGAAGATAAAGAAGCAGCAGGCCAGCGCCAGCAGGCCGAAGATTTGTATATTTTCCATGTCTTTAAATGCTTTCTGCCTATTGGATAAGGATCATGAAAGAAAGGTTACAAATACTTTCAATTCATTCCTACAGAGAGCAATACGGAAGATCAGCGATCCTGACCGCTTTTGTTAATACATTGTCTGCTTCCCGCTTTGATCGGCGGGATGCCCAGGCGAGGAAGGGCATAAGGCCGGCAACCGTAAAATGAGTTATTAATGACTATTGCACACGCAAAGAGGGGTAGTTAACAGCATGATTGCTTCGCTGAATGCGGCTAACTGGTTATTATACAACAAGTTTAAAATTTTGGTGAATGATAGGAACTTGGAGCCACTATTTTTTTAGGATTTGAATTTATCGCCTTAATAATTCCTTAACTACCATAGCCAGTGACCCGAGATAGGAAAGTGCGATGCGAATGTATAACTACCCATGAAGAAGACCAGCGTGAATAAGCCCTCCGCTTTGTAGTCGTCGATAAAACGGGTATCAAAAGCAATGTTCAAGGAGCAGATATCTATTTTTTTACAAGTCCATTATTGGTAAGTTTTAATTCGTGTAAGTTTAAGTGATAACTGCGTTGAAACATAGCAGCGATATTTTCGCGATAGGCGCTTACTGTGTTGTTTCTTAATGACTCCTGCAAGCCTAAGGCCAGGATAACCGTCTGTAACTTCAGTTCCTCAGCCGTCCTGGCCCTAGTAGCGGAAGAATTCAGTTTGCCATCTTCGCTAATATCCCGGCTATCTGTGCTCTGGCGGCACGTTCCATCTTTGCGGTAACTTGTTCATCTGGAACATTATTGGCGATTTGGTAGCCAACCAGGATCAAGCCGGTCAACGCATCCGCCGCGTCGTTATTATGCAAAGCGGACGTTTTAAGCATTTGCGCATAGATTGTTTCATAATCCGCCTTACCCGGCCCGAAAGCAGCCGCGATAGCCTGAGCACCGCTTGGGCTTTGGCTTTGCAGGCGTTTGGTAAAGCCAGCTACTACTGATTTCCTTAACGCAAGTGTTGAACTGTATGGAAAGCTTAGCTTCATAGCAGCGCTTTTATTACCGCTCAATGTGTTACCATACGCAAGGTTTCCAGACCAGCCTGCCATAAGCGTAGGATCAAGGGCCATGATCGGCGCATCCTGGCCAAGAGCAGTATCGTAACGTAAAAATGAAAAAAGAGTGATCAGCGTTCCGGCAAACAAGGTTATTTTTTTCATATAATCAGCTCTTACATCAATATACTCCACTTGCAGTGGTTAGCTTTAAAGTTATTAGTATATAAGAATTTGATTAATAAAATGTTTGATAAATGCTTTAGCCAATTTTCATGTCATTCCACGTCGGACTTACATAGCAGGAAAAGAATTAAGTTGTTTGTACTACCAACTTTATGCATTGGGATGATTATTTTTCACAACAAAATAAATAATGGCTGGTTATATTTATAATAGCTTTTACTTTCTTCCATATCATCCAACATACCATTATGAAATTTTTAAAAAGTACAGCTGGTGAAGTAACCGGTGCGCGTGCAGATGGAGCCATGGTAGTAGGCGCAGCAGCAGTAGGAGCATCTGCTTTAGGTGCTTTAGCCATAGGAGCAGTAGCTTTTGGCGCAATTGCGATAGGTGCAATAGCAATAGGAAAAATTGTTATTAAACGGGCCGTAATACGCGACCTGCATGTGGGAAAACTAACCGTTGATAAACTGATCATCAAAGAGCGAAGTGATAGTGATTTATAACATACACTCACCCAACTAAAGCGCAATCCAATTTAATTGCTGCCTTTACCAAGCGGAATATTAATGTCAGGAGTTTTGCACATTGGAGTTTATTATAATACTGTCAGTTAAACAGTAATTACTTATCTTTCCGCTTTGTAAAACATCTGATGAGCTTTAAACGTAGTATCTCTTTCGCTTTAACAGTATCTGTTTTATTTGCTTGTAAAATTGTTAATGCTACCGCCGCTATTAACTATTCCGGCCATTTAACCTTAAGTGCTGACAGCGGAAAAACCAAGACCGTTAAACTAACCGCCTTTGAGCCCGGCGCTATCTGGAAAGACAACAATGGCATACATATCAATGCGCATGGCGGCGGCATACTTTATCAAAAAGGTAAGTACTACTGGTATGGCGAGCATAAAATAGAAGGCGGGGCAGGTAACAGGGCCATGGTTGGTGTACACTGCTACTCCTCCCGGGATCTATATAACTGGAAAGATGAGGGCATCGCCCTGCCTGTATCATCAGATACCACCAGCGATATTACGAAGGGTTGTATCCTGGAACGACCAAAAGTAATTTATAACGCAAAATCCCATAAATATGTAATGTGGTTTCACCTGGAACTAAATAATCAGGGCTACAAAGCCGCGCGTACCGGTGTTGCCATTAGCGATAAACCTACAGGTCCGTTCCGCTTTATCAGAAGCTACAGGCCAAATGCAGGCAAGATGCCATTTTATCCGGCAGGTACACCGGTAAGCGAGCAACTCGATTGCAACAACACCAAGAACGAAAGTGAAACTTTTTTTTGCCGCGATCTGCCCGGCGGACAAATGGCCCGGGATATGACCGTATTTGTTGATGATGACGGCAAGGCTTATCATATCTTTTCTTCAGAAGAAAACGCCACCTTGCACATTGCCGAACTGACTGAAGATTATACCGCCCATACCGGCAAATTTGTTCGCGTATACCCTAACGAGGCTACAGAAGCGCCGGCAATATTTAAACGTAACGGTATTTATTACATGATTGGTTCGGGGACTACAGGCTGGGCTCCAAATCCGGCACGCTGGTTCTCGGCACCATCAATATGGGGACCATGGACCTATCATGGCAACCCCTGCGTTGGCGACAAAGCCAACATAACCTTCGGCGGGCAAAGCACCCATGTTTTACCGGTTGCGGGCAAAAAGGACACTTTTATATTTATGGCCGATAAATGGACCCCTAAAAATGCCATAGACGGGCGTTACCTTTGGTTACCCATAACTTTTGAAGGCGATAAGATGATCATCAAATGGTATGATAAATGGTCGTTGTGACCTTTAATCAGCTATAACGCCTTATAACAAAACATGGCTGTCAAAATATTGACGGCCATGTTTTATTAGCTATCCAATTGACCTTATATCGTTACAATTTCCACTCGGGGCGTTCGTAGTGGCAGGTGTAACCAAAAGGGTGCTTTTGCAGGTAATCCTGGTGCTCTTCTTCGGCATCCCAAAAATCTCCAGCTGGCACAACTTCGGTCACAATTTTACCGGGCCATTTACCAGAGTTTTCCATTTCAGCTATTAAAGCATTGGCGATATCGCGCTGAGATTCGTCCAGGTAAAAAATGGCCGAACGATAAGATGTACCTATATCATTGCCCTGCCTGTTGCGGGTTGTTGGGTTATGTATCTGAAAGAAATATTCCAACAGCTTGCGGTATGATAGTACGGAAGGATCAAAAGTAATGCTGATACCCTCTGCATGTGTGCCATGATTACGATAAGTAGCATTAGGCACATCACCTCCTGTATATCCTACTATAGTAGAAACAACGCCCGGCAGGTTTCTAATCAACTCTTCAACGCCCCAAAAACAACCGCCGGCTAATATTGCTTTTTCAGTATTCATAAATTATTTTAATTGGTAAATGTCAACAGTTATGCCAGAAAACATTAACCGCTGATTTTGACGCTTATGCACATTTTTAACTGACAAAAGTGCATTTGTTAAGGAACGAGCAGGAGAATACGAACCTTAAATAATGTCTTAAAGCTTGTTGTATACGTATCTTTGCCTTAATTGCGGATTTAAATTGGAATTTCGATACAATACTCAGCTTTCCTTGATCAACTCAACCTGAAATAGCTAACAGATAATCCAGCTCTGGCGCGCCGGTGTTAAGATAAAGGCTGTTCACATAAGGCTTTCCGGCCAGGCGCACCTGCTGCCCATGGGAAATACCCTGCAGTGTAACAGTTTGACTACCCCACGAATCACCCACAGTATCAAGTAAACTATAAGCTTCTTCAGATATCAGCATATCGTTATCCAACTCTTTAGTTTTTGCCTGAAGCCTTGCTGCTATGTTTACTGGCAATCCCATAACAGATAATTGTTTATTGCCATTAAGCCCAAACTCACCTACAAATACTTTACCGGCATGCATACCAACACCAATTTCAAGCGGGCCGCCGTTGTATGATTCTGCATAGGCTTCGTTAAAAAGCGTCACTGTCTGAAACATGGTTTTAGCAGCCTGATAAGCATTGTTTGCGGCCTCGCTTAAACTGGTTTGCAAACCAAAAACCGCGTATAAATTATCGCCTGCTATTTCAATAACCCTCCCTTTAAAGTTTTTCACGATTTGGTTAAAAGCGGTAAAAAGGCGGCGTACAATATGGATAACCGTTTGGCCGGGCTGTGCTTCCATCAATCCGGTAAAGTTGCGTATATCAAGAAATAAGATTGCCAGTTCGTGCTCTACATCCGGTTCAGTCTGTATATAAGCCTGACAGGCAGTATTGAGTGATAAGTATTCGTTTTTCATAAGCTTTGCTGAGTTGTTATACTTAGGTAGACGCAAAGCTCTTTAAAACATTTTAAATAAAATTCAGAAAATTGATGTCCTGATAAAACGCTGACAGTAAATAGATACGTTGATGACAATTGTAAGTATTATAAAAAGGGCTGTCTCATTCTTATGAGGCAGCCCTTTTTCTTGTATTTATTTAGGTAGATAATAAAAACGTTTTATTATAAGCGATTTTTTAGCGCTCATTTTATTTTTTAAGCCTCTTTATTCTTTTATTTTTCTTATCCGGTGATTATTGTAATCGGCTATATAAACGTTACCGTTAACATCAGTGGCAATTCCGCGTGGGTCATTAAACCTGGCTATTGTACCATTGCCATCGGCCGAGCCGCTTTCGCCGCTTTTTCCGGCAAAGGTTGATAATACATTACCGCCAGCTAACTTTATTTCCAGTATACGCCCATTGCTATCACCTATATACATATTATTATTACCATCTATGTTGATGCTTTGCGGCTTTCCTAATGCTAAGGATAATGAGTCGAGGCCACCTGTAAAGGTAGTTACCCGGTAATCACCTTTGTTAATCTTTCTGATAGCATTACTACCTGGCTCTGTAACATATATATTACCGGTGGCATCCAAAGCAATACCAGTAGGCTTGTTTAAACTGGCTGCTGTACCTAAACCATTTATGTACCCTACAGTCCTGCTGCCTGCTACTGTAGTCACCACGCCGTCTTGTGTAACCATTCTTACTACACTATTACCGGTATCTGTAACATACAAGCTTCCGTCGGCAGCAAGTACTATACCTGTAGGTGAAGAAAACGAAGCAGCATTACCTTTGCCATTAGAAAACCCTGCAGAGCCATTACCGGCAAGAGTGCTTACTACACCAGTTGCAGATATTTTCCTGATAATATTATTGCCCATATCTACTACAAAGATGTTTCCTGCTGCATCTATTGCCAAACCAGAGGGCACATAAAATTGTGCAGATACTGCGGGGCCATCAGCATATCCTAATGTACCATTACCTGCTATTGTACTGGTTACACCATCAGGAGTAATTTTCCTGATAACTGAATTATACGCATCGGCAACGTAAACATTTCCGGCTGCATCTGTAGCTACTGCAGATGGATGATTAAACATTGCTGTAATTCCTGTTCCTTCTGCATACCCGGCTGTTGAACCTGCAAATGTTGTTACCGTACCATAAGTTGGTGTTATATCATTACCGGTTTTTATCTGTATCACGTTACCATATCCCGTACCTGCTGTATTGGTAGCATATGCCCTTATATAATAGGTAGTATTAGGTGTAAGGTTTTGGATGTGCGAATTCCAGGTATTATATATAACCTTTTCTTTGGTCTTGCTGTCGTTAATTGTAGGTTGCGAGTTAGTTGTACTATAACAAACACCATACATAGAAAAACTCACGGCGTCGTTAGTTATAGTACCGCCTGTCCAGATACTTTTAGATGAAGCGTCAACCACAACATCAGTGGTTAGCAGCTCCGGAGATGACGGTTTAGTATTATTATTTTTAAAACATGATGATGACGCAAGCGCAATAACCAACAGAAGCAATAAATTAGCGTGGGTCGATATTTTTTTCATATCCGGTACAGTAAAACAGTAATAGCTTTTAGCGGCTTAAATATGTACGTTATTTATCAAAAGTAACAGATTTAAAATGTTAATTTATGTTAACGATACCGCCTTTTTACACTTAATACGGCAAAGAAAGGAAATTTGAAACAAACAAGCGCATTTAGTATCGACTAATGTTAAAATGTACCGGTTAAACTCATTACAAAAGCCTGACCTAATTAATTTCACTAACAGCTTCGTAAAGCTATTTTTGTGTTTATTAACTGATTTATTGATCCACTTATTTTAAGCATGCATGGCTGACAATTCTTTGGCCCGACGACTTGGCCTCACACAAGCCACTGCAATTAACATGACAGATATGGTTGGCATTGGGCCTTTTATCACCCTGCCAATGGTTATCCACATGATGAACGGCCCCTGGTTTTTATATGCCTGGCTGGCCGGCGCAATTCTTTCTTTTATAGATGCCATGGTTTGGAGCGAATTGGGCGCTGCCTTTCCGATGGCTGGTGGATCATACAATTTTTTAAAAGAAACTTACGGTAAAAATAAGGCCGGTAAGCTGATGAGCTTTCTGTTTGTGTGGCAAACCATGATACAGGCACCGCTCGTTATAGCTTCTGCCGCTATAGGGTTTGCTTCATATTTATCATATCTATTGCCCTTATCAGCCATTGCTTCTAAAGCAGTAAGTGGTGGGGTGGTAATATGCATTGTTATTCTATTGTATCGCAAAATCGAATCGATAGGGAAGATAAGTACCATATTATGGATAGGCGTTTTGATAACCATACTCTGGATCATCGGCGGCGGACTGGTCCATGGTAACTTCCTTTCGCCTGTAAAACATATCAATGATGGCCTGGATATTAACTATGCGTTTGTAACAGCTCTTGGCTTTGCCAGTGTAAAAAGTGTTTACAGCTACCTGGGATATTACAATGTTTGCCATTTGGGTGGCGAAATTGTAAATCCATCAAAAAATATCCCGAAAAGCATGTTTTTATCTATCGCAGGAATTGCCTTACTATATATGCTGATGAACGTTAGCGTGGTTAGCGTGATACCCTGGCAGCAGGCAAAGGACAGCCAGTTTGTTATCAGTGACTTTATGGAAACACTGGCAGGGACAACCGCTGCAAAAGTTGTAACCTGCCTGATATTGCTGGTTGCCTTTTCATCTGTATTCTCGGCAACATTGGGGTACAGCCGCATACCCTATGCCGCCGCCGCCGATGGCGCTTTTTTCAAAGTATTTGCACGCCTGCACCCTACAAAACATTTTCCGCACATATCGCTGTTGGTTTTAGGTGGTATAGCCTTTGTGTTCAGCCTGTTGTTCAAACTTAGCGATGTTATCAGCGCCATATTGGCCATGCGCATACTTATACAGTTTATTTCCCAGGCTTTTGGTTTGTTCCTTTTGCGAATGCGGAAAAGCGATACACAGTTCCCCTATAAGATGCCGTTGTTTCCCTTACCCATATTTGTGGCGATAGCCATCTGGATAGGTATATTGGTCTCTACGGGTTTCCACATGGTATTGGGCGGATTAGCTGCTATACTTTTAGGGATCATCGTATACTTTATAAAAGCAGGTGTAAAAAGAGAATGGCCTTATAAAAAGGCTATATCTTCAACCGATAAAAATCAATAGCATTTTTGGCCCAGAATAGTTCCTGCTCATTTGCAGTAAGGGTATTTATATAACCATTTATAACTGTAAGCACAGCACTATAACCACCTGCCACGTTACATACCGGCCAGTCGGACCCGAACATTACGCGATCGGCTCCAAAAGCATTGAATATTACCTCCAAATAAGGTTTAAAATCTACCGGCCGATGATTATGCCAGTCGGCCTCGGTTACCATTCCTGATACTTTGCAGTGGACGTTCTTAAATGTCGCGAGCGCCTGTATATCTTCTTTCCAGCCGTTAATTATTTTTGCTTTAATATCAGGTTTCGCAATGTGGTCTATCACAAAGCGCTGATCAGGGTGTGCGGAAACAAATTGCCGCGCGGTTTTCAGATGACGGGGAAAAACCAATATATCGTAACTAAAGCCATATTTATCAAGCAGCGCAATCCCTTTCATGAACTTTTCATTGAGCATATACCGCTCATCCGGTTCGGATTGTAGTATGTGCCTGAAGCCCTTTATCAGCGGCAATGTGCTATGACACGCTAACTGATCTTTAATATCATCAGCCGTAAAATTAACCCAACCTACAACGCCTTTAATAAAGCTATTCTCTTTTGCCAGATTAATTAAAAAATCATTTTCTGCAGGTGTTTGGTCTGCCTGCACAGCTACACATCCCGAGATGCCATATTGCTGTAAGTAAGGCTCCACATCAGCAGGCAGGTGGTCGCGACGAAGCACCTGCATGCTGTCAATTATCCAGCCATGACGCTGTTGTTCATACACCCAAAAATGCTGATGACTGTCAATTTTTAACATAGGCTTCAACCACCTGGCGTGCGGTACCCAATCCGTCGATACCCAGCTCAACTACATCCCCGGGTTTTAGGTATACAGGCGGCTTCATCCCCAGGCCCACCCCTGCCGGTGTACCTGTAGATATGATATCTCCGGGCAACAACGTCATGAACTGGCTGATATATGATACCAGATAAGGAACATCGAATATTAAATTTGCCGTAGTCCCATCCTGCATGGTCTCGCCGTTCACCGTTAACCATAAGCGCAGGTTGTGCACATCACTAAGCTCATCAGATGTCGCTAAAAATGGGCCAACTGGCGCGAATGTGTCACAGCCTTTGCCCTTATCCCATGTACCGTTACGTTCCAGTTGAAACTCGCGTTCAGATACATCGTTGTGCAGGCAATAGCCTGCTACGTAACCCATGGCGTCAGCCTCATCCACATAAGAAGCCTTTTTGCCTATTACGATAGCCAACTCTACTTCCCAATCGGTTTTTACAGAGTTTTTGGGTATGATAATATTGTCGTTGGGACCTACGAGAGAGGTGGTTGATTTAAAAAAAATGATAGGTTCTTTTGGTAACGGCGCGTTTGTTTCTTCGGCATGGTCTTTATAGTTCAGCCCGATACAAACTATTTTCGAGGGCCTTGCTACCGGGCTTCCCAGGCGCTCATTGTCACTAACCTCAGGCAGGTTATCTGCATTGTCTTTTAAAAATTGCTGCAAGCGATTTAACCCATCATTTTCAAAAAACAGTTCATTATAATCTTCACCAAAGGCAGAAGTATCATACTTGATATCGTTAATGATTACTCCGGTTTTCTCTTTGCCAGGTACACCGTATCTTATCAGTTTCATTTATTGGTAGTATTAGTTGTTTATTTTAACGAAGCCGCCATCTATCAGGTAATCGCAGCCGGTAATAAAAGCAGCTTCATCAGAGCATAGATAAAGCGCCAAACTTGCCACTTCTTCAGGCTTGCCCATGCGACCTATGGGTTGACTTTCAGATAACTTATCAAATATCTCTTCCTCACGCCCGGCATAATTTTTAGCGATAAAGCCATCCACAAACGGCGTATGTATCCTTGCCGGCGAAATGGTATTACAACGGATATTATGCTGCAAATAATCGCGTGCTACAGACATGCTCATGGCCAGTATGGCCCCTTTACTCATAGAGTAAGCAAATCTATCAGTAATCCCTACGTTAGCTGCTATAGAGGCCATATTTACAATAACGCCGCCACCGTTTGCCTTCATTATTGGCACCGCGGCGTAGAGTGCGTTATAAGCACCTTTAACGTTTACACTGTAAATGCGGTCTAAGTCCTGCCCGGTGGTATTTTCCAGGTTACCTACGTGGGCTATGCCGGCATTATTTATAAGGATATCTATAGCTCCTATGCCGGCAAAAGCTTCGGCTACATGCTGCTGGTTACTGATATCGGCAGCATGGACAAACGCTTTACCGCCCGAGCCGGTTATTTCATCAGCGACCTCTTTTCCGGCATCAGCGTTCAGTTCGATGATATGAACCGTTGCGCCCTGTTTGGCAAACAATTGCGCAATGGCTTTGCCTATGCCGCTTCCGCCACCTGTAATTACGGCCTGCTTATTTTGTAAACTAAACATAATGGGTTTATAATGATACTCCCCGCTTCCAGGGTATAAAATCGTCCTGACCTAATTTAACTGCCTTAGGTTGTGTTAAGCCGCTGGCTACATCGATCACATAATCCAACATGCGTATAGCTGCTTCTTCAATAGTTTCCTGTCCCTCTATAATGGTACCGCAGTTAATATCGATGATGTCCGGCATGCGCTTGTAAACCGCTGTATTGGTAGCTACTTTGATAACGGGAGCTATGGGGTTCCCGGTTGGCGTACCTAAGCCTGTGGTAAACAAAACTATGTTTGCACCAGAGCCAACTTCTGCCGTGGTGCTTTCCACATCGCTGCCTGGGGTACATAATAAATTTAAACCGGGCTTAGTAACCTTTTCCGGATAATCCAGCACTGCGGCCACCGGGGATGTCCCTGCTTTTTTAGCGGCACCGGCAGATTTAATAGCATCGGTAATCAATCCGTCCCGAATATTCCCCGGCGAGGGGTTGGCATAAAAGCCTGAACCATCGGCCTCGGCGCGGGCGTTATAGTTGCGCATCAATTGAATAAACCTTATTGCTTCATCTTCGGTAATACAGCGGTCGCTCAGTTCCTGCTCTACCCCGCAAAGTTCCGGAAACTCTGACAGGATAATACTTCCGCCCAGGCTTACCAGGATATCAGAAAGAAAGCCCAATGTTGGGTTAGCCGATATACCCGAAAAACCATCAGAGCCGCCACACTCCAACCCTATGCACAGCTTTGACAATGGCGCTGGCCGGCGCGTTTGCCTGTTTGCTTCCATTAACCCTGCAAAGGTTTGTTTAAGCGCCTCGTGCAGCAAGTTACTTTCAGTGCCCAGTTGCTGTTGCTCCAGCATGATTATTGGCTTGCTGAAATTGCTGTCGCGCTTTTTGATCTCGTCCATCAAAATGGCGGCTTGCGCATGCTGGCACCCTAAGCTTAATACAGTTGCGCCAGCCACGTTGGGATGAGTAATGTACCCTGCTAACAAGCCGCACAGGGCTTCGCTGTCGGTACGGGTGCCTCCGCAGCCCATATCATGTGTCAGAAATTTGATTCCGTCGATGTTTTCAAAAAGCTTTTTAGTGGTTGCCTGTTCGGGCGACAGTTGGAGGTCAGCATTTAGTATTTCCTGCGTCGACCTGCCATCATGGTACATTTGCACTAAACTATCCACCTCGCTTTCATAACCACGAGGTTTGCTAAAGCCAAGTTTTGCAGTTAAAGCTTCTTTAAGAATATTGATATTCCGGTTTTCGCAAAACACCAGCGGTATAACCAACCAGTAGTTAGCAGTACCTACCGAGCCATCCGCCCTGTGAAAGCCCATAAATGTTTTATCCCTGTAATCAGCAGCAACCGCAGGAACCTGCCATTCCGTTTTACGGTTGCCTAAAGCAAAATCATCAGCAGCATGCACAATGTTGCCGGTTGTAATGGCCTCTCCTTGTGCTACCGGTTTACTTAGCTTGCCTACCAATACACCGTACATATAAATCGCGTCGCCCGGCTGCATGGCATTAATAGTAAACTTGTGTTTGGCGGCTACATTGGAAGTAAGCGAAAAAGTATCTTGCTGAAAGTTAATCTGCGTGCCCAAGGGCAAATCTGTCAAGGCGACCAAAACATTATCCCGGGGATGAATTTGCAAATAAGTATGCTTGATGCTTGTGGGCATATAATGTGCGCTTAACAGGTTTTATAAGAGATACGAATATAGCTAAGCTATCATTTAGTTAACTACTGATAACAAAAAAAGTCCCTCTTTTTGGGGAGGGACTTTCTTTTATTTACTGATCAGGTTATAAAGCTCGTCGAGCTTTGGCGACAGTACAATCTCAATGCGGCGGTTCTTTGAAAGCGCCTCCGGTGTTTCTGCTGTATCAATTGGTTGAAACTCTCCCCTACCTGTTGCTGTAAGGCGATGCGGGTCGATGTTTTCTGTTTCGGTCAGATATCGGGTAACAGATGTGGCACGCAATACGCTTAGGTCCCAGTTATCTTTTATCTGGCCAAGGTTTTTTATTTTCTTATCATCCGTATGGCCTTCAACTGCTATGTTAATATCCGGTTCTTTATTTAACACTGCGGCCAATTGCTTAAGCGCTTGTTTACCTTTATCATCAATTACAATGCTTCCGGATGGGAAAAGCAGCTTATCGGTAAGCGAAACATAAACTTTACCATTGCGGATATCAACCGTTAAGCCACTTTGCTGAAAGCCAAGCAGCGCTTTCTGCAGTTTATCCTTCAACGCGTTTGTAGCTTCATCGCGCTTACGCAAAATCTCTTCCACTTCTTTTAAACGGGCTTCGCGTTTTTGCAGGTCGGCAGATAACTGCGTAACCTTCGATGAGCTTGCGCTATAGTTGCTGTTAAGAGATGCATAATTTTTTTTCAATTGAGCCAGTTCCTGCCCTATACGTGAGGTATCGGCCATCAGTTTAGCTACCTGCTCTTCAAGAGTTGTAGTACGTGCGGCCAGCGAGTCGCGCTCGGCAAGTAATGCCTTATGTTTTTTAGGCGACATAACAACGCACGATTGCAAAGCGGACAGCAATAAAAATGCAAATAATAGATGTTTGATCTTCATAGTTACTTGGGGTTATGTTCAGGCTAATGCATTTTTAAGAAATACATTCATCGGGTATAATTTACTGCAAACGCGGGCTATTTCATCAGCAGCAGATGCGCTTGTCAGCTCTTTATCTTTAAGAGGGTGCCAGGCAATAAAGCTTTTGAGCTTGATCAGGTCGATATTCTCGTTATCGGCATCATAGCCTTTAGGTGTAGTTTTTAATTGATCCTGTTTCCTGAATTCACCAAAAAGTTCAATAAACTCCTTATCATCAATTATCTTTTTAAGATCATCGGCATTATAGTCTATCTCCTGCCTTATGGCTTTCAGGTGTTCTGCCTCGGGCATCCAATAACCCCCGGCTATGAATGATTGTCCCGGCTGTATATGTAAGTAATATTCAACACCGCCCAATTTGCTGCCCTGAGTTGGGAAGCTTACCCCAAAATTGTTTTTATAAGGAAGCTTATTCTTGCTGAACCGGATGTCCCGATAAATGCGCATTACACATTTTTTGGCTTCCAGATCAGGGCTGATAGTTGGGTCTATCTTTTGCAGCCTGCTGATAACAGCTGCAGTAAAATCAATTACATTTTCGCGAGCTTCGTCGTACCGTTCTTTATTCAGCTGAAACCAGTCGCGGTTATTATTTTCAACAAGTTCCTTTAGGAAGATAAAGGTTTGGGGGTTTATCATTATTTATACTTTAGTATGCCCCTTAAGCCAATTAATTCAAATTAAGCTTTTCCTGGCGCATATTCAGTTCAACATTTTTACGGCGATATTTTTTGTACCAGATAAAACCTAAAACTGCCACAGCAAGGTAAGGCGCAGCCAGGAGATACATTATGCCATTATTTAAACCGTTGGTTGCGCTTGCACCACTTTCAGAGTTACTCTCAACAGTGGCAGTACACATAGCGCACTGTGCTTTAGCCGGCACTACAGTAGTGATAGTTAGGCCTAATGCTAAAAAGAAAAACAAAAACCTTAATTGCTTTTTCATGGTGCCTTTTTATTTAGAAGTGGTAATATGGTTTTATCATCAAATATACAACAACGCCCGATACTGTAACGAATAACCATAAAGGAAACGTCCATCTTACTAATTTCTTATGCTTTTCTACCTGCATTTGTAATCCGCGGTAAAAGCTCAGTAATATTAACGGTAACACACCGGCAGCAAGTATAATATGAGGTATTAATATCGTCAGATACAGCGTACGTAATCCACCGGCCAAAGTTTTTTCATCAGATGAAAGTATGCCATCCGCATTGGCATCCCCATAAAGGGTATCATTACGCATCAGATAATGAAACAAAATGTAAGACACCAAAAACAGCGATGATAAGCAGAAGGTTAAAATATTGATGCGCTTATGCATTGCAATATTGCCATTTTTAATAAAGTATAATGATACTAAAAGCAGCACGCTGCATGTGCCATTCAAAATAGCGTTAAGTAATGGCAGATATGGTGTAAACGCAGGCGGCGTAGCCGGGCCGGGTATCAAATGGCGGTTAAGTACAATCACCACGGCTATCACAAATATGGTGATACCGGCAACAAATCGGAATATAAATTTATCAGTCATTTTTTTTAAGAGAGTCAGGAATCAGGACGCCATGAGTCAAGATTCTTTTATTTATGTTGATCAAAAGATGTCTTGTCTCTTGATTCTAAATTCTTGCTTCTAATACAAAGCTTTATCCACCTTACGCAGTTCTTCGGCTATTTGCACTTTTATTTCATCATTCAGCCGGGCTACATCTGTTGTGGAGGTACCTGAATAATATCCTCTGATCCGCTTTTCAGCATCGATCAATATTAACCGGTCGTCGTATATAAAATCGTTATCACCCCGTTTAAGCGCGTTAACTAAAAACCCTTTTCGCGCAAGCCCATAAATGGTACTGGTATCGCCGGTGAGAAACTGCCATTTGTTCACCGACTCAAATTTTTTTCCGTAAGCTTTAAGTGCATCGGGCGTATCGTGCTCCGGGTCAACAGTAATGGATATAAAGTGTACCATCGGGTTTTTGCGGTAGGCATACACAAGCTCGCTTAAATTCTTATTTACCGTATTGCAAACTGTAGGGCAGTTAGTATAAAAAAAGTTGGCTATAAAAATCTTTTTATCAAAGTTCTTAAACGATACTTCTTTACCATTCTGGTCGGTAAGCTTAAAGTCACTCAGCTTATGATAGATAGTATCTGGTATGTACTCACCATGAAACTTATGCCCGGTTTTAGCCACTACCTTTGGGCCATAAAACGCCAGTGGTTTGTAACGATTTTTTCCCTTTGCGGTAAGTAAATAATATAAAAATCCCGGTAGCGCTAATATGGCTACCAGGATCAGTATCTTTTTCAGAATGGAAGCTTTACGCATTATCCTTATTTGTGCCCTGAAATGGTTCCTCTCAGGTCAATCCAATAATGGCTTTCGTTAGTAAGCACCAAAATCAAACCAATGATGAACAATACAGGTACGATCAGGGAAAGCATCAGGCCTATACGTTCAAATTTCAAGTGCATAAAGTAGGCCACTATGTAAAATGCTTTTGCCAGTGTCAGTACGATATAAATAGGGTTAGCTATATGTAATGGAACAATACCTTTTGGTACTAGCAGCAACGCTATAATAAACTCAACTACGGTTATACCCAACAGTACAAAAAATACTTTCCATATTTTACCGCGGGTCATTGATTCATGCTCGCCATGCGCTTCGTGGTGAACTTCTGTTGTTTCTGATGACATGATATATCAGTTAAATTTTTAAACTAAATAAAAGAATGTAAATACGAATACCCAAACAAGATCTACAAAGTGCCAGTAAAGGCCTACTTTTTCAATCATTAAGTAGCTGCCGCGTTTTTCATAAGTACCGGCAAGTACATTAATGGTGATGATGATGTTAATTACTACCCCGCTGAATACGTGGAAACCGTGGAAACCGGTAATGGTAAAGAACAGGTTAGCAAACTGCTGGGTATAAGTTGTAGAAAGCGCATCGCCTTCGCGGAAGTATTCTTTCAGGTCATGCGGAATGCTTCCCCACCAAAAACCTTCGTGGTGCAGGTGGCTCCACTCTAAAGCCTGGCAACCTAAAAACATAAAGCCACCAATAATGGTCAGTATCATCCAGGTAACAACTTCTTTACGTGCCATGCGGTGACCGGCTTCAACGGCTAATACCATTGTTACCGAGCTCATGATCAGGATAAAGGTCATTAAACCTACAAACACCAGTGGGGCACCATGATCTATCATGCCTGGAACCGACTGAAATATCAGGTCTGCTGCGGGCCAGCTGTTTGAGCTGAAACGTAGCGCGCCGTAGGCAATTAACAATGATGAGAAGGTAAAGGCATCTGACAACAGGAAAAACCACATCATCATTTTGCCATACTCCACATTAAACGGCGATTTCCCGCCAGACCAAGGCGTAGTTTTTAATTCATCAATAGAAGATACTTGTGCACTCATTGTGTTTTTAATATTGGTTCAAAAGTAAAAAAACATACAGATAAATCCATATAATATCGACAAAATGCCAAAATATTGAGGACATCTGCATACTGAATAAATTTTTAACCTGCGGTACGTTTTTATAGCTGCGTATAAGCGTATTGGCTAATAACAGTATGCCGGCTAAAATGTGTAATAAATGCATCCATATAAATACATATACAAATGACTGTGAAGCATTAGGATTGCTAAAATAAATACCCATTGAAGGCAGCAAAATAAGCCACGCATAAATCTGTATGGCGAAAAAAGCTGTCCCGAGGCCAATGGTAAGCCATAAATAAAGCCTTTGTTTAGCAAACTGTAGCCTTTTGGCGGCGTGTGATGCCAAAAACATGGTAAAACTGCTTAGTACTATTACAATAGTGCTGTATAAAAATACCGGCGGCATTTTCATGTTAAGCGCATGTTTTGTACCACCGCTGTAAACTATGAAACCGCTGGTTAAAGCCGCAAAAAACATAAATGATGTGAATATGAATATCCACATGTTAAATTTTTTGGGCGCCAGGTTTAGCTTATCTTCTTGTTGTAACTGAGCCATCATCATTTTCCGATAAAATCAAACAAAAACATTAACTGTACCACAGGCAGATAGTAAAATGAACCAAACATTAACGTGCGTGCTGCCTTAATTTCAAGGGTGCGCAACAGGTTAAATGCCTGATATAAGAATATTAAACTCATTACCAGCGACACTCCGCCTACGTAGTAACCACCAAAACCATAAATAGTTGGTAACAAACTAACCGGCACCATTATAATGGCAAATATGAAAGTAACCACTGCGCTGGTTTTGTCGCGCTCGCCAGTAGGCAGCAAACGAAAACCTGCCAGTTTGTAATCGTCATCCAGCACCCAGGCTATAGCCCAGAAATGTACAAACTGCCATATAAATTGTATAGAGAACAATAACAAAGCAATCTCATCTATACGGCCGTGGGGCTGCCCTGCCACGTATCCTATCAGGGCCGGTAAAGCACCCGGTATAGCACCTACAAAAACCGCAATGGCCGACTTGCGCTTAAGCGGCGTATAAGCAAACGCATATAACAATATTGAAAATACCGAAAGCAAACCGGTGAGCAGGTTTAACGATCCTAACAGATAGGTACCAATAATGCCCATGCCCATACCCATTACAAGCCCTTGCCCGGTTGTCATTCGCCCTGCAGGCATTGGCCTGTCCATGGTGCGTTTCATCAGTTTATCAAGCTTAACTTCTATCACCTCGTTGAAGCAGTTGGCTGCTGATGTAACCAGGAAACCGCCAACAACAAGTTTAAACCAGTTGATCCACATGACAGTGCTGTACAATGATCCCCAGGTGTTACCTCCATTAGCTTTCACAGCAATAATAAAAGATATCGATGCAGAGAACGTAACCAAAAAGGTTAGGCGCAATTTAATCAGCTTTGAAAAATCACCCCACTTCATTGGCCTGCCCCCTGTACACTACCTGATTTGAACAGGTTTAACAATAAATAAAATTGCGCTCCAAACATCAGGCTTGCCAATACAATATGCGATGCCTGTGCAAACGGCGGCAAAGCAAAGTACGACAGGAAAATACCCGTAACTATCTGCAGCATTATCATTAGAAATGTAAAACTCATTAATTGCTGCTGTATAGAGTGCCTGTTGAAGCTTTTACGTATCAGCGCATACAAAATAACATTTAATACCAGTACTATCAATGCTACGTCCCTGTGCTGACTAAATATCTCGCCAGCTCTTCTTACCCAGCTATCACGGTAACTGCCTTCAAGATGTGTTGCAACGGCATCAACCTTTTCCCGTACCTCGGTTCCGAAAGTTATTTGTAAAACACTTAATGCTATAGCTGCTAAAGTAACTATGCTAACTAATGGCTTAACAGTAACTTTATAACGCCCCTGCACTTTAGCCATATGATAAGTAGATATGCTTATAGCAAGAATAGCCAGCGCCAAAAGCATGTGTACGGTTACTATCCACGCTACCAGGTTAGTAGATACCACTATTGACCCTAACCAGGCCTGGAAAAACACCAGCAGCAGGTTGAAAACACTCAGGAAAACAATAAGCTTGTTGGTTTTGCGATACTTGAACGAGTAAACCGCGCAGAGCAACAAAAATATACCAGAGATAGCACCCACCAGGCGGTTAACATATTCTGTCCAGGTGCGTGCGGTATTGAACTCTTCGGGTACTAATATTGATTTGTCATTACGGATACGGTTTGCCAAGTCACCGTAACCAAAAACATCCAGCATTTTGGCAAATTTTTGGTTTTTGGCCATGCGCTTATCGGCATAGGTTTGTTTGTAATCTGCCGGTAACTGGCTAATGTCTGTAGGGGGTATATACCGCCCAAAACATTTAGGCCAATCCGGGCAGCCCATACCTGAGCCCGAACTGCGCACAACCCCGCCTGCCAATATCACTAATAAAAGCATGATAATGGCAATAAGATTTACTTTAATGAATGTATTTCCGGATGTTTTAACAGCCATTTATTTAAAAAAACAGGGTATCTGTTTTGAAGCCTTAAGTTTAAAGTTCTGAGCCGAAAGTCTTAATTTGACTTAGAACTCCAGACTAAAGACTTACAACTTAACAGATACCCTAAAAAATCAGATCAGTATATTATTACTTAACCTCTTCGTTACTTTTTTGAGTATTTATCCATTTGGTATGTTCTTCCAAACCCGTAGGGTTGTCTTCAAAATCATGCGGAAGGTTAGAACTCATAGTTTGAGAAAGCGGTACGGTTTGAGGTATATAGTCCTCATCTGCACCAGGCTTGCTATAATCATATGGCCAGCGGTATACAGCAGGTATCTCTCCCGGCCAGTTACCATGGATGTGCTCAACCGGAGCAGTCCACTCAAGTGTGTTAGCCTCCCATGGGTTCTGAGTTGCCTTTTTACCAAAAAACATTGAGTAAAAAAAGTTAAACAGGAATGCACACTGAGCAACAGCAGCCATTATAGCGGCCCATGTTACAAAAGTGTTTACTGATAACCATTGTTTCATCGACTCAAACTCGGTGAATGCGTAATAACGACGTGGCACCCCGTCCAAGCCCATAAAGTGCATTGGGAAGAACACCAGGTAAGCACCTATAAAAGTTAACCAGAAGTGCAGGTATCCTAAGCGCTCGTTCATCATGCGGCCGAACATTTTAGGGAACCAGTGATACACACCTGCAAGCATACCAAATATAGCTGCCGAACCCATTACCAGGTGGAAGTGAGCTACCACAAAGTAAGTATCGTGCAAATTGATATCTAAAGCGGCGTTACCCAGGAAAATACCTGTCAAACCACCAGAAATAAAGAATGACACCATACCAACAGCAAACAGCATTGCCGCGGTGAAACGAATATTTCCTCTCCATAGCGTGGCCAGCCAGTTGAATGTTTTTACTGCCGATGGTACTGCAATAATCAGGGTAGTGATCATGAATACGCCACCCAGGAATGGGTTCATACCGGTTACAAACATGTGGTGACCCCAAACAATGAATGACAATACAGTAATACCTATCAGTGAGTAAACCATCGCATGGTAACCAAATATAGGTTTACGTGAGTTTACTGACATTACTTCTGACGATATACCCATCGCAGGCATAATTACGATATATACTTCGGGGTGGCCCAGGAACCAGAACAAGTGCTGGAACAGGATAGGGCTACCACCTTCGTAAGGTTGTACCTGTGAGCCGTTCAGTACGATTTCTGAAAGGTAGAAACTGGTACCAAAGCTACGGTCAAATATCAACAGTACCACACCTGCAACAAGTACAGGGAATGATAATATACCAAGAATAGCTGTAAGGAAGAACGCCCAGATAGTTAATGGCATTTTCCACAGATCCATCCCTTTTGTACGCATATTTAATACGGTACTTACATAGTTGATACCACCCATTAGTGATGAGGCGATAAAGAATACCATACTGATCAGCCAAAGCGTCATTCCAAGTCCTGATCCGGGCATAGCTTTAGGCAATGCCGATAGTGGTGGGTAGATTGTCCAGCCGCCGCTGGCAGGGCCTTTCTGAATCATGAATGACGATAGCATGATAACGCTGGCTAAAAAGAAGAACCAGTAAGATAACATGTTCATGAAAGGAGATGCCATATCACGTGCACCAACCTGCAATGGGATAAGCAGGTTACTGAATGTACCGCTAAGGCCTGCAGTTAATACAAAGAATACCATAATGGTACCGTGTATGGTAACTAATGCAAGGTAAAAGTTTGAATCCAACCGGCCACCAGGCGCAAAACGACCTAATAAGGTTTCCAGCAAAGGAAATGCTTTATCAGGATAGGCTAACTGAATCCTGAATAGGATTGACAGGATCATTGCGATAACTGCCATAGTAATCCCTGTAATAAGGAATTGCTTTGCAATCATCTTATGATCCATACTAAATATGTATTTAGATATGAATGTTTCTTTATGATGATGTCCGTGATCGCCTTCGTGATGTGCTACTCCGTGATCGTGAACTGCTAATGTTGACATACTCGCTAATCTTTTTGTATTAATTGTTTAACGCTAACCTGTTATCCTGTACCTGTTTGTTATCCGCCTCAGCAAACTTCAAATCCTTTTTAAGCTGATCTGTTAAATATGGTTTTTGCTGAGCTATCCACGCCTGATATTCAGCCTGGGTAACAACGCGTACAATTTTTTTCATGTTATAGTGGCTTCCGCCGCAAATTTTGTTGCAAAGTACTTCGTATTCAAACGTAGGCCTGTCAAGTTTGGTACGCATCTCTGCAGTAGTAACGGTTGGCATAAACTTAAAGTAAGTAGGCAAACCAGGCACCGCATTCAGCTGAACACGAAAGTGAGGAATGTAAACACTATGGATAACATCCTGTGAATGGATATTTAACCTTACTGATTTATTTACAGGAATAACCATGGTATCGGCCTGTAAATCATCATATGAATATTTATCTTTAAAGTTGATACCTAATTTGTTGCCACCGTTTACCAGTTTGTAATTAGTTGCACCTAAATGCCCGTCTTTACCAGGATAACGGAGTTCCCAGGCAAACTGATGGCCGGTTATATCAATATTAAGTGAAGCAGGCTCACCTTTAGCATCAACACTGTTGGTAATTTTTTGCCAGGTAAAGAAACCGAAGATAACCAGTACGGTTAAAACGATTGCCGGGGCAATAGTCCATACCTTCTCAATGGTATTGTTGTGTGGCAAATAATGACCGCGACGTTTGGCGTTGTAACGATATCTGAACAGGAAGGTAAACAGCAATATCTGTGTAATAAAAAACACTGTCATGGTAATGCTGGTGGTTGTCCAGAACATTTGGTCTAACACCTTACCATGTGCCGAAGCTGCAGCAGGCAATATCATGCTTCCCTGAACGGTGAATGACCAATATGCACCATACAGGCCTGCAATTAAAAAGATCAGGAACATTACACCGATAATGTTATTCCAGTTCATCGGTTGTTTGCCCCTTATTTGCTGGGTAAGGTCATAAACACGGAATATTTTGCCTACAATGCCTATTATAAAGCAAACCACCAGGAACAAAAGTATATAGTAGCCTGCAGTAGCAAGGCCGTTATCTTTAGCTGCAGCATCGGCAGCCGGCGATGCACTGGTGCCTGCCGACTCTGTACCCTGAGCAAAAAGCAGGCTTGTGCCCAAAAGCATAAACACAGCTAAAAGCGAAAGTATTTTTTTAGAATTGAATAGATTTTTTAATCCCATTTTATTGGTTATTTGAAATTGCTGTATCCGGTTGCAAATTTAACAATATTATCTGTGATGATGCAGACTCTCTTGCAAGAACGGGTGTTTTTTAGGTATAAGCGATTGCGCTTTACTTAACTTGGTTAACACTGTAAAGGTGAATAACCCGGCAAAGCCTAAAAATATACCTATCTCTTCAACACCAAAGCCTCTTTGGATGCCTAAAGTGCCAGGCATGATCATCAGGTAATAATCTAACCAGTGACCCGCTATTAACAAAATACAAACCCACATAACACGGTTGCTTAAACGCTTTGCATCACGGGACATCAGTAATAGTAACGGAGCAACAAAGTTAATTACAATATTTAACCAGAACCACCATTTGTATTCAGGTTCCCAGCGTTTGTAAAAATATACCGACTCCTCTGGCATGTTTGCATACCAGGTAAGGAAAAACTGGGCAAACCAAACGTAGGTCCAGAAAATAGAGAAACCAAATATTAGTTTACCAAGGTCATGTAAGTGGTTTTCGTTTAACCAGGTCATGTATCCCCTTCTTTGCAGATAGATAATTACCAGGGCAATAATTGCAAGGCCGCTTACGTGCATGGCAGCCAGGTTATACCAGCCAAACATGGTTGAGAACCAATGCGCTTCCAGCGACATGATTACACCAAAGGCAAATATTGGGAACGTGAAACCAAATATTACAAGGAAAATACAAGAATATTTAAAGTTCCTGTCATAGTTAATCATACCGCCTTCGCTATCTTCCGCTTCAGAGAACTGAGCCATTTTGACACCGAAGAAACTATAAGCGCTCAGTAATACTACTAATACGCCGAAAAAGAAAGGAATATTCAAGAAGCCTTTTTTACCTGCAATTATAGCATCATAGTTCTCTGCAGAAGGATCTGTTAAGCCATGTGCAGCCCAATGTGCATACAGGTAAGGCACTACCTCCTGTTTACCGTGCTCTTCAATGGTATGGGTATGCAGTAAACCTGCAGTAATAATTAATACAAGGATAACACTTGCTATAGGCAGTGCTTTTGCAAATGCCTGGGGTACCCTGATGAGCGATGCAGACCATCCTGCCTGCGCTACATAGTTGTATGCCGAAAAGAATACACCGGCCGTACAAACGCAAACAAAAAAGTATCCCATCAGCAACAGGTTGCTGTAAGCGCGTTGTATGTGGTCGCCACCTGCAATAAAGCCGAACGCAATTGCTATAACACCAATTACAATAGCAACCAAACTGTATGTTTTGGCATTGCCTGTAAATTCAAAACGTTCGTCAAAATTATTATGAGTCTTCATTAATAAATAATCTTATAAAGTTTGTAAATGGTGTACATACATAACTATCTTCCAGCGCTCCTCAGGTGCTACCTGAGATGCGTATGAACCCATTGCGTTCACACCGTAAGTTATGGTATGATATATTTTACCGTCGGTAAGATCTTTCATCGCTCCACCACGTGATGACTGTCCTTTTGAATAAGATGGCGGCGGTGGATAACCATGCTGAACTACCAATCCATCTCCCTGACCATTTATACCATGGCACGGAGAACAAAAAGTGGTAAACAACGCCTTACCATCTTTCAGGTTTTCAGCTGAAGCAGTTAACGGATTTTTCACCTCGGTACCTGCCAGCTCATAGCCTTCTTTGGTATTTGGATAATCAAAGCGTTTGAAACCGATTGGTATAGTACCTGCAGGCGGAACCTGTGCGGTTTTACCATCTTTAAAGTTATCATTAGGCTGATCGTATTCGTAAGCCTTATGCTCGTACATATTGGGAGCATATTCCCAGCCGGTGCTGCGCTTATCCTTGCATGAAGTAATTACTATCGATGCAGCGATAACGAAAGCCGTTGTGCCCAATATTTTAATTTTATTCATAGCTAACATATTTCCTTTCGTTATGCTTTACTTCTACAGCTCCTGCTTCTTTTAACAAATTGGTTATATCATCATGCGGTATATTACCTTTTGCGTCAACAGCAATTATAAAGCGGTCGTCTGTCGCGCGCAGGTCCATCACCCTTGGCGCACGGCCTGGAAACAGGTGGGTTGCTGCAAAAAAAGTCAAGGTCATACCAAAAGCGGTGAACAGGATGGTCCACTCAAATGTAAACGGCACAAAGTTTGGCATGGCAAAGTTTGGCTTACCACCTACGTTCAAAGGCCAGTCATGTACCAGTGTATAATACAATAAACTGAAGATTACTGTGCCACCAAGGCAGCCAAAGCAAAATGCCGCATAACCTAATCTCGAATCTTTAACGCCCATTTTAGCCTCGATACCGTGTATAGGCATTGGTGAATACACATCATAAATAGGCACACTGTTTTTTTGTAAGTTGGTGATACCCTGCATCATGTTATCAGGATCATCAAAACAGCCCAATATAAATTTAGTCTTGCTCATTTTTATACTTTTTCGTAATCAGCCAAATCAACGCTGTCATACTTGGTTAACGAATCTTTATAATACTGTACCTCTGCCGGCTCAAGGTGGCCTTCATCAATTAATTTCTTTTTGGCCTGCTCACTTGAAGTTTTCAGCAGCAGTTTTACCTCGGCAATTGCCACTGAAGGCAATACCCTGATAAATAACAGGAACAAGGTGAAGAATAAACCGATTGAACCGATGAACACGCTTACGTCTACCCAGGTTGGATAGAACATAGCCCAGCTTGATGGTATATAATCGCGGTGAAGTGAGGTAACGATGATTACGAAACGCTCAAACCACATACCGATGTTTACGATGATTGAAAGGAACCATGAGAAAGGTATGCTTGTACGCAGTTTCTTTGACCAGAAAAGCTGCGGGGAAATTACGTTACAGCTCATCATGCTCCAGTATGCCCACCAGTAAGGGCCGGTAGCACGGTTGATGAAAGCGTATTGCTCATACTCTACCTGTGAGTACCATGCAATAAAGAACTCAGTAATATAAGCCACACCCACAATTGAACCGGTAAGCATGATGATCTTATTCATCGATTCGATGTGGAACATGGTAATGTAATTTTCTAAACCTAACACCTTACGGGTTACCAGTAACAACGTTTGCACCATGGCGAAACCCGAGAAGATAGCACCCGCTACGAAGTAAGGCGGGAAGATGGTAGTGTGCCATCCTGGTTCCAAAGATGTAGCAAAGTCAAAGGATACGATGGTGTGTACCGATAGTACCAGTGGTGTAGAGATACCGGCCAGGATAAGTGACACGGTCTCGAAACGCTGCCAGGTTTTTAATGAACCTGTCCATCCGAAAGATAATATAGAATAGATACGGCGACGTATACCTGTAGCGCGGTCGCGGATGGTTGCAATATCAGGCAATAAACCAGTGTACCAGAATAATAACGATACAGAGAAATATGTTGATATTGCGAACACGTCCATCATCAGTGCAGAGTTCCAGTTTACCCAAAGTGAGCCGTACTGGTTTGGCAGCGGTAGTGTAAAGTAAGCTAACCATGGGCGGCCCATGTGCGCTACAATGTAGGTAGCCGCGCAAATTACCGCAAAGATTGTCATCGCCTCGGCAGAGCGGTTAATAGAGTTACGCCAGTTTTGACCGAAGATAAGGAGTACCGCGGAGATAAGCGTACCGGCGTGACCAATACCTACCCACCATACGAAGCCGGTGATATCCCATGCCCAGCCTACGGTTTTATTTAAGCCCCACTCGCCCAAACCAAACCAAAAGGTAAGGCTGATGGCAACTACCCATAACATGGCGCCTAATGCAGATACAATGAAGCCGATCCACCAGGCTTTGTTAGGTTTATTTTCTACAGGCAACAAAATTTCATCAGTAATGCGGGCATAGGTCATGTCCTTGCCTGTCATTAACGGTTCCCTGATTATCGATTCATGATGATGAGCCATATGTTATGATATATCTCTTTATAAAATTTAAGCCAGTGATTCAGTTCCTGTATTTCTAACTTTTACCTGGTAACCAATACCCGGTTGTACGTTAAGCTCTTCAAGTACATAGTAAGTACGCTCGCTCTTTAAAGCTTTTGAAACTTCAGAGTTAGGATCGTTCCTGTTACCGAAGATGATTGCGTTGGCTGTACAGGTTTGCTGACAAGCCATTTTAATTTCACCATCTTTAAGCGGGCGTTTCTCCATTTTAGCTTTAAGCTTACCAGCCTGTATACGCTGTACGCACATAGAGCATTTTTCCATCACACCACGGAAACGTGTGGTTACATCCGGGTTAAGTACTAATTGTGTGTGCTCGTTATTCAGGTAGTTATCAAAGCGAGAGTCATTCCAGTAGTTAAACCAGTTGAAACGACGCACTTTGTAAGGGCAGTTATTTGCGCAGTAACGTGTACCTACACAACGGTTGTAAGCCATCTGGTTCAAACCTTCTGATGAGTGAACGGTAGCTAATACCGGGCACACGGTTTCGCAAGGCGCGTGGTCGCAATGCTGGCAAAGCATTGGCTGGTGCACAACGGTAACGTTATCAAAGTTTTCCAGTTTATCTATCTGTTTTTCTTTGGTTACCATTCCTGTTTCCTCATCGGCCTCAGCTTCGCCGTTCTTGGCAAAACTATAGTAACGGTCTATACGGATCCAGTGCATTTCCCGGCGACGGCCAACTTCTTCTTTACCTACAACAGGTACGTTGTTCTCAGCACTACAAGCTACAATACAAGCGCCGCAACCGGTACATGCGTTAAGGTCAATAGCCATTACCCAATCATAAACCGGGCGGGCGTGGCTTAGGTCCTCGGTACTTTTTGCCCAAAGGTCGTATTTCTCATGCTCACCTTCGTTACCACTGTGTGATGCAGGATTTTTCTTGAATTCTGCAAAAGTAGTTTCCCGGATAACGTTACGGCCCTCATAAGAGTGGTGGGTTTGCGTTTGCGAAAGCGGGAACATATCACCAGTAGCTTCTATAGTTGCCTGCGCGGTAGTTTGGAAAGTACCGTTGCGGAAGCTATAGAAAGGATATGCGTTTTTACCTACATTGTTACCTACCGGGCCTGCTGAGGTACGCCCATAGCCAACTGCTACAGAGATGGTACCTTGTGCCTGGCCTGGCTGTGAAAGCACCGGAAGTTCAACACTATAACCATTTGCCTGTATTTTAATTACAGAAAATTCTTCCAGACCTAACTTTTTGACGTCTGACGGCGACATGGCTGCAAAGTTATCCCAGGTAACTTTTGTTACCGGATCCGGCAACTCCTGCAACCACGGGTTATTTGCTTTTTTACCATCTCGCATGGCGTTATTCTGATAAACCTGCAGCTCAACTTTTTTACCATCTATGCTTACACCTTCGCCAAGTTTAGCGCTTTGGCTAAGAATGGTTTGTGTAACAGCATTCAAGTCGTAGTTAAAAGTATAAGTGCCGGCTGCAACCGGAGCTGCTTTAATAAAGCCGTTTTGCAGTAAGGTTTCCCAACCTGCCTGGCCAGATAAACCGCCTAAAGCAAGTAATTTATTGTTCCAGTTATTCCTAACGTAAGTGTAATAATCTTTAACAGCGTTATCGCTCCAAACCAACAGGCTGGTTTCTGCCTGGCGTGTATTGTAAACAGGGTTGATGGTAGGCTGCAATATGGTGTAGTAACCTTCTAAAGCACTATCGTCACCCCACGACTCAAGGTAGTGGTGATTTGGCGCTATAACATTACATAAAACAGCTGTTTCGTCATTATGATCAGAGAAAGACACCCTTAAGCGTACATTCTTTAAGGCATCTTTTACAGCCTGTGGAGAGTGATAATCATAAGCAGGATTAGCATCAAGGAAAAGCACTGCCCCTACTTCGCCGCGTTTTGCTGCAGCTATAAAGTCAACAATATCGCTATCGTTACCTGCATACTGACGGGATGGATTATCCAGATCAATAGTAGTACCGTAGCTACCCAGTAAAGAGTTGATAGCGTTTACCAATACCTGGGTTGCAACATCGTTAGAACCACAAATTACAAGCGCACGGCCTTTTGCTGCTGTCAGTTCTTTAGCTACAAGCGTAATGGCTTTATCAGCGTTGGCTGTAGTTAGTTTTCTTGAACCCGGTAAGCTTGTTCCGCTAAGTGCATTATATAAGTTTACCAAAGCCGGGCCTTCTTCTGAAGGCTTAATTGCGATGCGCACATCAGCGTTAGTACCGGTAAGGCTCATCCCACTCTCAAACTGGATATGACGAGACATCTTTTTCTCTTCAAGAGATTTTGCGCCCCTGTTTGATACGTATTGGCGGGTAAACTCTTCGCCAGAGATCCAGGTTCCAAGGAAATCGGCGCCAAAGCTTACTATAACGTCAGCCTTATCAAAATTATAATGAGGTAATACGGCTTTACCAAAGCTGTTTTGGTTAGCTTTAATAATACCTGTATATGATACTGCATCGTACGTTACATGTTTAGCAGTAGGGTACTTTGCAATAAAATCAGCAATTACAGCTGTAGTAGATGGGCTATGAACAGTTGATGATACAATGCTGATGGTTTTACCTGCTGCTGCAACGGCTGCAAGCTCATTTTTAACAAACGTATCAATTTGTGGCCACCCGGCATCATTGCCATCCATTTGCGGATCTTTAACACGATTGGTATCGTACAGATCAAGCACTGATGCCTGGGCATGGGCACTTAAACCACCCTTTCCTAAAATATCTTTAGGGTTACCTTCAACTTTTATAGGGCGGCCTTCGCGGGTTTTTACCAATATAGCGTTACCCTCAAATGTAGATGAGTAGTAATTGGCAACACCCGGTGTTACTTCCTCCGGTTTGATTAAGTAAGGGATAGATTTGTGTACGGGTACTTTTTGGCAAGCTGCTAAAGTAACTGCACCCACACCAAAGCCCAATGCCTTCAGGAAGTCGCGACGGGGAGTTTTTGCCGAAAGGCCTCCACCGCTCAATACTTCTTCAATAGGTATCGGCTCGGCAAATTCGTGTTTATTTTTCTCAACAAATTCTGGCGTGTTGTTTAGTTCTTCTAAACCTTTCCAGTATTTTTTATTGTTATCCATTTAAGTTATATAAACTGTAATGCTACGTTCTTTTATCTATTCTGATTATTAATAGTGGCACTTAGCACACTCTATACCGCCAAGTAAAGCTGCGGTAACTTTCTCGCCTTTCTTGAATTTCTCATGAGCGGCAAGGATGCTATCGTAATAAGCGTTACCTTTTGAGTTAACCTGTGTGCGTTTGTGGCATTGGATACACCATTTCATGGTAAGTGGAGAGTATTGGTATACCTCTTTCATCTCCTGTATCTGGCCATGGCAGGTTTGGCATTTTATACCACCCACTTTAACGTGCTGAGAGTGGTTGAAGTAAGCCAAATCAGGCAGGTTGTGTACACGCACCCACTGGATAGGTTTAGCTTTAGTGCTGTCGTATTTAGCTGTGTTAGGATCGTAACCCAAAGCGTCATAAATCTTGTGGATCTCTGGCGACTCTGTTTTAACCGATTTGTGGCAGTTCATACAAATGTTCAATGACGGGATTGATGCATTTTTGCCTTTAAACGCAGCTACGTGGCAGTACTGGCACTCAATTTTCATGGCACCGGCATGCAGCTCGTGCGAGTATTTGATCGGCTGCTCCGGCTGATAACCCTGGTGAACATTGGTATTCCACATGGTTACCCAGTTCCAGCTACCAAAAGCAATGGTTAAGCACAACACCACAAAGAAAACAAGCTTCTTATTTTTGATAAGCTTTTTAAATACCGCTGCGCGCGCTGCTTTTGTTTCAGCCTCTTCAGCAGTTTCTTCTTCAATAAGGCTAACACCTTGCCTGTTTAACAATAAGCGCTCCAGTGTACCGATAACCTTGTTCAATACAAGTATCACGATAAGGGCGATTACTATTACACCGATTAAGCCCCACACTACAAGGCTGCTTGGGCCTTGTTCTGCGGCAGCTGCACCACCTGCAGGAGCCTTAGCTCTCTCTTCCTGCATTGTTTTCCACTCGGTACGAACGTAGGTAATAATGTTACCTACATCAGCATCGCTTAACTCGGCAAACACGGTCATGCCGGCCTGGTTAAACTCATTATAGATTTTTAATGCTTTTGGATTTTTAGCGGCGATAAGAGCCTGGTTGTTCTGGATCCATTTAGTAAGGTAGGCATCGTCTGTTTCCTGTGTAAGCTGGGGGCCTAAGGCAGGGCCGGTCATACGGGTGTCTATTTTATGACACGCAGTACATTTGGCCTTAAATAAAGCTTCGCCCTTTGCAGCATCGGTTTGTGCATTAGCGTTAAACCCGCAAACAGCCAACCCGGCTACCAGTAAAACCGACCTCGAAAACTGTTTAAGAATCAATGAGATATTTCTCATAAAGTGTATTTATGCTAAATAATTTTATATTTTAAGTGTTAAACGAGACGTAGTATGTATGTTTTAGCCACTTTTTCAGGCACAAAAGTATAACTTTATACACTATCGCTGACAATTTAATGACAGCAATATATAATTTATAATCGTTCTAAATTGAATAAAAACCCTCTCAAATTTGTTTAAATGGCGTTTTTGTTATTAGGATGATTATCAGCAATAAAAAGTGTAATTATTACCCTTTCAAATTTAATTTTTTTGTATTAATATCTGTAAAGGAGGCAACAGAAAGCTAAAGCTTTGCCAGGCATCGTATAATCCAGCCAGATAACTTACCTGACCAATACTTATCAGGCCATTTTTTATTGCTGATCCGCACTGTGTATCCAGAGATCAAATACAAAAAAGCCCTTTAAAAAATTTAAAGGGCTTTGCGCGTTATAATAGTTTGTTACTGCTTAAGTATCCATGCAAATATTAAAGGAGCTACAATAGTAGCATCACTTTCCACAATAAATTTAGGAGTATCTATATCCAGCTTACCCCATGTTATTTTTTCATTAGGTACGGCGCCAGAATATGAACCGTAAGATGTGGTAGAATCTGATATCTGGCAGAAATAGCTCCAGAAAGGTATGTTTTCCATCTCCATATCCTGGTACAGCATAGGCACAACGCAGATAGGGAAATCGCCGGCTATACCACCGCCTATCTGGAAAAAGCCCAAACCCTTTCCGTCCGAGTTTTTAACGTACCAATCGGCAAGCCATGCCATATATTCTATACCGCTCTTCATGGTCGATGCCTTGATCTCCCCCTTGATAACGTATGAAGCAAAGATGTTACCCATGGTTGAGTCTTCCCATCCGGGTACAACTATTGGCAGGTTTCTTTCAGCTGCGGCCAGCATCCATGAGTTTTTAGGGTCAATCTCATAATACTGTTCCAATTCGCCGCTTAATAATATCTTATACATATACTCATGCGGGAAATAGCGCTCGCCACTGTCATCAGCATCCTTCCATATTTTATGGATGTGTTTCTGTAAACGGCGAAAAGCCTCTTCTTCCGGTATACAGGTATCGGTAACACGGTTATAGTGGTTCTCTAACAAATCCCACTCATCCTGCGGGCTTAAGTCGCGGTAATTAGGTACACGTTTGTAATGCGAGTGGGCAACCAGGTTCATGATATCCTCTTCCAGGTTGGCACCAGTACACGAAATTATATCAATCTTACCCTGCCGAATCATCTCTGCAAGCGATATACCCAACTCAGCAGTACTCATGGCGCCGGCCAGCGTTACCATCATTTTGCCACCTTCGGTAAGGTGTGTTTCATATCCTTTAGCTGCATCCATTAATGCTGCTGCATTAAAGTGCAGGTAGTTTTTCTCGATAAACTGAGATATAGGGCCTCTTTCAGTGCTCATATTCATTCCTCTAAATTATTTTGCAAAAGTAGCTATTTTGGGCACATCATAATTTTATAAATGCAAATTCGGCAAAACAAGTGCTATTAAAATTATCTTTATGGCACTATACCCCATGAAAAAGATTGTAACCATATTCATATTGTTTTTTATTACCGCTCCTGTTTTTGCTCAAACACATTTGCTGCCAAAGTTTATCCGGAAAATGTATTTTGAAAAAGATACCAGCAAAAAAGGCAGCTTTGTTATTTTACCCGTACTCAGCTCAGCACCTGAAACAGGCCTTGAATTTGGTGGGTCGGGCTTGTACTCTTTTTATACAGATACTTTGAGCGAGTACACCAGGGTATCTAACCTATTTGCCTACGCCACTATTACAACCAAAGGCCAAAGCAGGTTAAACCTTAGCAGCAGTTATTGGACGCCCGGTAACCGCTACCATTTTATCGGCGCTATCAATTACATTAATTTTCCGTTTGATTTTTACGGCATTGGCAATAATACCGCTAAAGCTGACGCCGACCGACTTGGCCAAAAGCGTATAAGGGCCAATTTCAGCGCCGAAAAGAAGTTTGGCCGGTATATTTATGCCGGGCTGGTAGCCGGCGGGTATTATTACCGCTTTAATGATAGGGAAGCGGGAGGCATTTATAGTACTAACCCAACCATTGAGGATAAAAGTGGTGGTAATATTGTTTATATAGGCCCTACGCTGATTTTTGATAACAGGAACAACAACACCTATACTACCCGCGGCGGTACACTTACTACCTACCTTAACATTATGAGCGGCTTTGGCCGTAACAGCAGTTATAAAGGGAGTTTTTTTAATGCTGAGCTTACCCATTTTTTTGCATTAAGCAAGCGTTTAGTTTTAGGCCTTGATGTACAAAGCCAGAATCTTTTAGGCAACTCCTCCCCTTTTTATTTGCTGCCTGCCATGGGTAGCGATGAAATGATGCGTGGCTATTATAACGGCCGCTTTCGCGATCGTAACTACCTGGCAGGGCAAACCGAATTGCGCTACCGCCTTAGCGACAGGTTTGGCATTGTAGGGTTCGCCGGTACCGGCGAGGTATTTAATAAGTCTTTTGATTTTGATGCGCTTAAACCCAATTATGGTGGTGGGCTTCGTTACTTTTTTGATGTACAAAAAGGCTTAAGTGTACGTATTGACTATGGCATAGGTGAAAAACGCCCCGGCGAAAGCAGGCAAAGCGGTGTATATGTAGGTTTAGGCGAAGCTTTTTAACCGGCTAAGCATAAAGTCAATCGGAAAAAATAATAATACCCCTGTAGCGTTCGTAATTTATTTAACGTAAAGTATAATGTTAAATAATTACTGATCATGAAAAAGCTAACATTTACTCTCCTGGCCTTTTCGGCCCTTTTGCTATCATCCTGTTTAAAGCACGATGATAATTGTTGTTATGTATCATACGACCCTTATTTTGTAGCCGAGAAAAACGGACTGGCGATTTACGGCTACCCTGCCACCGGCAAAGTGGGTACCGACTCTATTGCGGTTGCTGGTTTAAGCCAGGATGCAGGCATTGTAATGCACATTAAGTACACCGGCAAAGGTGTATACCAGTTAACCGGTAACCAGGCTAAATATTACCAGGTAGTAGGTAAAGATACCGTAAGCCGCTATAATGTAGGCACTGCAAGCGGCAGCTCGCTTGAGGTAACCGCTTTAGATTCTATCAACAAGATCATCGGCGGAAAATTCAACCTGAAGTTTGTAAGAACATTCCCGGTAACATCAAGCACTTATCCGGATAGCGTAAAATTTACTAAAGGGCAGTTTGTAATAGCCCTGCCGAAATAACATTGCTACCTCACTTAGCCCTCTCAACCGGAGGGCTTTTTAATTTCTGTACATTTTTTTTAACCACCACTTGCTATGCAAGATTTACAGGGAGCTTTTTAGCAAATAATTGTATTTTTGCCGCTCGACTATTGTTTATTATATGAGCCAGCGTACAAAAATTAAAGCACTGCTTGAGGGCGGTAAAACCGATATTGATGTAACAGTTAAAGGATGGGTGCGAACTTTTCGCAATAACCAGTTTATAGCTTTAAACGATGGCTCTACTAACAGCAACCTGCAAATTGTTGTTGATTTTGAAAATACCGACCCAACGCTTCTAAAACGCATTACCACAGGTGCTGCCATTAGCGCTACAGGCAAACTTGTCGCCTCATTAGGTAAAGGCCAGTCTGTCGAGGTAAAGGCTACCGAGATTGAGATACTGGGCGATAGCGATCCTGAAAAATATCCGCTTCAGCCTAAAAAGCACAGTCTTGAGTTCTTAAGAGAGATAGCGCACCTGCGTTTTCGTACCAATACGTTTGGCGCCGTATTCCGTGTACGTAATACGCTGTCTTACGCTATTCATCAATTTTTCCAGGAGCGTGGTTTTATTTACCTGCATACGCCTATCATTACCGCATCAGATGCTGAAGGCGCAGGCGAAACTTTTCACGTAACTAACTTTGATATTGCTAACCCACCAAAGACAGAGACCGGCGAAATAGATTATAAGCAGGATTTTTTCGGTCGCTCAACTAATCTTACGGTTTCAGGCCAGTTGGAGGGTGAGCTGGGAGCCATGGCTTTAAGCGATATTTACACCTTTGGCCCTACTTTCCGTGCCGAAAACTCAAATACCACACGCCACCTTGCCGAGTTTTGGATGATAGAGCCCGAGATGGCTTTTTATGACCTGAAAGATAACGCCGACCTTGCCGAAGCCTTGTTGAAATACGTTATCAGCTATGCGCTGGATAAGAACAAGGAGGATATAGAGTTTTTAAGCCAGCGTTTACAGGAAGAGGAAAAACAAAAACCGCAGAACGAGCGCTCGGAAATGACCTTGTTAGAGAAGCTGCAGTTTTGTTTGAATAACGATTTTGAACGCCTTACCTATACCGAGGCAATCGATATATTAAAGGAATCAACCCCTAATAAGAAAAAGAAATTTCAGTACCTGGTTGAAGGCTGGGGCACCGACCTGCAATCTGAACATGAGCGCTACCTGGTAGAAAAACACTTTAAAAAACCGGTTATTCTTACCGATTATCCTAAAGAGATCAAATCTTTTTATATGCGCCAGAACGACGACGGCAAAACCGTTGCTGCTATGGACATTCTTTTCCCGGGCATTGGCGAAATTGTAGGCGGATCACAGCGTGAGGAACGGTTAGATAAACTGGAGCAGCGCATGGATGAGATAGGCATCCCTAAAGAAGAACTTTGGTGGTATTTAGATACACGCCGTTTCGGCGGATGCCAGCATGCAGGTTTCGGCTTAGGCTTTGAGCGCCTGGTATTATTTGTTACCGGCATGGGTAATATTCGCGACGTGATACCTTTCCCAAGGTTCCCCAAGAACGCGGAGTTTTAACAAAATTTAATGATTTTATCAAAGCGCTGATTTTTTATCAGCGCTTTTTGTTTGTAGATGCCAACGATTAACTTAACAACCACTATTAACGCCCCAATTGAACGCTGCTTTAATGTTGCTCGGGATATCGATGTACACGTAGCTTCAACTGTACACACCGGTGAACGCGCCATTGCAGGACGCACGAGCGGTTTGATAGAGTTAGGCGAAAACGTTACCTGGCGGGCAAAGCATTTTGGTATTTGGCAAAACCTTACCTCTAAAATAACTGATTTTGATTACCCTACTTATTTTGCCGACGAACAGGTAAGCTGCGCTTTTAAAAGTTTCAGGCATGAGCACTATTTTGAACAGCAAGGCGCTCAAACAACCATGCGCGACGTGTTTAATTATAGATCACCATTAGGCTGGTTAGGAAAACTGGCTGATTGGTTGTTCCTGAAACAGTATATGACCACGCTTTTGGTTAAACGCAACGAAGTTTGTAAAGCAGTTGCCGAGCAAATTGGGATTAATTAACAACAGGTACAGGTCTGTTTAGATAACTACGTAGCGTTAAAAGCATAAGCGCTATTAAAATTACCAATATAATATAGCTGATAGCAAAAGTTTGCTGGTTATGAATATTAACTACAGTTGCTATAGCATAGCTAAAAATAGATGTCACAATATAACCTCCACCACTTGTTAATCCGCCTGATATGCCTGCATTATCGGGAAAACGGGTCAAGCAGTAAGTAAAGTAAATATTGTATATAAAGCCCATTAAAAAATGAAGTGCTATTACAAAGAACATTATCGCGAAAATGCTGGTAAACAAATGTGCGGTAGCAAACATGCTGATCGCAAATACACCTTGTAATGAGTTAGCCCAGGTTAATTTACTATAAAAATCTTTAGCTATTAAATACTTACTTAGCATGCCCCCCAACAATAAAGCTATGCCCGAGCTTAACGCGGCATACCCGGTTATAACCGGTGAATAGTGAAAAATATTTTCGATAAGAAAGGGGGCCGACATGCCGAATATGATCGCCATGGAATAACTTAACCCAAGCACTATAATGCCATAAGCAAAATCCTTTGTGCCAAGCATATTTTGGTATGTACGGATAACGGAGCTTAAATGAAATGGCCTGATCTGTTTAAGTGTTTCGCCGCTGTATTTTAATTCTAACAGCAGCATTACAAAAGCATAAAAAGCAAGGAAGTAGAAATTTGCGCGCCAATCAAAACTATGCTGCAGATAGCCGCCCAAAAAAGGGGCAATAACAGGAGCGGAAGACCACACTACAGATAATAAACTGGTGTAATGCTTTTGCTTATCCCCCGTAAAAACGTCGATAAACAACGACCGTTTTGACACCATTATCATCGAAATTACAAACCCTTGTAAAGCGCGCATCACAAAAATTAACTCGATGCTATGCGTAGTTATAATTACTATATTACTTATTATAAACGCAAATAAAGAGATAAGACCAAGGCGGTAACGCCCGTAGCTATCCATAATACTGCCAACAAAAAGCTGCGAAACCCCGTAGCTTATCAAAAATATAGTCATTGTAAACCTTACGCTGGAAATTGATGTATGAAGATCCTTCACCATTGCAGGGAAAGAGGGCACATAAACATCCATTGCAAAACCCGAAATGGGGATAATTAAAAAGGCTAATATCGCGCTGATCTTTCTGTTATCGTCTGTTACGTATCTCATACAACAAAGCTTTCTTTGCGCGGCAAAATTATAAACTAATCCCGGGCATTTGCCGGCCGGGCCTAATAGATGTAATTATTGGATGAAATATTTCATTTCGCTGATAATGCGATTTCTTTACGGTGTTGGTGAACAACAATTATTCTTTTTTATAATCCTTATGCACAATCAAAAAGCTGGCCCGCTCCTCTTTATGAAAAGGAATGTCCCAGTTGCCCTGGTAGGTTATTTTGGTGGGCAGGAGCTCGCCTTCAAAACGGTTAAGTTCAATATCCATCTGCACGTTAAAATCAAAAAACATATTGCTGAACTTCATGTCGATATACCTTCCCAATATTTGAAATGTGTTCATATCAAAGATGGTGGTCATCTCTTTGATCATGGTATCACCATCGGAAGTACTTGGCTTGCGGATAACTTTAAAACGGTAAACAGGTATAGTATCCAGATACTTACCGCGGGCAAACTCATATAAATAAAATTGCCGCATATCTTTTCCAAAAATTTCAGTTTTGCCGCTGATGAAAGGAATGCCGCTTATCTTTCGCCCCGGTGTAAAGATCAGTGCTTTCAGTTTAGCTTTATACCCTGCGTTTTTACCCTTATTTGCCGCAGATGTTCCGTCGCTTTGTATAAACCCGGAATTATAAGCGTTCATAAAGATGTAATCGAACATCTCAACCGTATATAACTGGTATTTACCGTTCTTTTTGTAAACTGCCCCGGTATCCTGTTTGGCAAGATAGGTTACCTGGTGTTTACCGTTAACATTTTCATGCCTTATTTTACGGTAAATTCGGCCGTTTACACGGTTCTTTTTGTTATAAGTGTAAATGCGGTTCTCTGCAGTAAAGGCATATTTCTTCATGTTTTGAAATGCCTTATAAAAACTGGTATCATTTACAATGGCGTCAATAAAATCCTGCGCATTAAGCCGATGGGATACGATGTTAACAGCAGAATCGATAACGATGGTACGGATGGTATCCGGATTATAGCGCTGTATCTGTTGCGCTTTCAAGCCGAAAGTAAAAAGAATCAGGCAGAAGGATGTCGAAATTATTTTGCCCATGTTTTTCAGTATAACAGTTATGGTTCGCGGCTAATAACCATGAACTATCAACTAATTCCCCAACTGCTTAACTGCCAGATATGCCATCAAACCTACGCTTTGTTCAAGCGCGCTTTCTTCAATATCAAAAGTTGGGGTATGTACCGATGAAGTAATGCCACGGGCTTCATTACGTGTACCCAGTCTGTAAAAGCATGAATCTGCTACTTGTGAGTAGTAAGCAAAATCTTCTGCAGCCATCCATATATCAAGATCTAAAACGTTTTCTTTGCCCAGGTAATCTTCAGCAAAACCACGAACGGAGGCAGTCAGTTTTTCCTCGTTAATCAGAAAAGGATAACCTTTCATGATCTTAAAGTCGCAGCTACCGCCCATACTTTCGGCAATACCTTCGGCCATTTTTTTCATCTTTATATGAGCTTCGGCACGCCAGCCCTCATCCATGGTGCGGAAAGTACCTTCCAGGTAAACCTCATTCGGGATAACATTAGTAGCGCCATTGGCAATTACTTTACCAAATGAAAGCACCGACGGGCTTTTAGGATCGGCAAAACGGCTTACTACCTGCTGTAAAGCTGTTAAAATATGCGCGGTGATGATAACCGGATCAACATTTTGCTGCGGCTGGGCGCCATGGCCGCCCTTGCCTTTAACAGTTACATATAATTCATCTGTAGAGGCCATGTACTTACCCGAGCGAAAGCCTACCTTGCCCGCATCTATAAGCGGCATTACATGCTGGCCTATAACGGCTGATGGTTTTGGGTTTTCCAATACGCCCTGTTGTATCATCAGGCTGGCGCCACCTGGTAACTTTTCTTCGGCCGGTTGAAAGATCAGTTTAACCGTACCGCCAAATTCGCTTTTTAACTCGGTTAATATTTTAGCTACACCAAGTAATGATGAGGTATGCACATCATGGCCACAGGCGTGCATTACCCCTTCATTCTGCGACTTGTAAGGCACATCGTTAGCCTCCAGTATAGGCAACGCATCCATATCCGCACGAAGCGCAACCACTTCGGTACCCGGCTTATCCCCTTTTATTAAAGCGACCAAACCGGTATCGGCCATTTTGTGATACTCAATCCCTAATTCTTCCAATTTGCGGGCAACAAACACAGAGGTTTCTATTTCATGAAATGAAAGTTCGGGATGTGAATGTAAATGACGGCGGTTGGCTACCACATCATCAAAAATATCATTGGCAAGCTGCTGTATTTTTTCTTTAATCATTGGCCGGGCTTACTTTAGGAGGATTGATTTTTTCTGAAATAATAAAAAGTATCGGAAAGTAATCTTTTAACTGTTCGCGAAAACGTTCGGCTTCAATGCGCGTTCTGAAATCGCCGGCACGTACCTTAAAATTAGGTTCGTGATATACTATATAAGTGCGTAATTCCGGAAACTCCCTGTTACATTTAGCCTGCGCGTTGTATGCGGCCGTGCGATTGCTGCCGCTAAAAATCTGCACGCGATATCCGTATGAAGATGCGTACCCTGCTATACCACCCTTTTTGCCCTTATTCAAATCGGCACGTTTAGCCAGCAAAGTATCGAACAAAGGCGGTGCTATTACCTCCACTTTACCCGCGTTTTGGGAAAAGCTTTCAGTGGTTACGAACAGGAATAAAAGTAAAAAGCAATATCTGATACAAGGCTGTTTGGCTTTAAGATCAAATATTGCTTTTTTCATGTGTTATAATTCGTTTTAACCGTCATTGCGAGGGTACGAACCGCTAACTGACAAGTCTTCGACAAGCTCAGACTGACACTTAATGTAGGTTATACTGGCCTATCAAGCCGCTTCGCTATTTTTTAATTCTGCCCTATGCCGTGGCAGTTTTTATATTTTTTGCCACTTCCGCATGGGCAGGGATCGTTTCTGCCTATTTTTTGTTCAACCTTTACTGGTGTTGGCTTCTGCAACTCACGGGTATCTTCCATCGGCATACCACTCTGATCAACCAGTTCCGGTTTTGAGGTGCGCATCTGCTTCATATCTGTTTTAGGCTGCGGAGCTGCCTCACGTACCTGCTCCGGCGCCTGCTGTACAGCAATGCCCCCCCTGAACAGGAAGCTAACCAGCTCTTTATTCACGTTGGCCAGCATCTGGCGGAACAGCTCAAATGCCTCAAACTTATAAACCAGTAGTGGGTCCTTCTGTTCGTAAACGGCATTTTGTACAGATTGTTTCAGCTCATCCATTTCGCGCAGGTGTTCTTTCCAGGCATCATCAATAAGCGATAAGGTGACGTTCTTTTCAAAAGATTTAAACACCTCCAGGCCGTGGTTCTCTACTGCCTTTTTCAACGGTACAGCAACCTGCATACCATGTACCCCATCGGTAAACGGTACCACAATATTTTCTACGTACTGGCCGCGGGTATCATACACATCTTTAATTACCGGGTAAGCCTGTTGGGCAACCGCCTCTGCTTTACGTTTATAAAAATCTGTAACTTCTAAAAATGTACTATCTACCAGTTTAGGGATGGTGGTGTTGGCAAATTCTTCGGCGGTAATCTCAGTATCAACAGAGAACAATCGGATGATCTCTAACTGGAAACCTTCAAAATTGTTCCCTTCCTTATATTCAGTAACCACATCTTCAATCACATCAAAAACAGTGTTATTGATGTCTACTTCAAGGCGGTCGCCAAATAACGCGTTTTTACGTTTGGCGTAAATAACCGTACGCTGTGAGTTCATTACGTCATCGTACTCCAGCAAGCGCTTACGTATACCAAAGTTGTTTTCTTCCACCTTCTTTTGCGCACGCTCTATTGATTTTGAAATCATAGAGTGCTGGATAACTTCGCCTTCTTCAATACCCATGCGTACCATCAGGTTGGATATACGCTCCGAACCGAACAAACGCATCAGGTTATCCTCAAGCGATACGAAGAATTGAGATGAACCCGTATCACCCTGACGACCCGCACGACCGCGCAACTGCCTGTCTACACGGCGCGACTCGTGTCGCTCGGTACCCACAATGGCTAAACCTCCGGCTTCTTTAACACCAGGTCCTAATTTAATGTCCGTACCACGGCCGGCCATGTTGGTGGCAATAGTTACCGTACCTGCCTTACCTGCTTCGGCCACAATGTCGGCTTCTTTCTGGTGTAGCTTAGCATTCAATACGTTATGTTTAATACCGCGCAGTTTAAGCATACGGCTTAATAATTCTGATATCTCTACAGAGGTAGTACCTACCAGTACAGGCCGGCCTGCTTGAGTAAGATTAACTATCTCATCGGCTACGGCGTTATACTTTTCCCGTACAGTACGGTAAACCAGGTCCTGTTTATCTTCGCGCGCAGTTGGTGTATTGGTTGGTATCTCCACCACATCCAGCTTATATATCTGCCAGAACTCGCCTGCTTCGGTAACTGCAGTACCCGTCATACCGCAAAGCTTGTGGTACATCCTAAAGTAGTTTTGCAGCGTAATGGTTGCAAATGTTTGGGTAGCATCCTCAACCTTAACATTCTCTTTCGCCTCAATAGCCTGGTGTAAACCGTCAGAGTAACGGCGGCCATCCAGTACGCGGCCTGTCTGCTCGTCAACTATCTTTACCTTACCTTCATCAAGTATGTATTCGGTATCTTTTTCAAATAAAGTGTATGCTTTAAGTAGCTGGTTGACTGAGTGAATACGCTCTGACTTTATAGAAAAATCGCGCATTAGTTCATCCTTCCGGGCCAGCTTTTCATCTGCAGGCAGGTCAGACTTCTCGATTTTAGCGATCTCGGTACCTACGTCTGGCATCACAAAGAAGTTAGGATCTTCGCCTGATGCAGTGATCAGCTCGATACCTTTTTCAGACAGTTCAACAGAATTATTTTTTTCATCGATGATGAAAAACAATTCCGAATCAACCTTAGGCATTTCCTTGCCCTGGTCCTGCATGTAATAATTTTCGGTCTTTTGCAATATCTGCCTGTTACCACCCTCGCTTAAAAATTTTATAAGCGCTTTATTTTTAGGCAGCGCACGGTGCGCACGTATCAAAGCCAGTCCACCTTCATCGGTGCCGGTCTTGCCTTCGTTGATAGCTTTTTTAGCCTCGTTAAGCACTGTATTCACATACGCTTTTTGCGCGTTTACTAAACGCTCTATGCGTGGTTTAAGCTCATAAAACTCGTGCTCGTCACCACGTGGTATAGGGCCCGAAATAATTAATGGTGTACGTGCATCATCAATCAATACCGAGTCAACCTCATCCACCATAGCATAATGCAGTTTACGCTGTACCAGCTCTTCCGGGCTACGTGTCATATTGTCACGCAGGTAGTCAAAGCCAAATTCGTTATTGGTACCAAAAGTAATATCAGCCAAATAAGCACGGCGGCGTTCCTCAGAATTTGGCTCGTGCTTGTCAATACAATCGACAGATAGGCCGTGAAACTCGTACAACGGGCCCATCCACTCGCTATCGCGGCGTGCCAGGTAATCGTTAACAGTTACAATATGCACACCCTGTCCGGCAAGCGCGTTAAGGTAAGCAGGCAGCGTAGCTACCAGCGTTTTACCCTCACCTGTAGCCATCTCGGCAATTTTACCCTGATGCAGTACAATACCACCTATCAGCTGTACATCGTAATGTACCATGTTCCAGGTAACCTCGTTACCGGCGGCTATCCAGGTATTGTGGTGTATGGCTTTATCGCCATTAATGATCACGTTATTTTTCCTGGCGGCCAGGTTACGGTCAAACTCGGTTGCAGTAACCTCAATGGTTGGGTTACCCGCAAAACGGCGCGCCGTTTCCTTTACAACTGCAAAAGCTTCCGGCAGGATGTTCATCAGGATATCTTCCAGCTCTTTGTCGCGGTCTTTTTGCAGCTTATCCAGCTGGCCAAAAAGATCAACTTTTTCATTAACATCCATATCCGGCTCATTTTCCGTACGATCTTTAATGGCTTTAATCTCATTATCAATCCCCAGTAAGCCTGCAGCAATTGTTTCTTTAAATTCTATGGTCTTAGCTCTAAGCTCATCATTGCTTAGTTGATCAAGCTTGGCATAGGCCGCCTTTACTTTTTCAACTATAGGCGTTATACCCTTAACATCTCGCTCCGATTTGCTTCCAAAAAGCTTACTAAAAAAGTCTAACATATTAATTTGATATGATGCATTGAACTCAACAATTAAGCCAATGCCATTATATGGTCATTTTGACAGACAAAGGTAAGATTTTATTCGATGTGCAGATATGCGAATGTGCAGATATGCAGTTTGTAACACGAAAATTCATCTATATAATGTCTGCTGAATAAGATGGCCACTTCAAGCCATCATTAACCATTAGCTACTATAACGCTTAAAATGTCATCTGCATATCTGCACATTCGCACATCTGCACATCAAACCTTATCTTTGCCCTTATGAACATCCTGCTCCTTGGTTCGGGCGGAAGGGAAAGCGCCTTCGCCTGGAAAATTTCACAAAGCCCTAAATGCACCAGCCTTTACATTGCCCCCGGCAATGCAGGTACCGGTAGGTATGGCACTAACGTAAACCTTAAAGTTACCGACTTTGAAGGCATAAAGGCATTTGCTTTGGCAAATAATATCGATATGGTTTTAGTTGGCCCCGAGGAGCCGCTGGTAAAAGGTATACATGACTATTTTCTGGCTGATGAGCAATTAAAAAACATCCCGGTGATTGGGCCGCAACAGGAAGCCGCTCAACTGGAAGGCAGCAAAGACTTTTCTAAGGCATTTATGCAGCGCAACGGCGTACCTACAGCCACATCGCGCACGTTTACCCGAGATACGCTGCAGGAGGGTTTTGATTACCTGGCAACTGCAGGCCTGCCTGTTGTTTTAAAAGCCGACGGACTTGCCGCAGGAAAAGGCGTGCTGATTTGCCTTACGCTTGAGGAGGCCAGACAGGAACTTAACGCCATGCTTACCGAAGCTAAATTTGGCCATGCCAGCTCAAAAGTGGTTATCGAGCAGTTTTTACAGGGCATTGAGCTTTCGGTGTTTGTGCTGACAGACGGGAACAACTATAAGATATTACCTGAAGCAAAAGATTACAAGCGTATTGGTGAAGGCGACACCGGCCTTAACACTGGTGGCATGGGCTCTGTATCTCCGGTGCCTTTTGCTGATGCTGCCTTTATGCAAAAGGTTGAAGAAAAAGTGATCATCCCAACTATTGAAGGACTTAAAAAAGAAGGCATCCCCTATAAAGGCTTTATCTTTATCGGCCTGATGAATACACTTGGTGAACCATGGGTAATAGAATACAACTGCCGCATGGGCGACCCGGAAACAGAAAGCGTTATGCTGCGAATAGAAAGCGATCTGGTTAATTTGCTGCAGGGCGTAGCCGAAGGTAACCTTAACGAAAAAGAAATGATCATATCGCCCAAAACGGCGGCTACCGTTGTTTGCGTAGCAGGTGGCTACCCGGGCGAATATTTGAAAAATAAAACCATCAGTGGGATTGATAATGTACGCGATTCGCATGTTTTTCATGCGGGCACAACACAGGTTGGCGATGATGTACAGGCTACAGGTGGCCGGGTTTTGGCTATCAGCACCCTGCAGAACGATATGTTCAGCGCCTTACAACAAGCCACAGCCGACGCCAGCCGCATTTACTACGACGGTGTCTATTTCAGGAAAGATATAGGTTTTGATTTGTTGTAACTCGCGAGTCAGTAGTCGAAAGTCCGGAGTCGGAAAGTCCGAAAGTGAAAATCGATTGAAAGCGTTGATTTACTTTATAATAAAAAGGTCCGAAAGAAATATTTCTTTCGGACCTTTTTATTTAGGATTTATCCTTATAAACGCCGGCTCAGTGTCTTTCGGACTTTCCGACTCCGGACTTCCGACTTAATTATATTTTTGTCTTTCGGACTTACCGACTCCGGACTTTCGACTTGATTATATTTTCCCAAACAACTCTGCAAGTTTGGCTTCCAGATCTTCGCCGCGCAGGTTTTTACCAATGATCTTACCGTTTGGATCGATCAGGAAGTTTTGAGGTATAGCACGAACCCCATACATGTCTGCAACCTTGCTGTTCCAGAATTTCAGGTCAGATACCTGTGTCCAGGTCAAACCATCGGTATGGATCGCTTTTAACCATGCTGCTTTAGCATCCGGACGATCTAACGATACCCCCAAAATAGTAAAGTTTTTTTCCTTGTATTTGTTAAAGGCCTTAACCACATTTGGGTTTTCATGACGGCATGGGCCGCACCATGATGCCCAGAAATCTACCAGCAAATATTTCCCGCGGAATGATGAAAGGCTTACCATTTTACCGGCGGTATCTGCTTCAGAAAACTCCGGAGCGGTAGCGCCTAAAGCAACGGCTTTAAGCTTTGGCAACATCTCACCAAATTTTTTGCCTGCTTCGGTAGCTTTGACTTCCGGCGATAAAACGTTGTAAAGCGGTTCAATATCTTTATAGTCTGCGCTATAAGCATATGATTGCAAAACATTCAGGCTGATAACTGAATTTGGATGCGTCTGAATGAATTTTTTGTTCGCTGCTTTTTCAAGCTCGTCAGCCTTTTTTTCATCGGCCTTGGCTTGCGCTAAAAATTCAGGCGATTTTTTTTGCTCTTCGGTAGCCGCCTTTTCTTTAGCCTCCATGGCATCATAAATATCCATTGAAGGTTTCAAAGCCGCCTTATACTCCTCGTTTTCAAGGTTGGTTTTTGTACCGCTTACCTTTGCTTTTGCTAAGGTACTATCGCCTTTTACATCTATAGTTCCCTGCTCAATGTAAATTGATTTATAATCGCGTACCGTGTTCATGCCCGTACCTTTATCATTAAACAGCAGGTAAGCCTGGCTTGGTGATGCCGGGGCATCGCCGGTAAGCTTAAAAGCTCCGTTAGTTACAACGGTCGAATCGATAGTTGTCTTGCCGTCTTTACGGTATTGTATATAAACCTTTGCAGGTGCGTTATAGGCGCCTAATTTACCCTGTACGGTAAATTTGCCTGTTTGTGCAAATGCAAGGGCTGGTAAAACAGCCACTGCACTTAGTATCAGTTTCTTCATTTTTTGTTAGTTATTAGTTTAGGTATGCAATATCCGCTAATTGCGTTAAAAATCAAATTTTACCAAGCAATTCTTCCAGCTTGGCATCCAGATCATCTCCGCGCAGGTTTTTGGCTACTATTTTTCCCTGCGGGTCTATCAGAAAGTTTTGGGGTATTGATTGAACATTGTAAAGCCTGGCCGCCATATTGTTCCAATATTGCAGGTCTGATACTTGCGTCCAGGTAAGGCCATCACTTTTTATTGCTGCCAGCCAAGCAGCTTTACCATCAACTTTATCCAGCGATACGCCAAGCACAGTAAAATTTTTACCACGATATTTATTGTAGAGTTTTACCACGTTAGGGTTTTCCTGGCGGCATGGAGGGCACCACGAAGCCCAAAAATCAAGCAGTACATACTTGCCTTTAAAAGACGAAAGAGTTACGGGCTTGCCATTAATATCATTCTGCGTAAAATCAGGCGCTATGGCACCTATTGCCGTTATTTTCAACGCATCAATACCGGTTTTCATTTGCTTGCCGCCTTCAGAGTTTTTTAAATCGGCAGATAAAATATTGTACAAAGGCTCCAGCTCATTCACATCCGGCGATGGGCCTGCATAGCTTGAGAGTGCCAGCAAGCTTAAGTAACTGTTAGGATGCGTATTGATGAAATTTTTAAACACCATTTTCTGCTCGGCCTGCAAGGCTTTGTATTTAGCCTGCATATTGTTTTGGAAAGCCGCAGAGCGTTGCTGCTCGGCAGTGGCTTTTTGCGCCTCCAAACTTATTTGTTTGGCTTTATCTGTAATGGTTTGCAATTGCGCTTTAAGCGCCTTGTTCTCGGCATTCAAAGTAGAACCGGTTATATCTGCTTTTGAGATGGAATCTGCAGCAGCAATGTTCATGTTCCCTTTCTCCAGGAAAAAGGTTAGGCCATCCGCGGTTTTAGACGGGCCGCCATCCGGAAAGTTCTGATCTATATATTTAGCGAAACCAAGGTTTTTACTATCCATGAAAAGCGATGCCATAACCGGGTCGGCCACCGCACCTGTAAAAGTAAAACCGCCGTTAACCACATTGGCAGAATCGGTGATGTTATTGGACCCGACGGTATAAACTAAATAAACCTTTGCGGATGCAGGGGCCTTTGTCAGTTTACCATTCAAAGTGAAATCTTTTGCAGTTTGGGCGAATACTACTGCGGGTAGTATGGCCAGTATAGAGGCAAGTACTTTTTTCATTAAAAATCTGTCAAAGCTTTAATAACGTATAAACAGCTTAAGAATTGCTGCTTAGTTAAGTTTTTGATACGTGCGCCACCATAGGTCGGGCATTTCGCCGGATACAGCTGTGCGGTAATCCTCATACCTGCAAGGCACCAGGTGAAACCGCTCGTTTTTTGAACCTCCTGTTGGGTAAGGCACCTGCATCCACCAGCGGTCGCTTTTTTTGCTTTTCACAAACACCAGTTCGTGATCTTCGTGCTTTAGGCTGGTTTTATAAATAAGGTATTGCGATTTAGGGTTAAGCGGAAAATCCTTCTTGCGGTTATAAAAGCCATCGATGAAATACCATATCATCTGCGATAGCAGCATGGCTGTTTGGCCGTTGTTATCGTAAGCCGGATTAAACTCATAAAAACCTACAGAAGTAAGCTTATCGCTAAAACCGGCATAGCGGCATATCTGGCATGCCTCCTCACCATAAAAACCGTTAGGTTTAGCGTTACCACTAGCAGCCGCGTCTGACGAACGGATGGCTCCCATATCAAAACTCAGTATGTTTGCATTACGGATAATGGGTTCGGCCACGGCGATGTTTTGAGTAAGCTCACCAAGCCGGTGAACGTCAAAATACAGCTTTTCCATCACCCGCAAACTGTCCTGACTGGCAAAATAGGTTTGATAGCCCATATTGCTAAAGTTGAACAGGTAATTAGGGTTATGCAGAAATACTTTGTTGAGGTAAGATGTGGAGGTGGTTTCGATACTTTCGGGATGCGTGTCTTCTTCCAGATCGAAATGCGAATCGATAACCAGCAGATCTACTTTCTGCTCCAGGTTTTCATAACCCAGGTACTGGGCATAGGTAAGGTCCTGCCCACCGCCAATGATCACGGGAAGGATATCTTTTTTTACAAGCTCCTCAACTACTGTTTTTAAAGCGTAATACGTATCAACCACTGTTTCGCCCCGGGCGATATTACCCAGATCAACAATATGGGTATTATAGCTGCCCTCGTTTAACTGGTACAGTTTCTCCCGAACGTAATCCGGCCCGAGCGCACAGCCTGCATTGTTAACTGCATTACGGTCGTCGAGCACACCGATTATAGCTATATCTACTTTCTCTTCCATCGACGGAAAATCAACTGAGTAATGCTCGATCTTATCACCAAGCTGACTGGTGTAATAACCGTTTTTAGGTGTAATCTTTTTAAGGTCGATGGGCGTAAAAAAATCAGCTAATGACATGATGGTTGATGTGCAAGTGTGCAGATGTGCAAATGTGCAGATTTTTTTGAATGATACAGACAGTTAATTGATGTGCAGATGTGCAAGTGTGCAGATTTTGAAAATATAAATATTTATACCCTGACATTTTGAATGATTTACGATTTCATTTGCATATCTACACGCTTGCTCATCTGCATATTTGCACATCTGCACACTTGCACATTTAAATATTCTGCATATTTGAACATGATTTTAGTTACAGGTGCAACGGGCTTTTTAGGCGCTGAACTTGCAAAGGAGCTTGTTTCCCGGGGCAATAATATCCGCTGCACTAAAAGGGCATCATCCACTATTCCGCATATACTTATACCCTACTCAGCTAAAATTGAATGGGTAACCGCCGATTTGATGGATACCTACTCTTTAGAAGAAGCTCTTGAAGGTGTTAGCCAGGTTTACAACTGTGCCGCTTTTGTATCGCTTAAGCAAGCCGATAAGGAGCAAATGATTAAAACCAACATTACTGGTACTGCCACCCTTGTCGATTTATGCAATGATGCCGGTATACGCATGGTGCACACCAGCTCGGTAGCGGCGGTTGGCGAAGCCAAGCCCGGCGAACTGATCACCGAGAAACACCATTTAGACCCTACTACTGAAACAGACGGTTATGCCATATCCAAACTGGAAAGCGAAATGGAAGTATGGCGGGGTATTGCCGAGGGGCTCGACGCTGTAATTGTTAACCCTACCATCATCATAGGTGCCAGTGCGGGCATTGAGGGAAGCGGTCAAATATTTGAAACCGTGCGTAAAGGACTAAAATACTACACCCGTGGCAGCATTGGCTTTGTTGATGTAAACGATGTTGCTAAATGCATGATAGCCCTGATGGAAAGCGGCATCAGCGCAGAGCGGTTCATCATCAGTGCCGAGAACCGAAATTACAAGCAGTTATTTGAAGAAATTGCCCAATGCATGGGCGTTAAAGCGCCCGCCACCTTAGCCAAGCCCTGGATGATGGAAATTGCCTGGCGCGGTGCAGCCTTTTGGGGTATGATCACCGGCAAAGCGCCTGCCATTGACAAAACCAGCGCTAAGGCAGCATCAAACACCCGCAACTTTGATAACAGTAAAATTAAAAAAGCTATAGGATTTGAGTTTCGGCCGGTTAGTAAAACTATAAAGGAAATTTGCGCGGCGCTTAATCATCGAATTAGAATTATTGGGTAAAAACCCCTTCCTCCTCCTTCCCCGGGGAAGGAATCACACGAGGCCATTATAAAATCAATCCCCTCCCATGGGAGGGGTGCGGTTGGTTGCGCGTTGGCGGGGTGGGGTTAATTTAACCATACTTTAGAAACCCCTTCCTCCTCCTTCCCCGAGGAAGGAATCGCACGCGAGGCCATAATAACCCAAATTCCCTCCCTTGGGAGGGGTACGGTTGGTTGTGCGCTGGCAGGGTGGGGTTAATTTAGCAAAGCTTTTATTTTCTCAATCTTAATAGCACAACATTTTCCACGTGTTGAGTATGAGGGAACATATCTACCGGTTGTATTTTAACCGTGTCGTATTTCTCTTTAAGCACCAGCAGGTCGCGGGCCTGGGTGGCGGCGTTACAGCTAACGTACACAATCTTTTCCGCTTCTATTTCCATAAGGCGCGCTACAACATCGGCGTGCATACCAGCTCGGGGCGGGTCGGTTATAATTACATCCGGTTTGCCATGGGCAGCTACAAATTCAGGCGTAAGCACATCCTTCATGTCGCCAGCATAAAATTTAGTGTTGCTGATATTGTTGATCTGCGAATTGATCTTGGCATCCTCTATAGCCGATGGCACATACTCAACGCCAACTACCTCTCGCACTTGCCCAGCCACAAAGTTGGCAATGGTACCGGCACCGGTGTAAAGGTCGTAAACCAATTCGTCGCCATTGAAACCGGCAAAGTCGCGGGCTATTTCATAAAGCTTGAGCGCCTGTACCGAGTTGGTTTGATAAAATGATTTCGGCCCAACCCTGAAACGGACCACGCTGCCATTTGCAGATGGCATCTCCTCGTGTATGAATTCTGGTCCGCGCCATGCTTTCACTTCCTGGTCGAAGATGGTATCGTTTAGTTTGGTATTGAGGATGTAAAGCAACGATGTGATCTGCGGGAAGGCCGAATCAACGTAGTTCATCAGCAGATCAACCTGCTCCTGAGATGCATGGGCAAAAACTACGATCACCATGATCTCGCCCGTGGACGATGTACGGATGATAAGGTTGCGCAATGCACCGGTATGCTGACGAACGTCGTAATAATCTATACCGTTCTTTTTAGCGAATTGGTTAATACTGTTACGCAGATCATTCGATGGCTCGGCCTGCAGATAGCAATGGTTGATGTTCAATATCTTATCGAACCTGCCGGGGATGTGAAACCCAAGGGCGTTCATATCCAGTTGCTGGTCGTCACGGTTTTCTCCATCGTAAAGCCAGCGTTTGTTAGAGAAAGTAAATTCCAGTTTATTGCGGTAGTAACGGTCAGCCGGCGATGGTACAATGGGATCCATGTGCTCCACCTCTATCTTAGCCAGGCGGGTAAGCGCATCCCTAACAGCTTTTTGCTTAAACTGCAGCTGCGCACCGTAAGTCATGTGCTGCCATTTGCAACCGCCGCAAATGCCGAAATGCTCACAAAATGCAGGGGTGCGATGTGCTGAAGGTGTAATGAGTCTGGTGATCTTAGCTTCGCCAAAGTTTTTTTTACTCCGGTAAACTTCTACATCGGCCACATCGCCGGGTACGGCTTTTTCTATAAACAGCACAAAATCATCGGTCTTGCCAACCCCTTTGCCTTCTTCGGCAATATCAATAACGCTTACGTTTTCAAAAAACTTAGGCTTTTTACCAGATCTACTCATCAGGCTGCAAAGGTAAGTAATTTTGAAAGTTTGTAACGTACCAACTTATCAGATGAACAAGTTCAGGATATTCTGCCAGAAATCGTCAACTTCAATTTCAAGCTCAATATCAAACTGCTCATCTATCCGGTTTGAAAATTCTATCAGTTCTTTACTCATGGCAATAAAATTTACTATGCAAACATAATAATTTTTATACCAAAAACCAAAATGGTATTTTGATTATAAAAACAGGAATTGGCACATAATTAACAGAACTAAAACTATTGGCAGAGACACTGAAAACCAATACCCCACAGCAAAAAGGTTTTGGCGGAACAACGAGCTATTATTCTTATTAAAGCATATATCAGTTAAATAGCCTAACGTATAAAATACATTTGCAATGCAAACAATTAATAAATAGGCAATTCCGTGCACTATCACTAACACCCCAGTTTCATCAAATTCTTCATGTGGTTCTATAATTATAGGACCAAGAATATTATATAGCATAAACGCTATAAAACCTGCTCTAAACAGACCTTTATTATAGTCAAATCTTTTATCCCACCACCATAGTCGGGCATATTTATAATTTTTATTATTCATTATTTGTGGTAAATAGAGGCGCGAAGTATCGCGCCTCTGCAAGTTTATTAATGTTTATCCCAGTTGATCTTTCTTGAAAAATACATCAGTAAGGCTACAATGATGAACAAGGCAATACTGCCAATCATCAGCGCAAGTTCTTCCAGTTGTATGATCACGAAGATGAAGGTGTAAATGATAGTAAGTATCAAGGCAAACAAGGCGGCGGCCCCTTTATTCTTGAGCAATGAACCAATAAAGATAGTCACCAAGGCAATTGTGGCAAAGGAGGCTATAAGATACGCAAAGTTATAGCCTACCTGCTCGGAGAACGAAAGCAGCAGCGTGTAATAGATGATCATTGCTGCTCCTATCAAGGCATAATTAAAGGGGTGTACCCTTTGTTTGCGGATAACTTCGGTCAGGAAGAGCGACACAAAGGTTAATAGCACAATCAGTATGGCATATTTGCTGGTGCGCGTTATTTTCTGATACTGATCTACCGGCAGGCGGAGCTTTACCCCAAAAGAAGCATTGGCAAGTTTGTTTTCGTCAGTTAATAAGTTATCATCAACTACCCATTGCTGCGGGTAAGGGCGGTTATAGTAGAGCATCCGCCAATGGGCATTAAACCCGGCAGTGTCCATCCGGCGCTCATCGGGCAGGTAGCGGCCATCAAAGCTTGGCGTGCTCCAGTTGCCTTTTACCGATACATCTGTAGTTTTACCCAAATGCATAAAATGAAGCTCCTGGCTCCCTTTAAGATCAAGCGTAAAATCAAACGAGAAGCCGGCTTCCTTCACCGCCCCCAAATTTACATTGGTCTGCAAACCATCATTAAAAACAGGATGAGCAATAAAGGAAGGCTCGGCAGCGAGCTGCTGCCCCGCCGCGTGGATGACCGGGTTATTTTTTAAACCTTTAAGATCGGATATGCTAAACTCCAAACGGGCCTTTTCCCACAAAAGCTGATTTGGCGTCAGTGATAGCGCGGACAGATCCGCCCTGGCAAAGTTACCGCTAACTTTAACCTGCGAATTATAAACTACCGCGTCAAACATACCCCGGTGCAACTGTTCTGCTTTTAACGCGGCGTCCATCTTCAGGTGCTCGGGCAGCAGGTAAAGGTTTTCGGTTATCTCTTTAGTGATCTCCTTTTTATCACTGTCAATGGCTTTTACAAAGCGTTTGTATGGCACCACCAGCACGGGGCCTTTAATGGTTTGGTCGCCCGACCAGCTATCAGCTATTTCCTTTACCACTGCCGACTGCCTTGCCGAGCGCTCAAATATCAGATCATTTATTAAGGCTGATGGTATCAGCAGCACCAATATTAAAAAGCCAATAAATACCAGCTTAACTGTAACCGACTCCTGGAGCCAGTTCATAAATCCTCTGAATGCGGATGGTTGTTGTTCTTCAATCATATAAAATAAAAAGTACTTTGTAATTCAAAGTTATAATTCAAAAAAAATCCCTTACAGCTTTTGCTGCTTTATTATTTGTTCTAAAGCGTTTAAATGTTGTTTAAATGCCTCTTTACCTTTTACAGTCGCTTCATAATTTGTATTGGGTTTACGCCCTAAAAAAGATTTATGCACCATAATATACTCCTCTTTTTCCAAAGCTTTAAGATGCGACGCCAGGTTACCGTCCGACGCGTCAAGCAGCTCTTTAAGCGAGTTAAAATCGTAACGTTCATTTACCACCAGCACGCTCATTATTTGCAGCCTCAGGCGGTTCTCAAACGCTTTATCAAGTTTTTCAAATGGAAGTTTCACCTATCGTATTTAATGTACATGATACTGCCGTAAACAATATGCAGTAAGCCAAACCCTATCGCCCAAAACAACAAGCCGTAGCCCGGCATAATTGCGGCCAGCAAACCTAACAATATATCAGAAATACCGAGGTAATGAATATCCTTAAAAGTTATGCTGCTCGCATTGATCAAGGCAAGCCCATAAAAAATGAGCGATGCCGGGGCCACCACGCCAAAATACCCACGCCATATCAGTATCAGTATCAATGCGCCGCCGGTAAAAAGCGGCACGCACATGTTGTACAATAACTGCCTGCTGGTACGCCCCCAAACGCTTTGGCCTTTTTGTTTGGCTTTGCGCACGGTAAGTATAATGCCGGTGGCGATAGATGCAATAAGTACACCGGAAGCAACTATTATAAGCGATGTTGTAGTTGCATTAACACCATTATTATTAAAGTGGATTGTTGCATGCCATCCGGTATGAGGATATAATATAAAATATGCACAGACCGCCCCTATGAGCGCATAAACACCAGCCAGCACGCCCGACAGGCCGCTAAGCGATATAAACTTTGATGAACGCTCCATCATGCTGCGGATGGATGCAAGCTCGTCCTGTATTTCGTTATCTTTCACGCAAAAGTACTTTGTTATTCAAAGTTAAAAAACGCAATTTGCTTTACCAAATTAATCTAGAGATATTGGTTTAAAAACTTTTATAATGTTGAGTAATCTGTTTCAGAATCTTTTTGGTAAAAAGCAAGTAATTCAGGAAAGCTACATAGTTGTTCAGTTAAACGATAAAATTATGCCAATTGACCGGGGCGAGCTATATGAGGATCCTTTAGATGAATTTTTAAAAGTAAAATTTTATGGTGAAGTATCCGGCGGTGGCACACTTCAAGATGTAACCGGAGAAATAGAATATTGCGATGTTGAAATTAAAGTAAATCGCAAGCTCAGTAATGCAGCCATTGATGATATAATAAATAAGCTTGAAGCGTTAGGGGCGCCTAAAGGATCTAAATTGATAATTGAAGAAACGGGTGAACAGATACCCCTTGGTAAGTTAGAAGGAATGGCTATATATCTTGATGGAATTAATCTTTCTGATGAAATTTATAAAAACTCAGATCCCGGGGCATTGGCTGAAGAAATTAATAGTTTAATAAAGAGCCGTGCAGATATAGTGAGGCACTGGAAAGGCGAGACTGAAACGGCGCTTTACTTTTACGGCCCCTCTTTTGAAGAGATGAAAGCCTCTATCAGCGACTTATTGTTAGCTGACCCATTGTGCGAAAACGCGCGGGTTGTGCAAATAGCATAGGCTTTATAACTTGCACATCAACAAACATTTCAACCGCTTATGTACTTATTGATGCATATGAGCTGGTCAGAAGTATTTGTTAAAGATCTCGATTTTCACTTTGCCATTGAAATCATAGTACGGACATTGATCATGTTCGCACTTATACTGATTATTTTAAGGCTTACCGGTAAAAAGGGCGTAAGGCAACTTTCCATATTTGAAGTAGCCATTATCATAGGGTTTGGTTCGGCAGCCGGCGACCCGATGTTCACAAAGGATATCGCCATAGTGCCCTCTGTTATTGTATTGGTTACTATTTTAGTCTTATACCGATTAGTTACCTGGATTGCTACAAAAAGCGAGCGGTTCGAGTCGGTTTTAGAAGGTGAACCTATGTATATCATAGAAGAAGGACGGTTTGTACTGATAGACAAAGCCGAACTGACCTTTGCCAAGGATGAATTTTTATCAGAGATGAGGCAGCAAAGTATAGAGCATCTTGGCCAGGTACGCATAGCTGTTTTGGAAACAACAGGAAATGTAAGCTTTTACTATTACAGCGATGAGGAAGTAAAACCCGGTATGCCCGTACTGCCCAAACCCTACAATTTAAAAAGTAAAACCATAGGTGTGGAAGGAGATTATGCCTGTACTTATTGTGGTGATGTAAAATATATAAACAGCCAAACCCATAAGTGCGAACGTTGCGGAAGAGAAGAGTGGGTAAAGGCCATCGTAACCAAAAGGCTGTCCTGATAGCCTAAACAAGTATAGCCGCCTTTACCAGGTAGGGCAATATCTCTTTCTGGAAAGACACAAAGTTCTTGCGGACATCGCTATCGCTAACCGATGTAAATGCAAAGCTGAACACGATGCTCTTGCTGCATTTAATAAGAAACCGGATACGCTGGTGGAAGCTTTCATTACGGCGCATACCCCCTACCTGGGTAAAGGAATGTACCAGCAGTTCCTCTAACTCGTTAGAAAGATTCTTTAAAAACTCCTGAGAGTTGGTACTCTCGCGAATAAAGTCCCAACCGATGAATTCGTTGCAAACGGTGTATGAGAGGCGGCAGGTTTTCATGATGAGGTTACTGAGGTGGGTTTCCTCATCTATCTCATCGGTATCGGTGTGTATCAGGTCGTCTACACTTACTTTAATGTAATCCATCAGCAGCACGTGCAGTATGGCCTCTTTGCTGTCAAAATACTTATAAATGGTGGCCTTCGCAATTTTAGCGCGCCGGGCAATTTCGTTTACGCTGGTTTTGTGGTATCCAAACTTGCGAAACAAATCCTGCGCGGCGCGCTTAATACTATCTTTAATTTTATCGGCTTCCATTAATCAGTTTGTAACAAATATCTCAAATTGGGTGGTATTTACAACATACGACCGGAGATATTTGGTTGCCGGGGCTTTAACCGGGCCGCCATCTGTAAGTGAAAATTTGGCCCCGCTACAGGGGTCGGTAGCCGTAAAGCCTGTATCATCAATATTAATAGCACAGCGTTTTTCGGGTTGGTAGCTACTGCAGCGGTCATAAGCAGCATAAGAGCCGTCGTTTTGCCGGTATATAATTATGCCGGCTACCCCTACGCCCGAAATGGTCACCGAGCCACCGCCGCTATTAAGCGCTGTTACCCGTGGGTCTGTTTTTGTTATCCTGAAATTAACCGGCACGCTTGGCACAACGTTTTCCGTTTTACCGCACGATAGTAAGAACATCCCCATCAAAACCGTTAACCACAATACCCTGTGCATCCGTTTATATAATATCCGTTTTAAACTGATTAAGGAACCTTACATCATTCTCAGAGAACAGACGCAGATCGCGTATCACATATTTCAAGTTTGTTATACGCTCAATACCCATACCAAAGGCAAAGCCGGTGTATTTCTTACTGTCGATACCGCAGTTTTCCAAAACATTGGGGTCAACCATACCACAGCCTAATATCTCTACCCAACCGGTGTATTTACACATGTTACAGCCAGAGCCTTTGCAAATGGTACAAGAAATATCCATTTCTGCCGATGGCTCGGTAAACGGGAAATATGACGGGCGGAACCGTACTTTAAAATCTTCGCCATAAAGCTCTTTAACAAAGTGATAAAGCGTTTGCTTCAAATCAGAAAACGAGACGTTCTCATCAACATACAAACCCTCTACCTGGTGAAAGAAGCAGTGCGCACGGGCGGATATAGCCTCGTTACGGTAAACACGCCCCGGCATTATGGCACGGAACGGCGGTTTGCCATTTTCCATCATACGCACCTGTACTGATGAGGTATGCGTACGCAGGGCAATATCATCGTTTCCTTCGCCTTTACGGATGAAGAAAGTATCCTGCATATCACGGGCCGGGTGCTCCTCGGGGAAGTTAAGTGCCGAAAAATTATGCCAGTCGTCTTCAATTTCCGGGCCTTCGGCCACCACAAAACCAAGGCGTTTGAATATATCGATGATCTCGTTACGCACCAATGATAAGGGGTGACGTGAACCTACTGCAAAACCATCTCCGGGCAGGGTAAGGTCCAGCGACAGATCCTGAGACTGCGTTCCTGAACCTAAAGATTCTTTCAACTCGTTATACTTTGTTTCGGCCAGTTGTTTAAACTGGTTAAGCACTTTACCAAAAACACGTTTTTCTTCCGGGCCAACAGTTTTAAACTCCTCGAACAAGTCTTTAATAAGGCCCTTGGTACCTAAAAACTTTATGCGGAATGCTTCCAGCTCATCGGCGTTTGCCGGTGAAAAAGCGTTGATCTCCGCGGTATATTGATCTATTTTTTCCTGCATTATAATTGTCTTAAAAATTGCTCGGCAGTTAATACCGGTATAGTTGACTGTTTATAATCTTTTATATTTCGTGTTATGATAATATCGCAATTATGTTTAATTGCAATATGGTGTTGAATAGCATCTTCAAAATCTGTAAAAGAACCGCTTAAAGCATTTTCAATAGCATCCTTTTCAAAAGAAAATATTTCAAGCAACCTTAAAAGCTTCTTTATTCCTTCTTTTGCACCTGATTTTCCTATCGTTCTTGAAAGGATATAATTAATATTACCGATTATCAGCGTTGATGTACTCAGTTTAATTCCACTCACTTTCTTTTCTATTAGCAACATTTCTGCATAAGTGGAAAATGGTTGCCGGTCGGTCAGCATATCTAAAATAATATCGCTGTCTATAAATAAGTGCTTATAGGCCATGCCGTTCTTTTAGATACTCCCATTTAATGTCTTTGTAATCTACATTTTCCGGAACTTTACCTTTCAAAATTCCCTTGAGAGCTTTAATATCTTCTGAAATCTCGATGTTTTTATATCGCTCTATCAAAGGATCTTCTTTTCTTCTTTTCTTCGAAAAATCATTTAGGAGTTGTTTGAAAAGCTTAGAAACGCTAATATTATCTTCTGAAGCAATTCTTTTAGCTAACTCAACAGTTTGCTCGTCAGCACTCAAAGTTAATTTTGTTGTTGCCATAACATCAGCTTATACGTACAAATATAAAAAATTTATACGTAACTATTTAATCACCCCCAGCTCCTTACCTACCTTGGTAAAGGCGGCAATAGCTTTGTCCAGATGATGCGTATTATGCGCAGCTGATATCTGCACACGGATACGTGCTTTGCCTTGCGGCACTACTGGGTAGTAAAAGCCAATAACATAAATACCTTCATCAAGCATTTTTGCTGCAAACTCCTGCGCCAGTTTAGCATCGTACAGCATTACCGGAACTATGGGATGAACGCCCGGCTTTATGTCAAAGCCGGCCTCTGTCATTTTTTCTCGGAAATATTTGGTGTTGCTTTCCAGTTTATCGCGCAGGTCGGTAGTTTCGCTAAGCATATCCAGCACGGCAATTGACGCACCTGTAATGGCAGGCGCTAAGGTGTTACTGAACAGATACGGGCGCGAACGCTGGCGCAACATATCGATGATCTCCTTACGGCCAGATGTAAAACCGCCGGACGCACCACCCAACGCTTTACCTAAGGTACCGGTAATAATATCTATCTTACCCATTACATTATGGTGCTCATGCGTACCACGGCCGGTTTTACCCATAAAACCGCTGCAATGGCTTTCATCTATCATTACTAAAGTATTGTACTGCTCGGCAAGGGCGCATATTTTATCAAGCTGGGCAATGGTACCATCCATAGAGAAAGCGCCGTCTGTTACAATGATACGGTGACGAAGTCCCTGGGTGGCTTTCAGCTTTTCTTCCAGATCAGCCATGTCATCATGTTTATAGCGGTAGCGCTGCGCTTTGCAAAGGCGTACACCGTCTATAATAGAGGCGTGGTTCAACTCGTCAGAAATAATAGCATCCTGATCATTAAACAAGGGTTCGAACACGCCACCGTTGGCATCAAAGGCCGCGGCATAAAGTATAGTATCTTCGGTGCCTAAAAACTCGGCTATTTTACGCTCAAGCTCTTTATGGATATCCTGCGTACCGCAAATAAAGCGTACGGATGAAAGGCCGTAGCCGTGGGTATCCATAGCATCTTTAGCCGCCTGGATAACTTTAGGGTTGCCGGATAAACCAAGGTAATTGTTGGCGCAAAAATTAATCACTTCTTTACCACCCTGCACAGTAATATCTGCACCTTGCGGCGAAGTAATTATTCTTTCTTTTTTATATAAACCAGCGGCTTCTATATCAGCCAGTTCCTGTTGTAAAACCGGTTGTAGTGTATTATACATATCAGATGGATTTAAGGCCGTAAAATTAGGGATTTAACATCAACATCTTTAACTTTTAATATTTATACCACCAAAACAAACATTTAACAGGTATTTAATATTATGTAGAAAAATTATATGAGAAGATACTTACTTATATTCCTTTTCACTTTGCTGGCTTACGGCGCTACTGCTCAACAGTTTACATTGTCTGGCAGGGTTACAGGCAATAAGGGCGAACCAGTATCTTTTACGGCGGTTTACATACGAAACTCAACCTACGGAACTACCGCTAATGAGGAAGGCCGCTACCATTTAAAGCTTGAGGCAGGCAACTATAATATTGTTTACCGTTTTGTAGGCTATCGCGAAAAAGTAGTGCCTGTTACCATTGGCAATAGCAACGAAACACTTAACGTTCAGTTGGAAGCAGAGATCTTCAGCCGGGAAGATACCGGTACATACGACCGTAAAGCCGACCGCGGGATGGCAATCATGCGCGAGGTTTTGGCCAACCGCGCCCGCCACATGGACGAGTTTAAGAGCTACTCGTGCCTGGTATACATCAAAGGTGTACAACGCCTGGTAAAAGCACCCAAGTCATTAATGGGCAGCGCTGTTATCAAAGAGCTTGATCTGGATTCGGCAGGGCGCGGGATATTGTATCAATCAGAGTCACTTTCACAATTCAACCTGCAGCGGCCCGATAAGTTTAAAGAGATTACTATCGCATCAAAAAACACCGGTGGCAGCCCGGCATTCAGTTACAACAAGGCATCTGACCTTCAGCTCAACCTTTACGAAAATGTGTTTACCGTTGAAGGCTTAAGCAGCCGTGGCTTTGTATCGCCGGTAGCCGATAACGCATTTGATTATTACCGCTACCGCTTAACAGGTACAACGGTATCCAATAACCGTACTATCCATAAAATACAGCTACTGCCGAAGTCGCAGTACTCACCTACCTTTAGGGGTAACCTGTACATTGTTGATGGCGACTGGCGTGTATACAGCGCTGATCTGATGCTGACTAAAAAGAACGATAACATCAACCTGATAGATACACTGAACATCAGCCAGCAATACATCCCAGTACGCGATAGCGTTTGGCTGCCCGGTTCAATACAATATAACTACAAGGGAAGTGTATTTGGGTTTAGGTTCACCGGCTATTATGTGGGCATTTACAACAATTATAAGATTGACCAGAAGTTTCCGGATGGCTACTTCAACGGCGAGGTGTTAAAGGTTGATACAGCGGCCAACAGCAAACCATCACAATATTGGAACAACATACGCCCTATACCGCTTACCGCCCAGGAAACGCGCGACTACCATAAAAAAGACAGCCTTTTCGCCCTACAGCATTCAGACCCTTACCAGGATTCTGTGCAGCGTGCTAACAATAGTTTTAATCCGCTCAGTTATACTATTTTTGGGTATGAAGCAAAAAACCGGCGTACTAAAGAATCGTTTTACGTAGCCCCGCTTTACCGCACCATTTTTTACAACACGGTTGAAGGCGTGGGGATAGATGCGCAGGTAAAATACACCAAAAAGTTTGATGACCTGAGGTCGTACAGTATAACGCCGGTGTTTCATTACGGCTTTTCAAGCAAACTGGTAAGCCCCAACGTACATGCCGAATATATTTACGACCCACTTAAGCAGGGACGTTTTTTTACTAACTTTGGCGCCGATGTGCTCGATTTAAACGACGTTGGCACACGTTCGCTTTGGTTCAATACATTAAGCTCGCTGTTGTATGAAAACAACTACGTAAAATATTATCGCAGCCATTACGGCGACTTTGGCTATCAGCGCGAGTTGGCTAACGGTGTATTATGGACAGCCAGTTTAGGCTACTCAAGCCGCAAGCAATTATACAACACCTCTTATTATCACATTTTTGATGCTAAATCCAGGCAGTATACTTCAAACAATCCGTTAGCGCCTGCAGGTACTCCGGCCGATGACCGTTCGTTTTTGTTTCCGGAGCATCAGGCTTTAACATTCAGAACATCTCTTACATTTACATTTAGCCAACGCTATGTTACCCGGCCAGACGGGCGTACTTTTATGCCATCCCTGTACCCTAAAGTAGTGCTTAACTATCGTAAAGGCATCAACAATGTGTTAGGATCAGATGTGAATTATGACTTTGTTTCACTTGACATCAGTAAAGATCATATGCCTGTAGGGTTAGCCGGATACTCGTCCTTTAAGATAACAGCCGGAGACTTCTTTAATAAAAAAACCCTGTACTTTATGGATTACAACCACTTTTTAGGTAACCAGGGTACTACTTTTGATCCTACTTATATTGGCAGTTTCCACTTTTTACCCTTCTATCAATTCAGTTCGAATGATGCTTTCCTTGAAGCGCATTATCAGCATAATTTTGCCGGTGCGATATTCAACCGGATCCCTTTTATGCGTAAGCTAAAGCTGGAGGAAATTGTGGGCGCCAACTATCTTACCGAGAAGAACAACCCCAATTACTCGGAGCTTTATGTAGGTATACAGCGCCTGTTCTTTAGGGTTGACTATGGTGTTTCCTTTACCGGCGATAAAAAATACATCCAGGGTTTCAGGATATTTTATGGGATAAGATAACGGGAGTCGGAAGTCTGAGGTCCGAAAGTCCGAAGACAGAAAAGTTATGAACAGCAACTCTTTGCCTTTAACTATCGTTCGGACTTGCGGACTTTAGTCTTTCGACTAAATTGAACTTTCTTTTGACTTCGACTATATCTTCCGTCTTGCGGACTTTAGTCTTTGCGACTAAATTATTAACTTTGCGCTTCATTTAACACTGTTTGCAGCAGTATCAATGATTTTATGGCAAGATACAACACACTACTGTACTATTGTTACTCAACAATAGAAAACGGCGAGCAATTTGCTGCCGATCATTTAAAATTTTGTAAAGATTTAGGCTTAACCGGCCGCATCATTGTTGCCAATGAGGGTTTGAATGGCACCGTATCAGGCACGCCCGAAGCTTGTAAAGCCTACATGGATGCCATACATGCCGACGAGCGTTTTGCTGCCACCGATTTTAAAGTGGACGAAGTTGAGGAACCTTCTTTTGTAAAAATGCATGTGCGTTATAAGTCGGAAATTGTACACTCAGGCCTGCGCGACCCCAATATCATCGACCCTAAAAAGCAAACCGGCAAACACCTGGAGCCAAAAGAATTTATGGAGATGAAGGACCGCGATGATGTGGTAGTACTTGATGTCCGCTCTAACTACGAGCATTCTTTAGGTAAGTTTAAAAACGCCGTAACGCTGGATATCGAGAATTTCCGCGATTTCCCGGCCATGATCAATGAGCTGGCGCAGTATAAAGATAAAAAGATACTGACGTATTGTACCGGCGGTATCAAATGCGAAAAAGCGTCGGCCCTGTTATTGCACGAAGGCTTTAAGGATGTTTACCAACTGCATGGCGGTATCATTAAATATGGTAAAGAAGCCGGTGGTAAAGACTTTGAAGGCAAGTGCTATGTGTTTGACAACCGTTTATCTGTAGATGTGAACAGTGTAAACCCGGTTGTTATTTCGGCCTGCCGCAATTGCGGTAAAACCACGCCTAAAATGATCAACTGCGCCAACCCCGAGTGTAACGAGCATTTCACCCAGTGCGATGAATGCGGCGAGGCTATGGAAGGCTGCTGCAGTGATGCCTGTAAGGCACATCCGCGTAAGCGTGTGTATGATGGCACAGGTTATTATGTAAAAGTACCACAACCGGTAAACACTTCAAAAAAAGGCAAAACATAACTTGCCTGATTACCTGTCTAAACAATAATAGGCTGCATTATCCGGCAGCCTATTATTATTGTTTTATCTCCTTTTTAACCGGTTTAATAAACGCTGATATGGCCGGTACCAGAAGATCCGGTGCGCTGAAAATAACCAGACCACGAGGCGGAACCACTTGCAGGCATAGTAAATGTTTGTGTGGTGCTGTTATTTTGTATATAAACGCTGTTGCCCATTGGGCCGCTTAAAGTTGGCCCGTTAAGCTGAAAATTAGTAAGCGTACCCGGCCCGTATGCAGATATGGTAACATGCACCAGTGTACCCGCGGGCGCATTAATGTATCCGCTGCCAGAGCCATTGCCGTTAAGCCAATCGTAACTTAAAGCATTATTGATATTGATTGGCGGAGGTGGAACCGGCGGATTGCGAAAATAAAGGTCGACCTCGCCGTTTGGCGAACCGTTGGTTGCAATTATCGTATGCTGGTTATAATCTGTTATGGCATTATAAGCCGTCCAATAAAGCGGGGCCTGGCTTGTACCCGTTTTTAATTCTATATTTTTCATGGCTACAAAATCATTTGTAGGGTACTGGTTAGCATTTGTCACGTTATACTGTTCAAATGATTCGGCCGCCCAATATAATTGCGGGATATTGCTGACAGGAAGTACAGAGGAAGGGTAACCTGTAAATGATGATGTATAATTATAATTACTACCCGTTTGGCCCGTTTGCTGCATTATGCCATGTAAGGTTGTGCCGGATGATACAGCAGTGAGCGAGCCATGAAAAACCGGGCAGGTTGCACAGCCTACATACCAGCTGGTAATTGCCCAGTAATTACCACCGCCCGCCGGCGACTGCCCATACTGAAGCACCGGCTGCAGTATGTGATCGCTATTTTGTAAACCGTTAAAGAAATATAATAACTGCCCGCTGGATACCGAAGGGTTATTTGGCACTACCCAATCGGTAGCAAAGTAACTGATAGGCTGCGATGTGCTATTTGTCCACCCCGAATAAGTGACCCAGCCATTTGGCCCGGGCGGAGAAGATAGGGTTTTTAGCCTGTTAACACTATTTACCGATTGGCTACCTGAAAGAGGGGCTTGCTTGCCAAAGTTCATCAGTGTTTTATTTGTACCGTTTTGTACTTGCATCAATTCCTGGCCTTTATATTCCAGGTGGGTGCCTTCCTTTATCAACCGCACTTCAGACTGCTTCCTTGGCCCGAACGGGGTGAACACAATTTGATCCGTTCCGGATGGGCCTTTTGAATCGGGTCCGGCAGTTTCACCTGGCTGTAAATCGCCATGTTTAGCACATCCCCAAACTATCAAGGTCAAAATAAATAACCCGGCAGTAAACATTCTTTTCATAATAGTTATTGGTTTAGTTTATAATTAACTAAAGATATTGAAAGCAATACACCAAAAACAAGAAATAAAGAATAAATATTTGATTATCAGCAATAATTTACCTTATTTAAAAAACACAAGGCAATAACTAATAAGAAACAACATCAGTTAATTTGAAGCATCATGACACTTTAAGCGCATTACTTAATGGCCTATATGGAATTTATTTAACAATACTAAAAGTGAAGCGGGAGGGTACAAAAACTGTTTTTTTATAACTGCAACTGGTTAAAAAGTAGATTTAAAAACTTAAATAATACACTGCCCTTCTCTACATCTATAAAAAAAATTGAAGGTATTAAATAGAAAGCGTTTACTTTACGTTATTAAGTAAACCAACAGAAACTTCTATCAATGATCTTAAAAAAATTAAAAATAATGGCAATGCTGGGTATGATGTGCCTGGCATTTCCTTTTTTAGCCCTTGCGCAGGATAATTCAGCTTTTGACAGAGGAATGTACACCAGCAAATCAGACACCTTGCCTTACCGCATCTTGTTCCCTCGCAAGTTTGACCCAAAACATCAATATCCCATAATTTTTGTTTTACACGGGGCGGGCGAACGCGGAAAAGATAACAACAAACAACTGGCTTACGGGCCAAAATTGTTTTTAAATGACACCATTCGCGACAAGTATCCGGCAATAGTGGTTTATCCGCAATGTCCCGAGGGCAACTACTGGAGCAACGTAAAGATCGACACTAACGAAACCGGTAAACGCGTGTTTCATTTTCAGGAAGGTGGCGACCCGACAACAGCTATGAAAGCATTGCTGGGTCTGGTAGATGAGTTTTTGAAAAAACCCTACGTAAGCGAAAAACAGGTATATATTGGAGGCCTGTCTATGGGCGGTATGGGTACGCTTGAAATTTTAAGGCGCAAACCAAAGTTATTTGCTGCAGCATTTGCTATTTGCGGTGGGGATAATACCAACAATGTAAAAAAGTATGCTGATAAGGTGCCGCTATGGATATTTCACGGGCTTAACGATAGTGTAGTACCAGAGGATCACTCTGAAGTGGTTGTAGCGGCACTAAGGGATGCCGGTGCCGACCCAAGATTTACCCGTTATCCCAACACGGATCATAACAGCTGGGACAAGGCCTTTGCCGAGCCTGACCTGATCCCCTGGCTGTTCTCGAACGTTAAAAAGTAGGGAATAATTGGCATCAGTCAACATTGTATCTGTTTGAGCTTGTCGAAGACCTGTTCGCCACGACCTATAACTGTTAGTGACATGGCATTGCCACCAATATTTTAAATCATTTGTAAATCAGCGATTTACGAGTGTTCACAATGTTCACCTGTGTGTTCGTGAACACTCACAGAATCGCTGATCATATATCAATACAACTCTTCGCTGCTGGCGGTGGTATCAGAATTACCATCACTATTGGTAACATGGCTGTCTGCATTGAGCGATGTATCCGTATGATCATGGCTTAGTGTTTTCTCTATGGCATCGGTATCAGCCACAGCGCCATCTTTATTGGTTACCTGTTGCGCTTCATCATTATTGGTGATCACATCCTGTTCGCTTTGGTTTACTTTAGGATCTTCAGCCGGAGTATTGCTTCCGGGAGTAGGGCTATCTGGAGTATTCATAACTTCTGGGTTTATAAGATTAACATACCTCGATTAAGGTTGTTTGGGTTTGCAGATATTAGCCTCTCCTGACCCGCCCGGAGAAGGTTGGGGTACTGCAGCTTTATTACCCCCCCCTAAACCCAGGGGATGGCATTATATGCAAAACGCCGGGATCAATGTCCCGGCGTTTGATATTTGATTAATGAAAATTCACTATTCTCCACTCACCACTCTCTACTTAGTATACCTGTTTATAATATCAATGATCACTTTATTCTCCTGCAATTGCGGAAGATAGTCAAACAGGATGTAATGTTTTTCAGGGTCGGTAGCGAGGGCCATTTCCAGTTGGTTCAACGCTTCGTTATACTCGCCTTTGGCAAATAAATAGGCCACCATGCGATAGTACAATTCAGCAGCATCCGGATTATTCTTTATTGCCTGGGCAATCACTTCAATAGCATCTAAAAGCCTTTTTTGCTCATACATTATTGATGAATAGTCCAGCCAGGCATCTACATCCAGCGGGTTCAGCTCAACCACTTTCTCGTAGGCATGTTCAGCTTCGGCCAGGTGGCCCAGTTTGTACTCTGCATCAGCAATGGCAAACCAGTAGTCGGCATTGGCTATATCAAGGTCTAACGCCTTTTTGTAGAAATGCAGGGCTTCAAAGTAGCGTTCCTCAAAATCGAGCGTCACACCAATGCCAAACCAGGCATCAGCCAGTTTGGGGTCCATCTTAACAGATTTTTTATAGAATGACCTTGCCTCATCCATCTGCTCAAGCTTTTCATAGCATTCGCCAATGGCGCAATATGTATCAGCATTAGGCTGTTCGTACTCAAAGGTCTGTCGATATACTTCAATTGCCTCAGCAAATTTCTCGAGATTTACCAACGCGTTGCCTTTATTGAAGTACGCGGATGCAAAGCTGTCTTTTATCAGGATAGCATAATCGTATGCATCAATGGCTTTCTCAAACAAGCCCAGCTTTGTGTAAGCATTACCCAGGTTATACCATGCGGCATAGCTGTACGGCTCGTTATCGATATACTGCTGATAAAACTGTACGCTTTCTTCCTGGTTATCCAAAACATCGTAACAAAAAGCCAGCTCGTAAAGCGCGTCCTGGTTTTCCATGTTTTGCTTAAGGCATAGTTTAAGGTATGTAATCGCCGTATCATAGTCGCCCATGTTTTGGTACACATAAGCTATATGCAGTAAGATATCATCAGTTTCCTCAGCCAGATCGAGCGCCTTTTCGTAATTTTCCAAAGCTTCGGCATTACGCTCCATGCTTTCGTAAAGGTTTCCGCGGATGATATAAATATCAGCGTCCGACGCCTCCAGCATGGCAGCCTTATCCAATGCGGCAAATGCCTCTGAAACGCGATTAGTAACTACCAGTAACTGAGCCTGTTTTATCAGGAAAACTGCTGCAAACGGGTGTTGGTTGCGTGCATACTCCGATACCTGCAAAGCCTTGGCAGGGTCGTTTTTTTCTATGTAGTAGTCGATAATGTTCTCAAACGCCTGGGCATCAAAAAAGTACTGATCATGATTTCGAATCATCTCTTCGTACCGCTCCACCGAAAACTTTGGATCTTCGGTAAAACCAAATTCAAATTCTTCTTCCATTCAAGTTTATTTAAGAGAACACTATATTTTTCGGGTGGTTGCCTAACCTGCCCTATTCAAACATAAGTTCAAATTACAATAATAAGCCTCTTATGGGCAATTAAGTTTTCAACATACAAACATTATTAACAGCTGTTAATACAAGTGTCTGATAATAAATGCAAAGCGTTTATGCCGGCAACAGATGAGTTGATAATAATTGCCTTAAAGATTTTTACCTTTGACAAAAGTATTAATTATGAGCCTATCTATAAAGGATATCCTTGATCATTTACATATAAACGACACAAACCATGCTTTTAGTACAGGCAGCAGCCAGGGCAGTACTACAGGTGCCTTAGTTAAAAACATCGTCTCTCCTGTAGACGGCCAAAAGATAGCATCCGTTACATTCGCTACTGAAGAAGAGTACGATGCCGTTATTGATACGGCTACAAATGCGTTCAAAAGCTGGCGATTGATACCTGCACCCAAACGCGGTGAGATAGTGCGTCAGATTGGCGAACAATTACGTGCCCACAAGCAACAACTGGGTACCCTCGTATCTTATGAAATGGGTAAAAGCCTGCAGGAAGGTTACGGCGAAGTGCAGGAAATGATAGATATCTGCGATTTTGCCGTTGGCCTCAGCAGGCAACTGTATGGCCTTGCCATGCACAGTGAAAGGCCGGGTCACCGCATGTATGAGCAGCATCATCCGCTGGGTATTGTAGGTATCATATCGGCATTTAACTTTCCAGTGGCGGTTTGGAGCTGGAATGCCATGCTGGCATGGGTTTGCGGTGATGTGTGCGTTTGGAAACCATCTGAAAAGACACCTTTGACCGCCATTGCCTGCCAGCATATCGTAAAACAGGTTTTCGAAGAAAATGGCGTAGAGGATGGAGTGAGCTGCCTGGTTATAGGCGACCGCAGTATCGGCGAGTTAATGAGCAATGATACCCGTATCCCTTTGATCTCGGCCACCGGCTCTACGCGCATGGGTAAAGCCGTTTCCGCTGCGGTGGGTGCACGCCTGGGCAAAAGCTTACTTGAGCTCGGCGGGAACAATGCCATCATCATAACATCAGATGCCGACCTGGATATGGCGCTGATAGGCGCAGTGTTTGGCGCTGTTGGCACTGCAGGGCAACGCTGCACCACTACCCGCAGGCTGATTATCCATGAAAGCGTTTATGATGACTTTAAGCAAAAGCTGGTAAACGCTTACGCGCAAATAAAAATAGGCAACCCATTAAACGAGCAGAACCATATGGGCCCGCTGATAGACCATGATGCAGTCAACGCCTATCTGGATTCGATAGAGAAATGCAAAGCTGAGGGCGGCAGGTTTATTGTAGAAGGCGGCAGGCTGGAAGGCGATGCCTATGCATCCGGCTGTTATGTTACACCATGCATAGCCGAAGTAGAAAACCATTATAAAATAGTCCAGCACGAAACATTTGCGCCTATTTTATATTTAATGAAATACGCCGATTTAGACGATGCCATTGCCTTGCAAAATGGCGTGCCTCAAGGCCTGTCGTCGGCCATCATGACGACTAACCTGCGGGAGGCGGAAAAGTTCCTTTCTGTAGCCGGGTCTGACTGTGGTATCGCTAACGTTAACATCGGTACATCAGGCGCAGAGATTGGCGGCGCGTTTGGCGGTGAGAAAGAAACAGGCGGCGGGCGCGAAAGCGGATCTGACGCGTGGAAAATTTATATGAGGCGGCAAACCAATACTATAAATTATTCTGAAACGTTGCCTTTAGCACAGGGTATAAAATTCAACCTCTAAACAGAAGTTTAAACTAAACGGTTATATTGCCGTCAATAACAAATAAAAAGAAGTATTTATTAATTTATGCATTTTATCCGCAAGACGGTTACTGCTGTTGCACTTAGCGCGGCAATACTGATAAACTACAACGCAACCGCGCAGGTTGCACCTAAAGCCCCGGCAGAACTACCTAAAAACTGGCACTTAATGGACCTTAAAACTGATGGCTATTACGGCATCAGCCTTAACCAGGCTTATCAACTGGTAAAAGGTAAAAAAAGCAAGACAGTGGTTATTGCTACTATCGATAGCGGTATTGATACCGCTCAGGCAGATTTAAAACCTGTGCTGTGGACCAATACCAAAGAGATTCCGGGCAACGGTATTGATGACGACCATAATGGCTACATAGATGATATACATGGCTGGGACTTCTTAGGCGGCCCCGGCGGTAAATGCGATTTTACCGAAACTACTGAAGAGGTGCGCGAATACAATCGCCTTAAAAGCAAATATGAGAACCTGACATCGGCGCCTGCCGGGCAGGAAAAGGAGTTTGCTTACTGGGAGCAGGTGAAGCTTACCCATAACGAAACTGTCAATAAATCTAACACCGAGTTACAACAGCTACAGCCCATCCTGAATGCGCTGATGGCTACCAGCGGGTATGTAAAAAGAGCTTTAAATTTAAAGACTGATGGTACCTTTAAAAAAACTGACCTTGCTAAAGTTACTACCGCTAATGATACCGTGAAACAAAGCGTTGCCGTATGGCAGTCTGTTTTTGAGCAGGAAGGTGGTAACGAAACCAATGCCAAGATCATTAATGACCTAAGCGAATACCTGCAAAAACTAAACAACGATGTTAACCCAGATCTGGAAGCACGCGCGCGTATAGTTGGCGATGACCCTAATGTACAGGATGGCAAACCTTACGGCAACAACCTGCTTAAGTTTGCAGATGCTGAGCATGGTACAGGTGTTGCAGGCCTTATAGGCGCGGTACGCGGTAACAAATATGGTATCGATGGGGTTGCTGATAACGTTCGCATAATGGCAATTAAAGCGGTACCTAACGGCGATGAGTACGATAAGGACATCGCCAACGCTATAAGGTATGCCGTTGATAATGGTGCAAAAGTAATTAACATGAGCTTTGGCAAAAAGCTGTCACCGCATAAGGCATGGGTAGATGAAGCTTTTAAATATGCCGCATCTAAAAATGTACTGTTGGTACAGGCAGCAGGTAACGACAACCAGGATGTTGATGTTAAGCCTCAATTTCCTAATGATACATTTGAGGACGGCTCAGCCACTGATGCTGATAACGTTATCAGCGTAGGTGCATCTGCGGCACGCAAAGATGCCGAGCTTGCAGGCTCTTTCAGTAATTATGGTAAAAAGAATGTGGATGTGTTTGCCCCAGGCGTTAAAGTAACATCTGTAAATATGGATGCCGAATTTAACACTGCGGATGGTACCAGCTTTGCCTCACCTATCACTGCCGGTATTGCAGCTTTAATACTGGAGTACTATCCTAAGCTCAGCGCTAAACAGCTTAAGCAAGCTATTCTGGGATCGGCCACACCATTGACAGGCGTAATGGTATTAAAACCGGGCAGCAAAACAGATAAAGTTGATTTTACAACACTATCTAAAACAGGCGGCATAGTAAACGCTTACCGTGCGTTGCTTATTGCATCAAAAATGAAACCCGAGTTGCCTAATTAACACTATATATCATAACGAGTGCGGCCCGACTGAATCAGTCGGGCCGCACTCGTTTAGCACCTTGTCAAGATGAGCTTGTCCAACCACTTTGAAAGGTAAAGGCCTTCGACAAGCTAAGACTGACAAGTACTATACTAAAATATCGCCTCAGCAATGCGCTTTGTTGGGCCGGGATTACCCATTGTGTAAAAATGTAATACCGGCGCACCGAAATTAACCAGCTCTTTACACTGGTTGATCATCCATTCGATCCCAATATCCTTTACGTCCTTTTCTGATTTTGCATCGTGTATGGCATCACTCAGATCCTCGGGGATATCAATATGGAAAGTTTTAGCCAAGGAGATTAACTGCTTTGATGATGTTATTGGCTTAAGTCCGGGTATAATAGGTACATTGATACCGACTGCCCTACAGCTATTTACAAATTCAAAATAGCGTTTGTTATCAAAAAACATTTGTGTAACAATAAAGCTTGCCCCCATTTCTACCTTTTGCTTTAAATACTTAAAGTCGGTTTTAAGATTAGGCGCCTCAAAATGCTTTTCGGGATAGCCTGCTACGCCGATACAAAAATTGGTTTTCATCATGTTTTCGTAATGCTCATGCAGGTAAACGCCGTTGTTCATGTTTACAACCTGTTTAAGCAAATCGGTGGCATAACAATGCCCATTTGGGGTAGGCACAAATGATGTATCGCCTTTGCGGGCATCACCCCTTAGTACCAGTACATTTTCGATACCTAAAAAGTGCAGGTCTATCAAGCCGTTTTCGGTTTCATCTTTAGTAAAGCCACCGCATAATAAATGCGGCACGGTATCCACCTTGTATTTATTCATGATGGCTGCACATATAGCAATGGTACCCGGGCGTTTACGGTACGCCAGCTTTTGCAGCAGACCGTTATCCTGTTCTTTATATATAAAATCCTCGCGCAACGAAGTAACATCAATAAATGGCGGCTTAAATTCCATCAATGGATCAATAGCATCATAAATACCCTGGATGCTGTGCCCTTTCAACGGCGGTATCAGTTCAAAAGAGAATAGTGTTTTGCCAGCCGCGTTCTCGATGTGCTCAGTAATCTTCATTTAAGTATAATTTATCTAAGCGTCATTGCGAGGAACGAAGCAATCTACACAGGCAGGTTCGCTCTGTATAGTTTGGAGATTGTTTCGTTCCTCGCAATGACGCACCTCTTTAATAATTCAAATTAGGCCCCAGCCAACGTTCTACTGTTTCTATAGACATGTTTTTACGTTTGGCGTAATCTTCCACCTGGTCTTTGCTGATTTTGTTCAGGCCGAAATAACGTGCCTGAGGGTGCGCGAAATAAAAGCCGCTTACTGATGCGGCAGGCATCATGGCCAGGCTTTCAGTCAAATGCATATGGACACTTTCTTCAGCCTTTAAAATCTCAAATAAAGTAGTCTTTTCAGTATGATCCGGGCATGCCGGATAACCCGGCGCCGGGCGAATACCTTGATATTCCTCTTTGATCAGCTCTTCATTGCTCAGGTGCTCAGCCTTGGCATATCCCCAATATTCTCTTCGTACCAGTTCATGCATTTTTTCGGCAAAGGCTTCGGCAAGGCGGTCGGCAAGTGCTTTAGCCATAATGCTGTTATAATCATCATGGTCGCGTTCAAACTCAGCTACCAGTTCGTCGCAACCCAAACCGGCGGTTACAGCAAAGCCTCCCCAATAATCGGCAATACCGCTTTCTTTAGGCGCGATGAAATCTGCCAGCGCGTAGTACGGCTCACCTTTTACCTTTTCATTTTGCTGGCGAAGGGTATGAATGCGTGTAAGTAACTGACTCCGCGTTTCATCGGTGTATACTTCTATATCATCGCCTACACTATTAGCAGGCCAGAAACCAATAACTCCATCAGCGCGGAGCAACTTTTCATCAACTATTTTTTTTAATAGCGCCTGGGCATCATCAAAAAGCTTTTTAGCTTCTACACCTACAAACTTATCTTCAAATATCTTCGGATAGCTGCCACGCAGTTCCCAGGTATGAAAGAAGGGTGTCCAGTCAATATAAGGCACTAATTCTTCCAGCGGGAATGATTCAAATACTTTGGTGCCGGTAAAAGTTGGCGCAGGCGCCACCATACCATTCAGATTGATCTGAAATTTTTGGGCACGTGCTTGTTCAATACTTACAAAACGCTTGTCGCTCTTTTTATTGGCATGCGCTTCGCGTGCTTTAGCGTACTCATCTTTGATGCCTTGTATATAGCTGTCGCGGGTATCCTTATTCATCAGGCTGCTGCATACGGTAACACTGCGCGATGCATCCAGCACATGTATAGCGGCACCCGAATAATGTGGGGCAACCTTAACCGCGGCATGTATGCGCGATGTAGTGGCACCACCCAACAACAGCGGGATAGTAAAGCCTTCGCGCTCCATTTCCTTAGCAAAGTGTACCATCTCATCAAGTGAGGGAGTAATCAATCCGCTCAGACCAATAATATCCACATTTTGCTTTTTAGCTTCTTCAATTATTTTTTGTGCGGGCACCATCACGCCGAGGTCTATCACCTCAAAGTTGTTACAGGCCAATACCACGCCTACAATGTTTTTCCCAATATCGTGCACATCGCCTTTAACGGTAGCCATCAGCACCTTACCAGCATTACTTTTAGCGCCCTCACCCGGATTTTTAGCTTTTTCGGCTTCGATAAATGGCAGCAGGTAGGCTACGGCCTTTTTCATTACACGAGCCGATTTTACTACCTGCGGTAAAAACATTTTACCGGCGCCAAACAGATCGCCCACTATGTTCATGCCGTCCATCAGCGGGCCTTCAATCACTTCCAATGGGCGGGCATATTTCTGTCGGGCCTCTTCAACATCGTCATCCAAGTATTCAACAATACCTTTTACCAGCGCGTACGACAGGCGCTCTTCAACCGGTCCTTTCCTCCACTCTTCGTCTCTTACTATAGCTTTACCTTTACTTTTAATAGTATCGGCAAACTCAACCAAACGTTCTGTTGCGTCGTCACGGCGGTTAAGCAGCACATCTTCAACCAATTCAAGCAGGTCTTTAGGAATTTGTTCGTAAACTTCCAGCATACCGGCATTAACAATACCCATATCAAGGCCTGCCTTAATGGCATGATAAAGAAATGCCGAGTGCATAGCCTCGCGTACCACGTTATTGCCGCGGAACGAGAATGATATGTTACTTACACCACCGCTAACCTTGGCCAGCGGCAGGTTTTGTTTTATCCAGCGGGTAGCTTCAATAAAATCTACCGCGTAGTTATTGTGTTCTTCCAAACCGGTTGCCACGGTAAGGATGTTGGGGTCAAATATGATGTCCTGCGGAGGGAAGCCAACCTCATCAACCAGTATACGGTAGCTGCGCTCACATATCTCTTTGCGGCGCTCCAGTGAATCGGCCTGGCCTGTTTCGTCAAAAGCCATCACCACGGTTGCAGCACCGTAGCTTAATATCTTGCGGGCATATTCTTTAAACTTCTCTTCGCCTTCTTTTAGCGAGATGGAGTTGACGATACCTTTGCCCTGTAAACATTTTAAGCCCGCCTCCAACACGGTCCATTTTGATGAATCGACCATGATGGGTAGCTTGGCAATATCGGGCTCGCTCGCAACCAAATTCAGGAATTTCACCATCACAGCCTCAGAATCTATCATTCCCTCATCCATATTAATATCGATAACCTGAGCACCACCTTCTACCTGCTGTAATGCAACAGAAAGAGCTTCCTCATAATTTTCGGCAAGGATAAGCTTGGAGAATTTTGGTGAGCCGGTGATATTGGTACGCTCACCTATATTTACAAAGTTAGTTTCGGGAGTTAAAGTTACGGCTTCCAAACCGCTCAAACGCAGGTAAGGCTGTATCTCCGGAATTTGGCGGGGTGGATACTTTGCAGCCTTTTCGGCGATACATTTGATATGATCGGGCGTGGTACCGCAACAGCCTCCTACTATATTTACCAAACCAGCTTTTATAAAATCATCTACCTGGTGGGCGGTTTCATGCGGGGTTTCGTCATAAGCGCCAAACTCGTTAGGCAGGCCGGCGTTGGGGTAGGCTGAGATAAATACACCTGCCTTTTCAGAAAGTTCCTCTAAGTGCGGACGCATCTCTTTTGCACCCAGCGCACAGTTTAAACCAACCGATAACAAATTGGCATGGCTGACAGAATTCCAGAAAGCCTCAACAGTTTGGCCAGACAAAGTACGGCCTGATGCATCGGTAATGGTACCTGAGATCATGATTGGAAGCCTGCGATCTGGCCCCCCTCTAAATCTCCTCCCAGTGGCTGGAGACTTCTTTAATTCGTTGGCATACCTATCTATCGCAAACAACGCTGCCTTTGCGTTCAGCGTATCAAAAATGGTTTCAACCAGCAGCACATCAGAGCCGCCATCAACCAGCCCGCGCACCTGCTCGTAATAAGCCTCGGCAAGGTCATCAAAAGTAACGGCGCGGTAACTCGGGTCATTAACATCGGGCGACAGCGATGCTGTGCGGTTGGTAGGGCCGATAGCACCGGCTACAAACCGTGGTTTTGATGGATCTTTTGCCGTGTATTCATCAGCCGCTTCCCGGGCCAGGCGCGCACCCTCATAGCTTAGCTCGTAGCCCAGCTCTTCCATATGGTAATCGGCCAGCGAAATGCGTTGGGTGCTGAATGTATTGGTTTCTATAATATCGGCACCGGCTTCCAGGTACTCGGCATGTATAGCTTTTATAACATCCGGCCGTGTAAGGTTCAACAGGTCATTGTTACCTTTAAGATCAGATGGATGGTTACGAAAACGCTCGCCGCGAAAATCAGCTTCTGTCAGCTCGTACCGTTGTATCATGGTACCCATTGCCCCATCAATAACCAGGATGCGTTTTTGTAGTTCTTTTCTAATATCCATTTGTATCAGTTGGCAGTTGCCGGTTACCAGTGGGCAGTTAAACAAGCGGGTACAGCAAATACTGCAAACTGCTTACTCAAAACTGCAAACTGTATGTAGCTTACTCGAAAAGTCGGGGTGTAATGGGTTGACTTTCACTTATCTGTCCCGTTCATTTAATAGAGCCGGGTAGAATGTAGCACCTTGTTAAGTAACAGGTTGCTAAGACATCGCAGGGTCTAATCCCTCCGTCTTTCTCCATAAGCGGTACAAAGATGAATAATAATGTTGTAAAACGCAAATAGTAGCATAAGCGCTACAAAAAAAAGCCTTGCAGGTATTAACCCACAAGGACTATCTTTAACTCTAATTTTGTCAACCTGTTTCAGGACGACTGCTTTGCTTATTCCCCTTTGTTGTCGTGATACAGTTCTTTCTTTTCAATGCGATAGGAAAGCACCAGGCCGAGGCCGCCAAAAATCGCTATCAAGCCAAAGTAAATAGCCTCGTTCTCATCCTGTGTACTGGCAAAAGTAGTGCGATCTAAAACATAAGCTAAAAACAGGCCTAAGCCCGAACCTATTAATAGCAACCCCCATTTAAGATTTTGCCATGGAGCTGGCTGTGGTTTATAAGCCCGGGGGTCCATGCCTCGTTCTATCATTGCCATGCGCTCCCGGTTTCTCATATAAAAAATTCCAAATATTAGGGCAAATAAGCCCAGAGAGATTAAAATCGGTATTAATATTTTTCCGTCCATGATATTTATTTTTTTTTGTTGATGTCACCACCATGGTGTATTTGCAGGCTATGACCACATCGTTTTTTAAGAGGTTACACTCATTGATAAATATTTTTAAAAGTACGATAACACCTTTCTGTATAAACTTACCTATACATATGATTTTTAAACCGTATATCTAAAATCGTAATTTAGTATGTAACCTAATATTGAATGTTGTAGTCAGAGAGGTTGTATATGCAAAGCAGGCTTTCGGATATTGAGTTGATAGAACAAACACTTGGCGGCAACCAGTCGGCCTATGCCGATCTGGTAAGGCGCCATCAGCGCTTTGTTTTCACACTGGCTATGCGCTTTGCAAAAAGCAGGGAAGATGCTGAAGAAATTGCGCAGGATTGCTTTGTGAAGGCTTATCGTTCGTTATCTTCCTTTCAGCAACAATCTAAGTTCAGTACCTGGCTATATACAATTGTATATACAACCGCTATGACTTTTTTAAGGAAAAAACGTGTTAATACTTCATCAATTGATGACGATGAAACCTATATCCAAATAGAGAATAAGCCCGGCGGTTTTGATGAACATAACGTAGAAAACAAATCGCGCAGCTTTTACCTTAATCAGGCCATTGAGCAGTTACTGCCTGATGATGCGACCATTATAACCATGTTTTACAAAGGCGAGCAGTCGCTTGAAGAAATAGCAGGAGTGTTAGGTATAGAGGCTAATACCGTTAAAGTAAAACTATTCAGGGCGCGACAGCGTTTAAAGGAAAAGCTGGAGCGTAATTTAAAACACGAAGTTAACGAACTGATATGAACAGCATTGAAGAAAGACTTTGGAATTACATTGATGGAACTTGTACCGATCAAGAACGGCAGGCCATCGCCCGGCTTATAGAGCGTGACGAAGCATATCGTAATAAGTATAACGAACTGCTGCTGTTTAATGAAAGCCTTAACAATATAGAGCTTGATGAACCGTCCATGGCCTTTACTTATAATGTAATGGAGAGCGTACGGATTGAAAATGCCAGCCAACCGCTGAAGGCCGCTATCAATAAAAAAATAATATGGTCAATAGCTGTATTTTTTATAGCTACGGTTGCAGGGTTACTGGTGTACACATTTAGTACAGTAAACTGGTCAGCAGGTACTGATGTTGATATTCCGGTAAAACTGAATGTACCCCGTATAAGCAGCTACCTAACAGGGCCGGTAATCAAAGGTTTTTTGTTTTTTGATATTGTAATGGGCTTGTTTTTATTAGACAGCTATCTGCGTCGTGTCAAACTGACAAAGCAGCAATAAGTGTCACTTTTTGTGTATAAAAATCTTAACACATAAACCTACACCGCCAGTTGTATATAGCTTTTAATTAAATAAATCGGCTTGAAAGTGTAGATATGACACATTTAGAGCAGATCAATATATTTTGGTACAGTCTTTGTAACATCTTTTGCAACCGGTAAACTTACCGGTTAATTGTGATAAGGTTTAGGTTGAAAGTCCTCCGGAGCAAGTCTGGAGGGCTTTTATTATTTTATAGCTATTGATTATTGCTTTGCAACCCATTTCACTAAAAATTCATCTTGCAATTGCTACATTAGTGGTAAATTTGAATGATGAGAAAAACTAAATTTTACTTGCTTGCCGTGCTCTTTGCATGTGTAAGCCTAAATATTTATGCCCAGCAGGAACCCCGCATCCCTGAGGCCAGCTCCACACAAACCATTATACAGGATTTTGGACTGGGTAAAATAACCATAACTTATTCAAGGCCAAATGTAAAAGGGCGTAAAATATTCGGTGGTATCAATCCTTACGGGCAAGTATGGCGTACAGGTGCAAATGCTGCTACTACCATTACCTTTAGCGAAGAAGTAATTATTGAAGGTAATAAAGTGCCTGCCGGTACCTATGCACTTTTTAGCATCCCCGAAAAAAATGAGTGGACTATCATTTTAAACAAAACTGCTAAACAATGGGGGGCTTATGATTATAAGCAGGCTGATGATCTGCTTCGCTTTAAAGTGAAGTCATTAACTGTAAAAGAGAAGCGCGAAACGTTTACCATGCAGTTTGCTAATTCAACAACAAAAACTACCGATTTATATATTGTTTGGGACCATACTGCCGTACCTATTCATATGCAAACCAATGATGATGCACAAATAACTGCTAACATTGAAAAGCTGATGCAAGGTGAAATAAAAAAGCGTCCTTATTTTAATGCTATACAATATTATTACGAGAATGACAAAGACCTTAAAAAGGCCATGCAATGGGCTTTAGAGGCAGAGAAGCTTGAACCTAATGCACCATGGTTTAAACTATGGAAATCGCGCATACAGCTTAAGATGGGCGATAAGGCAGCAGCAATAGCAACAGCCCAACAGGGGATTAAACTCGCTAAGGACAGTAACGACGAAGAATATGTAAGGCTTAATGAAGCGGTTATACAGCAAGCCAAAGATTAATTAATTAATACCAATAAAAAGGCCTTAAGCTGCTTAGCTTAAGGCCTTTTTATTGGTATTATATCTGTAGGTAAGTTTGTATAAGTTTGTGGCTGTACAAAAACAAATTTAATATGCGGGAAGGCGGTCTTTATGGCAAGGCGTACACGCTCTATAGCTGCGGTTATGTCTTCTGTATCAATATCAGGGTCAAAATCTATGATCAGCATTAGCATTACATCATCAGGCGCCTGGTAAGTTGACAGCACATTTACCACACGTATAACCGCCCTATCCTGCTCGGCAAGTGTTCGTATTTTTTGTTGAGTTTCCGGAGCAATACCTTCACCCATAAGCAGGCTCCTGCTTTCTCTGGCCAAAATGGCTGATACAAATACCAGTAATAAACCTACCAGTACTGATGCCACTCCGTCCATATATTCCAGATGGTAACTGTGCCCTATCAGCATAAATACAAATACAATCAGCAGGCCCAGCACGGCAGCACCATCTTCAAACAAAACCAAAAAACTGCTTGGGTCTTTACTTTTAACAATTGCTTGCCACCAGCTTAAACCGTTGCGAACCTGGTTGAATTCTTTCGCCGCGATAACAAACGAGGCGCCCTCAAATATCATGGATAAGCCCAATACAACATAGTTCCACACAGGGTTTTCAACCGGTTCAGGCCTGATGATGTGCTGGATGCCCTGATAAATGGAAAGCCCTCCACCCAGGCCAAATATCAGTATAGATACAATGAACGACCAAAAGTAAAGCTCCTTACCATAACCAAAGGGATGGGTAATATCCGCAGGTTTCTTACTGTGGTTTAGCCCGTACAGCAGCAGCACCTGGTCAACTGTATCTACCAGGGAGTGTATACCTTCAGATATCATTGAAGAGCTGTTGGTGAAACCGCCGGCAATAAATTTAGTAACTGCGATCAGCAGGTTTGCTATTAATGCACTATATATAGATGTTCTGTTCTTGGCCATTTATAACATTTATATGTAGTAAATGCTAAACAGGCAGATGTGTTTGCTTCAAAGCAGCTTTTTAGCTTTCGCTTATGTATAATTTATCCTTGCTTATAATGAAATTCAACAGCCATGCAAAAATCACAACGCCTATGCACCCAATAGCATTTAACCATAAATAGGCAACAGCTTCGTAATACCCCATTAGGCATATAATGGCTTCTGTAATTACTGCGGCAACAAATACTGCTGTCGCGCTCACTTTTTTAAAGTAAAAGGCAACTATAAAAACACCCAATATGGTGCCATAAATATAGGATCCCAAAAGGTTTACCGCCTCCAGCAAATTGCCTATTTTGTTTGCATACAAAGCCATACCTATGCAAACTATACCCCAGAAAACAGTGGCCAGCCGCGTAGCGTTTACATATTGCCGGTCAGTTGCTCCTTTATAGAAAATACGTTTATAAACATCAACCACTGTTGTTGATGCAAGCGCGCTGATACCGCTTGCGGTTGAACCCATAGAAGCCAGAAAAATTATAGCTATTAATAAACCGATGAGGCCTTTGGGTAGATAATGTGTTACAAAAGTTAAAAACACATAATTGGTGTCATTTACATTTTGGTTGCCGCTTCGTTGTTTAATAATGTCAATAGCTTTATCCCGAATGTTATTCATTTGAATTTCGGCATCCTTCAACGCTGCTTTTGCAACGGTAATTGCTGGCTTGTTATTACTGCTTAACACTGTATTTAGCTGTTCAGCAAGATCCCTTTTATTTTCAAACGCATTTTGGTAATCTGTTTCCAGCTTATTAAACTCTGCGGCATAAGGGCTTCTTTTTACCTGTTCAACTTCGTAATTGTTAAAAAACACCGGCGGGCGGTTAAACTGGTAAAATGTAAATGTTAATACGCCTATCAGCAAGATGAGGAACTGCATGGGTATTTTGATAAGGCCGTTCATGATAAGGCCCAGCCTGCTTTGTGCAACCGAACTCCCGGTTAAGTAACGGCCTACCTGGCTCTGATCGGTACCAAAGTAAGATAGCTGCAGAAAAAAGCCTCCAATTACACCGCTCCAGATATTATAGCGGTTATCGGGATCAAACTTCCAGTCGATAATATTCATACGGCCCATATTACCTGCAATTTTTATGGCTTTTATAAACCCTGTGTTATCAGGCAAAAGCCATACAACACAACAAGCCGCCATAAACATTCCGGTAAAAATTACGCTCATTTGCAGCAGTTGAGTGTAAGATACTGCTTTTGCACCACCGTAAACTGTATAAAAAAGAACTAAGCCGCCTATAAAAAGAGTGGTATAGGTAGTATTAATATGTAATATTCCTGATAAGATAATTGCTGGTGCATAAATAGTGATCGCCGTTGAAAGGCCTCGTTGAATCAAGAACAGCGTTGCTGTAAGCACACGGGTTTTCAGATCAAAACGTTGCTCCAGAAACTCATATGCTGTATAAACTTTTAGTTTATGAAATATGGGGACAAAAGTGATGCACAGCACAATCATGGCCAGGGGCAGGCCAAAATAAAACTGAACAAAGCGCATACCATCACTATAGGCCTGACCAGGCGCTGATAAAAAGGTAATAGCGCTTGCCTGAGTAGCCATTACCGAAAGGCCAATATGGTACCATGGCAGCGAACGGTCGCCGGCTATATATTGATCTATGTTTTTACTTCTACCGCTTTTCCAAATGCCATAGGTTACAATTGATAAAAGTGTAACTGCAAGAACTATCCAATCGGTAAGGCTCATTCAAAATAAATTGTAATGAGCCAAAATAACAAAATTAAAAAAACCAGCCATACGATAACTATACCGTAAAACTGGTTCCAGGTTTTTATGTAAGATGGAAGGCCGCTGTTATCAGACCTCTTCACGTCCCTTTACCAGGAATTTGATAAATACCGCGGCAGTTAATAAACCAAAAACACCACCAACAGGTATCCATATAAAGCCTCTATCAACAATTGCGCCTACAAATAAACCGCAAACCAAGGCTACCAGGTAGTATATGTAATCGTAGCTTTTTTCTTCTTCGTGATGATGATGTGACATAGTATGTTATGTTAATACGATGCAAATTTAAATTAATAAACCATTGATGCCAATTGTATTATCAGTTTTTGGGTTTACTCAGTAAATTAATAAATAAACGATAGGCGCCTGGCACACCGGCAGGCAACTGCCTGAAGAAAGCAAGCGATGTATATACAAACCTGCCTTTACCATAATCTGTTACCAGCAGCGAGCCTTTGTTAGGGTTCATACCTGTATCGTTCATTTGCAGCGGCGTGCTGTAGTGGTTGTCTATATTATCTGCAAAATACAAACCCCGCTCCTGAATCCAGTCGGCAAAGTCGGCAGGTGTTATTTTATTCGGATAGTTCAATACCGGATTTTGCGCGTCAGTAAATGTTACTTTTGCATCTTCCTCTGTTACACGCTGGTTAACAATTGTAAACGGATATGGGCCGATATTATGCGTTACAAGGCCTGCATTATTGTTGTATTGAACAACCAGGTTTCCTCCATTTTTCACAAATTCCAGTAGTTTGGGTTGTTCGTACACAAGCCGGTCATTAACATTATAAGCACGCACTCCTACTATAATAGCATCATAACCGGATAAGTCGGTATTTAGAATCTCATTCTCAGTAAGCTGATGTACATCGTAGCCCACCTCGCGTAACGACTCTGGTATCAGATCTCCGGCGCCGGCAATATAGCCAATCCGTTTGCCGGCAGTTTTAAGGTTGATATTAACCAATTTGGCTTCGGCAGGCGGAAAGATAGTTATTGCAGGTATATGGTTATAACGAATATCCAGCAAACCTTGTGTAAAGGTTTTGCCATTGGCATTAATCTTTGCCTGTAGAACTGATGTTTGGGTTTTATTATCGGTTGGTGATACATTAAATGTTACCATCCACTCGTTTCCTTTGGTTTTATTACTAAAATCAATCTTTTCCGGAATAATCTTCCAGCCAATTACAGGCTTCAGGCTTATGCTGCCACTGGCATTAGTAAAGCTTTTTAATTTTATTTGTATGGTTTGCGGCTGTGGGGAGCTAAATACATATACCTTTTCGGCAATGTTGGCAGTAACCGGCGGTGTTATTTCTAAGGGCTGGTAAATTTCGCCGCGGGCCGGGTCAACATACTTGTAAACAAGTTTGCGGTAATAACTGATATTTTTACCATCAATGCTAAAAGTGACAATTGCCTTTGCAGCATCCGGGTTCTCGGGGTTGCCTACTTTAAGGTCATCATTTATTGTATAACTACCAATATTATGTGCCGACTCAAGCCAATAAGGTTGTGTAATTTTCCCCGCCTGCATATTATAAGAAACCGTCTTTAAAATATCCTTAGATAGTATAGTATCTTCAGATGTAATAAAAGTGTCATTCAGATCGACGCCAAATAGTTTAACAGCAGAAGAACCACGGTTAATCATCTGTATCCGCACAGTCATCGTATCACCTAATGCATAGGTTGGTTCTGCTACATACGCCTCAAACCATAAGCCGGCGCATTGTGCAATAAGTTCTTTCAGATCATTAGTTTTTTGCTTGTGCCAGTATTCATAATCGGCAGCTGCCTTTTCAGTAAGCCTTACCGTTTGCATGGCCTTGTCGGTACCTATGGTTTGATCAACCTTATCTAACAAATTAACCAGGGCTTTAACAGAAAGTTGCGGGCTATCTGCATTAAAACTTTTAGTAATGGCATCTACCTGTGCACCTATAGCCGCGCCGCCGGGTATGCGGCTCCAATCAGTAGCAATGCCTTCCATCAAATCTTTTTTTGGCGCATCGCCCAAAATAGTTTTGAAATATTCAAAGGCCTCTCCGCGCTGTCGTGCAGAGCCAAAGCCCTGTGTTTTATGGTTGCTGCGGCTCTCGGCAGCTATTTCACCGTAGCTTTTACCTAATAACGGGTTATAACCGCCAACATTAATTTTAAATTGGTCGGGCGATGTAGTATTAATGCTGCCAAAACTAAAGGTATTCCACAGCAGGCGTTTGGCCTGCCACACCTTTACATATTTTAACTGCTCGGGGTAGCGTTTAGGGTCTGCCGCTGCGCTAAAGGCTTCCTGCGCTAATATGGCAGATGCGGTATGATTTCCATGTCCGCCCTCGCCTGTAGTGGGAAATCGGCATATCATTACATCAGGCCTGAAGTTACGTATCACCCAAACCATATCACTCAACACTTTTTCTTTGTCCCAAAATTTCAGGGTTTCCTCCGGATTTTTTGAAAAACCAAAATCATTGGCACGGCTAAAAAACTGTTCTGCGCCATCAACCCGGCGTGCAGCTAAAAGTTCCTGGGTGCGTATTAGCCCCAGTAATTCCCCTTGCTCGGTACCTATCAAATTCTGACCGCCATCTCCGCGCGTTAGCGAAAGGTAGCCGGTACGATAATGTTTTTCCTGGGCAAGATAGCCAAGCAACCTGGTGTTCTCATCATCGGGATGAGCGGCTATGTATAACACGCTGCCAAGCACGTTAAGTTTTTTTAAATTTTGTTTGATAGTGCCAATATCTGCCGGAGGAGATGTTTGAGCAATTAACGAAAAGCTTGTAACGGTAAGAATAAGGGCTGCCAGTAAACGCTTCATGGCAACAAATATATCTGAAAGATAGCACGATTAATATAAGAGGATTGTCAATTATGGGCGAAAGTTGATTTTCTTATAAAGCAAATGACCGGCTAAAAATTGCGTATTAACACGTATTTTTTATCAGGAATATGCTGAGTACTTTTGAATGCCCCCTAAACCTCATCACAATGTTTATTATCGCCATAGTTTGTGTTGTCGTCTACTTTATTCCTACCCTATTAGGAAGAAATAAAAAGTGTGCTAACAGTATTCTTTTGCTCAATATTTTTTTCGGTTGGACAATCATTGGCTGGTTTGCTGCTTTAATATGGGCAAGGTATGGCGAGGCCTCTTCAAAAGTCTCTTTTAGTGAAGATGGAGTTCAATTAAATGTTGACTCTGCTTTAAGTAAGCTACAAAAGCTTGACCGCCTGATTGCGATGCATAAGCACGGTGTACTTAATGATGAAGAGTTGGAATTAGAGAAAAGAAAAATATTATAGAACAAGTTAAATATAGTTAATATCAGTAATGTAGTGAACAGCGTTTAGTCGCTGTTTAAAGAGGCCGTCTCATAAGTCATTATGAGGCGGCCTCTTTTTGTTTGGATTGGGTTAGTTAACAGTAAGGCTGGACCGTGTCAGCTTGCTTTATTCTTTTCG
>NZ_JBHTHZ010000012.1:0-164066 GCF_042676805.1 Mucilaginibacter litoreus | reverse complement strand
TCCGAACAGAGAAGTTAAGCCCGCCAGAGCCGATGGTACTGCAGTAAAATGTGGGAGAGTAGGTCGGTGCCACCCTTTATCAGTAACCCTTCATCCAAAAGATGAAGGGTTTTCTGCGTTTAAAGCGGTTGCCTGTTGCGGGTTGCGGGTTGCCTGCCCCATCACCGCAAGCCGCACCTAACTCCATGTTCACGAACACACAGGTGAACAACGTGAACACGCGCAAACCGCTCTGCATCAGATCTATCAAAATATTGGTGACATAACCGCGTCAGCGCTGTTAAATGGTTCGACAGGCTCACCATGACAAAGGATAGGCTCAACATGACTCAATAAGTGTCCGTCTGAGCTTGCCGAAGACCTGTCAAAGCGGGTTAATGGTTCGACAGGCTCACCATGACAAGAAATGGGCTCAACATTAATCAAGTGTCCGTCTGAGCTTGTCGAAGACCTGGCAAAGCGGGTTAATGGTTCGACAGGCTCACCATGACAAAAGGTGGGCTCACCATGAATCAATAAGTGTGTCCGTGTGAGCTTGCCGAAGACCTGTCAAAGCGGGTTAATGGTTCGATAACCCGCACTGACATAACACTGTCACCACCTATCATAGTTACAAAGGTTATATTTGTGTATAAGGTACATTCCGTACTCTTTGAACCATCAGTCGGATGTTCGGTACAGTTAAAATCATCCGGACATTATCCCAGCTTTTATTACCCATTCAAACTTAAAAACATGACACCATACCATACAGCCGAACGGCCGGAGTATATAGAAAGGATACGCGCCGAGGCCAGGGGTTTAACCTACCGCCCTGCTAAAAGAAAAAAGCAGGTGAACGCATCCCTTTCAGACCCTGAGGCATGCCGCTACCTGTTTACTGTCGGGACAGGCAACCGCTGGATGGAACTTGGCGAACGTGAGCCCGAATCTAAAATGCTTTTTGGCGAGTTTTGGCACCAGGGCGAACTTTGTATCCTGTTTGCCGATACCAACGTTGGCAAAAGCGTGCTGGCCGTTCAGATTGGCGACAGTATTGCCCGTGGACAGCCTATCGCGCCGTTCGCCCTGAACGCAGGGGCCACTAAAGTGCTGTATATTGACTTTGAACTTTCTACCAGGCAATTTTATCAGCGCTATACCCATGCCGGGGACGACTATACGTTTAACGATAATTTTTTCCGTGCACAGTTTAACCCCGATAATATCCTTGCCGACCAGTACAGCAACTATGATAATGATGTTATTGCCGGCATTGAGTATAAAATTAAGCTGGTAAAGGCCACCGTGCTCGTTATAGACAACATCAGTTGCCTGCGCGGCGGCACCGAGAACGCCGCGGTGGCGCTTAGCCTTATCAAAAAGCTTAAAGCGCTTAAAACCGACTATAACCTATCCATCCTGGTACTGGCACACACGCCTAAGCGCCGCAACCCCGGCGCGCCGCTCTCGGCTAACGATCTGCATGGCAGCAAACTGCTCATCAACCTGGCCGATAGCGCCTTTGCCATTGGCACCAGCAGCGCCGACCTTCAGCTGCGTTACCTCAAACAAATCAAACAGCGAAGCACCGGGCAGGTCTACGGCGAAGACAATGTATGCCTTTGCCGCATCACCAAACCACATAACTTTTTGCAGGTACAGTTTAAAGGCAACAGCCACGAACGCCTGCACCTGCGTACCCGTAAACTATTGAACCGCGACCTGTCAGCACCAAAAGTAGCCGAACTGGCAGCTAAAGGACTTACTCAGCGGCAAATAAGTAAAGAGTTGCATGTTTCGTTGGGAAGTGTTAATAAGTTGATGAGGAAGTAACTTTATGATTAGAAGCGCCCATGCCCACCAAATCTATAATTCCCTTCTTTTAAAAATTTAATGAAGTCGTACACTTGTTTGTGATAATTAGATTGACTTATTTTTTTTGTATACAACTCAGGATGATCGTCCTGAAATTTAAATAAATCATCAGGTTCATTAAGTTTTAGAATCTGAGTTGTATTGTGTATAAATCCTACAGATTCAAAATGTATTGGTTCTAAAATAAATGGAATTACATTATCAGTGAGCACCCATGCCGCACCCATTTCGTTTAAACAAACTTCACTTTCTTTGTAACTAGTAGTGATTATCTGTATAACTGCAACAGAAGTAACTATTCTCTCTTTAATGGTATTTTTAAAGTCAACACCACTTTTTGGACCAGTATCTTTTGCTGATGTATAAAAAATATCATCTCTGTTTATTCCCAATCCCAAATTGAGTATTTTTTCGATAAAGGCAGATACAATTTGCTGATCTTTACTAGAGTGACTTATAAAAATATTACCTTCTGACATCATTAGTATTTTATTTAAATGTAAACTTTAATTAAAGGTTTCCTGTACCTTCTATAGTTTTAATATCTTCAGCTGTTAGATTGTATAAATCATAAATTAATCCGTCAATTTCCTTTTCCAAATCAGCGGTATCATGATTATTAAGTTTCAATTGCAATATTTCATCAACATCTCTCACTATTTTAAGATGTATATCATCAGTTGGTATAGCAAAACCCAATTCATTAAGATAAAGTGGTTTAACATTTTTATCAGTATAATGAAATTTATAGTACTTATTTATTAGGTTAGAATTAAGAATAGCAAGAAAATAGTTTAGGTGATATTTTGATTTATTTGTTAAATAACTAATGGAATCAATTGGGACATAACCCTTATTAAATATTTGGCATACTAACCATCTGCTTTCAAAATTTAAACTATTTGTTCTTATCCTTTGTATACCAATAAACGGTTTTTGTAATGTTTGTTTTATAGAATCCTTGCTTTTTTGAAAAGTATCTATTAAGTATTTGGGCTTTATTTTATAACTATATCTTCCAAAGTCCTCACCACCAATTACCTGTCTTTGTGTTTTAGTTGTCACAAGATTTTTCTCGTTAGGAGTAGGGCTATAACCTCTGTTAATTTCACAAAAACTACTTATTTTTTCATTTTTATCTACTTTGCTGAATATGTTATCAAAGTCTTCGTTTATGTTTATAAACCATTTCGAGCCTTTCAATGATTTAAATCGTAACCAATTTGTTATAAAATTAAACCATTTTTGATCATAAGGCTTGTCTCTAATAATTTGTAGAAGGCCATCATAAACAGACTTATTAAAAAAGAGAATATTACACCATACATCTGGCGCATCCTGAAAAACTTTATATACATCTCTTATAATATAAAGCATGCCTTCACTAACGAATTTGTTACGTAAAGTTATGGCGTTGTTATTAATCGCCCAACTATCTGGCGTTATAAATGCTAACTGCCCCTTAGTCTTAAGTATGTCTATTCCTTGAATATAAAATAGAATGTAACTTTCTGAAGTTGCTAAGCCAACATTAATTGAAACTCCGTATGGTGGATTGCCAATAACTATATCAAATCCAACAAAAAGTCCGTCATTATCCAACACCTCGGGAAATTCAAAACGCCACTCAAATGCATTTTCATAGATTTTGTTGTTTTTGATTTCATTAATGATTTCTTCTTGTTTTTGTATAGAACGCGTCAGTCTAAGTTGCTCCCGTTCTAAATCTTTTTTACTTTTTTTTTTGTTACCAAAAAGATCTTCGTTAGTACTTAACAATTTATCAAGTCGCCCGCGTAACTTACTTAACTCTTTATATTCTTTTGAATTACGACTTATAGATGAACGAAAATTAGTTTTAATACTTTCAATGAGTGTTACTAATTCACGCTTTTCAGCCTTATTAGTTGCATTTTTATAAGCGCCAACTGCTATTTTATAATCGTTAATGTTCCACTTAGTGTTTTTTAACGCCTGCTTTAAATCGGCATCTAATGCAAAACGGCTTATTAAGGAGTTTCCAACTTTAATATTGATATCGATATTAGGTAGGGTTTCCAACTCATTCCCGCCAGCTTTATAATAGGCGTTCTTCAATAGCTCAATCCATAAGCGTAACCGGCAAATTTTTACAGAATTGGGATTAATATCTACACCAAAAAGGCAGTTTTCAATGATGATCTGTTTTTCGTGAAAAAGTGTTTCCTGGATGCGCTGACTTTCTTTACTTTTTAGGTTATATTCAAAAATATCACCATCAACATCGGTGATAATTAGCTCATCATTTTCAACCGTAATACTGTAATCTCTTAAAGTACGGCCATCTTGATCGAGTAATATCTTCAAATCGCTTTTTATAGCAAGAATCTCATTTAAGGCTGATACTAAAAAGTGTCCGGATCCTACCGCTGGATCACATATTTTAAGACTGTTGATTATGCTATTAGCTTCTATTTTATCTGCTATTTTATCATATATTTCGCTGTAGTTTTTACATTCCCAGCTTTTGGCTTCATTAAATTTTTGTACCACCGCTCTGCGGATGGTTTCCCGGCACATGTACATGGTAATGAAGCCAGGTGTAAAAAATGAGCCGTCTTTATAACCGTTGATTTTTTCAAATATCAGCCCTAATACCGAGGCATTTATCAGCGTTTTATTATCTTCTTGTATCTCTTCGCTTCCTTCACTGCTAAAATCATAAGCATTTAAAAAAGCGAAAAGGTAATCGAGCGTATTTAAATTTCCTTTAAGTATTTTGCTTTTTGCATCTTTTAACACCGTTGTTCTCAAAACTGGCAATTGTACAAAATCTTCTAAGCCATTTATAAAAAGTGTTTGATGCTCTAAATCGGTTGGCTCAAATAAAGAAGAGTTTAAATACGGTACTTTATCAAAAAGCCTTTGAATATCTCCAGTTCGTTCAGCAGGTATCTTAGCTAGTACTCTAAAAAACAATTTATCAAGATCATCAAAGTCTTTGATTTTATCTGTGTTTAAAAAAGTATAACTGCGGTCGCCCTTATGGTAATTGATTAGTTGGGCTTCCAGCAATTTTAAAAATAATATCCGGTTAATCCAGGTAATTACCAGTTCAAGCGCAACAGCGTATAAGCGCTCCTGATAAGTATCTCCGTATTGCGATGGTTTATCCAGTCGCGATATTTTATCATGGCTATCTAATTGTACAATAGTATTTTCTAATAACGAACCAGCGTTGCGTTCTCCATCTTTTTTTCGACTTATTAGCTTTTTACTTCCCTCTTTGTACTCATACAGCCCAATTAGATGTAATAATTCAGAATAAAATTTAGGTTGAAGTGTATTACTATCATTGGCAAAAGGCAGTTTTAGTAAATGTACTGGAGAAAGTATTTTATATAATGCAATGAGGCCTTTGTCATCTTTATTGCTCGTATTAATTAAAATCTTTTTATAATCAAGTAAATCAAAAAATGTAGCTTCAAATGAAAGTCCCTCGTTTGCAGTTAGCAGCTTTTTCAATTCATCATAAAACCATGGGTTATCTTTGCCATCAGCTTTTTTTAGCTCGTAAAGCTTTTTGATAGCTGTATTACGATATATCTTTTTGTCAAATTCATTAGCATCAATAATGTACCATTCATAAATATTAGTAATTATTAATTGCTTAAGCTCATTACGGTTATTAGATACCCGTTCATCCAAATAATATAATACAAGTTCATGAAAAGCCTTAAGGTTGGCGTTGCTGGCAGATATCATTTCGCTAGTATTACCAGGTCGCTTAACTTCTAATATTGCTGCGAATGGGTCATTAGGTGATTTCCCGGTATGAATAACTAAATCATTCTTAGCAATTGGATTTATTTGATGCTGTGAGTTGTTATACCAAGTAAGCTTTAAAAAATCTGCAATAAGCGATTTTAGATGTTCTTCATCTCCTTTTGCATTAATTTTATCTAATAATTCTGTAAACTGAGTTTTAAATAATTCGATATTATTACGGCTTATCTTTTCCTTGAGATAGGCTTTATTTAACGATTGTTTAGGCTTAAGAAGTTTTAGAATCATATTGGTAATAATTGTAAATTAACAAAGAATAACTATATCAACAAAAGAGATTCCTCATCTAAACAATGAATGACAAAGCTCGGTAAGATAAATTGTTTAAATCCCCAATTCAATCTAAACCCGATAGCAGCAAATACCTGCCATGCGCCTAAGGCCTTCGGCGTATGAGCAGATAGCGGGGCTACTGTAGCCGAAATGCGCTGAAAGAACGTTTACAAAAAAACTACCTCCCCAACATTCTTCCAAACTCGCTGCCGCTGGCGTTGGTGATCACGCGGTAAACCGTCCAGTCGTGGGTTTCAAATACCTTGCGGAAATTTAAGTCGGGAATAGTTTTGCGGATGGTGGTGATGTACTTATTGTTCAGTTGCGTGTATCCGGCCACATTGTTATCGGCAGTGGCTACAATAACATAATCCACATACTTATCCGGCGACTCCAGCGCGCTCAGAAAATTGCCCTGGTACGGCATGATCATGGATTTAATATCAGTCGTAAAAGCGATGATAGGATAGGCAATGGCGTCGTCGGCCAGTACCCTGGCTTCTGATGGCAGGCTGTTCAGGTAGCCGGCAATCTCAATATCGTCCGATTCTACGTTATCCTCCGTGCGGTCTACCAGTACTTTTGTAAAGTTCTGCTCCTCGGGGATGCTTGATGTGCGCAGGTAATACCAGCCAAAATAAAGCTGGAAAAGAATGACGCACAGCAGCACAATTTTAAATGCCTTTTGGTTTTTTACCGTCCGGGCTTTTAAAATCACACTCAAATAGGCCAGTATAATAAACATCAGGTAATACTGGTAAGCCAAAAAAACCTTATCGTATTTAATGTGTAAAAACTCGATGAACGCGAAGGGTATGATTATGGTAAGGGCCTGGTAGGTACTTTCGCGGTAAAGGTATACAGCGATAAGTATCATGGGGCAAAACAACAGCACCCGGGCAGATAGCAGCAGGGAGATTTCAGGTATCTTGTAATTGGTGTTGGTGGTTTGCTGGTCGAAGCTCAGTTTATCAATCAGCACGTTCCAGGTAGCGTAAGGGCTTTCCGAAAAGTAGTTCAGGTCGCTGGCGTGGGTAAGGTTAAGCAGCTTATAGCACAGTACCGCTACCAGGGGCAGCGCGAAAATGATGATGTACAGCGCGAACGTTTTATTGATAAGTTTACGCCTTAATGATGGGCTGTTAAAGCTCTGGAACAGCCTGAAAATAGATTCCTGCTCGCCCAGGTTTAAGCTGTGTATGGTAATGGCCAGCACCAGCGGTAAAAAAAACAGGGTTAGCCATACAAACTTATAATCGCAAAATATAAGCGCTACCAGGCATATACTGGCTATGGATACGTGGAAGGTAGTATTTGAGCGATAGAATTTGAACAGGTTGAGGAAAAACAGGAAAAAGAATATCAATATGAGATAAATATTTTTGCCGGATGCCGCCGAATAGATCAGCCCCGGGTGGGCAAAGAATAGTAACAACAGCAGCAGTATATAACCTTCGTCATGCAATCGCCTGGCTACGGTACTTGCTATTATGTAAAACAGAACAGCCGTGCCAATTGCCGATGCCAGCACAGGCGCAAGCGTATAACTTACCGGGGTGAATATAAAAGTAGCGTAAAAGGGTATCAGCGGCGCGGTAAGGCCCATGGTTTTAAGCCGGTTGCCCACGCCCTCAAACACGATCCGGGCTTTTTCGATATAAAATAACGACTCGTGGTTATAATAATTAAGGTGATTGAGGTAAACCCCGCATACCAGGTAATAAGCTGCCAGTATAATGGTTACTATAATGAGGAATATGGTACCGGTAAGCTTCATTTATTTGACAACGTTGATTGGGTTGTTTACTTTACTTAAGCCATGATTGGTTTTTTCCCAGTAGAAAGGCTTAACCACCAGTTGGTATAAACCCTTATAAGCTGCTATGGAGTGCATTAACCAGTAAATAGGGTTGGCTACGGCAAATAATATCAGCTCGTAATAGCGGCGTTTAAAAACGGCTATCATGTTTACGTAGATCATGAGGATGTTGCCCACCATAAGGTTGAATATCGACATGAACAGTACCCAATCCGGAAACAGCGTTCGGATGCCCGAAAGATCAAACACTACGTAGGAGATGAAAACTATAAGCAGCAGCGGGTAAACCAAAAAGGTTACCGGCGTTGCCCCTATAAAAAAGTTAAAGCCTAAAAATCCGCGCCAGCCAATTTCTTTCCATAAAGCTACCGGGTCGCGCATGTGTACCAAGTAAGTTTGCATGTAGCCCTTTATCCACCGCGAACGCTGGCGTATCCAGTTGAAGAGCTCGTTGTTGGCTTCCTCGTAGGTGGTGGAGTTGATGATAGCGATTTTATAACCCTTTGCATAGGCGCGTACGCCCAGGTCGGCATCTTCAGTCACGTTGAAAGGGTCCCATGCGCCCAGGTCAACCAGTTCCTGTAATTTAAAGTGGTTGCTGGTTCCGCCCAGAGGGATAGGGATATCAAGGGTATCCAGCCCGGGCAGCATATAATCAAACCAGTAAGAGTACTCAAGGGTAAACATCCTGGTCAGGAAGTTTTCATTACGGTTAAAATAGTTTAAAGCACTTTGTACGCATATATAATTTTCGGGGAGCTTACTGAACAGCGCTACTACCTTTTTAAGCTGATCGGTATCGGGGATATCCTCGGCATCGTAAATGGTAAGATATTTTCCACGGGAAAAATGCAGCCCGTAATTGCATGCCTTTGGTTTTGTTTTAGGCATGTGGAAAGGCACAACGATCACCTCGAACACGGCGGGGAAATCGAGGTTTTTTACCGCGTTGAAGGTTTTATCGTCGTCCTCCTCTATCAAAAGCTTAATATCCAGCTTATGGCGCGGATAATCTATCGACTGCAGGTTCCAGATCAGCTTTTTTATCAGCTTATCTTCTTTGTAAACCGGCAGCAGTATAGTGTAGATGGGTAATTCATCATCCTTTATCCCCCGCAGGTCATTACGAGTTACGGCCTGGTGCAGCTCAAACCTGGAGCCTGCCAATGCCAGGAACAGTTTGAATATTATCGCTACCAGGAAAAAAGAGCTGATAAGTACGTTAATGATGATGGATGTATTTTTAAAACTCAGCACCAGCCCTATGGCAACCAAACTTATCAGCACGAAAATGAATATAAGCTGGGCGGTAGAAAAGGTTACAACGGCCGAGCTGTCCGGGTCGCGTTTAAGCAGCTCAAATACCGATGATTTAACATAGCGCTCGCCAAGCAGTTTATTGCTCAGCCAGGTAATATCAAGGTCGGAGGTGATGATCACCTCCGGTTCCATATCATAAGTAAACTTTACAAAGTCGATTACCAGTTGGTCGTCCGGAGCTGCCATAAGTGTTACCACCTTGCCGTTTTCAATACGCAGGGGCAGGGCAAGGCGGTCATGCACAAACGGCAGATCAAGCCTGCTCAGTACTTCAGGGTCGTATGCTTCATCGCGCGGATGCTCTTGGATGATTATACCCGCATTGATGAGCGAACGGTCGTAATTTTTACGTGAGATATACCCCGAGGTAAGCGCGATCTTGATGAAGGATAGCCCCGACTCGGCAGCGTATTCTTCAATCGCTTTGCGCTCACCTGCAGTGATAAACCCGTCATTGGTTAACAATTCAGGAATGGATATACTCATTAATGATCCTCTTGTTTTTAAATGCTTACAGTAAAACTGGTATAAAAATCATTAATCGTTAAACAACTCCTGCGATTTTTGCACCCTGGAGCGTACGTATAAGAACGATAGCAAGATGAGTACAAGTATGCCTAACAGTATGTACAGGTTGTAGCTGTCCCAAAAACGGGTAAGGGCGCTTTTGGTATCTATGTATTCAAGGTTTTCGCTGGATTTATTAATGTTGAACAGGTACTTATTGTTGTTAACATCAGATATACATACGTTGCTGGACAATGTAGACAACTGCTCGGTTATTGATTTTGACGCGGCCAGGAATGCCTCGGCCAGGTGTTTGCCGGTAGCGGTAAGCACCAGGGTGGCGTTATTACTGCGGCCGTAAAATATTTGCGCCAGGCCGTTGGATGTGGTATCAGATAGCGAATAAACTACGGTATTGTTATCAGTATTATAAAGCCTGAAATTCCGTTCAAAATCTATAGGCGCGTCCGGGAACTCATGCATCAGCTTGTCGTCTTGAGCTAACAACGCGATCACATTGTTCTTTTTCAGATCTGATGCGTTAACTTCGTCAGAGTAAGAAAACTCCGGGAAATTATTTGCGTTGATGTTGTTGTTAAGCTCATAAATGATCTCGCCCATGGCGCCGGCGGCATATTTAGCGTAGGGTTTAGATACTATTACGCGTGTTGTACCGCTGTTAAAAGCTTCCGGATACTGGTAAAAGCTCAGGTCGCTGGTGATGAACGGGTTTTTAGATTCCAGGTATGATTTATCTACATCAATCTCGGCAAAGTAATTGGTAAAACTGTTTTTACAGTTACCGCTGTTGGGGTAAAATCTAAACTCGGCCTCAAGCGTGTTATATTTATGATGCTGATACCTGTTAATGGTGACTGATGTATTTAGCTTGCCGGATGCATCAAGCTTTTCGCTGCTCAACAATAAGCCATTTAGATAAATGTTAAAAAAACCACGGTCGCCGGGATTAAGGCTGCTGTAATTGGCAACAATGCGTATCTCAACTTCTTTCGGTGTAAAACTAAAGTCGGAGTTTTTAAAGTTAAAGGCGCTTTTGAGTGAGCCAATGCCTGATAAAAAGTCGCTGACGCCGCCAATTTGCTTAAGTGACAGTTTTGAGCGGTTTTCGTCGATGGTTTTAAAGAATGTGTTTTGCGCTTTATTGATCAGCAGGTAATCGCCAAAGGTAGAGTTAAGCACATTCATGTTGCCCATCGCGGTAATGGTTTTTTCGTATCCAGCATCATCGCCGCCTGTAACAAATAAAATCTCGTTGGGCACAACTTCCTGTGAAACGGTTTTTACCGGTACAAAACGCCCATTATTGTTAACCATACGGGTTACGGTATCCGTAACCGTACTTACCGATTTGTGCAGGTAAAGTAAGCCCTGGTTATTTTGTGGCGTAACCTTTACAAGGGAGCGCTTATCTGCAGGTAGTTTATTAACCGTACCTACCATGATGTAATTTCTTACACTATCTGGCAGGTTTTTAATATCATATACGCCAATGTTTTTAGTCTGCGTTTTTTTAAGCCTGGCGTATGACCATGCAACGGCCTTCAGATCATGCAGTGTAGGGTTGCTGTTATAAACAATGGCAGTTTTAGAGTCGAAGCAGTTACTTATATTGATGTTTGAAAAGAAGTTTTTATTACTTTTTATAAGCGACAGGTATGAATAATTTTTAACCTTTACCCACATGGCAGGGTTATCCAGGTCGCGGCACTGGTCGTCTGTTATGGTCAGCGATGTTTTGATCTGTATTTTAAGAAAATTATCAGCAGATACGTCGGCCGGAGATAAGTCGATCTGTAAGCGCTGGATAGAATCTTTAGTTAAGTGCCCGCTGTAAACCGGCTTATTACCTAAGAATAAGTTGACGTAAGACTTATCGCGCACTAAAGCCTGCGATGGCTCCAGATAGATCACCAGCTTGCTGCCTGAAATTTGGTACTGAGGCGTTATTTTAACATAAAATGATGTAGCGCCGCTCATGCCGAATATCGGCTCGTCATCGTTATGCCCCAACGCTTTAAATGATATGATCTTTTGGTTTTGCGCGTATACAGTGGTGCAGAAAAGTATGAAAGACAGAAGAGTTAAAAATCTTTTCATCAGATATTATAGTTAGTTCGGTTATAAGCGTTAGTTTATTACGTAAAATTCAACCCTAAAGTAGTTGCCATTATCATCGCTGCGATAGGTAAGTTCGCCGCCAAGTTCCTGGGCCATCAGTTTAGCTATTGATAAACCCAAACCCAGGCGGCTCTCGATATTGCCCGAGGCATCATTTAAGGTTTTAAGTTTATTGAACATCATGTCCAGCTCTTGCTGGCCAATGGCAAGGCCTTCATCAATAATTTCAAAAACAAATTTCTGGCGCTGTAAGCTGGTAACTACCTTAATGCTGTTATTGGTTTGCGAAAATTTGATGGCATTTGATAACAGGTTCTGGAAAACCTGCCCTACAAACACTTTATCAAGTTTAACATTGAGCGGAAGCTTTAAAATGTTATCAATTAAATGGATGTTTTTCATGTGGGCGGTTTCCTGCAAGCCTTTAAATACATGGGTTACTTCGGCATTAATATCAAAGATCTCCATGTTAAATTTCATCTCAGGCGATTCGATCTCCTTAACATCCATTAGTTTGTTAAGCATATACTGCATCTTTTCGGCCGATTCAGCTATGTAACCACTGTATTCTTTCTGATCTGTACTTAGGCGGTAATCCTCGTCCCTGAGCATATTGTTACTCATAATAATCTGCCCTATCAGGTTTTTCAGATCATGCCCTGCAATGTTGATGAAACTGTTCTTCTGATCGTCAAGCTTACGTAACTGCTCATACTGGCGGTCGATGATATTGTTTTTCTCGTTGATGTTTTTGTTCTGTTCTTTAAGCTGCTCGTTAGATTTTTCGATAAGTATCTGCGAACGTACATCGCGGGCTATCACCTTATACCTTACGTTAGGAATAAGGCAGGATATGAACGCAATAATGAAAAAAAGTATGCCGCCGTTGCTCATCACCAGGTCTATGGTATACTCACTAAAAATGCGGTAAAATATAGTAAGCAATAATAAAGCTATTAAAGCCTGGATAATGGAATTTATAGCTTCCCAGAAAATTTGCAGGTTAAAAAATAAAATGATTGTAGCGTAAAGAAGAAAATAAGTGGTTTGTTGCTGAATGGAAACAATATTGCATAGCAATGCCGCAGTGACAGACAGCAGGAAAAAGCAGATATGAAGCAATGTACGGTAATTGTATTTCCTGGTTTGAAATACGCTATAAAGCCCTAATACGATCAATACCGTTATAATGCGTACGATAAAAAACTGCAGCCAGATATTTTCAGCATATATAAAGTCGATTACACTGAACAGGGGATATAAACAGATAATTGACCATATAATATTATTAGTTTGATACCATGCTTTTTTGGATATCTCCTTCCTGTACTCTTCTTTAGAAATCTGAACAATCATTCGGTATTATAAATATTTAATCAATAATAATATAATCAGGCTTTTATTACTACCAAAGCAACCCAAATAAACATCAGCACCTAATTTTAAGTTGCTTGTTAGTTTTGCTTTAAATTTAAGAGTGTAATAAGCAAAAAACAATCCAAGCATATTTAAGTAGCATAACCGGTGATATTTAGAAAGCTGAATTTTTATAAAATAGATTATGCCCGTTATATGGCAGATCAACCCTTTTATAAAAACACAGCCTAAATTATTCAAATGAGTGTTTTTGATCATAAGCTATGGGCTTTGTTCAATAAAAAATAACGTGGTAATGCTTTTGTAATGACCGTTTGGTTGTTGAGAAAGTAATTACACACATTGATGAAGTTTTGGAACAATGCCCGCCTCTTATAAAAATAAATCAACATCATTTTCAATATAAAGAATGCGGCATAAGGGCGTTTCTTTATGGTTAATTTCAATATAATTTATACGAAACGTTGGTGTTAAAGTTTTCTTTTAAATACAACCATTTTGTGTGGACATAGATAACCGCTGTTGTATTGGTTATAAAATGGAAGACATTATAAACCTTAGAAAGTAGCTTACCGTAAGACAATAGGCATACTTTACATATTTACTGCCGCTTATTGTATTAAACCGATATAAATAAAAATCAAGTGACCTGAAACAAGCAATTGAATATACTGGTTCTAAATAAATACCACTTAAATGATTAACTTTGCACAGTAATAAGGATATATGAAATTTTTTGAAGAAAAACGCAGAGAGGTAATGAAGCATATAGAAAAGTTCATGCTTGAAAAGATGAACGAGTACTTGAAGCCGATTGACACAATTTGGCAACCGTCAGACTTTTTGCCGGATAGTTCCAGGGAAACGTTTTTTAGCGAAATAAAAGAGCTGCAGGAAAGTGCCCAAGGCTTATCTTATGACCTGGTTGCTGTATTGATAGGTGATACTATTACTGAAGAAGCTTTGCCTACTTATGAATCCTGGCTGACCATGGTTGAGGGCGTTAGCGATAACGAGGAAGGCGGCTGGATGAAATGGACCCGCCACTGGACCGCCGAAGAGAACCGGCACGGTGACTTGCTGAATAAGTACCTTTACCTTACAGGCCGTGTAAATATGCGCGCCATGGAAGTTTCCACACAGTATTTAATTGCCGATGGTTTTGATATTGGTACCGGGCATGACCCGTACCGTAACTTTATTTACACCTCGTTTCAGGAGCTTGCTACTAACGTATCGCACCGCAGGGTAGCTTCGCAGGCTAAAAAGGCCGGTGATACCCTGCTTTCTAAAATGTGCGGTGTTATTGCCAGCGACGAAGCAAGGCATGCTAAAGCCTATAAATATTTTATCGAACGTACCTTTGAAGTAGATGCAAACGAAGCTATGCTGGCTTTTGAAGATATGATGCGTAAAAAAATTGTAATGCCCGCTCATTTTTTACGCGAGATAGGCATGAAGATAGGCCAGACATTTGGGCATTTTACCGATGCGGCACAACGTTTAGGCATCTACACAGCTATCGACTATGTGGATATATTGAAAGAGCTGATTGCCGACTGGCATATTGCCAGCGTAACCGACCTGAAGGAAGACGGCGAGAAAGCGCGCGATTACATTATGGCCCTGCCAGACCGTCTGTTACGCGTAGCTGAACGCATGAAGAACCCAATGCTGGAGTATAAATTCAGCTGGATAAACGGATAGAGATACCGCTAAACTATAAGAAAGGCCTTTACAGATCGTAAAGGCCTTATTTTTTTTGTTTGATTAACTTAAATTTAAATGCCCCCGGTTTTTTTATAGCGTAATCCCCCGCAACAATAGTATCATAATCATTATAATTCATGTAAGTTAAACTATATTCCTTGCCATTTATAGTTATATATGGAATTTGTTTAGGTTTTTCATAATAGGCTTTTTCAATGACACCTTGAAAAGAATAATTTTTTGCCCTATTTAAGCAATATGAAGCCCAGGAAACCATTAAAGTGCTTGTTATAGAAAGACACAATGTTGAATATGGTAACCGACTATACTTTGATTGTAACTCGCCCTTTCTCTTAAAATAAAACAGCACAATTGTTAATGTTATAAAGGGTGCTACAATAACAATAAACAAAAAGAATGGGAACATATGTAAATATACGTCTTTAAATCAAAAAATATTTAGGAAATAAATTACATCTATTTCAAGACCCCTCCTCAATAAAACTTATATTATCCCTTCCCGGGTACTCCATGTAAAGGCTGTTAAGGATATCTTCCATAGTCAGCACATTTACATCATCTGTATAATGTTCTGATTTGATCACATCTATTTCATCGCCCTTAAATTCATAACGGAACAAAAAACCATCGTATAGCTCAGGATAAAGTATTTGAATACTATCTGCAGTATCAACAATGTCAAAGTCAATATCCAGATGCCTGCGCTCTTTAAATAATGGGTTTAGCTTATTGCGCAGGTATTCGGCATATTGTGCTGCCTGTATGGGTTTATCGGTGTTGATGATCTTCATGGGTTTAATGTTTGTTAATATTTACAATTGGCTTAAGCTTATTGTTTACCGGCGCTTTTATTTAAGCTTTTAAAACAGCAGCTTTGCTGTAACGTTTACCAGGAAACATTAATGTTATGAAATACAAACTGCTTGGCCGCTCGGGCCTTAAAGTATCCGAACTTTGTTTAGGCACCATGGGCTTTGGCACTGAAGCCGGCTGGGGGGCCGACGCCGATACCAGCTTTAAAATTATGGATGCCTATGCCGAAGCCGGCGGCAACTTTTTAGATACGGCCAATATTTACAAACTGGGAACAAGCGAAAAGATTATAGGAGACTACCTGAGCAACCATGACCGCGACTATTTTGTTGTGGCTACCAAATATACCTTAAAGGATAACCAAACCAACCCCAATGCAAGTGGCAATAACCGCAAAAACATGATGCGGAGCGTTGAGGAAAGCCTTAAGCGTTTAAAAACAGATTTTATAGATGTGCTTTACCTGCATATATGGGATGATATTACCCCCATTGACGAGGTGCTGCGCGGCCTGGACGATCTGATACGCCAGGGTAAGGTTAATTATGCTGCCATAAGCGATACACCTGCATGGATAGTAGCAAAAGGCAATACCCTTGCCGAGTTGATGGGCTGGAGCCAGTTTATAGCCTTGCAGGTGGAATACAGCTTGCTGGCCCGTACTGCCGAGCGCGAACTGATCCCGATGGCTAAACACTTCGGTATGACGGTGACGCCATGGGCCCCACTTGCCGGTGGCGCCTTAACGGGTAAATACCTAAAAGGCGAGAAAGGACGCATTAAACCCGACAGCAAACGCTTGAATGAGAAAGCCGAGCAAATTACCCGCGTGGTGATGGAAATAGCGCAGGAGTTGGGCGTATCTGAAAGCCATGTTGCCCTGCAGTGGACAATGAGCAAAGGCTTTCAGTGCATACCTATCGTAGGCGCTACTAAAGTTGATCAGCTTAAAGATAACCTTAAAACTGTTGATGTAACCTTATCTGCAGCGCATATCGCCAAGCTTGATGAAGCAAGTAAAATAGAGTTAGGCTTCCCGGGCGATTTCTTCAACGAGGATGCCGTGAAACTTAACTCATTCGGCGGGTTTTATGACAGGGTGGAGAAAAGGTGAGATAAATGATTTTATTATTTTTGTATTAAAGACACTGATATGGTAACGATAAATTCTATGCTTGAAGATATTATGAAACTGGATTTTACATCCAGGGAAATGTTGCTTGAAATATTGCAAAAGCGACAGATTGAAGCTCGCAGAGATGAAGTTTCTAAAAAGGCTAAACAATCTTTAAAAGATTATCATGCCGGAAAACTAACTGCTTTATCAGCCGAAGAAGTCATAGATAAATTAAATTCGCTATAATCAGCAAGGTTACCATGCAGCGTAATTGGTTTTATCTAAAGCTTTTGAAAAGTCTTATAAGAAATTTGCAAATAATAATCAATCATTAAAATCCGCGATTCTTAAAACTGTTAGTAAAATGGAATTGGATGTTTATCATCCATCTCTAAGAACACATAAATTAAGTGGAAAACTCGCTGCCTATTTAGCATGTTCCTGCGGATATGATTGCAGAATCATTTTTACTATCGAAACTGATTTAACAGACATCAATAAAGAAGTTATTTTACTTTTGGACGTCGGCACTCATAACGATGTATATTAGTTCTTCTTGTTTGTAACGGCTTAAATAAGTTATCTATCTTCGCTAAAATAAAAGCACAACCCACTTGTAAGTTAAACAATTAAGCGTATCTTTGCAGTCCCGTAAAAGCGGGGTTTATAAAAAAGTTTAATTATTTAATTTAAAGCAAGTGAATACGTTAAGTTACAAAACTGTCTCAGCCAACAAAAAAACCGTTAATAAAGAATGGGTTGTTGTTGACGCTAACAATGAGATTTTGGGGCGCTTGTGTACTAAGATCGCTATGATGATCAGAGGTAAACATAAGCCAGGGTTCACCCCGAACGTAGACTGCGGTGATAACGTAATTGTTATTAATGCAGACAAGGTAAAACTGACCGGAGACAAATTTGCCACCAAGCAATATGTTTCTTACACTGGTTACCCAGGTGGTCAGCGTTTCATTTCTCCTAAGGAGTTAATGGCAAAACATCCTGAGCGCGTAATTGAAAAAGCGGTTCGTGGTATGTTACCTAAAAACCGTTTGGGCCGTGCTATTTATGGTAACCTGCATGTTTATGCCGGTGCCGAGCATCCACACGCCGCTCAAAATCCTAAAACCATTTAACTTTTAATTTTAAAGGAGAAAAAACACAATGCCAACAACTAACACTTCAGGCAGAAGAAAAACCGCTGTTGCCCGCATTTACTTAAGCGAAGGCAATGGTGCAGTTACCGTTAACGGTAAAGATTACAAAGAATATTTCCCTACCTTGCCTTTACAATACATTGTTATGCAGTCTACAGAAGTATCTGGTTCTGCAGGTAAATATGATGTTAAAGTAAACGTAGTAGGCGGTGGTATCAAAGGCCAGGCTGAGGCCGTTCGTTTAGCTATCGCTAAAGCCATTGTTGAACTTGATGCTGATAAGAAACCAGCGTTACGCGCTAAAGGTTTAATGACACGTGATGACCGTATGGTTGAGCGTAAAAAACCAGGCCGCAGAAAAGCACGCAGGAAATTCCAATTCAGTAAACGTTAATATCAAAGGAGGACACAAACAATGGCAAGAACAACATATCAGGACTTACTGGATGCAGGTGTACACTTTGGTCACCTTACCCGCAAATGGGATCCGAAAATGGCTCAGTACATTTTCATGGAGCGCAACGGTATCCACATTATCGATTTAAATAAAACCTTAGCTAAGGTTGAAGAAGCTGCTTCAGCTATCAAACAAATAGTAAAATCAGGCCGTAAAGTATTATTCGTAGCTACCAAAAAACAGGCTAAGGATATTGTTGCCGATTATGCAAAAAGCGTAAACATGCCTTACATCACCGAGCGTTGGTTAGGTGGTATGTTAACCAACTTTGCTACCGTACGCAAGTCAATCAAAAAGATGTCAAACATCGATAAACTGACTAAAGACGGTACTTACGCTATCCTTTCTAAAAAAGAGCGTTTAATGATCCAGCGTGAGCGTGTAAAATTAGAAACACTTTTAGGTGGTATTTCTGATCTGAACCGTTTACCAGCTGCTTTATTCATCATCGACGTTAAGAAAGAGCACATCGCGGTATCTGAAGCTTTAAAGCTTAACATCCCTACTTTCGCGATGGTTGATACCAACTCTGATCCGTCTAACATCGATTTCCCGATCCCTGCTAACGACGATGCTACCAAATCAATTTCATTGATCACCGGTATCATCATCAAAGCGATTGAGGAAGGTTTAGATGAGCGCAAACGCGAGAAAGAAGACGAAACTGAAAGAGAAGCAGCAGCAGCAAAAGCTAAAGCTGATCAACCGGAAACAACTTCAGGTGCACGCGGCGCTAAAAGAGTAGCCGAAGAAGCTGAAGCCGGTACCCCAACTGCTGAGTCTACAGAAGAGTAATATTATTTAGTCGTAAGTAATAAGTCAATAGTCTCGAGTAAATCCGACTAAAGACTTAATACTTGCGACTTTTAACTTATAAAAAACAAAAAAATGTCTACAGTACAAATTTCTGCATCAGACGTAAATAAACTGCGCCAGCAAACCGGTGCAGGTATGATGGATTGCAAAAAAGCTTTGACCGAAACCAACGGTGATTTTGAAGCTGCAATTGATTACTTAAGAAAAAAAGGCGCTAAAGTTGCTGCCAGCCGTCAGGACCGCGAGTCTAACGAAGGTGTTGTTATTGCCCGTACTTCAGAAGATTTCAAACGTGGCGTTATCATCGAGCTTAACTGCGAAACTGACTTCGTAGCGAAAAATGCTGAGTTTGTTGCTTTTGCTAACCAGATAGCTAATACAGCTGTTGAAAATAACCCTGCTTCTATTGAAGAGCTGAATAACCTTGAAGTAGACGTAGAAAACTCACGCTTAAAAATCAGCGACGCTATCGTTGAAAAAACCGGGAAAATCGGAGAAAAGATCGGCGTTTCTAAATATGAAGTTATCGAAGGCGAAAAAGTTGTTGCCTATATCCACGGTAACTACCGTTTAGGTGTATTGGTTAGCTTAAACAAAGCTGTTGCCGGTGCAGACGAAGCTGGTAAAGACGTGGCTATGCAGATCGCTGCTATGAACCCTGTGGCAGTTGATAAAGATGGCGTTGACGCTACTACCATAGAGCGTGAATTAGCTATCGCTAAAGACCAGATCCGTGCAGAAGGTAAGCCAGAAGAAATGGTTGAAAAAATTGCTGCCGGTAAACTGAACAAGTTCTATAAAGATTCTACTTTATTGAATCAGGAGTTTGTTAAAGACTCATCTAAGAACGTTAGTCAGTTCCTTGACTCAATTGAAAAAGGCCTCACAGTTACCGCCTTTAAGCGGGTAGCCTTAGGAGCTTAATTATATTATCCCCCTCGTTTAAACGAGGGGGATTTTTTTTGCAATATTTTTAACATGGTTCGTCCTACTGAAGTTGTTTAAGGATCAGACATGAAAACAGCTATCGCAAAATCATTATCATGAAAGATGTTGAAATAAATTCAACATGACATACATTAGCAACATGATAGCACTTCATAACCTCAGGCTCATTACAAACGGCGTTATCAGTGATGATAAAGCAATTTTAATTGATGGCAAAACAATCGCAGCAATCATCAATGAAAATGCTATTCCGTCGCTCGCTACAAAGCATGATCTTAATGGCGCCTACCTTGCGCCTGGTTTAATTGATCTGCAGATATATGGCAGTGGCGGTAAGTTATTTGCCGGTAAACCGGAAGTTGCAGCATTGCAGCAAATGGAAGCCGACCTGCTGAGGCAAGGCACCACCGGATTTTTTGCTACCATTGGTACTAATACTAACGAGGTTGTTAAAGCGGGTATTGAATCTGCTAAAGCCTATCGTGCGCAGGCAAACGGTAACTTTTGGGGATTGCATCTGGAAGGGCCTTATTTGAATGTAGCTAAACGTGGCGCGCATCCGGCTGAGTTTATTAAAAGAGCTACCCTGACTGAAGTTAGAAGCTGGGTTGAGCAGGCTGATGGTGTTATCACAATGATGACCATTGCACCTGAATTGCAGGATCAGGAAGTGATTGATTATTTGGATGATCAGGGTATTATCATATCATCCGGCCATAGCAATGCTACTTATGAGCAGGGCAAAAAGTTTTTGAATAATCCTATTCCGGCGGTCACCCACCTGTTTAATGCCATGCCGCAAATGCATCACCGCGAACCGGGGTACATACCGGCTATATTTGAGGAGCGTCCGTATACCAGCATAGTAGCAGATGGTAACCATGTGGATTGGCCGATGATACGTTTGGCAAAACGCGAGTTGGGCGACAGGCTGTTCCTGATAACTGATGCCGTAACTGAAGCAACAGAAGGTGCATATCAGCACAGGTTGGAGGGAGATAAATATGTAATGCCCGATGGTACCCTATCCGGTTCGAGCCTTACCATGCTTAAAGCTGTTCAAAACTGCGTTGAAAAAGTGGGTATCGGGTTGGCCGAAGCGATAAATATGGCATCGTTATATCCGGCGCAATTAGCAAAAAGGCAAACAAAAGGCAGCATAGCTGCTGGTTTTGATGCCGACTTAATAATCTTTAATGATGAATTTAAAGTGTTAAATACCGTGTTGAACGGTCAATTCATCAATCATTAGCACTTAAAATTTTAACAATTGTATTTATTATCTATTTTTGATAAATCTTCCTCATAAATGAAATATAAAAGAGTCCTACTTAAACTTAGCGGCGAATCCTTGATGGGCGAACGCCAGTACGGTATCGATAACAAGCAGGTTCTGCAATATGCGCAGGATATAAAAGCAGTAAAAGATCAGGGAATTGAGATTGCCATTGTAGTTGGAGGAGGAAACATTTTCAGGGGCTTAAGCGCCGAAAAGTCAGGCATGGAGCGTGCCCAGGCCGATTATATGGGAATGCTTGCAACTGTGATCAACTGTATGGCTCTGCAAAACGCATTAGAAAGTATTGGTGTGGATACCCGCCTGCAATCGGCTATCAAAATGGAGCAGATTTGCGAACCTTACATTCGCCGCCGCGCCATGCACCATTTAGAGTGTGGTAAGATAGTGATTTTTGGTGCCGGTACAGGTAACCCATACTTTACTACCGATACAGCAGCTTCGTTACGCGCTATAGAGATAAAAGCCGACGTAGTATTAAAAGGCACCCGTGTAGATGGTATTTACACCGCCGACCCCGAAAAAGACCCTACTGCTACCCGTTTTGACGAAATCAGTTTTCAAGAGGTGTACGATAAAGGCTTGAACGTAATGGATATGACGGCTATAACGTTGTGCCAGGAAAATAAGCTGCCTATCATTGTTTTTGATATGAACAAAGAGGGCAACTTTATGAAAATAGCCAGCGGTGAGCCTATTGGCACATTGGTGAAATAACATCAAATTTCAAGATAGTTAAAAAGCCCTGCCGGATAACCGGCAGGGCTTTATTATATATTAAGCTGTCATTTCGAACGATAGTGAGAAATCTTGTTAGAGCGTTATGAACTTTGCATATTTAACAAGATTTCTTTTCGTACCCCGTTCAAAGTGACAGGTTATTGGTCTTACGCATCTACCGTATGCTTTTCGCCGATCTGCTGGCGCCACATGGCGTAGTATAATCCTTTTTGGTCAATCAGATCGTGATGCTTACCCGATTCTACTATGTTGCCTTTTTCCAGCACAAAAATACAATCAGCATGCATAATAGTTGATAAACGGTGCGCTATTAAGATAGTGATGTGTTCATGTAAAACAGAAACATCCCTTATGGTACCTGTTATTTCCTCTTCAGTAATAGAGTCGAGAGATGATGTCGCCTCGTCAAATACCAGTATATCCGGTTTGCGTAACAGGGCGCGGGCAATAGATAATCTTTGTTTTTCGCCTCCCGATACTTTTACGCCGCCTTCGCCAATAACAGTATCCAACCCCTTATCAGCACGTGCCATCAGTGTTTGGCAGGCAGCGCGTTGCAAAACGCTCATGCATTCTTCATCAGTAGCGTCAGGCTGTACAAACAACAGGTTCTCGCGTATGGTGCCTGAGAATAGCTGTGTATCCTGCGTAACAAAGCCTATGCGCTCACGCAACTGGTCAAGGTCAATCTCATTACTTGGTATATCATTATATAAAATATTACCCTGCAACGGCTGATACAAGCCAACCAACAGCTTAACCAATGTAGTTTTGCCCGAGCCAGATGGCCCGACGAATGCGATGGTTTCGCCGGTGTTGGTGTTAAAGCTGATATGGTTAAGCGCGTTACGGTTCGCGGTAAGGTGTTTAAAGCTTACATCGCTAAAGGTGAGTTTGCGCACTTTTTCTAACAGCACAGGTTTTTCAGGCTTTTTATCTATCGGCGTACTCAATATTTTTTTGAAGTTAGCCAAAGATACCTCCGCCTCACGCCAGCTTAAGATAACGTTACCCAATTCCTGCAGCGGGTTAAACAGAAAAAAAGAGTAAAACAAAAAGCTAAAGTATTGGCCCGGGGATATGCTGCCTTTAAATATCAGCATTAATAAAACCACTACCATGGCGCTACGAACAAGGTTGACCGTAGTACCCTGCACAAAGCTCATGCTGCGTACATACTTTACCTTTTTAAGCTCCAGGTCAAGGATCTTGTAAGTAGTGGTATTAAGGCGTTTAATCTCCTGTTTGGCCAGGCCAAGGCTTTTGATCAGCTCGATGTTTCTGAGCGACTCAGTAGTAGAGCCGGCCAGTGCTGTGGTCTCTGCTACTATATTGCGCTGAATGCGCTTAATACGGCGGCTCATGGCCATGCTGACAAATGATATGATCGGGATAGCCGCCACATACACTAAAAGCACCTGGTAACTTACCGATACCGAGTATACCATCACAAATACCATCCCTATCAGTGATACAAACAGGATACTGATAAACTGGGTGATAAACTTTTCGCAGTCTAAACGTACTTTTTGCAGGATGCCAAGCGTTTCGCCGCTGCGCTGATCTTCAAACACCTGGTAAGGCAACTCCAGCGAATGTTTCAAACCATCGGCGTACATTTCGGCACCAACTTTTTGGGTAATGATATTGGTAAAGTAATCCTGAAAATTTTTAGCTATGCGAGATACCATGGCAACCCCAATAGCTAAACCTACTAAGGTGAGTACCCGGTGAAGATATTCATCTTCCTGCAGGGCATCGCGCTTTTCAATAACATTATCTACAATGCGGCCGGTAATATATGGGTCTAACAGAGAGAACCCTATATTCATCGCGGCTAAAAACAGTGCAAGCACTACTATCCAGCGGTGCTTTTTCAAATAATTTATAAGTATATTCATTTTCTCAATGGCAAAAATATATAAAGACAACGGCTATGTAGCTCATTCCCTTTAATTTGACATTGATGTTAATTATTGGTACCGGCAAATGGTATTGCTTTGTTACAATTCCCTTTCCATCTGGATATTACATCTTTCATAAGGGGACGGAATGCCTGTTATTTTTTTGAACCCCAGCTTGTGATATAAACTTATAGCCGGTTTAAGGATAGTGTTACTTTCAAGATATAATTTTTCGGCACCCAGTTCTTTAGCCTTTTCTATGCAAGCCTGACCGAGGGAAAATCCTATACCCATTCCTTTTGCCTTAGGCGATACAGCCATTTTGGCCAGTTCATACATGTTGTTGTCCATTTTAATAAGGGCGCATGCACCTACAGGCTCTTCATTGTATAAAGCGATAAAGATATGCCCGCCCTTATCTATAATATATTCATCAGGGTGATCAAGCGCTTTATAGTCCGATTCTTCCATTTTAAACCAGGTTGTTATCCACTCTTCATTCAGCTGCCTGAAGGCTTGCTGATGTTGAGGTGTATAATCGATGATTTGTACATGGCTTTGTTCCCGTTGCTTGCGTTCGTGCTTTACCCGGTTAAGCAGGCTTTTTTGTTCGAGCAAAAACTCCCATTCTTCAATGGCTTTCCAGATATTATACTGTGTTTCGGCCAAAGCGTTTTCTACAGCGGCGTTTACGTCGGCATACTGAACCTGTATCTGCTGATTGATCTGTAAGCCTTTATCAGTTAAGGTCAGGTAATTTTTTCGTCCGTCGGTATTGCTCTTTACTTCTTTGGCTATGCCATACTTCACCATTTCTTTAGCTATAGTACTTACTGAAGGATGTGAATGGCCAATTTCTGACGCGATTTGCATGATTGATTTTGGTTCTCCCTCGGCCAAAGCATAAAATACCGGAAACCATTTCGGGTTCATATCAATATGGTAAAGGCTATAAACCTCGCCAGCCTGTTCGCTTAATTTTTCGCTTAATCTGCGCAGACGGCTTCCCAGCGCCATCTTACCAACTTTATTGTAAAATTCCATTGTAATCTTAATTACGTAATTGATTACGCAAATGTATTACAAAATATTAATAAATAAAAAAGGGATGAATTTAATCCATCCCTTTTTACAATAATTTAAGCTGTAATTACACAGTCATGATATCTTTTTCTTTTACTTCAGCAAGTTGATCAACTTTAACTATAAAAGCATCAGTTAATTTTTGTACTTCAGCCTCGCCTGTTTTTATTTCGTCTTCAGAAACGCCTTCAGATTTCAATTTTTTGATTTTTTCGTTAGCATCTTTCCTGATATTACGGATAGCGATTTTACCATTTTCAGCTTCCCCTTTTGATTTTTTTACCAGGTCGCGGCGGCGCTCTTCAGTTAACGGTGGTACATTGATACGAATGATAACACCATCGTTTTGAGGATTGACACCCAGGTTTGCTTCTTTAATAGCCTTTTCAATAGGCGACAATAAAGATTTTTCCCATGGTTGTACCACTATGGTACGTGCATCCGGAGTGTTTACGCTACCCACCTGGCTAAGTGGTGTAGGGGTGCCATAATATTCAACTACTATATCATCCAGCATTGATGGGCTTGCCTTGCCTGCACGAATTTTGTTCAATTCGTTATCAGTATGGTTTATAGCTTTTTCCATCAATGCTTTTGCATCACTTACTTGTTTTTTAATGAGTTCGCTCATCTGATATTAATTTTTTTGACAAAAATAGTAAAAAGTATCAAAGCCGGGAGCCGCTATACCTTTTGTTAAAATAAAATTGCAGCAGGCACACTTGTTTACATCAACGCATATTGAGCCTAAAAGATAAGGCATAAAAAAGCACGCTAACAAATTTGATAGCGTGTAAGCTATAAAGGCATCGCCCAATATACGATGCCTTTATTTACTAATATTATGACCAGCGATTGTCTCTGCCGCTATCTTTTGAATAACCGCCTCTGCGATCGCCACCGCCATAGCCGCCGCCACGGTTTCCGCCGCCGCTGTAACCACCGCCTCCGCCGCGATTACCGCCGCCAAAACCGCCACCGCCTCTGCGCTCGCCGCCTTTTTTATCTTCCGCTTGGCTAACAGCAATTGAGCGGCCGCTGATTTGTGATCCGTTTAAGCCCGAGATCGCTTTTTGAGCTGCTTCATCATCCGGCATTTCAACAAATCCAAAACCTTTGCTTCTTCCGGATTCTCTGTCAATAATAATTTTAACGGTGCTTACTTCACCATAAGCTTCAAAAAGCTCTTGCAAATCTGCTTCCTGTAATGAATAAGGAAGGCTTCCAACGAATATGTTCATCAAAAAATAGTTTAATAATGCCCAGGTTGTTGCCTGTCATTTTGTTTTGTTTTTCCCAAATATAGAATAGAAATTAATCACTTGTACAAAATATTTATCAAACTAATTGTTTTTATTTTCTGAAAATAAGTGCGTTCTGAAATTTTTTATCATTTCACACTAATAATCCGGTAGTTTTTTCCATTCAGGATGAACTCATCACCGGCTTGCCGGCCCTTCAATTTTACACCAATTGGCGATGACGGGGATACAGCAAAAAAGCTTTCCCCCCGGATAGTAATGCTACCGGCGCTTACCGAGAGATAAAAGTTTCCGTTACTTGTATAAATAATACTACCGTTTTCAGCGGTTTTAGATGTGCCGTTTACAGGGATCTGGTTTAACGCTATCAATAATTTATTGCTTTCGTTCAATTGTGCCGTATGGCGGTTTTTTTCCTGTTGAGCCATTTCCCGGCCGGTTTCATATTTGTCTCCCGCGCTGCTTTTGGTATCATCCAACTGTGCCTGCTGTGCTTCTGTTATTGCCTGCCCGGCGGCTGCAATCCGCGATTGTACATAAGCAACGCATAATTGATGAAGTTTTTGTTTCAACTCGCTCATTAATTCTAACAATACTCTTTTAAGCTTACAGGGGATAATAAAAGCCCCGGGCACTCGCTGCCCGGGGACTTTCAACCTAAACCTTATCACAATGTAAATGCGAGGCACTTACAATACCTCTAACGTTATTTATTGCTAAATCATACATCGAGGCGTGCGAAAGTTACAAATTAATGATAATAACTATGCAATCAATACATACATTCTTATAAAACAAAGCAAAAATTATATGGTTAATGTGAGGTAAGTATTAAAACATAACAATATGAACCTAAAACGTACTTTTGGAACAATACTGACTGTGATTGGTATAATTGGCCTGCTTTATACAGGGGCGCAAATTATTCAGCATGCAGGTACAGCAACAACATTGATAGTGGTTGGCATCATCTCAATCATTTTCTTTTCAACCGGCATAAGCCTTATACGGAATACTAAAGACGAAGCTTAGTTGGCATTAGCCGGGGCTATATACCCCGAGTTTGATATCATTATACCGGGTTGCACAAAATCTGCCTGGGTTAGTGCTTTAATGCGCAGCATGGCGCGTTTAAGTGTATCTGGCGTAACACCGGCAAAATGATCCTGGCGGTAGGAACGGATTTCGCCATTCAGGAATTCACCTTTTTTACTGAGCTTTAGCTTAAGTAATGGTGCCAGCCCGCAAACGCCACTTACGCTTACGCCTTTATAAGTGGCAAAGTTGCCTAAACTATAGGCAATAAGGCGCTTTTTATATACTTCAATGGCACGGCCAACATGCGGCCCATGCCCGAGTACAAGATCAGCGCCTGCATCTATCGCAGCATGTGCAAACAGTTTGACATTGCCCCGGTTCTCACCTTTAAAAACCTCGGTACTATCTTTCACGTGTTCAAAATCCGCTCCTTCGCCACCGCCATGAAAAGATACAATAACCACATCACTGGCGGCTTTCAGCTCAGCAATAAGCTTTTTAGCAGCACCGGTTTGCAGTAATGGAACGGTTTGAGCATTTGGAGAGAATGCGCAGAACCCATATTTAACTCCTTTAATAGTAAAAGTTTTTGATGGATGTGTTTTGAAACCGGCTGTATGGATCCCCAAACTATCCAAAATTTTCATGGTGCTTTTGCGCCCGGCATAATCAAAATCATTAGAGTGGTTGTTCCCAACGCTTAAAAGGTTAAAGCCAGCATTTTTTAAGATACCGCCATATTCTTCGGGCATCCTGAATAAATAACCTTTGTTACGAAATTTCAATTTATAGTTTACAGGTGCGCCGGTATCAAGTAATACACCTTCGAGGTTGCCAAATGCAATGTCGGCTTTCTTAAGGTCGTTCAAGGCATATTGAAATGTACCCGTGGCTTTGTCTGCCGGTAATCCCGAGCTATCCGGATAGGATGATCCAAGCATGATATCGCCTACCGCGGCAATATTTACAGTAGTGTCATTAGCAATGGTATCCGTGTTGATATTTGCAAGCCTATCGGCTACCATATTTTTACCTTGCTTCGAAAACTGTTTGATTGCAGCCGGATGTGTGCAGGCTGCTAAAAGCATGGCAGCTACACCGGTAAAAATCAATATCTGTCTAAGTGCCATTAAGCAAAAAAATCCTCTCACTATTAAGCGAAAGGATTGATGTATTTAATTTAGGTTTAATTAGTCAGCAGGTTCTTCTTCAAATTTTTCTGAAGATTTGGAAGATGAAAACTCATCTTTAAAAGATTCTAATATACGGCCACCTTTGTAAAAGTAACGTTTGTAATAAGCTTCATCAAGGTTGCTGATGGCAACGCCACGGGAGGATGCATGAGCAAACCTGTTGTTGCCAAGGTAAATACCTACGTGTGATATTTTACGGCTGTGAATTTTAAAGAAAACAAGATCGCCTTCTTTCAAATCATCTTTGCTGATGGGGTTAACCATACTAAACATATCCCTTGAGCTGCGGCGAAGCGAAAGGTTAAACACATCGCTATATAACTGCTTTGTAAATGCAGAGCAATCGATGCCTTTTCTTGAGCTGCCTCCAAAACGGTATGGGGTGCCTATCCAGTCGTATACAAAATGAAAAAGTTTCATGTTTGATGTCGCAGACATTGCAACACCCATAATTTGCGAAAGATAATCCTTTGCTAAACTTTCTTGCTCCTCATTGTCTGAAGCTTGGTTTGGAACATTTTTTGTTTGAGCCTGTGCAGCTAAAACACTCAGGAATAATGCAATAGCAATTGTAAATTTCTTCATTTAATCACTTGATTTTGCCGAATTAGGACGACAAATGTTTCTTAAATTGGACAGTATGTCTATTGTTGAATACAAAACTATCCATAATTTTTAATTATCCAAATAAAATTTAAAAATCGTTAAAGTTTATTTTTTTAAACTAATGTTAATATTTGTTTGCGTATCGTAAAAAAAGAGATGTGAGAAGGTAGTTTATCTATGCATGCATAACTTTTTTTAGGTGAAACATTATTGTGGAAAGTATAAAACTGTCCAATACATTTATATGTATTATTGAAGCAGTATAAAATGAAATTTTGCAATTAGGTGGTGCAACAATTCTGAATGATAATAAATAACCTTTGTTGTACAATAATTCTTTACAACAAATTCGTTGCAGTTTCGGTTATTTGCAGGATATAATTAGATTTGCACTTTCTCATAGAAACTTTATTTAATAAATGAGTTCAATCGAAATAACCAAAGACACCTACCTGATGTGGTACGAGTCTATGCTATTAATGCGTAAATTCGAAGAAAAGACCGGTCAACTTTACGGTCAGCAAAAAATTCGCGGATTTTGTCATCTTTATATTGGTCAGGAGGCTGTTTTGGCTGGCGCAATGTCGGTGATCCGTCATGAGGACAGCCTGATAACCGCGTACCGCGACCACGCGCATGCCCTGGCAAAAGGTACTTCACCCAATGCTATAATGGCCGAAATGTATGGAAAAGCTACCGGCTGCTCTAAAGGTAAAGGTGGGTCTATGCACATGTTCGATAAAGAAAATAACTTTTATGGCGGGCATGGGATAGTAGGTGGCCAGGTACCACTAGGTGCAGGTATTGCATTTGCCGAAAAATTCAAGGGCACCGATAATGTTAACATTACTTATATGGGCGACGGTGCAGTACGCCAGGGTGCTTTAACAGAAACCTTTAACATGGCAGCGCTTTGGAAATTACCTGTAATTTTTATTTGCGAAAATAATGGTTACGCTATGGGTACTTCTGTTGAGCGTACCACCGCCCAAACTGATATTTATAAATTGGGCTTGCCATACGGTATTCCGTCGTCACCTGTAGATGGTATGGACCCTGTTGCTGTACATAACGCTATGGACGAGGCTGTGCAACGCGCACGCCGCGGCGAAGGCCCTACCTTTCTTGAAATGCGTACTTATCGTTTTAAAGGCCACTCCATGAGCGACCCGCAAAAGTACCGTACCAAAGAAGAGCTGGAAAGCTATAAAGCAAAAGATCCAATTGAATCTGTAAAAATTGCCATACAAAAAAATGGTTATGCTGACGACCAATGGTTTGAAGAAATAGAAGCAAAGGTAAAAGCACAGGTTGACGAGGCTGTTAAATTTGCTGAGGAGTCGCCATGGCCAGAAGCATCAGAGTTATATACTGATGTATACGTACAACAGGATTATCCTTACATCCGCGACTAACCATTTTGAAATAAAAACATCTAACAAAATTCATCACAGTATATGGCTGAAGTAGTAAAAATGCCTAAAATGAGCGATACCATGACAGAAGGCGTGGTAGCTAAGTGGCATAAGAAAGTTGGCGACAAGGTAAAATCGGGCGATGTATTAGCCGAGATTGAAACCGATAAAGCCACCATGGATTTTGAATCGTACCAGGATGGCGTATTGCTGTATATTGGTATACAGGAAGGCAGCGCGGCGCCTGTTGATGCCGTTATTGCCGTTTTAGGTAAAGAAGGCGAAGATTATAAAGCCGCTTTAGAAGGCGAAGGCAGTGCCGAGCCTGCAAAAACAGAAGAAAAGCCTGCTCCTGCTGAAGATAACAAACCTGCCGCTACTGCCGAAAAATCGGCATCGGCACAGCCCAAAGTTGATACATCAAGCATACCGGCTACGGTAATACGTATGCCATTGCTTAGCGATACCATGACAGAAGGTACTATTGAAAAATGGAACTTCAAAGTGGGCGATAAAGTGAAATCTGACGACTCATTGGCTGATGTTGCTACAGACAAAGCTACTATGGAAGTTGTGGGGTATGAAGAGGGTACGCTACTGTACATTGGTGTAAAAGAAGGTGAGGCTGCAAAGGTTAACGATATTATTGCGATTGTTGGTAAAGAAGGTACAGATATACAACCTTTACTGGATAATGCTGATGGCGGAGATGGACAGGCAACTGCACCTGCAGAAACTTCAGAGAAATCTGAAGCGCCCGCAGAGTCTAAAGGTTCACCTGAAGCTGCAAGCGGTTCTACCGCTGATGACAGCCGTGTAAAAGCATCTCCGTTAGCACGTAAAATAGCGAAAGATAAAGGCATTAACCTTAATGATGTTAAAGGCTCTGCAGAAGGCGGCCGCATTATTAAGAAAGATATTGAAGGCTATACACCATCAGCCAAACCTGCAGCTGCATCTGAAAGTGCATCAAAAGCAGAAGCTGCACAAGGCGCAAAAGCACCTGTAGTATTGCCAACCTTTACAGGCGAAGAGAAATTCAGCGAAAGGCCGGTTACCCAGATGCGTAAAGCTATTAGCCGCCGCCTGTCTGAAAGCTTGTTTACTGCTCCTCATTTCTATGTTACCATGTCTATCGATATGGATCAGGCTATTGCCGCCCGTAACAAAATGAATGAGATAGCCCCGGTTAAGATATCATTTAACGATTTTGTTGTGAAAGCCGTAGCGGTTGCTTTAAGGCAGCATCCGGCTATTAATTCATCATTCCAGGGTGATACCATACGCACTAATGAACATGTACATATTGGTGTAGCCGTTGCTGTTGACGAAGGCCTATTGGTGCCTGTCGTTAAATTTGCAGATGGCAAATCGCTTAGCCACATATCTACTGAAGTAAAAGAGTTTGCCGGTAAAGCAAAATCTAAAAAACTGCAGCCAGCAGAGATGGAAGGATCAACCTTCACTATCTCAAACCTGGGTATGTTTGGCGTAGATGAGTTTACCGCTATTATTAACACACCAAATGCCTGTATCCTTGCAGTTAGCGGTATACAGCAGGTGCCTGTAGTTAAAAATGGTGCGGTAGTGCCAGGCAATATCATGAAGGTAACCTTAAGCGCAGATCACCGTGTGGTTGATGGTGCAACAGGTGCTGCATTCCTGCAAACACTTAAATCTTTATTAGAAGAGCCGGTAAGGCTGTTGATATAATAAGCAGGAAGCCCGGAGTTGGAAGTCCGGAGTCGAAAGTCAAAAAAAGAGCGGTGGTTATCCATCGCTCTTTTTTGTTTTCAAGGTTATTTGGCAAGCTTTTTAGTTATTAACTTACATCATGATATATTTAGCCATCCTCATAGCCATTGTTATAAGTTATTCGCTGTTTCAGCGAAGAAAGAAAAGGGGCGCTTTAACACAAGTTATCTTAACCGATGACCAGAAAAAGCTGTTAACACAGCATATTGATTTTTATAATAAGCTGCCGGCTATTGATCAGGCTTACTTTGAGGATAAAATAGAACAATTTTTAGATGCGGTACATATTGAAGGTGTTGGCCTTGAGATTAATGATACCGACCGCATTATGATAGCCGCAAGTGCAGTAATACCCATATTTGGTTTTAAGGATTGGACTTACCGCAACGTTACTAACGTATTGTTGTATCCTGATACTTTTGATAAGGATTTTCAGTTTGAAGGCGATGAACGAAATATAATGGGAATGGTAGGCAGCGGTTACATGAACGGGCAAATGATATTATCGCGTAACGCCCTGCTTAAGGGATTTTCAAAAAACAGCGGCAAAGAAAATACAGGTATACATGAATTTGTGCATCTGTTAGACAAAGCCGATGGCGCTACCGATGGCATACCCGAAGGCTTTCTGCCGCATGAGTATGTAAGGCCCTGGGTGCAGATGATGCACCGGGAAATACAAAAGATCCAAGCGGGGCACTCGGATATTAACCCCTACGCCGCGACGAACGAGGCTGAGTTTTTTGCCGTAGTATCCGAGTATTTTTTTGAGAAACCAGACCAACTCCAGGCTAAGCACCCTGAGTTGTATGAACTGTTAAGCAAAACCTTTGGACAAAGCCCGGCTGTTGCCTAATAATGAATATTACCGGGGGCCATGCTTACCCAGTCTGTATTATCGGTTCATTACGTGATTCTGCGGCTTGATAACCATTTCCGTAAGCCATAAAAAAAATATATTTTGCAGTTCTTTCTTGATGAAGTTTTTTACCAAGCCAATTAAACCTGAAGATACCGACGATGAACAACTACTGGGCAGCTATCGGCGCACGCGCAATTTAAAGCTGCTGGGTAGCTTGTATGAGCGTTATATGCCGCTGGTTTATGGTGTTGCTTTAAAATATCTAAAAGAAGAGGAACAGGCGCAGGATGCTGTTATGAGCATTTTTGAAGAATTGGCACAAAAGGTGCATCAGCATGATATTCAGCAGTTCAGAAGCTGGCTTTATGTGCTTAGCAGAAACTACTGCCTTATGCAACTGCGTTCGTCAAAAAAGATGGAAACGGTTGGCCTGGATGAATTTGTGGAATTTACACCGGTTGTGCATCCTGATAGTGAGGATAGGGAAAGGGCCATTCTTGCACTGGAACAATGCCTGGATAAACTGACGCCACCGCAGAAGCAAAGCGTTAGGTTATTTTACCTTGATGAAAAGTGTTACAAAGAAGTAGCCGAGCAAACCGGCTATAGTATGAATGAAGTAAAAAGCTATATACAAAACGGCAAACGCAACCTTAAAATTTGCCTCGAAAAAAACGGTGGAAGATAAACGTGCCAACATATCGCAGATACAACAATACCTTGCAGGCAAGCTTGATGCTAAAGCTATGCACAAACTTGAACGCGAGACTCAGGACGATCCGTTTTTGATGGATGCACTGGAAGGCTACGGTAATACCGAAAGTGCCCAGGAAGCCAATTTAACTGCCTTGCACGAACGTTTAAGTACTCGTACAGGCACTAAGGTAAAACGTTTAACACCGTGGGCTCTTACTGCAATAGCTGCTTCGGTAATTGGGTTTGCCGTTGTCGTACTATTGCTTAAAAATAATGATGTAGTTCCGGCAGAATCAAGAGTTGCCATGACTCGGCCAGCTACAACTACTGCACCGCAGCCTGTTGAAAAAACAGAGCAACCGGTTCTGGCTGCTACAGGTCAAGAACAGGAACAACAAATGCAATCATCTGTACAAATTAAAAGCAGTAAGAAACTAAATAACCGTATAGCTTTTAATCAGTCCAGACAAAAGCTTACAGCCCCCCGCGCCTTAACTGAAGAAAAAGAGGTGGCAGGGCCGCCTGTTATACCAGAAGTAAAAAGCCCTGAGGTAAGCCCCCTGGAAGCAGCCGTAGCTGAAGATCTTATGGATGCAAAAAAGCAGGATACCATTTTAGGGGGAGAACATATAGCCGTTACCAATAATGCAGCAAATGTGACGGTGCTAAACAGCAAGGCAAAAGGTGCAAGCTATAAGGAACGCGACAGGCGTGGCGACGCAGCCTTAATGGGTGCAAATCTTCCGCCGGGCCTTACAGGTGTAGTGCTAAGCCATACAGACGGTTTGCCTTTGCCAGGGGCCATAGTCAAGGTAGAAGGCCGCTCTGCTGCTACACAAACCGATGTTAATGGAAAATTCACCTTGCCCAATGTTAAGAAGGATGATAAGGTTTCCGTTAACTATTTAGGCTATACCGGACAAACGCTTAATGTTAAAAGATCTGACAGTATTAAGGTAGAGCTTGAGGTAGACAAAAGCGCGCTGAGTGAAGTAGTTGTGGCAGGCTATTCAGCAAAGCGCATCAGCAACAAAGCTTACCCGGTTGGCGGGTGGAAAGCATTTAAGCGTTATCTGGATGATAAGGCTAAGCTAACCGATGGCAAAACCGGAACAGTTGGCCTGAAGCTTACAATAAGTGCAGATGGCACTATCGCAGATATTGCTGTCACTAAAAGCTTGAATACCAGGGCTGACAACAATGCCATCGACTTAATTAAAAATGGGCCAAAATGGTTGGGTAATGCTAATGGCCAACCTGAAAAAGTTGTTGTTATTGTAAAATTCGGCAACAAAGAATAGGCCTGATTACTGGTTATTTTTTCTTTCTATCGTAATAGCCAAATACTTTTTGCAACAGTGGTGTGGTACGTGCTGATAGATTTTGGCGGATGTTCAGTTCTTCGCCGGCTATTACGGTAAACAAGCCGTCAATAGCCTTTTGGGTAACATAATCACTAATGTTTGGATTGACCTTGGTAACCAGCGGGATTTTATTATAGGCGGCGGCTGCATCACTATAATATTTTGTTGCACCCACCTTGTTAAGGCTGGCTTGTATAACCGGTTTAAAATTAGAAGATAACTGCTGTGTGGTTGTACGTCTGAAATACTGCGTAGCGGCATCCTGGCTGCCTAAAAGTATATTGGTAACATCCTGGATGGTCATCTGCTTTATGGCGTTAACGAAAATGGGTTTTGCCTGGCCTGCTGCATCTTCTGCTGCGCGGTTAAGCGATAATATTACGTTATCGGCAAGTTTACCCAGTCCGATACTGCGTAAAGTGCTTTCAACCTTTTGGGCCTCTGGCGGGAATAATATTTTGATAGCTGCATTTTTAAAAAAACCGTCTACCGCTGAAAGTTGATCGGAACTTTTGCCGGTACCCAGCTCAAGCGCTTGCTTTAACCCATTGCTTATTTCCAAAGATGTTGGATTGCCATATTGTTGTACAGTATTTTGTGCTACCTGATTAAGTGTATCGCAGCCGGATAAGCCTATAAAAAGAAACGGGATAAGTAAAAGTATTTTTTTCATGTGGCTATAAATAAAAATTGCCGCCAACGGCAGCAATTAAATTACAAAGAAGCGCAATAAATGTTTGCTGTTACCAGTGCCTTACAACAAGGTAGGCCAGGCCTGCAAGCAGTGCTGAGATAGGAATGGTAATTATCCATGCCCAAATCAGGTTAATGGTTACCCCCCAGCGTACTGCCGATACACGTTTGGTTAAGCCAACGCCGATAATTGAACCGGTGATGGTATGTGTGGTTGATACCGGGATACCAAAATTTTCTGTTATAAAAAGGGTAATAGCGCCAGCGCTTTCTGCAGCGACACCCTCTAACGGGGTAACCTTGGTGATTTTTGTACCCATAGTTTTTACGATCTTCCATCCGCCGGACATGGTACCAAGGGCAATAGCAGTGTAGCAGGCTATAGGTATCCAGTTTGGCATTGGTGTACCGGTTGTTATAATATCCTGAGACAGCAAGGCTACATATATTATACCCATTACCTTTTGTGCATCATTACCACCGTGGGCGAAGCTTAACGCTGCCGACGATACCAACTGCCCGCTTTTAAACCATTTTTCGGCTTTTGCAGGGCGCGCATTTTTGCACAGGTGCAAGATCAGGATAGTTACAACGTAGGCAATAAAAAGCCCGATAAACGGAGCCAGAAAGATATATGCTATAGTGGTTAATACTACTTTGGTATTTACAGCCGTAAAAGCATTGGCGCCCATTAGCAGGGCGTTGGTCATGCCGGCACCGGCAAATCCGCCGATCAGCGTATGCGAAGAGCTTGAGGGTATACCAAACCACCAGGTTATTAAATTCCAGGTTATGGCAGCTATCAGGCCCGCCAGCACCACATGTATGTTGATGTATTGTATCAAAACGGTTTTGGCAACTGTATTGGCAACCTCAAAATTACCACCATGAAAGCCCCAGTACCTAACGGCAATGTAAGCCAGGAAATTGAAGAACGCTGCCCATAATACTGCCTGAAAAGGCGTTAATACCTTAGTTGAAACTATTGTGGCTATAGAGTTGGCTGCATCATGAAAACCGTTGATGAAATCAAAAATAATTGCAAGGCAAACTACAGTAACAAGAAGTATGGTAACCATTTAAAAAATGTTAGATGATTTGCTTACGCGTTTTTAATTAATATTGATTCCATTACATTTGCTGCATCCTCGCACATATCTGTAGCGGTTTCAAGTGCAGATAGTATTTCTTTATATTTTATCAGGCGGATGGCATCTGTTTCGTAAAGGAATAAGTCGGCAACGGCACGGTCAAATACATAGTCGGCCTGGTTTTCAACACTGTTAATGCGGATGCAAGAGTCTGCAATCGCACGTACATTACGCAGGTCTTTCAACTCACGTACGGCTTTTTCCAGGTCATTAGCTGCCTGCAGTATCAGTTCAGATAATTTGCGGATATGCTCATTAAAATCATCTATTTTATACAGGTTCATGCGGTTGGCGGCGCCATGTATATAATCAGCAATATCATCAATAGCTGTAGCCAGTGTATGGATATCCTCACGGTCAAAAGGGGTAATGAAGTTTTTACCCAGTTCAAGATATACCTGGTGTGTTAATTCATCGCCTTTGTTTTCAAGCTTGTCAATCTGCCTGAAAAGTTCTTCCCTTGTAGCCGGGTTATTTGAGTTAACTGCCTCAACCAATACAGTAGACATAGCTACTACGTTGCTTGCTGCCTGCTCAAATAAAGGGAAAAATGTTTTTTTGTCCTTTGGTACAAAATACTGAAATATACTGTTAAGTGACATTTTGACTTGTTAAATTTCAGTAAAGGTACGGTTGTAATGTTAAGTTAATGTTAACTTTTTAACACTGGGATATTGGGAAACGGAAGGGTTTGCTTGGCAATTTGCAGTGTAAATCCAAATGTAGAACCTAGGCCTTCGGTACTGCGTACATTGATAGTTTGCTGATGCGCTTCTATAATATGCTTAACAATGGCCAAACCAAGGCCAGAGCCGCCTATTTGCCTGGAGCGGCTAGTGTCTGTACGAAAAAAGCGCTCAAACAGGCGTGGGAGATACTTTTCTTCAATGCCTATGCCATCATCGGTAACTTCTATCAATACCTGGTCGTGCAATACAAATAAACTTAGCGATGTGTTACCGCCTTCTTTCCCGTATTTAAAAGAATTATCAATCAGGTTCACTAAAACCTGCCTTATTTTTTCGCGGTCGGCATTTACAAAAATACCTTCATCGTATTTTTGTTTAAACGTTAATTTAATATTGTGTTGCTTGCTTTTCAGTTCAAGCGATTCAAAAACCTCTTTTATCAGATCATTGATCTTAAATTTGGTATAGTTAATGGGTATCTCGCCGCTTTCAAGTTTTGATATCTCGTCCAGGTCGGTAATCAGGTAGCTTAGGCGGTCGACATTTTTAGATGCTTTTTCTAAAAACTGGGCAGCCATTTCCTTGTCCTCAAACCCATCATCCTGCAATGCCTCAATGTATCCCTGTATGGCAAAAAGCGGCGTCTTAAATTCATGAGAGATATTTGACAGAAAATCGCGACGAAACTTCTCCTGTTTTCTTAACTCATCAATCTCGGTTTTCTTTTGCTTTGCCCATTCTTTTACCTCGTGCTCCACATCATTGATCGGGTCGGCAGAAACATGCTCGCCAAGCGCATCGCGCAAGTCGCGCCCGAGTTTAAGGTTATGTATAAGTTTATAGATAAGTTTAATTTTTGAGTAGATGTACTTTTCTATCAGGTAGTAAAAAACAATATAACTGGTAATAAAGGTAACCAGGAAAGTCACCATCATATCGTACCATTTATGCTGAAAATAATAGTTTACAGCCGAAAGAGTAATAGCAACAGCTGCAGCATTTATTAAAATGAGAACGCGCAATTTCATAACATAAAGATACTATAAAACCACGCGTAGAGGTATTAAAATATTGTTATTATTTAGCGGTTTCGGCTTCAATATTTACGGTCACTTCATCGCTCATAGTCATGCTGTTGCCGCCTATGCCAAAATCCTTACGGTTGATTTTAAAGCTGCCTTTAAAAAGGTGCCCGTTGCTTAGTGTGGTATAAGTAAATGGTACCTCAACCAATTTGGTTTTATCTTTAATAGTGAGGTTGAAAAAACCTGTAAATCCATTGCCTTTTTTCCTGAACGAGGTGGACGACATGGTTATCCTCGGATATTTGTCTACATCAAAATAATCCTCATTTTTTAGGTGATTATCGCGCATGGAATTGTCGGTATTGATAGATGCAGCTTCTGCAACCGCTTCAATCTTGCTCCCTGCAAGCTGTGCAGGGTCAAACTGCACGTTAGCCTGTACCTTATCAATTGTACCACCGGTTTTAATACCAAGGTTTTTTAGTTCAAAGCTGATCTTTGATTTGGTGATATCATTTGCCGATTGTGCAAAAGCACCTGCAGTGCTAACAAATAATATAATAGCTGAAAAAAAAGTCTTCATGTTGCTAATAGGATGATTTTAACGCTTTAAGGTTTAATTGCTAATTTTTATAAGCCATTAAAACTCCACATGCGCCCTTAATGAAAGCACATTAACTGGTCCGCGGGCATGATTATAGGCTGGGTTGGCAATAAACTCGTAATCAGGAGATAGCCACAATTTATGTTGATAAGCGTTAAGTTTATAATAAAGTTCAGCTATCAGTTCCGGCGAATAATCGAGCGCGCCATCGCCGATGATAAAGCCATAGCCACCTTCTGCAAGGTAATCACGATGATCTCGTGAGATGCCATTGCCCACAAATGCCAACCCCAGTTCATCATCCGCACGATGCCATGAACTGCCCCTGAGTACCGCTCCTAAACTTAAAGATCGGTCAATCTCTGTGAATGCCCAGGTTTGGGTCTTTCCATCATTATAACTTGCTTTAGCAAATACGCCAAAGTCATTGGTTAAATACTGGTCGGCACTAATGCTAAAGCCATACTTATGCCTGCCATAGGCCTGTGTAGCATCAACGTCCGGTGCCGCTGGATTTGAGTTGAATGCCTGCCGGTATACGCCCATTTTACCGTTGTTTCTGAATGCTAACAACCTTACGGTACCGTTGTGGCCATCAAGTGTATAGCGTTTCTCATATTCCAGGGTTTGCGTGTTGGCGCGTCCAAGGCGCTCATCCCAGATAGCACCGTTGGCAGTGGTAGTGGTCATGGTAAAGGCAAAGCGCAGCGCCCAGTTGGGTTGGCCAAGTTCGGCAATTGCACCAAACACATAGCCTCGCGTGTTGGCCGGGTAATCCCAGGCGGCATTATCCATCAGGCTCCAATTCATGAATTGCGAACGGGCATCATGGCTAAATTCATTTCCATCAAAAAAATCGGCCATGCCAAACTTGCCGGCTGTCAGTTTCAGGTATCTTTTGCTTTTCCATCCACCAAGCTGATTTACATCGTCATTCACATATTCCTTATCGCTACCCCAATCAAATGTTTGGGTAAAATACAGGCGCGCTATGTATATCTTAGGCTCGGCACCACCAACTCTAAAGGTTTCGCCGTTTGGAAAGCCGGCAATGCCCAATGTTTTACTTAAACCAGAGCCCCCAGACATCTCCGGATTAAAATACGCTTCGGCACCTTTCCATAACCGGGCCCCGCCGAAGAGTGTGGTTGTTAGCGAGGTTTGTGTTTCCTGATTAGTGATAAGGCTGTTGTTGCCGGTATACGAAGCGCTGAAAGCCGGTTTATACTGCGAGATGATAGTTTGCTGGAAATGCACATTGAAGCGCTGATTTAACGAATCCTGGGCATAGCAAAGCCTTGTTAACAATATTGTTAACGATAATAATAGAAGAGATTTTTTCATGATTAAAAGCTTAAAATAATGAGGGCAATGATATCTCGCTGTAAAATTGCTTTAGGAATTGCTCCATAAACTCATGCCTTTCCATCGCCAATCTTTTACCTTCGGCAGTGTTCATTTTATCCTTAAGTAACAAAAGTTTCTCGTAGAAATGATTGATGGTAGGGGCCGTTGAGCTTTTGTACTCCTCTTTAGACATATTGAGGTTAGGTTCAATTTCGGGATTATAGATCTCCCTGTTTTTATGGCCACCATACGCAAAAGCGCGTGCAATCCCGATAGCGCCTATAGCATCAAGGCGATCGGCATCCTGCACAATGGCCAGTTCAGGCGAGTGAAAGCCCGATTTGTTAAAGCTGGCCTTGAACGACATATAGCGTATAATTTGCTGCACGTGTTCAATAGTTTGTGCATCTGCATCAATGGTTTTTAAAAAGTTTCCTGCTGTTTGGGGGCCAATTTCTTCATCGCCATTGTGAAATTTGCTGTCAGCAATGTCATGCAACAAAGCGGCCAGTTCTACAACAAGCAGGTTGCAATCTTCTGCTGCCGCAATGTGCCTGGCATTGGTCCAAACCCGGTTGATATGCCACCAATCGTGCCCGCTTTCAGCATTTTTAAGGGTGTCCTTTACAAAAGATACCGTTTTATTGATGATAATATCATTGTTCATACTTACAGTTGCTGCTGTAAATATAAAGCATTGTTTTTTAAGGTAAGCTTTAAAAAATCAGGCTGCCTCAGCATTATCAGCCATAATGAGTTCAGTTAATTCGGCACCCAGGATCTCTGCTATCTGGAAAAGGCGTTCTACAGTGATTTTAGTATATCCCAACTCGATTTTGCTATAAGCGTTTTGTGATATGTTAAGTTTTGCGGCCAGATATTCTTGCGTATAATTCATCTCTTCGCGCCGGCTGCGTATGTTAGCCGCTATTGCTTTAACCTTTTTGCTCAGCGTATTATTCATTAGTATTAAACAATTGTGACATCGCTATACTAACGAGATTAATTTAATTGCGGATTTTAGAAGTTACATTTAAAATTAAATTTTTTTCGGCATAAGGATTTCCTTGATGCTATGCAATATAAACCGTAATGATGTGCCGTTATTTATGAATAAATAACAGTGGATAAGCCTGTAAAATAAAAAGGGGCTGCAATATTAATCTGCAGCCCATTTATTAACATCTTAAATAACCTTATTTTAAGTCATACTTAACCACCACAGTAGGCAGCAAAGTAGCCGAGTTGAGCGGTATTTGGTCGTTCGCTAAAATAGGCTTGCGTTTCTTGTAGAATTCGTATGCTGCCTTTTGTACATCAGCCTGGTTGGTTGACGGGCTGTTATAGCTGATGGAAAATGGTATGATAAAATCATGGAATTTTTCCTTATCAGGGATGATCCATTTTTTGGTTGATTTTTTTAATGCTTCAATCACTGGCATGGTCAGCACGTAATCGTCGGCATAATAAATCACTATTTTTTGCAGGTTACCGTTTATATCTGCAGTAAATTTAAACACGGCAACGCCCGATGCTTTTTTTGCTATCATTTCGGGGCTTATAGCAATACTGTCCTTAAAAAAACGGTTCATGATCAATGCCCCTCCCTGGAATGGAAAAGCTAACTCCTGCTGCGCTTTGCAGTAAACCGATGATGCTAATAGTAATGCTATTACAAGTATTTTTTTCATTTATTGTTCTTTTTGTTCTCGTTTGCTGCCTTCGTACAGCTCATATTCAAATAAGCGGCAATCCAGCTTGCCGTTGTAAAATTCAATCTTTCGCGATGCTTTTAAACCTATTTTCTTAGCCAGGTCCGGGTTCCCTGTAAATACATAGCCCCGATAACCCAGGCATTTCTTTTTCAGAAAATCGCCTATGCGTTTGTAAGTAATTTCCAGTTTGGTATGAGTGCCTAAACGCTCGCCATACTCCGGGTTGAACATCACAACGCCGCTTCCTTCAGGCACATCGGTTTCTTCAAAGTCACAAACGTCAAAATCTATCAAATGTTCTACACCGGCGGTGTTTGCATTGCGGCGGGCCACATCGACAGCATCAGCCGAAATATCAGTAGCAATTATTTTAAAGCTCACGGCCTTCTTCGCTTTATCCTTAAGCTTGCGGCGTTCGGTAAAAAACACCTGCTCATCATAACCTATAATATGCATAAAGCCATAATTCATTCTGAACAGGCCCGGATGCTTATCTGTTGCCAATAAAGCGGCCTCGATAGCCAGCGTACCCGAGCCGCACATGGGGTTAATAAAATGGCTGTTACGGTCCCAATTGGTAGCAATGATGGTTGAAGCAGCCAAAGCCTCGAGCATGGGGGCTTTGCCCGGTATTTTTCGATAGCTGTGCTTAGCCAAAGTTTCGCCGGAAGTATCCAGAAAAACATCAGCTTTATTGTCCTGCCAGTAAAGGTGCACAACAGTTTTGTTAACATCGGCTCCGGAGTTTGGGCGGATGCCTTTTTTATCTTTAATTCTGTCAACAATAGCGTCCTTAACCTTAACGTTGGCAAAAAGCGGGGTGGTGATGTGCTTGTTGTTAACATTGGATGTTACCGAAAAATAGCCGGTAAAATCAATCAGCTCTTCCCATTCAATTTTTACCAGTTCGTTGTATAGCTCCTGCGGATCTTCAGCTTCAAAGCTTTTCAGCAGGTAAAGTATCTGGCTGGCACAACGCAGGTTTAAATTTAGCGGGATGGTATCAGTGATGTTTCCCTGCAGCTCTACGCCGGTAGAAAAAACGCGTGTTGGCTTGTACCCAAGGGCTTCAACTTCCTGTTGCAGATATGGCGAAAGCCGTTTATTGCAGGTGATAATGATCTTACTTTCAGTGTGGAAAACTTGCATAATAATTCTGCGAATTTATGAATTAAATACGCCGCTATTTAATTTTAGGTTATTAACTTTACATTTTAAATATTTCTGAATTATGGAAGTTAAAGGTAAGGTACATGAAGTGTCGGCTACCCAACAGGTTACCGAGTCGTTAAAGAAGAGAGAATTAATACTTGAATACATAGAAAACCCTCAATATCCGGAATACTTAAAATTTGAGGCCATACAAGACCGCTGCAACCTGCTTGACAGTGTAAAAGTTGGCGACGATGTAGAGGTGTTCTTTAATCTTAAAGGCCGTCCCTGGACGGATAAAACAGGCAAAAAAACATATTTTAACTCCCTGCAGCTTTGGCGCGTTAATGTATTAGGCGGTGCTGGCAGCAGCTCTGCACCTGAATATGCGGCACCTGCAGATATCAGCTCTGCACCTGATGATGACGATCTGCCGTTTTAATTAGTTGGCAGTTTTAAGTTTGCAGTGAGCAGGCAAAAAATTAAAGCCCTTTCGAGTATCGAAAGGGCTTTGTTATTTTTCAAACGGCTAACCGCCAAATACTGACTTCAAACCGCCTACTATTCTTTTATTATCTTTTTAAGCGCAACCTTATTACCTTGTTTAATCTGTAGATAGTAAACACCATTAAGCGTTAGGTCAAACTTTTTAGTGAAACCGGCCGACGAGATTTTATCTGCCCATAGTTGTTTACCGTTACTGTTGGTAAGTTTCAATTCTGCAGCGCCGGGGGAAGGTAAGGTCAACGTCAATATGGTTTTACCGGTACTGAATTCGTAACTCAAATTAAGATCGCTAACCTCCAGCGTTGCTTTACCTGCACCGGTAAGTTTTTTAAGCTTTTCTGCATCAGCATCATTTACACTATAACTAATAGTAGTGCTGATGCCATCATTATCCGTATTGCTGTAATTAAAATTTTGAGAGTTGCGGTTTCTGAAATTAAAAGAATGATCCGGCCCGTGAGGCATTAGTTTATTGATATGGTTTTCTAAAGGAGGCAAATCGTTATCAAAGCGATAAGTAAAAGCCCCTTCGCTACCGTTCAGTTTTTTAAGCCGCACACGTACTTGTGTGCTGTCATTCTCTTTAACTGCGGCGTTAACTGGTTTTTCAACGTTAGTTCTTATTCTTCTTTCTATAATTACATTCTTATTCGCTTTGGTGTCAGCTTGTATAGAGATGGTAGCGTTAGATTTTGCAAACGTTTCGGGAACCGGTGGAGGAGTGGGTATGTCCTGGATAGCGGCAAGCGCTTCTTTTCGTTCGCCTTCAGACAGTTTCTTAATATCAACTCCATTAACGGTGGTATCAGTATTGATAATCTTAATGCTGATCGTTTTTTTGTTTTGCGAAAATACAAGCAAAGGCAATACAAGTATACCCATCAGGCTCAAGGTAAACACAAATTCAAATCCCGGTTTATTAATTATTTTCATTACTATGATTACTGCTGAGGTGAGTTTTATGATACAAAGTTATAAAAGAGTTATTAATCAAGTTGTTAAACACATATGTGCATTTGTTAAAAATTGTTAAAAGCATTCCGGGGCTGCTATTTTCAGATATTTTTGTATTTGCATGAAAAAAAGAAGCATAGGTTTAATTATAGGGTTGATGGGTTTTGCGCTGCTTGGGGTAGTTGCCATGCAATTATACTTTTTGCGGCAATCTTATCAGATGCAGTCGGAGTTGTTTAACCAATCGGTTAACGAGGCGCTTAACAGCGTGGTAAGTAAAGTTTCAAAGCAGGATGCCATCAACTTTTTAAATGCAAAATCGCAGCGTATTTTTACTATCAGCCATATAAACGCCGGTGATAAAAAAACAGAGATCAGTATCAACGGGCAAAAGTATCCGGCAGATGATTCATTAAGCATTGTTAAAAAGCAAAGTAAACGGATGCAGAAACTGGCTATGCTGCGGGATAGCCTTAAACGCATGATCATGCATAAAAAGGCCGACGATGAGATCAATAGCCTGATGCAGCAGGGATCGGTAAACTTAAGGATCCGCATTGAGGAGTTTACCGATGAATATGGCGATGTCCATGGCCGGTTCATCCCTGAGATTGTGAAGACGCCACCGCGCCCAAAACGTAAATTATATAAGTACGATACCCTTTATGCAACCTACATCGACCCGCAATTTGGCAAACAGGTTATTTCTGCCAGACAGTTAAACCCGCTTTGGGTGCGCGAGCAGCAGCGCCTGCAAAAAGAAAAGCAGCTTTCGCAGGTTAAAAAAATGCTTGAGGCCGATTCTATTGCTAATTTACCAAGCAAGCAAAAGGCGCCTTCTAATGTTATTGCCAACCTGGCCGAAGAATACCGTAAATCTGACGAGCCGCTTGATAAGCGCATCAACCCTTTATGGATAGATTCGTTGTTGCGTTTTGAGCTGCATAACCGCGGCATATTTTTGCCTTTCAGCTACGAGGTGAGCACCGCCAGTAGCGATTCGCTTATCTTTTCAAGCGCTATGGATACCAAGGGGCAAAAGCCGGTGTTTATTCCCGCCAACACCTATCAAAAGGCCATTTTCAGTAACGAACTGATCAACGACCCCGGTAAAATAAAAATATCATTTCCGCAAAAAAACTCGTTCATCTTAGGCAACATGACGGCTACCATGAGCACAACCGCAGGCCTGCTCTTCGTGCTGATATTTTGCTTTGGCTATACCATCTTCTCTATCATCCGGCAAAAGAAGGTATCTGAGATGAAGATAGATTTCATTAACAACATGACCCACGAGTTTAAAACTCCGGTATCAACCATCATGATAGCCAGCGAGGCCCTTAAAGACGACGAGATCGCTGAAGATAAAAACCGGGTTGCAAGGCTGGCCAATGTGATTTACGAAGAGAACGTAAGGTTAGGCAGCCATATAGAGCGTGTACTGAACATAGCCCGTATAGAGAAAAACGACTTTAAGCTTAATAAAAAAGAGATTGATGTTAACGAGATGATAACCGTTGTGCTGGATAGCATGGCGTTAAAAATTCAAAAGTACAACGCGGTTACTCATCTTCATCTGGATGCGCATAACCCGGTAATCATGGCAGATGACCTGCATTTTAGCAACGTACTGTACAACCTGATAGATAATGCGCTGAAATACAGCAAAGAGGCGCCCGAAATAACCATAAGCACGTTGAACAAGGCCGGGCAGCTGATCATAAAAGTTGCTGATAAAGGTATTGGCATGAGCCGCGACCAGCAGACAAAGATATTTGAGCAGTTTTACCGGATACCAACCGGTAACCTGCATGATGTAAAAGGCTTTGGCCTGGGCTTAAGCTATGTGAATACGATTGTAAAAAGGCTGGAAGGCATAATAAGCGTACGGTCTGAAAAAGATAAAGGATCTGAGTTTGAATTAAAATTTGGCACATTGTAACAAGTGCTGAAGCTTAGCGTCGTATAATAAGTATCATACCTGATAAATGATTGGGGTTTGCTTTTGGCAGGCATCCTGACTAACATATATGAAAAAAATATTACTTGTTGAAGATGACCCGAACCTGGGCTTGCTGCTGCAGGACTATCTGCAGCTTAAGGGAAAGTTTGACGTAACCCTAAGCCCCGACGGAGAAGAAGGCCTGCGCGCTTTCACAAAACAAACTTACGACCTGGTAATATTGGATGTGATGATGCCCAAAAAAGACGGGTTTACCTTAGGTAAGGATATACGAAAAGTAAACCCGCAGGTGCCAATTATTTTTGCTACCGCCAAAGCCATGATTGAGGATAAGACCCAGGCGTTTAACCTTGGCGGCGATGATTACATTACCAAGCCTTTTCGCATCGAAGAACTGTTACTGCGTATAAACGCTTTATTGAAGCGCGCTGAAAACGCGGATAAAAAAACACAGGATTCACCTTCACAATTTCAACTGGGCAATTATAATTTTGATTATACCTCACAGATGATCACCCATGGAGATCAGATCCAGAAATTATCAACCAAAGAGGCGGAGCTGCTGCGCCTGCTGTGTTTAAAAAGAAATGAAGTGCTCACCCGCGAAGAGGCGCTATTGAACATCTGGCATGACGATAATTATTTTAACGGTCGTAGCATGGATGTATTTTTAAGCAAAATAAGAAAATATTTAAGGGATGACCCGTCTGTCGAGATCATTAACGTGCATGGCAGGGGGTATAAGCTGCTGATAAATTAAAAAAGTGTATTTCCGGGATTAGATTAATTTCCAGCCTCTATCGATTATTTCTTACACGTGTAACAACTTTGTTAAACCGAAGTGTAGCTTTTTACAATGCTAATTGAATAAGTTTGTTTGTTGTTAAACTAACTGACTCATTATGAAATTAAAACTACTTTACACTTGTTTGGCGGTAACGGGTTTGGCGGGTACTGCTTTTGCGCAGGAAACCGTTGATCAGGCCGCTATTTCAAAAATTCGCGAGGAGGGCTTAAACCACTCCAAAGTAATGGAAACCGCATTTTATTTGACCGATGTATCCGGGCCGCGACTGGCAAATTCACCGGGTTTGAAAAAAGCGCAGGCATGGGCGGTTAACCAACTGAAGAGCTGGGGACTTGCAAATGCAAAATTAGAGCCGTGGGGTAAATTCGGTAAAGGCTGGGAAGTGCAAAAAAATTATGCTGCCATTACCGTACCTTACTATCATGCCATTATAGCGATACCAAAGGCATGGACACCCGGAACCAACGGCCCGATAAAAAGCGAAGTAATATTGGTTAAAGCCGATACGACTACTGATCTGGACAAATACAAAGGTAAGCTTGCCGGTAAAATAGTGATATTTGACACGCAAAACACTTTAAAACGCATAACCAAGCCCGATCTGGAACGCTATACCGACGAGCAGCTTGCCGAAATGGAAGCTGCTAAACCACAACAACGGGGACAACGCCGGGCATTTGACCCTAACTCGCCGCAGTTTGCTGCAATGCGTAAAGCAAGAGCAATGCGTGCCGCTATCAGCCAGTTTTTGGTTGATGAGAATGTTGGTTTGATACTGAGCCAGGGCCGTGGTACAGATGGCACTACATTCACCACAAACGGTGCATCATACGCTGATACAGCAAAAGCCGTTGCGCCAGAGTTGGAAACCAGCGGCGAAGATTACCTGCGCATACTGCGCCTGGTTAAAGCCGGACAGAAAGTTGAAATGGAAGCCGATATTAAAACCCGGTTTATTACTGATGACCTGCAGGGTTATAATGTGATTGCCGAAATACCCGGTACTGATAAAAAATTGAAAGACCAGGTAGTTATGATAGGCGGTCACCTTGATTCGTGGCACGCTGCAACCGGTGCAACCGATAACGCCGCAGGCAGCGCTGTGATGATGGAAGCCATGCGCATTTTAAAAGCCACGGGCTTTAAACCAAAACGCACCATCCGCATTGCATTATGGAGTTCGGAAGAGCAGGGTTTATTTGGCTCGCGCGGTTATGTGGCAGCCCATTTTGGTGACCCTAAAACAATGGAACTTAAACCGGAGCAAGCTAAGCTGGATGCCTATTACAACCTTGACAATGGTACCGGTAAGATCCGCGGTATTTACCTGCAGGGCGACAGCGCAGCAGGCCCGATATTTAAAGCCTGGTTAGCGCCGTTTAAAGATCTGGGTGCAACAACCGTTACAATTGGCAACACGGGCGGTACCGACCACCTCTCGTTTGATGCGGTAGGTATACCGGGCTTCCAGTTTATACAGGATGCGATGGATTATGGTACCCGTACCCACCACAGCAACCAGGACACCTACGACCGTTTAAGCGAAGATGACCTTAAACAGGCAGCTACCATTGTAGCATCGTTTGTTTACAATACATCCGAGCGTAAGGATATGATACCACGTAAAGAACTGCCGAAAGCACAGCCCCCGCGCGGTACCAACTAATAAACAAAAATAGCGATGAGAAATCATCGCTATTTTTGTCAGCTTCAACCGATGGAGCGTTTGCTGGCGCAAGCTTTCAGCTTGTGTCTAAATACATGTCAGCTTCCAGCTGACAAAAGCTGGAAGCTTTATTCATGTAAGGTCACGAGATACGCTACGCTAATCTCGCGACAGCGAAAAGTAAGCGTTTGCTGGCGCGAGCTTTTAGCTCGTGTCTAAATACATGTCAGCTTTCAGTTGACAAAAGCTGGAAGCTTTATTCAAGTAAGGTCACGAGATACGCTGTGCTAATTTCGCGACAGCGAAAAGTAAGCGTTTGCTGGCGCGAGCTTTTAGCTCGTGTCTAAATACATGTCAGCTTTCAGCTGACAAAAGCCGGAAGCTTTATCCATGAAAGGTCACAAGATACGCTGTGCTAATCTCGCGACAGCGAAGGGACTAATTAAAAACAAAGAGGGGCGAGAAATCATCGCTCTTTGTTTTTAATTAAATATCTTCAGGAGGCTATTGTATGATGTGTTTCCCTTTTAATGCCGAGCTGTTTTACCTGGGCGGCAATAGAGGCCGCATCATATCCGCACTCTGCCCATAGTTCTGGCTGTTCGCCGTGTTCTATAACAGCATCCGGTATGCCTAAGCGCACAACATGCGCATTATAGTTATTATCAGCCATAAACTCCAGTATGGCGCTGCCCATACCACCTTCAAGGCAACCGTCTTCTACAGTAATGATATGGTTATATTTTGTAAAAACCTCATGAAGCAAAGCCTCATCTAAAGGTTTTACAAAGCGTAAATCATAATGTGCCGGGAAGTAACCATCCGTGTGCAGCTGTTCAGTCGCTTTAACCACTTCGTTGCCAATAGCACCGATAGATAAAATGGCAACTTCTTCGCCATCGCATATTTTTCGGCCTTTGCCCACAGGTATGGCTTTCATTGGGCGTTGCCAGTCAACCATAACGCCATTGCCACGCGGGTAACGTATAACAAAAGGGCCCATGTTATCCTGCTGTGCGGTGTACATCAGGTTTCGCAGCTCTTCCTCGTTCATGGGGGCAGAGATGGTCATGTTAGGGATGCAACGCATATAAGCCAGGTCATAAGCGCCATGGTGGGTAGCACCATCCGCTCCTGCAAAGCCTGCACGGTCAAGGCACATTACTACGTTAAGCTTTTGTATAGCCACGTCATGGATCACCTGATCATAAGCCCGCTGCATAAAGCTGGAGTAAATGTTACAAAACGGTATCAGGCCCTGTGTAGCCAGCCCGGCGCTGAAGGTAACGGCATGCTGTTCAGCAATACCTACGTCAAACGCGCGGTTAGGCATAGCTTTCATCATCAGGTTTAATGAGCAGCCCGATGGCATGGCAGGTGTAATACCCATTATCTTAGGGTTAGCTTCAGCCAACTCTATGATAGTATGCCCAAACACGTCCTGGTATTTTGGCGGTTGCGGCTTATCATATTTTGTCTTTTTTATTTCGCCGGTAATTTTATCGAACAAACCGGGCGCATGCCACTTGGTCTGGTCCTTTTCTGCTAAAGCATACCCCTTACCTTTTACGGTAACACAGTGCAGCAGCTTTGGTCCGGGGATGTCGCGCAGGTCGCGCAGTAATTTTATCAGGTGTTTTACATCATGCCCGTCAACGGGGCCAAAGTACCTGAATTTAAGCGCTTCAAAAAAGTTACTGCGCTTTAAAAGTGTGCCCTTAACGCTTTTCTCTATCTTTTTAGCGATTTTGAAAGCATCGGGCCCCATAGATGATATTTTGGCCAGTACAGTGGCGATATCATCCCTTAAACGGTTATAAGGTTTTGATGTGGTGATATCAGTAAGATACTCTTTAAGTGCGCCAACATTCGGATCGATAGACATGTTGTTGTCGTTCAGTATCACCAGGATGTTAGAGTTTTCTATACCGGCATGGTTAAGGGCTTCAAAAGCCATGCCCGCGGTCATGGCACCATCGCCAATAACAGCAACATGCTGCCGGTCTGTTTCGCCTTTATACTGCGATGCTACAGCCATGCCCAAAGCCGCCGAAATAGATGTGGATGAATGCCCTACACCAAATGTATCATAAATACTTTCGCTGCGTTTGGGGAAACCGCTTATGCCTTTGTAAACGCGGTTGGTATGAAAAATCTCGCGCCGGCCGGTCAATATCTTGTGCCCGTAAGCCTGGTGGCCTACATCCCATACCAATTGGTCATAAGGGGTGTTTAATACATATTGCAAAGCTACAGTAAGCTCCACAGTACCCAGGCTTGCGGCAAAGTGACCGCCGTTAACCGATACTACATCAATAATATATTGCCGCAGCTCGTTGCAAACCTGTTCAAGTTCGTCTTCCTTAAGTTGCTTTAGATCAGAAGGATATTTAATTCTGTTTAAAAGATCACCGGCGGGTACCTGCATGTGTTATTTAATCACTGTGATTTAACTTACAAAGTAAGCCATTTTAATTGGAATATGTTAAAGTTAAATATTGTTTTGAAATTTAAATTAATATTTGTTTACCGTTAAATAGCTGTATTTTTGACATATGACCGAAGATGGGTTTGCTATAAAACTCCCGCAATTTGAAGGCCCTTTTGATTTGCTGCTGTTTTTTATTGAACGGGATGAGCTTGACATCCACGATATACCCATTGCCCGCATTACCGACGATTTTCTGAATTACATCCATCAAATGACCGTATTGAACATGGAGCTGGCCAGCGAATTTATTTTTGTTGCCGCTACATTAATGCGCATAAAGGCAAAAATGTTGTTGCCAAGGCACAATACGGGCGAAGAGGAGAACGAACTGGACACAAAAGAGGGGCTGATCCGTAAACTGATCGAATACAAGAAATTCAAGGTTTTATGTGATGAATTACGGCCGTTTGAGGATGAGCGCTTTAAGCAGGAAAAACGGGGTAACATTAAAGCCGATCTTGAGCAGGTGGAAAAGGTTGCTGTGCCTGGCGAGGAGCTTTCTGAGCTTACTTTGTACCGGTTAATGATGGTATACAACCGCATGATGCGGCAATACCTTACCCGCAGCCAGGAAGTGCACCACACGGTTGTGCAGTATCCCTATACCATTGAGAAGCAGAAAGAGGCCATTGCCCATCTGTTACAGGTCAACAAAAAGATGGACTTTAAAAACATAGCAGGCAACTCAGAAAACAAGGTGCATTTTGTTTATAATTTTTTAGCAGTGCTGGAGATGCTTCAGCAGGAAATGATAGAGATCACCATAGGCCTGGGTTTTAATAACTTCTGGATAGAACCTAAAGAGATGTGATATTTTAGATATTAAATGTAAGAAAGCACATTACATGACAGAGTTTTAAATCTCACATCTCATATCTCACATCTAATATCTAACTTTGCCGCGTTTTATAACAACATAATGAAAAGAGACAAATTAATATTCAAGCTGTTAGATGAGGAGCAGCAACGCCAGGAAGAAGGCATTGAGCTTATCGCATCAGAAAACTTTGTAAGCCGGCAGGTAATGGAGGCAGCAGGCTCTGTTGCTACAAACAAATATGCCGAAGGCTTGCCCGGTAAACGCTACTACGGCGGCTGCGAGGTGGTTGATGAAATTGAAACCATTGCAATTGAACGGGCAAAGCAACTTTTCAATGCCGCGTGGGCAAACGTACAACCGCACTCTGGCGCACAAGCTAATGCAGCTGTAATGTTAGCCTGCCTGCAGCCCGGCGACAAAATATTAGGATTTGATCTTTCGCATGGCGGCCACTTAACACATGGTTCGCCGGTTAACTTTTCCGGTAAATTATATGAGCCGCATTTTTACGGCGTAGTAAAAGAAACCGGTTTAATTGATTATGCGCAATTAGAAAGGGTTGCTTTAGAGCAAAAACCAAAACTGATTATCTGCGGCGCCTCTGCCTACTCGCGCGATTGGGATTATGCGTTCATTCGCAGTGTGGCAGATAAGGTTGGCGCTTTGGTATTGGCTGATATTTCGCATCCTGCAGGGTTAATTGCCCGCGGTTTACTGACAGACCCGCTACCGCATTGCCATATAGTTACTACTACAACACATAAAACACTTCGCGGCCCGCGTGGTGGGCTAATCCTGTTAGGTAAGGATTTTGAAAACCCATGGGGATTAAAAACACCTAAAGGCGAAGTAAGAATGATGTCGTCATTATTAGATATGGCGGTTTTCCCCGGTACGCAGGGTGGCCCGCTGGAACATATCATTGCAGCTAAAGCGGTTGCCTTTGGCGAGGCCTTATCAGACAGCTACATGAAATATATTGCACAGGTTAAACTTAATGCTGCAGCCATGGCCAAAGCTTTTGTAGACCGCGGTTATGATATTATATCTGGCGGTACAGATAATCACCTGATGCTAATCGATCTGCGTAATAAAAACATTACCGGTAAAGCTGCAGAGGCTGCCCTTGTCAGCGCTGATATCACCGCTAATAAAAATATGGTTCCGTTTGATGATAAGTCGCCATTTGTAACGTCGGGCATACGTCTTGGTACTGCTGCCATAACTACCAGGGGCTTAAAAGAAAAGCACATGGAGACTATTGTTGAACTGATAGATGCCGTGATTTTAGAGCCTGAGAACGAAACTTCTATAAAGAAAATTCGTAAAAAGGTACATAAATTGATGGAAGACTTTCCATTGTACCGGGATAAGGACTAATTTACTAAATGATAAAAACGGGAGAGCATCAGGAAGGAAACGAAGACCAGCGCTTAGCGGCCTTAAATTCTTATGATGTTTTAGATACCCTACCCGAAAAGGAGTTTGATGCCATAGCACGCCTGGCATCCTATATATGCCAGGCACCATTGGCTTTTATCACCTTTATTGATGATAAAAGGCAGTGGTTTAAATCAAAGGTTGGCTTTGATATAGATTTTATCCCGCTTGAAGATTCCTTTTGCAGGCACACCATCCTGAATGACCACCTTATAGAGGTGCCTGACGCTACTCAAAATAACCTTTATTGTGAAAGTGACCTGGTAAAAGGTGATTTTGCCATACGGTTTTATGCCAGCGCCCCCCTGATTGACCCGGACGGATACCGCATAGGCACCTTATGTGTATTTGACCAAAAACCAAAACATCTTTCGGATGAACAGCGTGATGCGATGCTCACACTGGCCAATGAGGTAATGTCGCACCTGATATTGCGCAAACAGAAAAAAGAACTCGAAAAAAACCTGGAAACGCATAAGCGTTATTCTGAACTGTTCAACAGCTCGTCAGAGATTCATTTTATCGCCAACGGGCAAGGGGATATTGAATTCATAAATAATACGGTTACTGCAATTTTAGGCTACACAAAGCAGCAGGCCATAGGTAAATCATTATGGGATTTTGTAGTAGGCCGTAACCGGGACAAGTATATACCGTTAATAGAAGAAGCCCTGCAATCGCACAAGCCATTTGAGCTGGAAACAGAAACTGTTACACTTGCCGGCGAAGTGAAGCATCTGAGCTGGACTGCCATTAACCGTGATGGTAAATGGTATGCAAGCGGGAGGGATACTACCTATCAGCAGCAGCTGATAAAAGAAACGCAGCAATTATCGTTGGTTGCCAGTAAGATAAAAAATGGCGTTGTTATTAGTAATGCCCACGATGAGGTAATATGGATAAACGAGGCCTTTGAGAATATCACCGGGTACAACCTAAAAGATGTAAAAGGTAAATTTTTAGGTGAGGTACTAAAGGGAAGACCGGTAGATGCAGAAGCTGAAAAAGCGCTGATTGAGGCACGGAAAAACAATCGGTCGTACGAGGTTGAACTGGCTATGGTAAGCCGTTACGGGCAGCAGCTTTGGGTATCTATTACCAATTCGCCAATATACAATGCGGATGGATCGGTTGAAAAATATATCCGCATAGTGATAGATATAACCAAACGTAAAAAGGCCGAACAGGAGGTAGAGGTATTATCTTTTGCGGCGCGTAAATCGCCAAGCGGTATAATGATACGCGATGCTAAAGGTCATATCATATGGATGAATGAGGCCATGGAGCATATTATTGGTTATAAACTTAACGAGCTGAAGGGGCAAACTGTTGGCACTTTGCTTATAGGCGAGGATACTAACCTGGAGGTATTTCAGAGCGCTTTGCAGGCCGTAAAAGAAAACCGGCCTTATGAGGTTGAAATAAAAATTTACAAAAAAGACGGTTCAACCGCCTGGGTTTTTATATCCAACAGCCCGCTGTTTAACGATACCGGTAACCTGGAACGCCAGATAGGCGTGATGGTTGATATCAGCGAGCGCAAGAAAATAGAAGAACAGCTTACCATGCTATCATTGGTAGCCAGCAAAACCAACAGCGGGGTAGTTATCAACAACAGCCAAGGCAAGGTAGAGTGGGTTAACAATGCTTTTGAGCAGATAACAGGTTATACTATTGATGATGTACGGGACAAGCACCTTGGCGATTCGCTTAAAGGGGAACTTACCGATATATCGATCATACAAAAAGCACGTGAGCTTTCAGAAAAAAAGCAATCTTTTGAGGTAGACCTGCTGATCTATCGCAAGGATGGGCAACCGCTTTGGATATCCGTCATTAACTCGGTTATTATTGGTGATAAAGGCAAAGTAGATAAGTATATAGAAACCATTATTGATATTACAGCCAAGAAAAAGGCCGAGTTGGAGCTGATTGCCGCTAAAGAAGAGGCCTTGCAGCTTAGCCGTGCCAAGGATATGTTTATAGGGGTAATGAGCCACGAGATACGTACGCCGCTGAATGCGGTTATAGGCATGTCGCACTTATTGCTTGAGGATAACCCTCATGAGTCGCAGAAAGAAAATTTAAGCATACTTAAGTTTTCGGCAGAGAACCTGATGACGCTTATAAACGATGTGCTTGATTTCACTAAAATCGAGACCGGAAATATCGAGCTGGAAAAAGCAGGAGTTGATTTGCGCGAAATGGTGCAGAGTATCATCGGTTCAATGAAATTTAAGGCGGATGAAAAGAATATTTATCTTAAACAAAGCATAGATGAGGCGGTGCCGGTCAAAATAATTGGCGACAGGGCGCGCCTTGTACAGATTTTGTTGAATTTGGTAAGTAATTCTGTTAAATTTACCAGCCGTGGCGGTGTCAATATCGATCTGAAGGTAATTGAGCAAACTAAAGATACCGTACGCATAAGGTTTGGGGTTTCTGATACCGGCATTGGCATTGCCAAAGAGAAATTAGGAACTATTTTTGAATCATTTAAACAAGCTGAAGCTGATACTACCCGTAATTATGGAGGAACCGGGTTAGGTTTGGCCATCAGTAAGCGTTTAATAGAGCTTCATGATTCGCGTATCAATGTAGATAGCGTACTTGGGGAAGGCTCGACGTTTTGGTTTACAATTACATTTAACAAATTGGAAGACCATCAAATAAATAAAAGTTATAAAGTGGAAACAGGCTTAAATATCAATGTGTTAGTGGTTGATGATAACCAGATAAACAGATTGCTTATAAATAAGGTACTAAAAAAATGGGGTGCAAGCGCCGATTTTGCTGAAAATGGACAGGAAGCGATTGATAAGCTTGAGCAACAGCAGAGCTTTGATGTGGTATTAATGGATATACACATGCCTATTATGGGCGGGCTTGAAGCTGCAGGCGTTATCCGGTCAAAAAATGAATCGTATTATCAGCAATTGCCTATTATTGCATTAACCGCATCTATGCTGAGCAACCAGATGGGCGAGATAGAAACTGCCGGCATGAATGATTATATACTTAAACCGTTTGACCCGGCAACACTTTTCGAAAAACTAAGCAGGTATCAGAAACAGTAGTACAGTGAGAGGTAAATGGTGAGTAGGTGAGTGGAAATAGTGAGTGGTGAGGCCTGTATAGTGAAGGGCTTACTCGGCGTAGGCTATGGCTGCGATACTTAACTTTAAACCAGGCACTTTCAGTAGTTCATTACCGCAGGCCTCAAGTGTAGAGCCGGTAGTTACAATATCATCCACCAATAATACGTGTTTATTGGCAAGGCTCTGGGGATGAGATAATTTAAACACTTCCTTCATGTTTTCAAACCTTGCGAACCTCGATTTATGGGTTTGGGTGGTTGTCGCAACAGATCTTACCAGGTTGTAATTTTCAACACGTGCATCAAGCACTTCAGCAATACCTTCAGCAAAGTGCGCGCTTTGATTGTAACCGCGCTGCTTTAATCTTTTTGTATGCAGCGGCACCGGTATAATCAAGTCTACAGAAGCATATCCTTTATTTTGGAGCAGCTGTTTACCGGCTAAATTTCCAAGCATATTTCCTACCTGCGGCCTATCGTTGTATTTTAACTGGTGCACCATATTTTGCACTTTACCGCCTTTGTTAAAATAATAAAGTGCGTAGGCTTGTTGTAAATCAAGCTTTCCCCAAAACTGGCGGGCAACAATATTATCAGGCTGTAAATGAAAGTTAGTTAAAGGCAGGTTATACCGGCAGTCGGTACACATCAGTTCTTCCCCTGCTATAAGCGTATTATTACATGCCACACATAGTCGCGGAAAGATCAGCGAAACAAAATCGGCCACATAACTGCGCAGTAATTGCATGCCTTAAAGTAGCAAAATATCTGATAAGTAAGGCGGTTGAGAATTAAATACTCAGGAAAGGCTGGCTTCCTTTTCTTTTTCGTTGATGGCCAGTTGCCCGCAGGCTGCGTCGATATCCTTACCGCGGCTGCGGCGGATATTAGTGGTAACGCCTTGTTTGCGCAGGTAATCAGCAAATACTTCAATGCGGTCTTCGCCGGCATTAATAAAGTTAGCAAACGATATGGGGTTGTATTCAATAATATTAACCTTACAAGGCAGGTGCTTACAAAAACGGGCCAGCTCTTCAGCATCTTTCAGGGTATCATTGACGCCATCAAAAACAATATACTCGTATGTAACCGCGTTTTTAGTTTTAGCATAATAATATTTCAAAGCTTCTGCCAAGGCTTTAAGCGAGTTTTGCTCATTTATAGGCATTATAGCATTACGCTTTTCGTCGTTAGCGGCATGTAGCGATAAAGCCAGGTTAAACTTTACCTTATCATCACCCAGTTTGCGTATCATTTTTGCAATGCCTGCAGTTGATACGGTTATACGCTTGGCGGCCATATTCAGCCCGTCTTCGGCTGTGATACGTTCTATAGATTTTAAAACGTTAGCGTAATTAAGCAATGGTTCGCCCATGCCCATATATACGATGTTTGAAAGCGGTATGCCATAATTTTCACGGGCCTGTTTATCAATCAGCACAACCTGGTCATAAATCTCATCGGGGTTAAGGTTGCGTTTGCGCTCCATATATCCCGTAGCGCAAAATTTACAGGTGAGGCTGCACCCAACCTGCGAAGAAACGCATGCCGTCATTCTGTCGGTTGTTGGGATTAAAACACCCTCAATTAAATGGGTATCATGCAATATAAAAGAATTTTTTATAGTTTTATCAGCACTAACCTGCGACGAATTTATCCTGACATTGTTGATAACGAATGTCTCGTTCAGTTTAGACCTTAGTTCTTTTGAAATATTGCTCATGTCATCAAAAGATAAACATGACTTTTGCCAAAGCCACTCATAAACCTGCCTGGCCCGGAAAGGCTTTTCGCCCATGCTTATAAACTGCTGTTGAAGAGCTTCAAGCGTAAGACTGCGGATGTCTATTTTATCTTTTTTATTGTTCACGTTACAAAAGTACTTAAATTTAAAAAATCTGTTCTTAATTTAAAGTCATTCTTTTTTCAGATTAAAAACAATAACTAAAAGTTAATTGTATTTTTGAGAAATGTGGGTTTAACAAGACATTGCTGATGCCAAGTTATATTAATGAAAAGTTTTAAAGCTGATTACGTTTTCCCTGTTTGTGCCGATCCCGTCAAGAATGGAATTGTTACTGTAGATGATTATGGAAAAATCATTTCAATCACCGACGAAAGTACTCCTCCTCCCATTGATGTCCCTGTTGAAACTTTAAGTGGTGTAATTGTACCGGGCTTTATCAATACACATTGCCATACCGAGCTTTCGCATTTGCAGGATAAAATTGCACAAGGCGGCGGGCTTATCAATTTTATTAAGGATATCCTTACCCTGCGCTCGTCAGATAAAACCGACATACTCGCTGCGGCCGAAGCTGCCGACCAGCAGATGTATGAGAATGGCATTGTTGCAGTTGGAGATATTTCCAACAACAGTGTCACCGTAGATATAAAAGCCAAAAGCAAATTATACTATCATACTTTTGTTGAGGTACTTGGCTTTGTGCCAGAACGTGCCGAAGAGATGTTTGACAACGCTTTGAAAACAGCGGAGCAGTTTAAGCCGCAATCAGTTTCCATAACGGCACATGCACCCTACACGGTATCAAAAGAGCTTTTTAAGCTAATAAAAAAATATAGCGACAGTGGCGAAAATCTGCTGAGTATCCATAACCAGGAATGCGAAGATGAGAACAAGTTTTATCGTTATAAACTTGGAGGATTTAATGACCTGTATCAGCATCTGGGGATCAATATAGATTTTTTCAGGCCACAGGCACGCAACTCGCTGCAAAGCATTATCCCGCTTTTAACCAACCGCCAAAAAATATTGATGGTGCATAATACTTGTACCAACTTAAAGGATATTTATTTCATCAAACGGTTCGACCGTAAAATAAACTGGTGTTTTTGCCCCAATGCTAACCTTTATATAGAAAAGCGTTTGCCAAAAGTAGACCTTTTCATTAATCAGGGCCTTAATATCACTTTAGGGACAGACAGCCTTGCTTCAAACACAAAGCTGTGTATCTTAAATGAGATGCGCACATTGCAGCAAAACTTCCCGGCATTATCTATAGAAACCCTACTGGAATGGGCTACTATCAACGGCGCCCGCTTTTTAGGGATCGATAATGAAAAAGGAACTATCGAAACAGGTAAAACACCGGGGCTTAACTTACTTACCGGGCTTAGCGGGTTTAAAATAACCGACGATACCAAAGTGAAAAAATTGGTTTAAGAGCTAATTAGGTTGATTGAACAGGATTAAGTTTATTTGTAATGATAATGACAGTTGTACGTTATCATAACTATCAACCGCAAACATGAAGCATCTGGATATAATTGTTAAAGGGAAAGTGCAAGGCGTTTTTTTTCGTAAATCTACCAAGGCTGTAGCTGACCAGTTAGGCGTAAAGGGCTTTGTTAAAAATGAGGGCAATGGTGATGTTTTTATTGCCGCCGAAGCAGATACCACTACTATGGACATGTTTTTAGACTGGTGTAAGGAAGGGCCTGAAGATGCCACCGTAACATCTATAGAGAGCCATGAAGGCGAATTAAAAAACTATCGTAATTTTGAGGTAGTAAAAAAATAATTCATAACCATTAATAGCTCCATTATAATTGTCAACCGCTAAAAAATTTGCCGGGCAAACGGCTGTGTACGGTTTAAGCACTATAGCCGGCAGGGTACTTGGATTTTTCCTTACGCCCATATATACCCGAACTTATGCCGCTAAAACATACGGTATTTTCGGCAACATGTTCAGTTATGCATCTATGTTGAACGCATTGCTGGCTTTTGGCATGGAGACAACTTATTTCAGGTACCTCAATAAACATCCAAACAATAAGCAGGCTGTTTATAACAACTCATTTGCCGCTATTCTGGCTATATCACTGCTGTTTTTTTTGCTGACCTTCCCTTTTGCAGGTAATATCACAGATTGGATACGGGTAGATAATACTACTCCCAAAGATCAGTATGTTTTATATACCAAATATTTCATTGGTATTTTAATTTTTGATGCATTATGTGTCATCCCCTTTGCTAAAGTACGTGCAGATGGCCATCCTGGCCGCTATGGCATAATCAAGCTGGCAAACGTTGTGATATTTGTAGGTTTCAACCTGTTTTTTATTTACGCGGTACCGTTTATCATAAAGCATAATTTACCGGGAGCGGCTTTTATTAAACCCTGGTTTAAGCAAGGATGGTTAGGATATGTGTTCTTATCTAACCTGATATCAAGCATTGTTACTTTTTTAATGCTTTTACCAGAGTTGCTCAAATTAAGGCCTTCTTTCAACAGGGTGTTATTCTCCGAAATGTTAGTATATAGCTGGCCTGTATTGATAGCCAACTTTTCTTACCTTGTTAATGAAAACCTGGATAAGATATTATTAGGCAAACTATTGCCCGAAAGCGTAAGCGCCATGCAGGTGGGTATTTATACAGCCTGTGCAAAAATATCCATCTTCCTAAGCATATTTGTCAATGCCTTCAGGCTGGGTGCCGAGCCGTTCTTTTTTAGCCATGCCAAAAACAAGAATGCCACGCTTACCTATGCGCGGATCATGAATTATTTTGTGATAGCGGTATGCATCATATTTGTTGCGCTGGTAGCTAATATCGAGCTGCTTAAATACTTTATTAAAGGGAAAAATGCGGAGCAAACTACGCTGTACTGGTCGGGCATACAGGTAATCCCTGTATTGTTGTTCGGGTATGTAAGCCTGGGTATTTACATGAACTTATCTGTTTGGTATAAGCTGACGGATCAAACTAAATATGGCTTATACATTTCTGGGGTAGGTGCAATACTTACCATAATACTTAACCTGATTTTTATTCCCTACTTTGGTTATATCGCATCGGCCTGGATATCACTTGCTGCCTATGCCAGCATGATGATCTTATCATACCTGTGGGGGCAAAAAAACTATCCCATACCTTATAATATAAAAAAGAACCTTGCCTATATCATTATATCGGTGGCGCTCGTTTATTTATCATTCAGTGTTTTTCATCGTAATATATTTATAGGTAACGGTCTTTTCGTTTTATTTGGCTTAGGCGCTTTATATGCCGAACGCAAAGAACTAAAAGCTATATTTAGCAAATGAACATCAGGATAATCAACAATTCAAAAAATGCCCTTCCGGCATATGAAACGCTGCATGCGGCAGGTATGGATCTACGGGCAAACCTCGAAGAAACCGTTACTTTAAAACCGCTTGAGCGTAAACTGATACCAACCGGCCTGCATATCGAACTGCCTGAAGGCTACGAGGCGCAAATACGCCCCCGCAGCGGCCTGGCGTTTAAACATGGTATTGGCATTGTAAACTCTCCGGGTACTATAGATGCCGATTACAGGGGCGAAATAAAAGTACTGCTGGTAAACCTTTCAAACGAAGATTTTGAAATTAATACCGGCGACCGTATAGCCCAGATGATCGTAGCTAAACACGAGCAGGTTACCTGGGTACAGGCAGATGAGTTAGGCGAAACAACACGCGGGCATGGCGGTTATGGGCACACCGGGTTAGGATAAGCATGAGATTAACGGCAGCATTAACTTTATTTACGTTGATACCGTTGGCTGGTTTTGCACAAAACAACAAAATCGGCAGCGCTAATAGTGCCATTATTATTGCCGGCCGTCCTATGTCGGCAACAGACAGCAGCGCCGTTAAACAGTTGTTTTTTTCGGCCCTGCGCGAAAAAACCATGGAAAACAACAAGCAGGCTGCCGAGCTTTTTAACCATGTGCTGCAGATAGACCCCGCCAATGATGCCAGCATGTTTGAGCTGGCCAACCTCGAGCTTATAAAAAACAATTACCAGGAAGCGCAGCCTTTACTGGAACGTGCGGTAACCGTAAACCCTGATAACGAATGGTATTGGGTTGCACTTGCCGGGGTGTATGAAAAAAACAATGACCTTAGCAAGCTGGAGAATGTGTTCAATGAGCTTATCCGCCTTAACCCCGAAAAGCCGGATTATTACTTTGATAAGGCCAATGCTTTTTATCTGCAAAAAAGATATAACGAAGCCCTAAAGCTTTACGATAAAGTTGAACAGTTGGCCGGGCCGAGCGAAGAGTTGCTTTTTAACCGCCAGAAGATATATTTAAGACAGGGCGATGTAAAAAAAGCAGCGTCATTATTTGATGACCTGATAACTGCCAACCCCACACAAATACGATATTACCTGGGGCAGGCAGAGGTTTATAACTCTAACGGGCAAAATGATAAAGCATTGGCCACACTGCAAAAGGCCAAAGCTGTTGACCCGCAAAACGGAATGCTCCACCTGGCTTTGGCAGATATTTATCGTGAGCAAAACAAACCCGAGGCCAGCTATGATGAACTGGAAATTGCTTTTGCAAATCCCGATATTGACATCGACCAGAAACTGAGGATTATATTAGGCTATGTGCCCAAATTCCCGGAGCCTAACGCTAAGGCAAGCGCCTTGGAGCTGAGCCGCATTATCGCGACCGCCCACCCGGACGAAAGCAAGGCACAAGCTATTTACGGCGACATGCTGCTGCAGAATGATAGGATAAAAGAAGCCAAAGAAGTTTACAAAAAAGCGGTAAGCTTAGATAAGCAGGCCTACAATATACAGGAGCAGTTGGTAAGGATAGAGCTGGGCGAGAATGATATTGATGCTGCTATTGCTGATGGCGAGCAATCCTTAGCGCTTTTTCCGAACCAGGCATGGATGAATTATATGGTTGGCGCCGCCTGGTTAGAGAAAAAAGATTATAAAAAGTCTATCAGTTACCTAAAAAACGCTTCGGATTTAGGCGCAGGCGATAAAAACCTGCTTACACAAAGCTATGCGTTGTTAGGCGATGCGTACCATTCTGCAGGGGATAATACTGCATCAGACATGGCATATGAAAAGGCAATTGCGCATGACCCTGATAATGCTTTCACGCTGAACAATTATGCCTACTATTTGTCGTTAAGAAATGAGCAGTTAGATAAAGCGTCGCAAATGTCGGCAAAGAGCAATGCGCTTCAGCCTAATACCGCGTCATTTGAAGATACTTATGCCTGGATATTGTTCAGGCAAAAAAAATACACCGAGGCTAAACTTTGGATGGAAAAGGCGCTCTTACATACCAAAGGTAGCAGCGCCGTGAAAACAGAGCATTACGGCGATATTTTATACTTTTTAGGCGATACCGGTGCTGCGCTTCAAAATTGGTTAAAAGCAAAACAGCAAGGCGGTAATTCGCCGCTATTAGAACGCAAGATTAATGAGAAAAAATATTTTGAATAAGGTTGCCGTCATCATTTGCCTTTTTGGTTTGATGGCATGTAAATCAAAAAAACTGGTTGTTGTAAATCGCCCCGCCGTTGCCGATTCGGCCGCTATCAATAAAGCAAACACGTTGCGCAGCAAGCTTGCCGCTATCAAATCGCAGCAGGTAACTTTCAATACCTTTTCGGGCAAGGCCAAGGCCAAGCTGGATATCAATGGCAAAAGCAATGATGTTACCTTGAACATCCGCATTAACCGCGATCAAAAAATATGGATATCCATCACAGCGATAGCTGGCATCGAGGTAGCGCGCGCGCAGATAACGCCGGATAGCTTGCAGGTTTTAAACCGCCTGCAAAGCCTGTATCTGAACAAACCTTTTAGCTATATACATAGCTTTACCGGCAAACAGGTTAATTTTAAAACCATACAGTCGCTGCTGGTGGGCAATGCCATTCCCGAGCTACTGAATGAGGATGTAGATTTAACGACCGAAGGTAACAATACCGTTATAAACGGCAATTTACAGGCAGTGGTTTTCAAGCTGCTGCTGGGGGCCGATCTTAAAGTTACACAAACCAGCCTTTCAAATACGGCGGCAAGGCAGGCGTTACAGGTAACCAACAATGTGTTCATACAGGCTGATAACCGCATTATACCTTCACAAATAGATATTTCATCTACAGCAGGAGATAAAAAGATACAGGCAAACCTACGCTATACCAGGGCCGAGTTTGATCAGCCGCTTGATTATCCTTTTAGTATCCCTAAAAGTTACGAACCTGCTAATTAAATTATATTTTTGGTGAATGAAATTTTTTAGAGCCGTTTTTTTTCTTGTTTGTGTATTTGCAGCAACGGGTGTTTTTGCCCAAAGCAGTGCCGAATTGAAACGTCGGCGCGATAAATTGTCAGACGAGCTTGAACAGCTTAACCGTGAATACGAAGAAACTAAGAACAGTAAGAAGGTTTCGTTAAAACAGCTTAATATTTTAAAAGCTCAGATCAATCTTCGCGAAGAAAAAATCACAAACATCAACTCTGAGGTAAGAAATTTAGATAATCAGATCTCTGAGAGCAATAATACCGTACGTAGTTTACAGGGGCAGTTAGATCAGTTAAAGAAAGAGTACGCCGGCATGGTGCTTTTTGCTTACCGTAACCAAAGCGCGTACAATAAACTCATGTTTATTTTCGCTGCCAAAGACTTTAACCAGGCCTATCGGCGTTTAAAATATTTACAGCAGTTTGGCACCTACCGCGAGCGGCAGGCCGGGTACATACAAAATACCCAGCGCGACCTGCATGTAAAGATCAACGAGTTAGATAAAGACAAGCGGGAAAAAAGGACATTGCTGCAAAGCCAGGAAAAGGAAAAAGAGGAGTTAGGCAAGGCCAAAAATAACCAGGTAAAGGTTATATCAGATATCTCTAAACAACAAGGCTCGTTAAGAAAGCAGCAAAGTGATGTACGCAGAAGGTTGGCGCAAACTAACAAAGCAATCACTGCAGCCATCAGGCGGGAAATTGAAATAGCCAAAAGGGAGGCAGAAGAAAAAGAAAGGGCGCGTGCCCGTGCCGAAGCCGCAAGGGCAAAGGCGGAGAACAGGGAAGCGGTTGCAACAAAGCCAACCATTACCAAAAACTCTACAAATAGCGAGATACTGAATGCTACGCCAGAGGCAGCAAGGCTGTCTAACGACTTTCTGGGCAATCGTGGCCGTTTACCATGGCCGGTTGCAAACGGACAGTTAGTGCATGGCTTTGGTACTTATGCGGATGCCGACGGAATACGTAACGAAAATAACGGCTACGAGATACGTACTAACCCTAATTCGGCGGTACGTGTGGTGTTTGAGGGCGAGGTGAGGAGTGTTGTAGATGTTGCGGGCGCTTATTTAGTGGTAGTTAAGCATGGTGAATACTTTACATCATACTCAAACTTAAAATCGGTTTCGGTAAGTGTGGGGCAAAAGGTGAGTACCAAACAAACTATAGGTACGGTAGCAATAGACCCTGCTACAGGCGATGCGACCATGACATTTACTTTAAATAAAGGCAGGGAGTTTGTTAACCCCAGGTTATGGCTTGCACCCGATTGATTTTTAACTTGATGCAATACTAATTGTATATATTTGTAATCTTAAATTAAAAAAGATGTTAAGTTCGGTTTTATTATTTTTGAATATCGGCACGCCGGAAATGATTTTGATATTATTTGTGGCCCTTATGCTGTTTGGCGGTAATAAGCTGCCTGAGCTTGCCCGCGGGTTAGGAAAAGGTATTCGTGATTTTAAAGAAGCATCAGAGGATGTGAAGCGCGAGATCAATAACCAGATTAATAACTACGAGGATAAAAAGCCGGAAAAGCCAGTTGAAACTACTCCGGAATTGCCGGCTCATGAGCCTGTTGCCGGTACCATTGCGGCTTATGAAGGCCACGCTGCAACCGATGCTATTGAAGAAGACGAAATTGCCGGCGAAGCCATTGCAGAGAACATGGAAACACAAGCTGCCGCTGCCGAAGATGCTACTTATGAAAATGAAACCGAGCTTAAGCATCCGGTAACAGGTAGTGCAAACAAGTTAACATCTGCCCCGGTAGAGACAGAGCAGGAACCTGTTAATAAAACTATTGAATAAACTAAGTTAGGTAACAAAATATTTCATTAAAAACTAAAAATCATGGGTGGATTAGGCGCACCAGAAATTATTCTGATCATTATTGCAATATTGATCTTATTCGGCGGGAAGAAAATTCCTGAATTAATGCGAGGTTTAGGTAAAGGCGTTAAAGAGTTTAAAGACGCGCAAAACGGCGAAAACTCTACTACCGCAAATACCACAACAACTACTACCGAAGATAAGCCAAAGGTTTAATCTCGGGTACATTACAGGGCAGTTATACGCTGCTTATAAAAACTTATCTGTTGAAAATATTTAGGCTTCAACAGATAAGTTTTTTATTTTAGGCCCATGGCTAAAAACTATACCTCTTATAGTGAACTTAAGAGCGGCTTGCAAAGTAGGGAAACAACGGCTGAAGGCCTGGTAAAAACATATCTTGAACAGATCAAAGCCAATATTCATTTAAACGTATTCAACGAGGTTTTTGAAGATGAGGCCATAGCTTCTGCAAAAGCTGTTGATGTGCGCATACAGGCAGGCGAACACATGGGTAAGCTGGCTGGTATGGTCATCGCTATTAAAGATAATATTTGCTACAAGGATCATAAAGTTTCCGCTTCATCAAAAATTCTTGAAAATTTCACGTCCATTTATTCCTCAACAGTTGTTGAGCGCCTGCTGGCAGAAGATGCCATAATCATAGGCCGCTGTAACTGCGATGAGTTTGCCATGGGCGCCGCAAATGAAAACTCATACTATGGGCCGGTAAAAAATTACGCCGATGAAACCCGCGTATCAGGTGGTTCATCCGGCGGTTCTGCCGTAGCAGTACAGGCAGGGATGTGCCATGCCGCTATAGGTACAGATACTGGTGGCTCGGTGAGGCAACCAGCGGCTTTTTGTGGTGTTGTTGGCTTTAAACCAACCTATGGCCGTATATCAAGGCATGGTATTATCAGCTATGCATCGTCTTTTGATCAGGTTGGCCCGTTAACTCAATCTGTTGAAGATGCTGCTTTACTGCTTGAAGTACTGGCCGGCCCTGATGAATTTGACAGCACACTCTCCGGCAAACCTGTACCTCAGGCTTCATCAGTAAAAAAAGAGAGCGGTAAAAAACGTATAGCTTATCTGCAGGAGTCGTTATCAAGCCCGGGAGTTGACCTGGAAATAAAGGCCTCTCTTACAACTTACATAGATAAACTCCGTGCCGACGGGCATACGGTTGAATCTATATCTTTTGATCTGCTGGATTACCTGGTGCCTACTTACTATATACTGGCCATGGCCGAGGCGTCGTCAAATCTGGCGCGTTATGACGGTGTGCACTATGGTTACCGCAGCCCCAATGCCACTGATTTGACATCTACCTATAAGCTGTCCCGCTCCGAAGGATTCGGGAAAGAGGTAAAGCGCCGTATCATGCTGGGCACATTTGTTTTAAGCGCCGGTTATTACGATGCCTATTACGCTAAAGCGCAAAAAGTGCGCAGGCTTATTCAACAAAAAACCAACGAGATATTGAACGAGTACGATTTTCTGCTTACGCCTGCCGCGCCCGAACCTGCTTTTGCTTTAGGGTTAAAAGAGCATGACCCTGTAGTAACCTATTTGTACGATATTTTTACTGTCCAGGCATCCCTGGCAGGGGTACCCGCAATTTCCTTACCAGCAGGCAATAATGCTAAAGGTTTACCGTTAGGGTTACAATTATTAACTAAAAGTTTTGGCGAAACGGAACTGTTAAATTTCTCTGAATATTTCCTGCAGCTATAAAAACTTAATATATTAGTAAATAATTGAGCTGAGTTTACCCTGAATGATGAAGAAACTATTTACTATTGTTATCTGTACGGTACTATTTCAATTAGTTAAGGCAGATGCAAGGCTGGCTATGCCCATAGCCGGTGCAATGCAGCAGGATACCAATATCCTTGTGCCCGATATAGAAAAACCTGTATCTGTTTATGACAATGTAATATTTAAGCGCCGCCTCGATTCTATTCAGCAGGATGTGCCCTTGGATTATAACGGCTATGTGCAGGCTTATATAGATAATTATACACGCCGCAAAGATGAAATGGGGCGCATCATTGGCCTTTCCAGGTACTATTTCCCTATTTATGAAAAAGCGTTTGCAGAAGCCGGCATCCCTGATGAAATCAAATATCTTTCCATAGTTGAATCGGCATTGAACCCTAATGCCGTATCAAGGGTTGGCGCTGCCGGCCCGTGGCAGTTCATGTCAGAAACGGCCAAGTTATATGGCCTGGCCATGACTGATTATGTGGACGAACGCCGCGATCCTGTAAAAGCAAGTAATGCCGCTGCCGCCTATTTAAAAGATGCCTATCAGCAATTTGGAGATTGGTTACTGGCTATAGCCTCTTATAACTGCGGGAAAAGTAACGTTCAGCACGCGTTGGAGATATCCGGCGCGCATGATTACTGGTCTATCCGCGAGCTGCTGCCGCCAGAAACCCGGGGTTATGTGCCGGCTTTTATCGCGGTAAACTATGTGATGAATTACCATAAAAATCATTACATACAACCACAAACTGCCGGCTTGGCCATTGTTACCGATACCATCATGGTAAACAAATTTGTATCGCTGGGCCGGGTGGCACAAGCCTTAGGTATGCCCCTTAAAGATGTTTGCACGCTTAACCCATCTTACAGGCAGCAGGTGGCAAATGGTACTGCTGCAATGCCTTGCCGCATAGTTATTCCTAAAGCTGATGCACAGCAGCAGGCTGTGTTACATACCGCGGTGAATGATCTAAATGCCGCTGTAAGGGCTGTAAGGCCTATGCAGTATGTGGCAATTGTACCGCTCGCCCCGCTTGTGCCGGTAAGGGCTATACCTGCAGTAACACAGCAGGTAGCAGCAACAGGGCCGCTGCCATCCCCGGTAACTTACATTACCCGTAAGGGCGATACCTTGTCGGGCATTGCCAGCCAGCACGGTGTAAAGGTTGAAGATCTGCTGCAGTGGAATAAATCATTAGGCTCTAACACAACCCTGCCCCTGGTACCCGGGCTGACCGTAAACATAGGCAGGGGATAAATTTAACTTTTTTTATAAGCCTGGTTTTGATATGCTTCAGGACCGGGCTTTTTTATTAGCCGTTCAAAAAAAGTATCGTACTTTTGGGGGCTTCAATTATTGAAAACCATGAATAAACCAAATCGTAAGCAGGATGCCCTTAATTACCATGCCAAGGGTCGGCCTGGTAAAATACAGGTGGTGCCTACCAAGCCTACCAACTCACAGCGCGATCTTACATTAGCTTACTCGCCCGGCGTTGCAGAACCATGCCTGCGCATTGCCGAAAATGTTGAAGATGTTTATAAATATACTGCGAAAAGTAACCTGGTTGCCGTGATAAGCAATGGTACCGCTGTGTTGGGCTTAGGCAATATTGGCCCCGAGGCAAGCAAGCCGGTTATGGAGGGCAAAGGTTTATTATTTAAGATATATGCCGATATAGATGTTTTCGACCTGGAAGTTAACGCCCAATCGGTAGACGATTTTGTAAATATTGTAAAGGCGCTTGAACCCACTTTTGGTGGCGTAAACCTTGAAGATATATCGGCCCCAACCTGTTTTGAGATAGAACGCAGGCTAAAAGCCGAAATGAATATCCCCGTAATGCATGATGATCAGCACGGGACAGCCATTATATCCGGCGCTGCGTTAATAAACGCCTGCGAGATACAGGGTAAAAAGCTGGATGAAATTAAATTGGTTGTAAACGGTGCGGGCGCTGCGGCCGTATCATGCACTAAAATGTACCTGTCGCTGGGTGTTAAAAAAGAAAACCTGGTGATGTTTGATATTAACGGGCTGCTGACACCTGAGCGTACCGATCTGGATGAGATACGGCTGGATTTTGCCACCCAGCGCAAGGATATCAGCAATCTGGCTGATGCGATGAAAGGGGCGGATGTTTTTGTAGGGCTGTCTGCAGGTAATGTGGTAACGCCGGATATGCTGATAAGCATGGCTAAAAACCCAATTGTGTTTGCAATGGCCAATCCCGAGCCTGAAATTAATTATGATCTGGCTATTGCTTCCCGCGATGATATTATTATGGCTACCGGCCGTTCTGATTTTCCTAACCAGGTAAATAACGTATTGGGTTTTCCGTATATTTTCCGTGGCGCGCTTGATGTAAGGGCCACCGCCATTAATGAGGAGATGAAGATCGCGGCAGTTTATGCTATTGCAGAAATGGCCAAGAAACCAGTGCCCGAGGCGGTGAACCTGGCTTATGACATGACCAATTTAAAATTTGGCCGAGATTATATTATCCCCAAGCCAATGGATCAGCGGTTAATAACCGAAGTTTCCGCGGCAGTGGCTAAAGCGGCAATTGATTCGGGCGTGGCGCGTAAAGTCATTACCGACTGGGATGCCTATAATGAAGAGTTGATCTCGCGCCTGGGTAACAATAACAAGCTTTTACGGGATATTACCAATAAAGCCAAACAAAGCCCTAAAAGGGTGGTATTTGCCGAGGCCGACAACTACAAGATACTAAGGGCTGCGCAAATTGTAAAAGATGAAAAGATCGCTACCCCGATATTGCTTGGAAATGTTGATACCATCAAACGCATTATGCGCGACAACGAACTTGACCTTGGCGATGTGCAGATCATTGATCCTAAAGCAGAAACAGACAGGTCGGAAAAATTTGCGCAGTTTTTATTTGAGAAACGCCAGCGCAGGGGAATAACCTTGTTTGAGGCCAAGAAGCTCCTGACAGACCGTAGCTACTACGGCGCCTGCATGGTACAGTTTGGCGAAGCGGATGCGCTGATATCCGGTTTAACAAAAAACTATGTTTCAACCATTAAACCCGCCCTACAGATAATCGGGATAGAAGAAGGCATCAGCCGTGTTGCCGGTATGTACCTGATGATTACCCAAAAAGGCCCGTTCTTTTTTGGTGATACTACAGTTAATATAAACCCTACGGCCCAAGAACTCGTAGACATAACCGTGTTGATAGAAAAATCGGTAGCGCAGTTAAATATACAGCCAAGAGTGGCTATCTTATCCTACTCAAACTTTGGCTCTAATGATGGCGAATTGCCGGAGAAAACGCGCGAGGCGGTTAAAATACTGCATGAAAAATATCCCGAAATGATAGTTGATGGCGAAATGCAGGCAAACTTTGCACTTAATCCATCCCTACTGGCTGATAATTTTCCGTTTTCGACATTAAACGGCAAGCCGGCCAACACGCTGATATTCCCAACGCTTGAAGCAGGTAACATTGCCTATAAGCTGATGCAGGAAATTGGCGGCGCCGAGGCTGTAGGCCCAATATTATTAGGCTTAAAAAAGCCGGTGCATGTACTGCAGCTGGGTAGCTCGGTACGCGAGATTGTAAACATGGTTACCATTGCGGTTGTAGATGCGCAGATAAAATGTGCCAAAAATAACCCCAAGGCCTAAAAAAAGTAATTTGATTAAACATGTACGATTATATTGATGGTAAGTTGGCCTTTAAAAGTGCTGCCTATGTTGTAATTGATGCCGGAGGGGTGGGGTACCAGATCAATATATCTTTAAATACCTACTCGCAGATTAGCGACAGTGAACGTTGTAAGCTGCATACTTGGCTGCATGTAAAAGAAGATGCGCACACCCTGTATGGCTTTGCCGGCGCGGGTGAGCGGCGGCTGTTTTTGCACCTGATATCCATATCCGGAATTGGCCCCAATACCGCCCGGATGATGCTCTCATCCATCACGCCGGATGAAATTCAGGCGGCCATTATACAAGGTAATGTGGCATTAATACAACGCATAAAAGGAATAGGCCCCAAATCGGCGCAGCGGATAATACTGGAGCTTCAGGATAAGCTGAAAAAGGATGGGCCGGATACTTTAACTGCCGTTCCGGCTGCCAAAACCGCTAAGGAAGAAGCCCTTGCCGCGCTGGTAATGCTGGGGTTTGCACGCAACGCCGCCGAAAAAGTTCTGGATCAGGAAATTAGCAAAAATACGGGTGTTTTAACTGTAGAACAGCTGATTAAATACGCGTTAAAGAACCTATAATTACTCGATATTAATATATACAGTTGGTTAAATTTTTTACTAAGCTTTTTGTAGTTATACTTTTTGTATCTGCTTTAAGCGGGGTGGATCGAGTGTTTGCGCAACAAGGTTCGGCACAGCCATCTAACCAACCGGGGCAACCCAGTACTAACCAGCAGCAAGTACCCCAACAACCCTTAAACCAGCAGCTGCACCAAGCGCCTGGCAGGCAAATACCCGGGCGGCAAACCAGCCAGGCAGGGCAAACCAATATAGCAACACAACAAACAACACGGCCTGATACCGGCTATAAACCCGGCCCCGTTAACCTGCGCGAAGCACAAAGCAAACGTGAGCGTTCGGGCTTATTTTTTACCGATCCGCCGGGCCTGGTGCGCACCATTGAGTATGACCCTGCCACTAACCGTTACATTTTATATGAGCGGTTAGGTAACTTAAATTATCGTGCCCCGCAATACCTTACCTTTAGCGAATACCTGTTACTGCAGCAACGCAGCACAAAACGCGATTATTTTCAGCAACTGGCAGATAACTATGCTTATGAGTCGCAGCAACCTGGGTTTATACCCCAGATAAAGGTACGCAGCAAAACTTTTGAACAGATCTTTGGCAGCTCAAACATCAACATCCGCCCGCAGGGATCTGCCGAGGTGATTTTGGCGGGGCAGGTCAACAAAAATCAGAACCCGCTTTTCAGCGCCCGGCAGCGTAACCAGTTCAATTTCAATTTTGATCAGCGGATTCAATTGAACGTGACCGGTGATATTGGCGACAAGTTAAAAATATCAACCAATTACAATACGGAAGCCCAGTTTCAGTTTGAGAACCAGATAAAGCTGGATTACACCGGCAGCCCAGACGAGATCATCCAGAAAATTGAGGCCGGTACAGTGAGCATGCCGCTTAACACCACTTTGATCACCGGCAGCCAGGCGCTGTTTGGGGTAAAAACCAAGCTTAAGTTTGGCAGGCTGGATGTAACCAGCATCTTCTCGCAGCAGCGCTCTCAGTCCCGCAATATCACCATTACTAATGGTTCGCAGCAGGGCAACATATCTATCACCGCTGCCGATTACGAAGCCAATAAGCACTACTTTCTTTCGCAGTATTTCCGCAACAATTATAACAGGGCGCTGGCGAACATTCCCATCATCAGCTCTAACATCACCATCACCAGGATAGAGGTATGGACAACCAACCGCACCAATGTAACTACCGACTCGCGCGACATACTGGCCTTTTTAGATTTAGGGGAGAACCGGCCATATAACTCCGCTTTGATACAGGGTGGCGGCGCTTACAGCCCTTATCCTGCAGGTTACAAAGGCCCTGGTTTCCCCCAACAGTCAAACTCGTTATTAAACAATCTGCCGGCCGGCGCGCGTAACACCAACTCTAATGATGTTGCCAATTACTTCAGGGGCACGGGCGCTACAGATAACTACGCCAAGCTTACCTATGCACGCAAGCTTACCGATAAAGAGTTTACCCTGCACCCGCAGTTAGGGTATATCTCATTAAATTACCCTTTAAATAATGATGAAGTACTTGCTGTAGCTTATCAATATACACTAAACGGCCAGCAATACCAGGTAGGTGAATTCTCCAGCGATGTGCCGGTAGACGCGGCCACCCCTAAGGTGCTGTATACCAAATTGCTTAAAAACGAGTTACTGAAAACCAACCTGCCAACCTGGGACCTGATGATGAAAAACATCTACTCATTAGGCGCCTATCAGATCAGCCCGGTAAATTTTAAGCTGAATGTTTCCCGCCTGGATGATAAATCGGGTATCGAGAAATCGATAATGGATGAGGGCACTAACACCAGGAGTAAACGCTGGCTGCAAATTACCGGTGTGGATAACCTCGACCAGCAGAACGATAAACATCCCGATGGGTATTTCGACTTCCTCGAAGGTATCACCATCGACTCGCAAAACGGCCGGATCATGTTCCCGGTGCTGGAGCCATTCGGCAGCGACCTTGCAAGGCAGTTTACTACGGGCGAAACGGATATTGCCTCGAGATATGTATACCAGCCACTATACGATTCTACCAAAACCATCGCGCAGCAATTATTCCCCAGGCTTAACCGCTATCTGATAAAGGGTACCTATACAGGGCAGAACGGGTCTGAATACCAGTTAAATGCCGTTAACGTTCCGCAGGGCTCGGTAGTGGTAACGGCGGGAAACCTTAAATTACAGGAAGGTACCGACTATACCGTTGATTACGGTGCTGGCCGCATACGTATACTTAACCAGGCGCTGCTGCAATCGGGTCAGCCTATCAATGTAAAGCTGGAGAACAATGAGCTTTTCGGGGTGCAGCAAAAATCGTTGTTTGGTTCGAGGTTAGATTATCATGTAAACCCGAAACTGGCTTTGGGTGCTACCATTATGCACCTTAGCGAGCAGCCAATAACGCAGAACGAGATCATCGGCGAGGAATCTATTTCAAACACCATCTGGGGTTTTGATGCCAATTACAGTTCCGAATCGCGCTTTCTTACGCGCCTGGTTGATAAAATACCACTTATTAATACCAAGGCACCATCAACCATTAATTTTAGCGGTGAGTTTGCTCAGCTGATGCCCGGCAGCCCTAACGCGCTTAATTTTGCGGGCTCTAAAAACGGCACCTCGTACCTGGATGATTTTGAGAACAGCCGCTCTGTTATTGATGTAAAAAGTGCTATCAACTGGCAGATATCGGGTACGCCGCAAATGTTCAGCGAGTCGCAAACTTTTAATGATCTCAGCTACGGTTTCAATCGCGCCCGCCTGGCATTTTACAATATCGACCCTATATTTTACACCAATGGCGGTACTATCCCGGTATCGCGCTCCGACCTTTCCAACCATTACGTAAGGCAGGTGCTGGAGCAGGAAGTTTTTCCGTACAAGCAGTCTACAACCGGCCAGCCATTAAGCCTGGCTACATTAAATATGGCCTTTTACCCAACAGTGCGCGGGCCATACAACTTTGCAACAACCGGTATCAACAGCGATGGCACACTGCAAAACCCGCGCAGCCGTTGGGGCGGTATGTTCAGGAAACTGGAAACAAACGATTTTGAATCGCTCAACGTAGGGTATATTGAATTTTGGGTATTGGATCCATTTATTTACAAACCTAATTCGACAGGTGGCGATCTGTATTTTAATCTTGGTAGCGTATCTGAGGATATTTTAAAGGATGGCCGTAAAAGTTTGGAGAACAGCTTGCCGGTTGATGGCGCGACAGCCGATAAGGTAGACGAAACCGTTTGGGGCAGGGTATCAAAGCTGCAGCCGGTAGTAAACGCTTTTGATAACGACCCGAATAACCGCAGTTTACAGGATGTGGGTTTAGACGGACTGAACAATGACGGAGAGAAGGTGAAATTTGCCCCGGTGCTGCAGCAGGTGCAGGGCCTGTTAAGCCCCCAGGCAGCGGCGGCGCTGAACAATGACCCATCTTCTGACGATTACCAGTATTACCAGGGTGCAGCGCTTGACCAGGCCGGCGCTGGGATATTAGACCGTTACAGCCGTTATAATGGTACCGACGGTAATTCTAAGACAGCCGAGCAATCTCAGGCTGAACTGGGCATACAAACATCGGCTTCAACCTCGTTGCCGGATGGTGAGGACATTAACCGCGATAACAACATGAGCCAGACTGATGAATATTTCCAGTATCATGTTTCTATACGCCCGCAGGATATGGTGGTTGGGCAAAATTATGTCAATGATAAAATTACTGCTAATGTAAAGCTACCCAACGGATCTACCCAGGCAGTAACCTGGTACCAGTTCAGGATACCGATAACTGATTATAGCAGTAAAGTAGGCAACATTCAGGATTTTAAGGCCATACGCTTTATGCGCATGTTCATGACCAACTTTGCCGATACGGCCATCTTGCGTTTTGCCACGTTGCAGCTGGCACGCAGCGAGTGGCGCACATTTAATGCGGAAAATAATCCGCTGAACGTAATTGCAGACCCTGCCATACAAAACCCGGTGATAGATGGCTCAACGCTTGATGTGCAGGCCGTAAATATTGAGGAGAACGGTAACCGCACACCTATACCTTATGTGGTGCCCCCGGGCATCAATCGCCAGCGTAATTATAACAACCTGCAAACAGATACCAAGCTTAACGAGCAATCCCTGTCGCTTAATGTAACTAATCTGCGCGATGGCTATTCGCGTGCTGCCTTCCGTACATTCTTTAACGATCTGCGCTCGTATAAACGCATACAGATGTTTATACATGCCGAGGGCGAGCAGTTAAGTGATAACGACCTGCATGCTTTTGTACGCCTGGGTGTAGATTACCAGGACAATTATTACGAGTACGAAGTGCCGCTTGCCATTACCCAGCCCGGTACCCGCGACCCGGGTTCCATCTGGCCGGCCAATAACGAACTGGACCTGCAATTGGCTGTATTGACCGATGCAAAGCTTGCCCGTAACAACGCCAAATTAAACGGGCAACCATGGCCTTATACCGTGCCGTTTACTTATACCGATGGACGGAACACAGTTACCATTAAAGGGCAGCCTGATCTGAGCCGTCTGCGTACAATTATGCTTGGAGTGCGCAATCCTTATAAGGCAACAACGCTTGCTAACGACGATGGACTATCAAAAACGGGTACAGTTTGGTTTGATGAGTTAAGGCTTACTGATTTTGACCAGCGGGGCGGTTGGGCAGCCACCGCGCGCGTGGACGCTGCATTGGCCGATTTTGCCAATATTACCGTTTCAGGCAGTAAAAGCACCATCGGTTTTGGTACGCTCGACTCGCGGGTGAGCGAACGTAACCGAAGCGATAACCAGATCATTGATGCATCGGCCAGTGTTGAATTAGGCAAGTTCTTCCCCGAAAAAAGCGGAATACGGATACCGGCATACGTTAACATAACTACCCAGGTTAGCACACCGCAGTATGACCCAAGCATGCCGGACGTGGAGCTGAAAAAATCACTTGCCGCCGCGCCTAACAAGCAGGTGCGAGACTCGATAAGGAATGTGTCGGTGGATTATACCGTCCGCAAAAGCATTAACTTTACAAATGTGCATAAAGAGCGCACCAACCCGGATGCCCCTGTACATGTATGGGATGTTGAAAATTTTGCCGCTACCTACGCTTATACCGAGTATCAGCACCACGATTTTATTGTGGAGAATGATTTAGCCAAAACATACCGGGTGGCATTAAATTATAACTACAATAAAGAGCCTAAATATTACGAGCCGTTTAAAAAAATTATAAAGAACAATCTGCTTGCACTGGCCCGCGATTTTAACTTCAGTATATTGCCATCAAGGTTAAACTTTAGTATTAACTTCGACAGGTTTTACTCGGAAAACACCCTAAGAAATAACGACCCGAACAACTACATCCCGATACCCACCTCGTTTAATAAAAACTTTAACATAACACGTGTTTATGGTATAGGCTGGAACCTGTCCAAGTCGTTACAGTTAGATATCGACGCGACCAACCTATCGGTAGTTGATGAACCGGCCGGCCGTTTGAACGGGCTTAAGCGCGATACCCTTTGGGAAAACCTGTGGCGACTTGGCCGTACGGTAAACTACAACCATACCATTAACCTTAATTACACAGCGCCGGTGAATAAAATACCCGGCCTGGACTGGACAGCCCTTACCGTTAGGTACAGCACCAACTTTAACTGGCAAAGCCAGCCGGAGTTTGCCATTAACAACCCAACGTACGATGTAGGCAACACCATCCAGAACGCGCGTACCATACAGCTTAACCCTAACCTTAACTTTACCAGCTTTTATAATAAATTTTCGGCATTGCGTAAAAAGTCCGATGGCAGTGGGGGGATAGGTAAATTCTTTTTAGGCGTGCTGACCGGTATTAAAAACGTGAGCGGTACTTATACCCGTACCGAGGGTACTTTTCTACCGGGCTATATGCCAAAATCAAACCTGTTTGGGCAGGACCTAAGCTATGACGCGCCTGGGCTGGGCTTTTTGTTAGGCAGCCAGGCCGATATACGTGATAAGGCCATCGCAAACGGATGGATAAGCACAGATACCCTGCAAAACCAGCTTTTTGTAAAAACGTATAATGAGGACATCCATCTGCGCAGCATTATTGAGCCCATACCTGATCTGCGTATCGAGCTGTTAGCTTTTAAAACGCAGGACCGTAACTATCAAACCAACTTTAAATACCTGGAATCGACCCAGAGGATAGAAAACCTAAGCCCGGTAACTACCGGTACTTACAGTATATCCTATATGTCGCTGGCAACCGCATTCTCCAAATCGGGTGATGCCACGCGTACATCGGCTGTGTTTCAACAGTTTTTAGATAACCGTTCGGTAATATCACAAAGGCTTGGCCGTACCAATCCTAATTCGGCCGGGGCAGCAGGGGGCTTTGCCGATGGTTACGGGCCCAATGCGCAAAACGTTTTAGTGCCGGCGTTTTTGGCGGCCTATTCCGGAAAGAATGCCGGCAAATCAACTACTAACCAATTCCCTGATATACCTATACCCAACTGGCAGATTTCGTACAACGGCTTAAGCCGCCTGCCTTTCTTTTCAGACCTGTTTGACTCTTTCGACCTGAAGCACGGCTACCGTTCATCCTACAACATTGCAGGCTATACTACGCTGCTACAGTACCAGGAAACCAATGGGATGGTCAATTCAAGAGATGCCAATAACGACTTTTTGCCGTTCTACCAGTTTCAGCAGGTGTCTATATTTGAGCAGTTTGTGCCATTGATAGGGGCTGATGTGCGCTTTAAGAACAGCATGACCGCCAATTTTGAGTATCGCAAAACACGGTCGTTAAGCCTTAGCCTGCTGAACAGCCAGCTGGCACAACAGGATGAGAACATTGTAGTTTTAGGTTTTGGGTATCGCCCTAAAAACTTCAGGATGCCGTGGGGGTTATTCGGTACAGGCGCAAGAACTAATAATGATGTTAACTTTAAGCTTGATGTTGCCATACGCGATAATAAGACCTTGATCTACCGGGCGGATGTAGCGGGTGCCGAAGTATCATCGGGTGCGCAGAACATTACCTTGCGCCCGGCTATTGATTGGGTAATCAATCAGCGCTTTAACCTTAACCTGTTTTACGATAGTAACATTACCAAGCCATATACATCGCAGGCATTTACCACATCATTTACTAACTTTGGTATAAATTTAAAGTTGCTGCTGCAATAGCTTGACTCACCCCGGCTGCGCTTCGCTGGCCGACCCTCTCTGCTGCGCAAAGAGGGGGTAATGAAAACCATGTCATTCTGTTCGATTAAAAGTTTACTAAGCTCTAACAAGATTCTTCGCTATCGCTCAGAATGACATTGATTTATGTTTTCCTTCAATACTGACATTGTTTTGCCACCAGAATTGTCATAGCTCTGATTAATAAATATTTAGACGTGTTCATGGTGTTCACTTGTGTGTTCGTGAACATTACGTTTTTTTTCCTTCCTTTTTCTCCTTTACCTGCTCTTTAAATTTTTTATCTTCCTTCTTCTTTTCTTCAACCGCTTTTTTAATGATCTTTTCCTGCTCTTTTTTGTCTTCGGTATCTTGCTGGCTATTCAGCTTCTTTTCCTGGGCCGGGCCAATGCCTGCACAATTTTTAATTCCGTTGAGCAGTACGTGCCATATGGTTTTAAAAAACGGGAAGTTGGCCGGGCGTATATAAACCACGTTGGCCATACGAGGTTTTGTTTCGCCATCGTCGGGGTTATCATGTTTTATAATTACGGTATTAGCTAATGTGCTTATCAGCGTTTTTTTAGTATAATCTGCCCGAAGTATGTCAACATTTAGGTTTGTGTATAAAAAAGATACCGTGCCCTTTGAAGTTTTTTGGGTGCTATGTACGTTAAAATCAAAGCTGTTTACTTTGCCAGAGTTTATTTTAACCATCGCCAGGGGCATAAGCACCGGGTTAACAATCTGCATGTCCATTGGCCCCATATGCCCTTTATAGGCATAATTGTAGGTAGCATCGTTAAGGTTAAAGGTAAATTGCAGGCTAAGCTTTCCCTTGCCCATAAAGTAGCTGGTAATGTTGGCTGTACATATATTGTTTTTTGCAAGGTCTTGTTTTCGGTTGGTCATATTCAGGAACCGGCCATTGATCTTTGTAAATTTTACATGCCCGAATTTATTCGATGTTTTATTTAGTTGAGAGTAAGTGAAGTTCATGTGTTTTAAATCGAGCGTGTCGATATTCAGCTGCATTTTTAACTTATGCCTGATGGCCCAGTGCGGAAAGGTGACCAGCCTGTCCGTTGTTTTTAAAGCCCCGTTGTAGTTACCGAAAACTTCAAAATCACCTTTATCTATAACCATTTTTTTTATATCGATACTTTGTGTTTTCTGATAGTTTAAATAATCAAAATCATTCAGCACAATATTTTCAAGATGCACGATAAATCGGTCGCTTTTGCTTTTTTTAAAAAAAGTTGTCCGTTCAGCGGGAATAAGGGAAAGGCCGGAAACGGTAAGCCTTTTGGTTTGCGTAGATAGTTGTGCCGATTTTACTTTAAATGTATACAAGCCATCCGCCGATTTGCTCGTATAATCATTCAGTTTTGTAGTGATATCCTTGCAGAATAAGAACCGTGAAGTATCGGTTTGCGATGCCGAATCAATTAACAGGTTAGTGGCCTTTACATCCATCTGGTTTAATTCTGATTTGGTCGGTTTAGCGCCGGTGTAGTCAATTTTTTGATAATTGATGCCAGTCAAATTTATCTCGCCTATTCTTACTGATTTTAAGCTGGCTGATATTTTTTGATATAGCGTGCGGTCATCTTTCTTACCTGTATCCGCTTTTTGTGCATACTTGCTTACAACAATTTTAGGGTTATTAAGTGCAATTTTACCGATAACAAGCTTTTTGTTAAAATACAGATCAAAGGCCTTTGCCCCAGATATAACCAGTCGATTAAGTTGAAGTTGGTATAAATTATCCGGTGCTATACCCTGCTTTTTTTTTTGCCGGTAAATATTCTGGTCGGGTTTAAGTGTAACATTGTATAATGTGGCCCTACCCTGAAGTATATTTAATTTGATGTCGCTGAAATTGATATGATAAAGGCTGTCTGAACTGTTTTCAACAGTTGTTTTTAGCTTGGCAGAAAGCTTTGGTTCCAGGTAACTGTTTAAAAATAACGCCGGTATCAGTACCAGAATTACCAGAACGGCCAAAACTATAAGCAGCACTTTCAGCCACCTGTGTTTAAATACGTTTAATGTCATTTATTTATATTTTGTGGTGGCTGTATAGATAACCTGTTTATATAACAACAAAATGATAAAATTGTTAAGCGCTGACATTCTGTCACTCCATTATATAAAATTTATGTATTTTTGCGGTTCAATTTTTTTATAATGGATTTGCTTATACCGGATAAAACGCACGACGAGAGCAGGCAGGGAGAAGCTTTGGTATTGGAACCAAACGGGAAAAACAATGGCCGCAAACTTTATATAGAAAGTTATGGCTGCGCCATGAATTTTTCTGACAGTGAAATTGTTGCCTCAATACTGGCGGATAAGGGTTTTGAAACCACATCTGATTATAATAATGCCGATGTGATATTCATCAATACCTGTTCTATACGCGAAAATGCGGAGACGCGTGTACGCAACCGGCTGAAAGAATTTGCCGGTGCCAAGGGTAAAAACCCGGGTATGGTGGTTGGCGTTTTAGGCTGCATGGCCGAGCGTTTAAAATCCAAATTTTTAGAAGAAGAAAAGCTGGTTGATGTTGTAGTTGGCCCGGATGCCTACCGCGATCTGCCAAACCTGATAGAGCGGGTTGATGAAGGACAGCGTGCCGTAAACGTATTGCTTAGTCGCGAAGAAACTTATGCCGATATTAATCCGGTACGCCTGAATAGCAATGGCATCAATGCCTTTGTATCCATTATGCGTGGCTGCGATAACATGTGCTCTTTCTGCGTAGTTCCGTTTACCCGCGGACGCGAACGCAGCCGTGATGCCTACTCGATAGTAGCCGAGTGCCAGGGTTTATTCGACAGAGGTTATCGTGAAGTAACATTGTTAGGTCAAAATGTCGACTCTTACAAATGGAGCAACGAGGTTGAGCACGTAAATTTTGCCAACCTGCTGGAAATGGTAGCACTAATAAGCCCTGAGTTGCGTGTGCGTTTCTCTACATCGCACCCAAAGGATATTACTGATGAGGTGTTGTATACCATAGCCAAATACGATAACATTTGCAATTATATACACTTGCCGGTACAAAGCGGTAACAGCCGCATACTTGATCTGATGAATCGTACCTACGACCGTGATTGGTACATGGAGCGTGTGGATGCCATACGTCGTATCATTCCGGATTGTGCTATATCTACCGATATTATTACCGGTTTTTGTACAGAAACGGAGGAAGAGCATAACGACACGCTGACTATGATGGATTATGTACAGTACGATTATGCCTACATGTTTATGTATAGCGAGCGCCCGGGTACACTGGCTGCTAAACGTTATGCAGATGACATACCGGAACCCATCAAGGCGATCCGTTTGAAACAGGTAGTAGCCAAGCAACAGCAGAATTCTTATGTGCGTTTACAACAGCACGTAGGGAGGATTGAAAAGGTACTTATCGAAGGCTTTTCAAAAAAATCTGATCAGGATTACTGCGGCCGTAACGATAAAAATGCCATGGTGGTGTTCCCGGTACAGGAGGGTTATAAGCCGGGCCAATACGCTAACGTGCTTGTAGAACGCTGCACAACAGCTACTTTGATAGGAAAAATAGTAGCATAGAAACAGGATTCAAGAATCAAGAACCAAGATGATCAATGCATAACTTTAAAAGTTTAAAGATTTGGAAAAGATCGATGGATCTTACAGATTCGGTTTTTGATTTTATAAAAGATTTGCCGGTTAACGAGCGATATAATTTAACTAATCAAATTAACAGATGCTGCTGTTCAATACCCTCAAATATCGCAGAAGGCTCAGGTAAATGAACAAACTTACATTTCAGTGAGTTCTTGTCAACTGCGCTAACATCTTCATTTGAATTAGAAATGCAATTATTGATTTGTGAACGCAGGGGCTACGGTGATATAGATAAATTACAGTCTTGTTTAGCATCAACAACAGAAATCCAGAAAATGATTTTTGTTTTCCGGGAACGCATAGTGAACAATGAAGTTTATCATGAATCTTGACTCTTAAATCTTGGTTCTAACATCTTATGGAAGTACAAGAAATTAAACAACGTTTCGGTATCATCGGCAATTCGCCGTTGCTAAACCGGGCTATAGATATTGCCAACCAGGTTGCGCCAACAGATATTTCGGTTTTAATCACTGGCGAAAGCGGTAGCGGTAAAGAGGTGTTTTCGCACATTATACACCAAATGAGCGCGCGTAAGCATGGTCCGTTCATTGCGGTCAACTGCGGCGCAATACCTGAAGGTACAATTGATTCTGAGCTTTTCGGTCATGAGAAAGGTGCCTATACCGGGGCTGTAGGTGAGCGTAAAGGGTATTTTGAAACCGTTAACGGCGGTACCATATTCCTGGATGAGATTGGCGAAATGCCATTAGGGACACAGGCCCGTTTGCTGCGTGTGTTAGAGTCGGGCCAGTACATAAGGGTGGGTTCATCTAAAGTGGAGAAAACAAACGTACGCGTTATTGCAGCAACCAATGTTGATGTGTATGAGGCTGTAAAGGCGGGCCGTTTCAGGGAAGACCTTTATTATCGCCTTAACACGGTGCCTTTGCGTATACCCCCGTTGCGCGACAGGAAGGAAGATATTGTTTTGCTTTTCCGGAAATTTACTGCCGACTTTACAGATAAATACCGTACCCCGCCCATACAGCTTGATGAAGAAGCGCAGCAAATATTGGTAAATTACTCGTGGCCAGGCAACGTGCGCCAACTTAGAAATATGGCCGAGCAACTTGCGGTTTTAGAGCGCGACAGGGTGATATCAGCCCAAACCCTGCTTAATTATATCCCGGCGGAAGCAGGCAGAAGCAACCTGCCGATGCGATTGGGAAATCAACCGAAAGAAGATTTTTCTGAGCGCGACATACTATACAAAGTGCTGTTTGATATGAAGCGCGATATGATAGAACTGAAAAAGCTGGTTGCCGATATTATTGAACATGGAGGGGTAAGCCAAAATTATCAGCACAATGCACAGGCTATAACTCAGCTATATCGGGATATAGAATTACCTCAGGCTAATGATGCCGAGCCACAATTTACGTTGCAACAACCCGTTAAAAGTAACATTGGCAATAACAGCAATGATTACAATATAACGCATGATGCCGAAGAAGTTGAAGAATCGCTTTCGCTGATTGAAAAAGAGTCGGATTTAATACGGAAGGCCCTTAAAAAGCACAAAGGCAAACGTAAGCTGGCAGCCAATGAACTTGGTATATCAGAGCGTACCTTGTATCGTAAAATAAAAGAGCTAAATTTATAACCAGGCAAAATGAGTAAAAAGTTATTGGCGGCTTTAGTGACAGGTGTATGTATGGTGGTGGCGCTTTTTACCTCATGCTCATACCGGCTATCATTAAACGGTTCATCAATTCCGGCAGATCTTAAAACCATTGATATAGAGTTTTTTGAAAATAACGCACAGTTGGTTGTTCCAACTTTAAGCCAGCAGTTTACCGAGGCTTTAAAAAACCGGGTACGTACTACTACAAGGTTAAGTATTGTACGCGGTGAGGCAGGCGCTACCATAAGTGGCGCTATTACAGGTTATACAATTGCGCCGGTATCTATACAGGCAACATCGGGTAATACAGCGCCCATTGCAGGAGCCAGCCGGCTGACTATAACTGTAAGAGTAAAGTATGACTATGAAGCCGATAAAAAGCTTAGCTTTGATGAGTCGTTTACAAGATATAAAGATTATACCGGCGATATTGCGGCGCAGGAGCAAGCATTGATAGCGGATATAAATAAGCAGTTAACTGAAGATATTTTTAACCGGGCCTTTGCCAACTGGTAGGCAACAGTATAAACCAAAGTGGATCAGTACATAGATAGCAGGCATAAAGAGATTTTTTGGAATTTATTGGCCGAACCGGCCGATAACGGAGCATCGTATGTGCAAACCCTTGAGCGTTTGGTAAATGATAATCCGCAAAGCAACATATTGCAGGTAATGCTTGCCCGTGCAAACGGATACAATAATTTAAGCAGGGCGGCAACTTATTTTAACCCTTATGTACTGCATAAGCTGGTGAATGACCCGGGTAGCTTTGCTACAGTAAACAAAGATGATATTATTCCCGGAGGCCAGGAAGATGGAGGCATTATCGCCTCCGGTACATCCAGTACAGAAAGCCTTGTGGCAGAACCTTTAACTGAAGAAGCTGTTGGTTTCAATAATTCATCGCCCGTATTACAAACCACCGGGGAGGTATCTGCTGATTTTGACAGCAATACAGATGTTGAGGATGTGGCAGAAAGGTCAATTTCTAAAGAAGATACAGAAACAGCTACTTCATTGCCGGTTGAAAATCTGCCGGAAATTCCGCAGCCTGCAACTCACCTGATTGATGAAGAGCCTATTGAAGAAATTACAGAGGCCCCGCTGATTTACAACGGTAATTTAGAGATTCAGGTAATTGACGATACCAAAGAGCTGCAGTTTGAAGAAGCTGAACTACCTGTAAGCGATTCAGATTTACCTGATGCTTCAGCAAAAGTAAACAGAAATGCAGATGGTACAATAACGCAGGCCGCCCCAAAGCATACAACTAACAACGAAGATCAGGTTCAGGAAGATACCATAAAATCTGCAGAAGCCTGGCAGCCCACACAGGATACCGGCTACCGTTCCTTCGGATCGAGATTCCCTAAGCCTGAGCAAAGAGCTACAGAGGAGCCCGAACAACATGCTAATGCGATTGAGGATGAAATTTATGACGAAATTGTTGGCATCGAAGACATTGGGTTTAGTGCCATAAGCGAAAGCAAGGATACTCATCAACAGACGGAAACCGAGCACAGATTTAGCGAGCCCGCGCATGAAGAGGAGGAGAGTGAGCCATCTGAAATGCAATTTCATCAACCGGAAACACCTATTGATCAACATATCTCAGAAGTACAAGAGGAAGAGGAAAAACTCATTTTAGGCGGCATAGCAGGAGGTGATTATCGGGCGTTTGATAAAAAACTGGATGAATTACGATCAACAAATCCGTCTGGACAGCAGGAAGCAGAAAAAGCGAAAGAACCGCTCCAGGCAAATGAGGATGCATTGCCAAACGAAAAACCGGCTCATGAAGCAGCAACCAGCACAAGCCTTGCTACCGATGCCAACCATGTATCCCGGTATGATGATGATACCCTGCCTTATACCTTTTTATGGTGGCTAAATAAAACCCGCCGTGAGTATGCAGGCAATACTCAACCGTATGCTAAAGCCGCTGCACAAGCGGGTGTATCAAAACGCCCGGATGAATTGCAGCAACAGTATTTTGAAAATATCTTTACACTTACTTCTGTTAATGCAATTGAGCACATCGATGCAGTAGCGCCGGTAGAGTTTGACCACACCAAGAAAGAGGATGTGATCATCGAGCGTTTTATACAAACCGACCCGCAGATCAAACCGCTTTCGGCAGATAAGCTGGATAATGAGAACAAAGCAAGAAAAAGTGCCGAAGACCAGCACGAATTGGTTACAGAAACGCTTGCCCGCATTTATACAGATCAAATGCTATATCATAAAGCGATAGCTACTTATAAAAAATTAATGTTGAAAATACCGGATAAAAAGACGTACTTTGCAGGCCGGATTGAAGAGTTAGAAAAGAAAACCAATTGATATAAAAAAGAAATGTATTTAGTATTAATCGTCATCACGATAATTTTATGTGTCCTGTTAGGGCTTATCGTATTAATTCAAAACCCTAAAGGCGGCGGTTTGGCCTCAAATTTTTCAGGCTCGTCTCAGTTAATGGGCGTGCAAAAAACCGGCGACTTTTTAGAAAAAGGCACCTGGGTTTTGGCTATCAGCATTATGGTACTGGCGCTTGTAATTAACGTATCTGTTAAAGGCGGAGCTCAAAAAAATGATAACTCTCAGCTAATTGATCAGGTTAATAAAGCATCTAAACCATCTGCAGCGCCTGCAAGCGCCCCTATAAGTGTACCGGCAGCACCTGCTACTGCACCAGCTCAAAAAACGCCATCCAAATAAGAAAAGAATAATTAATTTATACAGAAAGGCTTTGGAATACTCCCAAAGCCTTTTTTGCTGATATGTGTAATAACTGACACGATGACACCCGTGTTTAAATTAACTTTAACCTGCTGTAACATCATTGCCAGAAAAGTGACAATAAAACAGTAAAACATGCCAAAACAATAGTATTTGATACCTTGGCATAATTGATGTGAAAACGATAACACAAAACTTAAATTATATAATTTCAAAATAACATTACTATGTCATTAAACATTAAACCAAGTGCAGACAGAGTGGTTGTTGAGGCTGCTGCTGCAGAAACCAAAACCGCATCTGGTATCTACATTCCGGAAACAGCTCAGGAGAAACCGCAAAAAGGAACTATAGTAGCTGTTGGCCCTGGCAAATACGCTGATAACACTGGCACACTTATCCCAATGTCAGTTAAAGTTGGTGACCAAGTATTGTATGGCAAATACGCAGGTACCGAGATCAACATTGATGGTAAAGAGTATTTGATCATGCGCGAATCTGACATTTATGCAGTATTTAACTAATTATTGAATTAGTAAATAATTGTTTAGTGATTTCCTAATGGAGTCATCAATTAAAACCAAAACTTAAAAATTACCCGAATTGCGATTTGATTAATCTTTTAAATCAATAATTCAATAAATCAAAAAATAAAATGGCAAAACAAGTTAAATATAACGTTGAAGCCCGTGATGCCCTAAAACGCGGTGTTGATACTTTAGCTAATGCAGTAAAAGTTACTTTAGGCCCTAAAGGTCGTCACGTAATTATCGATAAAAAATTTGGTTCACCGGCTGTTACCAAAGACGGTGTTACCGTAGCGAAAGAAATTGAGCTGAAAGACCCTATTGAAAACATGGGTGCACAGATGGTTAAAGAAGTTGCTTCTAAAACCGCTGATGTTGCAGGTGATGGTACTACTACCGCTACTGTATTGGCTCAGGCTATTGTTACTGCTGGTATTAAAAACGTTGCTGCCGGTGCTAACCCAATGGATTTGAAACGCGGTATCGACAAAGCAGTTGCACAGGTAGTTAAGAACCTTAAAGAGCAGTCTCAAACTGTAGGTGAAGATAATAACAAGATCAAACAGGTTGGTTCTATCTCTGCAAATAACGACGAAGTGATTGGTGCGCTGATTGCCGAGGCTATGGAAAAAGTAGGTACATCTGGCGTTATTACTGTTGAGGAAGCAAAAGGTACTGAAACTGAAGTTAAAACTGTAGAAGGTATGCAGTTTGACCGTGGTTATCTTTCTCCGTACTTTGTAACCAATTCAGACAAAATGGAGGTGGAATTAGATAGCCCTTACATTTTGATCTACGATAAGAAGATCTCTTCAATGAAAGAGTTGCTTCCTATCCTTGAAAAACAAGTACAAACAGGTAAACCGCTATTAATTATTGCTGAAGATTTGGATGGCGAAGCATTAGCTACCCTGGTAGTTAACAAAATCCGCGGTTCGCTGAAAGTAGCAGCTGTTAAGGCCCCAGGCTTTGGCGATCGTCGTAAAGCAATGTTGGAAGATATCGCTGTATTAACTGGCGGTACTGTTATTTCTGAAGAAAGAGGCTACAAACTAGAAAGCGCTGACCTTTCTATGTTAGGCCAGGCAGAAAAAATCTCTGTTGATAAAGACAATACCATCATTGTAAACGGTGCCGGTGATGCTGACCTGATCAAAGGCCGTGTAGGCGAGATCCGTGCTCAGATAGAAACTACAACATCTGATTACGATAAAGAAAAATTACAAGAGCGCTTAGCTAAACTTTCAGGCGGTGTTGCCGTACTTTACATTGGTGCTGCATCTGAAGTAGAAATGAAAGAGAAGAAAGACCGCGTTGACGATGCTTTACATGCTACCCGCGCTGCTGTTGAAGAAGGTATAGTAGCAGGTGGTGGTGTTGCCTTTATCCGTGCGGTTGCATCTTTGGCCGAGCTTAAAGGCGCTAACGAGGATGAGAACACTGGTATCCAGATCATCCGTCGTGCTATTGAAGAGCCTCTTCGCCAGATTTGCGAAAACGCTGGTATTGAAGGTTCTATCATCGTACAAAAAGTTAAAGAAGGCTCTGCAGACTATGGTTACAACGCACGTACCGATAACTTTGAAAACCTTATTGGTGCAGGTGTTATCGACCCAACTAAAGTAAGCCGTGTAGCATTAGAAAACGCTGCTTCTATCGCTTCAATGCTGTTAACTACAGAGTGTGTGTTAGCAGACGAACCTGAAGACGAAAAAGGTGCTGGTGCCCCTCCAATGGGTGGCGGCATGGGCGGCATGATGTAATAGCTGCTTTACTAAGAGCGATCAAATAAAAAAGCCCCTGTCTATTTTTTTAGACAGGGGCTTTTGTTTTAAAAGTTGATAATGGGGTATTAGTGTGCTTTTTTACTTTTTGAAGATTAGAAAAAGGCATGTTTTAGGCACGAATATTAATTTTTTGTTACATTATTTATGTTTCAACGAAAAGGCACAGCATTTGAATAATGATGTGTATGAAACAAATAGTAAATAAGAAGAAGCATATACACAGCAGGATAGTAGAGTGGGTGCTGTTTAAAGGCCCTGAGCTATTTGTAACACTTTACAGTTGATAAATAATCTTATTTTTGGCTCCCGTAATGGAGCTTAAAGAGTTTTATAATACCTTCCACGTTTGGCTTATTAATCAGGGGCCAAAATATTTTTTAGGAATTTTATTTTTTTTAATAGGGCTTTGGGCGATCTCCTTTACTCGTAGCCGCTTATTAGCAAGAATGAGCAAACGGAACATACACTCCGCTTTGCAACCTTTCTTTTTAAGCCTGTCTATTACCGCCCTATATGTGTTGCTCATATTATCGGTACTTAACTTTGTTGGGTTTCAGCTTACTTTTATTAGTACTGTAATAGGAGCTGTAGGCGTAGCTGCCGGTTTAGCGTTATCCGGCACGTTGCAAAATTTTGCAGGTGGTGTATTGATATTACTCTTAAAACCATTTGAAATTGAAGATAGCATACGCGCACAAGGACAGGATGGAAAAGTAACCTCCATCCAGATATTTTATACCGTGCTGATTACCGTTGATAATAAGACGGTTATTATACCGAATGGTAAGCTGTTTAACGAGGTGATTGTAAACGTTACCCGTGAAGGGAAACGCCGGCTGGATTTTGAACTGAAGCTCGGTTATGTGGTAGATATTGATCAGGTTAAACAAGTAATTAATAACGCTATACTGGCAATTCCGGAAGTGTTAAATGAACCTGTAACAAGAGTAGGCGTAACTTCGCTTGAATTGGATGGCATGCGCTTTACCGTGAATGTATGGGTACAGCCTGCCAATTACCTTACAGCCAAAATAGCTTTACAGGAAAAAATCATAAAGGACCTTGCAACGGCAGGCGTAAAGCTGCCGGGAACGTGATGCTATATCCTCTGCCTTGCTTTTAGCTCAAGGTACTTGTTAATGGTATTAACATTGAGCTCCTGCGGTGTACTTAATATAGATTGTATGCCATGTTGCGCCAGTTCACGCACGATAAGTTTTTTTTCGTATACGAATTTTTCGGCAATGGTTTTAGTGTAGATGCCTTCAACATCTGTTGCGGGTGCTTCAGTAAGTTGTTTAAGCTCCGTATTCTCAAAAAAAACAACCAGTAATAAATGATAGCGGGCAATTCGCTTTAAAAAAGGAAGCTGACGCTGTAAGGCGTTCATGCTCTCGAAATTGGTAAAAAATACTATCAGGCTGCGCTGGGTCAACACTTTGCGAATGGTTGTATACAAAGCCTCCATGTTACTTTCCAGGTAACGTGTTTTTTCCTTGTACAAAACCTCCAATATCTTTTGTATCTGCGAATGCTTTCTATCGGCAGGAATAACAGCTCCGATTTTTTCTGAAAGCGTTATCAAGCCTGCCTTATCCTGCTTTAATAAAGCGATGTTGGAGAGTACCAAACTGGCATTAATGGCATAATCCAAAAGGCTAAGGCCTTCAAAAGGCATTTTCATCGCCCTCGATTTATCAATCACGCAATAAACTGGCTGCGATTTTTCGTCGGTATAAAAATTGGTCATCAGGCTGCCATGCCTGGCGGTGGCCTTCCAGTTAACGGTGCGTACATCGTCGCCGGGAACATAAGGCTTTATCTGCTCAAACTCCAGGCTTTGGCCAAGGCGCCTTACTTTTTTTACCCCTATCTCATTTAAGCGGTTAGATATGGCCATTAACTCATATTTACGCATTTGCAAAAACGAGGGATAAACAGGCAGTGTTTCCGCCTGCTCAAAGTTAAACCGCCTGCTTACCAACCCTAAAGCCGATTGGATAAATACCCGTATACTTCCAAATTCATACTCACCCCGTTTTACAGGGCGCAGGTTGTAGTTAATCAGTTTGTGTTCCCCGGTTTTAAGGGTGGTTTCAAACAATACATCACGCCGCTGAAACTGATGCGGTATTTCGTCAATAATGCCTGCTTTAATATTTAAAGGATACCTGTTTTCTATGTATATGCCCAGTTCATTATCGTCACTGTTGCTTAACCGTTCCGGTGCATGCCTTTTAGCGAAAACAGCATTGGGTGTACGGTAAAGCATTATAATATCAATTATAATAAGCAGCATCAGCAGCCAGAATACCAGCTTAGGAATAAGAGCAAACCAGGGAAAAAAGAACGCGAGCAGAAAAAGCAAGACACATACCGACAAGGCTGTAAACAACCTGCCCGTTAAAAATAAATTGGTGTAGAATAATTGAATAAGTTTCTTCACCTGCGTTTATTATCTTGGTATCTCTATCTTTTGGATGATCTGAGCTATTACTTCTTCCGGAATTACACCTTCCATTTCCTTATCGGGTGTCAGCATAATACGATGCCTTAATACCGGCGCAGCAACTTTAATCACATCATCAGGCGTTACAAAGTCGCGGCCATTAATGGCTGCTATGGCTTTGGCCGCGTTTACAACGGCCAGCGAGGCTCGTGGCGAACCACCCAGGTAAATGGATTTATTATTACGGGTTTCATGTATAATGCGGGCGGCAAAGGCCAGTATCTTATCATCAACATGTAGCTGCCTTACCTGATTGCGTATAATGATAATATCTGCAGACGAAAGCACTGAGGTGATATGATTGATCTGTTCTGTAGTTTTTTGCTGATGCTGTCGGGTAACAATGGCAACCTCTTCTTCAAGCGATGGGTATTTGATCTCTATCTTGAGCAAAAAGCGGTCTAACTGTGCCTCTGGTAACCTGTATGTACCTTCCTGCTCAACCGGATTCTGGGTAGCCAGCACTATAAAAGGTTCCTCCATCTTGTATTGTTGGCCGTCAACAGTTATCTGCCTTTCTTCCATTACCTCAAACAGTGCCGACTGGGTTTTGGCCGGTGCGCGGTTTATCTCGTCAATAAGAATGATGTTGCCGAAAACAGGTCCTTTTTTAAACTCAAATTCGCCGGTTTTAGGATTAAATACAGAAGTGCCTAACACATCAGACGGCATCAAATCCGGTGTAAATTGTATACGCGAATACTTGGCATCTACAGATTTTGCAACCAGTTTGGCAGTAAGTGTTTTAGCCACGCCCGGCACCCCTTCAATAAGGATATGCCCATCGGCCAGTATGCCGGCTATAACCAGTTCTATTACCTCATGCTGGCCCACTATAATAGTTGAAAGCGTGGCCTTTATTTGTTCAACAGCAGCGCTAAGCTGGCTCAGATCTGTTCTTTGTTCAAAGTTGTCATTTTCCATACGATCCGGTTTGGATATAAAATTTTTCTATCAGTTTATTTAAAACAATAAGCTCATGGTCGTTAACCCGCGATTGCCGGGACAGGTAATTAATATGATTAATAAGCTCGTGACCAAAAGCATCTTCAATGCCTGTTTTACGGATGAAGCTTAGGGTAAACTCGTTGTCAAAACTGGTTACTTTTAGGTTGAAATAGCGGCGCAGGTGTTCTGAAAAGTAAAGGATTTTTTTTGCAGCCAGATCCTTGTTGTCGCGCTGTTCGTAGTAAACACGGCTAACAACACTTGCAAAATTAACAGTTGTGTTTTTTAACGGCTCAATAATCGGGATCACCCTTTGCCGGCGTTTAATTTCATATAATACAAATAATACCAGCGACGCCAGGCTGATGTAATAAGCCCATTGCAAAGGTTCATGACTGAAAAATACCCGCATGGGGGATATATCTACGGCTATATCGCCATTTTGATACTGGTCCCAAAATAATGTTTTTGATACAGGCAGGTACGATAAAACTCTTTCTGCATAACCTGCTCCGCCTTGTTTTAAAAGGCTATAATTGCTTAGCAACTGTGGGTTGGCCATCAGCAGTAATTTGCCTTTACCAAAATTGAAACTGATATAGTTGGCATGCCCATATTGGTTTTTGCTGATAACGGTTGCCCTTACAGTATCAAATTCTTTAAAATACTGCATGCCCGTGTATTTATCAGTATTGAAATCCGGACTGTTTTTAAGGGCGGGATTGACAAAGTTAAGGGCGGTGTTTTTTTTGTCAAACTCTAAACCGGTTTCAAGTTTAAGGGAGTCGGGTAGGTAACCTTTCCAGTTAAGCGCGGCTATAAACACCGAGTTGCCGGATGAAATGTATTTGATCAGCGCTTTTACGTCATTCTTGTTCAGATCAACGGTTTTGGCTATCATCATATAACTACCGGGAGACCGTGTACTATCTGTAAAGGCTTCATACGCCGACTGGTTGGTGCGTATAACAGCAGCACCGGGATAAATATCATTAAGCCGGTTATACAGTATAAAACTCCCAAACGGTATCTTATCATCATACCGCAGGCTTACCGTCCAGTTTATGGGAGCAGGCTTATTATACTCCGCTACCAGATAAATAAGCAATAAGGCAAAAAGGCCGGCAAAGTAAAGTTTAAAGTCCTTCATGCCCGGCCCCCCTTAAAACTATTAAATAAGTTACTGATCCGGTTATAAATATCTTTATTGATATTAAAATCGCCGTACCAAATGTACTCAAACTGGTAAGTAAGTGTTTTAAATGTATCGCGTAAAGCGGGGTCGGTTAGTTCATTTACGTAGTGAGTATTTGTCTTATTGATCTGCCAGTTAATAAGCCCGTTATCGCTTAGTTGCTTCAGGCTTTTTAAATAAAGCAGCCTCACCGCTAAGCGGTAATTGCCGGTTGATACCGCATTGCTGATATCGTTTTCAAAATCAATTTCATGAATGTTTTCTGCCTGTTCGCTGTACTCAAGCGATGCTTTAGGCTTGCGCCTGAAAACATTTACATCTAAACCGGCAAGTTTCAGTATGAGAAATACAAGCGCTGCTGCTCCGCCTGTAATTATAGCATATTTTAAAATAATGAAGAACCACGTCCAGAAGGTTGGATGACGCGATGCGTTAAGCTTTTTAAAATCAAACAGGCTCCAGAACCAGCGCCAGAAACGTGTCCATAACGAAGGCCCCTCATAGCTGTCGTTGTAAGTAAACTCAGGCAGCTTTTTATATTGGGCAAGGGCCGTAGTGTCAAAATGCCTTACATTTACAAGGCTGCTGTCCTGGCGTAAAATAGCAGGTTTCTTTTTAACCAAAGTATCGGGCGCGGCAAAGCAGATGCAGCATGTAAACAAAAAAACAACTATAAATAGTAGGCGCGACATCAATATTCTTCGGTTGGCAAATCGGTTTGGGGGGTGTTATTGTTGCCCAGCTTGTTTATACGATCGAGCAAACTGGTGCCTTCTTTACTTTCGGACAGGTTAAAATAGCATAAGGCGATGGTAATAACTGGAATGATACTAAACAACATAGTGATCTGCTGAATAAATACAGAAACAACTGATGCCCATAACGGCATTACCGTAAATGACTTTACCGGGCTTAACAAACTGCTGCCTATACCTACAATGGATATAGGTATGGTTACGATCATGGCCATAAAATAATAAATGATCCACGATACCAATACTGTCGCAGCGGTTACCCACCAGTTATCTTTGATCAATTGGAAAGCACGGCTGAAGGAATATTCGAAACTGCCGTTTTCAAAAATCATCACAGGGCAAATCAAGCCCATTATCGGGAAGAGGTAAATGCCCGGAATTAAACATAATACAAGGCCTAACCCAAATAGTATAGCCACCACAAAAACAACCAAAAGGCTGCGCAAAAAGTAATACTTGATGTATCCCCAAACTTCGCTTGTTTCTGGCACAATATTTCCTTTTTGCTTGTATATAGCCATGTAGCTCAATACGGTAATAACAGAAATGCAACCCCCGATAAACACCAAAGCAATACCTATAAAATAGCTTACACCAAGTAAACGGAAGGTATTGATAGATTCATAGGTTTGCGGACCCATTTCACCCATACTGGTGATCAGGTTTTTAGCCCTGTATTGCTGCAGCACAAAAAGCAGAGAGCCTGCCAGAAAAAACAAACCACAAAATATAAACTGATTTTTGACCAGTTGCTTCATGTTCTGTTTGATGAAGTTAAATGTATCGTTAATTATTTCACCAAAATCGCGGGATTTTGCTAATTCAACTTTGGGTTGCATATTGGGTTTGCTTATAAATTTTATTAGGGTAAAGTATAACGTACCAGATAAGGAATATTAAAGAAGCTGCAAGAATACCCACGCTTAGCCAAACAGGCATTTCGGTATGGCGGGTTACAAACCCTTCAAAAAAAGCGGCTACTATAAATATGGGGATCAGCCCAATGGCGATCTTCATACCATCGGCAGCACCTTTTTTTAGTGATACCATCCGCTTGAAAGTTTTAGGGAATAAAAAGCTGTTACCTAAAACCAATCCGGCAGCGCCTGCTATCACAATGGCCGATATCTCCAGTGTGCCATGTATCCATATCACTAATACCGATTGCATGCCCAGCCCCTTACTAAAAAAGTAATACTGAAATGAACCCAGCATCAGCCCATTCCTGAACAGGAAGTAAATAGTGCCAACCGAGAATATAATGCCGCTCACAAAAGTTATCAGCGATACAAAGATATTGTTAGCAGCAATGCCCAAAAACATCAACGTTTCTGATCCCTGCTTGTAAACGCCGAACGGATCGCCCTTTGCGATATTCTCGTTGGTCATGTCTATATAATCATCACCCATTATCAGGCGTACAAAGCTGTCGTCATATTTAGCGGAAAGCGCACCTATAAGGCAAAAAACGATGAAGAAAGCAAAGGCATACAGCAATTGCTTTTGATAAGTTTTAAAAAGCAATGGCAGCTCAAATTTCCAGAATGTGATAAAGCGGTTACTGCTTTCGCCTTTGTTTTTATAAATGGATTGATGAAACTTAGATGCCAGACCGTTTAAATAAGCGGTAGTTTTTGATTTAGGATAAAAGGTTTTTGCGTATGCCAGGTCATCAGTTATCTGGATAAAGCTTTCGGCAAGCTCATCAGGCGTATGTTTGGTTGCCTGCTCAAACTGAGCCCATTTTTTGGCATTTTGTTTTACAAAAAGAGGCTCGCGCATTGTGATTGACGGGGTTTAAATAGTGGCGTTAAAATAACTACAAAAGTTTTATAATTCAATTAAAAACATGCAAATTAAGAGTCTGTATTTATTATGAACACAATAAGGATAACTACTGCACAAAACATTGATATTGATTATGAACTGGCCGGTTTGGGTGAGCGCATTGTTGCCAGCCTGATTGATTACGGTATTTTTCTATTTATCTATCTTGCTTCAATTATTCTTGGCGTTAGCTTAAAGCTTGAGGATATAACAACCGGTATAGTTGTTATCATATACTTTGCTTTATATGTTTTTTATGACCTGATTTGCGAGATTGCCATGAACGGGCAATCGGTTGGTAAAAAGGTAATGAAGATACGGGTAATGAGCGCAGATGGCAACCGCCCGCGCATAAGCCAGTATTTATTGAGGTGGATATTCAGGATAATTGACTTTGGGATAAGCGGTGGTACCGTTGCCCTGGTTGTTGCTGCTATAAGCGAGCGCACACAGCGCATTGGCGATTTGGTTGCCGGTACTGTACTCATTCGCACGGTGCCGCGTACAGATGTAAGCAAGGTAGCATTTCATCCGGCGGATAGTGACTATCAGCCTGTATTTGCCGAGGCTTTACAATTGACCGACCAGGATGTTGAGCTGATAAACGAAGTAATAAATGCTTATGTAAAAACGGGAAACAGCGTACTCGTTTACAATATGGCTGCAAAGCTAAAAGAGCATTTAAAGGTAACATTGCCTGCCAATATGAACGATATGCAGTTTTTACAAACACTGTTAAAGGATTATACACACCAGGTTTCTCAAACCGAATCTTTTTAGTGCTGATATAAATGTACAAGCTTTATAGCATAGCTGATTGTTATAAAGCTGCCGGTTATTATAAACAGAGACTTTTTAATGTAAGCTTTAGGGTTGTCCAGCCTCAAAAGGCTATCAGCCAGCCACCACAGCGCAGTTAATAAAATAGGTATGGCCGGCGGATACATTAAAAGGCTATCGTTAAGGTTTCCTTTTATAAGTAAAAGTATTGATCGCTGAAAACCACAGCCCGGGCAGTCTATGCCGGTAAGATATTTGAAAGGGCAGGGAAGTAAATGATACTGCAGCCAGCCGTTTACCAGCAGGCTGCAGTGTATTGTTAAATTAAATAACATTAAACCTGTGGCGGCGGTGGTGTGGGGTTAAATGGATCTTTGTAATCTAAACCCGGGTCATAAGGCTTGTAACCGGCAAAACCAGCTCCTGCCGGGCCAACGTACCTGTAATTGCCAAACCCTAAAACAGGATAAAATATCATGGGTAGTAAAAGCAGGCCAACCGTAAATCCTTCGCTTTGGCCAAAGCTTTTACTAAGCAGGTTAATTATCCAAATGCCGAATATGATGTTAACACATGGAACCAGCAACAACAACAGCCACCAAACCGGTTTGCCTATAATTTCAAGCATAACTATCACGTTATAAATAGGAATAATTGAAGCCCATCCCGGCTTGCCCGCTTTCTCGTAAACTTTCCACATCCCGATAATGCTGATAAGCCATATAACCAAGCCCGGGATCAAAAAAACAGTGAACAATGCCGCAAAAAGTCCGGCCGATTGAGGATCATAATTTTCCATTGTGTATTGGGTTTAAATTGTTGTTTAAGTTAATAAAGGTTTTAAAATTTACGAATACTTGTTAAAAAAAGTTATTGTAATACTGTTAGTTTTGTGGCCATGCAGCAACGAGAGCAAATTTCTGTTTTTGATATGTTTAAGATAGGCATAGGTCCGTCCAGCTCACATACGCTTGGCCCGTGGAGGGCTGCACAACAGTTTGTGAGCCTGTTGCAGCAAAAGGAGGTGATGTCACTGGTAGTACAGGTTAAGATATTGCTTTACGGTTCGCTGGCAAAAACCGGTAAAGGCCACGGTACGGATATTGCCATTCTGCTGGGCCTTAGCGGTGATGACCCTGTTACTTTTGAGGTTGATAAGATCGATAGCAAAATTGCAGGTATCATCAACTCACATCAATTAGTTTTAGGCGGTGAAAAGGAAATAAGCTTTGTTGCAGAAGATGATCTCCTTTTTTTATTTAGTGAGAGTTTGCCCTTTCACCCTAATGCGGTAACGTTTCAGGCATTTTTGAGTAATGAAACAGCAATATCCGCAACTTATTATTCCATAGGTGGTGGCTTTGTGATAAAAGAGGGTGCACAGGGCCAGCAAAGGCTTGAAGTTGACCTGCCATTTCCTATTGATACAGCAGGCGACCTGCTGCACTGGTGCATAAAAACCGGCTTGAAGATATCTGAGGTGGTGATGGAGAACGAACTGGCTTGGCGCAGCGAGCAGGAAACCCGTAAAGGCGTGCTGGACATATTTGATGTAATGCGCGAGTGTATGTACCGGGGCTGCCATGTTTCCGGTTATTTACCGGGTGGTTTAAATGTGGCCCGCAGGGCTTCGGTACTTAACAAGAGGCTTATCAAAAACATTCCTTATAACGACTACAATGGCTGGGTACGGGCTATGCGCCAAACAGGTACCAGCTTTCAGAATATATTAGATTGGGTAAGCTGTTTTGCACTCGCGGTAAATGAAGAAAATGCCTCGTTTGGCCGCGTAGTGACTGCACCTACCAATGGTGCGGCAGGCGTTATACCAGCAGTCCTGCAGTACTTCATATCCTTTTGCGACGGCTATAGTGAGCAAAAGATCATTCAGTTTTTATTTGTAGCATCAGAGATCGGTAGCATATTCAAGAAAGGCGCAACCATATCGGCTGCTATGGGCGGATGCCAGGCAGAGATCGGCGTATCATCAGCTATGGCTGCTGCTGCGTTAACAGAATGTCTTGGCGGAAGCCAGCGACAGGTACTAATGGCTGCCGAGATTGCCATGGAGCACCACCTGGGAATGACGTGCGACCCGATTGGTGGCTTGGTGCAAGTGCCTTGTATAGAGCGTAATACCATGGGCGCTATAAAAGCTATTACGGCAAGCCAACTCGCTTTACAAAGCAATCCTGATAAAGCCAAGGTAAGCCTGGATGCTGTGGTAAAAACCATGTGGCAAACCGCGCAGGACATGAATTCCAAATACAAAGAAACCGCTGATGGCGGCCTTGCTATTAACATACCGATAAGCTTGCCGGAATGTTAAAGTTTCAAAATGTATGCAATTTAATCAGAGCCGTGTTTCACTTGAGCAGTAACTAAAGACAGCAGCTCATTTACCCATAAACTATACATCTTTCCGGATGGATGCAGGCCGTCTGAAGCGACCAGGTCTGTGTCATAAGCAGCCTGCCGGGAAATTGGTGTAATGTCTACATAAGCCACGCCAAGCATATCGGTCTCTTGCTTGTTAATGGCGTTAAATGTATCAATATCTGCAGCTATTTTAGCCGGGTCGCCGGAGTTTTTACCAAAGGGAGTAACACCCCAGTCGGGGATAGAAAGGACAAATACATGTTTTTTGTTACCATTTGCATAGGCGATCGCGGTGTTAAGTAATTCTGTAAATTCTGTGCGGTACGCTTCTTTGTTATAGCCGCGGTATTGGTTGTTTACACCAATAAGCAGGGTTACAATATCATAATTATGGTTGCTTAACGCCCTTTGTGCAATGCCCTGTTTAAGTTCGCCGGTAGTCCAGCCCGTAACAGCAATAATATCAGGGTTATTAGTGTTTTTTAATCGCTGCGTTAACTGGTACGGAAATGACTGTGCCTGAGGCACAGCCTCGCCAATGGTGTAGGAGTCGCCAAGAGCCAGGTAAGTAAAGGAATGGGACGCGGGCATGTTATCGGGTTGCGGTGTTGTAACTGTAGGCGGCTGTGCCGGTATGGTGGCTTGCTTGCTGCAAGCACTTGTTATTAAAATGGTTAAAATCAAAAGCAGTTTCTTCATCCTATCATCTCCATACCAAAAAGTACGGAAATATGATGCTTTAGGATTTGCTTTACTTCATTAATATCAACTTCATTCCTAAGTTCCTGTTGCATAGATGTTACGGCCTTATCATCGATGCCGCAGGGTACAATGTTTTTAAAATAATCCAGATTGGTATTAACATTGAACGCCAGGCCATGCATGGTTACCCAGCGGCTGCACCTTACACCCATGGCACAAATCTTTCGTGCCTGTTCGTTATCTGCATCCAGCCAAACACCGGTATAACCGGGGTAACGCTCACCTTTCAGGCCATATTCGGCCATAGTAAGCATAACAGCTTCTTCCAGCGTACGGAGGTAAAGGTGTATATCTGTAAAGAAGTTATCAAGATCAAGTATCGGGTAACTCACTATTTGCCCCGGCCCATGGTAAGTAATGTCCCCTCCGCGGTTAATTGGATAATACACGGCATTTTTTTCTTTCAGGCCCTGCTCATCCAGCAATAAGTGTTCAGCGTTGCCGCTTTTGCCAAGCGTGTAAACATGTGGGTGCTCGCAAAAAATAAGATAGTTAGGGGTTAAAATATCCTCTTGAGCGGTACCATCACCGGCTGCAATAGCTAATGAGCGGTTACGCAGCTCGGTTTTAAGTTGCACTGTGGCACCGAATATCTCTTCCTGCCTGTCCCAGGCCTGGCGGTAATCGGTTAAACCCCAGTCCTCAAAAATCACTTTTTTATTTTTCATCAGTTGTTATCCCTTCACGTATCCAATCATGTAATCTTCATACTGCATATAGCTTACCTCGTAATTAATATTTACCTCATCTTTATGCAACAGGGCCATCAAAGTATCATGATGCTGAAAGGTAAAGGGATGTAACGTTATATTATCTGAAAATGAAACTTCCTTTTGGCCATAGCATTTATAAACGGCCTCTTTAGCGCACCAGCACACATAAAGCTGCTGTATTTTATGCTCAGGTGCTATAAATGACAACTCCTCCGGCCGCAGAAATTTACCGGCAATACGTTCTACTTTTTCTTTGATAAGCTCAATATCTATCCCAACAGGGCTGGTTTTGCTTATCATGACAGCAGCATAGTCAAAAGAATGGCTGAGTGATATATGGTAAGGCAGGCTAACCAGGTAAGGTTTGCCATGTGCATCAACCTTGCAGTCAATGTATTCTTCGGTACGCAGCATTTTACGCAATAAAACACGGGTACCCAGCCAGTGCAGGTAGCGTTTGCTTTTGATCAGTTTTTTGGTATAGGCTTTTTCTTCTTCATTTAGCTGTAATTGTTTATACAGCTCTTCAGCGCTTTCCTTGATACGCCACAGTGCAAACTCTGTGTCATCATCAATCTGTTGTCGGTACGCTATTGCCATTGGGTAAAATTGCGAAAAAGCTTTACAATTTGTATCAGCTAAATTTAAAATTAAGTATAATGTTTTTGATGTGTAACTAAACGGAGCTAACCTACGTCAAATAAGAAGATTAACACCTAAACTTAATATCAATGAAAAAGATCTACATATCAGCTGTTATACTGGCGGCAGTGGCCATTACAGAGGGTTGCGTTAAACTACGCGTTGCCAATACTAACGCTCCACAAACCATCGTCAGGGGTAATTATCAATATTTGTGAGTGAAGGCTACCACCGGTAGCCCAAAGCCGCGTGCCCTGCACCGGCTTTTTGTTTACTTGCGCGGGTTAAAATAACTTGGCAGATAAGGGCATTTATGGTACTTTTAATGCAGCATTATTTATATGATCTTATCAGACAAACGCATACTTGAGGAAATAGAAAAAGGCACCATAATTATTGAACCTTTTAAGCGGGAGTACCTGGGTACAAACTCTTACGACGTGCATCTTGGCAAACACCTGGCTACTTATAAAGACCGTGTGCTGGATGCCAAACTGCATAACGAAATAATTGGATTTGAGATACCCAAAGAGGGTTTTATCCTGCAGCCTAATACCCTATACCTGGGGGTAACCATGGAGTATACAGAAACTCATAAGCATGTACCTTTCCTGGAGGGAAAATCAAGTACAGGGCGTTTGGGAATAGATATCCATGCAACGGCTGGTAAAGGGGATGTAGGCTTTTGCAACACCTGGACGTTAGAAATATCCTGCGCTCAACCTGTTAAAATTTATGCAGGTATGCCTATTGGCCAACTGATATATTTTGTGGTTGAGGGCGATATAGAAACAATGTATAACTCTAAAAGCAACGCTAAATACAATAATCCTACAACACGGCCGGTGGAAAGTATGATGTGGAAGAATAAGTTTTAGGTTTACTGCAAACTTAACTCCCTAAAACAGCGTTGCTTATAATAAGATCTAACTTGTTATGGCATATAAACGTATTGTTTGGAGTTTGTTATTTGTGATTAGTGCGGTTAGCGTTTACAGCTTTAATGCCGACGATGATATCATTACAAAAATAACACGGCAACTTGAAAGATGGGCAGCAATTAACCCTGTTGAAAAAGCATACCTGCATTTAGATAAGCCTTACTACACTGCAGGTGATGATATATGGTTTAAGGCCTATGTAATAAAAGGCGCACAGCACAAGCTGCAGCCGGACAGCGGTATACTTAATGTTGAACTTATTGACGAACTGGACTCGATAAAACAATCCATTAAGGTGCAATTGCACAACGGGCTTGGTTACGGAGATTTTCCTCTGCCCGATACCATTCATGAGGGTAATTATCGTATTCGTGCTTACACGCAATATATGCGTAATACAGGCAGCGATTACTTTTTTGATAAAGCGATAACAATAGGCAATATCATCACCAACAAGGTATTTACAAAAACAACATTTAACTATAACGCTCCGGGCAGGCAAATAACAGCCACTATAAACTATACAGATGTTAATGGTGCTGCGTACGCAAATAAACAGGTTACTTACAACGTATTACTTAATAATAAGTCGATTGGAAAAGGTACAGGCTTTACAGATGCGGAAGGCAATCTGCGGGTAAGTTTCCCGGCAGATAACGAAGCACTGCTAAAGCTGGGAAGGATTTCAACAAGTATCTCCGGCACCGGGCAAGGCACAGTTTACAAAAGCATTCCCATACGGGTAATGGCCGGAAATGCCGATGTGCAGTTTTTTCCTGAAGGAGGCAATATGGTAAGTGGCATACCCACAAGGGTAGCCTTTAAAGCAATTGGAACAAATGGGCTTGGTACTGATATTAAGGGCAATGTTATTGATAACAAAGGCAAAGAAGTAGCAGTACTTAACACCGCTCATTTAGGCATGGGTGTTTTTAATTTTACTCCTCAGGGCGGTAATGCTTATAAAGCCAAAATAACTTATGCCGACGGTTCTGTAAATACCATAGCACTGCCGACAGTTTCAGAAAGCGGTTATGTAATGAGTGTTTCTTCTGCGAACCCGGCTACCTTTAAGATTAGGATATCTGCAAATAAGGTAATCACAGAGCAGCTGAGCTTAATAGCGCAAAGTAATGGCAAAGTGTATTATTCAACTAAAGTTACCGGAGGGGAATCAGCCTTTACTGCTAATGTGCCTGTAAATAAGTTTCTTGATGGGATAATACAGTTTACTTTATTTTCAGCATCCGGAGAACCACTTAACGAAAGGCTGGCATTTGCGCAGTCTAAAGCGTTAAAATTAGAAGTGAAGCCCGATAAGCAATCTTATAACCCAAGAGAAGCTGTAAAGCTTGGTATCAGCACTGAAAATAGAGGCAATTTTTCTGTATCTGTTATTGACGAGACCAAAGTGCCGGTAAATGAAAATAATGAAAATAACATATTTGCAAGCCTTTTGCTAACATCGGATATAAAAGGTTACATAGAACAACCTGCCTATTACTTTAATAACCCAACTGATAAAAAAAGGGAAGATTTGGATATATTATTGATGACTCAAGGGTACCGTCGGTTTGACTGGAAAACAATTAGCCGCGAAAACGTGCAATCAAACCAATATCCGGAAGAAAAAACGTTTACCATATCCGGGACGGTCACTACACCGTCCGGGCAGCCCGTTAAAGGAGGCAAGGTTGAACTGATTAATTTTGACGACGGCCTTTTAAAGTTAGATACTGTTACCGATGCCAACGGCCGCTTTGCTTTCCATGACATTATTTACCCGGATAGCATAAAGTTTTTAATACAGGCACGTACAGCCAAAAACAAGAAAAATGTGGTGATCAGGATGGATTCAATTCCACCACCTTTAACTGTAAACGCTAAAAATATTGTTGATTTTAAAGTAAATCCTGTTGCTGAAATAGCAACGTATGCACAAAACAGCCGTCAACTTTATTTTGAGCAAATTAAATACGGCTTGGGAAATCATGTGATCAGCCTTCGGGAAGTGCAGATACGGGCTAAAAAGAATGCACTTAAACATTCATCTAATTTAAATGGCCCGGGTAATGCAGATCAGGTTTTATTTGCCAAGGATATTAACTATGGTTGCATACGTTTGGCCGATTGCCTGCAGGGGAGGCTTTTAGGTGTGATTTTCAGGAATGGGGTTCCGTTTTCAACAAGGGGCGGGCCACCTATGCTGGTGGTAATTGATGGCCTGTACGCAAATGCATCTTTAATGAACACTCTTAATACAAATGATGTGCAGTCTATAGAAGTGTTGAGAAATATCGGGGGGATAAGTATTTATGGTAGTAGGGGGGCAGGAGGCGTATTGATAATAACTACCAAGCGCGGCGACGAACCAACCGAATACCCACGATATTTTAGCAGTGGTATAAAGCCTTATGCGCCTAAGGGCATATATCACTCACGTACATTTTATTCGCCAAAATACGATGCCAAAACCAACAAAAAATTAGCAGACCTGCGTACAACTATTTATTGGAACCCTAATGTTGTAACCTATGGAAATGGCAATGCGAATCTGACTTATTTTAATGCCGGTAGTAAGGGAACCTATCGCATTGTTGTTGAAGGTATAGATGATGAAGGCAACATTGGCCGTGCCGTTTACAGGTATAAAGTTGAGTAATGCCGGTGTTATTTTTTCGGGCAGTTAAAATAATCGCTCGTTTTGAGTAAATTTGCAGGTATGCCGACTGAAGTACAGGAAGAAACGCTCACGCTTGACGAGATATTGGCCTCTCTTAAAGAGATGCACCGCCTTATTTTATGGAATGATGACCATAATACTTTTGATCATGTTATCCATTGCATGATGAAGTACCTTGATTATAATGAAACTCAAGCTGAAAAGATTGCCTGGAAAGTACATAACGAAGGTAAGTGTGCTGTACTGGAAGGTTCATTCACAGAAATGGAGATATACCGCAAAATACTTCAGCAGGAAGGGCTTACTGTGAGCGTTGACTAACTTAGGGAGGTTTATCAGGTTAATATTCAACATTTAAATTTTAGAGATATATTTTGTTACGCGTCGCTTCATATTCCGTAACCCCGAATGATTAAATGATGCCTAATGCAGGTTAAAACGGAGCAGATAATATTGTCTTAAAGCGTTACCTCAAGCCTTTTTTTGTCAGATATTCTATAAGCGCTGCAGGATGATCTGTTTGTAAGCTTTTAAAACCTAATTTAACGGCATCTGGCCAGTGCTGGTCTTCATTGGCACTTTGTATATCCGGCCAAACTGGTATGCGTTGGCTTGTAAGATACTCAAGCATTTCAGTATTATAAGTTTTCCAGTTACCGTCAAGTACATCAGGATGTGTCTGGTGTATAAAGGCCTTGATATCGTTTATATTTTTAGCGCTATCGGGCAAGCTTAACATTAATGGAATCTTTGGTGCAAGTTTTCTCCATCTTTCCAGTTGATCAAAGCTGTTAATGTATACAATTACCTGCTTTTCCATATGATATTTGCGCAAAGCGGCATAAGTAGCCGGTACGGAGGCATCCTTAAAATCAAGGTAAATGTATATTTTGTCTTTACAGGTTTTAAGAATGTCCTCAAAAGCAGGGATATGATAAGCGGTAGTGTCCTGCGTGTTTTTGCTTTGGACTTTTAAGCTCCTTATTGTTTCAAAAGTAAGATCTTTAATATTACCGGGTTCGCCTGTCATACGGCTAATATTACCGTCGTGCATGCTTATCAAAACACTGTCTTTTGTTGTTCGCAGATCAATCTCCACATAGTCCGCCCCATTTTTAATAGCTTCCAGATAGGCTTCTAAAGTATTTTCGGGATATTTAACATGATCGCCACGGTGAGCAATAACTGTAAATTGATGTTTCGGTTTTGGAATTGGGTTTGGTTGTGCGTTTATTTTAAAAGAGCTTAAAATAACAAACAGTAACGTAAGCGAATATTTCATATCGAATTTATCCGGCCAAACTAAACATCTATGATTAAATAATACTTGACTTATCATTACCATAATGTTGCATCTCGGGATGTAGTACTTACAGGTATAGAAGTTGACATTTGCAACAATTTTGTAGAGCTATCCCTATCACAACCAGAATTAAGGGTATGACGAAGCTTGCCAGTAGTGCTGTACTGGCTGGTGGAAGCGAAAAGACTGCAGAATTAGCGTATTCTGAACTTTTGAAAGTCAATTTTTTTTAATTGAAAGCTTGTCTGAATTCCAGCGGAGTGAGATCTGTTTTAGCTTTAAATAGTTTGCTAAAGGATTGCGAATGTTCGAATCCTAAGCTGTAAGCGATTTCAGAAACCGAGAGATTAGTGGCCGAAAGCTTCTCTTTTGCTTTCACAATCAGCTTGTCATGAATGAACTGCTGGGTGCTTTGTCCTGTCAAGACTTTTAGCAAGGTACTGAGGTAATTAGCCGAGACATTTAATTGATCTGCGACCAATTGCACTGTCGGTATCCCCTTTTCGGTCAGGTTATCTTCTGTAAAATGTTGATGAAGCAAACCTTCAAGTTTTTCTAAAATATGGTGATTGGTGATCTTGCGGGTCAAAAACTGCCGGTTATAGAAGCGGTCAGCGTAAATCAGCAGGTATTCCAACTGATTAATAATCAATGACTGGCTGAATTGGTCCATATTCGACTGGTATTCCTTCTCTATTTTTTGAAATATCTCGGTGATTACCCCTTCTTCTTTTTCTGACAGAAACAACGCTTCATTCACTTTATATTGAAAGAACTCGTAATTTTTGATTTTTGCAGCTAATGGCGTATTCCAAAGCATGTCAGGATGGATAAGTAACAGCCAGCCCGTCTGATTGACCGATACATCAGGCTTAATCTCCATCTGAAGCAATTGCTGCGGTGCAAAAAAAGACAGCACACCCGAATCAAAATCATAAGCCTGCTGGCCATAATTAAATTTTGCTTGTACATTACGCTTTAAAGCGAACATGTAAAAATCCTGCAGCCATTTCAGGTTCGCTGTATCATCAGGGTATTTAACTTTGCTGTAATCAATAAGGCTGATCATTGGATGCTCCGGTCCCGGTAAGCCATAATAGGCATGCAATTCTGATAGTTTATGAAAATGAAATGTGTTTGACATATATCTGATTTAATTATCCTCCTTGTAAAATACCATACCCCCGTGGTAAAGTACGCCGTCACAAAATTCGCCGTCGGCGCTAAAGCCAGTATCATCTTTATAATCAATATGATTCCCCGAAACCCGGTAGTTTCCCTGGTAAGCACTCTTGCGGTCACCACGCGCTTCATCATAGCGCCCACCTTTGAGTAATTCGTGCCGTACGTAGCCATCCGTGGTCACCCACATGCCAAGGTATGCTTTGGTTTCTTCTATTGTCTTTTCCATCATTCAGTTATTGCTGTTGATTCGGTCAGATCCAGGTTAGCATGTAATGCCTCTTCAATGGTTTTGATCTTGTCTTTAACAAGTGCAGCGGTATCTACGCCCATAAAGAAATGCACAGGAGGGTGCTCTTGTTTGCTCAATTCAATAAATGCAACAGCTGCCTTTCTGGGATCATTAGGCTGGTTGCCACTGATATCGTTCAGGTGATGCGCTTCGGCTTCACGGGCATTCGCATAGGCATCGATTTTTTGCGCAGGAGTCATGGCAGAATCTTTCTCTAAAAAGCTGGTGCGGAAATAACCAGGGTAAACCAGGGTAGTGTGCACGCCAAACGGCTTCATTTCTACAGCCAATGCCTCGGTATAACCCGCCATAGCAAATTTGGTTGAACAGTAAATGCTGAATGCGGCGTAATTACCAACAAAGCCGCCTATCGAGGCGATATTGAAGATATGACCTGACCCCTGCGCTCTAAGATATGGCGCGGCATTGCGGATCACATGTAGTGGCCCAAATACGTTTACATCAAAGTTCCTTTGCACCTCTTCGGCAGAAAGTTCCTCAACCGCACCAATTTGGCTGAACCCGGCATTATTCACAATTACATTTAATTGCCCAAACTTATCTACCACCTGCCCGATCACTTTTTTTACATCCTCGTTGCTGGTTACGTCCATATTCAATGGTAAAAAGTTTTCGTGCACGCCGATCGCTTCGATCAGGGCTTGCTTATTTCTGGAGGTTGCGGCTACTTTGTAACCTTCAGCTAATAGTTGTTGCACAAGATGGAAGCCTAATCCTTTGGATGCACCGGTCACGAACCATACTTTTTCTGTTTGCTTTATTTCTTTTCTCATTGTATGATGATTTGATAAAACAAAAGTCCGCAATGTTATGATCCGGAATGTAGCCTTTCCTTGGATAGTTGTAGCCATTTCTCAGTTGGATAAGTTTTCACCAAACATGTGGGCTAACAATTGGGCCTTTACATAAATAAATGGATGAAGATACGTAAAAGGCCAATGCGACGATTTCAGGCGGTCACCAGGTTACTTCAAATATGCGCTGGGTATTCCTTACTTAACAACAGGAAAGTTGCCTCCGTCGATAAAATAATTTGCTCCACTGATGTAGGATGCTTTTGGAGAAGCCAGGAAGTAAATAAGTTCGGCTGTTTCTTCCGGTTCAGCCATTCTGCCCAGCGGAACGCCACCAACGCGGTCAAAAAGCCTTTGGGTCATCTCGTCAAAGGTAATGCCTTCCTTCGCAGCCAGATGGTTCAGAAAATCAGACATTGCTTCTGTTTTATTAAGCCCGGGTGATACGGTAAGTACGCGCACACCATGCGGCCCCGCCTCATCGGCCAGCGATTTACTATAAGAGTTTAATGCCGCTTTGGCCGCACTGTAAGCCATAGTAGATTCCCATATCGGGAACTGCCCGCTTGTCGATGATATGTGGATGATAACGCCGCTTTTCTTTTCCAGCATTTTTGGCAATAAAGCCCGGTCTAACCTTACCGATGAAAGCAGGTTGATCTCCAGTGCCTGGTACCAGTGCTCATCTGCAAGCGTGCTAAAACCGCCTCCCGGAAAGGTGTTTGCGCCCATGTTGTTGATAAGGATATCAACACCGCCGAATAGCTCGCTGATCTCTGCCGCGACTTTTTCTGCATCCTCACGTTTTGCGAGGTCAGCGGCAATGAAATGATAAGGCCAGTTCTGTTCTTCGGGTTTATTACGTGCGGTTACAATGACCGTTGCCCCGGCAGCCAATAGTTTTGCGGTTACTGCTTTGCCGATACCTTTGGTGCCGCCTGTTACCAATGCTATTTTCCCTTCAAGGTCTTTGATCTGTTGATTACGTATTTCCATTTTATGATATATTTACTTTTGTTTCACAAAGAAACCAAAGCAGATGCACTATATTTGATAATACGTAGCTATTAGTGGTTACATGGATGTAACTAAAGCGAAATAGCGGTAACCTATTGGTAACTGACAAATGAGAAAGATACTGCAAAATCCCGAAAATTGCGCTGTGGTAAGAACGGTGGGTTATATAGGGAACAAATGGAAACCTATCATCTTGATCCGTTTATTGAACGGTGGAAAAGTCCGGTTTGGTAAGTTATGTGTACAAATGGCTGATATTTCCCGCAAGATACTAAGTCAGCAACTGAAGGAACTGGAAGAGGATGGGCTGATCATCCGCCACAGCTACATGGAGAAACCGCCACGGGTAGAATATGAGCTGAGCGAACTGGGCAAAACGCTTATCCCCGTGCTGAAAGCCATGTTTGACTGGGGAAATCAAATAGCACCGCCGGAGCAGCAGTGCACCTGGGATCCGGTTGTGAAATAATCATAAATTTAAAAAACAGTTTACGGCATCGGTCGATTTTGTTGGTTTGGATAAATTACGATCGACAGAACGATCAGTTAAAAGATTGCCGGAATTCCAGCGGCGACAGGTTAGTTTTCGTCTTAAATAGTTTGCTGAAGGATTGCAAATGTTCGAACCCGAGCTCATAAGCGATCTCGCTGACCGACAGGTTCGTCGTGGATAGTTTTTCCTTAGCCAGTTCGATGAGCTTATGATGCAGGTGTTGCTGCATGTTTTGCCCGGTTAGCGTTTTAAGCAGACTGCTGAGGTAACCCGGAGAAATATTCAGTATTTCGGCGATGTGGGTTACGCTCGGCAAACCTTGTTTGGCTAAGGCGCCGCTGTTAAAATAACTATCCAGGTAATCTTCCAGCCTTGTCAGTAGTTCATGACTGGATTTTTTACGGGTAATAAATTGCCGCTGATAAAAACGTTCAGAATAGGTAAGCAATAACTCCAGTTGCGCAATGATCACATTTTGACTGAAGCGGTCAATAGCGGTGTTATATTCCTGTTCGATCTGGTTAACGATCGAGGTGAGCATTGCCTCTTCCTTTTCAGACAGGTACAGCGCCTCGTTCACCGAATAGCCAAAAAACTCGTACTGTTTGATGTTTTTTGCGAGCAGTGTGTTCCACAGAAAGTCGGGGTGGATGAGGATCATCCAGCCTTCTGGCTTTTTAGCTGCATGCTCCACACTTTCCACGCCAAACAACTGGCCGGGCGACATAAAAAAGAGCACACCCTCGTCAAAGTCACTGCTTTGCTGGCCGTAGCGGAATTTCACATGCTGCATTTTTTTCATCGAGATCCAGTAAAAGTCACCCACCAGGCTAAAGGGTACCTCGGCGATCGGCAGATTAATATCTTCCATGCGGACCACACTGATCAGCGGATGCGCCGGTTTAGGCAAACCGGCGGCACGATGATAGTCGCTAACAGTGCTGAAACGGAAAGGCGTCGAATTGCTCATGCTACAAAATACTTATTTTTGATGGTATACATTGGCAAATTCCCTGGCAAAATCTGCGAGCTTGATATTTCCCATTTTCGGGTTGTTGCGATGAAAGTTTTTCAAGGGTTTGCCGCTGTGCATGGCCGCCTGCATTTCCACAATAGTTTTTGCGAATCCTTGCGGCACATTGGCTATTTTCATTCCCTGCATCATGGCCTTATCGCTGATCAACACCCATTTCAGCCAGGGCTTTCCAATTGCTGTGCCAATAATCCGGGCCGCCTCGTTACAGGTCAGTTCTTCGCTGCCAACGTACCTGATGCTGTTTTGTTCGGGCATTAACACAAGTTCTTCGGCAACTGCATCGGCTATATCTTTTGGCGAGACAAAAACAATCCGGTCGTCGCCTCCGTAATTACCCATTAGCAAGCCGGTTTTCCCTGTCAGCAACGCCCACAGGCCAGAATAACGTAAAGTGAGCAGTTTACCCATCAGTCCTTTACCTTTGATCAGGTCCATGCTCTGATAAAAGTTCGTGTAAAATGCCCCCGGGCGCATAAAAGTAACGGATGCCTCCAGGCCGTCAAACTCGTTCTCCAGGTTTTCGCTTTTGATCAGATCGGCGACCCAGCCGCTCATCACAACTACGCGCCTGACCTGCGTAGCTTTTAAGGCTTGCAAATAGTTCTTGGCCATCCGGCGCAGGTAACCGCCCAGGTCCGGCTCCGTAAAGCTCAGCGGAATCATGGCGTACACTGCATCCGCTCCCTGGAATACCGAGGTAAGAAAATCAACATCGCCAATAGAGCCAATAGCTGCCGAAGCACCCATAGCTTTGATGGCAGCCTCCTTATTTAAATCGCTGCTTACTACAGTTACATCATGTCCCTGTGCCACTAAAACTTCCGTCAACGGTTGGCTGATGTTCCCTAAAGAACCGGTTACTACCAACTTCATCTTATTGCGTGTAAATGCCGTTTTCGATGTCTGTTAACAACAAAGAATGGGTTGGCTGCCAGTTTAGGTGTTCCTGCGTCCACTTACTGGAAGCCGGACAGTCGGTTCCCGCCATTTGAGAAAACCAGCCGAAATGCCCGGTTGCTTCTTCAGGGGTTATAGATTTGACCGGCAGGTTCAACTGGGCACCAATAGCTTCAGCGATGCTTTTAACCGTAATGCCTTCCTCTGTATTGGTATGGAAACGCGCTCCGGGTGTAGCTTGTTCTAAAGCTAAACGGTACAATAAGGCGGCATCCAAGCGGTGACCGGCGTTCCAGCGGTTCTGCCCTTCTCCAATATAGGCAGAAAAGCCTTTTTCTCTTGCCATATTTACCAAAATAGGAATAAAACCGTGTTTATCCCCATCTCCGTGTACTGAAGGCGGCAAGCGCAAAACAACCGCACGAACGCCTTTAGCCGCGGCAGCTTCTGCCGCACGTTCCGAGGCTCGTGGCCATGCAGGATTAAATGGTGAGGGCATTGCTTCTGTAGCCAGGCTACCTGGATTAACCAGCGCCGTGCCTGAAGTAACGATCAACGGACGATCAGAACCGGCCAATATCTCTGCCATTGTATTAATAGCCCGCTCGTCGACCGCGCACACTTCCGCAAAGCGGGTAAAGTCATGAATAAAACCACAATGGATCACCCCGTCGCTTTCGGCGGTGCCTTTACGCAGGCTATCCAAATCTTCCAAATCTCCGTAATGAACTTCTGCGCCGGCGACTTTTAACTGTTCTGCTGAAGCTTCCGAGCGTGCCAGTCCTAATACCTGGTGACCGGCCTTTAATAAATCCTGCACAACGGCAGTACCTACGAAGCCAGAGGCTCCGGTAACGAATACTTTCATATTGTTTTTTTTTGATGATACAAAGAACCGTTGTAAGAAGCAGAAAGATTTAGCCAAATCCATGTTTAGTTTAGCCGAAACCACGACGCTGTACCAATTCCAATTGTTAGGTTACTTTCTAAGGTTTGATTTTGTTAGTTTTGCGGAATGATAAATGAAATTCCGGGTGTGAATATGGCAGATCTGCGGCTCAAAGGTTTCCGGGTGCATGCCCTCCAAGCATCTCAGGAACTTCCGCTACGCCGTGGCCGCAGGGATTTTTATAAAATGGGCCTGGTCAACGGCGATATGACCGTTCAATACGGCGGGGAATTGTTGGAACTCAAGGGTACGGTTCTCTTTTTCGTCAATCCCAAAGTTCCGCATTCGGTGGTGAGCCGTGTCAACCGCACAAGCGGATACGCCTGCCTATTCACCGAAGCCTTTATGAATAGCCGCGAACTGCATGATTCGCCCCTGTTTCGCGCGGGCGACAACCCGGTGATCCCACTCGACAGCGCGCAATCGGTTTTTATGGACAGTATCTTCCGTAAAATGCTGAAGGTATACCAGGAAGATTATCCTTATAAAAGCGACCTGATCCGGAACTGCATTTCTGTGGTCCTGCATGAAGCCTTGCAGATCCAGCCGCCAAGACAATCTGCGGCTTTCCAAAGCGGTGCCGGCCGTGTTGCGCACATGTTCCTGGACCTGTTGGAAAGGCAGTTTCCGATCGAACGGCCGAATGATCCCTTGCGGATGCGGAACCCGCAGCAATTTGCCGAAAGGCTGTCATTGCACGTCAATTACCTTAACCGCGCGGTTAAATCCGTCACCGGCCAGCCAACCTCGGTTCATATCGCCGCACGCATCGCCGCCGAAGCGAAAGCGTTGCTGCATCATACCGATTGGAGTGTGGCAGACATCGCTTATGCGCTGGGTTTTGAGTACCCAGCCTATTTCAATAATTTTTTCAAGCGGCTGACCGGCACCACGCCAAATGCCTTCCGAAAGGTTTGATTTTCATAATTTTTAGTTTGATTATTGATTGTGTGCACGTGCCTTTCGGTACAACTTTGCATTATGAAAAAAATATTAGTTACCGGCGCAACCGGAAAAGTCGGCAGCCGTTTAGTGCCGCGCCTTTTAGCCAAAGGCTATGAGGTCACTATTTTAGTACGCGATGCGGCCAAAGCGCTGCCAGGCACCAGGGTAGTGGTTGGCGATCTTTATGAACCGGAAACGCTGCCTGCGGCTGTAGCGGGTATGGATGCGATTATCCATCTGGCGGCCCTGTTTCGTACCTTTACCGATAATCAAGGTATCATCAAAACAAATCATTCGGGTACCGTAGAACTGGCAAAAGCCGCGCTGGCCGCCGGCGTAAAACGCTTTGTTTTTACCAGCACCAGCAATGTTTATCATACCGGCTACGGCCATCCGTCCAAAGAGACAGACCCTGTGGACATTAACGATCCGAGGCCCTATGCGGCCAGTAAGATAGCTGCCGAACAGGAATTGCTGCAGCTCCACCCGGATGTGCGCGTGCTACGCCTGGGTTTTGTATATGGCGACCGAGACCCGCATATTGAAGAGATTATGCCCATCCTGAAACAATGGAAACGCCATCCCGGTTACCGCATGCACATGGTGCACCACCTGGATGTTGCTCAGGCACTGCTGATGCTGCTACAGCACGACGGGCTGAACGGCGAGATATTCAATGTTGCGGATGATGCGCCAATCAGCCTGTACGAGCTGGCTGATTCGGTTGGAAAAGCAGCGGAAACTTTCGACACTGAATCGGGCCCGCTGAGCGATCCGTTTGAAGGTGTGCTGGATAGTTCCAAACTGCGCGGCTGGACCGGCTTTCGTCCGCTGGTGCCCAGCTATTACGTGGCCCGGGATATGGACCTGTTATAAGGAATAGTCTTTACCGGTTTCTCGTCGGTCAGGCATAAGTGTCAAAGCCGTTGCGCTAAGCCTGGATTTTGAATGATAAAGCTTTCGCCTGATAGATAATTAAATGCTTCATATGCTATTCTTTAACTGTAAACGCATAGTGCTATAACGGTAACAATAACCGTTTAAAAAGATCACACCCCATTTAAGCGGGTCAGTTATACAAGGTCCGAAAAGCTTTGGGCGTCTGGCCCGTTTTATTTTTAAACAACTTGCTAAAGGACTGCGGGTATTCAAAACCTAAACGATAGGCGATCTCGCTGACAGAGAGTTCCGTTGAAGTTAATAATGCCTTTGCCTTATCGATCAGCTTCTGCTGAATATGTTGTTGCGCGCTAAGACCGGTGTTGCTGCGCAGCATATCGCTTAGATAGTTGGGCGATAGGTTAAGTTTATCGGCGAAGTAGGCAACGCCGGGAAGTTGGTTGCCTTCGCTCTCCTGGCTGTTAAAATACTCGTCCAATAAATGCTCAAAGGCCAACAGGTGATCATTGCCGGCTTGTTTTCGGGTCAGGAACTGCCGTTGGTAATACCTGTCGCAGTAACTCAAGAGCAGTTCGATCTGCTTGATAATGATCGTCTGCGAAAATTTGTCCGGCGTTTGCCTGCTTTCCCGGGCAATATCGGCCATCAGTGAACGGATCATCCGTTCCTCATCTTCAGAAAGATGCAGCGCTTCATTTACGGCATAAGAGAAAAAGCCAAACTGGCGAATATTCCTGGCCAGGGAAAAGCCCTGCAAAAAGCCGGCGTGCACCACCAGCCAATCACCTTCGAGCGAACAGGTATCCTGAACCTGAGTAGTAACTACCTGGTTGGGTGCAAAGAAGGTCATCGTGCCATCGTCAAAATCATGCGGCTGCTGGCCATATCGCATTACGCCACTGAAGTTTTTCTTTAACGCTATACAATAAAAACCATAGGTAACTGATTCGAGGGCTTGATCGGTAAAACAGGTAATCTTTGCAAAGTCGATCACACTGATCAAAGGGTGCTTGGGTTTTGGCAGGGCCAGCAACTCATGCAAGTGACGTATAGAATTTATTGGATATACCTTCATTTGCCGGTGTGTTTAACTAATTGACTATTTAGTCAAAATTAGTAGATAAAGTGATATCACGCCATTTTTCAAACTCAGCATCCTCAGCTTTCCTTTTATTGGTGACCAGTTCGTAGGTGTCCGGGCCGAGTAAAAGGTGTAGCGGCGGCTTATCCATTGCTGCTATATCTACCAACACCTGCGCCAATTTAGCCGGGTCGCCAGGCTGGGTGCCGCTAAATTCAGACCACATCTTTTCTGCTTCATTCACTCCATAAACATCGATCCGGTTCTTTACATATTGAATCGAATTCATAAACTCGGTACGGAACTGGCCCGGGGCAACAACGGTTACCTTTATCCCGAAACGTTCAACTTCCTGTGCCAGGGCTTCCGTGATACCGATCATGCCAAATTTTGCCGCATTATAACTGGCCGCATTGGCAAATCCAATATAACCCGCGTTGGAAGAGATGTTGATTATATGACCGGATCCCTGTTTACGAAAGTAAGGCATGATGTTACGAATAACGTTTACCGTACCGAACAGGTTGACATCCATAGTGCTGCGAAACTCTTCGTCCGTCATTTCCTCCATACTACCAACTAGGGAATACCCCGCATTATTTACTACAACATCTATGCGGCCAAAGTGCGCAACTGCACTTGCTATGGCTTCTTTTACCACCTTGTCAGAAGTTACATCCACTTGTAGGGGATACAAATTTTCCTTGTTAACAGTAACACTGCTTTGTAAGCTGGCAGTGTCACGGCTCGTAGCAACTACCTTATGTCCCAGTGAAAGCAGTAGGTTGGTCAGTGTCAACCCCATGCCTTTAGAGGCTCCGGTGATCAACCATACTTTAGGTCCTTTTATCTCATTCATAAGTTTAATGATTTGTTTATGCAAAACTCTTAAACCCTCAGCAGGCAAAAGTATCCCGATCAAGGTTGTTTGTGTTCATTTTACTTATTGAGGCCGAAAAAGGCGACCGCTTCCCCCGGAGCATCCAGTTCGCCGGCAACTTTGCCCATTAGCCGCGGAAACCTCGCGACAGGTTGCGGTATTACATGCCCTCCGCCGTGCACGGTATAAAGTACCGCTAATACCCGCCCTCCTTCATGCCATACAAGTCTTTCTACAGATGTGCCTCCACCCGTGTTTAAATGTGGCAACGGTTCCGTTTCCTCGCTAACATTTGGCCTGGCGCGGATAAATGTTTTTATTGTAGACAAAGCACTCACTACATTCCCCATTTTTTTGCCAAAGAAGTTTACTTTGCCGCCATCATAGGGAATGATCGGATCTTTAGTGCCGTTTACCATCATGATCGGCAGCGGAAAGCCATTTGGCTCTGCCAGTCGGTTATCCTGAGTAGGCAGGCTGGCGGCAACAGTAGCTATTGCCGCCAGCAGACCTGGTTCCTGTAAGGCGAGCCGGAAAGCCATGTTGCCACCGTTTGAATAACCGAAAACATGCACCCGCTTAATATTTATGTTATCAACCGATTGATACCGTTCAATGAGTGCTTTGATAAACCCTATATCATCTATATTTTTTTCCTTTGCTTTAAAGGGAGCGCTTTTCCGGATGTCGTTCCAGTTTTTTTCGTAACCATCCGGGTAGGCCACCGCAAAGCCATAGCGGTCGGCCAGTATATCAAATTCAAATCCGGTCCATGCCCGCATCCGGGCGCCGTCAATACCTGAGCCGTGTAACACAATCAGCAGCGGCATTTTGTCCTCATGGCTTGACCGCGGTGGAACATATCGCCAGTAAGTACGTTCATGACCACCAACCGTTATCCGCTCCCTGGAGATCTTGGAAGCTAAGGCAGGTTCCGGAGGTATGGGCGCATAAAGCCAATAAAAGTATAATGCTATCCCAGTGAATAGCACACCAGCGGCCACAGATAATATGATCATTTCGCCTGAATTTTTAAGCAAAGATATCTACCTTTGGTTACCTTGGGCTACCAGTTTACCAAAGGTAACTGGTTACTTTGAGGTTATTTATATGGAACAAAGTGAGTTAAGCAAATTAAGCTGCGCAGAAAAATTACAGGCCGTAGGCGATTCATTATATGCCATTGGCGGTAAATGGAAACTGAGCGTGATCATTGCCCTTTCTCAAGGGCATAAGCGCTTCAATGATCTTAGGCGAACCATACCCGGCTTATCAGGAAAGGTATTGGCTAAAGAATTAAAGGAATTGGAATTAAATGGTTTCGTTAAACGCAAGGTACATAGCGAGCAAATGCCGGTATTGGTAGAGTATGAACTTACGGCCTATAGTCAAACTTTAAAGGAGGTTGTCTATGCCCTGATAGGCTGGGGTGTAAATCACCGTGAAAAAATCAGGCAAGAGCGCTAATGGCAGGCGTTAAACGATATAGCGACAACTTTAAGCTTTAAAAGTTAAAGTACAAAGCACGATAATTTAAGGATGAACGCGACATGCTGATTGTGACGATGTTGCTGATGATCAAGTTCCTTAAACGACGCGGTGTTATCATCAACATCATTCAACAACTGCGCCAGTATGAGTTACCTTCAAAGGTTTTAATGGAGCTTTCATGAATTCATCCGAATAATTTACGCCAGCCGCTGAATACCCAGCACCATGTCCTTTATCGTGAAGGATCAGTAGTTGCGCATGGGGCAGGCCGCGCTTAATCAGCCGGTTAAAGGACGGACGGCACCAGGGGTCAGCGTCACCTGCCGATATAAGTGCAGGAATTAATGAATGTACTGGTGTCCTTATTGATTTGGCTACAGGCTTTACCTTCCAGCAGTCACAAATAGGTTGATCTACGTTGTTGAATCGATAGCCCGCTAACCAGGGGAAACGTTTTTCTTGACGTATCTCAATCGATTTACTCGCAAAAGCGATCTGCCCGCTGCAATAGACGGAAAAGCGCATTGCCAGGCTAACTGATGGGTTACCTGCAAAATAGCCGTCCAGAATCTCGCGAACGAAAGGCGCTGCACGCCCGTTAATAATCTCTGAGATAACATATGGTACCGATTTTACCTGCGCGGTATTCAGGCGGTTAATGATGGCATCAAGTAATTCCTGCTTGCCGTAACGGACGGTTATGCTATCAATGCCCTTTTTCTCCAGATAACGGATTGCAAATCTTTTATTGTCCAGTTCCTGAAAATACCGGCGAAACCGAAATTTCAGGCCCTTATAGGCTGCTGATGAGTCTGCATCGCAATTGGCAAAGACCTGGTCCAGCGCCTCGTTGATGTTGTTAAGTGCACTTTCCTCATAGGTAACAAACGCAGGCAGCGGGGAGTTGAGCAGGAGCAGGCGTACTGCTTCCGGATGTACCTGCGCTACCGACAACATCAAGCCGCCGCTGTATGAGATGCCCACTAAATTCAACGAATCGAGACCAAGCGTCAGCCGTAGATCGTTGATATCCTCAACGGTTTCTGCCGTGTTATAGGCGGACAGATCAACACCCTGCATAACGAGCCGTTCACGCGACCGCTTTACGGCCATCATCACCAGGCTATCTTTGTTCCGGCCTTCACGGTAACTCTGTTTAATGGCATCATACACTGCATCCGCTTCCAGATTTGGTATGGCCCGCTTTGTTCCCCGCTGGTCAAAAGCAATAAAGCCACCGTACCGCAAAAAACCAGAATTATAACTAATACTGTCAATCCCTGCAGTGGTACTATAACCCGGCCCGCCGGTCATGTAAAGTGATACATTTTTGTGTGTATCCTGATCGGGACGCCGCACAAAGAAAAAAGGCAGCTTCACTGTACGTCCATTAGGCTTCTTCCGGTTTTCGGGCACTACCAGGTAACCTGTTTTAAGGATCAACCTTGGATCGGCCTTAACCAATTTGGGATAGGGCTCGATGCTGACCGGATATTTCTGGGCAAATGACGGTTTTGCTGCCAGACTTAGCAATGTAGCTATAAAAGGATATAAGTATAGATTAAAAAAAGTGATGCGTTTCATGGCTGCAAAATAATCCGGACAGCACGATAGCCTAAAGTAAAAATCGGACAATTGATAATTAATTAGTAAACCTGGCTAATCTTGCGACCGGTAAACCTAAATACGTCCTTATAAAAATGGGCCGGGTCATAGTAGCCATAGGTCCAGGGCTTAAAGTTATCCCTATCGGCAACCATGGCGGTAAGTGCGGTTCTTGCCCGCAGTGTGGAAAAGTAGCTTTTGGGTGCAACACCTACCACGCGGTTGAAATAACGGCTTATACTTTTAGATGTAATAAATAGACGTTCTGCGATCTCAGAGGTGTTCAGTTGCATACCTGAAGCTGTGTACTCACCAATTGCCTTATTGACAATGCTTGAATAATGGTCAGTTTTAGTTTGCTTCATCGAGCGCAGCAGAAAAACTTCAATCGCGGTAACACGTTCGTCAAATGAAGCTGCCCGTTTGATTTGCCTGAGCAAATCCTGGGGTAAAATTTGATTAAGGCTAATTACCCGGTCTGTCATCGATACTTGATTGAGGCCCAGCACCCTTTCCAGTCCTCCGGGATAGAACTTTACGGTAAATATCTGGTCGCCCGGTTGGTTATGCCGGGTCACTGTACCGTTCCGCAGAATCAGGATGTCCTGTTCGTTGTCAACCACAAACCGCTTATTACCTACATCGATCATATAGCCGCCAGTCAGGTTGATATAAAAAGTAGGTGTCCAGCTTTCAAACATCGTTACACTTTCATGCCCCCGGCTAAAATACCGTCCACATTTTTCTGCCGAAGATTCCGAAAAAAATTCCACGAATGGCAGCAACTCACCGCATGGGGCGGTAAAGTCATAAATCTCCCGGATGTTCTGAAATATTTCGATCATAATAAGTTTGCTGCTTACTAAGACGGTTTTTCAAGCCAAAGGTTACAATGGTTCTGAACACAAAGCTTTTAGGAAATAGTCATATTATTTGCTAACTGTAATCATCAATCGGTTGGCAGATTCACAATAGCCCTGTAAGTATCTGTATGGGAAGTGCAATAATAAGCAGCAAGCTTAATTTGATCTTTGCTACCTTGCAAATGACCATATCAACCTGATTTCATTTTTTAGCAGATCCGCCCCAAGCGTTTATGACATTGATATTACAAGGCGGTTGTAAGAAAGGCTGAACAACCTCGACAAAGCGCTTAAAAAAGTAATATGAACTTTATTCAGAAAATCAATACAAGGTTATTAGTGGCAATATTACCTCTAATTATTACTGCTTGTAAAAAAGACAACCAGGGTCAATCCGGCGTACTTACCCAGCAATCTACAATTACCGTCGAAAACGTGCTCAAATCTCAACCCTTAGTAGAATCGGGCACTTTTCAGGGCTCGGGTTCACCAGCCCTTATTCTGCCGGGGCAGTCAACCTCTATTCAGTTTTCGGCTGCTAAAGGTGAGGCTATCAGCTTTGCAACCATGTACGGCTGGTCTAACGATCTGTTTTTCGCCCCTGCAAATCCAGGTATACAGGTTTATGACAGTAGCGGAAACCCCATAGAAGGCGATGTTTCATCACAGATCAAACTTTGGGATAACGGTACACGCATTAATCAAAAGCCAGGTGCTAATGTCACTCATCCGGGTGCTGTGGATGTTAAAAATATCACTGAGGTAAACGGTACTGATGCACAAGGCAACAGCTATTTGGCAGCCTCCAAACTTGTCAAGGCAACATTGAAATACAACGGAAATTCCGTGTTTACTCTTACCCTGCAAAATACTTCCGGCGGAACCGCGAATGAAACGCCGCTTAGCCCGGGTGTATGGGCAGTGTCCTACATCGTAGGGGGCAACTTACAAAGCCCCAATCCGCTATACACGGCCGGCCAGCCTACTGCAAACGGGTTAACCAATATTGCAGAAGCGGGAGACAACGCACCTTTGTCAGGTTACATTAAAGGCATAACCGGTATTTTTACACCTTTATCGCCGGTACTGGTTGTTATTTATAATGGTATAGAAAATCCCATTTATAAAACAAGTGAGGCAGACCGCGGACAGGGACTTACACCACTGGCTCAAAAAGGCAATGCCGATACACTGGCTGCCTACCTTAAAGGTAAGCCTGGTATTAAAGCAGTTTATGTGCTACCTGCACCCAATACAAAAATACTGTTACCGGTAATTGGCAACCAGCCTGGTGGCGTTGTTTCGCAGCAACTTTCCATTAGCCAGGGCGACCGTATTGCCATAGCAACGATGTATGGCTTTTCAAACGATTGGTTCTTTGCAACTACAGGAGATGGTGTTGATGCCACGCAAAAAGGAGACATTTCAGGCAGTATACAGTTGTATGACGACGGCAGTGCTATCAACCAGTTCCCTGGCGCCGGCATTACCCAGTTCAATCTTGCCGGAACACCCCTTAAAGAGAGCCAGCCAATAACTGCGGTCCCTAATCCAAATGCATTTACCACATTGCCCAGCGTACCAAATATTATTAAGGTGACGCTTAAATAACAGCAATAATTAGTCGTTGTCAGAAAGCACGGGGTAGTCAATAGGGGCTTCCTGTGCTTTGCTGTTATATATAATAAGATATTCAAGTACTCCAATTAGGTAAAGCTTTGTCATTTTAAAACTTTTTCCGATTTAATAAGCCTTCGCAATAGATCTTTAGCCTGTATGTTCGAAGTAAATAGGGCTTGTATGGTCAATGAAGCAGTTCATATCATGTAAGGCCAGTCATAAGAGCATAAATAAGGCTATGTGAATGTATGTACATATTGTATTAAGTACACACATCAGCTACTATAAATAACTGAGGTGCAACTTAATTTTTTTCCTGAAAAAATTTGCAAGCATTAATTTTGTTTATATGTTTGTACATTATAAACCATAAAAAATTTCAGATTTTACATACATATTCAAGTGGCAAGCTTTGTCTTTGTTTAATTATGTATATACATTACAACAAAATTTATGATTACTGCTCCCATTGAAGCCGAAAAGAAAGCATTTACATATCCTGAACTAAGGAAGACACAGCAATATTTGATGCCAGCGCACCTGAGCGTTTCTGAAAATAAGAGTGGATATGATATTTATCCGGTTAAGCACTTAGGCAGCGGCAAGATTTTCAATGGTTTCGACACATTGGCGGCTTACATCATTAACAACAAAAATGTTTTGATAGACGGTTTTGGCGGTGTGTTTTGGGATAAGTTGCAACAGGCGCTTCAAAACTGTTTTGACGAAAAAGGTTTAAGCGTTAACTGGATATATGCAGCCGACTATTTAAAGCCCTCGCACATTATCGATGCCATGGTCAACCCGTTCCTTGGCTCGGAAGAAGCGGTTTGGGGTACAAAAGCTAAACTTGATTTAGTTGATTTATATGAGCCTGCAATCAGTTTGCAAGCGCCGGATGCCGCATATGATATCAATATCGTATTGGGTACCGGCGCTGCCCTGGCAGGTTGGAAAGCGCCCATTATTTATGTTGATGTGCCTAAGAACGAAATCCAATTCAGGATGCGTGCCGGAAGCATTACTAATTTAGGTGCAAACGAGCCGGAAGAGCCTTTCCGTATTTACAAGCGCTTTTACTTTGTGGATTGGGTTCTACTCAATCAGCATAAAACTAACATCCTTGACCGTATAGCGGTGATAGCCGATGGACAATGGCCTGAAACTATTAATTGGATGTACGGGCAGGACCTTAAAGCAGCGCTTAAACAACTCAGTCATTCAGTGATAAGGGTTCGGCCCTGGTTTGAGCCCGGAGCGTGGGGCGGTCAATGGATGAAAAAGCATATTGGCGGCCTGAACAAAGATGTAGTGAACCTTGCGTGGTCTTTTGAGTTGATTGTGCCTGAGAACGGGCTGGTATTTGAAAGCGACAGCAACCTCCTTGAGGTGTCATTCGATATGCTGATGTTTAGCAACTACCAAAATGTTTTGGGTAAACATGCGGAGCGTTTTGGTGATGAGTTTCCTATCCGCTTTGATTTTTTGGATACTTATGAAGGCGGGAACCTATCTATACAGTGCCACCCCAAGTTAACGTATATACAAGAGAACTTTGGTGAAAACATAACGCAGGATGAAACCTACTACATACTTGATTGCGACCGGGATGCAAGTGTCTACCTTGGGTTTCAGGACGATATTGACCCCGCAGCTTTTAAAACTGCGCTTGAAGGGAGCCAGGAAACAGGGAGCCCGATAGAGATTGACCAATATGTGCAAGTACATAATGCTGAAAAGCACGATTTATTTCTTATCCCTAACGGCACCGTGCACAGTGCAGGTGCGGGTAATCTTGTTTTAGAGATCAGTGCTACGCCTTACATTTTTACCTTTAAAATGTACGATTGGGTTCGGCTTGATCTTGATGGCAAACCACGGCCAATTAATATTGACCATGCCTTTAATAACCTTGATTTTACACGAAAAGGGGAAAAGGTACAGCGTGAACTGATCTCAAAACCACAGGTGATAGAAGCAGCTTCAGATTATCAACTGATACACCTGCCAACCCACGCCGACCATTTTTATGATGTTCACCGCCTTGAGTTTGATGACGTGATTGAAATTGCTACCAATAATACCTGTCATGTATTAATGTTGGTTGAGGGGCAAAGTGTATTGCTGGAAACTGCAGACGGAACCAAAGCGCAATTTGCATATGCAGAAACATTTGTAATACCTGCAGCAGCCTCTGCATACAAATTGACCAACAACGGCACCGGACGTGCCAAAGTAATCAAAGCCTTTTTAAAATAACGTATATGGCAAGTACAATCAACAATACGGCCGCAAGAAAAGGCAGCACATATTTATACCTGATTTGTTTAGTAGCGGCACTTGGCGGTTTCCTTTTCGGCTTTGATACAGCGGTTATCTCAGGCACGGTAAGTTTGGTCAAAAGGGATTTTGCACTTGATGCGGTTAGCGAGGGCTGGTTTGTAAGCTGTGCTTTGCTGGGCTGCATTGTTGGGGTAGCTTTTTCGGGCAAAATGAGCGACAAATATGGGCGCAAGCTTGTACTGATCATCTCTGCTGTTATGTTTCTTGCTTCAGCATTAGGTTGTATGTGGTCTTCGTCTTTTACAACACTGATTATCTTCCGCCTTGTAGGTGGTTTGGGAATAGGTGTAGCCTCGATGGTGTCACCGCTGTATATTTCAGAATTTTCGCCGTCGCGTTACCGGGGGATGATGGTCTCCTTGTATCAGCTGGCTTTAACCATCGGGATTGTATTGGCCTACTTTTCTAACGCTTACCTCGCTGCGCATACTAACGATACATACGCAGGAAGCGAAATGAGAACTATTTTTTCTGCCGAGGTTTGGCGGGCCATGCTGGGCTTGGGCGCTTTACCGGCAGGGATATTTCTTTTGTCGCTGTTTGCAGTTCCGGAATCGCCGAGATGGCTACTGCTTAAAGGAGAGGAGCAGAGAGCAAAGCACATCCTCATCAAAATAGACGGCGAGGAGGCCGCTGAAGGCGAGATCACCGCATTTAAACAGCAAAACAAGAATGCGGATACTTCAGTAAAGGAGCTATTTAAGCCCATTTACCGCAAGGCGCTTTGGATAGGCTTATTGTTGCCATTCTTATCGCAGGTATGCGGTATCAATGCGGTAATATACTATGGCCCACGCATCTTAGAACAGGCTGGTTTTACACTTAATAACGCTTTGGGCGGCCAGGTGACCATTGGGCTGGTTAACGTGGTGTTTACGTTTGTAGCCATTTTTACCATTGATATCTGGGGCCGCCGCCCGCTGCTTTACGTAGGTGTTGGAGGTGCCGTAACCTCTCTGATTATTATAGGTATCCTGTTTGCATTAGATATCACTTCAGGTCCGTGGATACTCATCTTCATCCTTGCATTTATTGCCTGCTTCGCATTTTCATTTGGCCCGGTCTGCTGGGTTATTGTAAGTGAGATTTTTCCAAATTCGGTACGGGGTACGGCCATGTCCCTGGCAACATTGTCCTTGTGGATTGGAAACTTCCTGGTTGGGCAATTAACTCCTTTAATGCTTGAGGGCCTCGGCTCCTCATGGACATTCTGGCTGTTTGCCTTATGCTGCTCACCTGCTTTATGGCTCACATGGAAATTAATTCCTGAAACCAAAGGCCGCTCATTAGAAAATATTGAAAACTACTGGAAGGAAGATTTTAAACAGGCCGGCCAGGTAAATAAATCGTCACCTATATAAGTAACCATTAATAAACTAACCAACTAACCCTAAAAAATATGAGATCAAAATTATTACACAACTTTAAACGCAAGTGGCTTTTTAGCCGGCCATTGCTTGCCATGCTTTGTGCCGCAGGAGGAGTCAGCGGCATGGCAAACGCAGCACCCGTAAAAACATCAGCTCATTTAACCGTCAACCGGTTCGACATCACAGTAAGTGGTCGCGTTGTAGATGAAAACAATCAGGCTCTTCCAGGTGTAAGCGTAAGCATTGCAGGAACAACCATTGGCACTGTGACCGATGTGAATGGAAGGTATAAACTTAACGTGCCTGACACTTATGCGGGACGCAGTATCACCTACTCCTTTTTGGGTTTCGCTACACAAACCACACCCATTAGTGGCCGTAACGAAATTAATATAACGCTAAAACCTAATAACACCAGCCTTGATGAAGTGGTTGTGGTTGGCTATGGTACTCAAAAACGCATAAACGTTACCGGTGCCGTAGGAACGATCAGCTCAAAAAATATTGAGAATAAACCGGTGCTTAACACTTACCAGGCGCTGCAGGGTGAGTCTCCCAATTTGATCATACAACAAACTAATCTTAATCCGGGCAGCGATGTTACCGTAAACATCCGTGGTGTTAACTCTTTAGGAGACAATACACCTCTTGTAGTGATTGACGGTATAATCGGCGGTAATTTGAATACCATTAACCCTAATGATATTGCCAGTGTATCGGTACTTAAAGACGCAGGTTCCGCTGCTATCTATGGTTCGCGTGCGGCCAACGGCGTTATTTTGGTTACCACTAAAGCCGGCAGATTAAATGCCAAACCGACGGTTAACTACAATGGTAGTTACGGTTTGCAGGATGCAAACGTTTTGGTTCATAAAGTTGATGCGTGGGACAACGCTTATTATAAAAACCAATCGCTCATTAACTCGGGTCTGCCGCCTGCATACACCCCCGAGCAAATACAGGCATTGAAAGATGAGGGGAACGGAACCTGGGATATTGAGCATCTTTTGAAAAAGGCACCGCTTCAATCGCATAATGTGAGCATTAGCGGCGGCGGCGAAACAAATTCTTATTACGTATCGGCAGGTTATCAAAATCAGGGAAGCAACCTGATAGGCAATGGCGGCAGCGGAGCCGACTTTGGTTACCAGAAATACAACCTGCGATTAAATCAAACTTCGCAGATAGGTAAATTCAAAACAAACATTATTCTTAATTACACCAAAACGCGTAACAAAACAAACAGCGTTGGTGATAATAACATTTTTGCCGACGCCAATCGTGTGCCGCATAATTATAACTGGAAGGATGAGAATGGAAACTATCTGACCAATCCGGTAGCATCTCAGTATAATGAGTATGGCGTATTGGAAAAAGGTGGTTATAACCAGGCGGACAATGATGAGATATTCGGCTCATTTACCGGACAGTTAAACGTTACCAAAGATTTGCGAATTACCGGTCAGTTTGGTGGTACTATACAAAATAACGGGACATTTTTCCGCCGTACACAAGTTGATTACCTTCCGGCCGGAGTTTATGGTAATGACCTGTCCGTGTTAGATGGTAACAGCAAATCGCTTTTAACTGATACCAAGGTTTTTGCAGAGTACAGTAAAAAAATAACCGATCATACTTTCAAGATACAGGCAGGTGTCGAGAGCGAAACTTATAGTCAGCGAGGCTTCCAGTTGCAAAAAACCTTTACTGATCCCTTATTGGGTACATCTACAACAGGTACTATTATTGATGCAAATGCTTCTACAAACAGCATCGCGGTCAACTCAAATGCCTTGCTTTCTGTGATCGGACGCTTAAATTATTCATATAAAGATAAATACTTGTTTGAAGCGTTGTTCCGTAATGATGCGTCCTCTAAGTTTGCAGCGGGTAAAAGAGCAAGCTTTTTCCCATCTGTGAGCGCCGGCTGGATTGTGACGCAGGAGTCGTTTATGCAATCGTTAAAGAATACTTTAACTACTTTAAAGTTAAGGGCCTCATACGGTACAGTGGGTAACCAAAACGTTAATAATTTCCAATATCAAACCACTTATTTTAACTATCCTAATGCCTAAGGATTTGGTAACAATATTGTTGGTGGCGCGGGAACAAACATTGCTAACCCTGACATAGGCTGGGAAAGATCAGCTAAACTAAACATCGGGTTAGATGCAGGTTTATTTGATAATAAGATCGTAGCTACATTTGACTACTTCCGTTCTACAACAAGTAATATTCTGGCACCGCGTGCTGATGTACCTTTCATATTTGGTGCCGCATCTCCTGATTATAACGTAGCAAAAGTGCGAAACACCGGTTGGGAAGCTTCGGTAACCTATAATTTGCGCAGTAAGGATGTTACACAAAGCTTTAGTTTAAATGTGGCAGATAACCAGAATAAGTTGTTAAAGCTTACCGGCAGCGCAACAGAAACCATCTATAACCAGGATGTATTTCAACTGATAAGACGCGTAGGCTCTCCTATAACTCAATATTACGGTTATGAGACCAACGGCTTTTTCCAGAACCAGCAGGACATTGACAATTCACCAAAAATTGCCGGCAATAACGTGCAGCCGGGTGACTTGAAATTTAAAGATTTAAATGGTGACGGTATTATTGATGAAAAAGACAAAACTATATTAGGTAACCCATTCCCACGGTATACATTTGGTTTCACCTACCGCATTGCTTACAAGGGTTTCGACCTGTCCTTGTTTATCCAGGGTGTTGGCAAGCGTGATGCCTTTCTTCGCGGCGAATTGGTTGAGCCCTTCCATTACGGATATGGCGCTACCGTGTATGAGCATCAAACCGATATCTGGTCGCCAAGCAATCCAAACGCCCGGTACCCGATATTGGCTAATATTGGTTCGCCGTCAAACACCAACAACTGGCGTACAGGTTCAGATTTGTATAAATACGATGCCGCCTACGTACGTTTAAAGAACATAAATATTGGTTACAGCTTTAGCCCTGCAGTAACAAAAAAGCTTGGCATACAACGCCTGCGTTTATCACTTATCGGTCAAAACCTGGCAACGCTAAGCAAGCTTAAATTCATAGATCCAGAGACCTCTGAGTTTGGTAATAATCTTAACCCAGGTTCGGCATCAAACAGTGCAAGGCAATATCCGCTGCCGGTATTCTATGGGGCAGGCCTTGATGTAACATTTTAAGAACAGATCATATTTAAAATATAAGAAAATGAAATTTTTTAAAAAGCTTTTAATCGCATCTGTTACGGTTTTAGCGGCATCAGGTTGTAAGAAACTTGATATTGCACCAACAGACCGTTTCTCTGACCTTACCTTTTGGCAGGTGGATGCAAACGTATATAACGCACTTAATAATAATTACAGCCTGATTTATAATAGCGGCTTATATTTCGACGCTGAAGCGCTATCTGATAACGCTTATTCACCTTCAGGTGATCTTAATGTGATTGCCAGTGGTAACGCAACTTCGCAAACTGGCAAATTTGCGGGAGACTGGAATAACTATTATTCCGCTATTAAGTCGTGCAATATTTTTTTGGCAAACATTGACAAAAATACCACCTTGCCTGCCTCTACAAAAGCAAGGCTCGTTGCAGAAACACGTTTTATTCGTGCCTTTGAACATTTTAACCTTACTAAATGGTATGGCGATGTGCCAATTGTTGATAAGGACATTACACCCGAAGAAGCGCAGACAATATCACGTTCACCAAAAGCTGCGGTGGTGAAGTTTGTTGTTGATGAACTGGAGGCCATAGTAAACGACCTTCCAACGAGTACTAACCTGCCTGCTAACGAGAATGGCCGCATTACCAAAGGTGCTGCACTTGCATTAGAAGCAAGAGTTTTGTTGTACCAGGGCGACCGTATGGCAGATGTGGTAAGCATTTGTGAAAAACTGATTAACGAGCAGGGTACTTACGGTACTTACGGTTTAGAGACCAGTTATAGCGCATTGTTTAGTGATCCTAACGTAAATAAGAATACAAAGGAAAGCATCTTATCGTTACAGTATGTGCCCACGCTGCGCACCTGGCAAAACTTTTGGGACTTTGCACCACGTACAGTGGGCGGCCGCGTAAGCAGTATGGCACCTACACAGGAACTGGTTGACGATTATATTATGCTGAACGGAAAAGGTGTTAAAGAAGACGGCTCGGGTTATAACGAGAATAATCCTTACGTGGACCGTGATCCGCGCTTAACAGCTACAATTGTGTATGACCGGTACACCTGGGTTAATGCTAATAATACTACCAAAACTATATATATCAAACCAGGTACAGATCCTGTACAACCCGGCCTTGACGAATATAGTGCGGGCTCGCAGGCAGCATCGGCTACCGCTTATTATTGGAGAAAATATTACGACCCAAGCGCTTTAGCAAACTTCGTATCCGGCAACAACCTGCACCTCATCAGGTACGCAGAGATACTACTGGACTACGCCGAAGCTAAGCAAAGCCTCGGCCAAATGGATGCCACTGTATGGAACAAAACGATAGGTGCTTTGCGTCAACGGGCAGGCTTTACTGATCCCGGAGCGTTGAATTATCCGGGGCCGGCGAATATGACCAATATCATCCGCCGCGAGCGCAGGGTAGAGTTAGCAATGGAGGGTTTACGTGTTGATGATATCAGAAGATGGAAAATTGCTGAAACTGTAATGAACGGGTATATCCACGGCGCTAAATTCTCTACCGACCAAAATACGGATAATGGCTACATCAGGACGCAGCTGCGTAAATTCAATGCTAACCGCGATTATTTATGGGCTATACCTGCACATGATGTTGACTTGAACAAGAACCTCGGGCAAAATCCTGGTTACACCAAATAATATTAATAAAACAATCAATATGAAAAAGATAATAAAGCTGGCCGGTTGCCTGCTGTTAATGGCTATCATCGCCGCTTCCTGCAAAAAAGATAAAATGCCGCTGAACTTAAACCTGAGCCCGGTAGGCGCATTAGCTACACCAAATGATAACGCTGATGTAAAGCTGGACCCTACAGGCTCTGCAAGTGTGCTTTTCAAATGGGATGCTGCAAGTACAGATGATGGAGGACTTGTGCTTTATGAGGTCGCCTTTGATAAACAGGACGGAGATTTTAGTAAGCCTGTATCTAAGATATTATCTGATGGTGCTGGCGTACAAACACAACTTACAATCAGCCATAAAGAGCTGAACAAAATCGCCAACGCTGCGGGCATACCTTCATCAAGTACAGGTAAATTAAAATGGACGGTGATCGCTTCAAAGGGAACAAATGCCAAACCTGCATCAGCATCACGGACGCTGCAGCTTGAGCGTCCGGCTGGATTTGCTGAAAATCCGGTCGATTTATACATCACTGGTTCAGCTACTGAAGGCGGAACTGATTTGAGTAAGGCGGTGAAGTTGAAAAAAATTGAAGACGGCGTTTTTGAAACATATACCTCACTCAAAGCTGGTGATTACTATTTAACAGATAAAAATGCTGACGGGGGCAAGCAATATTACATAGAAAATGGCATTATTAAAGAAGGTTCGCAAACGACAAGTGTATCGGGTGATGCCAAAGCATATCGTTTAAACTTTGATTTTACATCTGCTACCACCAAATCGGTCGAGATACAATCTATTGGCCTGTATATGTCTGCATACGGCAAGGAGATCGGTACGCTTAACTATATAGGCAATGGCGTTTTTGAAGCGCCGAAGGTTGCGGTGGAATTCTACCAGTTTGACTGGGGTCGTGACGAGCGTTACAAATTCATTTTGCACACAGCAGCCGGATTGGAATATCAGGGCAGCACAAATCCCAACAACGTTGCACCGGCAGGCCAGCCTGCATCTTATTTTTACTTGGTGCCGGTTACTAATGCCCAGTGGGACAATACTTATAAATTTGACCCATCTGCCGACAGGAAGAATGTGAAGGTGGATGTGATGCTGCAACCAGCAGCCTATACACATAAAGTAACTGTGCTATAAATTTGTGAGCACCCGCAGCATGCTGCGGGTGCATTTTTTACATCTATCATTATGAAAAGATTAATATTAGGATTGACTGCCGCAGTTGCTATACTGATTGCATCCTGCGGGAAAGATAAAGAGATTAATCCTGGTACAGGTGGGGGTGGTACAAAACCGCCGGTAGATCCGCCTGTAACAAGTGTTGATTATTTGTCCCTGGCCAAAGAAACAAGAAATTTTATAACCAATAATTTGCTTACATCTAACTTTAGCTACCGCGCCAATACAACTACGCATGCTAATAATTGCTACGAGTGGTACAATGTAAGCCAAATATACGCCGATGCTGCCCTTATAGCTGCCGGAGATGCATCGCAAGCTACGTACATGAACAGAACATTTCAGTTCATGGAAAACTTTTGGGACAAGACAGATCTGCGCGGCGGTTATTTCGCCTCGGTAAACCTGAACGGTACCGGTGCGGCAGGCGATAAGTTTGTGGATGATAATGGCCTTACAGGCATGGTTTACCTCGAAGCTTATGAAGTAACCAGTGGCGCTGATAAGGCGGCGTACCTGGCTAAGGCAAAAGCCTGTGCCGAATGGCTGATCAATAGCGGCTTGTGGGATAGTACCTATGGGGGCGGCTTTTGGTGGAACACCTCCAAGCCCGATAAACCAACGCAATCAAACGGTGTAGCCATGCAGCTTTTTGCAAAGCTCTACACAATCACAGGAGAAACAACCTACCGGGATTGGGCAGTTAAAGTGAATGATTGGTTGCGTGCAAATATGTATGATTCGGCAAGCGGACTATACATTTGGAAAATTGACGGCGGTGGTGCCGGCACTAAGCATTACGAGAAATTTACATACGATAATGCGATTATGCTGGAAGCCGACATCCTTTTGGGCGAGGCTTTGAAAGATCCATCATATCTTGCAAAAGCGCAAGCTATTGGTAATGCCATGAATGCCATCTTATGGAACGCACAATATAAAGGGTACATTTTTAATACTGATCCTACCCAAACCCGCGTTAACCCTGCATGGTGTGGATGGGGTACACAGGGAATGATCCGTTTGTATGAGAAGGACAAAAACGAAAAGTGGCTGACTTACGCTCGTAATAACATTGATGCATTAAATAAAGCTTCCCGTAATGCCGATACCAAAGCATATTATTACTTTGCCGGATTTGCAGGGAACGATCGCTCTCCTGAAATAGAAGGCGTAGACCAAGCCTGGATGCAAAGAATACAGGCCATGATGTCAAAATATAATAATAAATAAAAGCGGTGTTGCCGCTTAGTTAAAACTATCTACATGAAATTTAAGTATAGTTCAGTTGCTGCATTCGTTGCTCTTGCATTAGCTGGTTGTAGCACCAAACGTGAAAGTATCTTAAAATACGTTGATCCGAACATCGGCACAGCTCATAGTCGCTGGTTTTTTTATACACCGGCTGCGGTGCCTTATGGTATGGCCAAGCTTGCTCCGTCAACCAATGGAAGCTATGGCAATCCTTCAGGTTGGGAGGCGGTGGGTTACGATACCCGGCAAAATTCTATCGAAGGATTTGTTCATTTCCATGAATGGCAGGTGGGTGGTGTAAGCTACATGCCAACTACCGGCGCAATTATCACCAAGCCTGGCGATCTGGAACGAAAAACACCTGGCTACCGCTCCAAGTTTGATAGAAAGAACCAGGTTGCAGAGCCGGGATATTACAAGGTGCTACTGGATGACTACAAAATTACCGCCGAACTTACTGCTACCAAGCGTGTTGGTTTTCAGCGTTACACATTCCCTAAAAACGACCAATCCCATATCATCCTGGATATAGGTAATAAGCAGGGCGAAAGTGACATTGTAACCGATGCCAACATTAAAATGCTTGATGATACTCATTTTGAAGGTTTTGTAAGCACTTACCCTAAATATGTGAAGATATACGATCCGCAAGGAAAGGTGAACATGTATTTTTACGGAGAATTAAGTAAAAAGCCTGTAAGTGTGACGGCTTTTACCGCAGAGCAATTACTGGATAAAACAGATCATGCCGAAGGTAAGGGAGCCGGGTTAGTATTGAACTATCAAACAGCAGATAATGAAACCATTGAGGTAAAAACCGGGCTTTCCTATACTTCTAATGCGAATGCCAAAGCCAATTACTTAGCTGAAGCTAAAGGCTTAAGCTTTGAAAACGCTAAAGAGCAGGCGCAGCAAACGTGGCAGGACCAACTTGGTAAAATAACTGTTGAGGATAACGATATCCAAAACAAGACCAAATTTTATACCGGGCTTTTCCATGCCTTGTTAGGCCGCGGTATAGCTAGCGATGTAAACGGCGATTACCCTAAACACAGCGGTCAGACCGGCCATTTGCCCTCGCAGGCGAATGATAAGCTTAAGGCTGAGTTTATCAATTCTGATGCGATATGGGGAGGGTTTTGGAACATAACACAATTGTGGGCGCTATCATACCCCGATTGGTATGGCAGTTTTGTAAATACGGAGCTTCAACTATATAAAGATAAAGGCTGGTTTGGAGATGGTATTGCCAACAGTGAATATGTATCGGGCGTAGGAACCAATTTTGTGGGGCTTGCAGTGGCCGGTGCCTATCAGGTGGGTATCCGTAATTATGACGTCGATTTGGCTTATGAGGCAGTAAAAGCCAACGAACTGAGCTATAAAAACCGCCCTGTGGGTTCAGGTAAATTAGATATAAAAGCATTTTTAGAGCACGGATATGTGCCTTATTTTGACCAGACCGGTCGTGATTTTGTGACCGATTCTACCGGATCAAATTTTGCCGGTTCACATACTTTGGAATATAGTTACAGCGCGTTCGCCGCTGCGCAAATGGCCAAAGCAATGGGTAAAACAGCTGACTATAACAAGTTTATCAAGCTATCTAATGGTTGGCGATATATTTTTAATCCACAAAATAAACTGATGCAACCTAAGCGCGCTAATGGCAGCTTCATTGACAAGTTTGATCCTTACCAACCATGGCGGGGGTTTCAGGAAGGCAATGCTGTACAATATACGTTTTATGTGCCGCAAAATCCAGCGGGTTTGATCAATGCAATTGGGAAAGACAATTTCAACAAACGTCTTGACAGCATATTTACCGTATCAGAAAAGCTCGGTTTTGGCGGCGGTAAAACAATCGATGCGTTTGCTGGTATCAATTCCATCTATAACCACGGCAACCAGCCTAATTTACACATCAGCTGGCTGTTCAATTTTTCTGGCAAGCCTTGGCTTACACAGAAATGGACAAGGGCAATCGGCCGTGAATTTTACGGCATAGAACCTATACATGGCTACGGTTACGGACAGGATGAAGATCAGGGACAGCTTGGATCTTGGTATGTGATCAATGCGCTCGGCTTATTTGATGTAAAAGGTCTAACCGATCTGAAACCGATCATTGAGCTTGGCAGTCCGCTATTTGCCAAAGCCACTGTTACGCTTGGTAATGGTAAAAAGCTAACGATCGAGACGCAAAATAATAGCGCAAGTAATGTATACATTCAATCGGCTTTGTTCAATGGCAAGCCACTGGATAACTGCTGGCTATATAGGGATGACTTGATGAATGGCGGCGAACTAAAATTTGTGATGGGCAATCAGCCTAATACATCCTGGGGAACAAAGGTACCACCGCCGTCGGCGCAGTAAGTACAACATGAAAAATATTTTAGCTCTTGTTTTAACAATTATATTGTTGCCATGTCTGCTATGGGCACAACCAACTGCAAATATATACAAGCAACGTGCTGAGGCGATGTACGGTTTAGTGTGGAAAAGCTATCGGGTAAGCAAGTATACCGGGCTGTTCTCGGAGAATTATCCTACTGGTAAAAGCGATTCGCTGAATTATTTTCAGGGCGAAGCTGTTAAGGAAAAAGAAGTTAGCTTTCTTTGGCCGTTCTCCGGTGTTTTTACAGCAACTAATATCCTGATGCGCGGCCATGGTCTAAAAGCCAAGTATAAACCTTACCAGGATAGTTTGGTAATTGGAATTGAGCAATACCGGGATAACCGGCGAAAGCCGCCGGGCTATCAGGCATATCCCGTTAAATTTGAAAAAACCGACCGTTATTATGATGACAATGGTTTGGTAGGTATAGATTACATGGAATCCTATTTTAATACCAGGAACCCATTGTACCTGCAGCGGGCTAAAGAGGTATTCCAATTTATTTTAAGCGGGTGGAATAATGATGTTGGCGGCGGTGTAACCTGGCTGGAGGGGCATAATGATCAGAAACCTGCCTGCAGCAATGGTATGGCCACGTTAACAGCACTCAAAATTTACGAGGGATGCAAAGAACCGTATTATTTAAATCAGGGGAAACGTTTTTACAACTGGATGTACACTACACTTAGAGATAGCTCAACCGGTATTATTACTAATGATGTGAAGCTTGATGGTAAACAAAATCGTACATTTTGGACCTATAACACCGGATCAATGATTGAGGCGGCTGTAATGCTTTATAAATTTACCGGGGAAAAGAAATACCTTGAACAGGCAAAGCAATTGGCTTTAAGCAGCTATATCTATTACAGTAACTTACCGCACAGCAAAGATTTGAAATTGCATATTGATGTGCCATGGTTTGTGACCGTGTTATTCAGAGGTTATGAAGCGCTTTATAGAATTGACCACAATTACAAATATCTTGCCGCCATTGAACACGATCTTAATTACGCATGGCAGAATTCAAGGGATAAATATGGCTTTGTAACTAAAAGCTGGTTACCCCATGAAAAGCAATTGGAAAAGCCTAAATGGCTATTAGATGAGGCTTGTATAGCTGAGCTTTACGCAAGATTATATTTACTAAAATCTAAGGCTAATTGATCTTAAATAAATATGATTTGATTGCTAACTGTGAGCTTTAACAGCTTGCGGATTGTTGCAATAAACATTAAAGTACCATTACTGATGCAATAGTTTGTAATCAGAAAAAACCCTGTAAATTAGCTAATTTACAGGGTTTTTGTAGTTTGTGATTGTCCACTTGATCGAAGCAACAGGATTTGAACATTATATATCAATTAATTGATAACAATACTTTGTAAAGCTAGCGCCCTTCACAAACAATCTATTACTTCAAAGTACCAATTGTTATAATGGCGAATTTATGAATACAATAAGAAAGCCTGCAACATTTGCAGGCTTTCTTATCCAAACCTTATTCTGTTTAATAGCCTTTATTTTGTGATAATTTTGATGTGCCGCCCGCTGCGCTCAAGTCAATTTGCCGCTGCGGGATAGGGTAATATTCATTTTTGTCTGCTGTAAAATGTCCGTTTCTTACATCGGTAGTAAGCTGGCCCTGGTAAGCAAAGTAGGTGTTAAGTTCTTTCTCGGCTATACCCCACCGCACCAGGTCAAAAAAACGATGACCTTCTAAAGCCAGTTCTATTTTACGCTCAAAGTAAATGGCCTTTAAAGCATCTTCTTTTGAACTGAACGATGCCATCGTATACAAACCAATTTTATAATTAGCTGCAGGCGTATTAGTAAAACCGCCCGTTGGTTTGGAAGGATCTTTATAGGTATGCACCCAGCCATCGGGGTTTGCGGCGCGCTTACGTACCATATTAACTAATTCCATAGCACGTGCCAGTCCGCCGGTTTGCGCCTGCGCTTCCGCATCCATCAGCAGAACATCAGAAAATCGGATGATATTATTGTTGATACCTGATCCTGGAGCCCAGGAATGGCCATCACCTTCCGTATCTTGCGTCGCCTGCCCGTAAACCATCTTTATCGGTGAATACGGTCCGGCGTAAGGCTGATTTCGTACCCAGTCATTTCCAGGGTGAATCCCCCAATCTAAGTATGGAATTCCACGTCTGCCAGCGGTCCAATCCAAACGGGGGTCTATGGTGCCTTCGTCAGGAGTAAAATCCTGAGATGATTTTAACTTCATGTCAGTTTTAATAGCATGGCTATTATAATCGTCGAGATAAGGCAAGCCGGTAGTTGGATTAGTACGAAAGTGGTTTACCAGGTCAATAGATGGTTGATAGAAACCACAGCAACCAAAAGGGCTGCCTTCGCCATATGGGAAGTTGAGCATATCGCCATTATTGGCGTTTGATATGCCACCCGGATCTGCATTGGCAGCGGCTTGTACAGCAAAAACCGATTCAGCACTATTATTTGTTGCTGCCCTGAAGTTATCTTCAAATCTTTCGTTCAACGCATAATGTTGGCCATTTGCAGTTGTTCCCTGAGCAATAACCACTTCAAATAGATCACGGGCTTGCTCAAACTTATGCTCGTAAAGGTAAGTTTTAGCTAAATACACGCCGGCAGCCCATTTATTGGCTCTTCCTGCATCTTCCTGTGAACCCGGTAGGTTTTCGTAAGCAAACTTAAAGTCGGCTTCTATTTGCGGCCAAATATCAGTGTTGTTCGGTTGATTAAAGTCGGTGGTGTTCTCGTCGATATACGGAACCTTGTCAAACATTTTCTTCAAATCAAAATAATAGTGCGCTCTTAAAAAACGCGTTTGACCGATGATGTTATTTAATTCATCTTCTGTATAGTTTTTTACAAGGGTAACAGTGCGTAATACTGTATTTGCTCTTGATATACCTTCGTAATCAGCTTTCCATTTGCTGTTGAGAAAACCATTTGTGGGATCTGTGGTAAATCTGGATATAGATTCGATCGGGGTTTGGTCACCAGGATCGCTACCTTTATTAGCATCACCACCGGCAATACCACCATATATCCAATTATCCGGAGAAGCTTCCCAAGCCCCGCCGCCACCAATGGCTGCATCGCCGCCTTGCTGGCCGTCGAGTACAGCGTAGGTGCCGATCAATAGATCGCGAACTCCTTCTTTAGTACCCAAAAACTGTCCTTCTAAGGAACCTTTTAAGGGTTGATCAATAAATTTTTTACATGCGCTCGCAAATACGGCGCTTATTATCGTCATGACAATCAATGCTTTGGTTTTCATATGATAAACTGTTTTAGATTATAATGAAACGTTAAGTCCAATCAAGAATGTGCGTGGGCTGGCGTAAGTACCCTCATCAATTCCAAAATTTAAAACGCCGCCATTGAGCTCAGGGTCGGTACCTTTGTAACCTGTAATTGTAAACAGATTTGTTGCCGACAAATACACCCTAAGTTTTTGAATGCCTACTTTTTTTAAAGTGTTAAACGTGTAACCTATTTGGGCATTACGTGCGCGCAAATAAGTGCCATTTTCAACAAAGTAAGAGTTAGGGGTAGAGCCGCTGCTCGTTGATGCGTCCAGCTCCTGTATAGGCGCCTTGGCATTATGGTTCGTCGGTGTCCATGAATCATATAAAGCCGTGTAGCTTTTTGCGGTTTCAAATGAAGAATAAAAATCTCTCCAGTACTTTACATTGTTCCAAATTTTACTGCCAAATGATCCGTATAGCAACATGTTAAAGTCGAAATTTTTATAGGTAAATCCTAAATTTAACCCGGCTGTAAAGTCAGGATTGGGGTCGCCTATGAATGTGCGGTCGCTATCGTCAATCACACCGTCACCATTTACGTCCGCATAACGGAAACGGCCAGGTTTTGTATCATTTTGATAAACAGCGTTAGAATTCCCTGTTGCATCCTGGACCTTCTTGTTTGCAGCGTCTATCTCGTCCTGCGAATTCCAGAAGCCAGCTATCTTGTAGCCGTAAAACTGACCGATTGGGTGACCTATTTCGTTACGTACCATATTGACATCAAACCTCCGAGCTATATCTGAATAAAAATAAGTTGAGGTAGAGCCGTTGGATAGTTTTAATATTTTATTGTTATAAGTGGTTAATGATAAGGTTGAGTTAAAGCTGATATCAGAATTGATCTTGAAGTTGCCGGTCACAGCAACATCTAAACCATCGGTGCGCATTTGTGCTATGTTTACATATGGCACTGTTCCGTTACCTTGCGTTCCGATCACTTCGGGATTGAATAGCAGGTCTTTTATATCCTTACGATAATAGTCTGCGGTAATTGACAGTTTGTCGCCGAATAAGGTGGCATCGAAACCAATGTTACTGTTAATGTCTTTCTCCCACTTTGCATTAGGGTTACCAATTTGTTGTTGATAAAATCCCGGCACAATGGTGGTGCCTCCGCCAATGGGATAGTAGGATTGTCCGATGCTTGAGCCCCAGGTGTTATAGGCGTTTGCAGCACCCGGGTTACCCTGGTTACCCATGATTCCCCAACCTCCACGGATCTTCAGATCGGTTAGCCAATTCACACTTTTTAAGAAACTTTCCTGTGAAATGCGCCAACCTGCGCTAAATGCCGGGAAGTAACCATAACGATGCTCCTGAGAAAATTTAGAAGATCCATCCCTACGGAAGGTTGCATTAAACAGGTATTTACCATCATAAGCGTAATCGAGACGGCCAAACAGAGAAAATAATGAGTATTCGGCCACATCGCCATAATTGCCCTGACCAGTTGCTGAACCTGTATTGAGTGTTACGTAGTTTGGATCAAAGGAGAAATAATTCTGTCTGGTTGCACCTTCATACTTCGAGTAATCCTTATAAGCCTCAGCACCCGCTACTACTTTGATAACGTGTTTATCTATAGTTTTATTAAAGGTTAGGCTATTGGTCCAGGTGTAATTCCAGTTGTTATACCAATCTTCGCCATAACCATTAGTTTGGGTGTTTTCCTTACTCTCATAAGTCGGGAAGTTGAAATAATGGGAGTTACCATTAGATATGTCCCCACCGAAAGAACTGCGGAAATTAAAATTCTTCAAAAAATCAACCTCTGCATACACGTTCCCAAATAGTCGGTAACCGATATCTCCGTTAACTTTAGAGCGTTCCTGAATGGCAACAGGGTTATTGGCGTCTCCCATGCCAGAGCCATAGCTGCCTGCATAATTACCGGCTATATCGTAAACGGGTATAATGGGCTGCTGGCGTATAGCCATGGTGATCACACCATCTGGATCGTTTCCGCCCACTTTTGGATTCTTTGTGATGGAATATGCCAGATTTTCGCCTATTCTTACGTGCTTGCTTAAGTTGTAGGCGCTATTGGCTCTCAGGGTATAACGCTTTTGATAGGTTTCTATCAAGGTGCCCTGCTGATTGTAGTAGTTAGCAGAAAAGAGGTAACTGCCTTTTTCATCGCCCGAACTGACGGCGATATTATGGCTGGTAATAGGTGCCGATTTAAATATGGCATGATACCAATCTGTACCCGACTTGTTGGCTTTCGTTATCCTGTAAAAGCTATTGAAATCATCCCCTGAGGTATAATAAGGGTTAACGTAATACAAAGAAGGGTCTGTAGCAGGATCGCCATTCTTAGCACCTGCCGGCACAATGTAATCAGGCAGGGAGTATTTATTGCCAGTCCCTGTAGGGTTATATTGTTCATCGGTGAAGTCACTCTTCTCCGGATCTGTATTTTTTTCAGCAATCAGTTTCAGGTCGGCCATTTCCTGCGGACTGAGGGTATGCCATACGTTACCACCCTTTGGCACCTGAGTGCCATAATAAGCGTCATACTGAATAGTCACCTTCCCTTTACCGCGTTTGGTAGTGATGATTATAACGCCATTTGCTGCCCTAGCACCATAGATAGATGCCGAGCTTGCATCTTTCAATATTTGGAAGCTTTCAACATCGTTAGGGTTTAGGGTGCTGACATCTTCGGTAGGGATGCCATCTACTACGTAAAGTGGGGTATTGTTACCAAAAGTATTAAACCCACGTATACGGACTTGCGGCTGTTCTCCGGGCTGCCCCGATCCGATAACCGTGACACCCGATGCCTGGCCTTGCAATTGTGTTGTTACGGATGATGATGCTGTTTTATTCAAATTCTTTACATTAACCACGGCAACCGCGCCTGTAAGGTCTTTTTTACGCTGTGTTGTGTAACCAACCACAACCACTTCGGTTAATGATTTTGACTCAGGGGCGAGCTTTATGTTAATGGTTGTTCTGTTGTTAACCGGTACCGATTGTGTTATGAACCCCACAAAACTAAACTCCAAAGTGCCTGTACCTTCCGGCAGATTTAAACTATACCGTCCCTGTATATCGGTTACAGCAGCAACGTTGGTGCCCGCCAGTTTTACCGTTACCCCAGGGAGTGTTTGACCATCCTGATCTGTCACCGTACCGGTTACGTTTAATATCTGTACCAATTGGCCATCAGCTGGTTTTACGATGACCAGGTTATTAACCACATGGAAAGTCAGCTGCTGATTTTGCAGCACTTGTTTCATTACTTCGGCTATGTCTGCATTTTTTGCATAAACAGATACGGTCTTTTTTTTATCTACCTGATCCAGTCTATAAAAAATTGAATAATCGCTTGCCTGTTCAATCTGTTTGAACATCTCTGATATTGGAACATTCTTTTTATTAAAGCTGAAAAGCGTTTGAGAAAAAACCTTGGCATGCACTTGCATAAGCCCCGTTAAAAGGAACAATGTTACAAGCTTCATAATAATGAGCATTTTGCGCGGCATGGCAAGGCATGCCAGCGTGCTTCTGTAAAAATTAATCATAAATTTGCGATGTTAATTAGTTAATACTGTGCTTCCCCAAGCGTTAGGGTATTAGCTATTAATAGAGAATAAGCCCCCGGGGTGTTAGCGCATCCCGGGGTTGTTTTGATATGTAGGTTTATTTCATATTCTTTCCTCCTGTTATAGTAATGGTATTGCCTTGCTTTGTATAATTTATATCTGTGTTTTCCTTAATGGCTTCCAGTATCAAATCAACTGTTGATATGTTTTTGAAAGTTCCTGAGTATTTCAGTTGTTTAAGTTGATCATCAGCTATATTTAAAGTGATATTGAAGTGCCGGCTAAGCTGCGTGGCAATTTCTTCTAATGAGCTATCGTTAAAAACCAGGACGTTGTCTTTCCAACCAGAGTAATTGATTTGCTGCCCTTCGGCAATCTGCTCCACTTGTACCCGGTCGAAATGATTTGATTTGACATCGGAAATTCCAGGAACAGGTTGTGGGTTATCGCGCGATACACGCAATACTTGATGTGCCTTTAGGTAGATGCGATTATTTCCCGTTTCCTTAATACTACCGTTCTCTACGGATATTGCGCCGGCCATTACGGAAGCTTCAAAAAACTTGTCTTCCGGGTAGGCTTTTACATTAAATTTTGTACCGATGTCCCGAATAGAAAATTTATTCGTCTTTACCAGAAAGGGAAACTGATTTTTGACATGTCCTATTTCAAAAAATGCTTCGCCTTCCAAAAAAACGGTACGGTTGGATACATTAAAGCCCGGGTCAATTGATAAATTTGATCCGGCATTAAGCCATATTACTGTATGATCCGGCAACTCATATTTACGTACCGATCCGCGACTTGTAACCAATTTCATAGCATGTTGATAGCCAGTGCCTTTACGTGGATAAAACCACCAGATAGCAGCGCCCAATGAAAGTAACGCTATTAAATGTGGTAGATAGGTAAATAACCAGAGCTTTTGTTTTTGCTTTTTTAACGGGTGAGAGGTTTTAAAATCATTATAAGCTTGGTCAACATCAATGTTAATGTCATCAAGTAACATTGAAGAATGCCATGCGTTATATAATTGCACAAAATACTGTTCGTTTTCAGGGTGGGCTTTCAACCAAGTGCGTATCTGCACGATTTCTGCATCGTTTGCCTCCTTAACGATATACTTTATCAATAACGAATTAAGCTCTTCGTCGTTTATCATAATTGAGAAGAAGACAACTGTCAGTTAACAAACCCCCAATCAGTTATTAAAAAAAGTTAGGAAGTAAAAGAAATACAATCTAAATAGAGGTTATCTATAAAAAAGTTAACAAAATCACTATTTAATTGCAATGTCTTTCAAAGCTTTTTCTTTTTTGCTATCTTGTTAAGATTTTAATCCTGATTAAAAGATTTCGAATGGAAAATGATGAGATTATTCTGATGAATAAATTGCGTGAGGGCGATCATCATTCATTTGAGCATTTATTTAAATCATATTATCGAATGTTAACACTCTTTGCCAATCGTTTTGTCAATGATATTACGATTGCCCAAGAAATAACGTGCGACTTGTTTGCTGACGTTTGGGAAAAAAGAGCGCAATTAGAGGTAACCGGGTCAATTAAATCATACTTGTTTAAGATGACCCAGAACAGATGTTTAAATTATCTTAAACACAAAAGAATTGAAAGTCTGTACGTGCTTTACCTACAGCACCAGCAAGATACCAGCAACCAGCCCGCAGACTTTGAGCAGGCCTTTAATAACAAGGAATTAGCTATAGAAATAAGTGCTGCCATTGGCAGCCTTCCTGAACAGTGTCGTACCGTTTTTAAAATGAGCCGTTACGGGAATATGAAATACAAGGACATCGCCTCCCAATTAGGAATCTCCCAAAAAACTGTTGAACGTCATATGTGCATTGCTTTTGAAAAGCTAAGGAAACTGCTTAAGAATTCTGTTAATTTGATCAATTCTTAAGTAAGTTGTGATTGATGAGATTTAAAAAAGACTGATCGACAGTAATCACAATTGTCTTTTTAAATCATAAGCATTTTAGCGCTAAATATGCAAGTGTAATAAATATGATAACTGCTATACTTAATGGTTCTTGATCATAGCAATTCCTATCCCCATTCACCTCAAATTCTGTGTAGGATAATTTAAGAAGTCCTTTCTATTTTGGTAGCGATGGAGGTGAATATACCGTAGCGTTTATCTATTAAGTAAGAAACGCCAAGCTAAGGAGCCTGGCATTTATAATGTTAGTTTCTTGTTTAAACCAGTTCTGTTGTATGGTTAAATATTTCCTTCAAGGCTTCAACCTTATTATGTAATTGGGTTATTATTGTAGCTGGTTGGAGTTCATCAGACTTGAATCCAAATGCGTTGTACTGACAATTAAAGCAATAACTTGTGCTCATCTCATTTGACTTACCACACTTACATATCCATACCTCTTTTTCATTCGAAGATAAGAATCCCTTTTTTATCGAAGTAGATGAGAGGTTCGGGAAAGAGTTTTCGATTTTTGTAATCGTTTTCTGTAAAGCATTTATATCATCGTGAATATATGTTGGCTTATCGTATCTCAAAACTATAAGTGCAATCTTTTTCACCGATATTTCTTCGGAGTCTAACATCACTAAGCATTGATCAATGTCGACTAAATCATACTCTTTGATTAACAATAAAAGCTCCTTAATTACTCGTTCACTCGACTCTTTGCGTAATGCTTCATACAATAACGGGATCGTTGTCTCAGGATTTATAGTGCCAAAGTATTCAAAAAGCAATTTCTTGGCATTATTTTGATTTTCATCATATGCATTAAGCTTTACAAACTCAATAAATTTAGAAAGAAACAACGAAGCAAATTCTTCGCTTTTACTTTCTAATATCAGTTCAATGGACTGAATGGTAAACTTAAACTCTTGATTATTTGAATCATTCAGCAATTTAATCAAAGCAGCTTTTTCAATTACTGTAGATTTGTCGAGTTCTTTTGAAGACAGTGTTGGTTGCCTAACGCTTGATATATTCCGTGCGATTACTGCTGTACCGTAAGCTGATACCATAAACATTTGAACATTTTTGCCACTGATTTGCTGAGAGTTGATTTTAAGCCCTATGATGCAATTAGCACCCAGTTCGGATGCTTTAGACTTTAAAATTTGAAGGGCATTGTCATTTAATGATTGTAATTTTTTTTCGTAAGTTGATGACCGGCCTCCGAATATATCTGTTAATGAAGCGCTAAAATCACTGAAGATATTTGTACCGATCACTACATTAGCGAATATTGGCTTTACATAGGATTCGATTTCCATTCCCGATAACAATTCGGTAGTAGTAACTAATATTTTACTCATTATAATAAGGTTTGTGCGAATGTAATCATTTGAAGTTTCTCTTTAAGCGATTGCTAAACGAGATCTTTTCATTTAAGATTATTAATTACCTTTATTCATAAGTCAGCAGCTGAGATTACGGCTTTTTTCCGTATATTGGATGTAGTAAATCAAATCATTCGCCTGGTTTGGTTGCCTGTAAAATTTGCAAACATTTTGAATAGATAAGCAAATATAAATCAAACAAAAAACCCCTCAGATTATCTCTGAAGGGTTTGTTTAGTGGGAGCAACAGGATTCGAACCTGTGACCCTCTGCTTGTAAGGCAGATGCTCTGAACCAGCTGAGCTATGCTCCCATCGTTTTGGGACTGCAAATATAGAAATCAGAACCAATTGCTCAAAATAATTTTTCAAAAAAAATGTAAGTGAAAGATACACAGGCTAATTTCTTTTACATCGCTATTTCCCGATCGCCCCGCGGGTCGTCCGGTAATATTTCCATCTGTGGGTAATCAACATACTCAGCATACCATTGTATGGCGCCAACAACATCTAAGGCGTCTTCAGCATTAATATTTATTGTTTCAAAAGCATAAAGTTTGTCGTGCGCGTATCCGTACAGCTGTATCTCATTTTCGCTTGGGGTAAAGCTGTCTTCGTTGAGGCAATAAACACGTATCTTCAAACTTGTATCCCTCGAGTGTATTACATCCCGGCAAGGGTTGTTAGGGTCTGTAGCCAATAAATACACATTGTAATCCATATTTACTGTAACATTGTTAATTATAATAAGTTTAAAAAATTATTACCACCATTTAGATTATATGAAAACGAAACCTCGGTGGATAATAACCCTGAGTTAATTTTCTACATACCGAGAAGCAATTTCTACAATAGATATTAAAATAACCTTAATAATGGCTGTTTTTTGATGAAATTAAAGCTATTGCAGAATAGGCATCGCTTTTGTACAGATATTAATACCCTTCTCAAAGGGAGTTTTTCATAGGTAGATGTAGGGCCGGAATACTGCGAGAGTCTTTCGGCCTTTTTTATTATTTAAGCTTACTCCCTTCTGCTATATTCACTCTCTTTTGCTATAAAATACAATATTTTAAATCTTAGTTAAACATTTGGCCGTACGTGCAGGTATAGTTCAATAAATAAAACTACTTTCTATGAAAACAGAACTTAACCAAACACGAGGCGGAGTAAATGTGGCCAGGAGGTCATTTTTACGATATGCCGGAACAGGGGCTGCCGCGATAGCGGTAATGGGTGCTGCCACCGCATGCCACAAAGACAGGGTAGACGTGGAGCCCGGGGGTAATGATATTGGCTCGGGTGATATAGGCATTCTTAATTATGCTTATGCGCTTGAGCAATTAGAGGCTGCTTTTTACACTCAGGTTGTAGCTCATCCATACGGTGGAATGTCGGGCATTGAAACAGCTTATCTTACAGACATTCGTGACCATGAGGTATTGCACCGTGATTTCTTTAAAAAAGCGTTAGCAGGCAATGCAATTATGGAACTAACTCCTGATTTCAGTAAGATTGATTTCAGTAGCCGCGACAAGGTATTGGCTACAGCCAAAGCATTTGAAGATTTAGGTGTTCAGGCATACGATGGGGCGGGGTATCTTTTTAAAAGCGCTGATTACTTAACCATTGCCGGCAAAATTGTTTCGGTTGAGGCCAGGCATGCTGCTTTGATATCTAACCTTATTGATCCCGGAAGTTTTGCAAGCGACCAGGTAGATAACAATGGCCTTAATAAGGTAGCATCAATAGCAGATGTATTACCTACAGCCAATTTATACCTTAAAACAAAGGTAAGCGCACAAAACTTTAATTACAGACCCTAATTATCATCGCCATGAATTTATTTAATATCATTGAAGATATAGAAAAAGTTGATCCGGAAATACATGAACGCCTTAATCCGCGTCGTGCCGCTATCAAAAACATAACCAGTTTTGGTTCAAAAGTAGCAGTTGCTGCAATGCCTTTCGCTTTAGGTACACTATTTAAAAAAGCGTACGGAGAAGCCTCTGCAACTGATGTTGTAGGCGTGTTGAATTTTGCCTTAACACTTGAATATCTCGAAGCGGAGTTTTACAATCAGGCTACATCTGCAAATGTAATACCTGCTGCAAACCGTTCTTATATTGCGCCTATAACCCGTGATGAAAATGCACATGTTAATTTTTTAAAAACTGTGATAACCTCATTGAATGCTACTCCTATAAGCAAGCCGGAAATAGATCTTTCTGGTGGTAATGGCAGCGGCAACGGTCCATATAAAGCAGCTTTAACAGATTTCGCAACTTTTCTTACGGTGGCACAAGTATTTGAAGATACTGGTGTAAGAGCCTATAAAGGGCAAGCTCCTACTTTGGTTGGTAACAAAACAGTTTTAACTGCTGCATTATCTATACACGCGGTAGAAGCACGCCATGCTGCTGCTATTCGCCAATTACGCCATGATCTTGGGCAAAGCGACTCTACCAGGCCGTATATACAAAGCACCGCTTCTTTGGGTAACGATACAGGCTTAAGCGCTGTGAACGGGAACTATGAAGGCGAGCAAAATGTTAAACAAGGTGGTATTGATCTAACCAGTCTGGCAAATGTCAGGATTGTCACTGGTGCCTTCGACGAACCCCTTGGCACTCAGGATGTGCTTAACTTGTTGTCTGGAACTTTCCTTGTTAAAAAGTAACAATCCAAATTTATAAGCAAAAGGCGACCCGGTTTAAAAGGGTCGCCTTTTTAATTTATGTGCGTATTGGCCTGCCTCCACTTGAGCGTTGCTGCTCTTGCTGCTGGCGCTGCTGGTCTTGTTGCTGACGGCGTTGCTCGTTTAACTGTTGCTGCTGCTGGCGACGCTGCTCTTCCTGCTGCTGGCGCTGCTGGTCTTGCTGCTGACGGCGTTGCTCGTTTAACTGTTGCTGCTGCTGGCGACGCTGCTCTTCCTGCTGCTGACGCTGCTGGTCTTGCTGCTGACGGCGTTGCTCGTTTAACTGTTGCTGCTGGCGACGCTGCTCTTCCTGCTGCTGAAGCTGCTGGTCTTGCTGCTGACGGCGTTGCTCGTTTAACTGTTGCTGTTGCTGACGACGCTGCTCTTCCTGCTGTTGATTTTCCTGATTATTCTGTTGTTGGCGGCGTTGATTACCTAACTGCTGTTGTATCTCATTGCGTTGCCTGCGGTCAATACGGCGTTGTTCGGTTTGCACAGCATCACCTGCAACTGTTGGCCGGTTAGCTCTTACGCCCCTGTTGCCCAAAGCATTTTCACGGTTGTGGTCTGGTGTATTTACCTTTACTACATTATTGTCAGGGCGGTTACTTCTTGCGGTTTCAGCAAGTTTAGATGCATTGGCCGGATTGTAAACAGTACCCCGGCGCCTGTCGGTTCCACCAATTCGTTCAGACGGATTTAGCTGCCTGTAAGCACTGCCATCAATAACACGTCTTGGGCGGGCATCTTCATTGTGCCTTACAGTCGGCCTGTAAATATTGATATTATTATTGTTAACGGTAACCCGTGCTGGCCTGTTAACATTATTAATATTATAAATCCTAACCGGGCGGCTTGTATAGCGCTGTATTTCCTCGCGCCTTGGGCCGCCTATATAAGTTCGGTTATTGTAAGCATAACGATTATGGATATAATTAGTGCGGTTGATGATGCTCCTGACACGATAAGCCGGAACATAATAATTGTAAATATTAGTATAGCTAATATATTGCTGCGGTGCAAAAACCCAATAATTATCTGGTACATAGTAATCGTTACCAAATGAAACATCTATGCTTATGCCGGGCTGTAACGGAGCCCATCCATAGTAACCACCTCCATTACGCCAGGTAACCCATGCAGGCGCCCATTCGTTACCGGGGATCCATTCCCAGCCGTAGTAGTCGTCAAATCGCCATCTGCCGTAATGAAAAGCAGCCCAGCCCCAGGGATAATCAGATACCCAGGTATTGCCGTACGCTGTCATTGCCCAATAGCCGTTGGTTGCATACGGCCTAAAATCCTGATCCACATCCGGTATCCATACGTTACCATACTGCTCGTCGTATACCCAGGTGCCGTAAGGGGCAAGCTCGTCGTAAAACTCCTGGTCTGATATGTATTCACCTTCCTGGACCATTGATTTGCCCGGCGAAAAAAGCATCAGCATTAAAGCTATAAATGTGATGCTGAATATATTTAGTTTTTTCATGATTTGAACGGTATAATTGGTTTGGTTGTCTATACAGGTCAGACTGTTAAATAACATAAACGCTTAACCCTTAAAGCCTGTGTGATAAAACTATTACATTGCGGCAGATATTTTATGTTAGTAAACGTTTCGTGGTAAAAAATAGATAATTTTGAACTTTATTTCTATTATGAGTACAGTAAATATCCCACGCCTTGATCTTAATACCTATATCAATGGCTCGGCCGAAGAACGCAAAGCTTTTTCTGATGCTATTGGTAAGGCATTTAATGAAACAGGCTTTGTTACGATAACCAATCACGGTTTAAGTAAAGAATTGATCCATAGCTTATATGCCCAGGTAAAAGCCCTTTTTGCTTTACCGGAGGATGTAAAAAGCAACTACGAAATACCCGGGCTTGCCGGTCAGCGTGGCTATACCGGTAAAAATAAAGAAACAGCCAAAGGGTTTAAGATTCCGGATTTGAAAGAGTTCTGGCAGATAGGGCAAACTGTTAGCGATGATTCGCCGGAAAAAGAACTTTACCCGGATAACGTACAGGTAGCCGAACTGCCGGAGTTTAACACAACTACGTTAGAAGTATATAAAAAGCTGGAAGCCGCAGGCATACACTTATTGAGGGCGATTTCTGTTTATCTTGGCCTGCAGGAAAATTACTTTGACAATAAGGTACACAACGGTAACTCTATTTTGCGCACACTGCATTATTTCCCGATTGAAAACCCGGATGCATTACCGGAAGATGCTGTACGTGCAGGTGCGCATGAGGACATTAACCTGATAACATTGTTAATTGGTGCCAGTGCTGATGGCCTTGAACTTTTAACCCGCGATAATGAGTGGTTCCCGGTTAAAGCTCATGGCGAGGACCTTGTAGTTAATGTGGGCGATATGCTGCAGCGTTTAACTAATAACAAGTTAAAATCAACAACCCATCGGGTAGTTAACCCCCCTCGTGAGGAAATGAAAAACTCGCGTTTCTCGGTGCCGTTCTTTTTGCATCCAAAGGCAGATATGGACCTTACCAGCCTGCCATCAACTATAGATGCTGAGCATCCCAAATTGTATACAGACATAACCGCCGGCGAATATCTCGACGAGCGATTAAGAGAAATCGGACTAAAAAAATAAATACTAAAGTAACTATTAAAGCTCTGCCACAAGCAGGGCTTTAATGCAATATTAGCCTGCGCATATAGTTATTACTACACTGATTGATGAAAAGAAACCTGCCGTTAGCTTTATTCTCCGGATTAATGATGTGGGTAGCATGGCCCCCGACGCATTACACTACTTTCCTGCTTTTTATTGGATTGGTGCCTATGCTGCTGGCTATGGAAAATATTATCCAATCAGATGTTAAAGGCAAAGGCCGAAAGATTTTCAACACTACGTTTCTCGGGTTTTTTGTATGGAACACGTTGTGTATTTATTGGGTATACAACTCCCTTAAAATCATTGGACCCATAACAGCCATACCCATTACGCTTATTCCATATGCTTTAGGGCCTCTGCTTATGGCTGCGGCATGCTGGTTATATTACAGGCTAAGGTTAAGAACAAACCGCACTATAAGTCTAATGGGTTTGGTTTGCTTTTGGATAGGGTATGAGTATCTACATCAAAGCTGGGATCTTAATTTCCCATGGATGACCTTGGGTAATGGCCTGGCAGTTTCGCATCAGTGGGCGCAATGGTATGAGTATACGGGTGTTTACGGCGGAACTATCTGGATATGGCTTATTAATATTCTGCTTTTTTTACTATACACGGGCCTCCGCGAAGCGCAGCCTAAAAAACTAAGGATACGGTTAGTGGTTACGGCAGTTGTAAGCCTTGTATTACCTATGGGTTTTTCGCTTTATAGTTATTATAGTTACGAAGAGCAGCCAAATCCATCAAACATTGTGGTGGCGCAACCTAATATCGATCCTTATTTAAAGGGCGGCGAAATACCAACTTATCAGCAAATAAATATCCTGACACACCTGTGCGATTCAATAGGCCAACCTAATACAGAATACTTTATATGGCCGGAAACAGCTATACCATCAGCTACGGGTATTGATGAGGATCATATCTACACCAACAATTATTATCTGCAAGTGCGCAGCTTTTTAAATAAATACAAAAACGGCAATGTTTTAACAGGCGGCGAAACTTATAAGTTATATGCCAAAAGGGTTACAAATACAGCCAGCCCCACAGCAGACGGAGCTGGGTTTTATGATAGATTCAGCGCAGCTATTAATATCGAAAATTCATCGCGGGTGCAGTTTTATCATAAATCCAGATTGGTTCCGGGTGCCGAGTCGCTGCCGTTTGGGAACGCTTTATCGTTTCTTAAGCCCGCGTTTGAACATTTGGGCGGCGCTACCGGTGCTTATGGCTTACAGACTGAACCAAGTGTTTTCTACTCGCAAAGCGGCATTGGTGCAACGCCTGTTATCTGTTACGAGTCTATCTGGGGAGAGTGGGTAGCCAGATCGGTAAGGCATGGAGCGCAGTTTATTGCCGTTATTACTAACGATGGCTGGTGGGAGAATACTTCGGGCAAAGATCAGCATCTGGATTACGCAAAATTACGTGCGATAGAAAACCGCCGTTGGGTATGCCGCTCGGCAAACACCGGAATATCGGCATTTATTAACCAGCGGGGCGATATAGTACAGCAAAGCAAGTGGTGGGTGCGCACCGCCCTTAAGCAGGATATTAACCTCAATACCGACGTTACATTTTACACCCGGCATGGCGATTATTTGCCCAAAATTGGAAGCATTATGGCCGTATTAGGTATATTATTTTTGCTGTTAAAACGTAAAAGCTGATCATCCTTCATTGAACATAAAGAGTAGGCGCAAACCCGGTTTGTTTTTACACAATATTACTGTCACGCTTTATTATGAACTCTTGCAGGTCATTAATAGGCTGGCGTATGATCTTACCTACATGTACGCCCTTTGCATTGCAGGTGTCCCTAAGCTCGTCGGCAAATACATAAGCGATAGAACCAACAAAATGGCACATGAATTTGTCATACTGCGGGTAGGATTGTATAATGTTGGTATCTACAAACTCCTGTAAGCCTTTCTTTAGCAAAGCCTGCCCGTATTCGGTATAGCGTATGCTGCTCAGAAATTTTGAAAAAGTGGCCAGGTAAGAGTTGCCACCTGCCCTACGGTACACATTCTCAATCACCCCTTCTTTGGTAGGATGATAAGCCAGTTTAAAATTCAAGGCTATATCTGCAGGCATTCGCTCATACAAATAATCGGTTAATAATACTTTGCCAAACCATGTTCCCGATGCTTCATCGCCAAGTACGTAACCAAGGCCATGCTGCCCGTCGTGTATATTTTCGCCGTCAAAAAAAGATATGTTAGAGCCCGTACCCAGCACACAACAAAAACCTTTTTGATGCCCACAGGTGGCATAGGCTGATGCCAGCAGGTCACTGTCGACACTTACATAGGCGCCAGGAAAAATACTGCTAAGGGCATTGCTTACTATCTCATGCCTGTCGGGGCTGGAGCAGCCCGCACCAAAAAAGTAAATCTCTGTAATTTCTTTTCCATAGCTAACCATCTCAGTTACCTGTTCCTGAATGATCTTGGCTATTTCTTTTTCTGTTAGAAAGTATGGGTTTAATCCGGCCGATTTAAAGGCGCGGTTTTGTTGGTTGGGAAGGGCTAAAAGCCAGTCAGTTTTTGATGATCCGCTATCTGCTACTAAAATCATGTACAAAGTTCCTCAAGAGCCTCATGCGTCAACGGTTTGTGAACAAAGCGGGCAACATATTTATTGCTTAACGAGTTATTCATGTCGTTTGGGTCGAGGGATGACGAAAGCATAAATATTTTAACATTACGCTTATTGTTAATCTCTAATAATTCGTATTGCTTTAAAAATTCAAATCCGCTCATTTGCGGCATACGGATGTCCAGAAAAATAACATCGGGCTTTATTCTTTCGCTGCGCAACGCATCAATGGCCTCATGTGCCGATTGTATTACAATAATGTTTTCTGCAAATTTGCTGCTCTCCAATATCTTGCGAGATACAAAATTGTCGATATAATTATCGTCAATCAGTAAACAGGTATTGTATTTAACAGCCATTGATCAAAAGTAACATATTTAAAATAAAATATTACTGAATATTTATATTGTTAGTTATTTGTTTAAGAGTTACTTCGGCCATTTTTGATTGGTATTGGGCATTGTAAAATATCGACTGCGCATTCAGGTAATTGCGTTGGGCTTCCCGTATCTCCAAAGGAGTTATGTTACCCAAACGATATTTTTCTAAAGATATCTCAAGATTTTTACGTGCCAGCTCAACATTAGATTGCCCGAGTTTGATTAAATCGAGCCCCGAAAGATAGGCTACATAAAAGTTGCTGATCTGTGCTTCTACATCCAGGCGTACTTGTTTCTGGTTAATTTCCGCGTTATCTATCTGCAGTTTGGCATTCCGTTCACGCCGCCATTGGTTTAAACCGTCAAATATGTTGATTGACGCAGTAAGGCCGTAGGCAAAGCCATGTGCGTTTTGCTGCAATGTAAACCCGGCAGGGGTTCTACTGTTACTAAATGTATATCCCGATGTTAAACCAATAACAGGATAGCGTGTGGAGCGTACTTGTTTTAAATTGATCTCCGCCAGGCGCTTGTTTATTTGAGAGGCTAATATATCAGGGTTCTGGGTTTGGGCTTTGGTAATAATGTCACCCAGCACCAGCGTGTTATCAACCAAAATGGTATCGCCAACGCTGAATTCGGTTTGCAGATCGCGTATCAGTAACTGGTTAAGTTGAATCTTTGTTGTTTTAAATTGCTGCAACTGCGTAATAAGGGTAGCAGTATCGGTATTAAGGTTTACCTGCGCGTTATAAACATCAAGCCTTGACACCCGGCCTACAGTAAATTTGTCATTAGCATAGCGTAGTTGTGTACGCGATATATCAATGGCGCCTTTAAGGGCCTTAATCTGCTCGTTTTGGCTGATGAGGTTATAATACGTATTTATAACGTTAGCAACAGTGGTTTGGATAGTATCCTGTAGACGAACAGCCCCCAACTTGTCCAGCTGTTTAAGCATATCATAGTTGGCAAACATGTTAAAGCCATCAAATATGGTCCAGTTAAGGTTTATGCCATAATTGTTGTTACTGTTATTAGCATTCAGGTTATTCACTGTGCCGTCGTTGCGGGTTTGTTTAACCTTTTGATTGCTTTTATTTAAAGCAGCATCGCCTGTCACCAGCGGCAAAAAACCAGCATTGCCCAATGTAACATTGTTCCCGGCAATGGTTGCATTATTTTTAGATAGACGGATATTATAGTTGTTTTGCAGGGCAATTTCAACCGCATCTTTAAGTGTGAGCAAAGGAGCATCCTGCGCCTTTGCTGCAACCCAAAACAGGGCATAGCAAAATGTAAAACACAGTGTTTTTCTGAATCGCATATTGCTTAAAGTTTTTCTATTAATAAGGGCTGTTTAGATTGTGGTTCTTCCTCGGGCTCTTCATCAGGATCACGGCGCGTTTTTGATGCAAACACCATGTACATGGTAGGAATTACATAAAGGGTTAGCACTAATGAGAACAGCATTCCGCCGATAATGACTATACCTAACGAAACACGGCTTTTTGCACCAGCGCCTAAAGCCAGCGCAATAGGTACCGAACCTAATACAACGGCTAAGCTGGTCATTAAAATAGGGCGAAGCCTTGACGTAGCGGCTTCTACCACAGCCTCGTACTTACTTAAGCCATGTTCCATACGCTGATTAGCAAATTCCACTATCAGGATACCGTTTTTAGTAACCAAACCTACAAGAGTGATAATGCCGATCTGACTGAAGATATTAAAAGTTTGATCAAACAGCCAAAGGGATATAAAAGCGCCTGAAATTGCAAGCGGCACGGTAAGCATTACAATAAATGGATCGACAAAACTTTCAAACTGCGCTGCCAGAACAAGGTATATAAGTAATAGCGCAAACCCGAACGCGAACATGATATTTGATGAACCTTCCGCATAATCGCGCGATGGGCCTGAAAGTGCCGTGCTGAAAGTATCGTCCAGCAAGCCTTTGGCAATACGGTTCATTTCTTCAATACCATCACCAACAGTATAGCCTGGCGCAAGACCAGCCTGTACAGTTGCCGATTTGAAGCGGTTAAAGTGATATATTGAAGGTGGTGTAGCGCTTTCTGACACTTTTACGACGTTATCTAATTGTACAAGGGTGCCCTTGCTGCTGCGTACATAAACAGACTTCAGGTCGAGCGGCTGGTCGCGGTTGGCGCGGTCCACCTGTGCTATTACCTGGTATTGTTTACCGTTAATCAGAAAGTAATCTAACCGACCGGCACTGTAGTACAACTGGAGGGTTTGAGCAATATCCGCAACAGAAACACCCAAATCACGTGCGCGTTCCCTATCTGTAACTACACGTAGCTCTGGCTTAGTAAATTTCAGGTTAACATCAGAGCCTTGGAATACGGGGCTTTTGGATACTTCTGAAAAAAAGTCGGGTAGTACTTTACGTATTTTGTCAAAGTCCTGGTTTTGCAATACAAATTGTACAGGTAACGATGTACGCGCCCCACTGCCGCCACCGCTGATGGTTTGCTCTTGCACTACAATGGCCCGGGCATCAGGCATACGTGAGAGTTTTCCGTTCAGCCAGTCGGCAATTTGCTGTTGAGTGCGTACACGCTCATCCGGTGCAACCAAACCGATACGGCCAAACCCCGAGTTTGCTGAACCACCACCGAACGATGGGGAAACAATCTCGATATTGATATTGGCCTCGGGTATAGAGTCGCTAACCAGGTTAGCCACCTTATCCATATATTTTGTCATGTACTCATAGGTAGCACCTTCAGAACCGGTTACCGAGTAACGCAGCAGGCTGCGGTCGTCCAGCGGGGCAAGTTCTGAAGGGGTAGCCTTAAACAGGATGGCTGTAACAATCAATGAAACGGCAAGGATCACAAACGATACCCATTTTTTCTTCATGAAGTTGATCAACGATTCGGTATAACCGCTGGTCATTTTCTCAAAGAATGGCTCGGTCATGATATAGAACTTCGATTTCTTTTGATTTTTGCGTATCAGCTTAACATTAAGCATTGGCGTTAACGATAAGGATACAAAGGCAGATATCAGCACCGCTCCTGCAACAACTACCGCAAATTCGCGGAAAAGGCGGCCGGTAAAGCCCTGCAGAAACACAATAGGTAAAAATACTGCTGCCAGCGTAACTGAGGTAGATATCACTGCAAAAAAAATCTCGGCCGAACCCTCAAACGCTGCTTTACGTATGGCCATGCCTCCCTCTATTTTCTTGTAGATGTTTTCTGTTACAACAATACCGTCATCCACCACCAGACCGGTCGCAAGCACTATACCTAACAATGTTAATATGTTAATGGAAAATCCAAAGACATACATGATAAAAAACGCTCCTATAAGCGATACCGGGATATCTATTAACGGGCGGAAAGCTATAAGCCAATCCCTGAAAAACAGGTAAATAATGATCACCACCAGTATAAAAGATATAATAAGTGTTTCTTTTACCTCTGTTATAGAGTTGTTAATGAATTTGGTATTATCCAGCGCTACCTTTACGTTAATATCTGGCGGCAGGTCTTTTTCTATTTGTTTAAGGCGAATGTAGAAGTCTTTTGCAATTTGTACGTAGTTAGCCCCTGGCTGTGGTACAACTGCAAGGCCTACCTGTGGCACGCCCGATTCTTTAAAAGCTGTTTCCTCATTTGCCGAACCCAGCACCGCATAGCCCACATCTCTCAACCGGATTACACGGTTACTATCCGTGCGGAGGATAAGGTTATTGAAGTCTTGTTCATTGGTCAGTTTACCCAGCGCGCGTATGGTAACCTCGGTGTTATTACCCTCTATTTTACCTGCTGGCAGCTCCACATTCTCTCGTGAGAGTGCGTCGCCAATATCTGTAGCTGTTAAACCTAAGGCCGAAAGCTTGTTAGGATTTATCCATAAACGCATGGCATACTGCCGCTGCCCTTGTATATTAATGGCACTAACCCCCGGGATAGTTTGCAAACCTTCCTGTAAAACGTTTTCAGCGTAGTCGTTCACCTGCATAATATTGCGGGTGTTGCTGCTTACGGTAAGGGTAATGATATTATCTGCATTAGCATCGGCCTTAGTTACAACCGGCGGGGCATTGATATCCTGCGGTAGTTGCCGCTGTGCCTGCCCTACTTTGTCGCGTACGTCGTTCGCGGCGGTTTCAAGGTCAGCATCCAGGTTGAACTCAACAGTAATGTAGCTTGAACCTACTGAGCTGGTAGAGGTAATGTTGCGTATACCCGGCACGCCATTGATGGCTTTTTCCAAAGGCTCGGTAATCTGCGACTCGATAACATCTGCATTAGCCCCCGAATAGCTGGTAGATACCGATATAATGGGCGGGTCTACAGATGGAAAATCCCTTACCCCTAAAAATTTGTATCCAATTATACCAAATACAACAATGGCAACAGACATTACTGTTGCAAGTACCGGCCGTTTTATACTTACTGACGATAAACTCATACCTGCTTACTTAATAACTTTAAGAATTTTTAAAGGTGCGTTTGGCCGTATCTGTATCAAACCCGAAACCACTACACTATCCCCGGAAGCCAGCCCATCAACAATTTGTATTTTAGTATCGGTACGTAAGTCTGTTTTAACATCTTTTGCAAGCGCTTTTCCATTATGATAGATGTAAACCTTGCTGCTTTTTATATCAGGTATAACGCTTTCTGTAGGTACCATAATAGTTTTAGGTATTTGGTCGAGCGTAAGGTTTATTTTTGCAAAGGCGCCTGCGGTAAGCAGGTTATCGGCGTTTGGTGCCTTGGCTCTAACGGTTATGGTTCTGGATGTTGCATCAAGCGATGGCTCTATGGCATATACAGTAGCAGAAAAGTTTTTTCTCGAGCTTTCTACTGTAAAAATTATTTTTCCGCCCTTTTTAATCAGTGGCAGATAACGCTCAGGTACCGAGAAAGTAACCTTAGCCGGATCGATATTGACCAGTGTTGCGATAGGGGTGGATGGAGAAAGATAGCCGCCCGGGCTAACATTTCTTAAGCCTATAATTCCAGAGAAAGGGGCCCTTATTTCGGTGCGGGCTATTTGTGCCTTTATTACATCGGCCTGTGCCTGTAATGCGTTTAAAGATGATTGGGAGGTTTCAGATTCTTCTTTGCTTATCGCCTCTTTTTGCACCAATATCTGATTGCGGCGGTTGATATCCCTGGCAAGTACTATCTGAGCCTGTATTTGCTGCAGGGAAGCCTGAAGGTCCTGGTTATATACTTTAACAAGCAATTGCCCTTTGCTTACATGGCTGCCTTCATTAAAATAAATATTAGTAATGTTGCCCGCGGTTTGGCTAACCAGGTTTACTTTTTCATTAGCATCAATGGTGCCGGTAATGTCTATCTGATTAGTAACGGCAGTATCCTTCACTACTAAAACATTAACAGCCACAGGGCCATTTTTCTTTTTACCTTTTCCGGCAGTAGCAGTTTGCTTTTCTTTCGCGCCTTTACTGAAAAACTTGTTATAAATTAAAAATGCAACAACAAGGGCTAATAGAGTATATATGATATAGCGTGTTTTCATTTGAGCATGCTGCTGCTTAAAATGTATAATTTATTGTTTATAATAGCTTTTGTAATTGCCATCTGCAAAGTGCATGCAGCGGTTTATCTTACAATTATAAGACCTTAAAAATCAAATTGCTTGCTTGTATCAACCATTTTACAACCCCAACTGTTTTGTGCAGTTTAATTAAGAATTTTATTTTTTTAACTTGCAGCATGAAAAAAGTTTACACATCAGTACTTGCTTATTTAATTATTTTACTTATGAGTAATTCGTCAGTCAGTGCGGCTGTTCCTGTTAAAATATCTTACACAGTTAGTTTCCCCGAGGCACAGGCACACTACGTTGATGTTGAGATGAATATCAGTGGCTTAAACCAACCATCGCTCGAAGTTAAAATGCCTGTTTGGGCACCCGGATCGTACCTGGTACGCGAGTTTGCGAAAAACGTAGAATCTTTATCTGCGAGTATTAAAGGCAAGGATGTGGCTGCGCCTAAAATCAACAAAAATACATGGAAGATAAATACCGCCGGCGTTAGCGCGGTTACTATAAAATACAAGGTATACGCCTTTGAGTTATCTGTACGTACAAGCTTTATAGATGTTTCGCACGCTTTCCTGTCAACTACAGGTATATTTATGTATCCTAAAGGGATGGTAAGCAATCCGTCTACCGTTATTATTAAGCCTTACAAGGACTGGAATAAAGTATCAACAAGTTTAGAGATGGTTAACGGCGATACATTTACCCGCACCGCTCCTAATTACGATATTTTATATGATTCGCCGCTGGAAATAGGTACACAGGATATTTTTGATTTTAATGTTGGCAGTACCCATTATGAGGTAGCGATGTATGGCGGGGGCAATTATGATAAAGAGCGATTAAAGGTTGATATGGCTAAAGTGATTGAAGCTGAAGTTGCTGTATACGGCGAGAACCCAAATAAACATTATACTTTTATAGTACATAATAAACTGCGTAACGGGGGCGGTTTGGAGCATTTAAGCTCAACTGTGTTAGGCGCCTCGCGCGACCAGTATGGCAGCGAACGTGGCTACCGCGGGTTTTTAGGCCTGGTAGCGCATGAGCACTTTCATCTTTGGAATGTTAAACGCCTGCGCCCGATAGCGCTGGGCCCGTTTGATTACGATAATGAAAACTACACTACCAATTTATGGATAGCGGAGGGTTTCACGGCCTACTATCAAAATCTTATACTACGCCATGCCGGTATATCTGATGTTAAAAGCTATCTGGGCGATATGGCCGGCGATATCAATACGGTTGAGAACCAGCCGGGCAGCAAAGTGCAGCCATTGGCCGAGTCGAGCTTTGATGCTTGGATAAAAGGTTACCGCCCTAATGAAAATTCCTATAACACCGGTATATCTTATTATGATAAAGGGGCCGTTGTAGGCATGTTGTTGGATCTGGAGATCATCAATAATAGCAATGGAAAGTACTCGCTTGACGATGTGATGAAGTACATGTACGATACTTATTATAAAGGCAAAAAGCGCGGTTATACTGATGCTGAATTTAAGGCTGGCTTTGAAAAGTTTGCAGGTAAGAACCTGGATGATTTTTATGCTAAATATATCAATGGGTTAGCTGATATCGACTACAATAAATACCTTGGTTACGCCGGTTACCAGATCACTGATGAACTTGCAGAAACCAACGAGCCATCATTAGGTGTATTTACTAACACGCGTAAAATAATTACCACGGTGTTGCGAGGCGGTGCTGGCTGGGTTGACGGTTTAAATGTTAACGACGAAATTACAGCCATTGATGACACGCCTGTTACTGATGTTGCCACAATGCTTAAAGGTAAAAAAACAGGCGATAAAATAAATGTCACTGTTACCCGAGATGGCCAGCGGATTATTATACCGGTTACCCTGCAGCGTAACAATGCATCCAGATATACTATAGTGGAATTGCCGCAAACTACTGCCAGGCAAATTGCTGTACGTAATAAATGGTTAAAGCTTTAATGTGATAACAATATCCATTTGAAGAGGCCGTCTCATAAGTCATTATGAGGTGGCCTCTTTTTGTTTGGATTGGGTTAGTTAACAGTAAGGCTGGACCGTGTCAGCTTGCTTTATTCTTTTCGGGATG
>NZ_JBHTHZ010000011.1:0-138517 GCF_042676805.1 Mucilaginibacter litoreus | reverse complement strand
CAAGCCTTTTTTTAACTTTTTTCAGGGCCCTTTTTAAACCCCTCAAACACCCTTCCTTCCTTCACTCCCCCAACCCTCAGGCGGGCTGCAAAGGTGCAAATTTTTCATCACTTCGCAAACTTATTTTTTAAAATTTTTAATAGGCCCTACTTAAGTAGTATTTTAAACAATTACGCTCACCTTTTAAAATGTATCTGAATTTAGTCAAGTGGAAGAAGACGAAAACCCTCCTTATTAAAATCGAACCGGCTATAGCACAAAGGACTTTAAATTGAAGTTGTAAAGCGCCTGTTATTTGAAGATCAATAATTATAGCACCCTATTTTATCCTTCAGGATATTTACGGAATATGCTGTTAATACGCATTTGTATCACCCCAAAAAAAGCCTCTTTAAAAATGCCTGATGACATTTTAGACGTACCTGCTGTACGATCTGTAAAAATGATGGGTACTTCAACTACTTTGAAATTATGCTTGATAGTCGTGTATTTCATTTCAATCTGAAAGGCATATCCTACAAACTTAATTTTATCAAGGTTAAGCGTTTCTAAAACTTTTCGCCGGTAACACATAAACCCGGCTGTGCTATCCTGAATATCAATACCTGTAATAAAGCGTACATATACAGAGGCAAAAAAACTCATTAACACCCGGCTCATGGGCCAGTTAACTACATTGACACCTTTTATATAACGCGAGCCTATGGCCGCATCCGCACCTTCAACGCATGCTTGCCTTAATCTGAGCAAGTCATCAGGATTGTGCGAAAAATCAGCATCCATCTCATAAATAAAATCGTACTGATGTTTTACAGCCCACTTAAACCCATGTATATAAGCCGTTCCTAACCCCAATTTGCCGCTACGTTCTTCTATGTGCAGTTTTCCGGGATAGTCCAGTTGAAGTGCTTTTACGATAGATGCTGTACCATCCGGCGAGCCATCATCAATAATAAGCAAATGAAAATCATGCGGAAGGCTGAATATCTTACGAATCATTCGCTCGATATTTTCCTTCTCGTTATAGGTAGGTATTATAACGATACTATCAGGCACAGAGTAAAGCAACTATTAATTGATAAAGCTTATATTAAACAATGGGGTTATCCGGATGTATGGGTTTCACTTCGTCGTCCTTTATATCCAAACCTTTACCCAACACATCCGATGCCAGATATGCTTTTTCTTTTAAACGCGGGCTTACGAAAATAAATATAACCACAAAACCCAGGCAAATACCAACAAACAACCAGTAAAATGATGCGCCGGTAAACCGACTAAAATAGCCATGATCTGCTATACTATTGTTGACCATGGTATTAAAAAACGAACCAATAGAGTAAGTAAAGTACCAAATGGCTGTCATGGTGCTTTTCATTGATATTGGCGACTGTGTATAAGCATATTCAAGCCCCACCAGTGAAACTAATACTTCACCTGCAGATAATACAGCATAAGCGAGGATTTGCCACCATACAGATGGATGAGCACCGGCGTCAACCTTTTCTTGTAATAGCGCTATAATAACGAAACTGAATGCTGTTACAAACAAACCAAAGCCAATTTTACGCAATGGGGTTAGTTTCAACCCCAACTTGGTTGCTATGGGATAAAATCCGAAGTTGAACAGTGGGATCATTATCAAAAGAAATACTGCATTTACAGTTTGTATCTGTGATGGAAGGATGTGCCAGCCAAAAATTCCAAGATCAAGGTTAAGTTTGGTAGATTGTAAAACCCATTCGGCGCTGTTCATGTCCCATAACGACCAAAAAACCGGTATAAAAGCAAAAACGGCCATTACGCGCCATACTGCCTTAATGCCGTCTACCTTTTCTTCTCCATATTTTTCTTCAGCACATGCCCAGGCACTTTTACCACCCTGCGCTTTACCGGACATTTTGCATCGCAGCGCATAAATACTTACCGAAACAAAATTGTCTCGTTTAATGCCTTTCGGCGGAACACGCACATAAGACTTTCTACCCAGGAAGAAAATAAGCGTAGCAAGCGCCATTAATATCCCCGGCACACCAAATGCCCAGGCTGCACCCAGGTTTTTATATATAACTGGAATTATAGCCATACTAACCATTGAACCGGCGTTAATGCTAAAATAAAACCAGCTGTAAATTGTGCTCATTAGTGTTTGATTGCTATGATCAAACTGATCGCCAACATTTGCGGATACGCATGATTTTATGGCCCCTGCAGAAAAAGCTATGATAATCAACCCTGTTTGAAAGCCAGCCAAATTAGTATCATACATAGATAGCAGAAAATGCCCGATGGTATATATTAATGAACCTATCAGTATAACACGATATTTGCCAAAAAACCAATCTGCAAGGATGGCGCCTAACAATGGCGTAGCATATACCAGGGTAGAGAACATGTGGTTAATACTGTTTGAATGAGCGTTTGCTACCACGTCACTCTCATGACTAAAAAACTGACTCACCAAAAAAACAGCAAGGATACTCCGCATTCCGTAAAAGCTGAAGCGCTCTGCAAATTCATTGCCTATAATAAAAGGGACTGCTCTTGGAATCTTACCTATTGACCGAGACTGTTCTGCTGTTTTTTCCTCCATTTATCTGTTTTAATTAATTCGCTAAAGTAATATAAATCTTTCAAACCAAAATTTAATACTAAAAGTGTTACAGTGAGTCACTCTTTAATTCGGAAATCTGTAATCAGAAATTTAATTTTTTCTTACTGATGGCAAAGCACTTTTATCTTTTCTTGATTGTATTTTTGGATCTGTATAACCTTCATCAGTCGCTTGTGGAACGTTACGCATATCCAAATCTTCAATTAACTGCCATCTGCCGTTTTTAAGCTGATACCCGTCATAGGTAAGGTCGGGGCCAAATGTCTCCGGTTGGTCTTTCATTTTTGGGTCAGGCGGCGCCAGATGATCAAATACAATCAGATTTTGCTCTGGCACATAACGCAATAACATTGAGGCTTGCCGGGTATATTCAAACACCACACGCGTGGGGCGAGTTTTACCACCATCAAAAACAGGCATACCTAAAACCGGATGATCCTCGCGGTCGAAGGACAATACTTCAATAACCTTTTTGGTTGATTTTACATTATTCCCTTTCCACCCTAATAAGATGTAATAAGGCTTTGATGCTGCAACACGTATTATTCTATAGTACTGTGCTCCGTACCATTTTTTATTATCGGTTACGGTATCGGCCGGGCTTTTTATAAATGGTGTAAAATCTTCAAGCGGATACATTAACAATTTTTCGCTGGTGTTCATTTGAATGGTACCATAAAAACGGTAACTGCCATCCTGATTCATTACGTGCCAGCTAAAAACACGAAAGCGATTATCTGGTGAGTTAAGTATGCTTGTGGTTTTTAAAGAGTCGAACTTATAATTGAAAGAATGAGGTATTTTTAAAGCGGCTACGAGTGTCCGTATAAATGTGTAATTTGCGTTTTTACGCTCAATCCCTTCCGGGCTGTTTATCATTTTCTTCCCCAGGGAGATCAGGCTATCCTGATATATGCCCAGATTTTTAAGGTTGATGGCCTCGTCTGAATGCTGCGCAAACGTTGTAATACTGTATATAGAGAATATGAGAGTTAGTAAAAAACCTTTCATCAAGTTGTTTGATGCTTATAACGTTAAATAAGGCGCTAAATTATAATAATCAGGTTGATGTCAGGCTATATTTTCAATAACGATAGCGCTGGCACCGCCGCCGCCGTTGCAGATGCCTGCGGCACCATATCTTGCTTTATTTTGTTGCAATACGTTTATCAGCGTTACTATAATGCGTGCACCTGAAGCACCAAGCGGATGACCAATGGCCACAGCGCCACCATTTACATTTACTTTTGCCGGATCGAGCTTCAGCATATTGTTGTTGGCCAATGCCACAACAGAGAATGCCTCATTTATCTCAAAAAAATCTATCTGTTCTGCAGATAGGTTAGCTTTATGCATGGCCAATGGCAAAGCTTTGGCCGGCGCTGTAGTAAATAGCTCGGGAGATTGCTGTGCATCTGCATAAGAAAGAATTTTTGCAAGCGGTTTTATGCCCATTGCATCAGCTTTTTCTTTACTCATTAATACCAGTGCCGCAGCACCATCATTAAGCGTTGAGGCATTAGCCGCAGTGACTGTACCTTCTTTTTTAAATACCGGTTTAAGTGTGGTGATTTTGTCGAACTTAACAGTGGCGGGTTCTTCGTCATCAGAGAATAAGGTTAACTCACCTCTTTTGTTTTTCAGTTCAACCGGAGTGATTTCTGCTGCAAATTTGCCCTCTGCCTGCGCCTTCTGGGCACGTTTGTATGATTCAATGGCAAAAGCATCCTGATCCTCGCGCGAAATATTGCAATCCACAGCGCACAGCTCAGCAGCAGAGCCCATGTGGAAATCGTTATAAACATCCCAAAGGCCATCCTTAACCAAGCCGTCGGTAATTTGGCCATGCCCCAGGCGGTAGCCGTTACGAGCTTTATCAAGATAATAAGGCACATTACTCATGCCTTCCATCCCTCCTGCCACTACAATATCATTGTCGCCCAGGGCGATACTTTGTGCAGCAAGCATTACGGCTTTCATTCCAGATGCACAAACTTTGTTGACAGTTGTGGCAGGTATATGTGGCAAACCGGCGTATATACTCGCCTGTGTTGCAGGCGCCTGGCCGAGGTTTGCCGAAAGTACATTTCCCATGTATACTTCCTGAATGTCCTGTGGCTGCAGGCCGGCTTTTTCAACAGCTGATTTAATAACAACTGCACCCAATTGAGTGGCAGACATACCAGCTAATGCGCCGCCAAAACTGCCAATCGGGGTACGGGTGGCTGATACTATATATACTTCTCTCATAAAATGAAAAACAAATTGTAGTATAATAAACGGCAAATTTAAAAATTAATTTACTATGCACGCATAGTAAATTAAGAAAATAGCTCAGCCATCAATTTTTTTACGGCGAGGTAATTTTTTTCGGGCCTTAAGTGCCTCCTGCAACAGATATTCAATTTGCCCGTTAGTGCTGCGAAATTCATCAGCCGCCCAAACTTCTATTTCCTTGAGCATATCTGGATTTATCCGTAAAACAAAAGCTTTTTTTTCTGCCATATTGATTTAACTTGCCCCTGCTGCGGCTGCCTGAGCCTGCCTGTATAACATAAAATGTACGCCTATCATTGTTAGTAAAGGCACATCAAATTTAAAAGTATTATAAGTTTCGTTTTTGAATGTAATGGCAAAGGGCTTTTTTATACCAAACGGTACCTGCTTTATTTCAAGCAGATCGCCATAGCTGTTGCTGGTAAGCGTATACGCCCTGCTGAATAATTTTTTGAAAAGGTAATTAGCCTCAAAACCGTTATTCATTTGTATACCTACATCCCGTTTCCATATAGATGGAATCATTTCGCCAATGGTTTCCTCCTCTCCCTTATTCAGCAGCATGTTACGGCCAATCAACGATTTCCTTTTTATAGTAAATGTGCCCTCAACGCTTTCTATTATGGCGTACCGTTTAAATACGCCATTGTAGCTTAACCGTCCATACAGGAATTGCCCGTCTGTCAGCTCGTAATAAGGTTTCCACCAATTGTGGCGCATGATGAACATTTCAGACGTGCGGGCGTTATTAAAATCTCTCAGATCATTCATAATAATTAATGATAAAGCGTACCGGTATTTACTATTGGATTAACACTTTTATCACCGCAAAGCACAACCAGCAGGTTACTTACCATGGCGGCTTTGCGTTCCTCGTCAAGCTCAATAATGTTTTTTTCTTCCATTTTTTGCAGGGCCATTTCTACCATCCCTACGGCGCCTTCAACAATAAGTTTACGAGCCGATATTATAGCAGCTGCCTGTTGGCGCTGTAGCATGGCATGTGCAATTTCCGGGGCATAAGCCAGGTGCGATATACGGGCTTCCAAAACCTCGATACCGGCACGTTCTAATCGCTCGTTCAATTCTTTTTCCAGCATTACGCTTACTTGTTCGGCTCCACCGCGCAGGGTAATACTCGCATTTTCATCCTCGATATGATCGTAAGGGAATGAATTTGCTAAATGGCGTACAGCAGCTTCACTTTGAATGTTTACATATTGTATGTAATTCTCAACAGCAAAAACAGCTTTTGCAGTATCTTTTATCTGCCATACTATTACTGCAGCAATTTCTATCGGGTTTCCTGCACTGTCATTAACTTTTAACTGCTGGCCATTCAGGTTAAAAGCTTTTAACGATACCTTTTTTTTAACGGTAAATGGGTTTACCCAAAAAAAACCGTCCTGCTTAACAGTACCCTTATATTTACCAAACAAGGTAAGCACTTTTGATTCGTTTGGGTTAACTATCGCCAGCCCGGGAAGTATAAAAACAAAGTTTATAACACAAATAATCGCACCTATGGCATGTTGTTCTGCCCAAAAACAAAATACGCTTAACCCAATTAAAATGAGTACTAAAACAAAGGCCAGGTAACCTGATGGTGCTGTGATAACTTTTTCGGAATTCATGATGCAAGTGATTTAAATTGATATCATAAAGATATCACATTTTGATTGATAAAAGCAAGAAGAGTTACTTAAAACCGAAACTTATGCTATTTTTGATTGGTTAAACAGTACTATGGCAAAACTTTCGGCATCACGGCAAAAGGCATTATTGCGTAAATACGCGCTAAACGTTAAGTTTTTGATGATGCTGGCCAGCGTACTACTCATTGTTTACACTTTACCAAAACAAGCTAAATTTGGCTATGAATTTGAAAAAGGCCGCGTTTGGAACCAAAAGGACCTGATATCTCCGTATAACTTCGCTATTCTTAAAACTAACGCCGAAATAGAAGCCGATAAAAAAGCCGCTTTAGCAACTGTAACCCCCGTTTATCAAAAAAATACGGAAATGGCCGGGCAACAACAGGAAGGCTTTAAAAACGATTTTGAGATAAAATGGCATAATGCAGGGCTTAACGAGCATTTAAAGAATATTTACCTGCAAACCGGTATAAATATTCTTAACGCGGTTTACGACAAAGGGATACTTAAACTTAATCCCCGATATCAGCTTACCGGTAAAGATTACGGTATTACTATACTAACTAATAATGTAGCTGTTGATAAAAGTACCGTAGATTTATTTACAATAGAACGCGCCATAAATTACGCTGATGCCACCATAAGCAAGCTGCCAAACCTGGATAAGGCATTTTTATTAAACCTTGTGCAAGACCGTATACAGCCCAACCTCAGCTTCGATGCTAAACTTACCGCACGCCTTGAAAAAGAAGTTACAGATAACTTATCTATAACCCGAGGAATGGTGCAAAAAGGGGAAACCATTATTACAAAAGGTACGGTTATTAATGATGAAACGTATCAAAAACTTGCATCCTTTAAAAAAGCGTTTGAAGACAACTCGCGTACAAATGGTAACAGCGGATATGTATTATTAGGCCAATTTCTGTTAACCGGTATTACTATAACTCTGTTAATGATCTTTCTGTACCTTTTCAGGAAAGATATTTATCATGACAATCGTTTGGTTAGCCTTATTTTACTGGTAATAACGGCTATGCTGGCAACACTCTCATTAGCTATAAAGCTGGAGTTGCCAAACTTTTACTATATACCTTATTGTATTGTACCTATAATTATAAGAATATTATTTGATACCCGCCTGGCGCTTAACATACATCTGCTTGTAGTGATGATAGCCGGTTTTTTTGTGCCCAACAGCTTTGAGTTTGCCTTTTATGAGATAACCGCCGGTATGGTGTCCATCTACAGTATAAAAAACCTGATCAGGCGTGAGCAATTTCTGGTTTCGGCCCTCATCATTACTTTTACTTATTTCTGCTCATTTGTAGGTATTGCATTAATAAGGGAAGGTACTTTCAGCACTATTGATTGGGTTGATTTTATACCATTTGCAGTAAGCGTATTACTTACGCTGTTAGCTTATCCTCTTATTTATTTGTTTGAAAAGGTTTTCGCCATAACATCAGAGCTTACACTAATAGAGCTGACGAATACTAATTCATCTTTACTGCGCGAAATGGCCTTTAGTGCGCCAGGTACTTTTCAGCACTCCTTACAGGTGGCTAACCTGGCCGAGAATGCAATTTTTGCAATAGGTGGCAATGCGCTTCTGGTAAGAGCGGGTGCTCTTTATCATGATATCGGTAAAATGGAAAACCCATTGTTTTTTATAGAAAACCAGATATCAGGTTTTAACCCGCATGATAAGCTGCCTTATGAAGAAAGTGCCCAAATTATTATCAGGCATGTAAGCAAGGGTATTGAAATGGCACGAAAAGCCAACTTGCCTGAGATTGTAATTGATTTTATAAGGACTCACCATGGTAATACCAGGGTGGATTACTTTTATCAGTCATTCCTGAAAAACTTTCCCGAAAAATTCATTAATGAGAATATTTTCCGCTATCCTGGGCCGGTTCCCTTTACTAAAGAAACCGGTGTTTTAATGCTTGCCGACTCTATTGAAGCGGCTTCACGCTCGTTAAAAGAGCCGGATGAAGAATCGATCGGTATCCTTGTCGACCGTATTGTAAAGTACAAACTTGACCAAAACCAATTGAATGACAGTAATATAACTTTAAAAGAATTAGAGACTATAAAACAGATTTTCAAGCGAATGCTAATGAGTATATATCATGTGAGAATTGATTATTAAAAATCTGATTTATTTTTTTGACGGAATTACCTAATTACTATATTTGCAGTCCCTGAAAAAAGGGATTGTTTATAAAAAAACACGGTGAGGTGCCTGAGAGGCCGAAAGGATCAGTTTGCTAAACTGACGTACGGGAAACTGTACCGAGGGTTCGAATCCCTCCCTCACCGCCCTAACAAAAATAACCCCGTAAGTCCATGATTTACGGAGTTTTGTTTTTTGATTCAGGTTCCGTAGCACTGTAAATTAAATAAACTTTTTTTTATTTAAATCCTCATCCGTACCAGATCCCCCAGCCGAAACGACATAGCCCGGCTCCAAAAAGGTTTTCAGCAAAGAAAAAGGTTAAGACGTCTTTTAAATCGAAGCAACCTGCCAGGCATGCTGTATATCTTTCACTTGCTTCTGCTCCTCATAGCTGCCATTCTTCAAGGCATTCGCATACCTGAAAAATTCATCCAACATTCCTCGGGTAATAAAATAACTTATTAAATAAAGATTCGGCCGACTGCTTAAAAGCTACTCTTTCAAACTGTCCGACCTTCAGAGTATGTTTAACGGAATGTATGTATCGCGTAGAAGCAAATTAACTTAATATGCAAAAGGCGATCTGGTAGATTGGTCACCACCATATCTGTTGTCGAAAAGGATATTTAAAATCATTTAATGAAAAACCTAATGATTTGTTCACTATAGGGTTAAAAGCAAGTGTGGGTTTTCTTGCGGAAAACCTCACACTTGCTTTTCATTGTTGATTTGCTTTAATCTGATAGAAAATAAAAATTTAAGATAACACTTACCAACCGTAGTTTTGCACCAGATTTGGATCTTTGTCAATCTCTGTTTGCGGTATTGGCATCAAGTAATGTTTATCTGTAAAAATGCGGTTCTGCAGCGTTACTGTTTTATAAAATACGGCCACACCAGCTTCTTCGCTGCTTTCATTCAGACCGGTAGCTTGTAGTTCTGCTGCAGAAGGGCGTGCATTTAAACCAAGCGCCGGTCCGCTATCAACCGTTTTAGCAATTAACCAGCGCCTTACATCCCAAAAACGGTGGCTCTCGAAAGCTAACTCTACCCTGCGTTCATTTTGGATACGCTTGCGCATACCTTCTTTGGTATTATCATCGGGTAATATGGGCAGCGCAGGCATAGATACCCTACCACGAACCATGTTAAGATATTGATAAACAGCTTGATTAGGAGCATCCTGGTATTCGTTCATCGCTTCGGCATAGTTCAGATAAATCTCTGCCAATCTGAAGATAGGAAAATTTCTTGTACCGGTACCTGAACCTGCATTACGGTCATAACTTGGCGACAAGAATTTGCGCACGTTATATCCCCATGGATTAGTACCCGGCTTGCCGGTAGCCCATCCATCGGTAACCCCATTGCCAGCGCCAAACCACGCCAACCTTACGGGCCTTTTGGTTGCATCAAACCGCCAGACATCATATTGAAAGAAAATACTGGCATAAAAGCGCGGGTCGCGGTCCTTATACATGTTAGAGATATTGCTCACGTTCTGAAATTTCAAACCATCCCAAAGCTCACCACTCCAAAAACCATCGGTTCTGTAACCAGATCCCTGAACATCTATTGGGTAACCGTTCTTCATTTCATATGCATTAACCAATTGCTGCAAAGGCGTTAACTTTCCGTTGCCTTTAAATGGCGAGCCGTTAGGCAGATAGTTACCATCAATATCTGTAGAGTTGCCCATTATTCGCGGCAAAATGGTTTCCGTGTAATCGCGTGTATAAAACTGCGCGGCATAATTTTGCACCGGGTTATCAGGAAATGGATTGTAAAGACTGTAAATCCCAAGATCAATTACCTCTTTTGCAGCATCAGCCGCTCTTTTCCATTTTTCCTTATCATACGAAGTATTGAAAAGTGCTTTTCCGTCTTTGTTTTTTATGCCTGAATATAAAGGATTACCGTTAAACAAAGGGCTGGCAGCATACAAAAGTGTCCTTGCTTTTAATGCCAGTGCTGCACCTTTTGTGATACGACCAGTCTGTGGGCCATCTTGTGTTAAAGGCAGCACATCTGCAGCAGCATCACATTCTGAAGTAATGAAATTAACCACTTCGTCAACCGAGTTGCGTGCTACCTGGGTATCTTCCAGATTATCAGGATCAACATCTTTTGCACTGGTCAATAACGGAACGGCGCCATATCGTTTAAACAGCTCAAAATAAAACTGAGCTCTTAAGAAACGCGCCTCAGCTTTATAGCGGGGTTTCCATATTGCATAATAGCTTTCGCGGTCAAGTGGAATAGGAACATTGTCAATCCGCTCTATAAAGATATTCGCACGTCTGATATCCTGGTACTTGCCAGACCAGTTGCCCAATGGGTTGTCATTAGTGCTCCAACTGCCCAAATTGTATTTATAGGCATTCACAGCTTCCCCGTTATCAAACCAATGGTGATAGGTTTCATCGGTGGCTGCAGTAAAATAGGCCTGCATTTCGTCGGGCAAGGCATTGTAAAGGCGCGCAAGTGCCTGTTCTGTCAGGTTAATATTATTATAAACATCGTTCTCGCTCGAATATTCGGCAGGCACAACGTCCAGGTATTTTTTGCAGGATGTGCTGCTGATTAAAAGTACTGCCAATAGCAGCTTACAAATATTTTTCATTGTGTTACATTGAAGCATTTAATCCTAAGTTTATTACACGCAGTTGAGGATAGTCGCCAAAGCCATTGGTTCTTTCCGGATCAAAGATTTTCATCTTCGACCATGTGTAAATGTTGGAACCACTTACAAAAGCGCGGATGTTAGACAAACCTGCCCGTTTCACCCATGTCTTAGGAAGCGTATAGCCTATTTCGGCATTTTTCAAACGCAGATAATTTGACGATCGCAGCCAAAAGGTTGAGTTTTGGTTATTATTTACGTTGTTTGAAGATGAAAGCCTTGGCCATTGCGCGTTAGGGTCAGGGTTCTCTGTAGTCCAGCGGCCGGTCAGGTAATCGGCTAAAACCGAACTGTTGCTTGAAAAAGCCCAGGCCGATGTACCTGTTAACCACAACTGACCACCTGTAGCACCCTGGAACAACACATTCATATCAAAGCTTTTGTATGTGTATGAAAGCGTTAAACCCATGATAGATTTAGGGGTGGTTACCTTACCTAAGTAACCTTCATCCTGGCTGTTGATTACACCATCACCGTTACGGTCAAGGTACTTGATATCACCCGGGCGCACTGCACCAAACTGTTGTGTTGGGCTGGCTGCAATATCTGCATCATCCTTAAACAAACCCAATGCGGTAAGTCCATATGCTTCATTGATCTGGGTACCTTTTAAACCACGGTATGCAAGGGCATAAACCGGTTCGGCTGCATATTGTATGCGGTTGGTTGCATAAGAGTATGAACCCCTTACCATGATATTATGATTGCCAAAATGCTTTCTCCAGGTGATTTCTCCTTCGAAACCTTTGTTATCAACTATACCCGCATTAATAGCCGGCAAGTTTTGCACACCGCTTACATCAGGAATAATGGTAGCGGTGGTCAATATCTGCGAACGCCTCTCCTTGAAAACATCGCCGGTAAAGGCTATCTCGCCTCTAAACAATTCCAGATCAATACCAATATTTGCTTTCTTTGACTTTTCCCAGGTTAGGAATGAGTTACCTGTAGCGCTTTCCTGGGCACCGGCATAACCGTCGCCATCGGCAGCTAAACCAAAGCGGTAACCACTACCATTACCTGTTTGCCAAGTGCTCAGGTAAGCAAAGCGCCCAACACTGTTGTCCACACCTACTATACCATATGACCCTCTGAATTTTAACAAATTGAAAACTTTTGAATCTTTAAGGAACTTTTCATTAGATGCAACCCAGCCAAGAGATACGGCTGGAAAAAAACCCATGCGCCTGCCTTTCATAAAGTTTTCAGAACCGTTGTAACCGGCATCGGCTTCCAATACATACCGCCTGTCATATGAGTAGTTAAGCCTGCCCACTAAACCAAGCTGCTTGTAAGGCAGCGCCGCGATAGCTCCATCGCCCGTGGCAGTTGCCTGAAAGCTTTGCGACTGATTATAACGCAACATACCTGATATGGCATGCTTTTGCGCAAAGGTCCTGTCGTAATTTAAATATGCTTCAAAAGTTGATTTGCGGCTGCCATTGGCGTCAACGTTAAAACCAAGCAGCCCATCTCCGGTAGTTAATTCCTCATAATGGCCACTGCTCAAGTCTGTTGCGTTTTCATCTATAATGAACCGGTAAGTTGAGTAATTACGCTGACGGAAAATATTCCGATAATTTTGTGCGTCGTAAGCAAATCGTGTCCTGAAACTCAATCCTTCTGTAACAAATGGTAGTTTCAGCGTAAATCCAACAATTGAACTTAAAGTATTTTCAAAGAAACGACCATAACCATATTGAGTAAGCCTGCCATAAGGGTTAGGCGGCGAATCTTTTTGACCGGGCACAGAACCGTTAGGGTTAGTTAATGGATAGAGATAAGACGGTGTAGTACGTAACTGGTTCCATATTCCTCCGGCTGTTTCATTAGGATAGTTCCGATCGCGTACGATGTCAGACAGGTTTAATTCCAGCTTAAGCAATGGGGTAATGTCCACATCAATGTTGCTGCGGAAATTGTATTTGTTCATCTCAGCATTAATGTTATACGCATTAAGGTCGTCGTATTTATACAAACCAGCCTGATTCAAATAACCCAGTGAGACAAAGTACCTTGCAGTTGACGAGCCACCATTTACATTGAGGTTACCCTGGGTCATCATGGAATAAGGCTTTATGAGCTCCTTAGTCCAATCAACATTAGGATACAGATACTGGTAGGTTGGGTTGCTGCGGTCACGAAATTTGTTCAGGTATTCGTCTGTATACAAATTTGCGTTCAGGCCATCATTGTTCAACGCTTCTCTGAAAAGTGTTAAAGCGTCGTAAGAATCCAGGTACTTAGGCATATTAAATGGCTGTTGCGCCGCAGTTTGTGCCGTAAGTGAAATTACGGGTTTACCAATTTTACCCCTTTTAGTGGTTACCAATACTACACCGTTGGCACCTTTCATACCGTATACCGCCGTGGCTGCCGCATCTTTCAGCACGCTTACAGTTTCAACGTCGTTCGCATCAATTCCATCAATACTGTTCTCGATACCATCTACCAGTATCAGCGGACTTTTACCCTGATAAGTGCCGAAACCACGTATATAAAGCGCAGAACCATCAGCTCCGGGCTCGCCGCTGCTTTGAATGGTTATTAAACCTGGCAAACGGCCTGCAAGGCTATTGGTAAGGCTGGCTGTTGGCGTACGCAACAATTCTTTAGAAGTTACCGAAGTAAGGGCACCGGTAACATTCGTTTTTTGTTGTGTGCCGTAGGCTACCACCACAACATCGTTCAAAAGGGCAACGTTTTGTTTTAATTTTACCGCTATAAATTCACGTGAGCGCACAGGTACTTCCTGTCTGATGAATCCGAGCATACTAAATATCAGGGTCGCGTCCTCAGGCACCCTGATCAGGTAACTACCGTTAACATCTGTTACAGAGCCATAACCGCTACGGCCTTTTACCGAAACCGCAACGCCTGGTAAACCCACCCCACTGGTATCGGTAACTGTACCGCGCACTTCAATATCTTTAAACGCTGAGTTTACCGGCAAAACTTCCGGAGTGGTTTTATTGTTATTGTTTGCTGTAGCGAGTGCGGGCAAACAAAAAAGGATCATAATACTTACAAATAACGTATATAGGCTGATCACCGGATAGCAGGTGCCGCCTTTGTTGTTATATAAAGGTTTTCTCATAATTGATTTGGTTTAAGAAATTGGTGATAAGAAAGCTTTCCTGAAATCACAATATCAGTTGGCAAAGCCTTCTTTGGTTTAAATGTCTGATCACGGACTGTCCGGCTCAGACAAAATTTTATACTTCTCTTTTTTTTAATGCATATTTTGAGGGGTTATTAGGTTTAATTCTTAGTTGTAAATCCCGGCTATTCAGCCACATACAGCAACAAAATTGGCGCATAGCTCAGGCTATCCTACCCTTAAAAGGCAAGGCATTTAATAAATCATACTTTATTGTTATTTGAGAACGAATGCTCAACAGGCTATTGAGTCAGGTACACTCAAACCTTCCGGTTATTCAAATCAATCCCCTATCGGAATGGGAATATTCGTCCCCGTACTAACGGCAATACCAAAATTTGGCGAGCCATCAGCATTCCAGTTGAGTTTTTGCATTCTTGAAGTCCTCGGTTGGTTGGGCATAGCAGGCGTGTTCCGTGCGTGATAGATAAACCAATTTTCGGTTTGTAATACGCCTTTGTCATCTTTGCGGCTACTGGTAAAAAAGCCGTTGTGCCCGGGGCCATAAACGTTAGCGTTATCATTCCTTACAAAAACTTGCTTTTTATTTATCCAGTCTTGTGCAACCAATGGATTGCCACCCGCTTTTAATTGAATTTGAGCAAGACAGTAATTATCGCTGCTATAACGGCTGGCCGAAAATATAACGAATAACGGACTGTTAGCATCACGTTGCAAAACTATAGGCCCTTCATTAACGCCGGCACCAATTGAACTTGGCTCCCACTTTTCCCATTCGTTAGTTGGGGATGATATTTTTACCCTTGGCCCGCTAAGTGTCCAAGGGGTTGACATAGCAGCGATATAGATATATTGCTTATATTTTTCAGTTGCATTTTCCCAGCCAGACCATACAAGATAATTTTTGTTTCCTATGGTAAGGATAGAACCATCTATCGCCCATTGATCATCAGCAGGGTCAAATAGTCTGCCTTTGAATATCCATGTACCCTTTGTAGGGTCGGCATTCTCATTTTCAATCACAAACATGCGATTGCTGTCATTAACGCCGCTTTGCGCTGCAGCAAAGTAAATGTACCATTTACCTGAAATAAAGTGCAGCTCGGGTGCCCAGATGTCGGCTGAGTGATCCGTATTTTGAGGGGGCGACCATACCACCGTTTCAGGGGCGGCAGCCAGTTGAGACATTGATCTTGTTTTGATGATGGAAATATTGTTTCCTTTTGTTGACAGGAAATAGTAATTACCATCTTTTTGGGCAACAAAAGGATCTGCATGGTCGCCTGCTATTACCGGGTTTTTAAAATACTTTACCTTTTGCCCGGCGTCATTGTTTCTGGTGGTTGTATCACCCGAACCGTTTTTCTGACAAGCCTGAACAAAAAGCGGAAAGGCAGCAACAATTAAAATAAGTAAACCTTTTCTCATAAATAGTGATAAGTAATTTATATGGTTAAAAAGACAAGGCGCATCAATCTATCGAAAACCTTTGCGTCGCCGGCGTCATTATAATCGGTAACCAAATGTAGATACGAAAGGCATACGGCATGCTCAACGAAGCCTATTACCAATAAAAATCAAACTTCTAAAATTAATAAATGTCTAAAAGACAGCAATTTACAATGTGATAAATCCTTAAAAATCAAAAAGAAAACTCTACTGAATTTAAAAACAGGACCTATTTTAAGCTGATTGCAGCAGTAATTGCTTATACTTCATTTATCACAAACTGTATTAATAAGCATTCCAATAGATTATAATAAGAAGCCCTTACAGTTAACTGTGAAACAAAATTTGATTAACCTTAAGTCAAGGGCAAATCATAATATTAACTAAAGATTAGTCAAATAGGTAAAACTTATGTTATGCACTTTCGTCTGATTTTAGGCAGTTTAACCTACAATCTTTGTTAGGTTACCTGTTGCGGTGTTTTGTTTTTCCTTTAGAGCCCAGGCATACATATAACGTTAACTCGGCAATTGAATTCATTGGTACTTTGGATGATTTTTCCAGCTGGTATAATACTTAAGGAAATGACTGTAGACTTTATTGCCGATAAGCAGTTCGTCGTTGCCTTTAGAAGCTTTATGATGGGGACACAGTCACTTTGAAGCTAATTACCCGCAAGTGGTTCAGCAGGTGCCTCAATACTACATTGCTTCATCCCTGGGGCTAACACCTGAACACCTAAGCAGGATCAGAAAAATAGGTATAAACATTTAAAACCATAAACCATATGCTGAGCGTTTAAAACCGAAATTTTCACCTTACACAATTGGAAATCCGGATAAAAAAATTGTACTTGGCATACATAAAATATTATTTAATGTATTTACCAACCCTTTATGCAAAGAGTTTTGCAGCGCTGCTCATCATCAGTTTGCTAACGCCTCAGTTTCGTGCCGCCGCTCAGGACTTTCAGCATCAGAACGAGACTTTTTGGAAGATCAGCAATCAGCATAGCACAACCTGGGATGTCTCTACAGAGAACCGACTGCCACACCATGATAATATAGAAATGTCCGGTACGCTTGTGTCTGGTATCATCAGGTACAGTGTCAATAAACGGAAGCAACTAAAAATCACCCGGGATATTATCTTTCCACAATTAAGGAAGTTTAGCCGATCGGACGAATCCATCTATCGCGCCTACCTGCGTGACGAGTATGAAGATAATATCCTTCCTGTTATGACCAACAACCGGAAAAAGTTTGAATGCGGTCCGCTGGATTCTGTCCGGATAAACGGGAAAATCAGTTTTTATTTTGAAGCCCGAAATGGTATTCGCGTGATCCGGTCATTTTTCCCGTCCATGAGCGAACGGATGTTCGTGGAGAAATGGATATTGATCAACACTGCCGATACGACGCAAACGCTTAATGTTGGACCAACGCAGCTGGAGCAAGAAGAAGCGGGTTATCATGGAACTTATCATCGGAAAATATATACCGATGCGCCGAAAATGATAACAATTGAGCCACATAAGCAGATGTCATTCGCCATATATTTTACAGCGAGCCTGAACGATGAGCCGATACCTGCTCTTCGGCTGCCTGACGCCGAGGCCGGACGGGACAGTTTCCTGGATACCATGTCCCGTAATCTCATTTTGAGAACACCTGACCCAAACCTCAACACCCTGTTTTACTTTTCCAAGATTCGTGCAGCAGAAAGCATTTTCAAATCAAAATATGGATTGGTACATTCACCGGGCGGAGGCAATTACTATGTAGGGATCTGGGCAAATGACCAGGCCGAATACAGCGGCCCATTTTTCCCCTACCTCGGCTACCAGAAAGGTATCACCGCTGCAATGAATGCTTACCGGATCTTTCAGAATAACATCCCGAAGGATGGTGGCAAGATATGGGCATCCTTTGAGATGGACGTCACCTACCCATTTGGTAAGCGCGACCGTGGCGACGCAGCGATGATCGCGTTCGGCGCTACACATTTCCTGCTGGCATCCGGAGATCAAAATAAAGCTAACGAACTTTGGCCGTTGATCACCTGGTGTCTTGACTACTGTAAAAAAAGAACGACTGCTGATGGTATCGTCGCTTCTGAAAGTGATGAATTGGAAGGGCGGTTTCCTTCAGGGTCTGCCAATCTTTCTACGTCGTCATTGTATTATGGCGCATTGATTCAGGCGGCCAGGCTTGCCCGGGCGATGAACAAACCGGCATCTTATGCCACCGATCTTGAAGCACGCGCAGCGCGGCTGTCAACCGCGATCGAAAAATATTTCGGCGCGGATATGAACGGCTTGAAAACATATCGTTATTACAAGGAGAATACGACCCTCAGAAGCTGGATATGTCTGCCGCTGGTAGTTGGCCTGAATGAACGCAAACAAGGTACACTCGACGCGCTCTTTAACGAACTGTGGTCAGCAAACGGTGTCCTGACAGAAGGTGGCGGCGACCCTAAAAAGCAACAAGTATTTTGGGACCGGTGGACCTTATATGCCTTCCGGGGAGCATTCAAAGCCGGCGAGGCCAACAAAAGCCTGGACCGCCTGCTTTCTTACTCGAAAACCCGGCTTACCGGATTTCGTGTGCCATATGCAGTGGAAGCCTGGCCAGAGAACGGTATGGCACATCTGTCTGCGGAGAGCGCATTGTATTGCAGGATATTTACGGAAGGACTATTGGGCCTTGAACCAACCGGCTTCAAATCTTTTACCCTGGCACCACACCTACCTGACCAGTGGGACCATACCGAACTTGACCAGATCAATGCCTTTGGTACTACATTCGATATTCACGTGCAAAGGACAAAAAGTAAGTTAAAGGTTACCATCAAGACAAATGGCAAGGCCATTTTGCAAAAGATCATAGCCGAAGGTAGCAAAATCGCTGTAACGCTTAACTGACTCAAGAAGCAGCAGGGCAAATACCCTGCTGCAAACCTTAATATGAGTAAATATTTTGCCGGCACCCCCATCCAAGCAGACGTTCTGAACAACCGGTTCAATACCCGGGTTGATGAGCTTATAGACGCTGGGGTGACCAGTCGCGTTAGCACGGTGGAACTGATGAGCCCGCCAATGAGTACCAGGCGAGCGGCGAATAAAACAGGAATGTTCTGATAACAGCTGCACCATCCCCATGATCACCTTCAGAGACGTTAAGATGATGGACAGGAAACTCCTTCCTCAGCTATAATATAAGCTTATTTTAGCGCATAGTTCAAATATCCCCCATCTGCAACAATCTCTGTTCCTGTTATAAAGCTTGCGGCATCTGAGGCCAGGAACAATACCGTTTTAGCAATTTCGTCAGGATTACCTAAACGTTGAAGCGCTGTAGCACCGGCTAAGAAACCTTTTGCCTCTGCTGGTATTACAGTATCCAAACCAGGTGTTTCAACGGGCCCCGGACTAACGATGTTAACACGGATTTTTCTTGCAGCCAATTCATTCGCCGCAATTTGAGCTATCTTATTCAATGCGCCTTTTGTGGCAGAATAAACAAGAGACCCGGCATTAGCAGCGGTGGCCGCTGTTGAGGATGTAAATAGCACCGCGGCTCCATCTGCCAGGTAAGGAAGTAATCTTTGTAATGTAAAGAAATGCCCCTTAACGTTGGTGTTAAACTGTGCATCAAAGTTCTCTTCCGTTACTTTTTCCATTGGCTCAAATACCCCGATACCCGCGTTAAGGAACAGCACATCTAATTGCTGCCCACTTTCAGAAATTGCTTTTTCGAGTATTGAGATGCCTTCAGTCTTTGAAGTGTCTGAAACCACTGTAAATAATTTCGGGTTATTTATTTGTGCGGCTGCTTTTTGCAGGTTATCGGCATTCCTTCCTGTAATCCAAACATTTGCCCCTGCGGTTATAAATGCTTTTGCTGTTGCCAGGCCTATGCCTGTGGTGCCGCCGGTTATAGCGACGTTTTTATTCGTAAAATCCATAATTAAATTTTTTAGTTAAATTTGCAGTCTGTTTTTAAAACTACAAATATATTTAAAAGTAGTTTTAAATATAAACTACTTATCATTTTGACAATATGGAAACAATCGAAAGAAGATCGTCATGTCCCATCAACTATTCGGTAGAGATTTTTGGCGATAAATGGATGCTTCTAATCTTACGGGATCTAATGTTTAACGGAAAGAATTCTTTCCTGGAGTTTCGCGCGTCAGATGAAAAAATATCTTCTGCTGTACTTACAGAAAAGCTGAATTTACTTTTAAACGAAGGGATTGTTTTCAAAATTACCTCTCCTAAAAATGCTTCAAAGTTCCTGTACCTGCTAACTGATAAGGGTATTGAAATGATACCTCTCATGGTAGAAATTCTTAACTGGGGCTCCAGGTATAACCCGCATGGCGGTCCTAAAACATTGTTGGAGGAAATTAATAGAAATAAAAAGAAAGCAATTACCGAGCTGCAGGACAAATTGAGGAGCAAACGTGAATCCCTCATAGAGAACCAAAACATTGACCTTAAGTAGAGGTATTATGACTTGTATTTTTAGTTTAAATGGCGAGGCTTGACATGCATGGTCGCGCCCGATACTTATCCCATTTTAGTGTGTCGCCTAAAGTTAACATCAACAAAAATGATAAGAAACTGATCACAGTTTACTTATAACTGTACTAATAATATCATTAAAAGGTCTGAGCATTTGTTTTCTTTAAACACATCTGAAATTTCAAGCCTAAAGTTGCTACATTAAACCTTTTTTCCCTCCAGCTTATCCTTTTAACTAAAAAATACTAATTTCGTTGGCAATGAATGAGTATCTTGATCCAGAACGCGAACACCTCTCTCCTGCTGAACGTGATATAGAAAAAGTATTACGGCCTGCTGCTTTTGAAGACTTTACGGGCCAGCACAAGATTCTTGCTAATTTAAAAGTATTTGTTCAGGCAGCCCGCATGCGCGGTGAAGCACTGGATCATGTGTTGCTGCATGGCCCACCAGGACTTGGTAAAACTACCCTCTCGCATATTATTGCCAACGAGATGGGCGTGGGTATCAAAATAACCTCGGGGCCGGTATTAGATAAGCCAGGCGACTTAGCCGGATTACTTACCAACCTGGAAACAGGCGATATTCTATTTATAGATGAAATACACCGCTTAAGCCCGCTGGTAGAAGAATACCTTTATTCTGCTATGGAAGATTTTAAGATTGATATTATGTTAGAAAGCGGCCCTAATGCCCGTTCTGTACAAATATCACTTAACCCGTTTACACTGATAGGGGCAACTACCCGTTCCGGCTTACTTACCGCACCTTTACGCGCAAGGTTTGGCATAAACAGCAGGTTAGAATATTACGATGCCAAATTACTTACCACCATAGTTTTAAGATCTGCATCCATACTGCGCACACCAATAAGCGATGAAGGTGCTTATGAAATTGCCCGCCGCAGTCGTGGTACTCCACGTATTGCTAATGCCTTGTTAAGGCGCACCCGCGATTTTGCTCAAATTAAAGGTACCGGCAAAATTGATACCGATATAGCTAAATATGCCCTTAATGCCCTTAACGTTGATGAGCACGGCCTCGACGAAATGGATAACAAAATATTAGCTACCATTATAGATAAGTTTAAAGGCGGTCCGGTAGGGCTTAAAACAATTGCAACAGCTGTTGGCGAAGAAGAGGGTACCCTGGAAGAAGTATATGAGCCGTTTTTGATACAAGAGGGCTTTTTAATGCGCACCGCCCGTGGCCGAGAAGCCACTGAAAGCGCTTACAAACATCTTGGGCGTATTAAATCAGGCGGTAATCCTTCATTATTTTAATAGCATTGACCATGCTTTCAGCTTTTTTATTTTATTGCATCTAAATGCAAAGCAGTGATTAACTTTACCGCACTTCAACATTTACCTACTTATTATCTATGAATAATACAAGCCAACAATTCTTAAAAGCATTTGCCTGCACGATAATTGCATGGTGTACATGTATGTATATTTCTGTAGCGCAAACCACTCCGCAGCAAGTTGGTAAAACCACTCCCCAGATACCTGTACCTGTAACAGCCAAACCAGTGCCAGGTACCTTAGCTGTAACTAAACAAGCCCTTTTGAGTTCTTTAAAATTAGGTATTGCAGGCTTATCGCATGATCATGTGCATAATATTCTTGCCGAGTACCGAAACGGGCGGGTAAATATTGTTGGTATTGCCGAAGCTGATAAAAAATTAAGGGCACGTTACAAAGAACAATATGGTTTACCTGACTCTATTTTTTTTGACGACCTGAAAAAAATGGCTACTACTAAAAAGCCTGATGTTGTACTGGGATATAACCCTGTAGCCAAACATATCGATATTGTAGAAGTGTGCGCTCCTTTAGGTATATCAGTGATGGTTGAAAAGCCACTTGCCGCTACTTTGGCACAAGCGTCACGGATGGAGTTTCTTGCATTAAAGTATTATATAAAGCTTCTTACTAATTATGAAACTACCTGGTATCCGTCTTACCAGCACATATATGATGTCGCAGCAAAAGACAGCCTTGGCCAGATACGTAAAATGATAGTTCACGATGGGCACCAGGGTCCCAAAGAAATTGGATGCAGTAAGGATTTTACCAACTGGCTAACCGACCCGGCTATGAACGGAGCAGGCGCTTTAAATGATTTTGGCTGCTATGGTGCAGACCTCATGACCTGGCTGATGAACGGGCAACGCCCTGTTGCCGTTACTGCCGTTGCGCGCCATTATAAACCGCAAACCTATCCAAAGGTAGAAGATGATGCTACCATTATTGTTGAATATCCAACAGCAACAGGGATTATAGAAGCTTCCTGGAACTGGCCTTTTTCAATAAAAGACCTGGAAGTTTTTGGGGATGAAGGGTATATGCATGCTCTTGATAAAGACAATATAGTTGTTCATAAAGACAAATTTCCGGTAAGTAATATTGTGGCCCCGCCATTGTCTGCGCCAAATGATAACCCGGTTTCGTATCTGGAAATGGTGGTAAATAACAGGTTAAAGGGTATAACCGACCGCTCATCTTTGAAATATAACATGATTGTTATGCAAATTCTGGATGCCGCCAAACGATCAATTGCTGAAGGTAAAAGGATTGTATTATAACAGATAGTACCACAGTTTATACTTAGATATATTTATTAAATTAAAAACGCATTAAATTTTATTAACAGTTAATATTAGCCTGTTGAAATAACTATTTTAGCGCCCTGATTATAGCTACTTATATGTTGAAGCATTTTACACCCCTACTTACATTAGTTGTTGCCGGTATGATGTCGTGCCAGTCTAACGCTGCAAAAAAAGAGAATACCGTAAAAAAAGATAGTGCTGCGCGCATTGAAACAGCCAGTGACAATACTAAATCACCAGAAGCAAAAATCGCGAAAGGACCTATTGACAAGGCTGCAGTAATGGCCCGTAAGCAAGTACCTGTGGTTTGTTACCACCAGATACGCGATTGGAAACCTACCGACTCTAAAGGAGCTAAGGATTATATTGTACAAATCGCTGCATTTAAGGAGCACATGAAAATGCTTGCTGATAGCGGTTATCATACAATTCTTCCCGATCAGCTTTATAACTACCTGGTTAACGGTGCAGAGCTGCCATCCAAGCCAATTATGCTGACGTTTGACGATACCGATCTTGACCAGTACACCATCGCCGCGCCTGAAATGAAAAAGTACGGCTTTAAAGGTGTGTTTTTTGTTATGACAGTATCTATTGGCCGCCCGCATTACATGACCAAGGAGATGATCAAAGAATTAAGTGATAAGGGCCATGTAATTGGTTCACATACATGGGATCATCACAATTTTAAAAAGTTCCAGGGTAAGGATTGGGAAATCCAACTGGATAAACCAACAAAAAAGCTTGAAGAAATAACCGGCAAAAAGATCACCTGGTTTGCTTATCCGTTTGGACTTTGGAATGCTCAGGGCATTCCTGAACTGAAAAAACGCGGCTTCATCGGCGCATTTCAGTTAGCCGAAAAGCGCGACCCTAATGAGCCAATGTTTACCATCCGCAGAATATTAGATAGCGGTTACTGGAGCGCTAAAACATTAAGTAATAGCATCAGGAACAGCTTTTAAATTGATGAGCCCTTCTTATTGAAGGGCTTTTTTGTTTAACACATCTTAGTTACTTTTACGCATGGGCATTCACATTCGTACGGCATCAGCTGCGTTAGGTCTTATTGTATTTACATCCTGTCATAATCCGTCAGAAAAGCCTGCGGACACATCAAGAGGTGATCAATCACGACAGGTAATTGAAGAACATTTTAAATATCTGAACACTCATGATTTAAAAGGAATTGTAGCGCAGTATGCAGATAGTGCAAAAATTACAACTGCCGACCGGGATGGTGAAAGCTATGGAAGGCAGGGTGCTGACCAGATGTTTCATCAAATGTTTTATGTATCGCCTGATGCCAGGTACCTGGTTGATGATATGATAGTTACTGACAGTTTAGTAGTAGTTGAGTACGACGCTACCGGTTTAAGAACCAAGGCTAACGACCCAGTGCGTATCGACCTTCGCTACTGCAGCATCTTTACTATAAAGGATGGTAAAATAATCAGGGAAGCCACCTATACCAACCCCAAATTGTATCATAATAAATAAACCCGCCTTAAGCGGGTTTATTTTATTTAAAGATTTTCACCTGATGGTCCCTGTCCTTTATTTGATGAGTTTTCTTCCTGCTCTTCACCTGTTTGTTCAGGTGTGTCATTAGGCTCAACATTTTCAGTATCAGGCGTAACTGTAGGTATTTCCTGAGCAAGATCGCTATCTTCCTGCTTTAATGTTTCATTATCTACATTTTCAATATTCCCTTGCGTGTCATGGTTCTGGCCCTGATCATTAGCACGGTCAAAACCCCCGTTATTGTTTTCCATAGTTTTTATATTTAAGATGATTGTTTTTGATCCTTTTCACTAACCCATTTAACAGCTTCATCAAGCTGATCTAATGCAAAGCCCTTTGATTTACCCGGTACCATAAACCTGAAAATATCACTGAACCATTGCACACCTTTCTGGTCGCTTACAACAGCTATTCTATTCCATTTAGTAAAATTTTTTAAACCCATTTTCATATCATCCCACCAGGCGCCGGCAGTCCAGTTCTGCACATCAGTTTCCAGCACAAGCAGGTAGTTTATTTCACCCTGACGCTGCACCAACTCGTCTATGCGGGGCAGCAAAACTTTTTCCATATCTTCTTTGGTGACTTCACCTTCGGCATGTATGCCTACTACATGTGGTTCAAGGTCATTAATGTATTTCAGCATTGTGTTAAGTTTTATATTACAATATCAAAAATGGCACTATTGTTTAAAAAGAAATTTTTTTACCACTTATTTAAACTTTTATCCAACTGCAATAAAAGTACATCAATAAAAAGGCTGGTATTGTTTATCTTTGTACATGCAGCAAAAACTGTCGGCATATTCTGAGCTGATAAAAACCGAGGCTAGAAACCTGGGCTTTTTATTTTGCGGCATATCCAAGGCTGAGTTTTTAGAAGAAGAGGCCCCAAAGCTGGAAAACTGGCTTAACCGGGGAATGCACGGTGAAATGAAGTATATGGAAAATTACTTTGATAAGCGCCTTGATCCGCGCTTACTTGTAGACGGTGCCAAATCAGTCATATCACTTGGTTTAAACTATTATACTGATAGCATTCAACTTGACCCTGCTGCCCCTAAAATATCTAAATATGCTTATGGTACTGATTATCATACGGTTATAAAAGACAAACTACAGCAGCTATTGCAATTTATTAATGATCAGATAGGACAGGTTGGCGGGCGGGCTTTTGTAGACTCTGCACCTGTTTTAGATAAAGCCTGGGCTAAAAAGGCTGGTTTCGGATGGATAGGGAAAAACACTAACCTGATTAGTAAAAAAGCCGGATCATTCTTTTTTCTGGCCGAGCTGATAGTTGATATAGAACTGGCTTACGATATCGCGCCAACGGCCGACCATTGCGGTGATTGTACCCGTTGCATTGATGCCTGCCCTACCGATGCCATTGTAGGGCCTTATATAGTTGATGGCAGCAGGTGCATCTCTTATCTTACCATCGAACTAAAAAACGAGATCCCAGCCGAATTTAAAGGTAAAATGGATAACTGGATGTTTGGCTGTGACGTATGCCAGGACGTTTGCCCGTGGAACCGTTTTTCGGTATTACATAACGAGCCAGCCTTTGATCCCCATCCCGATCTGCATGGCCTTAAAAAGCAGGATTGGGAAGATATAACGACTGAAGTCTTTCAGAAAGTGTTTAAAAACTCTGCCGTAAAACGCACCAAGTTCGACGGTTTAAAAAGGAATATCAACTTTTTAAAGGTTGAAATTTAACTGATCCTTGTAAAAAAAGTATAATAAGAAACGAAGCAACCTCATCATGCCTTCTTGTTTGTATAAGATTGCTTCGTGACTTCTTGCAATAAAATCATTTAAGCCTCAGCCCTTTTTGAACTTTAGGGCCAGTTGCTGCAGCATATCTTCGTCAACAGGTTTGGCAGGCTCTTCTTTCTTTTTAAATGGCTTATTGTAACCCGATTGATTTATTGAAGGGCTGCTTTTGGGCACACCGTTTTGATAAGCTGGCTTTTGATAACCGTTGTTGTGCTGGCTATTATTAACAGGCTGCTGAGGGCGGTTCTGCTTGCGTTCGGCTGCTTTCTTTGCGTTCCAGCGTTTGTATATCTCCTCAAGTTTACGTTTGGTATAAAGCGGGAAATCACCCTGCATCATCCATGAATAGTAGCTTGGTTCAACATTAAATACATCCTCAACACGCTTGCCCTTATGTTTGCCAAAATTGATGAGTTCCTCTCCGTCTTCATTGTAAACCATACGGCCTGCAAAATCAACCGGGCGGCTCAGATTGGTAAATTTATGCAAAGCCTCTACATCACCTATAACAGGCTTACTGCGATTACCTTTTTTATCTTCAAATTCAGTATCTGCATATTTTTCAATCTGCGCCAATAGTACTTCCATAGTGGCACGGGTATCAGCCTCGGCTGAGTGCGCGTTCTTGATCTCTTTATTACAATAAAACAGATAGGCGGCTTTAAGCGTGCGCTGTTCCATCTGATGAAAAATATTCTGCACATCCACAAAGTGGCGGCAATCAAGATCGAAGTCAACCCCCGCGCGCAAAAACTCCTCCATCAGCATAGGGATATCAAACTTATTAGAGTTGTATCCAGCCAAATCGCTATCATGAATAAAGTCGGCTATTTCCTGCCCCAGTTCCTTAAACTGTTTTTCATCAACTATATGCTCATCGTAAATGCCATGTACCAGCGATGATTCCAGCGGAATTGGTATCCCCGGGTGTACCCGCCATGTTTTGCATTCGTCGGTACCATCCGGATAAAGTTTTATAACAGATATTTCTACTATACGGTCAGCGCCAATATTGGTTCCGGTTGTTTCAAGGTCGAAAAATGCAAGCGGACGTTTTAATTGTAATTTCATTAATTCTTGTAATTATGCAAAGGTGATAAAAAAGCTTACCATTTTTCTCATCGAATTATCAGTTAATTTTTATATTTTCAGTGTGCTTAATTAATGCCTAAACTATATGTACAAATTTTTACTTAACCTTTTGGTTATCACCCTTCTTTTCAACACAACCTATGCGCAGGACTTTTCATTCGGCACTTTCACTGTCGAGGAAATACAGCAAAAGAATTACAAAAATGATACATCTGCCCATGCTTTTGTATTAAAGGAATTTGGATCCAACCGCATAGATATCGGCGGTGATGATAATATCATGATGATGTACAAATATCATGTTAAAATCAAAATATTAGACAATAAAGGTTTTGACAAAGGTACAGTGCTGATACCTTTTTACGATGATGCTGATACGCATGAAGAGGTAAAAGATATAAAAGCAGTTACCACTTATACCGATGATGGTGGCGGTATTAAGGTTGCTACATTAGACCCCTCAAAAATTTATACCGTTGCCGAAAATAAATACTGGAAACAGGTTAAGTTTGCCATGCCTAACCTTAAAAGCGGTTGTATTATTGAATACTCATATACTAAGATAATACCCGGCTTTTACAGGTTTCCTTCATGGGAATTTCAGGGCGATATACCCAAAGTTTATTCGGAGTTTGAAGTACATATTCCCGCATTCTGGAATTTTAATGCCCTGATACGCGGCTCACTCAAACTTACCAAAAATATAGCTGATGTTGAAAGAGAATGTTTCAGTAGCCATGGTTCCAAATGCGACTGCTCCTTTCTGTCGTACGGTATGGCAGATATTCCGGCACTTATCGAGGAAGATTACATGACCTCGCCAAAAAACTTTCTTTCAGCCATTTATTTTAATCTTGCAGATTATACTAACCCCTATACCGGTACTAAACAAAAGGTTACCAAAGAGTGGGTTGATATCGATTACAACCTTAAACACTCGGACTATTTTGGCGGGCAGATCAAAAAAAATCTGTTAAAAAATTATATAGCACCGGTTATTGCAGGTAAAACAGCCGAAATGGATAAAGCGGTTGCCGTATATAATTATATTCAGAAAAATATCAAGTGGAATGAAATATACTCAAGATATAGTGATAATATCCGTAAGGCGCTTGATTCTCATACCGGTGATGTTGGTGATATTAACCTTGCCCTTGTAGCCGCTCTTAATTCGGCCGGGATCAATGCAGAAGCAGTATTGCTTTCTACCCGTGGTAATGGTATTGTAAACCGGTTGTACCCTGTGGAGCGCGAGTTTAACTATGTTATTGCAAAAGCAAACATTGGTAAAGACTCTTACCTGCTTGATGCTACCGACCCTTTACTCCCCTTTGGTATGCTGCCCTTAAAGTGCCTGAACGATCAGGGGCGTGTTATCAGTTTTGATAAACCTTCTTATTGGATAGACCTTGTAGCCAAACAGAATAAAACCAGCACCAGTGCACTTGACCTGACTTTGCAGCCTGATGGAAAACTTAGGGGCACCATCGCTACCTATTCAAGCGGTTACGAGGGATATCAAAGACGGCTGGCTATTAAAAAATTCAATTCAGTTGACGAGTTTGTTGAAAACCTTGACGAGAAGCTCAATAAGATAAAAATATTAAAGTCAGAGATATCCAATCTGGATAGCCTTGACGGAACGCTCGCTGAAAAATATGAGGTAGAGATAGATGTTTACGACAACCTGAACAAAAACAGACTGGCTTTTAATCCGGTGATATTTGACAGGATAACTAATAATCCGTTTAAACTTTCTGAAAGGACTTATCCTGTTGACTGGGGCATGCCCTCTAATAACCGCTATGTGTTAACCATGCACCTGCCTGCAGAATATAGCATTGAAAGCGCACCTCAGGCGGCATCAATAGGTCTGCCAAACAGCGGTGGTCAGTTTCTAAGCGACTTTAGCGGTCAGGGTAATACATTCACTTACTCAACAGTCATAAAGTTCAATAAATCTGTTTATGCTCCGGAGGAATATCCTTATTTAAAAGAACTGTATAATAAAATAATCGCCTCAGAAAAAGCGGAAATAGTATTCAAAAAGAAATCATGAGCCGATTTTATATTTTATTTTTCCTGTTAGTCACTCTATCTACAGCTAAAGCACAAACCAATTACAGCGTAAGCCTGATACCCAAAGCCCTCATGCCGTATGCAAGCGCTGTAGTGAGGGATGAAAATATCGTAACAGAAGTTAAAGATAATGATGATGTGATCTATCACTATAAAAAGGCCATTACTGTTTTAAATAAGAATGGTGATGACATAGCGCACATTGTACTGTTTTATGATAAGATGAATGCCCTGAAAGGCCTAAAAGGCATTACATATAACGAGTTTGGCAAGCAGGTAGGTAAATTTGGTGAAAAGGATTTTTCTGATGAAAGCGCCATCAGCGGATATTCATTATATGAAGATTCCCGGGTAAAGCATTTAATACCTTCAATAGGCTCGTATCCATATACTATTGAATATGAGTGCGAGATACGATCCAAACAAACACTGATGTTTCGTGATTGGGAACCTGTACCACAAACAGGGCTCGCAGTAGAAAAAAGCGCTTACACTTTTATCTGCAAACCTGATTTTAAAATAAGGTATAAAGAGATTAATATGCCTGCAACGGTAGTTACAGGCACAACTAAAGAGGGCTTTAAAACCTATACCTGGCAGGTAAATAATTTGAAGGCCTTACGCCCAGAGCCGCTACACCCGCTTGATGTAACCTATCTTAGCCGCGTAAAGATTGCTCCTGTAAACTTTGCATACGGGCGCTTAACAGGTTCATTCAGCAATTGGAAAGAGTTAGGGTTATGGAATTATAACAACCTGCTTGCCGGCCGCGACCAGCTATTACCACAAACCGTTGAACGCGTAAAAGACCTTACAGCAAACATAACTGATGCAAAGCAAAAAGCTAAGGCAATTTATGAATTTATGCAGGGTAAAACCAATTATATAAGCGTACAGGTAGGCATTGGCGGCTATATGCCAACACCTGCTTTAGATGTTGACAATCTTAAATATGGCGACTGCAAAGCCCTGGTTAACTACACTCAGGCTTTGTTAAAGGTGGCAGGCATAGAATCATGGTATTGTGTGGTTACTGGCGATGAAGACAAAATAAGCTTGATGCCAGACTTTGCCAGCATGAACCAGGGTAATCACATCATATTATGCCTGCCTTTTAAAAATGACACCACTTTTCTGGAATGCACCAGTCAGAAAATGCCTTTTGGCTTTTTAAGCGATTTTACCGACGACCGTACAGTACTTGCCTGCACCCCGCAAGGTGGCAAGCTTTTACACACACCCAAATACTTATACGCTGATAATCTCCAGGCACGTAAAGCAGCCTTTTCGATTGCGCCAGATGGTACACTTAAGGGCAATATCGCTACTACTTATAAGGGCACACAATATGATAATATACAATCCCTTATAGACGAGGCTTCGACCGAGCAAGTTAAAACTATCCGTAAAATGTATAGCAGCATTACCAATCTCGATGTTGAAAAGGTAGATATCAAACAAGATAAAAAGCAGATGCCCGTTGCAACCGAAAATATAAACCTTACCGCACGCGACTTCGCATCTGAAGATAATGGAAAATTGTATTTTTCATTGAACCCACTTAACCGGCAGCGGCCCGTACGTGATGTGCACAATCGTATTACTCCTGTTTACATCAACAGAGGATATACCGATGATGATGAGATCATTTATGACTTACCAGCAGGTTACCACCCGGATATGGAACAGCTTAATGTAAATTTAAATACCACATTTGGCAAGTACCAGGCAAATACTTTTTTGGTTAACGGTAAATTAATTTATAAACGCCACATAGAACTTTGGGATGGCACTTATAAGCCGGAAGCTTATGCTGAAGTAGTCAATTTTTACCAGAAGGTTGCCGATACAGACAATTATAACGTAACACTGGTAAAAGACTGAATTAGCTGAAAATGATTATACCGAGAACAATACCTACAATCATAATAACATACAGCAATATTTCGGTGCCTGCAAAACGTTTATATTTAGTCCAGAAAGAGTAGTTATTTTCTTGCTTTGACATGGTGGTACAAATTTACTGATAATAAAGTCATGGATATACAAGAGTCTGAAGAAATTAAAAAAGAGTTTCAGTTGGAGCGCATGGTTCTTTTTAGCGATGCGGTATTTGCCATAATTATTACCATCATGGTAATTGAAATCAAACTACCTGAGGATCTGCATCATGCCTCTAAAGAGGATATCAGACGGGCTATCATACATTTGTTACCCAAGATAGGCGCATATATGATGGCCTTTTTCATAACCGGTATGTTCTGGTCAAGGCATCTTAAACTATTTAGTTACCTTAAGGATTATACAAATTCGCTGATAGCTCTTAATCTCGCTTTTTTGTTTTTTGTTTCTTTATTCCCTTTAGGTATATCTGTAATGCTTGATACGCTTACCCCGCGTAACTACGATGGGCTTTATATGTATTTTACTATAGTACTACTGGGTATTCTTACGCAGACTATATTAACAGGACATATCATAAAACATGCACAAAATCTTTGCATAAGGCCTGACGGAATTGAAAGCAATCTTGAGTGGAGGGCTCAACGCATACAATTTATTGCAATACCTATTTTGTTTATTTACTGTATACTGTGTTTTTTGAGCCAGGTAAGCCCCCAATTTATCAGTTACGGTGTTATTGCCTGGGCAGCAATTACCGGCTTAATCAGAAAAAAATTATATCCGAATAAAAACAGCGAACCATTATTAGCACGTATATTTTATTCAAGAAAAAGAAGCCGTAGTAATAATACAGCAAAATAACCAATAATTACTTTGTACTTTGTGCCGATGTAGTTAAGGTATCTATAACAGACCCTGCACGAGAGAAATATTTGTATATGCCATTATCATGCAAACGAGCTATCATTACGCCCTTGCGTGTGCTGGCATGCACAAAGTAACCATTTTGCAGGTACACCCCTACATGGCTAAACTGCTTGCCATCAAAATCAAAGAATACCAGGTCACCTTCTTTTAGCTCTTCTTCATATTTGCGTTTGATAACATTCACTTGGGTGGCACAGGTACGCGGTATAGATTGGTCATATACCTGCGCTTGCAATAAAAGTACCAGCCCCGAGCAATCTACTCCATCTTTATCTAATCCTCCCAGGCGGTAAGGTGTGCCATACCATTCGTCAATAAAGCTGTACAGGCGGCCATTTTGGATATCACTTTTGTTTACTCCCATCAATATGGCATATTTTTGAGCGATTTCCTTATCAGGTTTAACCATTACATAAGGGCCGCGCAAAACCGGAAGGTTAACAGATGCATCTGTGTTAGTTTTTCTGGGGGTTAATTTATGCGAACAAGACGATAACAGTATAAGAATAACTGCAGTAAAAGAAAGCAGCTTATGGTAACGTGACAATATCATGCCCTAAAGATATTTGAAGTGGTGTAAATGTTACAGCAGATGTTTTAAACATTTCAACAGATAGACAATATGTCATTGCGGGGAGGAACGATTAAGCAATCTCATTAATTAACAAAGTCCCTTGCCCTATCAGATTGCTCCCCTATCGCAATGCATAGTTAAATTTATATTAGCTGTCAGCTCTTTATCAGCCTTTGTATCTCATCCAACTTCATCAAAGCTTCAACCGGTGTAAGCGTATTTACATCCAGGTTATTCAATGTGTCGCGTATTTTTACCAGTACAGGGTCATCTATCGAGAACATTTGCATCTGCACTGCCTGCTTTTGCACCTTACGGATGCTTTCTTTAATGTGCTCGCCGCCGGTACGTTCGTTTTCCAGTTTCTTTAATATTTCGTTTGCCCTTACCAGTACCTTGCCCGGCATACCCGCCAGTTTGGCCACATGTATACCAAAGCTATGTTCGCTGCCGCCTGGTACCAGTTTACGCAAAAATATAACCTGTTGCCCTACTTCCTTAACAGATACATTGTAGTTTTTGATACGGTTAAAGCTATTGCTCAACTCATTAAGTTCGTGGTAATGCGTTGCAAACAATGTTTTTGCCTTGGCCGACGGATGATTATGCAAGTACTCTGCTATGGCCCAGGCTATCGATATACCGTCATAAGTAGATGTACCACGGCCAATCTCGTCCAGTAATATCAGGCTGCGGTCGCTTAGGTTATTCAGGATGCTTGCTGTTTCGTTCATTTCCACCATAAAGGTCGATTCGCCCGACGACAGGTTATCTGATGCCCCCACCCTTGTAAATATCTTATCGACCACCCCTACTGAAGCTGCCTTGGCCGGCACAAAACATCCCATTTGTGCCATCAATACAATAAGCCCGGTTTGGCGTAGCAGGGCTGATTTACCAGCCATGTTTGGGCCAGTTATGATGATGATCTGTTGCGAATCTGAGTCGAGGAAAACATCATTGGTAATGTATTCCTCACCAAGCGGCAGATTTTTTTCGATAACCGGATGGCGCCCGCCCTTGATATCCAGCACACGGGTATCGTTTACATTAGGCTTTACATAATAATTTTTAATGGATATGGCAGCAAAATTAAGCAGCACATCCAAACGGGCTATAAGTGTAGCGTTAAGTTGGATTGGCTTAATATATTCGCTTAAAGCATATAGCAGATCGTTATATAATTTAGTTTCAAGCACTAATATCTTCTCTTCAGCACCTAAAATCTGCTCCTCGTATTCTTTCAGTTCGGGTGTAATATAGCGCTCGGCGTTTACCAGCGTTTGCTTGCGTATCCAATCGGCCGGTACCTTGTCGCGATGGCTATGGGTTACTTCCAGGTAGTAGCCAAATACATTATTAAACGAAACTTTAAGCGAAGGTATACCGGTAGCTTCCGCTTCTCGCTTCTGTATCTCTAACAGATATCCTTTTCCCCCAAAGGCAATTTTACGCAGGCGGTCAAGTTCTTCACTTATCCCATCATTCATAACTGACCCTTTGGCCATCAAAACAGGAGGCTCAGGGTGCAGTTCACGTGCAATTTTTTCGCAGATTGCAATGCATGGATTAAGCTGATCGCCAATAGCTTGTAGCGGTTCGCTGAGTGATTTTTGGGTAAGGTCTTTAATATTCTCTATAGCGATCAAAGCTTTTTTAAGCTGACAAACCTCGCGCGGGTTAGCTTTTTGCAATCCTATTTTTGATATCAAGCGTTCCAGATCACCTATCTGGCGTATATAATTTTGCAACTCTTCACGCAGTTCCTCCTCTGCTATGAGGTATTCAACTACGCCAAGCCTGTCCTGTATCGGTTTGATCTCTTTAAGCGGCATTACTATCCAGCGTCGCAGCATACGGGCGCCCATGGGCGAGCAGGTATTATCAAGCACATCTACCAGTGTGCTGGCATTTTCGTTGGCAGAGCCAACCAGTTCAAGATTACGGATACTGAACCTGTCGAGCCATAGATACCTGTCTTCTTCTATCCGACTAATGGCTGATATATGCTGAAGATTACGGTGTTCGGTTTCATTGAGATAGTGAAGGGCAACGCCGGCTGCCACAATACCCAGGGCCAGTTTATCGATGCCGAAACCTTTAAGCGATTTTACGCCAAAATGCTTTAAAAGGGTTTCGTAAGCATAATCGCCGCTGTAGGGCCATTCATCAAGCATGTAAGTATAGAACCGGTCACCATACAAAGCTTTGAAATCATACTGGCGGCTTTTTGGAAAAATTACTTCGCTTGGCGAATAGCTTTGCAAAAGCTTATCGATGTAGCTACTATTACCCTGTGCTGTCAAAAACTCGCCTGTAGAGATATCTATCAGCGCAATACCTATTGAGTTTTTCTCGAAATAAAGTGAGGCAAGGTAGTTATTGCTTTTTTGCTGCAGTATATTTTCGCTTACGGCTACACCCGGCGTTACCAGCTCGGTAACACCGCGTTTAACAATCCCTTTTACAGATTTAGGGTCTTCCAACTGGTCGCAGATAGCCACACGCTGGCCAGCGCGTACCAATTTAGGCAGATAAGTTTCCAGCGAATGATGCGGAAAACCGGCCAGCTCGATATGCGAGGCCGCACCATTGGCGCGCCTGGTCAGGGTAATGCCCAATATGCCTGATGCCTTGATAGCGTCAGCACCAAAGGTTTCATAAAAATCGCCCACCCTGAAAAGCAGCAACGCGCCTGGGTACTTTGCCTTTATGGCATTGTATTGCTGCATTAAAGGGGTTTCTTTTGTATCGCTTTTAGCCAATGGAACTCCGGTATTATTAATCCGCTAATTTAACTCATTGCTTACGCATAAAAGCCATTGTGGAAAAGTTACTAATGTGTGGATTGTTGATGCTAATGAAAACGGTTTAGTGTTTGCTAATATAAAGGCTATAAAGCCAATGCATTAAAAAAAACATAATTTTTCAGACCAGTCAATCCCATCAGGCAACACACTACGGCTAAACTCGATGTGTATTACCTTACGCGGCTTATTGTTAACGGTCCTGTCGGAAGCATGCATCATTAAAGGTCGCATAATCATAATACCACCGGCGTTTACGCAACAAGTATGTGCTTTTTCATTGATCCAACTAATTCCATCTGTGCGGTAAACACCTTTTAAATGCGATGCCGGCAAAACTTTAAGAGCGCCATTTTCAGCATCAGCATCATCCAAATGAATGCGTATAGTAAAATTATCTTTAAGAATATGAGTTGGCGGCTTTACGGCGAACTGATTTTGCTTGATTGTCCATGGGCCGTAACCTTTAACTTCTTTTTTTTGATTAACAGAGATGGTTAAATCCTGATGCCAGGGAACAAACCAGTTAGACTTACTTGGTTTATCAAAATAAATAGATTTAACAACAAAATAGGTGTCACTAAAAATTTCACGAATTATTTTTTTCAGATTATCGTTTAAGATGATTGACCTTACATCAGGAACCATCTTTAAAAATTGTCTGATAGCAAACAAGTCATCAGATTTACGGAAAGTGCTTGGCTTATTACCTGCTGTTTTAATTGCATCTAATATATCATCTATATCACAGGCGCTGTAAATATTGTTTATTACACAAAAACCAAGTGAAGAAATATCGTTTTTATTGTCTATTGTATGCATGGATCCAGATCAGCCGTCAAAACTAAATTAATTGGTAAATAATTATCATACGACAATTTAATAAAAGCTACTATAATTTTTATTCATATTAAGCGTACCTTTATTAAACGCCTCTGCACACGTCCCTTTAAGCCGAATAATATGAAAGATTCAGCATCCCGTATGCGGCTGTTCAATGGTCATCAAAAAATGAATGAGCAGTCTTTAAAAAAAGTGTTTTTAACTAATCTAAGTAATATTTACTCCATTAAATCTTACCTTATTGATAATTTGCCCTTAATGGCAGAAAGCGCTACGTTTATAGATCTTAAAAATGCGATACTGGAAAGCGTTGACGAGATAAGGATTCAGTTATTACGCATAGAAAGTATTTTTAAAATACTTAATGAAACCTACCACCCCGGCAGATGCCTTGGCATAAAAGCCTTTATTATTGAAGCTTACCGCGCAGCCACAGAGCCAGGAGTAACTAATTTTGAGGCAGATTTTACCATTTTGTACCACCTTAGGGCTTTGGAGGCGCTTGAAAGTGCTTGTTATGATAGTTTGTATGACATGGCGCGATCTATGCCTAACCCTGACATGAGCACTTTATTAAAGCATAACCTGGATATGGCAAATGATAGCGGTAACCTGTATAAATTGATAACTAAAGAGTACCTTAATTAAGGTAAATGGCCGGATGATTACATCCGGCCATTTACTATGCTTTTGCTGCTGCCCTTGGTTTGTGAGCTGCCTTGACAATTTCTGGTTTTAGCTCTTTGTTACGTCGTAGTATCGACATAAAGAAACCTATGACCATGATGATGGTACCTGCCCATAAAAAGTTGATGTACGGAAATTCTACAGCTTTTAATACGATAAACTTCTTTTTGCTTTCTGGCTGTTGATAAACGGTTATTTCAACCTTGTTTTGATCAGGTATAATCTTTGAGAACCGTAACTTTAAACCGGCATCCTCCACTTTTTTACCAAAATCAAAAACGTTACGGCCTTTTATCAGGTACACCGGTTCGGTAGTATAGGTTTTAACGTGCGTAATAATTTCTAACTGGGCGCCAACCGCAATATCCTTGTCGCTAAGAGGAATATCTTTCATCTTAACCTGTTTGTTAAGCGCTTTCAATACAATTTTACCTTCGCGGTAGGTTATTGTATCGCCAATTGCCATATTGTATGGAATAGGCGCATCATAATTTTTATCATCATCTGCTTGCGCGTGAGCGGTTTCCTGTTCCTGTTGCTGGGGTTCGTTGCTGAGCACATTGGTCATGGTGATATGCGTATAAAGGTCATGAAACAGGTAGTGCTTGGTATCCGGTGATGAAGACATACCACCCTGCGACTGTATAACATTTGGCCTCAGCCGAAAGGTTTCTGTTACCTTACCATTTTTTACACGCTGGTAATCGATATTGAACAAGTGCTGCGCACCTTCAACGGTGTCGCCAACAAAAGTTACCATGTACTCACCCATTTTTATGGGTTCGTTTTTGTACAAAAGGATATTTTCTTTAGGGTTTTCCTCCTTGGCAAATTCTTCACTATAACGTTCGCCGGTATTATTTTCAGATACTACTTTCTTAGTTCCTGCAGCAATCAGGGCCCCTACCAGCAACAAACCAAACCCGATGTGCGATACTGCAGACCCTGCCAGCTTATATTTGCCTTTGATTGCATCGGCAAGCACCTTTCCGTTGGCAAAAATACTATATAATGAGCACAGCATTACCAGCGAGAATACAAAGTTAAGTTTGTATAATCCGGTGGCATAAACCACAACTGCTGTTATCAATGCAGCTACCACCAAATAAACCAATGTTGTGATAAAAAAGCGGATGATCTGAGTTTGCTTGTATTTTAAAAACTGGGTAAAGCCGCTTAAAAGCATAATTACCACCGCAAATGAGCCTTGTATAACGTTGTACAACTTAACCGGATCTGTAGGTGGTGCAAACTTGGTACCGAACATCTGGTTCCATACCGGTACTGATGTAACTACAATCAGTTGCAGGCATGATAAGCCCAGGAACACGGCACCAACAAACATCCAGAATTCGCGCGAGTAGGTATCCTCATCTTTTTTAGTGATCGGCATTTCTTTCCAGCGGGATATCAACAGGTAAACCATAATGCCCAGGAAAACAAATATACCAGCTACCAATTGCCAGAACAAGCCCAGATCGGTAAAGGCATGTACCGATGTTTCTCCCAAGACGCCGCTGCGGGCCAGGAACGATGAGTACCATACCAGCACAAAGCTTAGCATGGTTAAAAAAGCAGCCGTAAAATATGAGTGACCACTGTTTTTAAATACTATTAAAACGTGCACCGCTGCAACTAATACCAGCCACGGAAAAATTGAGGCATTTTCAACCGGGTCCCAAGCCCAAAAGCCATCAAAGTTGAGCGATTCATAAGCCCAAAACGAACCCATGATAATACCGGTACCCAGCACCATACATCCAAATAACCCATAAGGAATAGCAGGTGTTACCCACTCTTTGAACCGCCTTTGCCACAAGCCTGCAACAGCATAAGCAAAAGGGACCACTAATGATGCTATACCTAAAAACAATGTTGGCGGGTGTATCACCATCCAGTAATTTTGAAGCGAGGGGTTCATTCCCTTACCGTCTTTAATAAAGCTCAGGTAATCAGGATTTTTAAAGATAGGTGCTTCCATAGCATTGCGCAGCAGTAAAAACGGCGAGCTGCCGATATGCGCGCTGCCTATTTGCAAACCCAATATCATTGTTCCCAATACTACTTGTGATAAGGCAAGCGTGGTCATTACAGGTTTTTCCCATGAACCGGCCTTCCAGATCAGGATATTGCCTAAAACAGCTTCCCAAAATAACCAAAGTAAAAAGCCGCCTTCCTGCCCATTCCAGAAACCTGATATTAAATAATAAACAGGCAGATCGCGCGAGGTGTATGACCAGGCGTAATGATACTCGAAATAGTGATTATAAAGTATATAAAACAAACAAACACCCATGCCAACTATGGCCAGCGTGTTTAACCAGTAACCTATGCGGCCAAGGCGCAACCATGAGTTATCGCTCTCTGGAGCGGTCTCCGTAGTGGCAAAGTAGTAACAAATGAATGAGAAAAGAGCCGACCCAAATGCAAGGACAATAAAAAACTGGCCCAGATCACCCGGAAAAAGGTGCTCGCCTTTAAATGCTATATCCATTAATTAATAAAATTATATGCTGGCGCTTTTGGCCTTTGCTTCAGTAACGTTCAGTTTATCATCGGTATATTTAGAAGGGCATTTCATCAATATTTTAGATGCATGAAATTCTTTACCCTTCATTTGCCCGGTAAGTACAATTTGTTCCGAACGCTCAAAATCCTGTGGTTTAGTACCGTTAAACACTACCTTACATTCCTCGCCTTTATTATCTTTCATGTAAAAAGAAAAGTAGTTTGCATCCTTGGTGGCATCATAAAACAATTCTTTTTGTTTATTAAGATGCCCCACCACATGCAGCTCGGTATCGGTTTTACGGGCATCATTAAAAGACCCGTAAGTGCTTGTATTTGAATAGGTACTTATAATTACTGCTATTGCAATAGCAATGGTTACTATACCAAAAATTGCGCTTTTTTTCATGTATTGATTTGCCTGTATTAACAGATTTGCAAAAATACAAAACGCAAAGCTAATAACGTTTATTACAAGCGATATATGTTATTTAGAATCGTTATTGATTAATGTGCGATGAGTAGTGAATGGCGAGCACACGTTTCAAAATGTGGTTTGCTGCTAAAAGCCAGCTTAACCTTTTAAATACTTAAAAAAGCTTGTGACCAATAAATCTAATTAATATCTTTAATTTATTAAATCTCTTTAATACATATCTCCTTCTTAGGGTACTATCCGGCACCCGGTACGCTGCTTAAAGCAGCCTGACATTCTATTCATTTTATTAAAGAGAAATCATGAACAACATTTATCAAGTAGCATTAATTGGCGGCACAGGTAAAGCCGGCAAGTATTTGCTTAAACAATTACTATCAGTGGGTTACAAGGTTAAATTGCTACATCGCAAGCCAGATAAGGTCACTATAAACCATCCATTACTTAAAATAGTTAAGGGTAACGCCCGTAATTACCACAACCTATCCGATCTGTTTACGGGCTGCCATGCTGTATTAAGCTGCCTTGGACAGCCCTTAGGCGAATCAAGCATTTTTAGTGATGCCACGCTTAATATTCTTAAAGCTATGGAAGCTAATGCCATTAGCAGATATATTTGTATCGCCGGACTTAATGTTGATACGCCTTTTGACAGAAAGGGCCATGCAGCAACCTTTGGAACCAAATGGATGTACGAGAATTATCCTGTAACAACTACCGACCGGCAGCGTGAGTATGAGTTACTATCAGCATCTGATACGGACTGGACGATGGTACGCTTACCCCTTATCATTCAAACCGACGAAACGTCGGTTATTAATGTTGATCTGACGGATTGCCCGGGTAATGAAATAAGTGCCACAAGCCTTGCCTTATTTATAATTGAACAACTTAAAAGCAGGAAGTTCATCAAAAAAGCACCATTCATTGCAAATCAATAATGATGACAATTTGCCTAACTCAACTGCATATGGCACATTTGTGATGACATTAAACAAAAAAGAGCGCTTATTGGGCGCTCTTTGATATTATATAAAACTTGATCTGTATCCGATCATGGCCACACGCCAAGGTTTTGGTAGGATACAGCAATCTTATTGATAGCACCAACCATAGCGGCATTACGTAATGTCCCAATAGCAGGGTTGCTTTTATAGATCTCTCGTATCTCGTGGTACGAACGGATCATGGTATCTTCTAATCCGGAATTTACTAATTCCAGTTCTGATGCACCTTTAACAATTGTCGCACGCTGTATAGGCGTTAACGAAATGCCTGTAATACCCTCAACCATGTTCACCAGGTTTAGGTTTGAGTTTTCTTCAAATCGGCGGTTCATGCGGCCAAATGCTACATGGCTCAGGTTTTTCAGCCACTCAAAGTATGATACCGTTACACCACCGGCGTTAGCATACATATCAGGGATGATGATACCACCATTCTGATAAAATATAGCTTCAGCTTCCGGAGATGTTGGCCCGTTAGCACCTTCTGCAATAATTTTCGCTTTAATATTACGCACGTTTTCAACCGTTATCTGGTTTTCAAGAGCAGCAGGCACCAGGATGTCGCATGGCTGCTCCATGCCATCCATGGTGTTTTTAAATTCCTGTTTAGCGCCAGCATAACCTAATATTGAACCGGTTGACTTACGATGCTGGAACACAGCCTCAACATCAAGTCCATCCGGATTGTAAATTGCGCCTTCAAACTCGCATATACCTACTATCAGTGCGCCAAATTCAGATAAAAACTTGGCCGAATAGTAACCAACATTACCCAAGCCTTGTACAATTATTTTTTTGCCGGAAAGCCCTGTAGTTAAGCCTACTTTGTCCATATCCTCGGCAACACTTACACACTCGCGCACTGCTATAGCTACGCCGCGGCCGGTAGCTTCCCTTCTGCCTGCAATACCATGCAGGGCAATTGGTTTACCGGTAACTGCTCCTAAAGCATCTAACTGTCCCGGGTTCATGGTTGCATAGGTATCAGCTATCCAGCTCATTTCGCGCTCACCAGAACCATAGTCAGGCGCAGGTACATCAATGCTTGGGCCTATAAAATTCTTTTTAATTAACTCAACCGTATAGCGCCTTGTTATATTTTCCAGTTCACCTACAGTGTAATTTTTAGGATTTATTTTGATACCACCTTTTGCCCCGCCAAACGGAACATTAACAATAGCGCATTTATAAGTCATGAGGGCTGCAAGCGCCATAACTTCGTCCTCGTTTACCATTTCGCTGTAGCGGATACCTCCCTTTGTGGGCGACTGGTGATGCGAGTGTTCTACACGCCATGCATCTATTACTTCAAAACCATTGCCTTTACGTATAGGGAAACGAAAGCGGTAAACACTGTTACATGATTTTATCTGATCTAATAAACCAGCATCGTGCTTAGTAAATTGCGCTGCGTAATCAAAGTTTTTACAAACGTCACCAAAAAAGTGAGTTTCCTGATTAGCAGTCGGATTATTGATATTCATAATTAGAAATAATTGGATTAATTATTAACTTCATAAAAAAGCACCCAAATGTGGAACTTTTTTTATCATTTTCACAAAAGCTTTTTAAAGTGTGTTACCCGTACACTCATCACAATTGTATTAAAAACAGTGTTTAAACACTGTATAAAGTTATTTTGATTTAATTTTCTTTTTCTATTTTTTTTAGCCGCCTGTCGATACTGAACAAATAGATAGCTAAGCCTGCAAACACAATAGCGATGGTAGTTACCACAACGTATATTTTGCCCGAAGTGCGCAGCGTATCAGCCATTTCAACATTTTTAGGGTCTTGCGCGTAAACACTTGCAAAGCACAAAATCATTAATACAAGGGAAAAGAGTTTTTTCATTTTAGTTGATAGCATTCTTTTTGTGTTCAATTAAACGTATGCGGTAACGTATACTGGCTATCCAAAGTGATAGCAAGCTCCAACCAATAAAAGCCGGATAAAGTACCAGGCGCATGTGGCTGTCCAGGTCATATTTGTTAAAACCGGGATTACCGCCGGCTCCTCCCGGATGCAGGGAGTCTGTCATCCGCGGCAGTACAAATAACAGCACAATCATTATCGGAAATGCGAAAATGTTATAAATGGCAGAAATTCTTGCACGCATCTGTTCTTCTTCAATAGAATTGCGCAGCACCAGGTACGCGCAATAAAGTAAAAAAGCTATGGCTGCGCTGTTTTGCTTAGGATCGCCGCTCCAGAACTCACCCCAGGTGTATTTGGCCCAAAGCATGCCGGTTACCAGGCCCAGCGCATAAAATATCATTCCGGTGTTTACACATTCTACAGCAGCCAGGTCGTGCTCCTCTTTACCAGTACGCAGGTATAATACGCTGTAAAAAACAGATATCACCAATGCAGTCAGCATGGCCATCCACATAGGCACGTGGAAATAAAGATTGCGAATGGTTTCGTGTAAAATATCAAGGCGGGGCACCTGAAAAAGCATTCCGGCAATCATCGTATAAAATACCAGGACAACTGCCAATACCTTCCACCAGGTTTTATATATAAAATTCATAGCAAAATTATGGCGCAAAGGTAATAATAAGATATTTTCAATTATATGCTCATTGTCATTATTAGCAATGTGTTACTATGCAAGCATAGTAATTGCAAAAGTTACGGTGTTTACCACTTACCTTTATAAGTATTGCACTGAAAAACTCAAAATTAAAATAGGCAGTTAAGGGAAAGACTAAGGACTAAGGACTACCGCCTATTCTCCCGGTTCATAATCTACAGGCAGCATGTCGCCCAATTTAGCTTTGGACCACGTACCTTCATTCAATGGCGCATTAGTTACAATAGTGCCGTTCATATCAAAAACCGCGTAGCCGCCATTAAGGGTTATCACACTTGCTTCGTAGTTAGGCATATCAAGCGGGCGGTACAGATCTTTGAAATCATAACTTTCTCGCTTTTTTGTATAAACAACATAAAGATACCGTGGAAAGGTTATAACATATATACCGTTTTGCCTTGTTGTACGTACCACATCAAAAGCCTTGAGTGCAGGCCTGGTAAGGCTTTCATGATACCACTTAGGCATCTTTTCTTTATCCAGCCAAAACATTATTGAGTCGCGGTTTATGCCATTAAACTGCTTGAGCTTTTTCTGAATGATAGCTTCCGGCGGACGGTTTGGGTCTATCTCTCGGTTAAAGTCATAAATTTGAAAACCATCTTCAGTAAGCCTGTTCTTGTAAAGCGACCGGTAAAAATGTTTAGATGAACCGTAGTAAGCCTCATCACGCTTTCCCTTCCACTTCTTTTTTTGCGCTTCGCTGCCCGGCAGGTCTTCAAACAGCGCCCTGCCCGAGTAACTTATCGTATTGGCAATGTTATCGCTTTTAAAATCGTTGAGTAAGAATTTTACACGGTAGCCTAACGCCTGGTTCTCTACCACCAAAAACTCATCTGTAGATGCCTCTAATGTCTGAGAACGCCGGTTAAAGCCCAGATTAAGCACGCGCGGGTTATCTACCTTACATAATTTTGAATTATTGTTTACCCCGATGAAATCCTTTTTAAATTTTTCGTAATTCTTCTTCCAGTCGGCGTTAGTAGTGATTACCACCTCGCGCATCATCATCACTTTAGGTGTAAGCGATATATTAAGATCTGTAGTATTATTATTGACCTGTACCTGTTGGCTATATTCCTCGAAACCAAGTACCGAAACAATAATATCGTATTGCCCGGGCTTAACACCGTTCAGCGTAAAAGAGCCATCATCAGCAGTAGCCGTACCAAACGTAGCATTGTTTAAAAATACACTGGCCTTAGGTACAGGGTTATTTGTGCCTTGAGCAACAACTTTACCTCGTATAACGCCGCTTTGTGCAAACAACATAGCAGTTAAGCATACAATAACAATTGTTGTAAATAAGCACTTAAGGGTCAGTCGCGCCATAAATATGGGAACAATATAAGTGATGATGCAATAACAATTATATTTATTGCCAATAAAACACTAATGTTTCCAAGGCTCAGGCTACGATCGATACCATCCATTGCAGATTTACTTACCTTAACCAATAATAATATGACAGGGATGATCACCGGAAAACTTAATATGGCCATTAAAGTACCATTATTACCGGCTTTTGATGCTATGGCTGATATCATAGTGAATACTGTAGAGAAACTCATGCTGCCTAATAAAACTGTTAATACGTAAAACAACAGGTCGCCCGGTGTATTAGGAAAAAAAAGCATGTAAACAACAAACGCCAGAATGCTCAATAACCACATCAAAAGGGTGTTATAAATTGTTTTTGAGAGGATAATGGCTTGCGGATGCGCAATAGTATAATAGTATAATAACCGTGCACGGCTTTCCTGTAAAAAACTTTTGGCAATGGCATTTACCGATGCAAACAGCATAATTATCCAGAACAGGATATTCCACACAATGGGGTAGCCGCCACTTTGCTTAAAACCGGGATTAAGGTTAAAGGAAATGTAGCATACAAACACAGTTGAAACTATGTAAAGCAATACACCATTAAAGGCATATTTGGATCGCCACTCCAAAATAATTTCTTTTTTTAAAAGCTCAACAGTTTGCCCCGCAAGTTTCATGATGCAAAGAAAGGTAAATTAAAAAGTAAATTTAAATTTTGATGTTTATTGCTGTGAAGTAAATTAACTTAGCCAGATGAATAATTTGCGGTTAAATGATAAATGGATATTGGTTACAGGTGCTTCATCCGGCCTGGGGCAGGAAATGGCACGACAGTTGGCCAACATCCATAACGCTAACCTTATAATTGCTGCCCGCCGGGCTGATAAATTACAACAGTTAAAAACAGAACTTGAACAGCAGGCCGGCGTAAAGATTAAAGTCGTTGTAGCCGACCTCTCCATACTTGAAGATGCTGACAGATTAATTGCAGAAAGCATTGCCGATGGAAACTTATATGGCGCGATACTGAATGCCGGCGTTACTTATTTCGGCCGCCACAAACAACTGTCATGGGATAAATTTGAAGGTATCCTCAAAACTAATGTCACTGGTGTAGTGCGCATGACCAATGCACTTATTAATTACTTTGACCAGCCAGGCAAGGAAGGCGGGCTTATGCTGGTATCAAGCATGGCCGGATTTTTCCCGGTGCCTTACCAAACAGCTTATTCAGCTACCAAGGCTTTTATCAACGCGTTTGGCAATGCCCTTCATAACGAGCTTACCAATCCTGATTTTTCTATAACCGTATTTGCACCGGGGGGCATTGCTACCGAAATGACCCATGGCGCCGAATTTAATGATCTTAAAGGCTGGTTGATGCCTGTACAGCAAGCTGCAAAAGAGGCTATAAATGCCTTTACAACACGCAAGTATAATTATGTGCCCGGCCTTATGAACCGCATAGGCAACGTGTTCATGAATTTTTTACCTAAAAAATTTATTGGTTCGCGCATGAGCAAGGTTTACCTTAAGTCGTTAATCAAGTCTGAAAAGTAATTGAGCGCCATGGCCGAAGTTTTCTACCAGACACCCTTGGGAATAGCTCATATTGTTGAAGAAGATGGTTTTATTTGTAAAGTATCCGTAAGGGATGAACTTATACCCCCAACGCCGACAACTTCTCTCCTTTTACTCGAATCGATGAAGCAACTTGACGAATATTTTGCAGGTAATCGAAAAGTTTTTGACTTGCCTATAAAACAGCCGGGGTCTGATTTTCAACAACAGGTTTGGCTTGAACTTCTAAAAATACCTTATGGGAGCACCATTACTTACAGTAAACAATCGCTGAATATGAATAGCCCGCTTGCCATACGTGCAATTGCCGCAGCAAACGGGAAAAACAATTTATGGATAATCGTGCCGTGCCACCGTGTGATAGGAAGCAATGGTAGTTTAACCGGTTATGCAGGCGGCTTATGGCGCAAAAAATGGCTGCTTGATCATGAAACACGGGTTACAGGTATCGGCCAGACTAAGCTGGCTTTTTAGGTTCTATTTTACCGCTTAACAACTTTTCTATTTTAGCATGTAACTCGTACGGTTCAAAAGGCTTGGGTAATATATCGTTCATACCTGCAGCCATGGCTTCTACCTGCTCATGCTCAAATGCCGAAGCCGATAATGACAGGATAGGTATACTGCGTTTTGGTTCCTCAAAATCTATCCGTATGGCTCTTGATGCCTGGTAACCGTTTAAACCAGGCATGTGGGTATCCATCAAAATCAAATCATAATCATTTTGCTGCAGCTTTTCTAAAACCTTGTTTCCGTTGTCGGCAATGTCAAAATCTATGTTCCAGTCTTTAAGCATTTTTGATACCATAAACTGGTTAACCATATTATCTTCAGCAACCAACACGCGGGTATAAACAAACTTTGAAAGTAGTTTATTCGGCCTTACAGGTTTAGGCACATTAGGCTGATTAACAATATCAAACCAGTTAGTAAAGTTAAATACACTTCCTTCTCCCGGCTTGCTGCTTACCGTCAGATCACCGCCTTTTAACTCAACCAGCTTTTTTACAATAGTAAGCCCCAGGCCCGTGCCCCCGTATTTGGTAGCGGTATCGTCCTCCGCCTGTTCAAACGACTCAAAAATGTGCGACAATCTGGCCTGTGGTATACCAATACCTGTGTCCTCAACACTAAATTTAAGTTTCACCTTTGCCGAATCGAGCTTTTGCAAAACAGATACCTTCAATTTCACATATCCCCTTTCGGTAAACTTAATGGCGTTGCTTAACAGGTTCATCAATATCTGATTTAACCTGAGCGAATCAACCAGTAAGGTTTCGGGGACGTCGTTATCTATTTCCAGTAAAAATTCAATGCTTTTTTCATCAGCCTGATATTTAAGCAATCCGTAAACCGCATTTATAATACCACGTACATTATTTGGCGTGCGTACAATACTGAACTTACCTGCTTCTATCTTTGACAAGTCGAGCACATCATTTATCACCCCAAGTAAGGAGCGTGACGACGACTCCATCATGTCAAGTAAGTTGCTTTGCTGCTCGTCTATACTTGTTTTTCGAAGCAAATTAGTTAAACCTATGATACCATTCACAGGGGTACGCAGCTCGTGGCTCATGTTAGCCAGAAAAGCTTCCTTAACCTTTTTCCCATATTCTGCCGCTTCTTTTGATTTGATCAGTTGCTGCTGATAACTTTTTTGCGGGGAAATATCGCTAACATTCATAAAAATGGTGCGTGCGCGATAGGATATGCGGCACTCTGTCCATATTATTCTTTTATCAAACGTATTGAACTGAAATTCAATAGCAGAAAAACTTTTATTGTCCTTAATTATTTCACCTAATTTAGTCCTGAAAAAAGGCTGTTGAGATTCAATAGCAAAATCAACAACGCTTTTACCAATAACTTCATCTGGCTTATAACCCAATATAGTTTCTATTGCTGGGTTAATGGTTTTTATGCGCAAGCTATCAGCATCTACAGAACAAATAATATCTGCACTATTTTTCACCACTACAGCAAAATTTTGCAGGTCTTCATTTTTTTGCCTCACCTCTTCCTGCGTGCGCGCCAGTTGTATAAAAGCGTCTACTTTTGCCGAGGTAATATAAGGGTCAAGCGGCTTATACAGGTAATCTACTGCGCCGGCACCAAATCCCTTAACTGCATATTTAGCCTCCTTGGATATTGCGGTAACAAATATTACTAATATATCCTTTGTACGAGGGTTTGATTTCAGCATTTCTACCAGTTCAAAACCATCCATTTCCGGCATTTGTACGTCAACCAGCGCTATGGATATCTGATTTTCCCAGGCTAATTTCAAAGCCTCGTTGGGCGATGTTGTAGAAAATAACTTGATATCATTGCGCTGTAGCAGCGCTTCAAGAGTAATTATATTTTCCTTTCTGTCATCAACAATAAGGATGTTTGTAGGGGTCATTGGGTTGTGTGGTATCAGGTGGTGTCTTCAAGTAGTTCAAATATTTCTTTTGTTGTCAAAACATATTCGGCAGCCTGAATATCAATTGCCGATTGCGGCATTTCGGCCATTTCTGCATCAGCAGGATCCTGTGCGATGGTGAGGGCGCCACTCTGGCGCAGCTTTAACAAACCTTCTGCACCATCCTGATTTGCCCCAGACAATAAAATGGCAGCGGCGCTTTTATTGTACACATCAGCAACGCTTTCAAAGGTAACATCTATAGATGGCTTTGAATACCAAACTGCTTCTGATACATCAAGGCTAAAAAAACCTTCTTCTTCAACAAGGGTATGATAGTTTGCCGGAGCAATATATATGGTATTTTGCCTTATTGGCTCCTTATCACTTACTTCCCGCAACAACATACGGCTATTTTCAGCAAACAGTTTTTCAATTTCGCTGAAAAAATTTTTTTTACGGTGGATAACGATGATAACCGTTTTATTGAACCGCTCAGGCAATTGTTTCACCATACGGAACAACAGCTTAAATGACCCAGCCGAACCGCCGAGCAAAAGTACTTGTGCCTGTTGCCACCGTTTCCGTATGTTATTATCAAGCGCCAATTTTTTGATATATGTTTTCTTTTTGATTGATAACCCTGAACTTTTGCCGGAAAGCATCAGAGCGGATGGTTTCCTTATTACCCAGGCATAAATAACCTAAAGGGCATAAACTGTTATAAAAAAGATCAAGTATGCGGTACTGAAGCTCAGTTTCAAAATAAATAAAAACGTTACGGCAGCTTATCATCTGAAACTCGTTAAAACAGGTATCAGATATCAGATTATGTACGGAAAACAGTGTATTCTGTTTTAATTCGCTGTGTATGGCAGCGGCATCGTACATAATGGTAAAATAATCAGTAAGCGAACCGGGCAAGCCTGTAAACAAATAATTTTCGGCATAGCTCTTAATCTTCCGAAGGCTATATATCCCTTTTTTTGCTTCATTTAATACTTCGGTGTTGATGTCCGTTCCGTATATAAATGACCGGTTAATTAGTTTCTCCTCATTAAGCAGGATGGCCAAAGAATATACTTCCTCCCCTGAGGAGCAACCTGCGCACCATATTTTAAGATGCTGGTAAGTGGATAGGTAAGGAACAACCTGATTACGCAGCGCTTTATAGAAGGCAGGATCGCGAAACATTTCTGTAACGTTCACCGTCACTTCTTCTAAAAATTCCTGGAAAAATGCAGGACTATTTATCAGTATATGCTTAAGATCGTAAAAGCTCAGCTTTTTCAGCATCAATATGCGCGAAACCCTTCGTTTAAAAGAGGCTTCGGTATAATCACTAAAATCAAAACCGTGAATTTTTTTTATAATATCAATCAGCTCTGTTAATTGTGTGCCCGAAATAGCATCTTTAGTAGCAGGTATCTTCATATATTAGCTATCCAGCCACAACTGCATCAATGAAATAAGCCTGTCCATATCTACTGGCTTGGTGATATAATCATTAGCACCGGCAGCTATACATTTTTCGCGGTCATCCTTCATGGCCTTTGCGGTTAACGCAATAACAGGCAGTTTAGCCCATTTGTTTTGCTTGCGTATTTGCCGGGTAGCTTCGTAACCATCCATTTTTGGCATCATAATATCCATCAATACAATGTCTATATCGCTTACCTCTTCCAGCTTTTGCAGGGCCTCTTCACCGTCGTTGGCAATTTCTACCACAAGGTCATAACTTTCCAGCGCACTGCTCAATGCAAATATATTACGCATATCGTCATCAACAATTAAAACCTTTTTACCCTTAATGGCATCCTTGCCTTTGGTAATGGTTTTCGGTTTGCCCGGGTTAAGGTTGGCCTGAGGGCCTGTTTCGCTTATCTTATTTAAAAACAAATTCACTTCGTCTATTAACCTGTCTGATGATTTACTTGTTTTAACCACCATGGCATTTGCATACTGCATGAGGCGGTTTACCGATGTTTTATCCAATTCCATTGCCGTATTTATAATAACAGGCAATGCTGCAAACTTATCAACCTCTTTTATCTTATCCAATAAATCTAACCCGGAAATATCCGGCAGGTTCAAATCAAGCACAACGCACTGATACTCGCGCTCATGCAGCATTCTGAAGGCCGATTCGCCGTCAAAAGCCTGATCGACCGTAATCCCCTGGCCTTGCATCAGGTCTTTTAAAGCCTGGCTTTGGGCTTTATGATCTTCTACAAGTAAAATCTGAGTAAATTTGGTACCGCTTCTGGCCATAATATCCCCAAACAATTTATCCAGCGTTTCGGTATTCACGGGTTTTTTCAAAAAGCTGATAGCACCTTCTTTATGTACCCGGTTTGCTGCGGCTTCTCCTGCCGACATCAGGTGCACCGGTATATGCATGGTTGCATCATCCTGCTTAAGCTCTTTTAATATCTGCCAGCCGTCTTTTCCTGGCAGCATGATATCTAATATCACAGCATCCGGCTGCTGTTCTTTAATGATCTCCACAGCATTAGTACCTTCATTAACCATTACAGATTTAAAGCCATGATCGCGTGCATAATCCTGTAGTATAATGGAAAAGTTCTTGTCATCTTCAACTATTACCACAAATGGCTCGTGCCCCGGTTTGGTTTCGTGTTTTGTTACAGATTGCAGGAAATTGGTTGTTGCAGGCTTGTAACTTTCAACAGTTGGTATAGTATCTTCATCCTGGGCTGATGTAAAGCTGGCCTCAAATGGCAATGTGAACACAAACTCGCTGCCTACGCCCTGTTCGCTGGTTACAGTAATTTCGCCACCAAGCAACGACGACAATTCGCGACTGATGGATAAACCTAAACCGGTACCGCCGTATTTACGACTGGTTGAACCATCTGCCTGTTGAAATGCCTCAAAAATAATTTTTTGCTTATCGGCAGGTATTCCAATGCCCGAATCCTTTATTTTAAAGCTAACCGTATTGGGCCTTGGGCCTGCCACGGCATTAACACTGATGGCACCGTTCTCCTGTGTAAACTTGAATGCGTTTGAAAGCAGGTTTTTTATTACCTGCTCGGCCCTCACCTTATCGGTTACGATGGTAGCCGGTACGCCGAATGAATTTGTAGTAAAGTTGATATGCTTATTGCTGGCCACTTCAGCAAACAACGATTGCATATCGCTTAATATATCAGCAATACTTATTTGTTCGTTATTCAGATCCAGCTTACCCGATTCGATCTTGGATAAATCGAGGATATCATTAATAAGCGTAAGCAAGTCATTTCCGGCGTTGAATATTACACTGGCATACTTAATCTGGTCTTCAGAAAGGTTGGCCGGCTTATTATCTTTCAGTATACGGGCCAGTACCAATATACTATTTAGAGGCGTACGTAACTCATGACTCATGTTGGCTAAAAACTCAGATTTATACCTGCCTGTAGTTTCCAATTCTGTAGCCTTTTGGGTAATGGACTGGCGTGCTTCTTCAATGGCCTGGTTCTTTTCTTCAAGCAGGCTGGCCTTTTCTTCCAGCTCGGCGTTTATTGTTCGCAATTCTTCCTGCTGTACCCGAAGTTCCTCTTCTGATGCCTGCAACATCTCTGTTTTATTGATGAGTTCTTCATTGGTTACACGCATTTCTTCCTGTTGTGCTTCCAGTTCTTCGGCCTGTTGTTGTGTTTCCTCGAAAAGGTCGTGCATAATGGTGCGCGCCTGGGCCGTATTAACGGCAATACCAATATCATTGGCAACAAGCTCAACGTATTCTTTTATGTTAGCAGGTACTTCTTCTTTAAAACCAATCTCCAATACACCCTTCAACTTTTTGTCAAAAAAGAAAGGCACTATAAAAGTTTCTATTTCCTGATCAATAAGCGATGTGCTAAGCTGTAACTTTTCGTTTAGTTTACCTTTAACCAAAGCAGAACGTTCATCTTTAGCAGCCTGCCCTATCCATCCTTCAGAAATACGTATTGTTTGTTTGAGAACAGAAGGATCTTTAAAGGCGTAAGAGGCGTAAAGGTCCAGTTTCTCTTCATTTTGGTTATACAGATATAAAGTACCTGTTAACGCATTCGTATATCTGGCAATTTCAGTGAGTACATTATTTGAAAGTTCCTTTTCGCTTTGCTGACCCTGCATTTTGTCATTAAGGGCCCCTGTGCCTGTCAGCAGCCAATTTTTCGCTTCATTCTCTATCAATACCCTTTCAAGTTCGATGTTGGCAATTCTTACCTCTTCTTCTATCTTTTTCTGTCGGGCAAAAGTTGCCTGGATGTAGTAAAACATAATTACTACTATCAACAGGAAAACTGTACACCCAATAACAATAACAATTATTGCCTGCGCCGAAGCTTTATCAGAAGCAGCCTTTCTTTCGGCCAGTAAATTATTCTCTGTTTCAATTACGCGCCTGTTGATATCGCGTATGCTGTCCATGTTCTTTTTGCCACCTAAAAACATCTGGTTGGCAACCATATAATCAAGTCCCTTAGTTTCGCGTATTTCAATATTGTTTTTAAGTACCAGCAACTGGCGGTTTACCAGGTCTTTAAGCGAGTCGATCCTTTTTATCTGTACAGGATTATCCTGCACCATATTACTTAACTGATAAAGGTTCTCTGTTATTTTAGGTACGGCAGCATTGTACGGATCAAGAAACGTTTTATTTGCAGTAGCACCATAGCCACGCATACCGGTTTCCCCGTCAATAAGCAACTGGAGTATGTTATCGGTAGTTTTGATAACCTTTTGAGTATGATCAACCCAAACGGTATCTTCTTCTAACTGCTTAATGCTCTTAAAAGACAGTATACCAACAATTAATACAAGCAAAATGGATACAGAAAAACCAGCTAACACCTGGTAACGGAAGGAAAGCTTGAACATACAGTAGGTTATGGTTTAATGTGGCACAAATATGTTTAAAAAATATGTGTGGCTAAAATACAATTACGTAATAAACAGACTGGTAGTATTATTTCTCAACTAACTGAACGTTTAACGGCTTTTTTATAAATAATGATCCGGCAAGAGATAAAAGTGCGCCTGCAAAAAGCACATACCATCCCCATTTAAACGCGATTTGCCTGCTTAAGAAATTGCCTACACCTTTGAACGGAACAAAACTGAATGAGGTTTTGACCTTAAACAGCGCTGCAATAAATAATAACGCGACTAAAACAACTGCTGCCCAGGCGGCTATACGAGTTACCTTAACCTGATTTAACACCGTACACAAAACACCTATAACGCCTACAAGCAACAGGGCCATACCATATGGCTGGTTAAGTTTATAAACATTCATGTTGAATAAATGAAACGGGCGCAGCAGCGGGCAAAACGTTGCTAAAATGAGTATGATAAAACCTAAGAGAGCAATAAGTGAAGATGGTCGCATTTTGATTACGTATTATTGCTTTATTTCCATCTTATCTGCAAAGTGAGCACAGTAATCACGCAGATCTTCAACAATATTTTTTTCACCTGTGGCACGTAAAAAGGTATCGCCCATGGTTTGCAGCGTTTCGTAAAAGAAGCGCTTCATTTCATCAACCGGCATATCTTTTGTCCACAGGTCAATTTTTAATGTGTTTTTATAACTCTGGTCCCACAGGGAAAGCATCATGGCCTTTACAGGCAGTGCTTCCTGGTTTTTAGAGTCGGTAGACTCCCACATGATATTTTCAGGAACGTTATTATCGTCGAGCGTGATGGTGAGCTTGATTTCAGCTGTTTTCATTTAAAGTACTATTTAACCAGAAAAAATATAATAAGCACCAAAGTTATAAAGCTTAGCTCTACAATCCATAAATTTTTGGTGAGGGTAAAGAAATTGCGGAAAATAAGATCCAAAAATGACACAACGAAGCCAAACAAAATAAAAATCCAGGCAATAGTATTGCTCCAGTTGCCACTTGGCAAACCGTTTATTTTAATACCGGTAATAAATATATAAGCGGCTGCAATAAAAAAAAGGGCGGTTGCAAAATTTAGCGGACTAACCCTGAATTTCCTTTGGTTAGCGCTTTTTGCCAGATCGTTTTGCTCCGCCATATTGTTTGGAAGGTTTTTTATTGATTGCATTATTAGGGTTACGTTTTGCCTTTGTGGCCTCAAATTTCTTTTTCTGGGCAAGTGTTTTCTTCTCGTGGAAAGCGCCCTTAAATTCGGGGTCCTCTTTGCGTTTCTGGGTATCTATTTCACGGGCCTGCTCCTGCCTTTCAGCAAAAGGGGTTTCCTCAATAAATACTTCCTCCGGTATATCAATCACAGGTATGGTTTGCCTGATAAGTTTCTGAATTTTGTTGATGTAATACTGCTCTGAAGGTGCGCAAAAGGTTATTGCAACGCCTTTATTAAAAGCCCTGCCCGTTCGCCCTATACGATGCACATAATCCTCTATAACTACCGGGACATCAAAATTGATAACGTGGCTTACATCGCTCACATCGATACCCCGCGAAGCTACGTCGGTAGCTACGAGTATCTTTACTTCATCATTTTTGAAGGAGTTGATAGAGTTAATGCGGGTATTTTGCCCCTTATTGGCGTGCAGCACCTTGACATCCTGTTCGCCAAACTTTCTGGTCAGGAATTTAAAAATATCTTCGGCCACGGTCCTTGTCTTACAAAAAACGATCAGCTTTTTGATATCGTCCTGCTTATCAAGCAGGTGCTTTAACATATTTACCTTTGTTTTAGTGTTAGGTACATTATAAAGCTGTTGCTCAACGGTTTCGGCGGCTGTAGCTTGTGGCGTTATTTCGATAACGGTTGGAAACTCCAGAAAATTAGCGGCAAGGTTATGTACCTTGTCACTCATAGTGGCGCTGAAAAGCAGGTTCTGCCGCTTTACCGGCACTACTTCCAGGATGCGGTTAATCTGCGGCATAAAGCCCATATCCATCATCTTGTCGGCCTCGTCAAGCACCAATGTCTGCAATTGTTTGGTAACAATATGCCCGGCCAGATAGATATCTAAAAAGCGCCCCGGTGTGGCTACAATCATATCAACGCCCTTGGTTACTTGTTCTATCTGCGTTTTTGGCCCTATACCGCCAAAAAGCACCACAGTTCGCAAATCGGTATTCACTGCGAATGTTTTAATGTTTTCCTCAATCTGCATGGCCAGTTCGCGCGTTGGCGAAACGATGAGTGCACGTGGATTTTCCCCCTGGGCATATTTAAGTTTCATCAGCAAAGGCAAAACATAAGCTGCGGTTTTACCGGTACCGGTTTGTGCTATGCCCATTACATCCTGCCCGTTAAGTATTGGCGGTATAGCTTTTTGCTGTATTGGCGTTGGCTCGGTATAACCGGCATCGGCAATGGCGTTTAATATCTGCCGGTTAAATTTAAAATCATCAAAAGTTACTGCCATAGCCGCAAAGATACACTTTTGTTGTGAGTGATGTGAAGATGAGCGCTGGAGTGGCATATACCATTTAAGGACACTCTTTTAGCAGCGCTCTCAATTATCAACCTGTTATTAATTTTCACCTGCCAAAAACATATATTAGCCTCTTATAAACTTAATATGAATAAACTTTTACTTTCTTTAATTGCATCTTTTTTTGTTTTTGGCAGTGCATTGGCACAAACCGGCAAAGGCCATAAATACGTGGGCGGCAGCTTTTATTTCAATTATGATAAAAACGGAACAACAACCAATTACAGTTTTGATACCGGCACCACCGTTTACACGCAAAAAGACATGGTGAGCCTTAACATTGCGCCGGAGTTTGGTTTTTTTCTGAGCGATAAATGGGCCATTGGCATACAACCCGGTTATACCAGGACATCGGGTACAGAAATTTCAAGTTTTTACTCTGATGTTAACAGCGCCCAAAATTATACTTACGCCAATGATTACCATACCGACTATGTAGGCCTTGCTATCAATTTGCGTTACTATTGGATGCTGAGCGAAAAGGTGGGCATTTTCCCGCAATTTGGTATAAGTTCATCGCATATTCTTAACGATTTTACTAACGGTGGCTTAACCATCGGAGGATCGCCAAATGTGGTGTTTTTTCCGACACCTAAACTGGGCATCAATATGGGTTTTGGCAACGCCAGCTATTACTATAACTACCGCAGCGGCAACACTATTGTTAACCTTAGCTTAAGCAATAGCTTTAATTTCGGGCTGAATTATTATTGGTAATTCGTATCAGATCAGGAATCAAGAAATCAGAATTCATATAAGTACCATTGTCTTGTTACCTGATTCTTTAATCTTGCCGCTATAAAAGCTATCTTTGCCTTATGTCATCTATCCTCATCAAATCTGCGACTATAGTTAACGAAGGTAAACAGTTCACCGGCGATGTGCTGGTAAAAGATGGTTTTATAGAGCGCATCGATTCTTTAATAGACAGCACTGCAGACAAGGAAATAAACGCAGAGGGGTTGCATCTTTTCCCGGGTTGTATTGATGACCAGGTGCACTTTCGTGAACCTGGTTTGACTTATAAAGGCGATATCTATACAGAATCGCGGGCGGCTGTTGCAGGGGGTATCACCTCGTTTATGGAGATGCCCAACACCGTACCTAACACCCTAACGCAACAACTGCTTGAAGATAAGTATCAGATAGCTGCTCATAACTCACTGGCCAACTACTCTTTTTTTATGGGGGCCTCAAACGATAATCTGGATGAGGTTTTGCGTACCGATGCCAGTAAAGTATGTGGTGTTAAAGTTTTCATGGGGTCGTCTACAGGTAATATGCTGGTGGATAACCCTACTACGCTGGAAAAACTTTTTGCGCAATCGCCCATGCTGATCGCTACACATTGCGAAGATGAGGGCACCATAAAACGCAACCTGGCTCATTACAAAGAGCTGCTGGGCGACGATATCCCGGTGCGTTATCATCCTATCATCCGCAGCGAGGAAGCCTGTTACCTATCATCATCAATGGCTGTAGAACTGGCTAAAAAACATAACACGAGGCTGCATATTTTGCATATCTCAACAGCTAAAGAAACACATTTATTTAGCAACGATATGCCTTTGGAAAACAAGCGGATAACAGCCGAAGCTTGCATCCACCATTTGTGGTTTACTGACGCTGATTACGAAACCAGGGGCAATTTTATAAAATGGAACCCTGCAGTAAAAACACAAGCCGATCGTGACGGAATTTTAAAGGCCGTACTTGATGGCCGTATTGATGTGATAGCCACCGACCATGCCCCTCATACCCTGCAGGAGAAACAGCAGCCATATCTTGCTGCACCATCCGGCGGGCCGCTGGTGCAACATGCCCTGGTTGCCATGCTGGAGCTTTATCATCAGGGTAAAATAAGCCTGGAACAAATAGCCCAAAAGATGGCACACAACGTAGCTACTATCTTCCAGGTGGAAAAACGCGGCTTTATACGTGAGGGTTACTGGGCCGACCTGGCGCTGGTAAATCTTAACAAACCATGGCAGGTAAACAAAGGCAATATACTTTATAAGTGTGGCTGGTCGCCTTTTGAGGGTAATACATTCCAGTCGCAGGTTGAAGCAACAATCGTATCAGGTAACCTGGCTTATGAGAACGGCTCGTTTAAAAATGATAAAAGCGGACAAAGGTTGAGTTTTACCCGCTAAAATCTCAATCAATAGCAACATAGGTTTTAAAGGTTGTACCCTCAAAGCCGGTATCGCTTAATATATAAACGTCAAAATCGGTAGTGTAATTACGGTTAAGTGCAGATTGCTATATATACTGCCATACGTCGCCTATATTTTGTGGGAATATGCCTTTTTCTTCAGAAAACACTTTATATTTTGCTGCCGGTATGGCCTTACCTGTAATACCTTCCGAAAGGTACTCGATAGAACTTACTTTATAACCCAGAATAACATTATAATAATCCTGATGATCACTTTCATAATCGGTGTACACGCAGTAAACCTCATTACCTTCCCGGTCGCCCAGTTTTCCGGCTATATCCTCGCTCATTAACCGGTGCCATAGCTGCGCAATATCTTTCATGGCCTGCCCATCCCTATTAATGGTTTGTACTTTTAAACCAGCGACAAAAAACGCCGGTAAATTTTCAACTTCTTCTTTCATATTATTTTTCCAATATCTTTTTCAGTCCACTAAAAACAGCTTGCCAGTTGCTTTCAGAATGCTGCTTAGATGCCTCATCCTTAATATTATCCTGTGTTACAGTTAAAGTAGTAACACCGTTATCTTCATTAAGCTGATAGCTAACATTGGCGTAGTTTTCAGGTTTATCTTGTGTACCGCTCATGCTGCTCCAATAGCTGTATTTTACATATTTCCCTGGCTCAATCTCCTTTATGATGCCTTTATCCTCATAGCTTTTACCATCCCATTCCCCGCTGAAGGTGATAGGGCTACCAACCTGCCAATTAGAATTTAAATTAGTCCCAAAAAAATACTGTTTTACAATTGCAGGATCTGTTAATCCCTTCCACACGTCTGATGCGGGTGCCTTAAAGTTGATCATTGTTGTGAATTTTAACTTGCTCATAATAATTACAATTGATAATGACTATTTAAGATTTATCATACTAACGTGCATAACACTTATTAGTAACACAACAGCAAAGAAAAGGTGTGTCCTGACAACGGTATGTCAGTAGATTTTAATGAATTTCAGATTAACTTAGCTGTTTAACAGCTTAACGTGAATATCCGTTAGGCGATCCAAATTATTGGGGGATTTTTCAGGCGGTCACATTAGAAAAGTTCAGTATGGCTTTGATTTTTGAATATAACTAAACCGGTAACACAATATTGCGCTTTGCTATGGCTTCAACCAATTCGGCTATCCTGTCTTTAACTTGCAAGGGGGATACAACCTCAGCCCTATCTCCAAACATCATGAACCAGCGGGCAAAGCCCTCGGCAGTCATGGTCAGAAAAGTCATTTCAGTTTGTTCTCCAACTTGTTTTTCAGACACAAAGCCGTTGTAATACTTTTGCTGGTTGATATATGGCATTATCTGTGTATCTGCTTTAATCACTATAGTTTCAAGCTTATGCTCTGATGCGGCTTTTGCGATATAATCTTTAAGCGTAGGGTGCTTACCTTCAAACACTGTGTCGGTTTCTGTTAAATGGTGTATCCTGTCCAGCCTGAAATCCCTGTAATCATTACGCATGCGGCACCAGGCAATCAAATGCCAGTAGCTGTCCAGATAAAATATACCAACAGGTTCTATCTCCCGGCTGGTTTTTGTTTGAGTATAACCTGCTGTGTACTCAATAGATAACACCTTCTTATTAATTATACCATTAAGGATGGTTTGTATATGATCCTGATTGTCAACCCTACGCTGTATATGGCTTTTTAAAACCTCTATGTTGCTTTCCATACTATCAAGCAGATCTTTGTCTGTCGATTTCAGTATGGCCCGTATTTTATACATTGCCGACCGGTGTTGCGCTGCCGTAGAGGTATCGGTCATTTTTTCAACAAACTTCTCGGCGGTTAAAAAGGCGGTAGCCTCTTCGCGGGTAAACATAATAGGCGGCAAACGATAACCATCTACCAGCGAATAGCCTACCCCTGCTTCGCCAATGATAGGTACTCCGGCTTCTTCCAGCGATCTGATATCCCGGTAAACCGTACGAAGGCTGATAGCGAACCTGTCGGCAATATCGCATGCTTTAACCACCCTGCGTGATTGCAACTGGATTAAAATGGCGGAAATGCGGTCGATGCGGTTCATACCCCAAAATAAATAAAAAACAAATTACCTTAGTATAAATGTTTATCAAGTATGAAAGCTGATACAGATGATAATATAATCACTTTTGAGCGTTACTACGACCCCATGCTGGCGCATATTGTGCGTACCAAACTTGAGGATGCCGGTATACCCTGCTTTATTGCTGATGATAACATTATAGCCGCAAATCCCTTATTCAATAATGCTGTGGGCGGCATTAAACTCAAAATATTTGAACGCGACCTGCAACGCTGCCGTGAAATACTTGAACAAAGCGGCAATCTGCACGAACATGACCATGTTGAAATTGACGAGGAAAGCCAGGCACCTGTAATTTGCCCTTACTGCGCATCTACCAATGTAAAGCATCGCCTGGCCGATCAGGATTACAGCACCGGTATACCCGGTGTATTGAATACTTTGATAGGTTTTTTTAAGAATCAAAACGAATGGCATTGCTACAATTGCCAGCGCGATTTTGAGTAAGCAATTGTTTTGTATAAAATGTGATACAAAAAATAGAAGTTTAAAGGCTATTGTTATATTTAACCTCATGTACAATAGGCGTAAATTTCTTAAACTCTCAGCGGCAACTGCTTCGTTAGCAGCAATTTCAAAATCAGCTCTTTCAAAAAACCCGACTACTTATCAGGAGAATAACTTCCCTATCGTGATCTCTACCTGGGGTTTTGGCATACCTGCCAACCAGGAAGCCTGGAAAACCTTATCAAAAGGTGGCCGTGCTGTTGATGCTGTTGAAGCAGGCGTACGCATCCCGGAGGCCGATATGACAAATCATACCGTTGGAAGGGCTGGTTACCCTGATAGGGACGGCCATGTTACGCTGGATGCTTGTATAATGGATGAGTTTGGGAACTGTGGTTCTGTTGCCGCAATAGAAGACATTGCCCACCCAATATCTGTAGCCCGCCGGGTGATGGATAAAACACCTCACGTAATGCTTGTTGGCGATGGCGCGCGCCAGTTTGCTATTGAGCAAGGCTTTAAAGCGGAGAAACTGCTTACACCAGAGTCGCGCAAGGCATGGAAAGAATGGCTTAAAACTGCCAAGTATTCGCCTGTCATGAATATCGAGAGCAAACAAAGCAGGCAGGGTAGTAAATACAACCATGACACTATTGGCATGCTGGCGCTTGATGCTAAAGGCAATATCAGCGGTGCCTGTACTACAAGTGGCATGGCCTTTAAAATGCATGGCCGTGTAGGCGATAGCCCAATCATTGGTGCAGGATTGTATGTAGATAACGAGGTTGGCGGTGCTACATCTACGGGTGTTGGCGAAGAAGTGATACGCAATGTAGGCAGCTTTTTGGTTGTGGAACTTATGCGCCAGGGATTATCTCCGGAAGAAGCCTGTAAAGAAGCCGTACAACGTATCATCAAAAAGAAACCGGAAACAGCAAAGCAGATACAAGTTGGGTTTTTAGCGCTTAACAAAAAAGGCGAATACGGCGCTTATGCCATTCAAGACGGTTTTTCATTCGCCGTTTGTGATAGTAAAAAGCAGGACTTGTTGATCCCCGGCAAATATTTCTATAAAGACGGCAAATAATACTAATCCGCAATCTTGTAAATTTGAGGCATAAATCAACTTATTTCATGGTTGATATATTTATGTATTGAAATGGATCCTGAACTATCGCAAAAAATAAATCTTGAAGTTTGTGCTAATAGTGTAACATCGGCCCTTGCTGCACAGCAAGGAGGTGCTATACGTGTAGAACTTTGTGAAAACCTGGCTGAGGGTGGTACTACCCCATCTATGGGGCAGATCCTATTAGCCCGCAAACATCTTCACATCAAATTATATGTTTTGATACGCCCCCGCCGCGGCGATTTCCTGTACAGCGACCTTGAATATGAGGTAATGCAGGCAGATATACGCAGTTGTGTCGAAGCTGGCTGCGATGGTGTAGTTATAGGCATGCTTAAGGCCGATGGATCTATTGACAAGGAACGTTGTACCGAGTTAGTGCGGTTTGCCCGGCAATGGGGTTTGGGTGTTACCTTTCACCGTGCTTTTGATATGTGTGCCGACCAATATCAGGCACTTGAAGATATCATTGAGATGGGTTGCGAACGTATACTTACTTCCGGTGGAAAAACAACCGCCATGGAGGGTGCCAGTACTATTAGTCATTTAGTTGAAAAGGCCGCAGGCCGCATAACGATAATGGCCGGCAGCGGTGTCAGCGAATACAATGTTGCCGATTTGGTACATTTTACAAATGTTACCGAAGTACATTCATCAGCACGCAGCCAGGTAAAAGGGGGCATGGAATACAAAAACGATCACATTTTAATGAGTACAGGTATAGCCGACGAGTTTAGCCTGGACTTTACTGATGTAGCAAGGGTAAAAAAAATATTGGAAGAGGCGAATAGGTAAGCCCGGCTCACGAGGCCTACAATAGCTCCCGCTTGCTAAAAACAATAATTAAAATATACTTACCGGCAACACAATTTCTATCCTGTCCCGCCCGGTACCTCCAAACAGATCAGGGTCTAACAAGCGGCTGTAGCGTACGCCAAATGATACGGATTCCTGGTTAAATATTCTCGTATCAAAAAACAGAGCGCCTCCTACCGACCGGAAGTTAGCTTCAAGCGCACGCCCGTTAGCAAAAAAGTTGGTGGCTGTAGCATGGGTATAATCATAAAATACATTACCACGTAACCTTAATAGGTATAAAAGATTGCCAAAACCTGCGTCCGGATACGCAATAGGGAAATGGTAACTTACAGCGGCGCGCTGCATATCATCTAAACTTTCAGCAGAATACCCATACGAGAATGGGAAATCATTAGAAAAGCCGATAGCGCTGTTTTGCCCTTTATGCTGATAAGCCCCGCTGAGTACTAAACTATGGTTGGTGGCCAGTCCGGGCAGGTAGAATGATCCCGTTGCCAAAAACTGGCTGGCCTCCCGCCCGGCTACTGCATATTTATAATTAAGCCGGATTGTTTGGGCAAAATGCGGATTGATATTTTGCTTAGCCTGTTGCGATTGGTTACTAAAAGATAAAGTATTGCTTAAATACGTGTAATAGCTATCCTTGAATCTGCTTCGAAACGCCTGTTGAAAGGTGTTGCGACTGTAATTGATACTACTTGCTGCCGATAGTGAAGTATAATGCTTCCCTGCACTAAAGTTAAGCGGTACCTGCAAACCCGCATGAAGTGTAGTTTCGTTATAATAAATATTCTGCCCCTGATAAAATCCCCGTCTATCTAAAATATAACTTCCGCCGGCAGAAATATAAGGGAATAAACCACCGTAAGTAGCTTCATAACCAAACTGCTTGTACCCTTCATCTCGGTTATAATTAAATAAAATGCTGGACTGAAAAGTATTTAGCACATTCTGCCCCGCCAGCTCCAGGGAGTAATTCGGATCGTTAATGGTTGGAAAAATACTGTGGAAGTTAAACAAGTTATATGCCTTGCTGTATTTTGAAACAGGCAAATACTGCGGCTGCATTGATGCAAGCAAATTGCTTGCACTATCCTTTTCCAATGCTTGTATGCCAATATCAGAAAGCTTCGGATTTTCAGTAACCGGAGTAAATATTACGTTGTCACGATCAGCTTCGTTTAAACGGTAACCGTAAGCCGTAAAGCTTGTCCACGCCAGTTTATTTTTGCTGATAGCCGGCTGATAGTAACCGATGAGATTTTCCGGAATGCCCTTTACTTCAAACACCGTTTTGCTTCCAACTTTTACCGCAAAAAGCTTATCATTTAACCCTGCTGTGCGGCTAAAATAAACGGTATCGCCGCTTATATGAGTAAATGCAATAGGCGCAAAGCTCCAGGGCAATAAGAAATTATATCCACCGGTTTTGATGTCAATACGGGCGAGCGTCATTTCACCTCTATCATTCCTTACTGCTGCTATCAGCGTATTAGCGTCGTAAAATTTGGGATACGAATAGAACAGGTTGGCTTTGTTAACCACAGTAGCTATAAGTGAGCCGGTTTGCGCATCAAGCAAATGCAATTCGCTTTTACCTGTTGGCGCCACTTGTACGGCAACAATGGTTTTGCCATCAACACTAAATGCAGGTGAAAAATATTTGGTTTTGCGGGTAATGCGCTTTTCTTTTCCTGTGGCCACATCAAATACCATCAACTCGTTATAATTGCGGTAACCCCATCTCAGGTCGGGACGGTAAGAGGCATAAACAATTTTGCCGTTATTAAAGTTGAAATAATTATCATTGGTGATGCCTTGGGTTGCTATAACTTTCTCCTTTTCGCCTGTTTTTATTATAAACTGCGGAATGTGTTTATAGCTTGTTTTAAGATAAATAATGGTACTATCATTAACGTAAGCAGGGTATTCCTGGTCGGCTATAAAATGCTGAGATGTATTTGCTGCCGGTGTAGATGCATCTGCCTTGAATTGCTTTTTAAAATGGTTTAAAGCTGCATTTCTGAATGAGCCATAACTTATGCCCGAATAACGTTTAACAGCGCCTTGCAGCGGATAAAACCCTGTATTGAACGCAGCTGCATCATGTGTTACCTTACGCCAAAAATCATTGGCGTAAGTTTCGCGTCCATAGGCCACCATCATATACCCTAATGGATAGTGATTGGGGGTATAGTCCAGGTAAGAGCCGTTGCGCAGTTTCATCCAGCCATAATCTTTACCGGCTGCCCACAAAGCCCGGTATCCATTAAAAAAAGAGGGCAACCGCCCCCTGCCCTGTGCACTAACCAGCGTTTCGTTATAAACCGCATCACCTTCAAAAAACCAGTCGGGCACGCTTAGGGCATTACCCAGCGCTTGCCCACCCTCCCCGAATATGACCCGCAGGCCATGCGAAAGGCCCACATTAAAATTGTTGTACTGCTGCACATGCCTAAACTCGTGGATGGCCAGTTGCTGTGCCCAGGGTAAACTGCCCACGTCGAAACTGTTTTGCGATGGTGTTAAATAAAACTCACTCCTAAAGGGCGCCAACCCTACATAGGCGTTGGAAATGGTGGTTTGATTTTGCAATACAATGCTTACCTGCTTCTGCTTATAACCAATGGTTGGTTTGATCAGGTTATTCATCTGTGCAATGGTAGCTGCTACATGCCGGGCAACGCTATCCATCCCCTGCGAAAAAATGACACGGGCTGCTGATGTGTTTACCTGTTTCCATTTAACAGAGGGTGGATTACCACCAAACTGCTGGGCCTTAGCAAGAGTAGCAGTGAATAAAACTAATAAAAGAAGCAGGCGTCTCATTGGTCTGAATCAGAATTTTCAGAATTTTAAAATTACAGTATCCTGCCGCAATATAAACATGTCAATTCTGATAATTGACTAATTCTGTAAATCCTGATTCAAATTCCGAAATCCATATGACATTCCATCTGTTAAAACTAAGTACATTTGCGCTTTGACATAATACTATGGCTAAAGTTTCTATCAACCTGGCAACGGGCTCTATCCAAAAAGAAGATATTATTGTCGGCATCGACCTGGGTACCACTAATTCACTGGTAGCCTTTATCGATCCTGATAAAAACCCGAGGGTAATTAACGATTCGGGTAAAGGTGTGCTGGTTCCATCTGTAGTGCATTTTAGCCCTGCAGGCGAAATTACCGTAGGCAACGAGGCTAAAGAATACTTGACCACCGATCCTCAAAACACTATCTTTTCAGTAAAACGATTGCTGGGCCGCTCTTATGCCGATGTAAAAAACTATCAGAGCTTTTTCAGCTATAAAATTATTGATGACGATTCCGAAAGCCTTGTAAAGATCAAGGTTGGCGATAAGTTTTATACGCCAATTGAACTTTCTGGCCTGATATTAAAGGAGCTTAAGGAACGTGCAGAGCACGCGCTTAAAACACCTGTTACCCGCGCGGTGATTACCGTACCGGCTTACTTCAACGATTCGCAGCGCCAGGCTACCCGCGATGCCGGTAAACTGGCCGGCCTGGATGTTTTACGTATCGTAAACGAGCCTACTGCCGCCAGCCTGGCTTATGGCATTGGCTTGAACCCTGATGAAACCAAGACTATTGCCGTTTACGATTTAGGCGGAGGTACTTTTGATGTTTCCATCCTGCAGATACAAAACGGCATCTTTGAGGTACTTTCTACTAACGGTGATACCTTTTTAGGTGGTGACGATTTTGACCGTGCCATTGCCGATTACTGGATAGAAAAAAACAATCTGGATAAAACCGAACTGGCTGATAATCGTGAACTTACACAGCAACTACGCCTTAAAGCTGAGGAAGCGAAGAAAGCTTTTGCCCACCAAAGCTTGTTTAACGAGAGGCTGGGCGATATATGGTGTACGCTTGACAGGAATACCTTTGAAGAACTTATTCTACCAAAGGTACAGCAAACCATTACCAGTTGCCAAAACGCGCTTAAAGATGCAAAGCTTACCGTTAACGATATTGACGAAGTAGTAATGGTAGGCGGCAGCACCCGTACCGCATTGGTAAAAAGGATGGTTTCGGATTTTTTTGGCCGCGAGGTGCATGATGACCTTAACCCGGATGAGGTGGTTGCCCTTGGTGCTGCCATACAGGCCGACGTGCTGGCTGGTAACCGCAGTGATATATTACTGCTGGATGTTACCCCCCTATCCCTTGGTATTGAGACCATGGGCGGCTTAATGGATACCATCATTCCGCGTAACTCGAAGATTCCTACCAAAGCCGGCCGACAGTACACTACCTCAAAAGATGGACAGGTAAACATGAAAATTGCCGTTTACCAGGGCGAGCGCGACCTGATCACAGAAAACCGTAAACTGGCCGAATTTGAACTAAAAGGCATCCCTGCAATGCCGGCGGGGTTTCCGAAGGTAGATATTAACTTCATTCTAAATGCCGATGGCATACTCAAGGTACAGGCCATTGAATTACGCAGCGGTGTGAAACAGGAAGTTGAGGTAAAACCGGCTTATGGCATAACCGACGATGTAGTTGAGCAAATGTTGATGGACAGTATAACCAATGCCAAAGATGATGTGAGCGCCCGCATGCTCATAGAGGCAAAAACAGAAGCCGAACAAATGATCTATACTGTTGAACGTTTCCTGGAAAAAAATGGCAGCCTGCTATCCGAAGAGGAAACAAAAGAAACTCATGTTTATACCGAGGCTTTAAAAGCTGCTTTAAGCACTGGTGACAAAGATTTGATTCATACGAAAATTGATGAGTTGAATAACCTTACCCGGCCTTTTGCCGAGCGGGTAATGGATGTAGCGATAGCTACTGCCATGAAAGGCAAAAGTATTGAAGGTAACGAATAGAAATGTCTGTAAATAACAAATCCCCTTTCGGGGATTTGATTTAATCATTTTAAGCCTTGCTCACGCAACGCTGAAATATTATTACTGCTGCTATAATCATCTGTCTGGCTTGCAAAATCTTCCAGTATGCTGGTGATGGTATCTAAATTATCAGATACGCGCTGGTGCATATCAGGCAAATCCTTTTCGAGTCTTTTATTGCCAAGGTCAATATTATCTACTTCAATCTTGCTGATCTTTTGTATCAGCGCCTGTTGGCTGTTTCTTAAATCTTCCAATTCATGGACTATTTTTTCCATCAATTCAAATTTTTTAATCTTATCCATAAGTATCTTATTTAATCCTACTTGTAGCTAATACAATGCCAAATAAAAATCAATTTGCTTTTATCATATATAACTAATAATTTAGTTGATATGAAAGGCTTTATGATTCTCTTATTTACTATTTGCGTAACTTCTACAACTTTTGCACAACGGGCATTAAAGCTTAATAATGCCATACTCCTCGAATACTACCAAAACCAAAAATTTGCTGAGGCAGCCGACTATCTTAAAAAAACATACCAGGAACCGGTTATTGATGTGAAAGCTTTAAGCCAATTGGCATATACATCCAACATGGCGGGCCGGCTGACTGATGCTGAGGCCTATTATCAGCGAATTTACAGTATCGACTCAACCAATACCGGCGTTTTATTCAGCCTTGGCAGTATCAATCTTCGCCGTGGGAACAACATTAAAGCCGAAAATTATTATAGACAAATAATTGCCAGGGATAGCACTAACTTTATGGTGTACAAACAACTGGCAAAACTAAGCGATGGCAGGAACGATATCCCTAACCGCATAGCCTATCTTCAAAAAGCAAACCAGTTAAACCCTACCGAACCCGATGTAGCATCAGACCTTAGCAATTTGTATGTGGCTATAAAATTAACACAGCAAGCCGAAAAGGTGTTGAGCAAGGCAATAGAGGCCGATCAGGAAAACATTGTTTTGCTTAACAGTCTTATAAAGCTTCAATACGCACAAAAAAAATGGCCGGAAACAATAGCTACCGGTTTGAAATTAGTGCAAAATGGTGATAACAGTGGCGAGGTATTAAGCAAAGTGGGTATTGCCTATTATAACATAAAAAACTATGAATGCGCACTGGCAGCGTTATTAGGCATAGACAAAATTGCCCAAAATGAAACGTCATATTATTTCACTGCATTGGCTTATAAAGCTCTTAAGGATCAGCACATGGCTATCTTATTTTTAGAGCAGGCGCTTAAAGATGGCATTACTCCTAACGCCGGTGCTTATTATGGCGAGATTGCGGATAGCAATGAAAAACTTAAAAGATATATATCAGCCGTTAAATCTTATCAAAAGGGGCTTCAGTTTGAGGAGTCGCCGATGATGTATTATGCGCTGGCCAACGTTTATGATACTTATTTAAAGGATAAAAAGAATGCTGTTAAATACTATAAAAAATACCTTTCAGGTAAACCTCCTGTTGAAAAGCAGCAAGCTTATATTGATTACAGCAAAAGCAGGATAGTGATTTTAGGTAAGTAAGCAATTTATGGCTTGATTAACGGTTCATCAGCCTTGCCACATACTTACCTATGATATCAAACTCAAGGTTAACTATCGAGCCTTCGCGAACGTTATGGAGGTTGGTATGCTCATACGTATATGGAATAATTGCAACCGAAAAATAATCCGGTACTGAGTTTACTACGGTAAGGCTTATGCCGTTTACACAAATGGAGCCCTTTTCAACGATTACATTACCTTTTAAGGGGTCATACTGAAAGGTATATTCCCAACTGCCTTCAAGCTCGGTAAATTTTGTGCAAACAGCCGTCTGGTCCACATGGCCCTGAACGATATGGCCGTCCAGACGGGCATTCATTTGCATACAGCGCTCCAGGTTTACCGGCTCCCCGGTTTTAAGATGAGAAAGATTGGTTTTATTAAGCGTTTCTTCGATAGCCGTAACGGTGTGTGTGCCATCAGCAAGGGCAACCACTGTAAGGCAAACGCCATTATGGGCGACAGACTGATCTATCTTCAGCTCATTTGAAATGGCCGATTCAATAGTAATATGCAGATTACCCTGCTCGGTACGCAGGTTAGTTACTTTTCCTAAAGTTTCAATAATACCGGTAAACATAGTGGCAAAAGTAAGTAATTTACTAATGGCTAATGTTTGTGAAACATCATAAAAAAAGCGGATAGTTACCTACCCGCTTTTAGTGTATCATTAAATATCCGTTAACGAATTTCAATATCTATCACCTTACCATCAAAAGACACTTTTGCTTTGTGGTTGCCCAGATATTGTATGGTTCCGCTAAAGCTGAATTCTCTTCCATCATTAGTTCCGTTAGAGACAAAGTCTGCGGTACCTGCAGCCAGGTCAAACGGTTTGGTAGTAGCATCAATCACCATTCCTTTCAAAACGTAGGAGTTATTTTGTATCATCAACTCGTTGGCATTCTTTTTAGACTGTGTTTTAACTGTTGATATCTGTGTACCATCTACCTGCATTTTTGCATACTTATCTACCAAAGCTTTTAATATATAATTTTCTTTTACAGTATAAGTATAAGTATTTACAGTGTTGAAACCAGTGTTTACATAGTTGCCGGTATAAAGGTAACCGTTGGGCTGGTTTTTGTCATCGCAGCTGATCACAAACTTGTTAGCACCTGTCATAACATCTTTTATGCTGTCACCTTTTGTATAAGTATTATCAAATGGCTGATCAATTACTTGTCCGCAGGTTAACTCATTTATCTTTTTACCATTCACTACACTGTTGCCTGCCGGGAGGCCGGTTACATTGTTTTGGCTGGTGATGGTGTTGCCAAAAGATTTATAAAGATTTACCGCTATTGCAGTTGCTATCTCGGTATCGTTATTTGTGGTAACTTTTGTTTCTTTGGTACAAGCCGAGTAAAAGGTGATTGCTAAAGCAGAGAAAGCTAAGGCAGCAACAGATCTGAATTTGATAAACATGAGGTAATAAGGTTAATTAATTTTGACCAAAAGTACTTCATTGATAATCAATTAGCCAAAAATATTTTCACTTTACTGAAACAAAATTTCAGATAAAGAAATAAGAAAAACCTTTAAATTTACTTGCGCCTCACTTAATTTTTTAACGCTTATTTAAAGCAACTGGTTAACCCCACTCGTCTGTTTCGTAAGTCTTTACCTCCCCCGATAATTGATTTCAAGTTGGTAAGATAAAAGGTCCACCCTATCTGGCATTGCACCAGCAGGTTTTTCTCCGGATCATCCTCGGGCGGGATGTTGTTTTGATCCAGATCAATAATTGTCAGCCCGTTTTGATTTTTAAAGGATACAGTAACAATACTATCACCAGTAAAGGTAAACTTTAACAGATCATGGCCGTTTGCTTCTATCACTTTGCCTTTCTGCAGCACATCATTATCATACCCATGCCAATACCAGGTATAATGATCATCTTTATTGATATGTTCATCCGAACTACGTGTGCGACCGGCTATAGTACTGAAATCTGCTTTCCGTAAAAACCACTTTTCTAACCCGCCTGGTGTTGCCCAGGCTAAATAAAGGCTGCGCATATCAGCATTATAATCGGCGCACAGTTTAAACTTGTTCCACCGTGAATCTTCCATAAGGATATAATTGATCATTAAAACTAAGTATAATAATCAGCGTTTTACAGTAATTTGAAATAAAATAATATGATTAAACAAAGCGCCGGCATTTTGCTTTATCGCCGTACAAACGGCTTAACACAAGTATTCCTTGTTCACCCGGGTGGCCCGTTCTTCCGAAAGAAAGACGAAGGTGCGTGGTCAATACCCAAGGGCGAGTTTCCTGAGGACGAAGATCCATTATTGGGGGCACAGCGCGAGTTCATAGAAGAAGTTGGTAAACCAGTCAGCGGCAACTTCATAAAATTGAAGCCGGTTAAGCAAAATAGCGGCAAAACAGTACATGCGTGGGCTGTAGAGGGCGACATAGATCATACCAATATCGTAAGCAATACCTTTGAGATAGAGTGGCCACCCAAATCGGGCAAGCGGGCTATTTACCCGGAGATTGACCGGGCGGGTTGGTTCACTATAGATATTGCCAAAACCAAAATCATCCCCGAGCAGGTAAAATTGCTGGAAGAGCTGGAAAACTTTATCTGAACAGCCTAATAGCTTGTACGGTTTTTGACCCAGTTGGCCGATGAAACTTCAGCTGTAGCTGGCGCTGTTACAGCTTTTACTGACATTAATTTTTCCATTAATAAAGCGGCTATTTCAGCTTCGTCAGCGCTTTCGGTATTCAGTACTTCCGGAGTGAAATACTTTTTCACAAAATGTGTATCGAAGTTACCTGATGTAAACGCCTCGTGCTGCATTACAAACGCCCCGAAAGACAAGGTTGTAGTTATACCGGTTATCTGATACTCATTAATGGCTCTTATCATTCGCTCAATAGCCTCCCTGCGATCTTTACCATAAGTAATTAGTTTGGCTATCATTGGGTCGTAATAAATAGGAATTTCCATGCCTTGCTCAAAGCCATCATCAACCCGTACACCTGGCCCTTTGGGAGTTATGTAGGTTTGCAGCCTGCCTATATCCGGCAGAAAATCATTTGCCGGATCTTCGGCGTAAACACGCAGTTCCATTGCATGCCCATTGATCTCTAAATCTTCCTGCTTAAAACTGATCGCCTCGCCGCGCGCAATTCTTATTTGTTCTTTCACCAGGTCGATACCGCTTATTAATTCGGTAACCGGATGCTCTACCTGCAGCCGGGTATTCATCTCTAAAAAATAAAAATTGAGCCCATCATCCATAATAAACTCAACTGTACCGGCCCCGGTATAATTGACTGAACGGGCTACATCTACCGCGCACTTTCCCATCTGTTCTCTTAGCTCTGGTGTAAGCACAGCAGATGGAGCTTCTTCAATAACCTTTTGATGGCGGCGTTGCACAGAGCAATCGCGCTCAAAAAGATGCACGATATTACCATGTGTATCGCCAAGCACCTGTATTTCTATATGCTTCGGTGAGGATACATATCGCTCTATAAACACGGCTCCATCGCCAAAAGCCGATGTTGCTTCAGACACAGCAAGGTTCATCTGTTCCTCAAAATGCTCAGCGGATTCTACTATGCGCATTCCTTTGCCCCCACCACCGGCAGCTGCTTTTATCAGTATAGGGAAGCCTACTTCAATAGCGCGCTGCTTAGCTTCGGCAATATCGGTAATGGCTTCTTCTGTTCCGGGCACCATCGGTATATTATACTGCAAGGCTGCAGCTTTGGCAGATAGTTTATTACCCATGATCTCCATTGCCTCGGGCGAAGGGCCTATCAATATCAGACCAGCCTCGCGCACCTGACGTGCAAAAGAAGCGTTTTCACTTAAAAAGCCATATCCGGGATGTATTGCTTCGGCGCCTGTAAGTTTACAGGCATCAATTATTTTTTGTGCTACAAGATAGGATTGATTGGATGGAGCAGGGCCTATAAATACTGCCTCATCCGCATAACGCACATGCAATGCATCGCGGTCTGCCTCAGAGTAAACAGCAACAGTTTTGACGCCCATTTCTCGGGCGGAGCGCATTACACGCAGTGCGATTTCGCCACGGTTGGCAACCAGGATTTTTTGCATAGATTAACAAATGTAATTAATCTGAGCAAACGTCAAAATAAAGCATTAACGCTTCTCTTCTTTGCCTTTTGATTTCCTGATAATTAAAAAAAGGGCTAACACTACAAAAACCGCTATGATTACAAATGCAATTGGTAGTAACATATCTTTAATATTTAATATATTAATTAATACATTAAACTAAAAGATATAGTTTTTGCAAATGTAAATTAAGATACTTTCTGCACGCCTGCAACAATATGTTCTTTTTCGATCTTTTTTTGCAGCTCGAGTATAGCGCCGATCAATGACTCGGGGCGCGGAGGGCAGCCCTGTACATAAACATCTACAGGTATAACCTTGTCAACCCCCTTTACCACATGGTAGCCATGCTGCCAGTATGGCCCGCCGCAATTAGAGCATGAGCCCATAGATATCACATATTTAGGATCGGGCATTTGCTCATACAGGCGTTTGATACGCTCGGCCATTTTAAAGGTAACCGTACCTGCGATGATAATAACGTCTGACTGCCGCGCCGAAGGCCTTGGGAAAACGCCAAAACGATCAAGGTCGTAACTGGAAGCCATGGCTCCCATCATTTCTATGGCACAGCAGGCTATACCAAAGCTCATAGGCCATAACGAGGATAAACGTGCCCAATTAAGCAGGTCATCCATTTTTGTGACCATAATGCCACCGTTTTCATGTGTTATGTCAGGCATCATTTGCGGGCTTTTTAAAAGTTGGTTTAAACATTGGTTTACGTGCCGTAGATGCTGCTTCGGCTGCAGGAGCAGCATCGTCAACTGGCGTTATTTCAAAACTTTTTATCTGATATTTTGCCTGTTCAGCATTAAGTTGCTCGTATAAATTTTTAGGCACACGTACATCTGTTTGCGGGCGCAATGCAGTTGGCTTTATCCAATTCAGATCTCCCTTTACCCAAACGTAAACCAGGCCCAAGATCAGTATACATAAAAAGATCACCATCTCTATGAAAGAGAGCCATCCCCAGCGTGCATCCGCAGCCTGTAAATCATGGTTGCCAAAAACGGTAGCCCAGGGGAAAACAAATACCATCTCTACATCAAACAACAAAAAAACAAGCGCTATTACATAAAAGCGGGAATTAAACGGCAGCCATGCATTTCCGGTTGGTTCTTCGCCACATTCATAGGTAGTCAGCTTATCGGGCGTTGGATTACGGGGCGCTAAAAAGCGGTTGGCAAAAAAAAGACCGCCAAGTGCTATTGTACCGGTAATTAAAAAGATAAGTATCTTTCCAAATTCAGATATTTGCGCCACACCATCCATGACTGCAAATTTAACAAATCAATCGCACTTTGATGCTATAATAATTGGCGGCGGCGCCTGCGGATTAACATGTGCCGTTCAGGCCGGCTTTTTAGGCAAGCGTACATTAATACTGGAAAAGAATGACCGTGTTGGCGCCAAAATACTCATTAGCGGTGGCGGGCGCTGCAATTATACTAATCTTTACACTACGCATAAACAGTTTATTTCTCAAAACGAACACTTTAGCCGCTCGGCCCTTTCGCAATGGACGGTGGATGATACCATATCTTTTTTTGAAACATATGGCATTGAAGGACAGGAAAAGACACTTGGCCAGCTATTTCCTGTAACCAATAAAGCCAAAGATATTGTTAACGTTTTTACAAATCTGTGCCGCGACCTTGATCAGGAAATATGGTGTGATACGGAAGTGATCAGTGTGGACAGGGCAACTGGCGGCTTTTCAGTTTCCATATCACGTAACGAACGAAAAGAAACCTTGTATGCGCCTAAAATAGTGATTGCCAGTGGTGGCCTGCCTGTGCAAAAGCTTGGAGCATCTGATTTTGGCCTTCGTATGGCACGTAAATTCGGTTTAAAGGTAACCGAAACGTCTCCGGCTTTAGTACCGCTTACCATTACCGGTAAAGATCAGCAATGGTATCAGCAGCTATCGGGCAACAGTATGTTTTGCAGGGTATGGAACGACAGAGTCAGCTTTGAAGAAAACATATTGTTTACCCACTGGGGATTAAGCGGACCCGCTATTTTGCAGATATCATCCTATTGGAAGCCCGGAGAGTACATTTATATCGATCTGCTTCCGGGTAAAAAAATCACTGAATTAATTACTCTGGAGCGCGAAGCAAATGGTAAAAGGATGCTGCTTAATTACCTGTCATCATTATTTACTCGCAAATTTGCAGAGGCGCTAAGCGATCATCTGCCCGTCGACAAAAATCTGGCATCCCTTTCAAAGACGGATATGGAAATTATAAACAACCTGATACATCAGTTTAAAGTAAAGCCCGCCGGTACAAAAGGTTATGATAAAGCCGAGGTGATGACAGGCGGTGTTGATACCAATGAGCTATCTTCAAAAACACTGGAAGCAAAAAAAATCCCCGGCCTGTTCTTTGGCGGCGAATGCGTAGATGTTACAGGATGGCTTGGCGGTTACAACTTTCAGTGGGCATGGGCAAGCGGCTTTGTAATCGCCCAAAATTTATAAACCTTACATCCAGGTAAACGGCTCACCTGAAGCGATATGGGTTATCTTTATTCCGGGTAACTTAGGCTGCAGCCAGCTCACCAGGCACTCCATACCGGGCTCTTCACTAAGGGCATGGCCAAGAATAATTAAAGCCTTTTTGCGGCCCTGGGCGTTGCTGTCACGGATGAATTCGGCCGTTTCCCATTCAGATACCTCACCTACTATCAACACATCAGGATTATCTGCAACAACTGCGCTCATTTGCCATTTGCCGCCGGCAGCCCCGGGGATAACGGTGACTTTACGGCATTGTAAATTCAGATCACCTATTACCCTTACATGCTGTATGCCGAGCGATTTTTTAAGGTGCTGCACCATTTGCTGAAGACTAACCGCCGGAATTTGGATACTGTATTGCTCATCTTTATAATACTTCAGCCAGCCGGTCTTTTGTAAAAAACCATATCCCACCGGGTCTGGATTGAGTGAGTGCAGGCCGTCATGAAAACGCCATACAGTTATTTTATGCCTGTTCAACAGATCGAGCTTTTCTTTTACTACCGGATTGTCTTTTACAAGGTCTTTGTCGTCGGTATGATTATAAAAAGTTGGTTCGTGTGCTATAATGAAGTTTGCACCCAATTTAACAGCCTGATTGATTACATCAGTAGTAGCAAACATGGTGGTTACAATACCGGTAACCGGTTGGTCCGCATTGCCGGCCTTAATAGTATCAACCGTACCTGCAGCCGGGTTAAGGTTGCCTGCCTTAAGTATAATATCAATAACCTGCTGAACAGTATGTTGGGGCGGCAAATTTATAGCTGTAGAAACACCTGGTATTATATTTAATAATGCGATGCTACCTATCGCTTTACCTGTACTGTTTAAAAACTTACGGCGATTGATCATGGTTAATATTAAATTAAAACAACAAAGCATCAATAACTAAATTGATGCTTTGTAAATATAAATGTTTATAATATTATTTTCCGTTTTGAGCTGGTGCACCGGCAGGTGGAACGCTTTGCCCTCCCGGGCCGTTTCCTTCAGGCTTTGAACGCGGCAGTTCAGACGCCCTGATTACTTCCGGGTGTGAAACGCCGCGGTGGCAACTGTAGCAATTAACATTGCTTTCCACTACCATGCCCGTAGTATCTTTTTTTGAATGAAAATATTTTTTATTAATCGCTTGTGTCATTTTGTACATATTACGGGCCATTTGTTTTTCCGGCTTGGCATCGCTCGCCCAATCCATCTTTTTGGTTTCTTCGTTACGTACATGGCAAAAGCTGCAACGTGCGCCCAGTGCATGTTCCCACTCCTCCATAACAGCGTGCAATTGCTTACCGGTAATATTTTTAGGTAATACTTTTAGGTTTTGAAATTTTGGCTCTTCCTGCTGGGCAACTGGCGACATAGCCATGAATGCCACAGCCGATAACAGACCTGCAGTTACAAAGATTTTTTTGTTTAGCTTCATCAGATTAGGCGTTTAAACTTTAAATCTAAACAAATTATTTTAAATTCTCAATATTAGCAGTGTTTATGTTACACTAAAAACGGACCAGCAAGGTTCATACTGATATCCCAAAGCTGGTTGCGCTTTACTTCATCTGTAGCCAGCGACGAAGTTTTAGCCGGGCGTTTATTTTTAAAATATTTGCCGCTCTTGGCATCAATACGTGTAGCTGTAGCCAGATAAATAGTGGTTTGCGCACCAGCCTCGGGCGTAATCATAAAAGGCCGTGCAAGCCATAAAAACCATTTGCCCCAACCTGTTATATCTGTGCCGAAAGAAGTGTTTACGAGCCCAGGGTGCAAAGCAAAAGCGCTAATACCTTTTGACCCATATTTTACAGCAAGCGAACGTGTAAAGTAAATATTGAATAGTTTGGCTGTACCATAAGCATACCAGGCAGAGTAAGGGCGTTTTAGCCAGTTAATATCCTTAAAATTTAGTTTTGCCATCCGGTGGGCTTCCGAGCTTACATTAATAACCCGGGCATGCCCCCTCTCCAGCAGTGGCAGCAGGCACTGTACCAGTACAAAATGTCCCAAATGATTAACTGCAAAAGTCATCTCGTTACCGTTTTTGCTTTCTTGGCGCTGCGCAAATATTCCGCCCGCGTTGTTAATAAGGATATTAATACCTAACAAACTGCTCTTTAACACCCCCGCAGCATTGCGTACGCTTTCAAGGTCGGCAAGGTCGCATTCTATTACATAAATATGCTTGTTCTTGGTAGTTGAAATAATGTATTGCCTTAACTCCTCTCCTTTCTGAATGTTCCTGACAAGCATATACACCGCATGCTCTTTTTTTGCCAATGCAAGAGCCGTTTCTTTTCCGATACCTGATGTGGCGCCGGTGATAATTGTGGTGGTAAAGGGCATAGTATCTATAAAGGTTAATGAGTCAAATTTAAAAGTTTACTTACTTTTTGCAATAGTGCTCAACTCAAGTTATTACAACCTTATCTACAAATTACCGGATCGTATAACCGTAAGCCGAACAAACAGTTAAAATGTGTTAAAATATTTTTAATATTACGAATCAATCGTATATTTACGAAATAATCGTAGAAAAATGGACAAATTATCACAACAGGAAGAAGAAGCGATGCAAGCCGTATGGCAGGCAGGCAAGGGATTTATAAAAGACTTTTTAGATATCATGGACGAACCCAGACCGCCTTATACCACCCTCGCATCAACAATAAAGAACCTGGAGCGTAAAGGATTTTTAACAGGCGAAAAGCTGGGTAACTCATACAGGTATACGCCAACAATTGCCGAAGAAGAATACAAAAAACGTTTTATGAACGGCTTTGTAAGCGATTACTTTAAAAACTCTTACAAAGACCTGGTTACATTTTTTGCCAAAGATAAAAAGATAAGTGCCAGCGATTTGAAAGAGATCATCAACCTGATTGAAAACCCTAAAAAATAATTATATGCCTGCCTTATTTGTTTTTTTATTTAAAGTGAATATTGCACTATTGCTGTTTTGCGCAGGATATTACCTTGTATTGCGCCACCTTACGTTCTATACGCTCAACCGTGTATATCTGATGGCTGCCATTATGTTTGCGAGCGCCTACCCTTACATAGATCTGAGCAGTTTTGTGCAGCGCCATGGTGTTTTGGCCAAACCTGTACAAACAGTGGTTTACAGCTGGCAGATACCTGCGGCCAATTTAATAAAGCCTTTAGAAAAGCCCGACTACTGGCAATGGGCAACAGTATTATTCTGGTTTGGAGCCGTGTTATTGGGAATACGCTTTCTGATGCAGTTGTTCTCTCTTTATCAGCTTTACCGTCAATCTGAACCAAAGCAAATAAAAAACTTTAAAGTGCGCGTTATCAGCGGCGAGGCGGCACCTTTTTCGTTCTGGAAAAGTATTTACGTTAACCCTGCCAACCATGATGCAAAAGACCTGGAAGCGATATTACAGCATGAGCAGGTTCATGTTAACGGCTGGCATACGCTTGATATAATATTAGCCGAGATAAGCTGTATTTTCTACTGGTTTAACCCCGGCGTATGGCTTATGAAAAAAGCTGTGCGTGAAAATATAGAATTTATAACAGACCGAAATATACTGAACAACGGCATCGATAGCAAAAGCTACCAATACAGCCTTGTGAATGTAAGTTTTAATGCAGCAACGCCAGGTATTGTAAACCACTTCAATATTTCAACTATAAAAAAACGTATTATTATGATGAATGCTAAAAGATCTTCGCGATATAACTTAACACGCTATGCCTTTGTAATACCTGTTATAGTGGGCCTGCTGCTTGTATTTACCATATCTAAGGCAGAGGTAGCCAAGCCGTTTAAAATAAAATTTCAGGCGGCTTTTAAACCGGTTACCATAGCCTTGAAAGAAGCCGCACAAAAAGTTATTTCTATTACAGATACTGTGCCTGCTAAAGCTAAAAAATTAACTGTACAACCTAAAAGGGTCGATTCATTGCGATCAAAGCACACCGTTGTATTCACTATCAAAACTGATACAACTAAACACGGGATTATATTTTTAGGCACAAAAAACCATAAAATAGATTCGCTTAACATTGTTATGGATGGTAAAAGAATAACACCCGCACAGTTCAACGCTATCGATCCGGAAAAGATCAGGAGCATAAATGTAGTATCTGCTGCTGATGCTAAACGTTTGTTAGGCAACGAATTTGATTTCGATAATAATAACCGGATCGCTTTTATAATTACCAAAGACTCTGAAGCTGGTAAAATACTTGCTGATAAGCTTGGTGTTAATAAACAAGTCAATACAATAAGGATAAATGACATAAACCGCGACGCAAATAATCTTACTGACACCGAGAAGGGTTTAATCGCTAAACTACCAGGCTTAACCGGTAAGGTTGGCGCTGTAACTATTCTTCGTACAGGGGATACACTTAAATTTAATAAAGATCTTAAAGATGTTGTAGTTACGGGTTATGTCTCACAGAACCTTAAACTCAAAGGCGATTCAATAATTGTTACAGATGGGCTGGCAACAAAAAACGGCAGGGTTTATGTCAACAGCTACTCTATCAAAAAAGATCAGGGTGCTTCGGCCACGTTTTTGGCCAAACCTGAAAATCAGTTTTTTATCAGATCGGCAACCGACCGTATCTCTGATAAAGTAATTGTGATAGATGGGAAAGTAGCCAGCAAAGAAGAAATGAAAAAACTATCGGCCTTTGATATCGACCGCATGAGCGTAACCAATTTTGCCGACACAATTAAATATGGCGAAAAAGCAAAAAATGGAGTAGTTTATATCTACACTAAAAAAGCAAAGCAATAATCAGATCAGTCAATAGGTAAAGATTGATGCAGGCGAGCTGCATCAATCTTTTATTAGCTTGCCTCAGCAAGCTTTTCGTTTTGTAAGATTTCAAGCAGTGCTTTCTCGGCACGATTGAGTTCTGCCGACTGGATATCTTTTTCTTCATCCAGTTCCTTGATGTATTTGAATATGGTTCCCTCTTCGTAGCTTTTAATCACTGTTGGGTGCACATAGTATTTTTTGCATACGGTACGCGTATTGCCCAGGTTTATAGCTACCTCATCTAAAACACTTACGATCTTCTTTTTGCACTCAGATAAGGTTTCAAACTCGCCGGCCTCTTTAAATGCATACAAAGCGCTTACGCTGCCTGCCCAGGTACGGAAATCCTTGGCGGTAAAATCCTCGCCGGTTATATTTTTTAGATAAGTATTAATATCTCCTGAGCCTATGGTACAACGTTCGCCACTGTCATTATAAAATTGAAAAAGCTCTTTTCCGGGGATATCGCGGCATTGCTTTACCAGCCTGGCCAGCCTTTTACTTTGCAACGATATCTTGTGCATCACGCCCTTCTTTCCCTTGAATTCAAATTTCATTTTTGATCCTTCGATCTTAACATGCTTATCCATTAAAGTGGTTAAGCCAAATGAGCCGTAAAGCTTTTTGTACGATTCGTTGCCCACGCGGATGCTGGTTAACTCCATTAACCGCACAACAAGCGCTACTACCTTTTCATGATCGAGGTTGCGGCGTGCAAGGTCCTGGTCTACCTGCTGCCTGATGGCCGGCAAATGCGCCGCAAACGTTTGTAAACGATGATATTTGGATTGATTACGTATTTTATTCCAGTAGGGATGATAGCGGTATTGCTTGCGCCCGGCCGCATCTGTACCGGTAAATTGCAGGTGGCTGTTGTCGTAGGGTGATATCCATACATTTGTATAGGCAGGTGGTATAACAAGGCTGTTAAATCTATGAATAAGTTCCTTGTCCGTTACCAAACTGCCATCCGCACCATAGTAGCTCCACCCCTTGCCCGACTTTTTACGGGTATAACCCGGTGATGTATCAGACACGTAGCGCAAACCCACGGCCTTAGCAGTTATCTTAGGGTCGCGTCCTATTTTTTCCAGTTTCTTTATCAGGCGGTTCATTTGAAGGATACAACATGCAACCGATAGATAGGTTTTAGGGTGCAGAAGAAAAGATCAAAGACAAAGATAAAGGATTTCAAATGGATGTATTCTTCTTTCTTTTGTCCTTTATCCTTTGTTTTTCAGCACATCAACCACATACTCCACCTGCTCGGCATGTACATCCAGATGTGTTACAAAACGTATGCGGTGCGTATCGGTGCTTCCGGCTTTGATGCCTTTTTCAGCCAGTTGGGCAAGTACCTTCTCTGCCGGCTCTATGGTATCAAACAGAACGATATTTGTCTCAACCGGAACAATATTACTTACCCACTGGCAGTTGGCCAGTTCGTCGCCTAAGATACGGGCATGTGCATGATCTATCTTTAAGCGCTCAACATGATGGTCAAGGGCGTAAATGCCGGCTGCGGCTAAAAAGCCTGCCTGCCTCATTCCACCGCCCAATACTTTACGTATCCTTCGGGCATATTTAATGGTCTCCTTATCGGCAAGTAACACTGAGCCTACAGGCGCACCCAACCCTTTAGACAGGCAAACCGAAATACCATTAAAATATTTGCCATAGTTTATTGCTTTATCGCCGGTATGTGCAAGGGCGTTAAATACACGCGCGCCATCCAGGTGTAGTTTAAGACTATGTTTTTTGCATAACTCGGCAATGGGGGCTATCTGGTTTAAAGTATAACAACTTCCCCCGCCTTTGTTAACGGTATTCTCAAGCACAACCAGGCTGGTATGCGGATAGTGAATATTCTCTTCGTTGATCTCGGGTTCAATCATTTCGGCAGTAAGTATGCCCCGGTAGCCATTTAATAAACGTGTGGAAACAGCCGAATTAAAGGCTATGCCTCCACCTTCGTAACGGTAAACATGCGCGGTCTGGTCGGCAATTAGTTCATCAAGCGGTTGGGTGAAACATTTGATGGCTATCTGGTTGGTCATGGTGCCTGATGGGCAGTAAATAGCTGCCTCCATACCAAACATTTCTGCTGCCTTGTTTTCAAGTGCATTTACGGTTTCATCTTCACCAAAAACGGCATCACCTACCTTCGCGCTCCACATTGCCTCGAGCATACCGGGTGTAGGTTTGGTTACGGTATCGCTGCGCAGATCAACTGTCATCATGTAATTGTTATATTTGACTTCAAATCTAAATGATTACCCGGCAATTTTCATTGCTATTTTGTATCATAAGTATTACAATTAATAAACGCAGGGACAAGGTATCGAGCTGAATCACCGCTCTGAAACTAAAGTTTTTTATCAGAATAAAAGCCATAAAACCGCGTTATAGTGACATGGTTGATTGACCATACCTACTATGAGAAAATTATTTTTGTTTTTTCTATTTCTGCTAACCGTATCAATCGCCCGGGCACAAACCCCTAACATGCAATGGGACGAAGGGACTGTTTACCATACTAGTGGCGAAGTATTCCACGGACTGGTGTCCTGGACACCACCTATGAAAGGCGAATACCCGGATGGCGATCAGATATTTTACCGCGCCGATGCCAATTCAAATGTTTTTCCGATACCTTATTACAAACTAAGGGCTTTTACCATGGCAGCAGATAGCTTTGTGGTTTCAACTAACGTAATCCTTAAAAATAGTCCGATACTCTTGGTAGAAGTAGATGGTCCCTTCAACTTATACGCGGCCAGCATTTTTAAACAGGGATTTCCATTACTTATTGGCAGTGGCGGCGGGGGCGGCAACTTTGGCGTGGGTATGGAAGTTGGCACACACATAGGCCGGGGTGTAAAAACAACCTATTATTTTGGTAAAGATCCAAATAATGTAACTAAAATTGACAAAAAAAACTTTGCTGCAACAATGAGCAGTATATTAGCAGGTAAACCCGAAGTTGTTACCAAAATAAAAGATAGAACCTTCCGTTACGGTGACATGAAAGCTTTATTAGATTATTACTATACCGGCAAATTGCCAATAAATACCAATGAATAGAATTTTGGCCTTTATTAGTAGAATAACATTTGTTTTGACCCTGGTGTTAATTGTGCAGATATCCCAGGCACAAAAATGGCAGCCAGGTTATTTTACCGACATTAAAGGAGTGAAAACGCAAGGGCTTATTTACCCAAACCCAGGAGGCAAAGGGCCAATTAAAGATGAAGGATTTGTAAGCTTTAAAGATGACGAAAAAGCTGAACCCTATTATCTAAGCACCAGCGATCTGCAATCGTTTGTTGCAGGTAAAGACAGCTTTGTTGTTGCGCATGCCCCCGGCAATGAAACCTGGGCAAAAAAAGAGTTTGATTTTGTACGTGTTGCACTTAACGAAGAAATAAAGATATATGCTACGCGTGGTGCCGGCAGCGGAGGTGGTGGTGGTAAAAAAGTACATGTATCGCCGGTTATGGGTGTCGGCGCCGGCAGCTATGGCGCGTCGTACGGGGGTGGTCTGGGTATTTCTCTCGGTAACGGCGGTGGTGGCGGTGGCAGCAATAAGTTGAGTTATTACTACGGCCCTAACACTGCAAATATGAAACACCTGACTGATGAAAACTTTAAGGACATCATGAGCGAGGCCATGGCAGACGAGCCGGAAGTTGTTGAGCAAATTCAGGCTAACCGTTTCAACCTTCGCAATATCGAAAAGCTTATTGCTTACTTTAATAAAGTAAAAGCTACCCATCAATAATAAACACAGCGGTGTATAACTTATTTTAAAACTTTTATGAATATTGTGTGTCATTATGTGCATAAATAATACATAATGCCTCAAAATGATATACGCCCAAAAAAGGAGCTAACCTATATAGAAAAGGTATGGCATACTGTTGCCATAGTTGCGCTGCTTGTTGTAACTATACTTATAGCGCGTGTAGCCTTCAATGTGTTACTGATGATACTTGCAGGCTCACTGATTGCTGTATACTTTCATGGGCTTGCTGATATCATACAACGCCGTACAAAGTGGAGCCGCAAGGTATGCATGACCATATCTGTTTTAGGCTCTTTTTTGATCTTGGGTACACTGCTGTGGTTTATGGGCACCACCATACAGGGGCAAATTGCTATTTTAAGCGAAAGCCTCCCTGAAACGATTAATAATTTTAAAGCTAAATTAGGCACAAGCCCTTTGGGTGCCAAAGTATTAGAATATTTTAACAACGGCGATGATAATACTGATAAATTATTTTCTACCGCACGCAGCTTTTTAGGTACCAGCTTTGGTGTGCTGGGAAATATCTATATCATGTTGTTTCTTGGCATTTTTTTTACTACCCATCCCTCCCTTTACAAAGATGGCATAATCAAACTGTTTCCACCACGAAACAAACCTTTGGCTAAACAGATCATCGATCGTACCAGCCAGGCTTTAAAAGGATGGTTAAAAAGTACAATGCTTTCCATGGTATTGATTTTCATAATGATCAGCATTGGTTTATATATAATTGGTATACCTGTTGCGCTGGTGCTGGCATTACTTACGGGTTTATTAAAGCTGATACCTAACTTCGGTTCTTTGGCAGCCATGATACCCGGCGTATTACTGGCGCTCACAAAAGATCTTAACACAGCCATCATCACCGCTTTACTTTACATGGTATCGCAAACCATAGTAAGTAACATCGTAACTCCGCTTATCCAGAAAAAGATGATCAATATCCCCCCGGCCTTGACTATAATCAGCCAGGTTATAATGGGCGTATTATCGGGTGTATTGGGGATTATACTGGCGGTACCGCTACTATCAATAGGTATTATTTTAATTGATGAGATATATATCAAAAAAATTAATCCCGAAGAAGCGAATGATAACAAAGTGGGCCAACCAACAGTAGATAGCGACTAATATCAACAAAAAAGCCCGCATAATTAGCGAGCTTTTTTAGGAAATTAAATCTTCGGCCTTGGTGACTTCCAACTTTACATTCGGTCTTTCCTACTCCGGACTTCGGACTTTCCGAATTACAGCTTATTACTGTCCCTGCGCCAGTGTGTAGCCTATTTTACCATCAAATTTCATCAGGAACTCAACAGAGCAAACTTTAAAATCATCAGAAAGCTCTCCGGCTATGTGCAGGATTTCCTTTTGGGTTATTTCCTTACCATCTTTCTTCTCAAAACGTATACGGTACTCATTAACCAATTCGGTAAATACTGATCCTGTTGGCCACACCTGTGTACCCCGGTTAGATATCATTACCAATTGTGTATTCTCAGTAAGTTTTCGCTGAGCAATCTCCGCCAGTTCACCGGGTTGTTTGTTGGATTCTACAAACACGTCCACACCAACAATTTCTTCCTTGGTATCGGCTTTAACAACAGTTAATTTATTTTTTGTAGGATGATCCTGGTTGGCTTTATGCGGAATGTCCGGCTGTGCTACAACCTCGCCTTTTGCAGGCACTTTACCCATATTGCTTATTATGGCATCGGCAAAAGCATCTGTGTTAACCGACGCAACAGACTTATCACCAAAATCACCGGTATGCACACCCTGTTCAAGCGTAAATAATAAAGCGTTTTCAATATTAGCTGCCGCAGTAGTAAAACCTAAGTAGCGCAGCATTAAAATGCCCGAAAGCAATAAAGCAGTAGGGTTAGCAATACCTCTGCCTGCAATATCCGGAGCGGTACCGTGTACGGCCTCAAAAATAGATATGTTGTCGCCTATATTGGCAGATGGCGCAAAACCAAGTCCGCCAACTAAACCGGCACAAAGGTCAGATACAATATCGCCCTGCAGATTGGTCAGCACTATAGCCTGAAACATTTCAGGGCGTGATACCAGTTTCATGCAAAGGTCGTCAACAATGATGTCAGACGATTCGATATCCGGATACTCTTTAGCTATCTCATAAAATGTCTCCAGGAACAACCCGTCGGTAAGTTTCATGATATTAGCTTTATGGCCACAAGCCAGTTTAGTATAACCTTTACGGCGTGCCATTTCAAATGCATAACGTATAACCTGTGCAGAACCCGGGCGGGTAATGATACGACGGCCAACGGCAACATCATTGGTAAGCAAGTGCTCTATTCCGCCGTAAGTATCTTCAATGTTTTCGCGAACGATAGTAAGGTTGATAGGGATCCCTGCTTTGGAAAACACAGTATCTACACCGTTTAACGTCCGAAAATCGCGCTGATTGGCATAAGTATTCCATACTTTACGTGCGGTAACGTTGATGCTTTTAACCCCTTTACCCTTTGGGGTTTCCATAGGGCCTTTAAAAAGTAAGCCTAAACGCTCAATGGTTTCTTTGGCTGCGGCAGTCATACCGGTTGAATGGCCTGCATCAAAGTATGATTTTCCCATTTCTACGTATTCGTACTCAAGGGGTACGCTGGCGGCATCAAATATTCTGAGGACGGCGGCCATAATTTCCGGGCCTATACCATCTCCTTTAGCTACTGCAATCTTTGTATTCATGATAGTTCTAATGTGTAGTAAAAACGCTGCGAATATACAGGTTAACAAGCAATTTTGAAGCCGTAAACTGTTTTGATGCCTGCATTTAAAAGAATTAGCTAAATTTGCAACACTATATATGAAAGCATTTTACGGCGACTTACGATTAGGAATTTTAGGCGGCGGCCAATTGGGCCGTATGCTGATACAGCAGGCAATAAATTATAATGTTACTATTAAGGTACTTGACCCGGACCGCGAAGCCCCCTGCAGACGGCTTTGCAATGAGTTTGTAGTTGGATCATTGAGTGATTATGAAACTGTTTATAATTTTGGTAAAAAGGTTGACCTGCTTACCATTGAGATAGAAAAGGTTAATGTTGATGCCCTGGAACAGTTAGAGCGCGAGGGCGTACAGGTTTACCCGCAATCGCGCATAATACGGCTCATTCAGGACAAGGGCTTGCAGAAGCAGTTTTTTAAAGAAAATGATATCCCAACCGCCGAGTTTCAGATCATATCATCGGCAGAACAGTTAAGTACAAGCCAGATCCCTTTTCCTTACATACAAAAGCTGCGCCGCGATGGTTATGATGGAAAAGGCGTTTATAAGGTCATAGATGAAAGCTACCTGGATAATGCGTTTACCGAGCCAAGCCTTATTGAACGATGGATTGATTTTGAAAAGGAAATAGCCGTTATAGTAGCGCGAAACGAGAATGGTGAAGTAAAAACCTTCCCGATGGTTGAGATGGAATTTAACCCCGAAGCCAACCTGGTTGAGTTTTTAATACAACCCTCTACCCTTCCTTTTGAAGTAAACCAGGAAGCTGAAGGCATTGCCAAAAGAATTGCCGAAACGCTGAACATAGTAGGTATACTGGCAGTAGAAATGTTTCTGACAAAAGATGGCAAGGTATTGGTAAATGAACTCGCCCCGCGCCCGCATAACAGCGGCCACCAGAGCATAGAAGGCAATGTGGTTTCGCAATTTGAGCAGCACTTAAGGGCCATTTTTAATCAACCACTTGGTGATACCACCTGCCTTAGCAATGCCATAATGGTGAACGTATTAGGCGAAGCTGGTTACGAGGGCCCGGCGGTGTACCAGGGCATTGAGAAAATACTGAAATGCGCAGGTGTATACGTTCATCTTTATGGTAAGGCCTTAACCAAACCTTTCCGAAAAATGGGACATGTTACCATTGTAGACAACGACCGCGAAAAAGCAATAGAAAAAGCAAGATTTGTACAGCAAACGCTGAAAGTGATAAGTTAACTAATAATCTGTCATTGCGAGGAACGAAGCAATCTCAGCATATCAAGGTTGTACTATGAAATTGCTTCGTCGTAACTCATTGCAATGACACATATGACAGAAACACTATGAACCAACCAAAAATAGCTATCATAATGGGCAGCAAGTCCGACCTGAATGTGATGCAGGATGCTGCCGATGTTTTAAAAGAACTTGGTGTAGATTATGAGATAACTGTTGTTTCGGCACACCGCACTCCCGACAGGATGTTCAGTTACGCCCGCGCCGCAGCCGACAGGGGGATTAAAGTAATTATTGCCGGCGCCGGTGGTGCAGCGCATTTGCCGGGCATGGTAGCGTCATTAACCCATTTGCCCGTGATTGGTGTGCCTGTAAAATCAAGCAACTCTATTGATGGCTGGGATTCTATCCTGAGCATACTACAGATGCCGAATGGTATCCCGGTAGCTACAGTAGCTTTAAATGCTGCTAAAAATGCTGGCATATTGGCAGCCCAGATACTGTCAACTGCCGATGAATATCTGGCTCAAAACCTTATCGCTTTTAAAGAGGAGCTGAAAAGAAAAGTAGAGGAATCGGCAAAAGAGATGGAAAATAATTAACCCGAAACCAAACCACCTTATAATACGTAAATGAAAATATCGTTTATCAATAGATAATTGTATTTTACCTATACTTGTAAAACATCAATTGATATAACTACATTTGTATAATTAATCATTAAAATAAATTGTTATGGGTTTAGGTGCACCAGAGATCATTCTCATCATTATAGCGATATTGCTATTATTTGGCGGTAAAAAAATACCTCAGTTAATGCGCGGACTTGGCGAAGGCGTAAAATCCTTCAAAGAAGCTAAAGGCGATGCAGATACTGCAGTAAAAGAATAAAAGAAGAGGCTCCTTAATCCGGGGCCTTCTTTTTTATATTGACACAAAATATCTTCTAAGTCCTAACCCAATCAGTTAAGCATAGGGTTTTCTGGAAAGTTGGCAATATGAGCATAACGCTGGCCAAGGCTTATCACTACCTCTTTCCATAAATTTTGTTCATTGTTACTGAAAACGGTATCCGGTTCAAATTTGTTAGCCACTATCCATGAGTCCTCCCTTAATTCCTCATCAAGCTGGTTTGGTGTCCATCCGGAATATCCCATAAAAAATTTTATTTCGCTTTCATTAATCTGGTAATTAGTGATGAGCTCTTTTATCTGCTCAAAATCACCTCCCCAATAAATTCCATCCCAAATTTCAATACCATCACTTATCTTTTCCGGGCTGCGATGAATATAATGCAGCGTATTGGCAGCCACCGGGCCACCCTGATAAACCGGAATTTCTGAATAAGATACATCCGGCAAAATATCTCCGAGCAAATATTCTGTTTGATGATTGAGCACAAAACCCATTGCCCCTGCCTCAGAGTATTCGGTAAGCAAAATAACCGATCTTTTAAAAGTCGGATCAGCCATAAACGGCTCGGAAATTAATAATCGGCCTGCCGCCGGAGCGATAAGACTTAGCATAAGTTCATAATTTAATAATATAACGTTAAATGTAAAAATATGTTCATGTACAACTAAAATCTGACTGTCGACATATTTACGGTTTAATTAATTTGTAAGTTTGCGCTGATGGATCAGAAAGATATAGAAAATTTAAGGCAGGATTATGCATCAGCCTCGCTTATTGAGAATGATGTAGACAGCAACCCTATAAAACAGTTTGACAAATGGTTCAATGAAGCCATTAACAGTAAAGTGCACGAACCCAATGCCATGACACTGGCCACAGCTACCCCCGATGGACGCCCATCGGCACGTATTGTACTTTTAAAGGGCTTTAGTGATGATGGCTTTAAATTTTATACAAATTACCTTAGCCGCAAAGGAAAAGAGCTTGCAAAAAACCCCAACGCTGCAATTGTTTTCTTTTGGGGCGATATGGAGCGCCAGATACGTATAGAAGGCGTTACAGAAAAGCTTGATAAGGCATACTCGGAAAAATATTTTCACTCGAGGCCTAAATTAAGCCAGATAGGTGCCGTTGCATCGCCGCAGAGCCAGGAGATTGACAGCCGTGAGATATTAGAAATCAAAATGGCAGAGTTAGAAAAAAACTATGCCGACAAGGAGGTGCCAAAACCATCGCATTGGGGTGGATATATCCTGAGGCCCCGTTTAATAGAGTTTTGGCAAGGCCGCCGCAGCCGCCTGCACGACAGGATAGTTTACAAAAAAATCGATAACAAAAACTGGAAAATTGTACGCCTTGCGCCATGAGTTTCGACGATATTAAACAACTACTGACCGATAAGTTTGGCGAAGAGGTTGTTGTTGGCGAAGAGCGTACAAGTTTACAACCCGCACTGCTTATACAACCCGAACGTATTGCTGATGTTTGCCGCGAATTACGTGATAACCCTAAAACTTATTTCGACTTTTTATCGTGCCTCTCTGGTGTCGATTACGGGCCGGCAGACGGTCGTTTTGGAGTTGTTTATAACCTGGCATCCATCCCCTATAATTTAAAGCTTAACTTAAAGATCAGCGCGTTTAATGATCGCGATGAAAATAACCTTCCCTCCTTTCCGAGTGTATCTGCAGTTTACCGTACCGCCGAATGGCACGAACGCGAAGCATTTGACCTGATTGGCATATTTTTCGAAAATCATCCTGACTTAAGAAGGATATTATTGCCCGATGACTGGGCAGGCTATCCTTTACGCAAAGATTACATAGCCACAGAGTATTATAAGGGCATCAAAATAGATTATCCGGTACAGCCTGATAATGTAATAGAAAAGATCAATTACAAAATACCTGTTGAGCAGAACCCAAAGTATACAGAAGCGCTTAAACGCTACGAAAAAAAAATAGCCGATGCCTCTGTTGAAGATATGATACTCAACATGGGGCCACAGCACCCATCTACACATGGGGTTTTGCGCCTTGAGTTGATAACTGATGGCGAGATTGTAAAAGAAGTTATCCCGCACATGGGATACTTGCATCGCTGCTTTGAAAAACATGCCGAAAACCTGACCTACCAGCAAACCATCCCTTTTACCGACCGGATGGACTACTTGTCGTCAATGACAAACGCCCATGCCTGGGTAATGGGCGTTGAGCGTATGCTTGGTATAGATAAGGATATCCCCAAACGCATAGAGTATATCCGTGTACTGGTTAGCGAGCTTAACCGTATTGGGTCGCACCTTATTGCCATTGGCACTTACGGTATCGACATAGGCGCTTTTACGCCCTTCCTTTGGTGCTTTCGCGACCGGGAACATATAATGGGCATGCTGGAGTGGGCATCAGGCTCGCGCATGTTATATAACTACATTTGGGTGGGTGGTTTATTTTATGACCTGCCAGTAGGATTTGAGGAACGCTGCCGTGAGTTCATCAACTATTTTAAACCCAAAATGGTTGAGCTGAACAACCTGCTTACAGACAACCAGATATTTATTAACCGTACTGCTAATGTAGGTGTATTACCGCTTGATGTAGCCATCAATTATGGTTGCAGCGGGCCAGTTTTGAGAGCATCCGGCTTGCGGTATGATCTGCGCCGCATTGATGGTTACTCCGTATACCCGGAGATTGATTTTGACATCCCGATAGGTAAAGGAGAAGTAGGCACAACAGGCGACTGCTGGGACCGTTACAAGGTACGGGTTGATGAGATTGAACAATGCTTACGTATTATTGAGCAATGCCTGGACAGGTTGCAAACAGATCTTAAACGCACACCCGACTTTGATCCGCGGGCTAAACTACCCAGAAAGCTTACCCCTAAAGTTCAGGATTATTACATGCGTGCCGAAGGCTCAAAGGGCGAGCTTGGTTTTTATTTTATACATAACAATGAGCGGTCCGAGATTCCTTTGCGTGCCAAGGCCCGCGGGCCAAGCTTTAACAACCTGTCTGTAGTGCCCGAGATAGCTAAAGGCGTTATGATAGCCGACCTGATTGCCATTATCGGCTCCATTGACTTTGTTTTAGGCGAACTGGACAGATAGTAAGCATCATAAGTCGCTTTCATAGTCGATAAGTTTATTAAGTGTTCACGAACACACAGGTGAACACCGTGAACACTCATAAATGAATAATAATCAGATACATGACAATAAAGGTGGCAAAGGAATGTCACTAACAAACCACTGCCCTGTCATTCCGAACGAGGTACGAGGAGGAATCTTGTTCGATCTGCAAAGTCTGCTAACTGCTTTTCTGAACAAGATTTCTCACTATCGTTCGAAATGACGGGCTTTTATATGTGTATAAGCTCGCCAAAGTACTTAAGCTTCAGACCGATCCTGGTAAAACAAAAAAGGGCGATACAAAAACGTATCACCCCTTAGTTGTATTAATTGTTGATTTTTTACTGGTTGTATACCTTCACCATAAACACATAATTGCGCAGTTTTTTGATCTGCTGCGGGCGGCTCAAATTAGCCATTGTATTTTTGGTGTTCAGGTTAAGTGATTTAGATAAAGAATCGGCAGGAATGTTTTGAATAGCTTTTAACAGGTAATTGGATTTCACTGCAAAGCCAACGCCGGTAGTTTCTGTTTGTTTACCGTTGATGATACCAATAATATTACCTTTATTATCCAGTAACGGCCCGCCGCTATTACCTGGATTGATAGGAATATACAGTTCATACTCGGTGCTATCGCCTTTAAAGCCTGTAGCGCCGGTTAAGGCACCCGGCCCTACTTTGATATCGCTACCCGGGTAACCTAAAGTATAAACCTCCTCGCCCAGATCGCTTTTTGTTTTTTTGAAAGCATAAGGTACCGGCCCCAGGTTTTTAAAGGTTGAATCGGTTACCTGCAAAACGGCAATATCAGACTGCGGATCGGTATAAATAACTTTGGTATGGAATGATTCGCCGGCATCATTTTGCACATAAACACTATCGCCGCCGGTTACTACGTGAAAATTGGTAACTATGTACCCATTGCCGGTCAAAGCAAAACCTGTACCCCTAAATTTAGCGTTAATAACAGGGCCTGTTTTAACATTTTGGATGATATTGGCCTGCTGTTTACCTAAGCGTACCTGCTGATTTTTTACACGCTCAACATCCGCCTTTAATTGCTGGAAACGTGGGTCCTTATTGCTAAGATCACCGGTAAAAAACAAGGTAAGCAGAATAGCTAAAATGGCTACAGAAGCGGCAACAGATATTTTTGAATGATGATTGCGCCACATCTGTACTATCCATGACGGATGAGCCATCAAATCTTCCTTAAGTGTATGCACATCAATTTCCTGGTGAATCTCATTTAAGCGTTGCTCCAGCCTGCTGCGCTCTTTATACTGCTTCATCAGGCCCGTAAAATCTTTATGCTCGGTCATCTTTTCGCTTATATACGGGTCTGCTTTGCGCAGCGCATCAAATTTAGCACGTTCCTGTACGGTCATTTCACCGGCCAGGTAGCGCTCAATCATTTCCAAAAGTTCATTATTCTTCATACCATTCCACTTTTTACTGCTGAAAAAACAATTTCTTCAGCCTTTGCAGACACTTATACTTCTGCGTTTTCGCGTTATCCGCATTGGTGTACCCAAACCGTTCACAAATCTCCTGCATACTGCGGCTGTGCATGTAAAAGTCTTCCATAATAGTTTTACAAGGTTCGCCAAGTAATTTAAGGGCTTCTCCCATTTTGCTGATCTGCAAGTCGCGTTCCTCGTGCTTTTCCAATTCTTCCTCAACTGGCAGATATTCCTGAAAATCCTTGATATCTCCACCATATCGGTTAAGCTGTTTAAGCCGTTTAAGCCATAAACGCCTGCATACCGAGTAGATATAGGTTTTAAGCTTACTGCTCAGTTCAAAGTCGCCCCGCTTTATTTTATTGTAAAGAACTATTATAGCTTCCTGGTAAATATCCTTAGCCTCATCCTCATCACCATTGTTGTTAATGATAAGCTGTAAAACCATTGGAAAATAGGCCAGGTATAATTTTTTTAAAACACTATCGGAGTTGTTAAGTATGCCAATAATTACTTCACTATCCGATGGTATCTGCACATTTAACTGATTATTCACTACTTAATACTTATTATATCCAATTGTAACCCAATAAAATCAAAAATATTTGTCTTTATAAGTTTAAAACTATTAAGGCACAAATTAATGCGTTTAATGTTACGGCATCAATTTTGAACGGCTTAATTTAAACTAAAACTACACAACATGAAAAACGCATTTAAGACAGGCATTTTAGCATTAACAATAGCCATTTCAGTTGCCGCCTGCAAAGGTAACAATTCAACTCATGTGCCGGATAGTACCCGCGCTGATGATACAACTAACGTTGACAGCACGATAGGCAAAAATGGATCGGCCGCCGGAATTGACAGCGGCTACGATAATTCAGGCTCTGGCGGTACGGATACCGTTGCTCCGCCAAGCAAAAAAGACCAGTAAAATTTATCCCGCCATTACGGCGGGATTTTTTGTTAAGTAATTTATGAAACACCTGCCGGGTCTTTAACAGTTACGTTCAGCGCTAAAACCAATCCAGTCGCTATCGGCATCACAAAAACGATGCATTGAAAAAAGCTTAATAAAAATATTTTTTTACCGGGTTACCTTTTTGCAAAAGTGGTATTAAACTCCAAATTAGAATAAGATACTCACAAATTAATTAAACAAAACACATGAAAAATTCATTCAAATTTGGCTTTTTAGCATTAGTTATCGCAGTTTCAGCTTCAGCTTGCGGTGGTTCAGGTTCTTCATCTGCAGGTGATACTTCTAAAAACGATACTACTGTTGTTGATTCAACCGTTAAAGTTGACTCAACTGTAAAAGTTGATTCTACTACTGTTGATACTGCTGCTAAAGCTGACACTGTAAAAAAATAAGTTTAGCTAAAAGCGCTGAACCTTAAAATAATACATTGTTATTTTTTTAAGTTTTTTAATTTTTTAAAAGGTAATCTGCATTTTTTTTAAAAAAGTGGGTTACCTTTTTTAGTTACAGGTATTAACAGATGAAAAACTATTAAATCACTTAAAAAAACAAACAATGAAAAACGCATTCAAAGTTGGCTTTTTAGCCTTAGCTATCGCTGTTTCAGCTGCTGCTTGTAAAGGTTCTGGTTCATCATCTTCAGCTGATTCTGCTGCTGATACTACAACCATGGATACCGCTGCAAAAATGGATACCACTATGAAAATGGATTCAACAGCTACTGATACCGCTGCTGCTGATACTGCAAAAAAAATGTAATAACATTTTAATAAAAAAAAGAAAGCTCCGAAATTATCGGAGCTTTCTTTTTTAAAGAGGTTTTATATATCATCAGGCACTGTCCCGAAGCGCTTTTATTTTATCGTGCGCGGCCTTAAGTACCGGTTGGTGACTCCTTAAAATTTCCTTTATATAAGCAGGTGTAGTCTCTTCGGCTATAGCTGTTTCATAAGCCTTCAATATAGCATCCTCCCCAAACTCACATTCTTCCAGAACACTTTTTTTACTATGCCCTGTAAAAGCTGTTTTCAAATCTATCCAGGTACGGTGCAGTTTGCCACTGGTTGTGGTACCTGTATCTATATCTTTGCCTAATACCGCCACTTCAGTCGCAATTTCAAGTTTAAACTGATGGCTCTCTCCAATTAAATTGGTAAACAGATATCTTAGCTCAGTTTCTTCTGGCTTCAGATCACTCATGGCGCGTTCATACCCTTCAATACGATCGTTATGTAATAATACCAGATCATTCAAGGTTTCAAGTGCTGCGGTTGTGTTTTCCATGATATTTTAAAATGATTATAAAACAATTAAGACCTGCCTCTGAATGATGAGATGAGCCACCATATCAAAAGTATAACTACAACTACAGATATAATGCCTACAGCAGCGCCGGCTTTGAAAATTCCGCCTACAACTTCGCATCCGCTAAATGCAAATACGGTTAATGCCAATAATAAAATGTTGATTTTTTTCATGGTAGATTTTTTGTAAGATTTATGATTATTAAGTTGTACAATAATCAGACCTATTTTAAAATTTACACATAAAGCCTGTGTAATCACATGTATTTAAGCTTTGCATTTAAAAATTGTATTGCAATGCATACATTAAAAAAATCATTTAAGTAGATGATACGTATATTCACCGCCATGAATACGCCCTTGATCACACTAAACGATATAAACGTAAGGTTGCTGAATAATAACTTATTTGAAAACCTTAGCCTAATTATTGGTAAAGGGCAAAACTGGGCCATTACCGGTAAAAGTGGTTCAGGTAAAAGCGTTTTATTGCAGGTAATAGCTGGTAATACTGCTGTTAACGGAGGTAGCATTGACTATCATTTTATCAGTGATATTAATCAGCAACAGATTACAAACCTTACCACATTTCACCGTTTTATAGCATTCGCGGGAGCAAAACATCACTTTAAGACACTATCCAATACCTCCGACCTCTATTATCAGCAACGCTTTAATTCTTCCGACTCTGAAGACGCGCTTACCGTACTTGAATATTTACAGGCGGTAAAAGTTAATACTCATATTGAGCCTTACTGGACGATTGAAAAAATTTTGCCGGCACTTAAGCTAAATGATCTGGCCGATAAACAGATCATCAAACTATCAAACGGCGAAACCAAACGACTGATGATCGCGGCAGCGCTCATCAAAAATCCGGTGGTTTTATTGCTTGATAACCCGCTTACCGGCCTCGATGTACAAATGAGGGCTTATTTTAACAACCTGCTTTCTCAGATCGCATCCTCGGGTATCCAGATCATTATGGCAACATCGGCATTGGAAATACCGGATACTATTACCAATGTAGCCGTTTTAGAGGAGGGTGAACTGCAAACCTTTACTGCTACAGAATTTAAGGCCGGTAAACACGTGCTTGAAGCAAAACCGGTTATCAACGCCGAGGGGCTGAAGGCATTATTTACAGCATCAGACGCAAATAATGTATACAACGATATTGTTAGCATGGCTAATGTACATATCAGGTATGGCGATAAACTGGTGCTCAATAATATCAACTGGAACATTAAACAGGGCGAAAGATGGGCATTGTTGGGACATAATGGCGCAGGTAAATCAACCTTGTTAAGTTTGATAAATGGCGACAACCCGCAGGCTTATGCCAATAACATTGTGTTGTTTGATAAAAAACGTGGCAGCGGAGAAAGCATCTGGGATATTAAAAGCAAAATTGGCTTTGTATCACCAGAGTTGTACCAGTACTTCCCTACAGATAACTCCTGCCTGCAGGTTATTGAAAGTGGTTTTTACGATACGCTGGGCCTCTTCAGGCCAAGCAGCAAAGCCAGGGCCGAGCTGGCGCTTGAATGGATGAAGGCTTTGGAAATTGAAAAATACGCGCGCCAGCTTTTAAAGAATATACCTGCCAGCGCACAGCGTTTGTGCTTACTGGCCAGGGCTTTGATTAAAAACCCGGCATTATTGATTTTTGATGAACCCTGCCAGGGGCTGGACGATCATCAGCAGCAACATTTTAAAAGCGTTGTTGATACCATTTGCAGCATCAGCAACGTAACGCTGATATATGTTACCCATTACCAGCACGAAATACCGGATAGCGTGACTAAAGTTTTAAAGCTGGAAAAAGGTGAGGTGGTCTGAATCAGAATTTGCAGAATGAGAGAATTAACAGAATAATTAAGTACCAGTCATCCTTTTTATGGATAAGTGAAAATTCTTCTCATTCTGTAAATTAGTTAATTCTGCAAATTCTGATTCATACATTGTCAGCCTATCACCACCTTTTACCTTTAACCTTTCGCCTTTAACCTTACACCACGTATATTTGTTGTATGAATACAGCGGATCTGTTACAGCGTGCATTGGCATTTGATTTTTTGAGTATTGATGAAGGCGTATACCTTTATCATAATGCCCCAACTGCCGACCTGATGTACGTGGCTAATGAACTGCGCAAAATTCAGGTACCGCACGGCAAAGTTACCTGGCAGATAGACCGTAACGTAAATACCACAAACGTTTGTATTGCCAACTGTAAATTTTGCAACTTTTTCCGCCGCCCGGGTCACGAGGAAAGTTACATTACCGATATTGAAACTTATAAGCGTAAAATAGAGGAAACTTTTAAATATGGCGGCGACCAGCTTTTATTACAAGGCGGGCACCACCCTGACCTGGGACTGGAATTTTATACCAACCTTTTTCGTGAACTGAAACAGCTTTATCCAAAATTAAAACTGCACTCTTTAGGTCCGCCGGAGATAGCGCACGTTGCCAAACTGGAAAGCATGAGCCATATTGATGTGCTGCGTGCCATGAAAGAAGCTGGATTAGACTCGTTACCTGGTGCCGGCGCGGAAATATTAAACGACCGTGTACGCAGGCTGATATCAAAAGGCAAGTGCGGCGGTAAAGAGTGGCTGGATGTAATGCGTGCAGCGCATCAAATCAATCTGCCTACGTCTGCAACCATGATGTTCGGCCATATAGAAACCATTGAAGAACGCTTTGAGCACCTGGTTTGGATAAGGCAGGTGCAATCTGAAAAACCAGAAGGGCATCATGGTTTTATAGCCTTCATCCCATGGCCTTTCCAGGACGATGGCACCTTGCTGCGAAAAGTACGCGGCATAACCAATAACGTGACCGGTGATGAATACATCCGCATGATAGCCCTTAGCCGCATTATGCTGCCTAATATTAAAAACATACAGGCATCGTGGCTTACGGTTGGTAAACAGGTTGCGCAGCTTTGCCTGCATGCAGGCGCCAATGATTTTGGCTCGATAATGATAGAGGAGAATGTAGTTTCTGCAGCCGGCGCACCACACCGCTTTACAGCAAAAGGCATACAGGATTCTATCCGCGAGGCAGGGTTTGAACCCCAACTGCGTACCCAAAAGTACGAATGGCGGGAGATGCCGGCAGAGATTGAAGAACAGGTGATTGATTATTAAGTTTTAAAGTTGTTAGTCTGAAGTCTAAAGTCCGGATGTCTGTGCCTAAAGCAAAGGGAATCTTTCAATTTTTTGTTACTTTAGGACTTAACTGACTGCCGACTTTCCGTCTAAACGGACTGACTACCGACCTCCCTACTAAATGGACAACATTGAACAATACATAGAAGCGCTGATATTCGCATCGGAACAGGGCATACGTACCGAGGAAATTATCTATTGCCTGCAGGCGTCCTTTGAACAGGATTTCACTACAGAAGATATCAGTAATTATATAAGGAAGATAAGTGAAAAGTACAATAACGATGCTTTTGCCATTGAAGTAGTAAAGATCAACAACGGTTACCAGTTTCTTACTAAAAAGCAATATCATGCAGCCATAAGCCTGCTGCAGATACAGCGGTCAAAAAAGAAATTAAGCCAGGCCGCTTTAGAAACACTGGCCATCATCGCTTATAAACAACCCGTCACCAAAACAGATATTGAGCAAATACGCGGAGTTAACTGCGATTATTCTATACAAAAACTATTGGAAAAGGAGTTAATTGTCATTACAGGTAAATCTGATGCTATTGGTAAACCTATTTTATATGGTACAAGCAATCTTTTTATGGACTACTTTGGCATTAACGATATTAAGGAATTACCTCAGCTAAAGGAAGTTACGGATGGCGGATCGTCAATTGGCGAGCAGGCAGAATAAATTTAAAAATGATTTTAATTAAATTGGTTTTTAATTATTTTTACCAATAAATAAAGCGCCTTTTTGGCTATTACAAACAGCAAACAACAACATAAAAGTTTTAAAACGTAAAACCTTTTAAGATGGCAACTCCAAAAAAACCTTCTACAAAAAAAATAAGCGAAGAAGAAGATGACGACTTTGATGAACCAACACCTGGTAAAAAAGTTGTTGACGAAGATGACGATTACGATGAGGATACGCCATTAGATGATGATCTGGGTGGTTTTGACTCTTATGACCCGTACGACGACGAGGACGACGATTAATTATTACTGTTGTCATCAATGATAACTTGCAAAGCATTCAGTAAGCGCTGAATGCTTTTTTTGTTAAATAAATTCCATCTACCTGATGTATATAACCGAAGTTAAATCAAAAGCTGATAAAAATAACTTTTTAGATGTTGCAAGGATAATCTATAAAGATGATCCCAACTGGGTTTGCCCGCTCGACAATGATATAGAAGCGGTATTCGATCCTTTAAAAAATAACTTTCATCAGCACGGCAGGATAACAAGGTGGATTTTAAAGGACAGTAACGGCCACCTCATCGGGCGGATAGCTGCCTTTGTGAACGATAAAAAGGCTTACAGCTACGGGCAACCTACCGGCGGATGCGGCTTCTTTGAATGTATAAATGATAAAACCGCTGCTTTCCTTTTGTTTGATACCGCTAAAATATGGTTACAGCAACAAGGTATGCAGGCCATGGATGGTCCTATTAACTTTGGCGAAAACGATAGCTTTTGGGGCCTGCTGGTAGAAGGTTTTACTCCCCCCTCCTACGGCATGAACTACAACCCTCCTTACTACAAAGCTTTTTTTGAAGATTATGGTTTTGAAACGCAGTATGAACAAATCACCAACCATATGGATGTACACAAACCGTTTTCTGAAAGGTTCACTAAAATAGCCAACTGGGTAATGAATAAGCCGGGATATACGTTTGAGCACTTCAAGCCATCACAAATAGAAAAGTTTGCCGCAGATTTTATTGAGGTTTACAACGATGGCTGGCAGGATTTCGAAAACTTTGTGCCTATAAACCATGCTACCGTTTTTGAGAGTTTCCAAAAAATGAAGGCTATTATGGATGAAAAGCTGATTTGGTTTGCATACGTAAACAACGAACCTGCATCTTTTGTAGTGATACTGCCCGACGCCAATCAGCTGATAAAGCCGCTTAACGGCAAACTTGATTTGTGGGGGCAACTGTTATTTGTGTATCGCCGCTGGAAAGGCGTTTCGCGGATGCGGGCTATTGTTATGGGTACCAAACAAAAGTTTCAAAAGCACGGGCTGGAATCATGCCTGTTTATTAAACTGAAAGAATATGTTTTGCCCTTAAAACAATATGATGAATTAGAGCTATCCTGGGTAGGCGATTTCAATAAACAAATGCTGGCTATACATGAAGCAGTAGGCGCAACCTTTGGAAAAAAGCACCTTACCATGCGCTATAAGTTTTGAGCCGGATTTATAGCGTATAGCTTTTTTGTGCGGACAAAGCTGCCCGTACAAAAAAGCTACAATATCATTATTATATGAACTTAAGCGGTTACCTTTTTATGGCGAAGCTCTTCAAATAATTCAATCACCTTTTTCTGAAGATCAATTACTTCTGTTTCGCGGTCCATCAGCTTTTTGTTAATGCTTTCAAGCTCGCTGGCCATTTTCTGGTCTTGCTCAACTTCGTTATAAGTTAGCAATTGAACTACAGACATTTCAAACAAAACAGCGATCTGCTCTAACCGGGATAGGTTAATGTCTGTAATACCGGTTTCAATTTTAGAGAACGCAGGTATAGAAATATCTAAACGTTTAGCTACTTCTTCCTGGCTCCAGCCTTTTTGATGGCGCAATAAACGTATCTTTTTTCCGAGTGTTTTCATATATGATCTTAATTAGGTAAGGTTTCTCAATAGTTAATAAAGTTACAACTTTTCTTAACAACAAACTAATAATCAATAAATTTATAATAAATTATTTTTTAACGCTATCAGATCTATACCGCCAAAATTGCCCGAGCTCATCATCAGCAGATTACTGTCGGCCATGTGTAAACCTTGTAGTTGCGTTAATAATGCAGCTGGATCATCAAAAAACAATAAATTACCATTTGCGAAGGCCTGCTTTACTGCATCCGCAGAGTATGGCTCCATTTTTTTTTGCGCGAAAGTCTTTTTATCAATAAAAACAATTGCCGTATCCGCTTTATCCATGCTGCCTGCATACTCTTTCAAAAATTCTTTATTAAGACTGCTGAAAGTATGCAGCTCTATGCATGCAATAAGTTTCCTATCCGGAAACTGGGCTTTAACCGCATTGATAGTAGCCGTTAACTTAGAAGGCGAATGCGCGAAATCCTTAAATATGGCGGAGCTATCGGTTTTGCCCACTAACTCCAATCTGCGCGCTGCGCCGTTAAATGTTGTTATATAAGTATAAAAGTTATCGCTGTTGATGCCTAATTGTTCACAAACCAGTCGGGCAGCCTGCATATTCAATAAATTATGCTGGCCAAATACCTGCAAAGGATAACTTTTTTCATTGGCCCGGATAGTAGTTACACCGTTATCAATAATATACTCCGGCAATTTGTAAGGCAGTTTTTCAACATCAACGATTAAACCTTTTACCATATTATCCAATACCTCATCGGTTTCACTATAAATAAGTTTACCGTTTGGTTCTATGGTACTGGCAAAAATCCTGAATTGATCTATGTAGTTATCAAACGTCGGGAAAACGTTGATATGATCCCATGCAATACCGCTGATAACCCCAATGTGCGCTTTGTAGATATGAAATTTAGGCCGCCTGTCTATCGGCGAGGCCAGGTATTCATCACCCTCTATGATTATTACCGGCGCATCATGGCTAAGCCCTACCATGGTTTCAAATCCTTCGAGCTGCGCGCCCACAAGGTAATCAAACTTTTTACCAGCCTGCTGCAGAACATGCAGTATCATGCTGGTTATGGTAGTTTTGCCATGGCTGCCACCAATTACAACACGCAGCTTATCTTTAGACTGTTCGTAAATATAATCCGGGTAAGAATAAATTTTAAGCCCAAGCTCCTGCGCTTTAAGCAACTCGGGGTTATCTTCCCTGGCATGCATACCCAGTATCACGGCATCCAGATCGGAAGTGATCTTCCCCGGGTCCCAGCCCTCTTTATCGGGCAGTATACCATATTTCTTTAATCTGGAGGCTGATGGTTCAAACAGCACATCGTCAGAGCCGGTTACTTCAAAACCTTTTTTATGTAAAGCAATCGCAAGGTTATGCATGGCACTTCCGCCAATCGCAATAAAATGTACTTTCATGTAGATAAAGTTGTGCAAATAAACACAAAATGTGTTATCACACCAATTAAATTTATTAACTGATGCCTCTTATTTCAACAACAGTACCGGTACCGGAGAACTTGATGCTAACTGACGGGATATACTACTGTGAATAAGCGATTTAAAGAAGCTATATTTATGCGGTAAGGCAATTACCATTTCCGCCCTGTTTTCCCTGGCAAACTCAAGTATACCTGTTAAAATGTTGTCGTTATTTACATAATGATAAGTGGGATTGTACACGCCAAGCATATCTTTCAATACAGTTTCCTCGGCAAGTAATTCGGCGTTTTGCTGTATATATTTATGTTCCAGATCTACATTCACTATCAAAAGTTTTAGATTTTGGCTACCTAAAAGTTTATGTAATACCTCCACAGGAATACTTTCTTTAACATTTTTAAAATCACAGGCTATTACGGCCCGCTCCACTGCAGAATATTTAAACGCGGGTGGTACAACAATAACCGGCACCGGGCTGGCTTTTGATATAGCAATAACATGGCTGCCCAGGCCCTCGCCCTGGTTGCTGCTGTTACCAATACTACCTAATATCACCAGGTCGGCATCTTCAGCCCCCACCCGGTCTACAATTGCGCGCACCAGGTGCGACCGGTTAAGCCAGGTATCTATCTTAACGCCTGGCCTTACAATTTCAGCCAGTTTATTTTTAAGTTGTTCCAAACCTGCTGTACGTTCATTTACGCTTTCCTGTACTTCCTGTTCACGCAGCATAAACATATCCGGGTTAGGCAATAACTCTTCGTACGGCGATATGTAATAAGCGTTAAGCAATATGATGCGTTCTACGTTGGTTTGATGGCTCAGCCTGGCGGCGAAATCAGCTGCGTTGAAGGCAGCTTCAGAAAAATCAACAGGTACAAGGTAAGTTTTCATATCAATGGACATTTAAAGTGCCTATTAAGGCCCGGAAAAGGTTAGTATGTGTCAAACTTAGGCATTTACTTAAGCTGGTTTGTCAAAACGGTTTCATAATTATAACGCTCAGAATTAAGGTATTGATATTTAGTAAACAACTGTTACATTTGAACTGTAATAATAAATATTACATTTATGAACGGACGATTTTCTATTGCAATGCATATCATGACACTGCTTTGTGCGGATGATAAACTTCTATCGTCTGACTACATGGCAGGCAGCATTAATGTTAACCCTGTATTGGTACGTAAAGAATTAAGCAACCTGATAAAGCATAATTTGATTACCAGCCGTTTAGGGAAAAACGGCGGTTACACTTTGGCAAAACCGGCAAAAGACATTACACTGGCCAGCATATACGCCACTGTAAAACCCGGTACTATTTTGGGGCAAGCCAAAAATAAGCCTAACCCGGCCTGCCCTATCGGCAAGCAGATCAACCGGCATTTAAAAGATCTGGATGAAGAGATAGAAAAAGCGATGATTGCAAAACTTGGCGATACTGATCTGGCGTCTTTTTGTAAAAAATTCGCCTGATTTTTTTTAAACAAAAATGTAACAAATTTAATTACAATTAATATCATAAACATGAAAGTAGCAATTATTGGCGCCACAGGTTTTGTTGGCCCTGCATTAGTAAAAGAAGGCATAAGCCGCGGATATGAAATTACGGCCATTGCGCGTAATACCGAAAAAGTTATAACACAAGCTGGTGTTACACCTGTATCTGCAGATGTAAATAATGTTGATGCCCTTGCGGCAGCCTTATCCGGCCAGGATGCGGTGATCAACTCCTTTAACGCCGGCTGGACCAACCCTAATTTGTATGAGGATTTTTTGAACGGCTCTAAAAACATCCAGGAAGCTGTAAAAAAAGCCGGTGTTAAACGCTTTATCACCATAGGCGGCGCAGGCAGCTTGTTTATCGATGGCAAACAACTGGTTGATTCGCCACAGTTCCCGAAAGAATATTATCCGGGAGCATCTGCAGCCCGCGATTATCTGAATATATTGAAACAGGAAATTGAGCTCGACTGGACGTTTTTAAGCCCTGCCATCAACTTACATCCCGGCGAGCGCACCGGCAAATTCCGCCTGGGTACAGAAAGCCCGGTATTTAACCAGGAAGGTAAAAGCGATATTTCTGTTGAAGATCTGGCCGTAGCCATATTTGATGAGCTGGAAAATAATCAATTCATCAAACAGCGCTTTACATTAGGCTATTGATTATAAGTGACTACACTGAATTAATAATGATTACGCCGCTAAATATTCGCTATATTAAGGACAGTGTAATCTTTTAATTCAGTGTAATCATCCATTTACAATACAAACTTTGCGGCAACCCACTCCTTATCTTTTTTGTGGGTGATGTATTTAAGATTGTATTTACGGGCTTCCTCAGTAATAATGTCAAGATCGGGTGTTTCATAAAATCCGCTGAAGTAGATCTCGCCGCCCGGTTTCAGAACACGGGCATAAGCATCCATCTGGTCGAGCAAAATATTACGGTTAATATTGGCCAGGATGATGTCAAACTGCTCATCAGGGATTACCTCTTTAGAGCCGCAAAGCGCTTTTATATCCTTAGTGCTATTTAAATCGGCATTTTCTATAGTGCTTTCATAACAAACCGGGTCATAATCTATAGCAGTAATATTTGCAGCGCCCAGCTTTGCCGCCAGGATGGCCAATATACCTGTACCACAACCCATATCCAGCACTTTCTTTCCTACAAAATCATTCTCCAGCATCAACTGCATCATCATGGCAGTGGTTTGATGATGGCCTGTACCGAACGCCATCTTAGGATCGATCACGATCTCGTAAGGAAATTGCGGCTGTGGTTGATGAAAGGTAGCACGCACATAAACCTTATTGCCAATCTGTATAGGCTCAAAATTACTTTCCCATACCTCGTTCCAGTTTTTTTGCGGTATAAGTGTTACATCATAGCTGAATGTAAACATTTCGCGGTAAGGTTCTAAAGCATCGTTCAAAGCTTGCTCATCAAAATTATCAACTGGTATATAAGCCTTAAAACCTAATTCAACCTCTTCAAAAGTATCAAAACCAATCTCGCCCAAAGCGGCTATCAGCAAATCCTGCTGATAGTCTTCGGTAGTGATGGTTGTAAAGAGGAGTTCGTAGTAATTCATGTTATGAGATGTGAGTATTGAGATGTGAGATATGAGACATAAGATTTTGGCAACTTGTCTCAAATCTCATATCTATCATCTCAAATCTAAATTAATTAAACGCCTTAACGATATCTGTAAAGTCGCGTGATTTTAGTGATGCCCCCCCTATTAAACCGCCGTCGATATCTTCGCGGGCGAAAAGCTCGGCAGCGTTTTTAGCGTTGCAGCTACCGCCGTATAAAATTGTAGTATCATCGGCTACCTGCTGGCCGTATTTGGCGGCAATTTCCTGGCGGATAAAGGCATGTATCTTCTGCGCTTGCTCAGAAGTAGCGGTAACGCCTGTACCAATGGCCCAAACAGGTTCGTAAGCAATTACTATCTGGCCGAATTTATCAGCATCTAAATGGAATATTCCTTCTTCCAGTTGCGATTTGATAATACCAAAGTGTTCATTAGCTTCGCGTTGCTGCAGGGTTTCACCTATGCAAAAAATCGGTTTTAAACCATTAGCCAAGGCAGTATCGGTTTTTTTAGCCAGTAACTCATTGGTTTCGCCGAAATACTGGCGACGTTCCGAATGGCCCAGAATTACATAAGCTGCACCTACAGATTTGATTTGCTTTGCTGATACCTCGCCGGTATAAGCACCGCTTTCTGCCTGGTGAGCGTTTTGCGCGCCGATAGAAACCCTGCTGTTACCCTTTGCCAACTGTACAAGGCTGTGCAAATGAATAAACGGGCTGCAAACCACCACTTCCTGTGTGCCGGTTGCCTCGTCATTAACCATGTTTACCACTTCAGAAAACAGTGAAAGGCCTTCGTTATAATCAAGGTTCATTTTCCAGTTTCCGGCTACAATTTTTTTTCTCATGTTATTAGCATTAATTTATTGATGTAACAAAATGGGGCATGTCAGCACCCATTCAACTTTCTTAATTCTTTAGTTTGTTCAAAGGTATATTCCAGAATCTGCTTTTCGGCATCGTTAAATTCGCGGTGCGCCCTGCGGGAAAAAACACGCGCTGTGGTTTCCATCATTTTGTTAAATGCATACTCCTCAAAGCCATCAGCACCTCCCCACGAAAAATCGGGGATGAAATTTGGCGGATACCCGCTACCAAAAACATTAGCGCTGACACCTACTACCGTACCGGTATTGAACATGGTGTTAATGCCTGATTTTGCGTGATCCGCCATTATAAGGCCGCAAAACTGAAGCCCGGTTTTACGCATGCTTTGCGATGCATAATCCCATAGCTTTACCTCGGTATAGTTATTTTTAAGGTTTGAGTTATTGGTATCGGCGCCTAAGTTGCACCACTCCCCTATTACAGCATTGCCCAGGTAACCTTCGTGACCTTTGTTAGAATATCCCCATATCACAGCATTATTTACTTCGCCTCCTATACGGCAATACGGGCCAACTGTTGTAGCCCCATACACCTTGGTACCCATTTTCAACTGCGAATGAGGTAATATAGCAAATGCGCCACGGATGTGTGCTCCCTCCCATATTTCGGTATCTGCAGATAGATATACAGGGCCATTAACGCTGCTAAAAGTACAGCACTCAGCCTGTGCGCCTTCCTCGGCAAAAAAATCGGCTCCAATAATGCTATTGGTATTGCTGATGGCCGCACTGGTACGGCCTTTGGTTAACAAGGTAAAATCCTTGCGAAGCTCAATATCATTCTTTTTAAATATATCTTCCGGATAGCGGATGCTAACGGGTATACGTTCGTGGTTTACGCCCGCGCCATAATCTGTTTGTGTATTAAATTCTTTAGCGTCGGCAGCACTTAACTTAACAGCAACCAATTGCCCGCGATATTTAAGGGGCGTACCTGCAGGCAACTTGTCAATAGCTTCTAACAAAGCTTCATCAGGGCAATAAGAACCATTTATAAACAGATTTTCATCATTTATAAGCATCGGAAATTTTGCCTGCAAATAGGATTCTGTAAAAAATGAGAAGCCACTATTGAGGTGTTTGCTCCATTTTTCGGCAATAGTTAAAATACCTATTCTGAGGTCGGCAACCGGGCGGGTAAAAGTTAAAGGCAGTAGCGTATGCCGGCTATTATCGTCGAAAAGAATGATCGCCATGGGCCAAAAATAAAAAAAGTCCCCCGTTTTGCGGGGGACCTGTAAATATTTTGTTGAAATAACACTTATTTCTTGTTGTAACGGCTACGGAATTTATCGATACGTCCGGCAGTGTCAACAAGCTTCATCTTACCAGTATAAAACGGGTGTGAAGTGTGCGAAATCTCTAATTTAACCAATGGATATTCGTTACCATCTTCCCATGTAGTTGTTTCACGGGTATCGATGCATGATTTAGTGATGAAAGAATAGTCGTTAGACATATCTTTAAATACAACTAATCTATAGTTTGATGGATGCAGGTCTTTTTTCATTATCGTATACTTCTTATAAAAGAGGTGCAAATATAGGTAATAAATATTAAAAGTGAAAAGTCAAAAAGCAAAAATTTCAAACTATTACTTTAAACGGTCCTGTAGAGATAAAACTGATATGCTGCAACCAGCCTCCAATATTATTTATTTATCAGAGTATGCCCTTTCAGCTATCAATCAATACAATCAACTTACCTAAATATTAAGCTTGTAATTATAATATTAAATTATATATATTTGCTAAATCGATTTACTTAAGGTTTGCTTTACTTTTTAAAAATCAATTACATAAGCACCATCTGCTAAATCGATTTAATAAACCAATTTACCTCTATGGATTTAAAAAATTACTTTAATGCCAATGCCCTGCATGGGCAGGGCAAACGTTGGTGCAGCCATTTATTGGTATTGTGCCTTGCGTCATCGGCCTCTAACCAGGTTTTTGCAGCCGCCTCAAATACACCTGGCATAGCGGGGCTTGTCACAAACAGCTTTCAAGCCGGTATACCGGTAAAAGGCACGGTAGTAGATGAAAAGGGACTGCCATTGCCCGGGGCAACTGTCACCGTAAAAGGCCTGCAAACAGCAACCGTTACAGATGTTAACGGTAATTTCTCATTAAATGCGCCCGATCAGAATTCGGTATTGGTAATAAGCTTTACCGGGTTTGACAGCAAGGAGGTGCCTGTATCGGCCGCGCCGCTAAAAATTCAGCTTACGCCTTCAAGCAAGGCGCTTAACGAAGTGGTTGTTGTTGGATACGGTACATCAAAAAAGGCTAACCTGATCACTTCCATCAGTTCGGTAAAGGGTGATGCCATTGCGGAGCGCCCTACCACCCTTAACATTACCCAGGGTTTGGCAGGTAAAGCGGCCGGGGTAAACGTGATGACAAACTCTGGTAAGCCAGGCGGTAATCCGGCCATAAAAATAAGGGGTACGGGTTCTATCAATTCATCCAACACACCGCTTTATGTAATTGATGGTGTTGTTGGTGCCGATCCCAACTCTATTGATCCGAATATAGTAGCCACTGTAGATATTTATAAAGATGCCGGTTCAACAGCTATTTATGGATCCAGGGGTGCAAATGGTGTTATTGTGATCACCACAAAAACGGGTAAGAAAAACACATCAGATATTGCATTCAACAACACGGTTAGCTTTGGCTCTTTACAACGCAAGATAGGCTTATTGGATGCTGATGGCGCCCTGGAACTGCTGAAAAGGGAATATGAATACGTACCCGGCCGACTTGCCCCCCACCTTGATCCGGCAAATAACTTCACCCGTAAGCAGGACCTTTTCAACGCTGATGGAACACCTAAGTATCATACCGACTGGCAGGATGAGGCCACACAGTTAGCTGTATCACATCAGCACTCGCTTACGTTTTCGGGCGGTAAAGACAACTTTAGCGTGCTGGCCAATATATCCTACAAAAACAACCAGGGTATAATGCTTAACAGTTATGCCAAGCAGCTTAACGGATACATCAATATCGCCTGGGATGTAAAGCCATGGTTAGATATCAAAGCAAGTTTAAATGCCGGCGGTTACCAGTCAAACAACGTTGACATCAATACGCTTGGCCTGAATGCTGTAAGGGAGATGTATGAGTTTCTGCCATTTATGCCGGTAAGATACGCCGATGGCACTTACTCGCGCAAAGGCGATTACCCTGGCGAAGAGGACTCAGAAAACCCGGTAAAATTACTCACCAACATTAAGGATGTAACCGGCAGGATATCAACCCTGGGCAACTTTGTGGGCACCTTCCACCTTACACCAAAGCTGAACTTTGTTACCTCTTTCAGCGGACAGGTAGGAAGCAACTACGAGAATTATTTTTCAGGCAATGATGTGTTTGGTGTATCGCAGCAGCAGGGAGGTGTAGCGCAGCGTACTAACATTCTTAACTCCGTTTGGAGCAATGAGGATTATTTTTCTTACGATAATACCTTTAACAAACACCACATCAACGCGGTATTGGGAGCAAGCTGGTATGATTATATCACTACCATGACCAGGGCCGGTTCTGAAAACTTTTTTGACAACACGTTTGGTTATTATAACCTTGGTGCCGGTAGTGTTATTCAAACGCCCGCATCTTCGCAAATAGAGAACCAGCTGAACTCTTTTTATACCCGTGTTAACTATGATTACGATGGTAAGTATTTAGCAGGGGCGTCTTTCAGGGCAGATGGCAGCTCAAAATTCCGCGGGGATAATTTATATGGTTACTTTCCTGCCGTTAACCTGGGCTGGCGTGTATCAAAAGAGAAGTTTTTTGAGCACCTGTTACCTGTTATAAGCGAATTTAAACTTCGTGGCAGCTTTGGTTTGGTAGGTAACCAGGAAATTGGTAACTATCCAACCATATCATTGTATAACAGTACACAATCAATCTTCAATCAGCAGAAAACATCAGCCGTTACCCTTTCAACCTTTGGCAACCCTGATTTGAAATGGGAAAAAGCCCAACAGCTTGACCTTGGTTTTGATATGAGCTTTTTAAATGGCCGCATTGACCTAAGCGCCGATTATTATAACAAAATAACCAAAGACCTGATCTACTTTGTACAACAACCTGCTACAACTGGTTATGGTGGTGCTTATAAAAACTTAGGGTCTATACGCAACCGTGGTTTTGAATTATCTATCAATACGCAAAATATTATTGGGAATGATTTCAGATGGAGCTCGGGCTTTAATTTCTCGCTCAACCGTTCTAAGGTATTGGATATTAACAACGACATTATTTACACCTGGGGCGGCCGCATAATGGAAGGCGAGCCGTTAAACGAGTTTTACGGTTACATTCGGCAAGGCGTTTGGACAGAAGCACAAGCTGCCGAAGCCGCGAAATTCGACAGAAAACCCGGAGACATTCGTTATGCCGACTTGAACAATAATGGCGTTAAAGATGCCGGCGACCGTACCGACCTTGGCAACGCAATGCCTAAGTGGGAAGCCAACTTAACCAACACCATCAGTTACAAAAACCTGTCGCTTTACCTGGACCTGCAGGGCATGTATGGCAGCAAAGTGCTTAACCTTACACGCTTTATCATGACGGGGCCAACCATTAACGTAAACAGCTACCGCGAAGTACTGAACGCTTATACGCCAACCAACCAAAACTCTACCAATGCACAGGTACGCCTGCCAAACGATTCGTTCTCTGATAACGAAGTGGCCGACAGCCATTATATAGAGGATGGCTCATTCCTGCGTGTCCGCAATATCGCTTTAACCTACAGGTTTAAAAAGAACCTGCTACAAAAGATAAAGCTGACCAATCTTTCGGTAGGTGTAAATGTTGAGAACGCGTTTTTATTCACCAAGTATAAAGGGTACGACCCTGAGGTTACCTCTTTTGATGCCTCCCTTAACCAGGGCGTGGATGTTTATCAATATCCAAAACCACGCACTATATCTATCAACCTCAATGCAAACTTTTAATACATCTGCAAATGAAAAAAATATATTTACCGGTTATGCTGCTATTGCTAACCTTTACTTCGTGTAAAAAATTCCTGGAAGAAAAGCCTAACGGGCTTTTAACACCCGATAATTATTATAACAGCCAGGACCAGATCCGCGCGGCGGTTAACGGCGCCTACCTGGGGCTCAATTCACCTTTTGCTACAGGTATAGGTGTTGCTGTAAGCTCGGTTTTCAGCCTGGAATATATTACGGGCTATACACAGCGCCCACGGCCCAGCGGGTATGAAGATAACCAGTTTATTCAACTGACAGGTATCGACCAAGCTAACGGCACATTGCAAACCTGGTGGACCTCCTCTTACTACCCTATCGAAAACTGCAACAGCATAATTGCCAACGTATCTAAAACCAACGTTGTAAACGAAACTGTGAGAGATAACTTTTTAGCCGAAGCGTATTTTTTGAGGGCTTACTATTACTTTCAATTGGTAAGATTGTATGGAAGTGTTCCCCTTAAGATCACACCAACTACCGATCTTGAAAATACACAATTGGAAAAAGCACCCGTAGCTGATATTTACAACCAGATTGTAAGCGACCTTACTACTGCAGAACAGGCAGGCTTACCGTGGACTGATAAAACAGGACATGTATCTAAAGGGGCCATTAAATCGTTACTGGCAAAAGTTTATATCACCATGGCCGGCTACCCGCTTAACAAAGGCACCGAGTACTATCAAAAAGCTTATGATAAAGCAAAGGAGGTAATAGAAAGCAACCAGTTCAGCTTGTTCAGTAATTACAGCGACTTGCGCAATCCGTCAAATTACAACAGCGGTGAACATATCTTCATGATCCAGCATGATGAGAATACAATCCCTAACATCATGCACTTCTCCTTGATGCCTTACCCTGAGCAACCTATCAGTATACAGCCCTCATACAGCGGGGCGATGGCACCTGCCAAAGAGTTTTACGACTCCTACCAGGCCGGCGACCAGCGTGTGAAAGAAAAAAACTTTTACTATACCGAACATGAGCAGTATGGCAATGCGTCAAACATTATTAAACTACCAATGCCATACATTTACAAATACTGGAATGACCAGGCAGAGATAAGCGGCCGCGACGGATCAAACTTTCCGCTTATAAGATATGCAGATATACTTTTATTGTGTGCGGAAGCCAGGGCTAATATTGATGGCGGAACAACCAGTGATGCCACAGCACTAAATGCTTATAACCAGGTTTACCGGCGCGCGTTTCCGGGTGCTCCTGCTGTCGCATCGGTAGCGCTTAATGAGGTTTTAAAAGAGCGTTACTGGGAATTGGCTTACGAGTTTCAAACCTGGTACGATATGCAGCGTACACGTAAAGCTTTTGATGTTGCCAACAATAAAATTGTTGATTTAATTGGGTATAAAGCCCCGCTTCATACCCGCGCCTTTCGTGAACAGGATTTACTATGGCCAATACCATTGACCGAGGTACAAAAAGACCCTAACCTGGGCAAGTAAATTAAAAAGAGGCCGCTCTGTAAAAGACGGCCTCTTTTTCTTGGTAACTTTCTTAAGTTTTATACCCTTAGCAAGCCACGGAAGCCCCTTGCAGCATAGTAAGACTCGGCCCCGTTATGATATACAAAGACGGTGTTATATCGCCTGTCGGCAAAAATGGCGCCGCCAAGTTTCCTGATATCGGCAGGAGTTTTTATCCAGCTTGATGTTTTCAGATCAAAGTTTCCAAGCTTTTGCAAAGCACGGTATTCATCTTCCGCCAAAAGCTCAATCCCAATTTCTGCAGCCATGTCAAGTGCGCTGCCGGCCGGTTTATTTTCTTTTCGCGCATCAAGCGCTGCGCGGTCATAGCAAAGGCTTCTGCGGCCTTTGGGGCTCTCTGCAGAGCAATCATAAAAAATGTATTCGCCGGTAGCATTGTCATACGCTACAACGTCTGGTTCTCCGCCGGTCATTTCCATTTCGTTCAATGACCATAGCTTTACCGGATTTGCCATAAGCTTTTCTTTCACAGCAGCCCATTCAATATTTTCATGACGCTTTAGGTTTTTTTCAAAGCGGGATTGTAATATCCCGAGTAATTCTTCTGTTTGCACCGGCTGTAAGGTTTTATTGTTATTCATTGCTTATTAATTGCTAAGCTAACTTAATAAATCTTTTATAGTAAGGTTACTTACATCCTAATGATTTTACCGGTTCACTAAAAAGTTTCTTTTGCTGGTTAGCAAAGTTGCGTTTATTATCAGTACCATTTTCAAATCATTAACCAATAAACTCGCGAAATGAAAAATCAGGAGCGCGCATCTGTATTTCGTTGGTGCTTGAAGCCCGTTGCGCTTCTGCTGCATACACAAACATTTGCTGTTCATAATCTTTGATAGCTGCATCAAGGGTATCAAAATTATCTTCGGTCAGGTTAGCGGATAATATCAGTGCATCCAACAGGCCTGTATTTACACCCTGGCCGGCAAATGGTGGCATTAAATGCGCGGCATCTCCAATAAGCGTTACAGGCAAGGGCCGGTTAGCTTTCCAGGGCTTAGTTAATGGCAGTTTCCTTGTTGGCAAGCCTACAAATAACGAGGTTGCCTGAAACAACTGCCTATACCGCTCATCCCAGCCAGAAAACCTATCTGATAGAAAAGTTATAACACTGTTATTATCTTTAAAGTCCGGCTCAATATTGTTACCCCAATTTTCCGGCTTTTTAAAAATAACCCCATAAGTTAACATACCGTTGTTGTAAGGGTTGGCCACCAGTAAATTACCCTCATAAGCGGCCATTAGCCTTTTTCCATTGCACAAGCGGTAAAACTCCGGGCAATTGATCTCTGGTTGGGGCACATCTCCCTGTACTATAAAAGTTCCGGTTTCTTCAATATATGTTTCGGTTACATAGCTTCTCAATTTAGACATCCCGCCGTTGGCACCGATAACCATATCGGCAATTGCATCAGGCTGGTTTTCAATTTGCAGCAGCCATTTTCCGTCCCGTGGCTCAATCCCTCTACACTTACTATCCCATGCTACTGTGCCGTTTGTTAGACTATCAAGCAGTATCTTCCTTAGGTGGCTTCTGTTAATCTCAGGGTTATCATAGCGGTTTTCGGGGGTTACATTTTTAGTGAACAGCACCTTGCCTTGTTCATCGGCCACTATTATCCCCATGGGTATGGCTATTGAATAATAACTTTCCAATAAGCCGGCTTTTTCCAGGGCTTGTTGGCCCGATTCTTTATGAAGATCAAGCGTACCGCCCCATATCCTGGCATCAGGGTTTTTATCTCTTTCATATACGGCTGCTTCCACCCCTTTTTGCTGTAACAGCCTGGCCATGGTTAAGCCTACCAGCCCTGCACCAATAATTGCTACTTTTTTATTTTTTAGTAACATGCGTCTGTGTAGTTTTTATTGCGATACAAAACTGCTGGTTAAATGAGGAATAAAATAGTTACATTTGACTCAATAATAGTCGTAAAGGACATTATGGCTAATGACAATTTATATTCCGTACCTAACATATTATTCAACCTTGCTGAGTTATTAGGCACTGAAGTAAACAATCAAAGGTTAGAGATTCCGGAAAAGTTTGGTAAAGGGTATTGTGCGGGATATGTTTTTAATGAACATATCCGGATGATCATCAGCGATTATGAGTTGAATGCAGACGTAATCGTCGTGAACCCGGATGTAGATGTTGCAAGGAAAACGATATTCTTCAAGTTTCAAAATATTTTCCCGACAGCAGAACAGGCGTTGGATCAAAACCCTTCAGTTTTAATTGCTACAAGCCGTATCAATACCGACGAGATTATTGCTATCCACACCAATGCCGCAACCATTAATATTGAAGTAGATGCCGGTTACCTCAACAAGTTGTTTGACAACACCTCAAAGTCACCGGTTTTAGAAAGCCTTTTACAAAACACACAGCCTTTATTGTTTGAACAGGTCATCTACCCTTCATTACAAAACACAGTGGATGAGATAATGACTGAGCCGGCTGGCGAAGCTTTTAAACTGTTTTTTCTGAGGATAAAAGCCGAAGAACTGATCTGCAGACTATTGATGGAACTGGAAAAGCGCGAAGAGAAAAGCCTGTACCCCTTAAACAGCCGCGACATACAAGCTATCTATAAAGTAAAGGAGCAACTAATAAAGAATATTTACACCCCACCTAACATTAAAGAACTAACGATATTTGCAGGGATGAGCCCTACCAAACTAAAACGCCTGTTCAGGCAAATATTTGGTAACAGCATTTTCAACTACTACCAGGAGTTAAGGATGAAGGAAGCCGCCCTTTTATTGAAAGAGGGCAAATTATCAGTATCAGAAACGGGCTATAAAATGGGCTTTACCAACCTTAGTCACTTTTCAAGGGTATTTGAGCACCATATCGGTATCAAGCCTAAAAAATATTCGTTAATGTAATCTTGAACAACTACAGCACCCATTGCTTTCTTGTTGCGTTTTAGTTAACTTCATCCACTTTAATACAGATAAAATTATCAGCCGGTATGTTACCTATTTATCTACCTCTTTTCGCTCCTATTTTATATGTAAGGGTCAAAGGCCTTATCGCCGCATTTAAAAACAGGGAGTTGTTGTATGTTGAGATACTACTATGGGTAGTAATGCTTCTTATAGGGGGTGGCCTGCTTTATTGGGCTTATATGAGGAATGAGTTATATTTTTAGGGAGACAAACTAATCACCGTATCATTTCTTTAAACATCCAACATAGGGTGACGCAAAACATCAGATTAATTACTAGGGGTATATAAACATTATAATTCCTTTTGTTCGTGATCAATTGAATGTATATTAATGAAAGTGCGACGGGTATGGTATATATCGTCAGCCAACTGGCAAAAACCGTATAAAAAAACAAACCCGATACACCTGTAATTGTCCATATCAGGAATATGGAAAATCTTTCAAGATATGATCTGAGGAAATAAACAATTAAAAACAAGCCAAAAGTCCAACCTGAAAGTACCAGCATAATTGCACGGTTAGAAAACTTCAAGTTAGCGTCCCAGCTTATTCCCCAAAAGCTTATTAAAAGTGACACTAACACTGCAACTGCTAATATACTATTTAACTTAGCCTGATATTGCCCGTTGCCTAACACCATTTGCAGATTGCCATTTTTCCAGTTCCATACTTTTACTGATCTGTCACCAGATGCGCTTACTACTTGGTCATTATCAATTACCAAATCTTCAACAGAACTCACTATACTGTTTTCTATTGATTTAACTAACCTTTTACGCTGCCAGTCCCAAATTTCGATATCCCCGCCCCAGATACCTGCTACAAGACATTGACCATCTGGCGTAAATTTAAAAACGCTTACTTCTCTTTTATCGTTATACTTTTTTATGTTCAATACAGATAATACTTTATTTTTAGTAATATCAATAAAAGTAAAAAGGTGTTTATCCAAATTATAGATAGCGAGAACATTTCCACGGGGATTAAAAACAGGTGCCCCACAATAACTTCCGAGAGTGGAAATTGAAAGTTGAGAATTAAGATCAAACAGCTTAAGATCACATGTACTATCAACATAAGCCAATATATTGTGCTCATTTATTGAAAAATAAGTATGCTTAATGTCGAACTTTTTTAATGCATCTCCTGTTCTCCAATCCCAAACAATAAGCTTATTATCATAACCGGCACTAATAACGTATTTATTAGAACCATCAAACGCTACCTTATTTACTCCTTCACTATGCCCATGCAGTGTTTTTAAAACACATTTTTTATCTATTGACCATACCTTAATGGCCTTATCAACGCTTCCGCTTACAAAAAGCTCTTTATTGGGTGAAATCGCTACTGATTTTATTGCATCCGTATGGCCAGTCAACCTGTTTGTGCATTGCCTCTTATCCCAAAGTAAAAGCTCATTTTCGCTGGCACTTATAATTGTGCCCGGGGATATGTAATCAACAGAATAAACCCATGACTTGTGCCGTTCAAAACTGCCGGTTACGAATGCGTAAAACATATAACCAATAATTAAAAAAACAAGAGTAATGGAAATAAGGGATAGTCTGTCTATGTAAGTTTTCATATGGCGGCAAAAAGGCCTGGCTTTAAAGATACATTACTTTCAATTCATGCTTCTGAAAGACAAAGGAGTTTTACCGGTTTTTTGCTTGAATAGTTTATTAAAATACTGAGGATATTCAAAGCCCAGCAGGTAAGCTATCTCGCTAACAGATCTTTCAGAATCTATCAGCATATTTTTGGCCTCCTCTATCAGGTAAAAGTGAATATGGTCCTGCGTATTTTTACCAGTTTCCCTTTTAAGCAGGTCGCTTAGATAGCCGGGGGATAAATTAACTTTTTCGGCCACGCTTTTCACAGTAGGCAAACCCTGTTCATCAATCTTTCCATTTTTAAAGTATTCTTTTAATATCTTTTCTACCTGCATAACTACAGAACTGTTAGCGCTTTTCCGGGTGATGAATTGCCGTCCGTAAAAACGCTGGCAGTAGTTCAGCAGCAATTCGATATTAGATATAATGATGGCCTGGCTATGCACATCGATATTTTCCTGTAACTCGGTTTCAATTTTTTGTATACATTCTTTATAGATCTGTTTTTCCTTCTCAGACATGTGCAGGGCCTCGGATATTTCATACGAGAAAAAAGAATAGTCCTTCATTTTGTCGTTTAGTGATGTCCCCCTGATCAGGTCAGGATGGAAAAACAATCCCCAGCCCTCCATTACTATGGTCTGGGTATTATCGTTTTCCATTTCGATCACCTGGTTAGGCGCCATACAGATAAGGCTGCCATCATTAAAATCCACCACTTTTCTCCCATACCTTACATTATTGCGGTTATAATTTTTAAACAGCAGGCAGTAAAAGTCGGCTGATATTTTGGTGTCGTCGTCCAACTGATCATCAACCTGGCTAAAATCAATCACCGCAACCAGTGGGTGGTTCAATGGTTTATTCAGCCTGAAAAATTTAAACAGGTCTGCAATGGCAGGCATTTTAAGAAATATACTCATGATATATTTTTAATGGATACTACTAAGTTACATGGTTTAAAGTAAATTCAGGGCCATCTGTAATGCCAACGGCCCTGAGCTATCCGTTTCAGTTTAACTTGAACATGGCTTTTACACCATTAAAAAAAGTTTCATCGTCTGTTTGCTGGCGTTGCGCTATAATGGCTTTTGCATCTTCGCCTGCGGTGTAGCGCAATTTGTTGGTTCCGTCTGTTGCTGCCTGATAAATTACTTCGGCTACTAAACTGGCCGGTGAGGCATTTTCAAAAAAGGCTGGCATACCTTCGTCTATTTTTCCAACCAGCCATTGGTATTCTGTCAAGGCTTCGTCGTTACTAAAATCGAGCGAACGGCCGGCAAAATCTGTGGCAATGGCTCCAGGCTCTACAATTTTCATTTTTGCGCCAAACTGCTCAAGCTCATAACTTAAAGCTTCAGATATACCTTCTACCGCAAACTTGGTCCCGTGATAAAGCGCACCCAGAGGGAAAGCCATTTTGCCGCCGATAGAAGATATGTTAACGATCACCCCGCTTTTGTTGCTCCGGAAATGTGGCAGTATGGCGCGTGTAACATCAAGCAAGCCTATAACGTTAGTATCAAACTGGCGAACGATATTATCTCTTGAAAAAGCTTCCAATGGCCCAAAGGCGCCATAGCCTGCGTTGTTAACCACCACATCTATCTGACCAAACTTTTCAATACCCGCAGCGATTGCTTTTTCAATGGAATCGGGATCAAGAACGTCAAGTTTAGTTAGTAAAAAATTATTGAGATTATTAAGTTCAGTTTCTCCCTCGGGGTTTCGCATGGTAGCAATTACGTTCCATCCTTTTTGCTGGAAAAACTTAGCGGTTGCTTTACCAATACCGCTGCTTGCACCGGTAATTAAAATTGTGTTGTTCATGTTTTCTATGTTTTAAATGATGATGTAAAGGTCACCTTAAAAGCATAGCTGCAGGTAATACAAATTGGGGATAGTTGTATACTTTTTGCGGATTGGGTGATGAAGTAATACTTTTTTTGTAATACAATATAGTAGGCAGTGTGCCCAAGGCACTGCGACCACGGTAGACGTTTATATAAGGTATATTATTTCACATTGAACCGGACCTTATATTCTTTCAGTGGATAGCCGTTTTGAGATTTGAAGCCGTTACCGGTAACTATGAAATCATAGCTATTTCCTGACTGTAATAAAAGCTTCGCCTTAAATGATTTTCTATCATCTGAAAAACCTATTATGCCTGTTAAAGGAAAATGTTCTTTACCGCCTTCTCCGAAAGAGATAGAAACACCTTTACCCATTGGTTCAGAAAAGTTAAATGTAAGCTCACTTAGGGTTGCAGGCACGTTTTGTTGTGAATTGATTGCCGGATATATACTTACTATAAAAGGTTTTAATTTCTCAAACTGACTTAACGATTGCTGCTTGTCCACTGGTTTGTTGAAATATCCTGACTTATTAAGGAAATCTATCACTTGTTGCTCATTGTTAGGGTCCAATTCTATTATATTCCTGATAGCTTGTTTTTTATTTGATTCCTGTTGATAATAGGCTCTGCAAATGGCATAACCCATATAGTAGCCTAAATCGGCATGAGGATTATCAGATCCATTGTATAACCAAAGCCCTGTAGCTGTACTAAACATATCCACGCTGAACTTTAGTTTCAATTCATTTTCATGTTCCCTGCCATAGATTGCATAAGCATTGTTATTTGGCTTTTTTGTTACCAGTTCTGCAATAAAGTCCGCGGCACCCTCAGTTATACATTGTGTGAGTACGGTATTCCCTCCCGGCTTTTGCTGGGTATGTACGTATTCATGAATATTAAGGCTGATAAGGTTCGAGCTTTGCTGGTTTTTAAAAACCGTTTTCAACCAATCACCAAGTTCCGAAGCATCGGTGTTGTTATCAGCTGTCGCTATTTCCGCGCCAACTAAAACCATATCTTTTGTAGTAGTACCGCCCGAACGCAATCCACCAATTGTGAAGTACATTTTAGCCGCTCGCATTTCAGGATATAATTTTTTTAATGTTTGAACGCCGGTAGTGATCGAACCTACCTGATCTTTTACCGATAAAGTGTTGGCTTTAATACTTAGCCAAAATTTAGGATATTTATTAATCAGTTCGCACCATAACCTCGCATCATAGTCCCGTGCTTGCATAAACGCTTTTAGGCCTTCGGTACCTTTATCCACGTAGAGCTTCTGAATAAACTGCACTTGCTTCGCTGTATCATTTGTAGAGCGCACACTGTCGAAAGCCGTCCAAAACCTATCTATATCAGAAGTATATACAATTGTGCTTTTTTGATATTGACCTTTCACTAATAACGGGAAGACTATGGCAAATGCTAAAATGTATAAACGTTTCATATTTCGGGATGAGACGCATACTTCAAGATAAAGGTTACAACTATCTTTACGAGAGATAAAGCCTACAATCTTGACTTTGAGCATATCATTGCTACAATACACGAACCGCCAGGAATTACTTGCTCATTTTTGCAACCAGTGTTAAAATGTATACAAGACTTAGCGACCATTATCGGTAAAAATGCCCTTTTGCGACGCATTTTTGGGGAATACAAGATTTTGCGAACAAAAAAACGGCCTTCCTGATATCAGTAGGCCGTTTTCGCTGTTTTTCCGTGCACCCACCTGGGCTCGAACCAGGGACCAAAAGATTATGAGTCTTCTACTCTAACCGACTGAGCTATAGGTGCTGAAAAATTTGTCGTTTTTCGAGGTGCAATATTACGCAATTGCACGCAATTACAAAAACCAAAATCAAAAAAAATATTAAAATTATTTAACGGGATTTATATGCTGTTGTTGCTTTGTTTAATGCTCTGATTATCAATTTGCATTTTAAAGCACCCGGATTTTTTTTTAAAAGGCTTCACCTAAATTCACCATTATTGCTCTGTAACCCTGGCTAAAGCCATAATCAACACCAATGTTTGTGTTGGAACCCTTGTTGAATTTAATTCGCAAACCTGTACCTGCCGCGGGATGCCACGACCGGAATATGGTGCCTGATCCGCTCAAAGTATTCACGTTGCTAAAAAGCACGAAGCCCAGCAAACCATTGTTGGTAATATCACGGCGGTACTCAGCCTCAAAATACAAGAGCGTCCGCCCGCGATAACGGTTTTGATCTATCCCACGGGCAGATCGGTTGCCAGGGTCCCATCCGGTACTTGGCAAATCAAGATAAGGGGTTTTTTCTGACAGCGATTTCCATAGGTACGACCAAAATGCCAGTGTGTTTTGTTGGTTCGGGTTGGCCGGATTAAGTGATATATATTTACGTACATCAATATAAATTGACCGCCAGCTTTCCTGGCTTCCTAAAAACTTGGGGTTGTTACGATAAATCACATTGATATATGAACCTGGCAATGGATTAATAGAATTGTTGCGGGTATCGTATAACAAATTTAAACTAATGCCCGATGAGAACGAATTACCGTTTACACCATACTGGTAACCTGTAAAATCCCTTAGGTCTACATTGGCTTCTTCGCTGCGTACATTTATGCGGTAATCTAAATTATAACCAAACCCAGCAAACAGGTAAGGTTTTATACGTTTAAGCACTGCCTGATAAAAGCGAATATATTTATAATCAACCATTGTACGCTCGGCATAGCTGTTAGCGCTGCCCAACCCCCAGGTGTACTGCGGATAAACCAGGAAACGGGTATCGCCCTGTATGGTCCACTCGTTATCGGGCAGCCAGATACTGGTTCGCAATGGCAGTCCAAACCTGCCTTTGAAATTAAAATATGGTGCAAAAGTAGCGCTGGATATATTAGTGGTTTGCCTTGGCCCTAAATACACACCTGCTGTTGTACTGGTAATAAGCGCACGGCCAACCCCACCAGGTACCGATGCGCTAAATGGTAACACAGAGAAGTAAACAGTTTTATCTCCGGTGAATCTTTTCTTTTGAGATTTATGTGGAAATATATCATGCACAATATCGATCAGATCGGTTTGCCGGGATGTATCTTTAAGTGTTGTATCACTTGCGGGGACAACGGTTGCTACGTTTTGGGCGGAAAGATTAAAATAAGCGAAACAAAAAAATACCGCAATGAACTTCTTATACATATTTGGCGAAACTACCACGATTTTATGCTTAAACACGCAGCCATTGTCAGAAAGCTACATTTAAACCTGCGCAACAGTGTAAAACAACAGAACTTGTTACATCAATTTATCAACTTTAAATTGTAATAGCGTAACTGAACTTTGTCATTTATATAACCTTAAACTGTTATTATTGTTGCACTATGTTATAACTAATGTTTTAGCTGCATGCAAAATATAAAAAATATTATTTTCGACTACGGAAACGTAATATTTACTATCGATTTTAAAAAAGCTCAACTGGCTTTTAAAGAATTAGGCATTAACGATCCCGATGACTTTTTCGGGCATCGTCAGCAAGACCAGATATTTGACAGGTTTGACCGTGGCGAGGTTACCGCTGATGAATTCCGGGAGTATGTTAGGGAAAAAACCGGCAACCCTGCAATAACAAACCAGCAGATAGATGATGCCTGGAACAGCCTGTTAATAGGCATAGCGCCTGGAAATCATGAGTTGCTGCTAAAATTCAAAGAAAAATATCGTACGTTTTTGCTAAGCAACATCAACGCCATCCATTACACCTACATCATGAATTACCTAAAAAGTGATTTTGGCTTTAATGATAATGAGCATTTGTTCGAGAAAACTTACTACTCTCATCTGATAGGTAAGCGCAAACCCCAGACAGATATATTTGAACAGGTACTTTCAGAAAATAATTTACGGCCAGAAGAAACGCTGTTTATTGATGATAGTCCACAACACCTGGAAGCTGCAAAAACATTAGGCATAAATACATTTTTAATGACGGCGCCGGATACACTGGCAAAATTCGCAGAAAGGGAACAGCTGGTTTAGCAAAAGCCAAAACAATTGGCAAAGGCTATTTGTAACAATTTTTAGACTTGCTTTTCCATTATGTATACTACACTGCTACATCAATACCAACTGGTTTTATCGTCGAGGGGCGCTATGTTTGATTATTGCGAAACTATAAGTGAGGCACATTTAATGCAGCCACTTGCTTTATACGATAACAAAAATATGGGTGGTTTGATGATCCATGTTGCAGATACCTACTTAAGCTGGCTGGTAAATTTTGCCCGGCAGCAACAACTCCCTTTATTTGAGCTTAATACTTATAATAACATGCAGGCAATCCGCATGGTATTTGATCAGGTAAACTTAATTGTAAACGATTTTCTTCAGCATTTCAAAGACGAGCTTGATATCCCGCTTACACTACCAAAAAGGCAGGGCATCGAGCTTACACTAACACCATTGCAACTATTTACGCATGTAACCACGCATGAGTTTCACCATAAAGGCCAACTGGCTAATATGAGCAGGCAACTTGGTTATATTCCTGTAGATACAGATGTTATCCGTACCTGATGATTATAAAGCCCGGCGTTTTTTCTCTTTAGTGATCAAACCCAACTCGCGGCTCATCTGGCCTGCTATCGCCGTATTCTCCTGCGCCCTTCTGAATAAGTAGGGTAATACCGCTTTAACCGGCCCGTAAGGAACATACTTAGCAACGTTATAATCAGCATTAGCCAGGTTAAAGCTCAAATTATCGCTCATGCCTAAAAGCTGTGAAAAGTATACATGCGGATTCTTGTGGTCGATTTTCTTTTCGTTCAGCAAATCGGCCAGCAGGCGGCAGCTATCTTCGTTATGGGTGCCGGCAACAAAGGCTATGTTGTCAACATTATCGGCACAATAAATAACTGCGTCGTTATAATCTCGGTCGGTAGCGGCTTTATCTGGCTGTATGGGCGATGGATAGCCTTTCTCTTCTGCACGTTTACGCTCTTTTTCCATATAAGCGCCGCGCACTATTTTGGCTCCTAAAATAAACCCTTCTTCTTCAGCAATGGAGTGGTCTGCTATTAATGATGCCAGCTTATCATGGCGGTACAACTGGTAAGTGTTATAAACAATGCCTTTTTCCTTATTAAAAAATCGCATCATATTGATGGCCAGGTTGTCAATGGTTTTTTGTATCCAGCTTTCCTCGGCATCTATCATCACCGGTACACCAAGGCTATGTGCCATTTCGCATATAGCTAACACCCTGTCTTGTGCGGTTTGCCATTCAATCTGCTCATCAACACTTAATTTGAGTCCTTCATCAAGCTTTTCCAGTAAACCAAAACGTGCAACGCCGGTAACTTTAAATACCGTTAGCGGTATGCTTTTGCTTTTTGATGCAGTGATAATAGTACGGATAATTTCATCTCGTGTATTATCAAATACTTTTTCGTCATCCTCACCTTCAACAGAGTAATCCAATATAGTGCCTACTCCACCTTGTGCCAGGTTCTGGGTGGTTTTAGTACATTCTTCAATAGTTTCGCCACCGCAAAAGTGTTTAAATATGGTGGCTTTGATCAACCCTTTTATGGGCAAGCCTATTTTCATAGCAAAATTGGTAACCGGTGGCCCAATTTTAACCAGGAAATTTACATTGATAACTTTAAACAGCCAGTAAGCGCGGTTAAGGTCGGCGTTAGAAGAATGGCGGAAAGCGATTTCGGTGTTTTCGAAAGATAATTTGTCGTTTAAACTCATGCGTCAGTATATTCATGGTTCATCGCCGGCAAGATTATGAGCACACAACCGTGAACCATTGAATCTATTAACTCCAAACCGGATGCAAAATTATAAAATCATAGCTCATTATTACATGAATAGTGTAATTTTGCCGCTCATGACAGAGTTTAAGATAACCGGCGATTTTATACCCATGATTCAACTGCTCAAGGCCGTTAACCTGGTGCAAACAGGTGGCGAGGCACAGGTAGTTGTTGAAGAAGGCGAAGTAAAGTATAATGGCCAGGTTGACTATCGTAAGCGCCTTAAGGTTAAACCCGGCGACGTGGTTGAATACCGGGGGCAGCAGATAAAGGTAATTTAAGATGCAAAGCATACAAAGCGAAGGCTATCCGGTAATTTTTGAAAACAGCATTCCGGAACTTGTAAAATTTGTTGAGCAAGGTAACTACTCACGCTTTTTTATTTTAACCGACGAAAACACCGGTGAGCATTGCTTACCCATAGTGCAGACAGCACTGGCCCATCTGGATAACTTCGACATTATTGAAGTTAATGCCGGTGAAGAGAACAAGAACATTGATTTTTGCGTGGGTGTTTGGAAAATGCTGATTGACTTTGGCGCCGACCGCAAAGCGCTAATGATTAACCTTGGTGGTGGTGTTATTACCGATATGGGAGGTTTTGTTGCCTCTACCTATAAACGGGGCATCGACTTTGTGCAGGTACCCACTACCCTATTATCGCAGGTTGATGCATCCGTAGGCGGCAAAACAGGTGTAGATGTTGATGGGATAAAAAACATCATCGGCACATTTACACAGCCCAGGGCGGTTTTCATGGCAGATGAGTTTTTGCATACCCTGCCACCGCGCCAGATACTTTCCGGGCTGGCAGAAATGCTTAAACATGGCTTGATTGTAGACAGGCAATATTGGGACACCTTAAAAACAAGCGACCTGAGCTTGCCATCCACAGAGCTGATACATCGTTCGGTAGAGATAAAAAATGAGATAGTACTACAGGATCCGCACGAAAAAAGTATTCGTAAAGCGCTGAATTTTGGCCACACTATTGGTCATGCCGTTGAAACATGGTCGTTACTTAACGACAAAGATCCTTTGACACATGGCGAGGCCATTGCCATTGGCATGATCTGCGAAGCATGGCTATCCAACCAAAAAACCGATTTGCCGGATAACGAACTTATTGAAATAATTGAAGTATTAGGTGGCCTTTACCCTCATTACCAAATAACAGAAGAAAGCCTCCCTACCTTGCTGGAGCACATGCAAAAGGACAAAAAGAATCTGAACGGTAACATCAATTGCACTTTATTGACAAACATTGGACAATACAGTATTGACAATATTTGCTTTGCCGACGAACTTTGCGACAGCTTAAGATATTACGCCGCACTATAGAATGCCCGCTATTGATACCCGAAGCGAAGCCGTTATTGTACTGGTAAGTTTACTGGTATTGCTTACGCTTGTTGAAATGTGGCTAAGCTACCGCGAGAACCGCCGGTATTACGAGAAACGCGATACGCTTACCAATATCTATCTTACCACTCTTGCATTTTTTTTAAACCTTACAGTAAACAGCAGTACTTTTTTTATGCTGCATTTTGTTTGGCAATACCGGCTTTTTCAAATACACAATACCTTTTTTTATTGGTTAGTATTGGTTGTAGCTCAGGATTTTTTATACTGGGTGCTGCATTATACAGGGCATTACTGCCGCCTGTTTTGGGCCATGCATGTTACTCATCATTCGTCAGAGCATTTTAATTTCACCACGGGTTTCCGGTCCACCGTATTTGAACCATTATACCGTACCTTTTTTTATTTACCATTGGCGCTGATGGGTTTTAATGCCGTAGATATTTTATATGCTTACCTGATCACTCAGCTATATGGCAACATGGTACATACACAATATAAAATACCGTTGCCAAAATGGTACGGCTGGATATTTGTAACACCAGCGCATCACCGGGTACACCATGCATCAAACATACCTTACCTTGATAAAAATATGGGCATGGTACTTATCATCTGGGACCGGATCTTCGGCACCTTTCATGATGAGCATGCCGATGAACCTGTAAAATACGGGCTTACCCACCAACCCGAAAACATGGGCCCTTTAAATGTTATCTTTCACGAGTGGAAATCTTTGATAGCCGATGTAAAAAAAGCACCCGGTTTAGGCAATAAGCTTAAATATCTTTTTAACCCACCCGGCTGGAGCCACGATGGCAGCACGCAAACTGCAAGAGTATTGCAAAAAGAATATAAAAAGCTTTTGTAAGCGTGGACGCTTACATTTGTTAAACATTCAAGTGTCCACACTTGAACATAAAGCAGTTTAAGTATCCACAGTTAAGCCACTTTACCAAACATTATTTGGTTCAACTTAAAATTTTATGAAAAAATAAAATTATCTATTGACAAAACAATTTTTACTTGTACATTTACGCCATAACAAAGCAATGAATACACAACGTGCATATTTCTGGGGTTTCTACTTTTACTTTAGCAGTAAGAGCCGGGACTAATATGTACTAAACACACATAATAAGAAACTGAAAAGTCCCGGCCCAAAAGCCGGGACTTTTTGCTTTATACAGATGATGAAAACTGACAGACCGAGAGTTGCCATACAGGGGATACGCGCTTCGTTCCATGAAGAGGCCGCCTTCAGATACTTTGGTGAAAGCATTGAAACCATTGAGTGTAACTCTTTCAAGCAGACGTTTGAGGCGCTTAAAAATAAAGAAGCGGATTACATAGTGATGGCGATCGAAAATAGTATTGCTGGTAGTATACTGCCTAACTATTCGCTCATGATGGGTTATAGCTACCCGGTGGTTGGCGAGGTATACGTACCTATTCAGCTTCATTTGATGGCATTGCCTGGTGTTAGGTTTGATGATGTAAAGTATGTAACCTCTCATCCCATAGCCATACGCCAGTGCATCGATTTCTTTGATGAATATCCACATCTCAAAATTGTTGAAAGTAATGATACCGCCGCCTGTGCCAAACGTATTCGCGATGAGCAGCTTACTGATACTGTTGCCATTGCCAATACACTCGCAGCGCAGTTATATGGCCTGGATGTTTTGGAGCGGCGCATCGAGTCGAACAAGCTTAATTTCACCCGTTTCCTGATACTCACCACACATGAAAATGCTCGACGTAAAGGCCCGGCCAACAAAGCGTCCCTGTGCTTTCAGGTGAATAATGAAGTAGGCGCGTTGGCAAAGGTGCTTAATATTTTTGCGCATGAAAATGTTAACATGAGCAAAATACAAAGCATGCCGGTATTGGGCAGGCGCAATGAGTATAATTTTTACGTAGATATTGAGTGGGAAGAAGCCAAACAGTATGATAACGCTATCCGCCAGATATTAAAATACACACACAACTTTAACATTTTGGGAGAATATCAGAAGTATGAAGAAGATTCTACGCCGAAAGTGAAGGAGAACCCTGAAAGTAAGAAACGATATATAACAGTAAAAAGAATAGAATAAAATTAGTCGGAAGTCCGAAGTCGGGAAAGTCCGAAAGAAAACAAAACGTATCACTAACAAAAGAACAATTAACCATCTTCCGGACTCGCGGTCTTTCCGTCTTCCGGGCTTAAAACAAAAAGATATGAAACTTAACTTAAACATACAGCCTTTAAATACCTGGATAAATAAAGCAGGTAAAGAACCTCTTTTGATAGCCGGCCCATGCAGCGCCGAAACTGAAGACCAGTTGGTGGCAACCGCACACTTATTAGCAAAAACAGGAAAAGTAACCGCGTTGCGTGCAGGTATCTGGAAACCACGTACACGCCCCGGCGAGTTTGAAGGCATTGGCAGCATTGGCCTGGAGTGGCTAAAACGCGCCAAAGAAGAAACCGGCCTGCCAACCGCTGTTGAGGTTGCTACTGCAAAACACGTTGAAGAGGCTTTGGCTGCGGGTGTAGATATCCTGTGGGTTGGAGCACGTTCAACCGCAAACCCTTTTACCGTACAAGAAATTGCTGACGCGCTTAAAGGCGTTGATGTGCCGGTAATGGTAAAAAACCCCGTTAACCCGGACCTTTCTTTATGGGTGGGCGCATTAGAGCGTATCAATAACGCCGGTATAACCAAGCTGGCTGCTATACACCGTGGTTTCTCATCTTACGAAAAATCAGCATTCCGTAACGAGCCGATGTGGGATGTTGCCATCAGCCTTAAAACTTTAGCGCCTGAGTTGCCTATAATTAACGATCCAAGCCACATTACCGGCAACCGTGACTTGATTGGTTACATCTCTCAGAAAGCGCTTGACCTGGATATGCAGGGATTAATGATCGAATCACACATCGACCCTACCGTAGCCTGGACAGATGCCAAACAACAGGTTACTCCGGCTGCATTGTCAGAAATTATTGATCATCTGGCATTGCGTAAGCCTGAAACACGCAACACCGAGGTTAACGATAAACTAACCGAATTGCGTAACCAGATAGACAAAATTGACGACCTGTTGATCCAGAAACTGGCCGAGCGCATGCAGATTGTTGAGAAGATCGGCAACTACAAAAAAGACAACAACATCACCATCCTTCAGGTTAACCGTTGGGACGAGATATTGCAAAAACGCATAGGTTACGCTAAAGCATTAAAGTTAAGCGGCGAATTCACCGAGAAGTTTTTAGAGCTGATGCATAACGAGTCAATACGTAAACAAACCGAGATCATGAACGTTGAAGCCGGCCAGGTTACCGAGAAACTTACACACGCTTAAGGCCTCATCCCAGCCCTTCTCCAAAAGGAGAAGGGTATTATAAATGATATAAAGTCCTCTCCTTTGAGAGGATTCAGGAGAGGCTAAACATCAAATTATGAAACATAACATAATACTTACCAAACAAGGCCAATCGGCCAGGGGCACCATACAACTTACTGGTTCAAAAAGTGAGTGTAACCGCGCCCTTGTTATCGAGGCGCTTAGTACTGGTAAGGTTAAAGTTGAAAATATATCTGACGCAGCAGACACTGTAACGTTAGCTGGAATTTTAAGAGGAAACGAAGAAATTGGAGCGGAGAGCGTGATTGGCGAGTTCCAAAACACGCAACGCGACACCCGCACCCCGCACCTGATCAACATTGGCCCTGCAGGTACTGCCATGCGCTTTTTAACGGCATATTACGCCATCGGCAACGAGGAAGTTGTATTAACAGGCAGCGAAAGGATGAAGCAAAGGCCAATAGGTGTATTGGTTGATGCGCTGCGCAGTTTAGGTGCCTTTATAGAATATGAGGAAAATGAAGGATACCCTCCTATCATACTTAAAGGTAATTTCCAGCAACAAACCCGTAATATTACTATCAAGGGTAATATCAGCAGCCAGTACATTACCGCTTTATTACTTATAGCTGCGAAACTACCCTTAGGCTTAGAGCTGCATATCGAAGGCGAGCTTACGTCCCGCCCTTATGTGGAGATGACCCTGGCTATGCTTAACCAGGCGGGTATAGGCCATACATGGACGGAGAACGTTATTTCTATTGAGCATCAAAATTTTGCAGAAACGTCTTTACACGTTGAACCTGACTGGAGCGCGGCATCATACTGGTACGCCATTGCAGCTTTAAGCGACGAAGCCGAATTGTTTTTGCCCGGCCTCACTTCCTATAGTTTGCAGGGTGATAGTGTGATCACCGAGATTATGGCCAATTTTGGCATCACTTCTGTTTTTAAAGATGGCGGTGTTTATCTTACTAAAGAACCCAAGCCTTTAGCACGCAAGATCTTTGATATGAAGGAATGCCCGGACCTGGCGCAAACCGTAATTGTTGTTTGCGCGGCGTTAGGCCATAACGCTACTTTTACCGGATTGGAAACTTTAAAAATAAAAGAAACCGACCGTGTGCTGGCTTTGCAGACCGAATTGGCAAAGATCGGCGTTAAGCTGATAGAGAAAGGCCAGGTTTATAAGCTCGATTGCAGCGAAAAGCAAATTCCGCAGCGTATGTTTGTAAGCACTTATGATGATCACCGTATGGCGATGGCATTTGCACCACTGGCCATAGTGATTCCCGGGCTGGAAATAGAAGACGCCGATGTAGTTGAAAAATCCTACCCGGCATTCTGGACTGATTTGCAAAAAGTGGGGTTTACGGTACAGGAAAAAGCTGAAAGCTAAAAGTATAAAGCAAATTAAAATATCGCGTCATTGCAAGGCACGAAGCAATCTTCGAACTATACAGAGCAGATTGTCCTATCTGGAGATTGCTTCGTACCTCGCAATGACGTGGAAAAAAAAATCCAAAATCTAAATTCACAAATCTAAAATCCGATGGCAGGCAACTCATTTGGGCAATTATTAAGAATTACAACATTTGGCGAATCACACGGCGAAGCGATCGGCGTAATTATCGATGGCTGCCCCGCAGGTTTAACAGTGGATTTAAATTATATTCAGGCCGAGCTGGATAAGCGCAAGCCTGGTCAGTCCAAGATAACTACTCAGCGTAAGGAAAGCGATACCGTTAAGATCCTTTCAGGCACTTTTGAAGGTAAAACTACGGGTACGCCCATCGCTATGCTTATTCCGAATGAAGATCAGCGGTCTAAAGATTACAGCCATAATGTAGATGTATTTCGCCCCTCTCATGCTGATTACACTTACGCTACCAAATACGGCATTCGCGACCATCGTGGCGGTGGCCGCTCGTCCGCCCGCGAAACCGCTGCCCGTGTAGCGGCAGGCGCTTTGGCCAAACTGCTTTTAAAAACCCAAGGGATAGATGTTGTAGCCCATGTAAGCAGCGTTGGCAGGATTGATGCCCCCAATGTTTTTATTGAAGATGCGGATGAATTTATCGCTCAGCGCGAGCAAAATATTGTGCGCTGTGCCGACCCTGCCACCGCCGAAGAAATGATAGCCTTTATTGATAGTGTGCGTAAAGATGGCGACACCGTCGGCGGAAAGGTAAGCTGTTACATCAAGAATTGTCCGGTTGGCTTGGGCGAACCTGTGTTTGATAAACTACATGCAGATTTAGGCAAGGCGATGCTCAGCATCAATGCCGTACATGGTTTTGAATTTGGCTCGGGTTTCAGCGGCAGTGAAATGCGCGGATCTGAACATAACGATATTTTTATTAAAGATGCATCAGGAAATATTGGTACGCGTACCAACTTTTCTGGCGGTATACAGGGCGGTATAAGTAATGGTATGCCTATAGAGTTTAAAGTAGCTTTTAAACCCGTAGCTACTATTATGCATAACCAGCAAACAATAGATGGTGAAGGAAACGCGGCAGAGATATCTGGCAAAGGCCGTCATGACCCATGTGTAGTTCCACGCGCCGTACCCATTGTTGAAGCCATGGCCTCCCTTGTTATAGCCGACCACTGGCTGCGCAATAAAAACGCTAAGCTTTAATGTACAGATGTGCAGATGTGCAGATGTGCAGATGTGCAGATGTGCAGATGTGCAGATGTGACAACTCACCTTCAAAAAAAGATGTTTTAATTAACTTACATATTTAAAATCTGCATAACTGAAATTTGCACATTTAAAATCTGCACATCTAACCAATGTCACTGTTTCAATTATACAAAAACGCTTACAGCGGCCTTGCACGTAATAACTGGTATTTGAGCATAGTGATGCTCGTAAATCGTGCAGGCACTATGGTTGTACCTTTCATGACTATTTACTGCATTAACCAGCTTCACTTTTCGGTTGCGCAGGCGGGTTATATAATGGCATTATTTGGTGCAGGTTCCATCATAGGCGCCTACCTGGGCGGATGGCTGAGCGATCGTATTGGCTTTTACGATATACAATTAGGCGCGCTGCTAAGCGGCGGCCTGTTATTTATTTCACTGGCATATCAGCACACTTTCATAACACTTGGTATAGGTACCTTTATCCTGAGCTTATGTAACGAAGCATTCCGGCCGGCCAATTCAATGGCTATAGCTTACTACAGCAAACCGGAAAATAAAACACGGTCTTACTCGCTGCATCGTTTGGCAACCAACCTGGGCTGGGCTGTAGGCGCTGCGCTGGGTGGTTTACTGGCTTCAATAAATTTTAAGCTTTTATTCTGGGTAGATGGGTGTACTAATATAGTGGCGGCGTTAGTGCTTATGAAACTGATGCCACGGTCCGGTTACACGAGGCCCGAAAAACCACATCCGCATGAAGAAAAGCCAAAATCTGCTTATAAGGATAAAATTTACCTTACTTTTATTATACTGGTAACATTCTTCAATGTATGTTTCTTTCAGTTTTTTGTGATGGAGCCGGTATATTTTAAACTGCACTGGCATTTTGGCGTAAGGCTCATAGGTGTTTTATTGGCTTTAAACGGTATTATTATCGCGTTGGTAGAATTAGTGATGGTAAACATGCTTGAGGGGCGCAGGCATGCGCTCGTATACATTATATATGGCATATTAATTACCGGGACAGCATTTGTGCTGCTAAATGTATTGGCACCACATCCAATATCGGGTATTATAATAGTACTCATTGTAACACTGGGCGAAATGATGAGCATGCCGTTCATGAACTCGTTCTGGATATCACGCTCGGGCGAACGTAACCGCGGGCAGTACGCGGCTTTATACACCATGTCATGGTCGGGAGCGCAGGTTATCGCCCCTGCACTTGGCGGTCAGGTTATTGTATTGGGCGGTTTTACTGTACTTTGGTATCTATTAGGAGTTATCTGCCTTGCTGTAGCTTTAAGCCTTTGGTTAGTGTATAAATTCAATTACCATAATAAATCACAAAAAACCAAGCTTATAAATATATAAACACGTAATATTACGCTTATGAAACGTGCTCTTATACTTGATCTGGATAATACGATTTATCCTGTAAGCTCAATCGCTGATAAACTGTTTCTTGAATTATTTGAGCTGATAGACGAAAAACTGGCCGATAAACAGGCAGCAGCTAAGGCTAAACATGAACTCACCAGGCGACCATACCAGCATGTGGCCGATGAGTATGGTTTTAGTGACGATTTAAGAGGCAAAGGAATTGAATTATTGAAAAATCTGACCTTTAATGAGCCAATGCAACCCTTTAAAGAATATAATGTATTGCGTAAAGTAAAGGCCGATAAATATCTTGTAACCACAGGCTTCACCAAATTGCAATATAGTAAGGTTAAGATGCTGGGTATTGCCGATGATTTCAAGAACATCTACGTGGTAGATCCCGAACTTTCATCAAAGAACAAAGGCGACGTATTCCAGCAGATCATGATTGATAATGGTTATATTGTAGAAGATTTATTAGTGATAGGTGATGACCCGCAATCTGAAATAAAATTTGCCAACGAATTAGGTATCGACACTTTTTTGTTCGATCCGGCTAACAAACATTCCGGCGCTGATGTAACTTACCGCGCTGCCGACTATCGGGATGTAGCCGGAATTGTGAATTAATATAACTGATTACGAATGTTTCAATACATTCACTGTCACAATCAGCTGCCCTAAATGGCGCATGGTATGTTCAGCAGCATGCGTGTAAAGCCCTATCAGCGTTGATGGCAATTGTTGCCTCCCCACCCCCCTGAAATCAGTCAACCGATCTTCAACTTCCTGGCTTAGCTGCCTTAAAGCAGCCTCAACCTCTTGATTAAAATTTTTAACTAATTGTGCAGATGTGTACACTTTAGTAGTCGGTTTTCCTTCCTCTTTAAGATAATCGAGCTGTTCTTCAGTTAAACCTTCGTTACGCGCATAAGTAAATAAGCGGTTAAGCACACCTGTTAAATGCTGTAAGTGAAAACCCGCAGACGCCATACCAGCCACGGGCTGCCATAAATATCCTTCATCAAAGCTTTCCATCAGCGCGTTAAGCTCTTCACGCGCTTGCAGTAAGGCATGTGCTACTGGCTGCAACAGCGGCGGCATGTTGATTAAAGGCCCTCTTAGCCAAACCTCGGGCTGATTAATGTTTCCCATCCTCAAATATAAACGCTGCCTCCTTACAGGCTGTAATACCTTTGTAATTAAAGCAAATCATAGTTGTGGTACAGCTATTGTATAAGGGTTCACATCTACTATAAAAATTATGATACAACCACATACATTCCGAAGATCTGCATTTATTTTATTCGCAAGCGTACTTACCATAGTTGCGCTGGTAACACAAAGCTGTAAAAAAAGCCGCTCTGACCTTGGGGCCGAGCTTTATAAAAAAACAGGTAATAAAATTTTCAAGGATGCCACCCCTGAAGGCCTCGCCGAAGTTTTTAAACAGGTACTGGCAGAGGAGAAAGGCAATTTAACTAATCCAAAAACTATTGCTTCATTCTATGAGCAAAACGGTTACGACCCCGTTTTCGTGGCCGATCATACGTTTAACGGCGATGTCGACCTGACGGCCAACTATTTTGCAAAGGCAAGCGAACATGGTTTAGACCCAAGCATGTTCAAGGCCGGTGAAATAAAACAACTTGTTGCTAAGTTTAAAGACAAAAAAGCAATAAAAAGCTTAGATGAAGCATACCATGATATTGCTAAGCTGGAACTGCTTACCGCTAACTCGCTTATCAATTACTCAAATGCGTTACAGTACGGCATGATCAGCCCCAGAAAGATTTATGCCCGTTACTTTACACAAACCATAAGGCCTGATAGCATTGCTATGTTAAACGCTTTAAGGGCAACTAACCTTAAATCTTTTTTAGATAGTATACAACCTAAAGATCCACAATATAAAATGTTGCAGAAGGCTTTAATAGCCGGCGGTACGGCACAAGGCATGACCAAGGAAGAAACCCTGCGTTACCTTGTAGTGAACCTGGAGCGTTTACGCTGGAAAAACAAGCCAAAGGAAAACAAATATGTAATTGTTAATATCCCTGATTATCGCCTGGATGTGATGGAAAACGGAAAATCCGCACTGAATATGAAGGTTATAGTTGGTGAAGGCAGAAACACTGACAATCAGATATCACTGGTTGAATATGATGAAAGTGATAAGATAGACCGTCCTTTCAGCCGCGAAACACCGCAGCTTAACAGCATGATCTATGCAGCCCAGGTAAACCCTGTATGGAATATTCCCCAAAGCATTGCTACTAAAGAAATTATGGTTGAAGCCGCGCAGGACCCGTATTATTTATCAAACAAAGGTATCGACGTATACAAAAACGGTAAAAAGGTAGAAGACCCTGAAACAATAGACTGGTCAGGGGCGCAAAAAGGTGAATACGAGTTTAAACAACGCCCGAGTGAGGATAACTCATTAGGTAATATTAAATTTTTATTTAAAAATAACAGCAGCGTTTACCTGCATGATACACCAGCTAAAAACGCCTTTAATCAAAATATGCGTGCGCTTAGTCATGGCTGTGTACGTGTAGGCGACCCGCTGGCACTGGCGCATAGTTTATTCGGCGAAAGCAATGCTTATCAAACCATCGAAAAGAATATGGCTGACCCAAAACCATCGCCAACTACCCTATCCCTACCCAAAAAAGTACCTGTATATATTACCTACGTTACCTGTTGGGCCGATGAAAACGGCACCCTACAATACCGCCCCGACGTGTATGGTTTAGATGTGGTATTATACGGACATCTTAAAAAGTTCTTGCCAAACAGCTCACAGTTAGCAGCTCTTTAAAAGACAACATATTATAAAAAAAACGAAGCTGTCTCAAAAGGGCAGCTTCTTTTAGTTTCAGGTGTATTTTTTGCAACTTAAAGGCATGGGAGGCAAGGTAGTCTTTAAGGAATATGATCCTGACCAGTT
>NZ_JBHTHZ010000010.1:0-66702 GCF_042676805.1 Mucilaginibacter litoreus | reverse complement strand
CTGGTCAGGATCATATTCCTTAAAGACTACCTTGCCTCCCATGCCTTTAAGTTGCAAAAAATACACCTGAAACTAAAAGAAGCTGCCCTTTTGAGACAGCTTCTTGCTTTTAAGTGTTATAAAATGTAGAACATTTTTGACTTTTCGGGCCCTGCTCCGGCAGCAACCGGCTCATCTTGCTTAAAGGTTTCTTTAAGCATCTGCATCACATCACGTTCTATTGTACGTGATATAGTGGTTGTAGGTGTATCGGTTGGTTTATTTTCAAAAGGATCCTGCAAGTGTATAGCCATCTTTTCTATTAAAAAGAATGATGAAGCTATTGCGATAACCAGCGGCACTTCAACTACACCAAAAAATTCAATTAAACCAAAGGGCAGCAATAAAATAAACAGCAATACCGATAAGTGTATATAAACACTATATGTTGCAGGGAATACAGTGTTTTTGATACGCTCGCACCCGCCCATCTCGTTGCTGAAACGGGTAAGTGTTTCATCAATGGCTACCTGTTGAAATTCGTTGATCCACCCCAGTTTAAATGCGCTTCGCAGATCAGCCCCCTGCAACTCAAGCAGGGCAACGGGTATATTGTCGTACCGTTTAATATGCTCTATATCTTCCTTGCATAAAAATTTATCGAGGCCGTGCAGCGGGTCCTGCCTGCGCAAATGCCTGCTCAAAGCATGGCACCATGCTACCTGCCGTTTTGCAACACGCTCACAAAAGGCTTTTTGCTCGCCTTCGGCATAAGGTGTATCAACAAAGGTGAGCAACTGGCGGGTAAGCGAGCGGCTATCGTTAACAATGGCCCCCCAGAGGGTCCTGGCCTCCCACCAACGGTCATAAGCCTGGTTAGATTTAAAGGCAAGCAGTAAGGATATCACCGTACCTAATATAGTGGGCACGGCAATTGGGATGGATATACGGGTAAAATGAAAATTGTTATACATTACGGCAATTAAAACCGCGTATACAGTAACCAAAATAACTTCTTTTTTAATTTTTCCGAAGATGTATTTTGCAGGGATATTTTCTTTTAATAACATAAAATTGACGTGTTTAGGGTTTATACCTCAGTTAATTCTTCCTCGGCCGGGGTTTGCAGGGCCGCGCGTTTTACATGTGCGTTTGTACGGTTAGCAGTATCTATAACCGGTAATCCGCTTTTTTTGATCAATACAGACGGATCAATGCTCGAACGATGGATTTGATGATGCTGGCAATGTGACGTATCGGCTACCGCGTCGATCTCGTTATGTTCGATAAAATTTTTGAACATACTAAGCGTGCTGCCATACAAAAATTCAATTTTTGTACTCACTATCTGCGGATATTGCACCCTGAGCAAACTGCAACGCTCGTAAAATTCGTCCTCTATCTGCTCGTACTCCCGGCTTCGGCGGCTCAGCATCAAAACATCAGTTATCGAGTCGGATAGCTTAAATACATGTACTAAAACCAGGTTTAACTGCTCGTTTTTAAAATGATTACAGATGGCATGCAAACAATCCAGCGATGCCGCCTGGTAATCGGTTGGGATGAGTATGTTTTTCATAGATAGGTGTTTATGATTAAACTTAAATTATTACTTATACAATACTACCCTTAGTTAATTAGAATGGCTTAAGACAGATATTAGGATTTTATTAAAATGAATTTTGTTAGTTAAGTTAAAAATGTTTGATAATCAGTATGATACATAAAAGAAAGGGCCCCGTTTTAATATCGAGGCGGTACTTATTAGAAAGTTATTAGAATGGAGCTGCGAAAATGCAGCTGATAGGGAGAGCTATGCCACAGGCAGAATGATCTGTATCTCGGTGCCCACCTGCTCTTCAGACCGTATGCCTATGCTGCCTTTATGCAACCTGATGATATTAAGCGTTAGCGGAAGGCCAATACCATAACCCTGGAAATCGCCCGTGTTTGAGGCCCTGAAGAAAGGCTCGAAAATATGTGGCTGCTCATTTGTGGGTATGCCTATACCTTTATCAGTTACCTTGATGATGATGTGGCGGCCGTTAGAGGTAACCTGCACATTTACCGGGCGGTTGTTAGAGTATTTGCAGGCATTTGATACAATGTTGCTAATGGCAAGCCGCAGCAAGTTTACATTGCCGTCTGTATAAAGTTGGTTTTCATCATCCGGAAGCGAAGCAAAATCGATATCGATTACACTATCACGGGCAATTTTTTTTACCGAATCGGCAACGTCCATCACCAGTTCATCTATACGTATTTTTTGCCAGTCTTGCTTTTTTCCATCAAAACCTGTTTGTGCAAGCCCCAGTAAACTTGATAAGATATGGCTTAGCTTTTCAGCTTCGTTAAGGATGGTTTGTACTGATGCCTTACCTGCTTCGGTAACGTTGTCACTTTTTAACAGCAATTGTGTTTCTCCGGATATAATGGTAAGTGGGGTGCGCAGCTCGTGCGAGGCATTGCTTACAAAGTTGTTCTGTGTTTCAAAAGCGGTTTCAAGCCGTGTAAGCATATGGTTAAAGGTAACTACCAGCTCGGCAAGCTCATCGCTGCCTTTTACATCATCCAGCCGCATGTGTAAATTGTTCGCGGTAATATTTTTAACGCTTTTTATAATGTCACGCACCGGCTGCACCGTGAAATAAGAAAATATTTTACCCGCTATATAAGTAAGCCCGATAGATATGATGAAGATGATGATAAGCACCCGTTTCAACTGTTGCAACTCTTTGAAGCCATACGGGTCTGTAGCGGTAACAACTACAATATATTTACCGCCATCTTTATTAAATAAGGCCCCTGCATAAAATTGGTTATGGCGGGTGTACCGGGCCATTTTACCCTTTAATATGATATCATAAAATGAATTTGGCAAACCGGGCACCCTTTTAAAAGGCTGCTTCCTGGTGCTGTCAATCTGAGTAATGATATCCGTTTCATTAGCTAATCGTTCCAGATATCGTAGACGTACTTCCTTATAGGCATGCGATTGCCTGTCCGGGTTAATGTTGATCTCGGCTGCCAGGTTTACCCTTGTTTCCAGGCGCTTAAAAAAGTCTTCAAAGCTAAACTCTGATACAAAATAGAAGATAGAGATATTGAGCAGCACCAGCCCAATGGTAGAAATAATAACAAACAACAGCGTTATTTTAGTTTGCAGCTTCATCCGCAGATCCCTCTTTAAACATATAACCCATACCAAAAATAGTATGTATCAGTTTGGTATCGTATCCGTTATCGATTTTTTTGCGCAGGTAATTTACATACACATCAACTACATTGGTACCCATGTTAAAGTCAATATCCCAAACATTCTCCAATATCTGTACCCTTGATAAAACCATGTTCTGGTTTTTTATAAAGTACTCAAGCAGGTGGTATTCGGTTGCTGTTAGGCTAATTGCCTTTCCGTTACGCTTAACTGTTTTAGAAAGCGTATCTACTTCAAGCCCATCCACATTAATTATGCTTTTACCGGCCTTGCCTGCGTTACTACGACGGGCAAGCGTGCGTATTCGTGCTTCCAGTTCGGCAAATTTAAAGGGCTTGGCCAGGTAATCATCTGCGCCGCTGTTAAGGCCGGTCACAATATTTTCTGTGCTTGAAAGAGCGGTTAGCATTAATATAGCGACACTGTTATTCTGCTTACGTATCTCTTTGCAAACTTGTATCCCATTAATTCCGGGCAGCATAATATCAAGTGTAATAACATCAAAGTTATGGCTTTGAGCCATTTCCAGCCCCGTATTGCCATCGGCTGCAACGCTTACTTCCATCCCCGCTTCTGTAAGGCCCCGCACAATTACAGATACCAGCGCCGGTTCATCTTCTATGAGTAATACTTTCATTTAACAGCTAATAAAATATGGTAGATGCCATAACTTACGTAAATAACGATAATTACAAATTTGCAAGTGCAATAATATCTTTCCCTTCAACAACTTTTTTATTGAAACCGTTTTTGGTGACGTTTACCATTGCCAGGGCAAGCTCCTGCAAGGTGCAAAAGCCAGCCGGATAAATTGTACGCCCAATGGGAAACATCCAGGTGATAAACTTGTAAAAAGCATGAGTATGCGTAAGCCCTTTAATAGGTTTAATAAAGCCCGGGCGAAAAGCAAACACCCGTTTAAACGGCAGCTTCATCAAATCATTCTCTGTTTTCCCTTTTACAGCCGCCCATCCGTTGCCTTTTTCGCTGCTATCTGTACCTGCGCCTGATACATAGCAAAATGTTGCTTCAGGGCTTTGTTTTACCAGCGTTTGGGCGAAGTTGATGGTAAGCTCATAAGTGGTTTTATAATAGTCGGCTTTACTGGTTCCTACTGATGATATGCCTAAGCAAAAATAGCAGGCGTTGTAACCCGCGAGCTGGTTCTCAATTGATGAAAGGTTAAAGAAATCGTGATGCACAATTTCCTTTAACCTGGGATGATTGTAGCCCGACGGCTTACGGTTAATTACCAGCACGCTTTCAACGTCAGGATGATTAAGGCACCCGTGCATTACACCTTCGCCCACCATACCCGTGCTGCCAGTTATAATTACTTTGATAAGTGTGCTCATGGCTTTACTGCTTAACATGCAAATAAAGCATTTTTGCACCGGATTGTTTGCAGGTCACTACATCGCCCTGACAGCAAAACTACTTAAACCGGTGCTTAACTGTTCTTCATGGTCTGTTTGCGCAGCAGGCTGATAACAACATAAGCGCCAACCATTGCCGGGAAAAACAACAGGAATGAACGTTGCAACAGTGTAAAAATGGGCAGTACAGATTTGGGTATCACCGTGCCGAATAACTTAGCTATCAAGGCTTCGGCAAAACCGCTTCCTCCCGGAGTAGGGGCAAAGTATATGGCAAATTGGATGATGATCTGGAAAGCGATAACCTGTATCAGGTTAGCTTGTATACCCAAACCCATTAATATTACCCATTGCAGGCAATATTTATTTAAGTAAAGCAAGGTGGTTATCACCAAACTCAACGGAAATAGAAACGGGTGCTGCCTGACAATAACACTGCAGGTTTGCTGATATTTACTAATGTTCTGGAATGATTTTTCGGCCCAGTTATGAAGTTTTTCTTTGCGCTTTGGGAAAATTTTGGAAAGCCCGGCTGCTATTTTTTTAATAATGGCACCCACCCATAGCGGTTTCCAGAAAGCGAGCATAAATGCTACCAAGAACAGCAGAAAGAAAGTAAAGCCATATTTAAGCATCTGGGGCACAAAGCTGCTTACCGAGCTGGTATCCATCAGCATAATGGCTACAAAACCTGCTAAAGGCATAAATATAAGGGTAGCGCCCATGTTAATAAGGCTTACTGCAAACGCATCAATAAATGTTACGCCGTTACTGGTATAAACAAATATCTGCGCAGGGCCTGCGCCGCCATGTGCCGGAGTAACCGCCCCCATAAACATGTTGGCCACATTTGCCCTGAAGCTTACCCAGTGCGATACCTTTGGCGCCAGCTTTTGTATGTAAATGTGATTACGCCAGCTGCCCAGCATCAGGTCTACAAAAAGCATTACAAAGCAAATGGCAATGTACTTGTAAGATATATGTGAAAGCGCCTTTACCGTATCGCCGGTGTTATTATAAAAAAATATTCCCGCAATAGTAATGACTGTGATCAGTGCAAACCAGAACGCGCCTTTAATGATAACCTTTTTATTGAAAACGTTTTTAGCTTCCTGTTTTTCCGGCTCGGCCGTTTGCTGCGGTGTCTCTATCATGTATATGGTAAAAATAGCAATTAAAACAATGGTTCACCCTCAGAACTTGCAGGCGTTATACCTTTCCACTTCAGTATTGAATCGAACAGGTCGGCGGTACGTGCAGGATGGTCTTTCCAGCCTTTTTGATTATAGATCAGAGGTACATGTATGTGGTGCCTGTGCAGCGATCCATGCGATCCTTTATGCTCCGGGTATTCCCAAAAATCACGCAGATCATAGCCTATTGCGGCGCTGATAACAATATCGCCTGCCCTGCGGCTGCGGAATAACTGATAGATCTGGAATACCGCATCCGGGTAGTCGGTCTCAAATGTTTTAGCCAAAATATCACGGTGGCCATTGGCCTCTATCTTACCTCCATATTTCAATACGTCGGCAGTTAAAGGTTCATAAGTGAAAACATTGTCCTTAACCGCAATTTTAGCTTTGCCATCACGGTTGTGTACTATAAAGGTATTTTCTTCATCGCCACGATAAATAGCGAAATCTACAGCGTCTTCTTTTACCAGTAATTGCAGCTTATCGGCGCCCATGGCTTCAATTATCCCGCTCTCGCGCAATACTTCGTCGCCCTTATGATTAAGCAGGTGGATAGCGCCAAATGAGTTGCCCGATATAAATACCGCGCTTTTAGGGTTGCGTTTCCAGATAACAGGGTAATAAACCGCCTTCAGTCCCTGCGCTGTCATCCAGTCGCCCAGGTCCAGGTGTTTGGTAGTAGGGGTAAGGCCATGGTCAGATGTCATTACAAAAAGCGTATCATTCCACCTGCCTTGTTCTTCCAGCTTCGCCCTTACTTCTCCCAGGCTTCGGTCAACAATTTTATAGGCTTCTACGGTACGTTCATCGCGTATGTGGTGATAGTGCGAATCCCAGTCGACACTTGGAAAAACGGCGAACAGGAAATCAAAATCCTTACCGCTGTTAAGCATTTCCATTACTCGGCTATGCCCCTGTATATCAACCGGATGGTGCCTAAGCTTAAAGTGGGCGCGCATATACAAAGGCCCTTTCCCTTTTTTACCCAGGTCATACTCATCAGGCACGTTGCGGGTAATCATGTTATACAGGTTGTATGACTCGCCCAGCAACTCAAACAGCGTTGGTTTATCAGCAGGCATATCGGTATTAAACCATGCAGCCTCGGGCCCGCAATAGCTGCGCATGGCCATTTTGTTAAAGCGTGTACGCTTAAACTCTTTTTTATCAAACCAGCGTATACCGGTTATATCCATAGTACCCGGGAAATGGCCGGTTAAGAAAGGCAGATATGCCGGGCCGGTTGTAGACGGGAAACAGGTAGTAGCCTTACGGTACGTACCCTCATCAATAATTTTCTTAATATTAGGGAGATGGCCCTGTTCTATCAATTCGGGTAATACTTCGGCATGTGCGCCGTCTACCAGATAAAACAGTACCCGCTTTTTGCTTTGCATCGATACTGATATTATAACGTGGTGACTACCAATAGTAGCCGCTCAAAAAATTGCATCCAAAAATAATTAAATAATTGTGAATGTTGCTGCTGCCTGCTGCAAATGTTAAAAGAAGCTTATTATTGGCTTTGTTAATTTTTTCTGTTAAACTTGGTGGCAAGTAAAAGCCTGATTAGTGAAGCGCCTTTTTGCCATAGTTTTTTTAATGATCTACCTGTTTAACTGGGGTGGATACCTGCTGCTGCAAAACTATATGGTGCAACAGGCCGATAGCCGCATGAACCAATTGATCAGCGAAGGATTGTATGACCCGAACTCACTGATTGAAGTGAAGATAAAGCAGCATTTGCCTGGTATTTTTGAGTGGAACGACTACAAAAACGTAAGCGGGCAACTACAATTAAAAAACGCGTGCTACAACTATGTAAAGCTAAAGTTTACAAAGGATACGCTTTATGTAATGTGCGTGCCCAATTACGAGAAAACCAAGCTTATTAAAAGTAATATCATTTATGCCAAACAACTGAATGATATACCTGCCGATAAAAAAACTGACGGCGCATCGGTTAAAAAAACCGGTGCCGATAGTAAGTACGACCATCATGTTGCCATTTTTAATTTTATGCGGTTCAGAAATATACCGCCGCAAAGATGGAAAACCCACTACATACTCATATCTGACCCTTATATACCCGTACCCGGGCAGCCTCCCGAAGTTTTGAGTTGATTATTTTATTTAATGTGTTATGCCATGCAATTTCTGCAATAGCGTAATGCTGCTTTTTGTATTCAATTTTAAACTTTTTACAGCATCATTTAATGAAACGTTTTTACAAGGCCGGGCTGGCTTTAACGCTTGCCATATGTGCTTATAAGGCCCGGGCACAAAAAATAACAAAAGATACGTTGCAACTGGATAGTGTACTTGTCCGGGAATCGCGCAGCAAAAGCTTACCTGAGGTAAGTGGACAATATATTTTCTCGGGTAAAAAAACTAATATCATTTACGCCGATCCTGGCAAGGCGAACCTGGCAGGCAATGTTGCCCGTACCCTGTTTTCGCAGGTCCCGGGCATAAATGTTTGGGAAATGGACGGCTCGGGCCTGCAGCTTAACATTGGTACCAGGGGTACGGATGTGCACCGTTCCATCGAGACTAACATCCGCCAGAATGGGTATAACACCAACTCTGATGTTGTTGGCTATCCCGAGAACCACTATAGTATGCCGTTTCAGGCAATTGGCGAGGTGCAATACGTACGCGGCGCATCTGCGCTACAATTTGGCAGCCAGTTTGGTGGAATGGTCAATTTTAAGATCAAGCAGCCGGATATGACCAAAGCCTTTGGTTTTGAAAGCGAGCAAACCGCGGGCAGTAACCGCTTTTTTAATTCATACAGTGCCATTGTTGGCAAAGTGGGCAAAGTAAGCTACTATGCCTATTTTGATGCCCGCAACGGCGATGGCTGGCGGCCAAACGCAGCTTTTAATTACCACGCTTACTATGCTAACATCAAATACCAGTTTACAGAGAAAGGTAGCTTGTCGTTCCAGTTCTCACGGTCTGATTATGTGCAGCAAATTGCAGGCGGTTTAACAGATGCCGATTTTAACGCTAATAACCGTTCATCCAACCGCTTTCGTAACTATTTTAAACCGGCTATCAATATACCGGCTGTGATTTTTAATTACGATTTCAGCAATAACACTAAGTTGGAGGTCACCTCCCATGTGCTGTTTGGCGAACGCAGCAGCGTACAGTTCATAGCGCCGGCAAACATCAATGATACGGTAAATACAACGCTTAACAGCTATAACCCACGCCAGGTAGACCGCGACCATTATAAAAGCTTTACAACGGAAGCCCGATTACTGCACAATTATAATATCGGCAGCGTGCGTAGTACCCTTACAACAGGTTTAAGGTATGCTGATGGATCTACCCACCGCCAGCAAAAGGGCGTTGGCACCACAAACACCAATTTTGACCTGGGCCTGGTTAAAGATTATGGGATTGATCTTGACCTAAATGCTGTGAATTATGCCGCTTTTGTGGAGGACCTCTTCCGCATTACCGATAAATTTTCTTTTACGCCGGGCGTGCGCTATGAGGGGATAAAAACAACTATTAACGGCGTGGTGAATAGCCAAAGTACAGATGTGAATTATAAAAGGAATCGTAATTTCCCGTTATTTGGTGCGGGGTTGCAGTACCAGCTTAGCAATACTACCCAGTTGTATGGTAATATATCACAGGCATACCGCCCGTATATTTATGCTGCCGTAACCCCTGCAGACCAGCTTACCCGGGTTGACCCGGATATGAAAGACAGCAAGGGTTACAATGCCGACCTGGGTTATCGCGGTAAGATAGGCCAGGTACTTACTTTTGACGTAAACGGATTCTTTGTACACTATGCCAACCGTGCCGGTACTTTAACGGTACAGGACGACGCGGGCGTAAATCATTTATACTTAACTACCATTGGCGATGCCAATGCAAAAGGGATTGAAGCTTATGCAGAATTGTCGTTGATCCGGGCATTCAACCCAACATCGGGCAGCGACCTCAGGCTGTTCAACACGCTTGCTTATACCCATGGCAGGTACACTACGGGCGCAATTAATGTTAATGGCACTAACATGGATCTGAAAGGCCATCAAATTGAGGGTACACCTGATTGGACCAACCGCACCGGGCTTACTTATCTTAATAACCACATAACTGCTACCTTGCTGTTTAGTTACGTGGGTAAAAATTTTAGCGATGCCAATAACACAGCATTTAACCCGGCCGGTGCATCTGGCATTGTGCCGTCATACAAAGTTGTGGATTGGGCCTTTAACTACCGTTTCCTTAAAAACTACCATGTTAACTTTAACATCAACAACATTTTTAACGAAAAGTATTTCACCCGACGCATAAACATGTATCCCGGCCCGGGTATTTTACCGGCTGATGGTATCTCGTTCAATATTGGCTTAGGGGTTAAATTGTAAGCCAAAACATGGTATTCCTTTTAAGGAGTACTTCACTATGCTCAAACAAATAAGCCCAGCTTTGTATAAGTTGGGCTTTATTATATTTAGCATCCTTCTGATCAGGAATTTAAATGTTTTTTTACGATAGCTGAAAGATCGTCCAGATCAAAAGGCTTTTTGATGTAAGCGTCGGCCAGGCCGGCTTCGGCAATTTCGGCAACGTTGTTAACTGCCGATACGATGATTACCGGTATATGCTTTGTTTTAGGGTTGGTTTTCAGCTCGCGGCTAAGCTGCTGTCCGTTGGCGTCACTTTTCCATTCGGTAAGCCAGTTGTCAAGCAGTATAAGGTCGGGCTTGTAATCATCAAGGGATTTTAGTATGCGCGAATTTTCTGATGAGATAACTTCGTATCCTTCACTTTCCAGCGCATAAGTAACAGTGTCGCGTATATCTTTATCGTCTTCAATAACCAAAATCTTTTTAGCCATAACCTAAGCAAATGTTAAACTGTTTTATATCGGCCGGGTCAATTCCCTACTGCTGGTATAATAACAGTATATGGGCATTATTGTTTATAAACGGTGTTTAAAGGATTATTAAACCGTAAAATATTTTATATCAACCGGGCTGGTAAGCAGGGCAGGGGCAATATGGTTAAAATATTTAGCTGTAGTGAAGGATTAAGCAGCAAAATGTTGCGTCATATTTTTCCATCCAGGTTGTAGCATTCGCGGCAGCGGGCTTCATAGCTTTCTTTTTCGCCCAAGAGTATCTGGCTTTCGTTAGGTACCAGGCGATAGGAGTACATGGCCTGGCGGCCGCATTTCATACATACTGCATGCAATTTGGTAACAGCATCGGCCAGGGCCATTAACTGGGGCATAACACCAAAGGGACGACCCTTATAATCCATATCCAAACCGGCTACAATTACCCGTACGCCTTTATTGGCAAGTGTCTGGCAAACTTGTGGCAGCTCATCGTAAAAAAACTGTGCTTCATCAATGCCGATCACTTCGGTGCCATCGGCAAGCTTTAAAATAGAGGCGGCGTCCTCCACTGCTTTTGAGGGAATTGATTTTGCATTATGCGATACAAGGGCGCTTTTATCATAACGAATATCTGACGCCGGACTAAATATTTCGACGCTTACCTTTGCTATACGCGCCCGGCTAACCCGCCGCATCAACTCCTCGGTTTTACCCGAAAACATCGATCCGCAGATCACTTCAATACTGCCGCCTACCTCACTTCTTCGCTTAAAAACTTCCTCTGTGTACAATCTCTCAAAACTTTTGTGAGGGGCTAATATCAGAATTTTATGCTATTTTTGGTAAGCATTTTCTTAACATTGAAGCCTATGAAGCAGCAGGAAGTATTTAGAAAGACCGGCGCAATAATTAAAGAACTTTTAGATCAATACGAATATCTGCAAAGTACAGCAGATGAACTTAATGACCTTGAACTTGAACTGTTTGTGGCTAATACCCACTTTTTAAAGGATCATGCAGAAATATTACGGAAGCTGAACCTGCAGCGTTCGCAGCAGCAACAAGTGCTGCCCCCGCATGTCGATGAGATAAAGCCTGAGATAATGCAGCAGGAATGCTCCAAGCCAGAAATAGTAGCGCCCGAAGTAATTAAGATCGAACCTGTAAAAGAAGAAGCCTTTAAGCCGGATGCTTTAAGGTTTGAAGGGCCAAAGATTGTTAACGAAGAGCCTAAATATTTTGAGCCATTGGTGCACCCAGTAAAGCCTGTAACAGAGCGCCCTCCGTTCAGGCCAGAGCCGGAACAGCCTATAAAACCTGTACAGGCGGAAGAAATTCAGTTTACTGAAGAAAAGCCTGTTCCACATATTGATTTGCAGGGCGGTGCGGATAAAGACAGCTATGCATTTGAGCGCAGTGAACCTGAAATTTCAAGACCAGAGTTAACGGTAAACGAAGCCGATACTTTTACTTTTGATAGAACACAAGATACTGACCTGCCAATACCAGAAAAGAAAGTTGCCGCAGAAGTGCCTGTGCTATCAGAAGATTTGCCACAGGATAAGCCGGCAGATGAAACAGAGCAACCCAACATAGTGCCTTCCAATCCCGAACCTGTTATAGATAATACATCAAAAACACAGGCAGACCAGCCTGCACCACAGCAACAGCCTTCAGCAACAAGCCTGGCCGACCTTTACAAGACCGAACCGGTAAAAGAAGAACGCCCGCTTACGCTAAATGAAAGGTTACGAGCACAGCAGGGAGGAGCTACTACTCAGCAGCCGCAACAGCAAGGCGCGCCTATACAGGATCTTAAATCAGCCATTAGCCTTAATGATAAGCTTTTATTTGTTAAAGACCTGTTTAACGGCTACAGCCTAGCCTACAGCGAAGCTATCGAGATTGTGAACCGCTTTAACAGCTTTGAAGAAGCCGACCGTTTTTTACGGACCAATTATGTAGCCAAAAATAACTGGGAAGCTAAACAAGCCACTGCCGATAAATTTTACGCGCTGTTAAAAAGGCGTTACGCGTAAACCAGGCCCATACGGTTAGAATCCAGCTTAAGCAGGATAAACAGCAATATTGTAAAGCTCCATAATGAAGAGCCCCCATAGCTGATGAATGGCAATGGTATACCTATTACGGGCATATAGCCAATGGCCATTGCAATGTTTATCAATACGTGGCAGAATAGGATGGATGCTACTCCGTACCCATAGATACGCGAAAACGGCGCCCTTTGCCGTTCGGCAATCAAAACTATACGCAGCAGTAAGAACAGGTAAAGGCCAAGCACTACTACAGAGCCGGCAAAGCCCCATTCCTCGCCAACGGTACAAAAAATAAAGTCGGTGCTTTGTGCAGGGACAAACGAGTATTTAGTTTGTGTACCCTGCAAATATCCTTTACCCCAAACACGGCCCGAGCCTATGGCAATTTTTGATTGGTTTTGATTGTAACCTACTCCACGCTTATCATTATTAAGGCCAAGCACCTCATCTATACGCGCACGCTGGTGCGGCTTCAGGCCATTATAGTAAAGCGGTTTAACAACAAATACAAAGCCTATAGAGAGTATTAAACCAATAATTACGCCTAATGAAAATTTACGGTTACGCCTTGCCATCAGCAACAGCAGCACAGCAACAGCAACCAAACCTATAATGATTGCCCACGCGCTGTATAGTAGCGATAGTACAAATAAAGTTGCTATAAGCGCCGTTACAACCAAAAAATATACCGACAAGCCTTCGCGGTAAAGCACCAGTATCAAGGAGCAGAATACGAGTGTAGAGCCATCATCAGGCTGCAACTTGATCAGCAGCATAGGTAAAAAGATAATAGCCCCGGCTATTAAAAACGATTTTGGATCGGTTACTTTTACGTTGGTAGAACTAAGGTATCGTGCAAGTAGCAAACAAGTGGCAAACTTGGCAAATTCCGAAGGCTGTAACCTGAACCCTGCGCCCAGATCTATCCAGGCCTGGTTGCCGCCAACATTACGCCCTATTACCAGCACCAGTAACAATAACAGTACGGTCACAATATAAAATGCAGGCGCCAGTGCCGTTATAAACCTGCTTTCCAGCAGTAATATTACCCCGCCAAGAATCAAAGCTGATATAATATAAACAAACTGTTTCCCATACTCAGTTTCCAAATCAAGTATGTGGGGATGTGTTTCATCATATACTGCTGCATGGATGTTAAACCAGCCAATAACGCACAGGGCTAAATAAATGAGCACCGCAATCCAGTCAACGTTAAAGAAGAAACTTCGCTGGTTATTCATCATCCCTCCTTTTTGGCAGCATGGCGGTCAATTGTCCATCTGTGTTTTTTCTGGCCGGGATATTTTGCGCGGACCTGATCCTGCTCTGGTTAACTGAATCGGCAATGGCCTTTTTTACAGAATCAGCCTTTATCCTCCTTAACGAGTCAAGCCTTACCCGCCTTAAACTATCAAGCCTCTTACGCGCTTTTTCAGCAGGAGAGCCCGGAACCTCAGGCAGCAGGTTTTTGTTAATGTAATAGTCCGGATTAATGCCCGATGGACGGCGCGTTATTGAATCGCGCAGGTATTTTTCTACTATAAAGCTGGCTATAGGCGCAGCCCAGGTAGCCCCCTGGCCCGAATTTTCAACTATAACCGCAATGGCTATCTTAGGGTTATCGCGCGGGGCAAAAGCCACAAATACGGAGTTATCTTTATGGTTTTTAACCTCGGCGGTACCGGTTTTACCACACATGATAATGCCCGGTATTTTTGAGCCGGAAGCAGTGCCATAATCAACTACGCTTTGCATGCCGTTTATAACAGGCTCAAAAAATTGAGAATCTACCCCTACATAATTACGCTTGGTATATTCTTTACGTATTACCTGCTTATCTCCGATAGATTTTATCAAATGCGGTTTATAATAATAACCCCGGTTGGCGATAGTAGCTTCGATATTTGCCAATTGCAATGGTGTGGCCAGCAATTCACCCTGGCCTATACCCAGAGAGATAACAGTACTTGAGCGCCAGCCGCCTTTATGATACAATTTATCATAATACGATGCTTTTGGCAGGTTACCGCGGCCTTCGCTCGGCAGGTCAAGGTCAAGCCTTCCGCCCAGACCAAATTTTGCCACATTGTTTCGCCAGTAATTAAATGATGTATCTGTTTTGCGGGCGCCGTTCCGGTTGATCAGCTTTTCAAAAACCATATCAAAATATCCATTGCATGAGTGAGCCACAGCGCTGGCCAGGTTCACATCGCCATGTACCTCGCCCTGGAAACATCTGATACGACGGTTGCCCGACTGGTAATACCCTGGGCAATGATATACGGTTTGCGGTGTAATAACCCCTTCCTGCATGGCTATCAAAGCGCTCAGCGGTTTAAACGACGAACCTGGTGGGTAATAGGCTTGTATAGGCCTGGTAAAAAAGGGCTTGTAAGGGTCTTTATACAATCTGCCTGCATTTTTGCCACGTTCGCGGCCTACAAGTAAATTAGGGTCGTAAGTTGGAGAGCTTACAAAGCAAAGTATCTCACCGGTTGAGGGTTCAATGGCTACAATACTACCTACTTTGTTTTGCATCAGCTTTTCGCCCAGCTTTTGTATCCGGGTGTCTAATGAGGATATTAAACGATCGCCGGCTACTGCAGCAGTATCATACATGCCATTGGCGTAACTGCCTTTTGGCACATTGTGTGAATCATATATCAGGTTGCGAACGCCGCGCTGACCGCGTAAAACGGTTTCATAAGATCTTTCAACGCCGGTGATGCCTACGTAATCACCAGGGCTATAGTAACCGTTAGACTTTTTGATCATCAAATCGGTAACCTCGCCTATATAACCTAAAAATTGCGCAGCACATGAGTCTGGATAGGTACGCACCGGTCTTTGCTGCGCATTAAACCCCGGAAATTCCGACAGCCGCTCCTGAAAAGATGCGTATTGCTGTGCAGATATCTGTTTCTCAAAAACAGAGGTACGGTACGGGGAATATTTGCGGGCTTTGATCATGCGTTTATTAAATCCTGCCGTGTCAATATTTAAAAGTTTGCAAAATTCAAGTGTATCAAATGGCTTTACCTGTTTGGGTATTACAGTAATGTCATAAACAGGTTCGTTTTGTACCATGATGCGGCCGTTGCGGTCAAGTATGGGGCCGCGTGCAGGATACTGTATCAGCCTGCGTACCACATTATTTTGCGCGTACAAAAAATACCGGTCATCAATTACCTGGATATAAAAAAGCCTTGCAAGCAATATCAGCAGCAAAACAATAAAAATGCCCGAAATGACGTACCTGCGTTCAAAAAAACTATTCATTTACGCTCTTTCTTTCTGAAAAATAATAAGCCCGATACCAGCATTAAAAATACCGTAAATACCGTACTTAGTAAAAAACGACTTAATGTGTAAGTAATTTCATTCCATCTGAAAACTTCAAGGTTAAACAGAAAAAAATGATGGAATAAGGTAAGAATTAGCGCGTAAGTAAAAAACCACCTGAAGCCCATTATACTCAGGGTTGGCTCGGGCTCGTTATCAAACCCATCCTTTTGTACGGTTATACTGATGAACAGCACCCTAACAAATGCCAGTAAGGTACAAGCCGCGGCATGTAAACCAGGGGTATTGTAAAAGGCATCAATAGTTAAACCCAGTATAAATGATAAAGCAAACAAAACCAGATTGGGCGTTTCAAACGGCAGCAGCAAGATAAATAAGATATAGAGGTAGGGCGTAGATAAATTGTAAAGCGAGATGTTTTTAAGTAAAAACACCTGCAACAGTACCAGCACTACAAAACGCATCAGGTTTATCAGTATTATTCTACTCATCCTGCTTTTCCTGGGCCTCCAGTCCCGCCTGCTCTTTGGCAAACTTGTTTAATACTACATAAACGTACTCCAGCTTACTAAAATCAACTGCAAGCGTAACCTCCATATTCAGGAAAAAACCTACACCTTTTACCTTTAACTTGCTCACTTTACCCAAGGCTGTACCTGCCGGGAAAAGCGAAAGATCTGATGTGACCACCTGCTCGCCAATTTTTGGCTGCGCATTGTTAGATACATCAACCAGCAGCGCCTTATGCGGGTCCATATCATCCCCCCATTCCAGGTAGCCTATTTCTTTATTACTCAAAAGCATACCACTTACCCGAGAGTCTTTATGCAACAACGATTGTACTATAGACAAATGTGGACTAACTAAAACCACTTTGCCAACAACTCCCGCGCCTGATATTACACCCATGCCTTTTTCAATACCATCGTTACTGCCCCTGTTAATGGTAAGGTAGTTATTACGTTTATTAACAGAATTATTAATCACCTTGGCGGCAATATACTCATACTGCTGTTTGTAAATGGTATCTGTAACCGTATGGCGGGCAGCCGTATCTGCGTATTGAGACGAACGGAGCTGATTACGCAGGGCGGCATTTTCCCTGGCCAGCCTGTCATTAACATCTTTAAGCGAAAGGTAACTTTTCAGCTCATCGGCACGGGTATACAGCGTGCCGGTTACCTCATTGGTGCTGTTGATGAAAGATGCTTTTTGAAATGAGTTGTATTTAACAAAAATGATAAGCGAACTTATCATAAAAATCAGGAACAAAAAGAATGCGTTATACTTAGTGATAAATATCAGGAGGTTACGCATTTGTTTAAGAGAGTAGTTGATTGTGTGAGTGGTGAATAGTTATCTGGTAAGTTTAACTACTCACCAAATCAACTATTCACCATTCACCATCAAAATTATTGCATTAAAAACTTAAAGTTACCAATATTTTTTAGCGCTGTGCCTGTGCCACGTACTACGGCACGCAGCGGGTCTTCTGCCACGTGTACCGGCAGTTTGGTTTTGGCAGCTACACGCTTGTCCAGGCCACGCAGCAGTGCACCACCGCCGGTTAGGTAAATGCCGGTTTGGTAAATATCTGCAGAAAGCTCAGGTGGGGTAATCTCCAATGCTTTCAATATAGCCTCTTCAATTTTAGATATTGATTTATCAAGGCAATGAGCAATCTCGGTGTACGATACGGTGATCTGCTTAGGTACACCTGTCATTAGATCACGGCCCTGAACGGCAAAGTCTGCAGGCGGTTCAGAGAGCTCTGGAAGGGCAGCACCCACCTCAATTTTTATCTTTTCAGCAGTACGGTCGCCTATCATGATATTGTGCTGGCGGCGTATGTATTGTACGATGTCTGAATCAAAGTTATCACCGGCCACGCGTATCGATTGGTCGCACACGATACCTGAAAGGGCGATAACCGCAATTTCGGTAGTACCACCGCCAATATCAATGATCATGTTACCCATAGGTTCCTCCACATCTATACCAATACCCACGGCAGCAGCCATTGGCTCATAAATAAGGTAAACCTCTTTGGCCCCGGCAATCTCAGCGCTATCCCGTACCGCACGTTTTTCAACCTCGGTAATGCCGGATGGTATACAAATAACCATACGCAGCGAGGGGAAGAACCAGCCTTTGCCCTGGTTGATCATTTTGATCATACCGCGTATCATTAGTTCGGCTGCGTTAAAGTCGGCAATTACGCCATCCTTTAGCGGGCGCACCGTGCGGATGTTATCGTGGGTTTTACCCTCCATCTGCATGGCCTGCCTGCCAATTGCAATAACTTTATTGGTGGTGCGGTCAAAAGCTACAATTGATGGTTCGTCAACAACAACTTTATCATTATGTATAATGAGGGTATTGGCAGTACCCAGATCTATGGCAATTTCCTGTGTAAAAAAATTAAATAAACCCATGAGGCGTATGTGTCAAATATTTTGCAAAGTTAGTAATTAAGTACCCTACTTGATATGAAATCGGTTGAAGATCATCATTTTTAAGGGTAAAAACTAATTAGTATTTAATAACTCCGTTTTTTTGTAAATCGTATTTTTTATTTGAGATTTCAGCGAATTAAAAAAGTAGAATTACTCTACACTCATCGCTTACTACTCACCAAATTAATGCTTAAAGTGACGTACGCCTGTAGTAACCATCGCGATGCCTTTGCTGTTACACATATCTACCGAAAGACTGTCGTTTTTAGAACCACCAGGTTGCAATACAGCAGTTATACCTGCATCGGCACCAATCTCAACACAATCTGCAAACGGAAAAAACGCATCTGATGCCATTACCGCACCATGTACATCAAAACCAAATTCTGCAGCTTTAACCAAAGCCTGCCTTAATGCATCAACCCTTGAAGTTTGGCCAACACCACTGGTTATTAACTGATTGTTTTTAGCAATTACAATAGTATTTGATTTGGTATGTTTTACAACTTTATTGGCAAAGTGAAGGTCTTTCAATTCCTGTGTGGTAGGCTGTTTTTCTGTAACAGGAGTCATTTGATCAGGGCCTTCAACAACCAGGTCTTTGTCCTGTTCTATAACGCCATTTAACAAGGTTTTAAATTGCTTGTTCGGCAGTTCAACACGGTTACGTATCAGTACAATGCGGGTCTTTTTTGCCTGGAGAATCTGCAGCGCCTCATCGGTGTAGGCAGGGGCAATAAGCACCTCATAAAATATCTTATCTATTTCTGTAGCTGTAGCGGCGTCAATCTCATCATTAGCAATGATGATACCACCAAAGGCCGACACCGGGTCGCAGGCCAGGGCTGTTATCCAGGCATCTTTAATGTGCTCGCGTGTAGCAATACCACAAGCGTTAGTGTGCTTTAATATGGCAACTGTAGGGTCAGTAAATTCATCAATCAATGATACTGCCGCATCCACGTCAACCAGGTTATTGTAGGATAGCTCTTTTCCATTCAATTTGGTAAACATAGCATCCAGATTACCGTAGAATGTACCTTTCTGGTGCGGGTTTTCGCCGTAACGCAAGGTCATGCTGCGCTGTATGCTTTGTTTAAATATAGGCATTGGCTCGCTTTCGTCAAAATACTGGAAAATATGGGTATCGTAATTTGATGAAATATTAAATGCCTTTTGCGCAAAACGGCGGCGCTGATCTATTGTAGTAGAGCCTTCCTGGCTTTTTAGCATTTCTTCCAGCTCGGTGTAATCGTCTTTAGAGGCAACAATTACAACGTCTTTATAATTTTTTGCTGCCGCGCGGATAAGCGATATTCCGCCGATATCTATCTTTTCGATTACATCTTCCTGGCTGGCGCCTGAGTTTACGGTTTCTTCAAACGGATAAAGGTCAACAATTACCAGGTCGATCTCCGGTATTTCGTATTGAGCAAGCTGCTGCTCATCGCTGTCAAAACTTCTGCGGGCAAGTATACCGCCAAACACCTTTGGATGCAGGGTTTTTACACGGCCGCCAAGAATAGATGGATATGATGTAAGGTCCTCAACAGCAATTACATCAACACCCAGGTCGCGGATAAAAGTTTCGGTACCGCCGGTGGAATATATTTTTACACCAAGGCGGTTCAACTCATGGATTATAGGCTCCAGGTTGTCTTTGTAATAAACAGAAATCAGCGCGTTTTTAATTTGAACAGAATGACTCATTACGACGGGTATTTTTTGAGCCGCAAAGGTAAGGATTTTAGTTAATTAAGTTATGAGTTAATTGACGATTAATACTCAGCTAACATAATTTACAATCAAAAGTATAACACAAACCGTCCTGTCCATTCCCTGTGTTTTTAAGTCGGGCCGGATGATGTTTTTATTCTTAAAAAGGGATTAAGTTGTTGAATGCAATTGTGGAGTGACAGCAACTCAATCAGGCATATTTCATTAAAATATCCACTATACTTGTATTATCTTAGCTTACCGCATGAAAAACATAACTTTAGATGAACTAAAGGCCGTACAGGCTCTTGAACACGTCCCCGAAGAACAGTTAAACTGGCTGATTGCCAATGGCCAGACTATTGAGGTGCCCGAAGGTGAGCGCTTTTTTCAAAAAGGCGACCCGCTGGATAAAACTTATATAATTATCGAGGGACGTTTCAGGATATGTGCTATGCAGGGCACTAAAATACGCGAGGTACTTATTGTAAAAGAGCATACCATTACCGGCTATCTGCCTTTTAGCCGCGCTACCAATGCCTTTGGATACGGCGAGGCTATGCAATATATGCGCATGCTCAAAATTGAAAAAGCAAAGTTACAGGATGCCATTAAGCAGCATTATGAATTGACTGAGGCGCTTGTACATGCCATGACCAGCCGTGTGCGCGATTTTACGTCCATGCAGCAGCAAAACGAAAAAATGTTTGCGTTAGGCAAACTATCGGCAGGTTTAGCGCACGAATTGAATAATCCGGCATCGGCCATCACCCGGGGGGCGGCGGCACTGCAATGCCAGGTAAAGTTACTCCCCGAACTGTTCAAAGATGTGGCTTCCCTTAATATTGCGTCCGAAAAGATCGACAGCATCAATAACCTGCTGATCAGTAAAACCGGCCAGCAAAACAAGCAGATGCTTACCATGATGCAGCGCGCCGATAAAGAGGACCAAATTACTGACTGGCTGCTGGACCATGAAATTAAAGATTTGGACATGGCCGAAAATTTTGTGGAGTTTGATTTTGGCCCTGACGATCTTGACCATCTCAATAGTTGCACGCCTTCGCCTAAACTGAACGTAGTACTGGCCTGGATGAACAATTATCTGCTGCAGGAAAAAATGGTGGCTGATATAAGGGATGCCTCTCACCGCATCTCGGAGTTGGTGAGCTCCGTAAAAACCTTTACCCACATGGATAAGGACACCGATAAGCAGCTGCTTGATATACATTCAGGTATTCGCAATACGCTCACCCTGTTGAACCATAAGCTCCGTAAAGCCAATGTTGAGGTGATCGAAGATTTTGATATGCAGATACCACAGGTTAAAGCACTTCCCGGCGAACTTAACCAAGTATGGACCAACCTGATAGATAATGCCGTTGATGCTATGGAAACTAATGGTAAGGGCGTCTTAACTATTAAAACTAAAAAAGACGGAAAATTTGTATGCGTTTACATAACTGATAATGGCCCGGGTATACCGGCGGAGTTACAATCGCAGATATTTGACCCGTTTTTTACTACCAAGGATATGGGCAAAGGCACCGGCCTTGGCCTGGATGTGGTTACCCGCATAAGTCAGCAGCATAATGGCACGGTTAAAGTAAAATCTGAGCCTGGTAATACCGAATTTACTGTTTGTTTCCCTATTAACGACAACTAACCCCTACACATGAACCAGCCTATTATATTTGTTATTGACGATGACCAGCAGGTGCTGCGCGCTATAAGCCGCGACCTGAAAACCCAATACCGGGAGCACTACCGTATACTGAATACTGCTTCGGCCAAAGAAGCTTTGGATAGTTTGCTCGAACTTAAAAATAAGGGTGAAACAGTAGCCTTGTTCCTGTCGGACCAGCGTATGCCCGAAATGGACGGGGTTGACTTTTTGTGCCGCACCATGCAGTATTTTCCGAATGCTAAAAGGGTATTGCTAACCGCCTATGCCGATACCGATGCGGCTATAAAGGCGATCAATGAGGTTAAGCTTGATTATTATCTTACCAAACCCTGGGACCCGCCCGAAGAAAAGCTGTATCCGGTTATCACGGATCTGCTGGATGATTGGCAGGGTAATTATAAGCCCGATTTTCATGGTATTAAAGTAGTAGGGTATCAGTATTCGCCCAAGTCGCATGATATTAAGGAGTTTTTATCTGGCTACCTTGTACCATACCAGTGGCTTGATGCCAATACTGATGAAGCCAAACAATTAATAAAGCTGAATAAGCTGGAAGCTAAAGACCTTCCGGCTATTATTTGCGCAGATGGCGCAGTTCTTAAAACACCAACCGTAAATGATATAGCAGGGAAAATAGGCCTCAGCCAGTCGGTAAGGAATGATTTGTATGATGTAGTTATTATAGGAGCAGGGCCGGCTGGTTTGGCAGCTTCGGTTTATGGATCGTCCGAAGGTTTGAAAACACTGCTGATAGAAAGAAAAGTACCCGGCGGGCAGGCCGGTACGAGTTCGCGCATTGAAAATTACCTGGGTTTTCCATCAGGCTTAAGCGGTGCCGACCTTACCCGCCGCGCCATCACGCAGTCAACCCGTTTCGGGACAGATTTTTTATCGCCAAGAGCGGTTAAACAAATAAAAACCAATGGTAATTACAAAACTATCGTACTTGAGGACGATACAGAGGTGCTTACCAAAGCAATTGTGATAACAACAGGGGTAGATTATAGGCAGCTTACCACAACAGGCATTGATAAATTTACCGGCGCGGGCATTTACTATGGCGCCGCCATGACCGAGGCCGCATCCTGTAAAGACAAGCATGTGTATGTGGTAGGCGGAGGTAACTCGGCAGGGCAGGCAGCTATGTACCTTTCAAAATTCGCTAAAGAAGTTTTTATACTCATCAGAAAGCCAAGCCTTACCGAAACCATGTCGTCATATCTTATTGATCAGCTTGGGGGGCAAAGCAATATCAAAGTAATGCCTTGTACAGAAATAACTGAAGCTTTGGGCAATACCAACCTGCAGCAACTTAAAATTAAAGATCTGAATACCGGCGAGGTAAAGATGGTTGATGCTGATGCGCTTTATATCTTTATTGGTGCCAGGCCTTTTACCGAATGGCTTTGCAAAGACATTATCGTAAATGATAAAGGGTTTATAGAGACCGGGCGCGACCTGAACCACTGCCCTGATTTTGAAAAGACCTGGAAAAATGACCGGGACCCGTACCTGCTTGAAACCAGTTGCCCTGGTATTTTTGCCGCCGGCGATGTTAGGGCAGGGGCCATGAACCGTGTTGCATCCGCCGTTGGCGAAGGCTCTATGGCCATCAGTTTTGTTCACAAATACTTGAGCGAAGTATAACAGGTTAAGTTAGCTGTTAATTTTTTTAACCGTTAAATTATTTATTCTTAGTATCTTAGCCCCTCGCTAATTGATACTATATGATTAAAAAACTTTTACCAGTACTGTTCATAACTATTGCTGTTTTTGGTTGCCGCAAAGAGGTGATCATCAAAGAGCAGCCTAAACCAACGCCTGATGAAAACGCCGACAGCGTTTCCATGGTATCTGTAAAACTGGAGGCTAAAAAAAATCCGGGTGTTATTACGGCTGATATAAATTGCGATATCAACGCTAATGAGATTAATGCAGTACTGCCCGATGTAATGAAGCTGGATGAAAAGCTTGTTATTACTTTTACAGCACATAACTCAACGGTGAGTAAGGATGATACGCTGCAGGTAAGCGGGCAAACCAAGCTTGATCTGCGTAAGCCGGTTACTTACACATTAACATCTGCAAAAGGCACAAAAAGGCAATACAAATTTACAGTAAGGGTATTTACCGGCATCCCGATACTTTATTTAACAACAGATGGGCCGGTTGTATCAAAGGATAATTATGTAAATGGTACCGTTGTAGTTGATGGTAATAACCGTTATACACAGGAGGTTACTTCTATTCCGTTAAAAATAAAAGGCCGTGGTAACTCCACCTGGGCAAACTTTCCGAAAAAGCCTTACCGCCTGAAATTTAATGACAAAGCCGCCATGCTGGGTATGCCGGCTGCAAAAAACTGGGTGCTGCTTGCCAATTATGATGATAAAACTTTACTACGCAATCGCATAGCGTTGGAATTCGCGCGCCGCATAGGATCTGATTTTGCACCGCAAAGCCGCTTTGTGGAAGTTATTATGAATGGCGAATTTTTAGGGAATTACTTGCTTACCAGCCAGGTTGAAGTAAATAGTAAGCGGGTTAATATCACCGAGATGGGCAGTGGTGATAATTCGGGAGACGCACTTACAGGCGGCTATTTACTGGAACTTGATCAGCGTAAGGACGAAAAATACTGGTTTGTAACAAAAAAGAACCTTCCCTTTACCATTAAATCGCCTGAAGATATTACACCACAGCAACTGGCCTACATACAAAACTATATGCAGGCAACGGAAGATGCTTTGTTTGCTGCAAACTCTGCCGACCCGGTTAATGGCTATGCTAAATATATCAACGTGCAATCTTTCATGAACTGGTTTTTTGTTGAGGAGGTAGTTAAAAATCAGGACGGACGTGATTTTAGCAGTATTTACTATTATAAAGACCGTGGCGGCAAGCTGGGGATGGGACCTGTTTGGGATTTTGATCTCAGCTCGGGCAATGTGGATTATTCGGTTGCCAAGGATCCGGATAGTTGGTATATACGTGATGCCAGCTGGATGATCAACCTGTTTAAAGATGTAAACTTCAGAAGCAAGGTAAAAGTACGCTGGAACGAGATCCGGCACACGGCGGTCGATTCGATTTTTACAGATATCGACGAAACTGCCGCTTATTTAAAATATTCACAGCGAAAAAACTTTACCAAATGGCCAATACTGGATCAATATGTTTGGCCAAACGCGGTTGTGCTTGGTAACTATGATGCAGAGGTTGATTATGTAAAAGACTTTTTGCGTAAACGGCTGAAATGGATTGATGCTGATATAGCACAATATTAGCATAAGTTATAGTAAGTAGTAAAGCCTTCGGAATGTACCGAAGGCTTTTTGCTTGGTTAATAATTAAGACAACGAATATAACAACCTATATTTGTATTATATTTTACCTCTTATACCTATGAATTTTATGTCGCTTTTGATCTCTTTATATTTTCCCAAAAGAGTTGTTATCAGGTTTCTTATTTGCCTATTTGCTATCTCTGGACTGACTAATATTGCAAGGGGGCAAAAAACAGAAGGTATTCAATTTTTTAAAGGTACCTGGAAACAATTGCTTGTTGCAGCTCAGGCTCAAAACAAACCTATTTTTGTAGATGTTTACACGGATTGGTGTGCGCCATGCAAGCGTATGGAGCAGGAGATATTTGTGTTGCCTGAAGTAGGTGAGTATTATAATAACAATTTTATTTGTTATCGCTTTAATGCAGAAAATGGTGAAGGGCCTGCTTTATCAAAAAAATTTGGCATTACGGCCTATCCAACCTGGTTGTACCTTAGTAATAGTGGATCTTTACAAAACCGGCGTACTGATTATATGCCAGCCCCTGATTTTATTGAGGCTGGGAAAGCGGCACTTGGGCAGGATAGCGTTTCGGGACAGCTTTCGGCTTTTGATCAGCGTTTTCGTATTGGCGAAAGAAGCATTGGATTTTTGCGTGAATATATAAAGATGCGTACTGCCTTGCAACTGGATAACGCTGACGTGCTGAATGCTTACTTGAAAACATTTAAAGGCAAGCCTTTAAATGTTGATGAACTCCGGTTCCTGATCAACAATAGCGGGCGGACGTGGTCTGCCGCGATACCGGTTATCGCAGATAATTTACAAATGTTTGATATGCCTGAGCGCAGACAGATGGCCGGGCAGTTTTTTGAAAATACGCTCTATTTTGTTTGGGGAACCGCAGCCACGGAGGGAAACCGGCCAATTGCAGCACAAGCGTTAGCAGCTTCAGAGCGTTTGTACCCGCTGCTTGACACGAACCGGCAACTCACAGCGGACCACGCTGCCGTTTATCATTGCCATAAATTAAAATTGACGGAAGGCCTTAAAAGGGCGGGATATCGATTGGCTGCAAAACAAATGGCTATTGATACTTCTTTTGCCCGTAATAAAGATAAAGAGTTGTTTCAACAAGTAATGGCCCCTTTTATAAGCGGCAAACAGGATAGCACAAAAATAGCTGGTTTTGCTGAAGAAAAACGACTTGCATCAACACAATACTCCGGCAAAGTAGCTACGTTACTATATGAGGTAGCTAATGCTTTTGCAGAAATTTTACCCCCTGGTGATCCTGCATTACATGATGCTGCGCTATGGGCCAAACGCGCAGAACAGCTGCTTCCCAATCAACATACAAAAGCGCTAAACGCCCGGCTTAGTGGAAAATAAACATCATTAAGGTATGCGGATCAATTACCAAAAGTTTTGAAACTGATTCAGCTCGAATCATACAAACTAAAAAGCCGCTTACTTCAAGTAAGCGGCTTTTTCTGGTGGTATCAGCTGGAATCGAACCAGCGACACAAGGATTTTCAGTCCTTTGCTCTACCAACTGAGCTATGATACCATCATCCCGTTTGGGGTCTGCAAATGTAGCGTTTTTTTCATTTTTAAAAACTTTTTTTTGAAAATAGATTCATATTTCACGTACTGTTACTGATAATCAGGAAATTAATTATCAATAAAAATAAACCACAAATTCATATCTTATAAAATTACGCTAACTACCTTGACACATTAAAACAAATAAGTAATTTAGTTATTTAATACTATGCTTGCATAATAAATTAATGATTGGTCAGCTAATTTTTTTTATTGTATTAGGGGCTGCTATTTACCTGTTTTGGAAAAACGCAGCCAAAATCCGTCGCAATATTTTATTAGGCAGAGAGGTTAATCGCACTGATGTGCCCGGGCAACGCTGGCGGATAATGGCCAAAGTTGCATTAGGTCAAAGTAAAATGACCAAACGCCCGATAGCGGCTATACTGCACTTATTTGTATATGTTGGGTTTGTTATTATTAATATCGAGGTATTAGAGATATTAATAGATGGTGTATTCGGGGCTCACCGCGTATTTTCCAAACCTTTAGGCAGTTTGTATGGTTTGTTCATTGGCAGCTTTGAGGTGTTGGCTATATTAGTGTTAGCCTCTTGCGTGATATTCCTGATCAGGCGAAATATTTTGCGTTTGAAACGTTTTACAGGCCAGGAGATGACGGCCTGGCCAAAATCTGATGCCAATTATATCCTCATCACTGAAATTTTACTGATGACCGCATTCCTGACAATGAACGCTGCCGACCATAAACTGCAGCTGCTTCATTATGGCCATTATGTACAAGCAGGCAGTTTCCCGGTGAGTGATTTTATTGGGCCTTTATTACCCGCCAATGCTGCGTCGCTGGCTTTTGTAGAACGGTTTTGCTGGTGGTTCCACATAATAGGTATATTGGCATTCTTAAATTACCTGCCATATTCAAAACATTTTCATATCCTGCTGGCATTTCCCAACACTTATTATTCAAACCTAAATCCTAAGGGCAGGTTCAGTAATATGGCTTCGGTAACTAATGAGGTTAAGGCTATGCTTGATCCCTCATTTGTACCAGCCGCAACAGAGGCCGGGCGCTTTGGCGCCAAAGATGTTACCGACCTCACCTGGAAAAACCTGATGGATGCATACACCTGTACGGAGTGCGGCAGGTGCACCTCGGTTTGCCCGGCAAACATTACAGGTAAAAAGTTATCCCCGCGAAAAATAATGATGGATACGCGCGACAGGGTTACTGAAGTTGGTGATAACATGGATAAAAACGGCAAGGATTTTACAGATAATAAAGCACTGCTTGATGATTATATAACCCGAGAAGAACTATGGGCATGTACTACCTGCAATGCCTGTGTAGAGGCCTGCCCGGTCAATATTAATCCGCTGGAAATCATTATCGAAATGCGCAGCTATATGGTGATGGAAGAATCGCAGGCGCCGGCCAGTTTAAATAACATGTTTGGCAATACCGAAAATAATGGTGCCCCATGGAAATACAGCCAGGCTGACAGATTTAATTGGGCGAAGGCTGAGTAATCAAAACAGATGTTTTTACAGATGGCAGTGAAACCATCAGATGAATAATACCATGAATTATTAATTATGGACTATCAACCAATAACCATGGCCCAAATGGCTGCGGAAGGAAAAGAGCCTGAAGTTTTATTCTGGGTAGGATGTGCCGGCAGCTTTGATGAGCGCGCGCAAAAAATAACCCGCGATATATGCAAGATACTACAGCATGTAGGCATTAGTTTTGCCGTGTTAGGTACCGAGGAAAGCTGTACAGGCGATCCGGCCAAACGTGCCGGTAACGAATTTCTGTTTCAGATGCAGGCCATGATGAATATTGAAGTTCTGAATGGTTATAACATTAAAAAGATAGTTACAGGCTGCCCGCATTGCTTTAACACCATACGTAACGAGTATCCGGGTTTGGGCGGCAATTATGAAGTGATACATCACTCGCAACTGATACAACAATTGATTGATGAGGGCAAATTAAAGGCCGAAGGTGGCGAAAGCTTTAAGGGCCGGCGTATTACCTTTCATGACCCATGTTACCTTGGCCGTGGCAATAATATATATGAAGCTCCGCGCAAAGCGCTGGAAATACTAGATGCAGAACTTGTTGAAATGAAGCGTTGTAAAAGCAATGGACTTTGTTGCGGCGCCGGAGGGGCACAGATGTTCAAAGAGCCGGAACCCGGGAATAAGGATATCAACGACGAACGTATGCTGGATGTATTAGGTGCCAAGGCAAATATTGTTGCTTCAGGTTGTCCGTTTTGCATGACCATGCTTACTGATGGAGTTAAGCATATCGAAAAGGAAGCGGAAATTAAGGTATTGGATATTGCCGAAATAACGGTAAGAGCTAACGGATTATAATAATGGCATGACTTAAAAACTGCTGTTTAATCGATAAATTTGCAAAATGGAATTTTCTTTGCGATCAAGAGTATGGATTTATCAGGCAGACAGGGAACTGACGGCTGCCGAGGTTCAGCAAATAAAGGTTTTACTGGATAGTTTTACCCGTAGTTGGACGGCACACAACAATCAGTTACTGGCTAAGGCCGAGGTACGTTATAATCGTTTCCTGATACTGATTGTAGATGAAAGCCAGGCGGGTGCAAGTGGCTGCTCCATTGATAAATCCGTAAACTTCATGAAGCAGATAGAGCAGCAATTCGGCATTAGCTTGTTTGATAGGTTTAATTTGGCGTACCGTGAAGGTGATAAGGTGTTGTCGGCTTCGCGGCACCAGTTTGAAGAACTGATAAAGCAAGGTAAAATCGGCACAGATACCATTGTGTTCAATAACCTGGCGCAAAACCTTACAGAGTTACAGCATAAATGGGAAGTGCCGTTTAAGGACAGCTGGCATATCCAGTTATTCAGTGACCTGGTAGCTTAATATATGCTGAAATGTTTGTTATAGAGCTGCAATATACTGCGCCACTGGAAGAAATTGATAAACACATGAGTGCGCATGTAAAGTATCTGCAAAAATATTATAAAGCTGATGTTTTTTTGATAAGCGGCAGAAAGGTGCCCCGTACGGGTGGCCTCATTATCGCCCAGGCCGATTCAAGGGAAATACTGGAAATGATTATTGCGGATGATCCCTTCCATAAACATAAACTTGCCGAGTTTACTATTACAGAGTTCCTTTCATCACAATCGCATCCGTTGTTAAAGCAAATTGTAAGATAAATACTTGTCGCTAAAAATAGTTTAAATAACAATGCCGGTTTTTTTATACCGGCATTGTTTATTTATTCCATTTTATACACCTACTGGATCCTGAATTGGCCAGCCCGGATAACCAGACCCACAGTCTGGGTTGCCTACGTTATCGTCAACACAATATTCAATCCTGTCGGTACCGTAAAGGCAGGTGAATTTGTGAGTGCCGCTTGGGCATTGCTCTGGTGGTGAATTTGGGTCACGTACGCCGCCTAATACCGCTTTCGCTTCTTCCCGCGATAGTTGTTTAAATTTGTTGCGAAATTCTTTCATAGCATTTGTTATTATTGTGTTTGAGAGATGATTGGAAAATAAATAATCCGGCTCATTGAACCGGATTGTTAATTTTAATTATATAGGCCCAGAGCATGGAGGGTTAGGCTGACCATCCTGTACGCAATACCTTAAATAGATAAGATCGTCTAAACCAGATTGGCCGCCTGGTGCTGTAGTTACGCAAATGTACTCATGTGTACCAGCCGGGCAATCATCGTCCGGGTTACGCACACCGCCTAATACATTCCTGGCCTCTTCCCTGGTTAGTCGTTTCTTTTGGTAGTCTTTAAAATTTTTCATTAAAATTTAGTTTTAGTTATTTACTAATATCTAAAAACTAAAGTATTATGCAAATAATTTCGTGAAATAAATTTATTAACAGCTCTAATTAATTTAAGGTTAATTGCAGCGGTTGTCGAAGAGTAAGGCTTAATTAAATATCCGCTATATTTTAAGCGTCATTTAGTAATGCCGTTTATGGTATTGTATGTCAGAGGTAAGATAAAGAAAGATTGTGATCCTTATTTGGAGAAGGTAGGATGGATAGCAGCCTTATCGCTTTAATAGTTAAAATTCCAGCGGGCCAAGCCTGCGCATGTTTTTTAGAATAAGGTATTGGCGGTGCCTTAAATATTTGGTTGGTTTAGTGGCCGACCATTTTAGCGGACTTGGGAATATCACCGCAATAGCTGCCGCCTGCCGTTTGGTTAATTTTGAAGCCGGTTTATGAAAGTAAGCTTGTGATGCTGCCTCAATGCCATAAATACCATCACCCATTTCAATAACATTAAGATAAACTTCCATAATACGTTTTTTGCCCCAAAAAGCTTCTATCAACACTGTAAACCATGCTTCAAGCCCTTTGCGCAGGAGGGAGCGGCCAGGATATAAAAAAACATTTTTGGCAGTTTGCTGGGTTATGGTACTGCCACCGATCAGTTTTTTACTTTTGGAATTTTTTTCGATGGCCCGTTCTATCGCACGAAAATCGAAGCCATGGTTCTCCAGAAAGGTTTGATCTTCGGCAGCTACAGCGGCGCGTTTCATCGGGTCGGCAATTTCATCAAAATCTACCCATGTCTTATCAATTTTCCAGTCAAGTCCTCTGCCTTTACGCTCAAAGCCGCGCTGTATCATCAGCCAGGTTACGGGTGGGTTAACAAAACGGTAAAGTATAACCCCAAATAAACTGGCAGCTATAAATGCAATAACGGCAAGTTTTACAACACGTAATATCAGTTTTACAATACTGTTCCTGAAAAGTCCGTTTCTTTTGCCTGCGCTCTTACCACGCTGTATCTTCTTTGCCATAAACTGGTATGCAAATAAAAAAGGTGTTCAGTAAATACTAAACACCTTTATATTATCAGGTATGTCTGATTCGTAGATCTAAAATCGTAAGTCTGAAATCAGATTACTCAGCTACTACCTCGAAAGGTACCTGAACTTTAACTTCTTTGTGCAGGTTTACGTTTGCAACGTATTCGCCCAATACTTTAGGCTCCTGCTCAAAAGTGATGCGGCGGCGGTCAACATCAAAACCTTCTTTCTTAAGGGCATCAGCAACCTGTATGGTATTGATAGCACCAAAGATTTTACCGCTTTCGCCGGCTTTGGCGCCTATAGAAAGTTTAACGCCTTCTAAACGGGCTGCAATAGCATCAGCATCTTTACGTATTTTTTCTTGCTTAAACTGAGCTTGTTTAATGTTCTCAGCTAAAACCTTACGAGCGCTTTCGGTAGCTAATATAGCATAACCTTTAGGGATAAGGTAGTTACGGCCGTAACCCGGCTTTACATTCACTACATCGTCTTTATCGCCGAGGTTTTTTACGTCTTGTTTTAAAATAACTTCCATTTGTTTACCTCCTTGATTATTTTAATGAGTCTGTAACATAAGGTAATAAACCGATGTGGCGTGCCCGTTTAACGGCCTGGGCCACTTTACGCTGAAACTTCAAAGAAGTACCTGTTAAACGGCGAGGTAATACTTTACCCTGATCGTTAACAAATTTTAAAAGGAAGTTTGCGTCTTTGTAGTCGATATACTTAATACCGTTCTTTTTAAAACGGCAGTATTTTTTGCGGTTATCCTCCACCTTTGGAGCGGTAACGTATTTAATCTGGTCGTTTGCCATTAGTTTGCTGCCTCCTCTGCTTTAGGTGATTTTTTCTGATTGAAAGCACCGCTGCGCTTTTTCTCGTTGTAAGCAATGGCGTGTTTGTCCAGAGCAATAGTTAAGAAACGCAAAACGCGCTCATCACGTCTGAATTCAACTTCAAGTTTGTTAATTAATTCACCCGGAGCCTTGTATTCAGTTAAGTGATAATACCCTGTAGTTTTTTTCTGGATAGGGTACGCTAATTTTCTCAAACCCCAATTATCCTCCTGGACAATTTCGGCTCCGCCGTCAGTTAAAACTTTTGTGAATTTGGCAATTGCCTCTTTCGCAACGTCTTCAGACAGCAACGGGGTTAGAACGATAACGGTTTCGTACTGTTGCATTACTATTTTGATTTTTAATTATTTACCCGGTATATCGGGGCTGCAAATGTAGAAAGAAATATTTTATAATCAAAGTGATGTTTATCGTAATTTCAGGCCCTTAAACTATTTGATTACTCAATGAAAAAACTTTTACTCATCCTTATTACAATTATTCCGTTTATCAGCGTTCAGGCACAAACAACTACACCGGCCCTGCTGAAGTAAAATTAACTACTGCTTTATGCGAATGCATATCCAAACTTGATCAGTCAAAAATTAATAATGCACAGGAAGCTAAACAGGCTTTTATGAATTGCTTTGAAAATCAAGCCGATTTATTACCTGATGTGGCAGCTGAAAGAAGTGTAGAGATGACTGATGATGAAGCAATGAACAAAATTGGCAACGACATAGGCGTTGCCTTAATGAAGCAAAAGTGTACTGGGTTTATGACGCTTGCAGTTAAAATGGCCGGTAAAGACAATACTAAAGAAGAGCGTGTCAGATCAACTATCGGGACCTTCAAACGTATAGAAAACAAAGGGTTCAATTACATAGTATTAAACAGCGAGGGTAAAGAAAAATCGTTTTTGTGGTTTAAACAGTTTTCAGGATCTGAAGCTTTTATGAACTCTACCGTTCGGTTAGCAGGAAAAAAACTGAAAGTTACCTGGCAGGAAACGGAAGCTTACCTGCCCGCGGCTAAGGGTTATTATCAGGTAAAAGAAATAACCGCGATTGAAATTTTGCAATAGGTTTTTTAGGTATTAATGGCATGTTATTTGCCCTTGTTAATGCAAATAACACTGCCATGAATTATATATATCACTCATACGATTTTAACGGGGTAGAATCTGCTGTTTTGCTTATGATGTCGGCTTATAATGATAGTGATGATCATAATGATCTGGCTGATAATCTCAACCTGGAATCACCGGATGAAGATATGCCCCGTGAAGGCAGTTGGGGTGATGAAGACGACGAGGATTTTGACGATGAAACCGAAACCCGTAACGATCTGCATGAGATACAGGTAGATGATGATCTTGGTGAACCCAACCCCGAAGAAGACGACCATTTGCCTGAAGAAGAATTGCAATAACGGTAACCCTAAGTTGCCAACAATGCCTTTTAACCCTTTCAGATAAAGCATTTTCTTGCTACCTTAGTGGCTGTGGATAATTTTATTGTTTCGGCACGTAAATATCGCCCGGCAACGTTTGATACCGTTGTTGGCCAGCAACATATAACTAATACGTTAAAAAACGCTATTAAAAGTAATCAGCTGGCGCAGGCATTTTTATTCTGCGGGCCGCGTGGAGTAGGAAAAACAACATGTGCCCGTATATTAGCAAAAACCATTAACTGTACCAATTTGCAGCCTAATGGCGAAGCATGCAGCGAATGCGATTCATGCCGGGCTTTTCAAAATGGTAATTCTTTTAATATACATGAGCTGGATGCCGCATCCAACAACTCTGTTGATGATATACGCAGCCTGATAGACCAGGTACGCATCCCGCCTCAGGCCGCCCGTTATAAGGTGTATATTATAGATGAGGTGCACATGCTATCCCAGGCGGCGTTCAACGCGTTTTTAAAAACGCTGGAAGAACCGCCTAACTATGCTATTTTTATATTAGCTACTACCGAGAAACATAAGATACTGCCTACCATATTATCGCGCTGCCAGATATTTGACTTTAACCGTATTAGGGTGGAGGACATGGCTGCCCACCTTGCAGGTATCGCCAAAAAAGAAAACATTGGTTACGAAAATGACGGATTGCACATCATCGCTCAAAAAGCTGATGGAGGTTTAAGAGACGCGCTTTCGATGTTTGACCAGATTGTAAGTTTTAGTGGCGCTAACGTAACTTACAGGGCAGTTATAGACAATCTGAACATACTTGATTACGACTATTATTTTAATATAACAGACACACTATTGCAGGAAAACAGCGCGCAGACACTGCTGCTGTTTGATGAGATACTTTCAAAAGGTTTTGATGGGGCGCACTTTATATCAGGTTTATCAGAGCATTTACGCAATTTACTGGTAGGAAAAGATGCGTCTACTATTAAACTGCTTGAAGTAAGCGAAACTATTAAAACCCGTTATTTGCAGCAATCGCAAACCGCATCGGTATCTTTCCTGTTGTCGGCCCTCAATATTGCCAACCAATGTGACATCAGTTACAAATTAAGCAAAAATCAGCGGTTACAGGTGGAGCTTGCCTTGTTAAAGATGAGTAATCTGCAATCGGTGTTTAACATGGCGAATATGCCGGTTGCAGAAAACGGAGCTGCCCCAAACGGGGAGGTAAAAAAAAAACCTGATACCTCAGTAAATCCACCCCCTGTTCCTACAGCAGCACCTGTTAATGATGATTTGGATGTTGTGCGCGATGCACCGGTTTCTTATACTACAGATGCTAAAAACGCTTCCGCATTAACTCAGCCCTCCGCAGTTATAGCTAATGCAGTAGCTGATACCAAACATGCGCCTGAACCACCTGCCGAAAAGACTAAGGTATTTATCCCGAATCTGCATGCTGCAACATCATCTATCAAAATACCTAAGTTTAATGAACTGGGTAAGATAGTAGAAGAGGAGAAAGCAGCCGAAGAGGATCCTTATTTAAAAGGTGAGGATAAAGAGCCCTTTACCAGCGATCAGTTTTTGCAAACCTGGAGCAACTATGCAGCCAAAATAAAAGCTGAAGGTAAAGCCATGAGTTTGGTCACCATTTTTACTGCTAACGCGCCACGGGCGTTAAGTGCAGAAAATTATGAAATTGTTGTATCTAACAAAGTACAGGAAGCTTCTTTCAGGGAGGAGCGGCCTTACCTTTTAAACTACCTGCGTACAACATTAAAAAACTTTAATATAGAGGTAAATGCTCGTGTAGAAGAAACCACTGCTGTGCGTAAGCCTTATACATCGTCAGAAAAATTCCAGTATCTGGCGTCAAAAAACCCGCAGTTAATTGAATTGAAAAATAAATTTAATCTTGACTTTGATTGATAAATCCTCATAAAAAACAAAAGGCGCCTTATGGGCGCCATTGTTTTTTATGAGGGTCTGCAATTCTTATTTCTTAGGTGTGTCATTTATCGGGTAACCTTCTTCGTCAAGGTCTTCCCGGTCATCTTCGGGTGTATGGGCCAAAGCCTCATCACGAGGGTTGATCTCTACGATTTTTCCACTGTCTATATGCATGCCTAAGGCATCAACATCAGTTTCTAAAGATCTTTCAGGATCGTATTCTCCTTTGGTGTCGTAAGGATTTGCCTCATCGTAAGTAGAGTCGAAATCATCACCATTATTAGCTGTTGTGTCGTAAGGGTCGGGATGATCGTAATCAGGGTTGTCGCCTTTTACATCATACTCATAGCTGTTGGATTCTTCATTGTAGGTCAGGTTCTCATCATCTACAATTTCATCGTTAGCTCCTTCAATTGGGTTGTTTCTATCTTCAGGATCGGTTACAAAATCCTGGTCTTGTTCTTCTGGTATCATAGGTTGTATTATTTATTATGCCTAATGCCAAAATCCTGCCAAATTTTACGCCTTAAAATTTACTGTACCGATTTTCGGTAAGAGGTTACACCACCTAATGCAAATTTAACTCCTATTGAAAATTGTACCCAGGTGTCATTCCGAGCGCCTGCTGTAAATCCGTCCATATTGTCGGTAAGGTCGAAATTAACCTGATAACCTACGTCTACTTTAAAAGATGGTTGGTTATACTGATTATAAAATTTAAACTCGTAACCAATCCTGGCAGGTATATAAAGCTCATTGCTTTTATTTAAGCCACCGGTAACATACTGTGGTGTTGTATTAGATACCCGGTTAATGTTCTCGTCTTTGATATTATTAAGAATATACCCAACGCCTGTAGAAAGGTAAAGGTTTTTTACCGCATTCATCAGCGTACTGCCAGAGTAATCAATTATTTCGCCTGCCTGTAACTGCCCTCTGAAAACCAGGGCTGTGAAATTGTTTTTAAAATACCTGCCAGAAGCCGCAAGGCGATTGCCGCCCTCTAATGAACCAGCCTGTACCTCAAAAACGTAATTTACATAAGGCGTTTCATTGTAAATAAAGCTTGCATGTGCAGAAACAGTGCCTTTTGTGGATTCGGCATCTCCATAGAGCTTATTATAAGCACCACCTAAGCCCAAATCGTACTGTGCATAATCAAAGCCGATCTGCGCCTTTGAAACTATTGCTGCAACAGAAAAAATTAAGGTGAAAAATATTTTTTTTGAAAACAGATTCGTCATAAACAGAGGCAAGTTCTGCTAAACAGCAGGTGTTTAAAATTTCCTAAAAGTAGTATCTAAGTTTTAAAAAGCAATGGCTGTATTTAAAACAAATTGATTTTTTGTTTTTACCATAACGTTTTTATTATGGTTTTGTTGAATGCCGGCTAAACAAATTATTATCCATTAAGGTAACTTTTTTCAATTAGTTAAGCCTGTAAATATTTACATATAAAAAAATATGTATGTTTGAAACCGTTAAAAATAACCATAACAAGGTATGTCAAAAATTAAAGTAGAAAACCCGGTAGTTGAACTGGACGGTGATGAAATGACCCGCATCATCTGGAAGTTTATAAAAGATAAACTGATTATCCCTTATCTTGACCTTGATATTAAATATTATGATCTGGGTATCGAGTATCGGGATGAAACCGATGACCAGGTTACCGTAGATGCTGCCAATGCTATTTTACAATATGGCGTAGGTATCAAATGCGCTACCATTACGCCTGACGAGCAGCGCGTAAAAGAATTTGGATTAAAACAAATGTGGAAGTCGCCTAATGGCACTATCCGTAATATATTAGATGGTACCGTTTTTCGCGAGCCGATAGTAATGAGCAACGTGCCGCGTTTGGTACCAAACTGGACAGCCCCGATATGCATAGGCCGTCATGCTTTTGGCGATCAATACCGCGCAACAGACTTTCTTACCAAAGGTAAAGGTAAATTGACTGTAACGTTTACCCCAGAGGATGGCGGCGAAGCACAGTCATTTGAAGTTTATAATTTTAAGGGAGATGGTGTTGCATTAACCATGTATAACACCGACGAATCTATAAAAGGCTTTGCACATGCCTGCTTTAACCAGGCGCTTATGAAAGGCTGGCCTTTATACCTGTCTACCAAGAACACCATCCTGAAAAAATATGATGGTCGTTTTAAAGATATTTTTGAAGAAATATATCAAAACGATTATAAAGCTAAATTTGATGCTGCCGGCATTACTTATGAGCACCGTTTAATTGACGACATGGTTGCATCGGCGCTTAAATGGAATGGTAACTTTGTTTGGGCTTGTAAAAACTATGATGGTGATGTACAGAGCGATACCGTAGCGCAGGGTTTTGGATCATTAGGATTAATGACATCTACTTTAGTTACTCCGGATGGTACCGTTATGGAAGCCGAGGCTGCACACGGTACGGTAACCCGCCACTATCGCGAGCATCAGGCCGGCCGCCCTACATCTACTAACCCAATTGCCTCTATTTTTGCCTGGACACGTGGATTGGAGTTCCGTGGCAAGCTGGATAACAACCAGGAACTGATTGATTTTTGCCATACTTTAGAGCAGGTTTGTATAGAAACTGTTGAGAGCGGTAAAATGACCAAGGATTTGGCCATTACCATAAAGTCTAAGGTAGAGCATGGTACCGATTACCTGTACACCGAGGAGTTTTTAGAAGCTATCGACCAGAATTTAAAAGCAAAGCTGGGTAAGTAATTATCTGTTTATTTGAAATATGAAAGCCCGTCTTGATTGCAAGACGGGCTTTCTTAGTTTATTAATTATAAGTACTAAGCTAAAATATTAACTAAGAGATTGGGTATACCCACCGCCAATGCAACACCGTACGCCAAATCCAGCCAAAAAAAGCTTCCAATTGAACCAATGTAAATTAAACCAATTACAGGATAGCCTACGATTTTGGCCCAAAACGGCGTTGCAGGATCCTTTACATCTTGCCAAATGCTTTTGGCATCACCAATACTTGGAAACGCATGCATTGCAATAGATATTCCCAGGTAAATAAGTATGTAGTCGGCAATGTTGGCATTATCAAATTTAAATACAGGTAAGGCAGTGGGGAATGCAACAATCATAGCTATAAGAGAATTTATGATAAACGGTCCTACGCTGATTAACAAAGAATGCCATTTGTTGCTTACGATTTCATGTTGTACGTAGCCGGCTGGATTGGATGGTTGAAAATAAACAACTTTGAATACCGGTACTTTAAACCAGCGGCAAAATAGTTGGTGGGCAAGTTCGTGTATGATTACGCCTGGAAAGGTGGCAATTGTTATTAAAATTCCGGGAATGAACATAGTAAAGGCTAAAGTTGATTTTTATTTGATATTACATCTTTGGCAAAGATTATGTAATAAGTTGTCAAAGAATCTTTTGCAGCAGTTTGTAAAATGAAGTCTCTTTTTTTGAAATTTTTGTTTAAATGATAAGCTATAGCCAGCGTAGCCGTACCATAGCCATCATTTTTATTGAGGTCATGACTTTGTTGTGCCAGTTTAAGCCCCTCTTGTAAATTTCCGGTTTTTAATAAAGTACGTGCCTTTGCGGCAAGCCCATAAACTGATTGATGGTTTAGTTGAAGTATACGATTGCAATAAAATAACGAAGAGTCAATTTGATTTAATGCCCTTTTTACTTTTGTTTTATAGTAAATGGCAGGGATGTATTCGCTATCGATATCTAATATGTGAGATAAAAGAGGATCTGCAAGTTCATATTGTTTTGTTTCGTCGTATGTTGAAGCTAATAGATAAGATGCATAGATGTCAAAGGGATTATGCTTGACATATCTCGCTAATGTTGAATCAGGAATCTTTTTAGCCGCATAATTTTTAAACACGATATTAAATGTATCTGATGGCGCATATAATCTGCTTTGAGTAATAATGTAGTTAAGTTTGTTAAGCATGACACTATCTTCGATTGGCCTGTTTCCCAATTTCGCAGATGCGTCTGATAACGTTTCAAAGTCATCATTATAAAAGCTTGCAATCATTAAATGTTCCAATACATCCGAAGAATTGGGGGCAGTTTTAAAAGCTTTTTCAAGCTCATGCTGTTCAGTTATATAATCTTTATTCTTTTCTGCTTTTTCAGCTCTCGATATAGCAATGGCGGCGGTAAAATTTGCAGGTAACCATATGAGTGATATTACTAATATCAAGCATATACCGGCACCGAATAGTCTGACCCATAATGGTATAGGATAATTGATGAATTTGTTACGGCAATTGGCACAAAGTAAAATTGGGTAACCATGCACAACATCTAAATCATTACAGTTTTTGCATGATAACACTTCAGGGACGTCTGATGATTGAGGGTTCAAGGATTCGTTCACAGAAAAAGATTAGGTGTTTTAAAGATAAAAATATCTCACCATATCAAGAAATCAAACCGGATGTTTCATTGAATATTAACATTTCTATAAAATACTTTTTGTAAAAAACCTTTATATCACATTATCGAAATGGCTAATTTAGCAGCAGAAAAACATTTTTTTAACGTCTCACTAAACATACATCATACATAACCATCATGTCAGCATTATACCCGCTAAAATTTAAAACCATATTTAAGGATAAAATATGGGGAGGCCACAAAATTGAAAGCTATCTGCATAAAAATATTGGCGACCTGCCAAACTGCGGCGAAACCTGGGAAATATCAGGCGTAAAATCTGATGTATCGGTTGTGAACGGCGGTGAGCTTGAAGGGCAATCGTTAGCTGCTTTGCTTGAGCAATATAAAGGCGAACTGGTAGGGGAGAAAGTTTATCAGCATTTTGGCGATACATTCCCGCTACTGGTGAAGTTTATTGATGCCAACGATGACCTTAGCGTACAGGTGCATCCGGATGACGAACTGGCAAAAAAACGCCATAACTCCTTCGGTAAAACCGAAATGTGGTATATCATAGAAGCTGATCCGGGTTCGACACTGATTACCGGATTTAACCAGGAAATGGATGAACAAAAATATGTCGACGCTTTAAACAGTGGACATATCATGGATATACTGAACCGTGAAGAGGCTAAAGCAGGTGATGTTTTCTTTTTACCTGCGGGCCGCGTGCATACTATAGGCAAAGGGCTTTTAATTGCCGAGATTCAGCAAACTTCAGATATCACTTATCGTATTTACGATTTTGACCGTGTGGATGATAAAGGCCAAAAGCGTGAACTGCATACTGAAGAAGCATTGGCTGCTATTGATTACAAGCATTATGATCAGTACAAAACTCAGTATCAGCCCCAAAAGGATGAAACCGTGCATGTAGTGAAATGCCCTTACTTTACCACAAACGTTTTAGATGCTACACATGGCGTTGAAAAGGATTATTCAAACCTCGATTCGTTTGTAATACATGTTTGTGTTGAAGGCGGGTATACACTTAAGCATAATAACAAATCCTATACTGTAAAAATGGGTGATTGCATTTTGTTGCCTAAAACCATTGAGAAAGTTGAGCTTGAAACAACTGCTGGTTTCAAAATACTTGAGAGTTATATTGAATAATCTATTTAAGCGGGCCTTCTTTCGGCTGTCTGCAGATTTTCGTATATACTCGCCAGGTAAGTTAAATCAATTGGCTTTACAATATAATCCGCTATAAGCGGATTATTTTTTGCCCTATTTATATCTTTTGGATCTATTGATGAACTGATGGTGTAAACAACGATATCTTTTCCCAGTTGTGATTTTATTTCCCCAAATGCTTCATTAAATTCCCAGCCATTCATTACCGGCATGTTAATATCTACAAATAAAACATCCGGTAAGCGCTGATTATTATCAGGATTGGTTAAATAATCAATAGCTTCTTTACCATTATTAAACTCTAATATCTCGTTAAAAATGCCTTTTATCGAGCTTAATTTTTTGAAACCATAAGTAAAGATCTTATCATCATCAATTATCCCGGCGGTCACCATATTAATATCCCTATTCACAACTGTTATTATTATACCAGTTTAATAGTAAATTTTGTGCCAACATTTACTGTGCTATCCACAACTATGGATCCACCAAGTGCTTCAACCTGGTTGCGTGTCATAAAAAGGCCTATTCCCTTAGAGTCATTGTTTCGATGAAAAGTTTTGTACATCCCGAAAAGTTCACTACCATGACGGTTTAGGTCAATGCCTAAACCGTTATCTTCAAAAATTAAATAAATTTCTTTCCCGCTGCTTTGTGTGGTAATATTTAAAACGGCGTTGCGGTTAGGGTGCTTATATTTTAACGCATTGGTAAGCAGGTTAAAAAATATGCTTTCCAGATAGGCTGGTATATAGTTAACCTCCGGAGCATCGGCAAAATTGGTATTGATTTTTGCGTTTGTAGCGCTAATGTTGGTTTCCAGGGCTGATACTACATTCCCAAAGGTTCTTTCAAAGTTGACCAGTGATGTCCCTTTAGAAATCTCTGCCTGCATTTTTACAATTTCATCCAGATGCTCCATTGTAGCGCTAAGGCTTTGACTGATGGTGCTGATATGCGAGAAGATCTCCAACCTGTCCTGTTCCAGTTGTGTATCTTCAAACAGAGTCACCATTGATTTTAGGTTGCCTGCATGCGACCGTAAATTATGTGATACGATATAAGCGAAGTTTTGCAGTCGCTTGTTCTGGTCGTCAAGCAGGTTAACAGATGATTGCAAAGTAATGCCACTTTTTTTTACACTGTCAATATCCTGAAATATGCCTCTTATAGCTATGCAGCTTCCATGATCATTAATTACAGGTACACCTTTTGCCTTAACCCATACAACATTGTTTTTGGCGGTTCTGAATTGTGCATCCAAATCATAAGGCTTACCCAGGTCAATAGCATTTTGTAGCGCATCACGTAATTGCTGCTGATATTTGGGTTCAAAAAAACTAATGGCTTCATCAACAGACATTTGTACTGGAGTATCAAGCTCAAAAACTTCATAAATTTCCTTGCTTAAAATAAGCTCCATACTTTTCACATCAATTTCCCAAATGCCTATTTTGGCAATCCTGCCAATCTCTTCAGATTTAAAATCTTTTTCCGCCGCTGTTAATTCAGCTAATTTAAGTTTGTTGATGTTAACAAAAGTGCCATATAATAAAGGGCTTCTTAAGTTTTTAATATAGTGTATTTTGCTTTCAAACCATTGATAGCCATTTAGTTTGGTGAGTAGCCTGATTTGTGTTATTGGTGAGCTTCCGCCTCGGATTGCACGTGTGGATTCTAAAAATGTCTGTCTGTCGCGGTAGTATAATAAGTTCTCGAAAAAGTAATTATAAGAACATTCAATTTCTCCTGAAGTATACCCTAATGCAGAATAAAAACCGCTTGACCACTTTATATCCCTTGTGTTAAGATTGTACTCCCATACACCAATATCGATATTATCAAACAGTTCTATAATGTGGGCCGTTTTTTCGCTAAAAAAAATATGTTCTTCAGTTGAACCCATTTAAGCTGTTATCAATATCTATTAATTAAGTGTGTAAACACTAGTTCTATAACTTTGTTGCTTATTATATATTGTTTTAATACCTAAATTATTAACAAAGCAATATTTATACGTATGGTTTATAAATGTGGTTTGTTTAGGTAGTTTTAGTTAAAAATATTACAATTATAGCGAACTCGTCCTAACATGGGTAATCAAATTTGAACTATTGCATTAATATGGTAATATTATAATTTGCTAAACTCATAAATTAAATGGCATAAGTATCTTAACTCATATATACAAAAGGCAGTCAAAATCAATCCTTTTTGCTAAGTTTATTACCTTTACAATTAATATGAAAAACAGATTTATTAAAAGCGTACTTATATTATTAATTTCAAGCGTAACAGCGTTGAACAGTAGCGCCCAAAACGCGGGTGCGCCAAACAAAGTTTGGTCCGTATCTAAAGCAAATGCGTGGTATGCACAGCATAAATGGATGACCGGGGCCGACTTTATGCCAAGCAGTGCTATCAATCAATTAGAAATGTGGCAGGCCGATAGTTTCGATCCTGCAACTATCGACAAAGAATTGGGTTATGCGGAAGAAATTGGTTTTAACACAATGCGGGTTTTTTTATACAGCCTTGCATGGCAGCAGGATAAAGCCGGCTTTAAAAAGCGTGTTAACGATTATCTGGCCATTGCCAATAAGCATCACATAAAAACAATGTTTGTATTTTTTGATGATTGCTGGAATGCGGATGCAAAAATTGGTAAGCAGCCGGCACCAAAAACCGGTGTTCATAACTCTGGCTGGCTGCAGGACCCCGGTAATCGCTTAAATAATCCGGGTCAGGTGCAAATGTTACAGGCTTATGTAACTGATGTGCTAACAACTTTTAAGCATGATAAGCGCATACTGCTTTGGGATTTATATAACGAGCCTGGTAACTCAAAGAAAAAAGACGCATCTTATGATCTGCTGACTAAAGTATTTACATGGGCACGGGCTGTAAGCCCCGATCAGCCATTGTCTGCCGGGCTTTGGGACTGGACCTTCGAAAAACTCAACACTTACCAGGCTTTAAATTCCGATATCATAACTTACCATGATTATACGGAAGAACCATCGCACCGTAAAACTATACAGTTGCTTAAAACCCATGGCAAGCCGCTTATATGTACAGAATATATGGCCCGTACACGCGGCAGCCGTTTTGAAACAATTATGCCTATGCTGAAGCAAGAAAATGTTGGTGCTTTAAACTGGGGGTTTGTAATGGGTAAAACCAATACTATATATGCCTGGGACAACCCAATACCCGATGGCAGTGAACCTAAGGAATGGTTTCATGACATTTTTCGTAAGGATGGCACAGCCTATAAACCCGAAGAAGTAGAATTGATAAAAAAACTAAATGGTAAGTAACGCTTATATTTTAGCAATTTTTTATTCCTGTTTATCAATTAGTTAAACTTAATCCAAAAAAATTATTATAAAGTCTATAGGTTTTATAGAATTTATAAATATCTTTGTGACGTTATCGTTCTTTAAATACTTATCCAGAAAGACAGAGGGAAGGGCCCAACGAAGTCTTAGCAACCTGTACCGCTTAGGTAAAAGGTGCTAATTCCTGCTTCAATGATTTTATGCATTGTAAGACAGATAAGCTGATTTAAATGATTAATATGCCTGTGGCATATTTCCTTTTCTGCTTAGGCATGCCGCTTAATTCCGGATAATCTTATTGGGAAAATATTAAACATAACTTACTTATTAGTAAGTAAATAATTAACTAAAAACTTTGTAAAATGAGCTTACGAATTGGCGACGACGCCCCAAACTTTAAAGCACAAACCTCACAGGGGGAAATTGATCTGTATGAATATCTTGGCGACGGCTGGGGAGTTTTATTTTCTCATCCGGCAGATTACACGCCAGTTTGTACAACCGAGTTGGGTAAAACCGCATCGCTAAAAGATGAATTTGATAAACGCAATGTAAAAGTGCTTGCATTGAGTACCGACAATGTAGAATCGCATAAAGGATGGATCAACGATATCAATGAAACGCAAAACGTTGAGGTAAACTTCCCTATAATTGGCGATGAGGACCGCAAAATTGCTGAAGCTTATGATATGATACACCCAAATGCTTCGCTCACGGCAACAGTACGTTCATTATTTATCATCGGGCCGGACAAAAAAATTAAACTGATCATCAGCTATCCTGCATCTACAGGCAGAAATTTCCAGGAAATACTAAGGGTGATAGATTCACTGCAACTAACCGCTTACCACAGCGTTGCTACACCTGCCGACTGGAAAGACGGTGATGATGTAGTTGTATTGCCTTCGATAAAAACAGAAGATATCCCTTCAAAATTTCCAAAAGGATTTAAGGAAGTAAAACCATATTTGAGAACGACACCTCAGCCCAATAAGTAAGTAAAGGGTAATAACAAGTCGCGTGGCCGAGAGGATAGGTGAGGGTCTGCAAAACCTTTTACGGTAGTTCGAATCTACCCGCGACGTCTAAACTGCTGACTACTAACTATAACTGTGGCGATGGGATTTATGCCCATCGCTTTTTTACTTTAATACATCCAGCAGCCTGAACATCTTTTCGCGAATACCGCTGCCCGGGCCATTATAGTTGTTTACCATGATGGAAAAGCATAACTGCCTGCCATCATGCACCTGAAAGCCCGCATAAGCCTGTACACTGTTAATACTGCCGCTTTTCATCTTCATGTCGTTGTAAATGGGAAGGCTGTCATAAAAGTCATCAAACCAGCTTTCTTTTTTTGCAGATTGAAGTATCCTGGCAACTGTTGATGTGGTAATTCTATCCTCCGGTGACAGACCGCTGCCGTCAAAAATATTCATGGAGCGTTTATCAATACCCTTCATTTCCCAAAAAGCTTTAAGGGCGTCAACACCGTCGGCAGTTGAAGCTTGTTTTCCTGCCTTTAAGGCTATACTGGCAAGCAGTTGCTCGGCATACAGGTTAATGCTTTTTCTGTTGAGCCAATATACTATCTGGCTTAAAACCGGTGAATTGATAACAGTAAGGCTTTTAGTGTTGGCCGGCACCTGCATATCTTTTTCGGCCAGCATCAGGGAAGATTGCGGGCTGTTGTTTACAGGGATGCCTAAGCGTTTAAGCGTGTCGCTCAGCCGAAGCGCAGCATCAAACGCCGGATCAGGAATGGCGGCAGATACACGTTTTTTGGTTTGATCTACAGCGTAAGTGCCACGCAGGTACATTATTTTGCTGTTAAAAGCAGGCAGATAAGGGTAAGCCTGATCGCCGGTTTTGGCAGCGCCGTTGGTCAGTTCGCTTTTATATTGCAGGTAACTGGTTTCAGGAGACGTACCTTCCACGGTGATGGTATTACCAACACTGCCAGTCTTGAGCAAAATATCAAATTGGTTTTCGCGCCAGCAAAGCCCTGCAATGCCAGCACCATAATAGGTGCCCAAGTCCTGCCATATCCAACCATCCGGGATTGACTGTTGATTGAATACACCGTTATCGCCTATAATTCCACCGTTAATCCTTTTTACACCTGCCTTTTGCAATGCAGCCACCATTGCTTTTAGTACAGCGTTTTCTTTGGTTGCAGACCACCGCCAACTGCCTAAAGTTGGGTCGCCACCACCTTTAATAATCACATCTCCGTTAAGTGTGCCCGATGCATCTATATATCCCGAATAGTTTAACTGAGTTTCGTATCTAAAATCCTTGCCTAAAAGATTAAAGGCGGTAATACTTGTAACCGTTTTAAGTGTAGAGCCGGGCGCCAAACCCATATCAGGGTTGGCGGTGAAAACAGTTTCGCCGGTTTTAGTGTCCAGAACGGTTAATGATACTGATGCATATTTGCATTGTTCGTCAGACTGAAAACGGTTAAAGGCGGATTGTAATTTTTTTTGCAGGTCAGATTGCGCGCAGACCGCGTCTGCAATAAAAACGAATATTAAACTAATTAACCACGTCTGCTTTATCTTCATTACGGCTACTTACTTTTGTCAAATAATAAATTGGTATGCCTATCAGCACAATTAACAGTCCATATTTAACGTAATCGCTCTTATAAACGCATAAAAGTGCGCAAAAAGCAACTCCCATCAATATATAAAGCGCTGGCAGTACAGGGTAACCAATTGCTTTATAAGGGCGTTCGGCATTTGGCATTTTTTTGCGCAAAATATAAATACCTAAAATAGTGAGCACATAAAACACTACCACCACAAATGATATCATATCCAATAAATCGCCGTAGCGGCCGCTTAAACACAATAACGAAGCAACAAAAGCTTGTATCCAAAGGCCAAACTGCGGTACGCCAAACTGGTTAAGGGTACCGGTACGTTTAAAGAACAAACCATCTTTAGCCATGGTATAATAAACCCTGGCACCAGAAAGTATCAGTCCGTTATTGCAGCCAAAGGTTGATATCATGATCATTACAGCAATGATATAGGTACCTATGTTACCAAAAATTACATGCGATGCGGTTACCGCCACGCGGTCTTTATCGGCACTGGCAATATCCTGTAAAGACAATACGCCTGTATAAACTACGTTTGCCAGTACATAAATAACGGTTACGATAATAGTACCAAACATCATACTCAGCGCTACGTCACGCTTAGGGTTTTTCATTTCGCCGGCTACAAAGGTTACGCTGTTCCAGGCATCGCTGCTGAAAATAGAACCAACCATTGCAGCAGCTATTGCACCCAGGGCAGCACCCATTGTTAATTGAGTGATGGAACCATCTTTAGCAAGGTTATGCAGGTCCCAGGGTGTAGCCCAGTTAGCACGCCATATATCGCCTTTGAAGGCCAGAAAGCCAAAAGCTATCAGCCCGAATAAACTTAACAGCTTGGTTAAAGTGAAAGTTGTTTGGATTAATTTACCGCCTTTAACCCCTCTGGTATTAATAAACGTAAGGAAAATAATAAGTATGATGGATACGATCTGTGCTGCGCTGATTTTAAGCGACCCGGTTTGAAAAACAATGTTATCCTCGCTTAACGGCTTCCATAAATAAGCTGCGAATTTGGAGAAGGCAACACCCACAGCTGCAATTGTACCGGTTTGTATAACCGCAAAGAAGCTCCATCCGTATAAAAATGCGATCAGTTTGTTGTAGGCTTCTTTCAGATATACATACTGGCCCCCCGCTTTCGGGAACATGGCGCTTAGCTCGCCGTAGCTCAATGCCGCGGTAAGTGTCATGAAGCCTGTTAAAAGCCATACAGCTATCAACCAGCCAGATGAACCAACATTGCGTATAATATCGGCGCTTACAATAAAAATACCTGAACCGATCATGGAACCGGCAACCAGCATGGTGCCGTCGAGCAAACTTAATTCGTGTTTTAGTTTAGATGGAGTGGGTTCGTTAGCCATTAGGGTTAAAGGGTTTAAACCACTAAACTATTCAAAAACTTTATAATTTGACACGCTATTGTGAATAATTAATTTACTATTTTGCATCAACCAATTATATCTGCTTTTACATAAAAAGCACTTAAACACTTTATAAACTAAATTTATGGATCTTTTGAACAATTACTTAATCTATCTGATCCCCGTCTTTGGCTTGATAGGAATACTCGTTATGGCGGGTAAATCTGCATGGGTCACCAAACAGGAAACGGGCGATGCTTCTATGAACCAGCTTGCCGGTTACATTGCTGATGGGGCAATGGCATTTTTACGTGCTGAATGGAAGATACTGAGCTACTTTGTAATTATAGCAGGCATTTTACTGGCGTGGTCGGGCACTACAGTTGCTACATCCAGCCCTGTTATAGCTGTATCATTTTTAATAGGGGCGTTTTTATCGGCCTTTGCAGGTTATATAGGTATGCGCATTGCCACTAAAGCCAATGTTCGCACTACTCAGGCCGCTAAAACCAGTCTTGCACAGGCACTTAAGGTATCATTTACCGGTGGTACGGTTATGGGCCTTGGGGTAGCGGGTTTGGCTATTATAGGCCTGGGCTCGTTGTTTATTGTTTTTTATACCATGTATGTAAAAAACGTAGGTGGTAATGTAAATGGCGAAGACATGGCAAAAGCCCTTGAGGTTTTAGCAGGTTTTTCATTAGGGGCTGAGTCTATTGCGTTGTTTGCCCGTGTAGGTGGTGGTATATATACCAAAGCTGCCGACGTAGGCGCCGACCTTGTTGGAAAGGTTGAGGCCGGTATTCCTGAGGATGATGTGCGTAACCCGGCTACTATTGCCGATAACGTAGGTGATAACGTAGGCGACGTGGCCGGTATGGGTGCCGACTTGTTTGGCTCTTATGTAGCTACTATGCTGGCTACAATGGTATTAGGCCGTGAAATTGTTTCGGCAGATAACTTTGGCGGTATTGCTCCGGTTTTATTGCCTATGGTTATAGCGGGCTTAGGCCTGATATTTTCTATAGTAGGCGCTGCTATGGTTAAGATCAAAAAAGAGACAGACAGTGTGCAAAGTGCTCTTAACGTAGGTAACTGGGCATCTATAGTATTAACAGCTATAGCCACTTACTTTGTTGTACAATGGATGCTGCCTGCCGGCAACATGCATCTTACACGTGATCTGGATGAGACAGGGGCTGTTAAAGCGGGTGCATTGGTGTTCACCAAAAACGGTGTATTTGCCTCTATTTTAGTAGGCCTGGTGGTTGGTACTTTAATGTCTATCATTACCGAATATTATACTGCTATGGGCAAGCGCCCGGTGCTGAGCATTATTAAACAATCATCAACAGGGCATGCCACCAACATTATTGGTGGTTTGGCTATCGGTATGGAATCAACAGTAATGCCGATAATTGTTTTGGCTGCCGGTATTTACGGCTCATACTTTTTTGCAGGCTTATACGGAGTGGCTATTGCCGCGGCCGGTATGATGGCCACTACAGCCATGCAACTGGCCATTGATGCTTTCGGCCCTATTGCGGATAACGCGGGTGGTATTGCCGAGATGAGCCGCCTGCCCGAGGAAGTGCGCCACCGTACCGATAACCTGGATGCTGTAGGCAACACTACTGCGGCAACTGGTAAAGGCTTTGCCATTGCATCTGCAGCGCTAACCTCATTAGCTCTATTCGCTGCCTTTGTAGGGGTTGCAGGCATCGAGCATATCGACATATACAAAGCTAATGTACTGGCTGGCTTGTTTGTTGGCGGTATGATACCTTTTATTTTTTCGGCACTTGCAATCTCTGCAGTGGGCCGTGCAGCCATGTCAATGGTTGAGGAGGTTCGCCGCCAGTTCCGCGAAATACCCGGTATAATGGAATACAAGGCAAAACCAGAGTATGAAAAATGTGTGGCTATCTCAACCAAAGCCTCAATTCGCGAAATGGTAGCGCCCGGCTTAATAGCACTGATCACTCCGATTGTTATAGGATTTGCCTTTGGCCCGGAAGTATTGGGTGGCTTACTGGCCGGTGTTACCGTTTCAGGCGTGTTAATGGGTATCTTTCAAAGCAATGCCGGTGGTGCGTGGGATAACGCTAAAAAATCATTTGAAAAAGGTGTTGAGATTAATGGTGAGATCTATTACAAAAAATCGGAACCACATAAGGCCTCTGTAACGGGTGATACCGTGGGCGATCCGTTTAAAGATACTTCTGGCCCGTCTATGAATATCCTCATCAAACTGATGTCGATAGTATCGCTGGTTATTGCGCCTCACTTAAACCACGAGGTAAATACTAATGCACATATACAAAAACAGTTAAAAATTCAATCCATGAATACCACTCATGTAATGAAGGCTGATAACAAAGGATAAAAAGTAAGGCCTGCCAAATTTGGCAGGCCTTACTTTTTATGTTAGTCCTTCTTTTTTTTAGGAACTTTTGCGCCTTCTTTGCGGGCTTCTGATAACCCTATCGCTACAGCCTGTTTTTTACTGGTAACTTTTTTACCGCTACCGCTTTTCAATTTGCCTTCTTTCATCTCGTGCATGGTTTCTTCAACCTTGTCACCTGCTTTTTTTGAATACTTTGCCATGGTAGTATGTATTATATTACTTTTTATGTAGCAAAGTACTTGCCAGTTTAATTTAGATGCATGTTAAAGATTGCTGTATAATCAGCTATAATTGCAAAACATATAAAACTTCTGCCTGTTCAAGCAGGTAATAGCACAAATACTTATGCCATCAAAAAAACTACTTGCCCCTTTTTATGAACGTTTAGCGCTTACACTGATTGGCATTTGCGTGGTGGGCTATCTGGTAATAGCGGCAAAAGAATTGTTAGACCCCCTGATATTCGGGTTTTTGTTTGCTATATTGTTATTACCGGTATCTTATTTTTTTGAACGTAAATGCCGGTTACCGCGCAGCGCATCTTCTTTTATCTCTATTTTATTACTGGTAGGTTTTGTTGGTGGGGTATTGTATCTTGTTGGCAATCAAATATCCGGCATAGCTAACGACTGGCCAATGTTAAAAAGACAGGTGGATCAATCCATTGGCGATTTGCATCAATGGGTAGAAAATGCCTTTCATATTAACGCCCATAAGCAGATGGTGTATGTAAATAACACCGCCAAAAAAATAATGGCATCCGGTACCGAGGTGCTGGGGACAACTTTTGGAGCGGTATCTTCATTAATGTTATTTTATGTATTTATCCTCATTTTTACTTTTTTCATATTGTTTTACAGGCGCCTGCTTCTGACTTTTCTGATAAACGTTTTTTCAGGCGACAGCAAGGCTATCGTTATGGACATTGTGGAAAATATACAAAAAATTTTAAGGCAATATATTTTCGGTTTGATGATAGAGATGGTAATTGTTGCCACTATGGCTATTACTGTTTTTTGGATAATAGGAATCAAATATGCTGTACTATTGGGTTTGATAGTAGGCTTATTCAATATTATACCTTACATAGGCATTTTTAGCGCCTTGTTGTTGAGTACACTTGTTACGTTTGCAACCGGCAGCATCAGCCAGACACTTACTACCGCTGTAAGTGTAGTGGTGATACACGCTATTGATGCCAATTTTTTACTCCCTGCTATAGTAGGTTCAAAAGTAAGGCTTAACGCTTTGATCTCTTTTATAGGTATCGTTATTGGAGAGATGTTATGGGGTTTATCGGGAATGTTTTTATCCATCCCGGTTATAGCAATATTTAAGATTATTTTCGACCGCATAGAAAGCCTTAAACCCTGGGGTTACCTTTTAGGCGGCGACTATGAGTATAAAGAGTCTGCGCAGGAAAAGATGAAGACCGAGTAGGTTAATTGATCATCTGGTAAACTCGGATGTAAAGCGTTATGCCATAAATTATCAGTATAACAGTGTTCAACACCAGCAGCCAGTTCAAATCCTGCTGGCTGTATTTTTGCCGGGCACAAACAATCAGCAAGATAATAAAGCCAAGAATCAGTAAAATTGGTGGAGCTAATGTCCAAAGATGTTGTGGAGCAAGATAAATGTGCTGCATTTTACTGTTATCACCTTGCAGTAGAGGCACCAATGCTACTAACAATAATATCAGGAACAGGCGGGTAACAATTTTAGCGGCAATCTGACTGGCTTTCATTGCGGCCAAATTAGTAATTTTGAGGTAATGTACCGTATTTGCAAAACCGCTGTTTTGATTTTTTTACTGTGGCCTGTTATAAGCTTTGCTCAAAGCAGTAAGCCGGCCTTTAGGTTAGTGCCTCTTGGTGTATTGGGTGGTGTTGATGAAAGTAACTTATCCGCGTATATGCTGGCACCCACACATGATGATAATTACATTTGCCTGGATGCGGGCACAATAAATTATGGTATCCAAAAGGCAATAAATAATAAAGCCTTTACTATGCCGGTAAACGAAGTACAAAAAAAGCTGATCAAGGCATATTTCATTTCTCACGGGCACTTAGATCACCTGGCTGGCATGATCATTAATTCGCCCGAAGATACGGCCAAATATGTTTATGGATTGAACACCACTATTGGAACCCTCAAAACTCATTACTTTACCTGGCAAAGCTGGGCTAATTTTGCAGATGAAGGTGAAGTTCCAAAACTAAATAAGTACCATTATCAAATTTTAAAACCCGGAGAAAAAATTGATATAGCTAACACCTCAATGCAGGTGCAGGCTTTTCCACTGAGCCACTCTAATCTTACCAGTACTGCTTTTCTGGTACAAAGCAAAGGCAGCTACCTATTGTACTTGGGCGATACCGGCGCTGATCGTATGGAGAGAAGTGAAAACATGCATCAGCTTTGGCAGGCCGTTGCCCCGCTGGTAAGGTCAAAGGCATTGAAAGCTATTATGATTGAGGTTTCTTTTCCGGATGAGCAGCCTGATAAAAGCCTTTTTGGCCATCTGACACCACGCTTGCTGATGCAGGAAATGGCAGAGCTCCAAACGCTTGCTGGAGTGCCTTTAAAAGGCTTAAACGTGGTGATTACACATTTGAAACCTCCTTATAATAAGATAGCCAGAATAAAGGAGCAATTGCATGAACGCAATAAGCTGCAACTACGCATTATGTACCCGCAACAGGGAAGAGCGCTTAATTTTTAGCTTATTTCTCTTCAAGCAAATCGACACAATTTTTAGAAAGTATTTTCAGCCGGGTATTTAATGTGTCCAGTCCCTGCTTATCATTAATGTTAGTATACAGGGTTTTGATAAGCTCCAATGTATCATCATCCGGATCGCAGGCTTGTGCTTTTTCCAGGTGGGGCAGGGCCTTTTTAATAGCATCCTGGTATTGCTGAAGTGAAGCAGTGTCGGTAACTGTTTTCTGTTTGATCTCATCAGCCTGTTTGTTGTAAAGGTAGCCTAATGCACGTTGTGCCACATAATAATCGGGCACGGCGGCAGCCACCTTTTCGTAATACTCGATGGCTTTTACGGACTGGCTGTCGTTTTCATACAGGTTGCCGATAGAATAATAAAAGCTAATGCGCGACTTATCGTTCAGCTTATCTACGTTTGGCAGGATCTCCTCACCGAGTGACAGCGCCTTTTCCGATTCGCCTCCAAAGCGTGCCAGGTTAAAATCCAGGTACTTGTTATACACCTCATCAGCCGTTTGTGCCCGAGTTATAAATGATGAAATTATCAGTATGAGGAAAAAGGCGGCCCGTTTAAGCATATTTTATAATTAATAATCCTGGCTCAAGATAAACTAATATATTAACGCTCATCAGCCCTCATACATTATACCAAATTTTTGTTACCAGCATGGTTTAATTTTTTCCACTCATTGTATGCTGTCCGCATGCAGTGCCCACATGGCCTGAAGCCCTTATCTATCGCCTCTCCTTCTTCAGAAAAAAATACCCTGTTTTTAGCTTCCATCCGTTTGCCCGAATTACAGTCTAAAGCTCCGTATATTTTCAGTTTAAAATTTCCGGCCAGTTGTATAGCGCCAGTGTGCAATAATAAACTTAATGCTTTCGCCCTGCTATAAGTGCCTGCGCCCAGGTCGGTATGACGTATCATATAGCATCATGAAAAATTATACCTAAGGTATACCGCTCGCCACTGGTTATTTCGATTACGCCGTGCCTCATGTTTGCCCGGTAGTAACCCTTTACACTTTTAACCGGCCTGTAGTTAGTAGTAAAAAGCAATGCGTCGCCTTTATTAAGGTTGATAACAGAGGCTTTGGATTGCATACGTGGTTTTTGCTCAACCAGTACAAACTCGCCTCCACAAAAATCAGCGCCTGTTTGGTTCAGGCATATCACCAGCTGCATCGGGAAATATATCTGGCCGTATAAATCCTGGTGCAATGCATTGAAACCCCCTTTATTGTATTTCAGAATAAGCGGCGTTGGCCGCAACTGCCCGTGCTGGTGGCAAAGTGCATTAAGCTCATTGAAAGAAGCAGGTAAAGTATTAAGCCCTAAAACATGCATCCAGTGATTGGCTATGACTGAAATGTAGGGGTAAATATCCTTGCGGATTTGTTGTACAACGCCGGGCAAGGGATAGCTAAAATATTTATACTGCCCTATGCCGTAGCCGTGATTTTCCATCTGGATAGTTTTGCGATAGTTCTTTTCATCCGGATATAAGGCAATCATTTCATCACATCCTTCAGAAGATAAAAGACCGGGGATCAACGCATAACCTTTAGCATTCATACATTCGGTTACCCCGTTCCAGTTGATGTTTTTTATGTGCTGGTGCAGGTTCATGTTGGCGCTATTTGATATCTAAGTTTGCCGCTTCCCAGCCTATCATGGCTGTTTTACGGTTGCTGCCCCAATGATATTGCCCAAACTCGCCGGTTGATTTAATAACGCGATGGCAAGGTATTAAAAACGCAACAGGGTTGGCCCCAACAGCGCTGCCCACAGCCCTGCTGGCAGTTGGCATGCCTGCTTTGTTTGCAATGCTCTGATAAGTGCTTAAACCGCCGGCAGGTATGGCTAATAATGTTTCCCAGATTTTCAACTGAAAAGGAGTGCCTTTAAGATGCAGTTTTATTTCGGATAACTCCGACCAGTCTTTCCTGAAAATTTGTAATGCGTTTTGCTGTGCCATATCAACCATTTGATGATAGGCGGCGTTTGGGAATTGCTGTTGTAACTCTTTTAAAGCCAATTCTTCATTATCGGCAAAGGCCATATAGCAAATTCCTTTTGGCGTTGAGGCTGTCAGTACATTCCCAAAAGGCGTTTCGGCATAACTATAGTTGATAACAAGTGCCCTGCCGCCGCTTTTGTATTCTGCCGGCGTCATCCCTTCAATATTAATAAACAGATCGTGCAGGCGGCCAGTGCCTGAAAGGCCGGTTTCAAAAGCGGCATCCATTAAAGTAGCTTGTTGACTTTTTAAAACGTTCTTGGCATACTCCACACTTAGATACTGCAAAAATTTTTTCGGGCTGATGCCGGCCCAATCAGTAAACATGCGTTGAAAGTGATAAGGGCTAAGGTTTATTTTCTTTGCAACCTCATCTAAATTTGGCTGGTTTTTAAAGTTCAGCCTGATATAACCAATTGCCTCAGCAACCCGGTTGTAATCAATGTGTTCTTGGGTTTCCATAAATTGTTATTTATAACACAAATTTACCTTGCACTTAAGCTTGATGAAACCCGAAACTTGCGGAGTTTGAAAGAGCCAGATTATTCGGGGCAGTTATCCTTGCGGCGTGTATCAACAATGTAAATGATCTTCCACCCTTGCTCCGTTTTAATTAGTTGAAAAAAGTTAATACCACAATGGCTGAAGTTAGTACCGGCATAAAACTTATAAGGTGTCCATACACTGGCCAGCGGCCCATCAATTTTTATATCGCCCCAGGTAATACGCTCGTCCCAAACAGTTTTATGAGGTGTGCCTACGGCCTTAATAAAGCCTTTAGCCTTTTCTGTTTCCAAAACAGTGGAGCCGTCCTTTTTAACTCCCGCACTTTGCAGAACCATATCAGGATGGAAGGTGGATTTGAGCAGAATACTATCACCCTTGCGCATAGCATCAAACATGGTATTGATGGTTTTTTTAATATCATCGGTATCTGTCTGGCAAAACGCCGGTGCCGAAAGGGTGAGTAAGGTTAAAAGAGCAAAAAGACTTCGCATGGGTTGTGATAATTGTATAGGCAAGATAAATATAATCAGACAATTATGTTGAATTTATTTCAGCATCCACCATAAGGATAATCATGTGTTTGCTGAAATAAATTCGGAAGACTGATTAAGAATATCAACAAAAACGCCCTGCTTTCGGCAGGGCTTAATGATAATATAGTTTAAGCAGGTTATGACATTTTTAGCTTTTTCTGGATATCGGCCACGTAGCCTTTAAATTTCTTATCGGTATCAATAAGATCCTCTACAGTCTGGCAGGCGTAGATAACGGTCGAGTGGTCACGGCCACCAAAAAAATGACCGATTGACTTAAGAGAGCTTTTGGTATGTGCCTTAGCCAGGTACATGGATATCTGGCGGGCCTGCACAATTTCGCGTTTACGGGTTTGCGATTTAACCATTTCTATTGGCACCTCAAAGTACTCGCAAACCAGGCTTTGAATGTATTCCATTGAAATTTCTTTGGCAGAATTTTTCACGAAATTCTTAAGCATCTGCTTGGCCAGGTTCAGATCGATCTCCTTACGGTTAAGGGTTGATTGCGCCAGTAACGATACCATAGCGCCTTCCAACTCGCGTACGTTGTTATCAATGTTGTGGGCAACGTATTCAACAACCTCGTTAGAAAGCTCGATACCGTCCTGATAAATTTTGTTTTTAAGGATGGCCATTCGGGTTTCCAGATCGGGCACCTGCAGATCTGCCGATAAACCCCATTTGAAGCGCGATAAAAGGCGTTCTTCCAAACCTGCCAGATCCTTAGGGGCTTTATCTGATGTGATGATCAGCTGTTTCCCACTTTGGTGCAGGTGGTTAAAAATATGGAAAAAGAAGTCCTGTGTTTTTTCTTTACCGGCAAAATTGTGCACATCATCCATTATCAGCACATCAATGGCCTGGTAAAAGTTAACAAAATCGTTGATGTTGTTATGTTTTAAGGCATCTACAAACTGCTGTGTAAATTTTTCGCAGCTTACATATAGTACAAGTTTATCGGGCAGGGTACGTTTAATCTCGTTACCAATGGCTTGTGCAAGGTGGGTTTTACCTAAACCTACACCGCCGTATATCATCAACGGATTGAATGAGGTGCCGCCGGGTTTAGCCGCAACCGCATAACCTGCAGAGCGGGCCAAACGATTACAATCGCCTTCAACAAAACTCTCGAAGGTGTAATTACGGTTAAGCTGGGGGTCTACATTCAGCTTTTTTAAACCCGGAATAACAAATGGGTTTTTAATGTCCTTATTAATAGAAATAGGTATCGGCATACTTTGATGTTTTGCTTCGGCACCATTTCCGTTAGACGGCATGTTTGTAGTGTAAGGCTTTGGAGATGATGATTGCTCTACCACAATGTTATATTCCAGCCGCCCTTCATCGCCCAACTGCTTTTTAATTGTTTTGCGCAGCAGGCCTACATAATGCTCTTCCAGCCATTCGTAAAAGAATAAACTTGGTACCTGTATTGTAAGGACACTACCCTCCATCCGTAAAGCTTTAATTGGCTCAAACCAGGTTTTAAAACTTTGTGCCGGGATGTTATCTTTTATGATCTGAAGGCAGCTATTCCAAACGTTAGTACAAGTTTTTTCCATATAAGTATCAGTAATTTCTTGATTTCCAGTCCCCCAACCGGGTGGCCTATTAGGCCGTTTTGGAACATCGAATATTCTAAAAAAAAGCGGATTAAAAAATAAATTTTGAACTTTTTTGCGAAATATATTTTTCACGAAAAACGCCTTTTTTGTGGCGCAAATACATATTTAATAGTATATTTCGCATGTAAAAGAGCAAAAAGCGCCTCTGTTTTATCCTATGGCATTTTTACGAGTTTCAACAACAAATTGATGCGAAAGTTCTAAAAAAAGCCAATGAAAATTGTGCATATTTATAGGATATAAAATCTACTAATAAGCAATATTTTCTTTTTTAGTATTCCCCAAAAATGCTGCGCATTTCATCAGCAATTTCGCCAAGGGTAGCATAGTGTTCAACAGCTTTTAAAATGTAAGGCATCAGGTTTTGCGCACCCGCCGAAGCCTCCCTTAGCTCTTTCAGCGCTGCAGCCACAGCTTCGTTATTACGCTCTTGTTTAAGCCTGTTCAGCTGCTCCCTTTGCTGCCTGCGTATGGTGTCGTCTATCCTGAAAACCGGCGGTGTTACTCCAGCCTCTTCAGTAAATCTGTTTACACCAACAATTACATTATCGCCGCTTTCTATATCGTTTTGATACTGGTAGGATGCTGCAGCTATTTCCTGCTGTATATAATCCTGCTCAATAGCTTTTACAGATCCACCCATGGCATCTATCTTATCTATATAAGTATAGGCTGCACTTTCCAAGTCGTTGGTGAGCGCCTCAATAAAATATGAGCCGGCCAACGGGTCAACCGTATCTGTTACGCCACTTTCAAAAGCGATGATCTGTTGTGTACGTAGTGCAATTTTAGCCGCCGCTTCGGTTGGAAGCGATAGGGCCTCGTCGTAACCATTGGTATGCAATGATTGAGTGCCGCCCAGCACAGCAGCGAGTGCCTGGTTACTTACCCGTATAATATTATTCATAGGTTGTTGAGCGGTAAGTGTAGAGCCCCCGGTTTGAGTGTGGAAGCGAAGCTTCTGCGCCCCCGGGTCGGTTGCCCCAAGTTGTTGGGTTATATTTGCCCACATACGGCGCGCCGCCCTGAATTTGGCTATCTCCTCAAAAAAATTATTATGGCAGTTAAAAAAGAAAGAAAGGCGCCTGGCAAAAATATTTATATCCAGCCCTTTTTCTATGGCAGCCTTCAGGTAGGTTTTGCCGTTGGCCAGGGTAAAGGCCAGCTCCTGCACGGCTGTTGAGCCTGCCTCGCGGATATGGTAGCCAGATATGGATATAGTGTTCCATTTAGGTACTTCTTTGCTGCAGTATTCAAAAATATCCGTTATCAGGCGCATTGAGGGGCCGGGCGGATAAATGTATGTTCCCCGTGCGGCATATTCCTTTAAAATATCATTCTGTATAGTGCCTGAGAGCTGTTTCAGGTCGGCCCCCTGCTTTTTAGCTAATGCTATATACATGGCCAGCAGGATAGAAGCTGTAGCGTTGATGGTCATGGAAGTGGTAATGTCTTTAAGCTGAATGCCTTCAAACAATATCTCCATGTCCCGTAACGAGTCTATAGCGACGCCAACTTTACCCACTTCCCCTTCAGCGAGTGGATGGTCACTGTCATATCCTATTTGTGTAGGCAGGTCAAACGCTACCGAGAGGCCCATAGTTCCCTGGCTTAGCAGGTAATGGTAACGTTTATTAGATTCTTTGGCGGTTGAAAAGCCGGCATACTGCCGCATGGTCCATGGTTTACCGCGGTACATGTCTTTCTGTATCCCCCGTGTATAAGGAAACTCACCGGGCAGTTCATTCATGCCTGAAGGTACAGTATAAACCTCCTTGATATCGATGCCAGAGCTGGTTGTGAATTTTTTTCCGGGCATTATTTTAAAATATGTTTTCCATATCCTTTTTTACAATAGCGGCAGCAATATCATAAGGGTCCTGGTCAAGCTTGGCTAAATGGCTGAGTATGATCCTACCCAAATCAAGCCCCGAAGCATCCTGAGGCAGCCCTTGCGCAGCGCTGGTTACCAGGTTTGCTGTATCATCCTTAATGCGTTTAACAGCGGCCCAGGCCTGGCTGCTTACGTATATCTGTTGTGTAGCGTTATGCTGAAACTCGGTACGTACCTCATTTAATATAATACTGTGGAGCTCTGCTGCAGAAAGGCTATTACCATTAAGGCGGATCAGCATATTTGAAGGGTTAATCCTTTCTATAAGCAGTACTATGCGTTCATAAGCTTGCAGCCGCAAAGGCAGGGTTTGATTGCTGACGGCTTTTTTTAGCTCAAGCAACTGTATGGTTTGTGTTTTATCCAAATAGGGTTTTAAAAGGTAAAAAGCGATGTATACAACACCAATCCCGGCAACGGTATACTTTAAAATATCAAGTAAATAATTATAAACTGTCATCTAATAATGAATGTTAGGAGGAGGTCATAAATAATCAGGTCGCAACAAAAATCCGTATTTTGCGCTATATTTGTATATAGTTAAACAAAAATAAACATGAGTGCTACTGTTGATACATTAACTGCACCTGTATCTTTTACCCAAGGTGCCGTAAAAGAGCTTTTTAAATTAAAGGACCAGCAGGAAATTGGCGAAGACTTTGGCCTGCGTGTAGGCGTGGAAGGCGGCGGCTGCTCGGGCATGAACTATGTTTTAGGCTTTGATCAGAAAAAAGATGGCGACCAGGAATATAATATTGATGGTGTAAGGGTTTTTATGCATAAAGCCCATGGGTTGTATCTTGCCGGCATGCAGATAGATTTTCAGGACGGTTTAAATGCCCGCGGCTTTACGTTTAATAATCCAAATGCTGCAAGTACATGCGGCTGCGGCTCATCGTTTTCAGTATAAGCTTTTTTAATAATTAGCACAAGAAAGCATCCTCAACCGGGATGCTTTCTTGTATTTAAAGCTTTTCTGCTTTAATATCTTCAATGGTTTTCTTTATCCAATAGCCGGTATTATCTGCACCGACGGAATTGAACCTGACGATACCCTGCTTGTCCAGCACCACTGTAGTAGGGTATAAGTTTACTTTGTACTTATCTCCGTAATAACGGGCATTGGCAATATGCTGAAAGTTGAATGGTGTTTTTTTAAGGAAGTCTTTGATATCCCAGCGCTGATCGAGGCAAAGGCCAACAAACACAATATCCGGAGAAGAGCTATAGCTGGCCGCCACCTCATTCAATTCGGGTATTTCAACCCTGCAGGCCGGGCAGTTGATAAACCAAAAGTTTAAAACTACGATTTTACCTTTTAAAGCTTTAGTATCTATTTTCTGGCCGTTGATATCCCTTTCTTTAAACGGCTCCATTTCTTCGCCATTTTTAAATCCATCGCTTTGTTGTGGCAGGCGTTTAGGGACGCTGTTATTAATTACAGGAGGGATCGCCTGTTGGGTGCCGGCTTGATTTACCGGAGTGTGTTCAGCAAGAAATTTTGCTCTTAAAGAGTCTAATCGCTTCCTGTGCACTGGTGTTAGCCAGGTAAGTATAAAATCGCTTGTATCCCTTCCTGTATAAGTTCTGTTTATGGTGTATTGCCCGCTTAGAACACGCTGGTGCCAGTACTCATAAGCAAGTGTTTTACCTGTCGAGTCTTTTACAATGGTATTTTCATTGAGTTCGGAGCTTTTGCCCTGGGTACTTTGTGCATTCGTTTTAAAAGTTGCAAGGCAGCAGGCAAGTATTACTACAATCAGTTTCATGAGAAAAGTTTAGCAGAATTAAGATACAGCTTTTAAACACTAAATAAGATAAATATTTAGCCGGCATGTAACAAATTGTTGTACTCTGTTGTCAAAAGTTTAAGTTTATATTTTTTTACAGCATGCCGGTAAAAACCACTCTTCGCGAAAATATTTCTATAGCATTGCAATCTATCAGTGGTAACAGGCTGCGTACCTCTCTTACTGCTTTAATCATAGCCATAGGGATAATGGCACTTGTTGGTATACTTACTGCTATTGAAGGTATAAAGCAATTTACCAACGATGCATTTGCCGGTTTGGGTGCCAATTCATTTACCATACAAAACCGCGGCTCTGGTATCAGTTTTGGCAATGGCGGCCATCGTAAAATGTATCCTTCAATAACCTACGCCGAAGCACAACGGTTTGTAAAATTATATAAATTGCCCGCACGTGTAAGTGTAGACCTTAGCGTTACGGGTACGGCTGTAGCCAAATATAACAGTATTAAATCTAACCCCAATATATCCGTAACAGGCAGTAATGATAATTACCTTGCCATTAAAGGCCACAAGCTGGCTTTTGGCCGTAACTTTTCGGCATCAGAGCTGGAACATGGTGCCAATGTGGTGATAGTAGGTGATGAAGTTAAAACCAAATTGTTCAAGAATCAGGATCCTGTTAACAAATACATATTGCTGGGTAGCAACAAGTTCAGGATAATTGGCGTTGTTGCACCCAAAGGCAGTAATAGTTTTGGTGGGGATAAATTTTGTATTGTGCCGCTGGCAAAAGCAAGGCAAATGGCCGATACATCCAGAAAGCTATCATACGCTATTACTGTGAACGTGAACAGCCCCGATGTACTTGATGCCAACATAGGCGAAGCGACTTCATTAATGCGAAACATACGTGGAGTACGCATAGGGCAACCAGACAACTTTGAGATATCTCGCAGCGATTCTATACAGCAGGAGCTTTCTGGCCAGCTTGCCGGTATGACAGTTGCCGGCTTTGCAATCGGGATCATTACCTTGTTAGGAGCGGCCATCGGTTTGATGAACATCATGCTTGTATCCGTTACAGAACGTACGCGCGAGATAGGCCTGCGAAAGTCTATCGGCGCTACACCGGCAGTTATACGCAAGCAATTTTTGATTGAAGCTATAGTAATATGCCTTATGGGAGGTTTAGGGGGAATAATATTAGGGATGGGTGCCGGTAACCTTATAGCTGTGCAAATAAGCGGTACGTTTGTGGTGCCATGGGTTTGGCTTATCGCCGCAGTTATCTTGTGTACGCTTATTGGTTTATCATCCGGCTTTTATCCGGCTAAAAAAGCAGCCTCGCTTGACCCGGTAGAGGCGTTACGGTATGAGTAACTCTAATGTGCAAATTTCAGATGTACAAATTAAAGATGTACAAATAGATATTAAATATAGATTGAGTTATTTTAAGCTGTCTTCATCATTATAAACATATTGTGTAGAAGCTCATTTACACAGATGCACATCTAAAATTTACACATTTACAATCTGCACCTCTATAAAAGCATCTTATTTTTTAGCGGATAATCAAACAATAACTTTTCCAGGTAGGGCATTTGCAGCGCTTTTTCAAAGGCCGACGCATGGCGGGGGTGGTGCATATCGCTGGATATAAAATCTACAATCTGTTCATCTACCATTTTTTCTGCCATTTTTTTGCTTTGTGGCCCATAGTAACCTGTTAACGATATAGTGTTTAACTGCAGGTCGCAGCCCCAACTGCGGATATTCTTCATCTGGTCGATAGTCATGTAATTATATCTTTCCGGGTGGGCCAGGATGGGTTTATAACCCATATCCTTCATCTTTTGTATTACTGCAATAACATTGGGCGGTTGGTTGATGAATGAAAGCTCAAACAAAACATGGTTATCGCCGAAGGTCATTACCTTACGGTCTTCCACCCGTTGCTCAAAAGTTTCATCAAAATAATGTTCAGCCGCAGCAGATATGTCTATCTCAATATTGCGTGCTTTTAATTCTGATTTAAGTACGTTAAGGGCATTGTTGATGGTGTCGGCATCATTACGGTAAAAATCTATCATAATGTGCGGTGTGGCAATTATTTTTTTTATGCCAAGGCTCATCATCTTATTGATAAGCACTATAGAATCTTCCGGATTTTGAGCGCCATCATCTATACCCGGCAGTACATGCGAGTGCATATCAACCATAATACTGCTGTAATTAAAGTCAATTATGCGTTTTTCTTCCTTTTTCTTTTTAAATAACCCAAACATCCTTACCTGTTAGTATACTGCTCGTTGTAATAATCCTGGTAATGGCCGCTTGTTACATCATCAAGCCACTTTTCGTTGGCAAGGTACCAGTCTACGGTTTTTTCCAAACCCTGCTCAAATGTTATTGATGGTTCCCAGCCAAGCTCATTTTTAAGTTTGGATGCATCAATGGCATATCGCAGATCGTGCCCGGCCCTGTCTGTAACATAGGTTATCAGCTTTGCCGATTCGCCTTCATCGCGCCCCAGTTTATTATCGAGTATACTGGATAACAGTTTTATCAGGTCAATGTTTTTCCACTCGTTATGGCCGCCAATGTTATAAGTAGAGCCGGCGGCAGCTTTATGAAAAATAACATCAATTGCACGGGCATGGTCTTCAACCCAAAGCCAGTCGCGGATGTTTTCGCCTTTACCATATACTGGTACAGGTTTGTTTTGCTTAATATTATTTATGGCCAGCGGTATCAGCTTTTCTGGAAAGTGAAAAGAGCCGTAATTATTAGAGCAGTTTGAGATAACCGTATTTAAACCGTAAGTATCATGGTAAGCCCTTACAAAATGGTCTGATCCGGCTTTTGACGCCGAATAGGGAGAATGCGGATCATAGGCCGTATTCTCTGTAAACATACCGTCTTCACCCAATGTACCGTAAACCTCGTCGGTTGATACATGGTAAAAACGTTTGTTTTCAAAATCCCCTTTCCATAAATTTTTTGCGGCATTTAACAGATTAACGGTGCCTACCACATTGGTCATTACAAATTCCAACGGGTTGGATATCGACCTGTCTACATGCGACTCGGCGGCAAGGTGTATTATCGCATCCGGTTGCTGTTCCTCAAAAAACGTATTGATAAATTGTATGTCAACAATATCCCCTTTTACAAAGCTGTAGTTGGGTTCATTCTCAATATCCTTTAAGTTGGCCAGGTTACCGGCATAGGTAAGCTTATCCAGGTTGATAATAGTATACTGCGGATAGTTTTTTACAAAGCGGCGAACTACATGTGAGCCGATGAAGCCGGCACCGCCGGTAATAATTATCTTTTTTGTAGACTGCATGTTTATTTATAACGGGTTTTCGGCGATATATTGCTCCCATGCCCAGGCCGACGACATCATGGTGCTTAAATCAAGTTCAGCTTTCCAGTTAAGTTTCTCAGCAGATTTAGTCACGTCGCCCCAAACCTGCTCTACATCGCCTTCTCGCTGAGGGCCTATTTCATAATTTAATTTAACACCCGTAGTTTGCTCAAATGCTTTGATCACCTCTAACACCGAGCTGCCGTTACCGGTGCCAATGTTAAACACATCATAACCATTAAAACCTTCTTCCTGCATAAGTTTTATGGCTGCTACGTGTGCTTTTGCCAAATCTACCACATGTATGTAATCGCGTATGCAGCTACCGTCGGGTGTATTATACTTATCGCCAAAAACGGTTAATTTTTCGCGTTTGCCTATTGCTGTTTGTGTAATAAAAGGCACCAGGTTTTGAGGTATGCCAATAGGTAACTCGCCTATAAGGGCGGTACTGTGGGCGCCCACAGGGTTAAAGTACCGTAGCGATACAATTTTATATGCCGATCCTGCCGCAACAACGTCCTTTAGTATCTCTTCGGCAATCTGTTTGGTATTCCCGTAAGGCGATTGGGCTTGTTTTACCGGCGCATCTTCTGTTACCGGTAATTTATCCGGTTGGCCATAAACCGTACAGCTTGATGAAAATACAAAATTAAGCGCTTTGCCGTTATAGGCGTTAAGCAGGTTAATAAGCGAGTAAAAGTTGTTATGGTAATACTTAAGCGGATGTTTTACAGATTCGCCAACGGCTTTAAAGGCTGCGAAGTGTATAAGCCCGCTAATATCCTGATTGGCTTCTGCAAACTCACTTACCGCCTTATCATCGCAAAGATTTAGCTGATGAAAAGCAGGCTTAAACCCGATTATCTTGGCCAGCTGATCTAAAATTTTAATGTTAGAGTTAGAAAGATCATCTATAATCACGGGATCATAACCCGCGTTTACAAGTTCTACAACCGTATGCGAACCAATAAATCCAAGTCCGCCTGTTACCAATATTTTCATTAAAATGTGTTTAGAGCAGCAAAGTTAAAGTATCTTATCTGTTAGCAATTAAGCTGACGATATTTGATAACTACCTGTTGTTATAATAAGTAAAGTCCTTATGTTTTATTTCCTGTTCGGGCAGGGATTTAAAGTAATCATACGTGATCTTTAAACCTTCGCTGCGCGATACCTTAGGTTCCCATCCCAAAAT
>NZ_JBHTHZ010000009.1:0-32158 GCF_042676805.1 Mucilaginibacter litoreus | reverse complement strand
TTTTCGCCTCACCATCACGGTTCAGCTTTTATTATCTTCGGCCGTTGCGGCCTCAAACTTTCAATCTTTTTTTTCTTCGCAAACCATCGTGGTCCGCTGTTTTCTTTGTTTTGCTTCAGCTAAGAAGCGGCTGCAAAGGTAAGCATCTTTTGTATTCGTGTCAAGCCTTTTTTTTAACTTTTTTTCAGGACCCTTTCAAACCCCTCAAACACGCTTCCTTCTTTCACTCCCCCCTCCTTCCGGTCTCCCTTCTGGCGGGCTGCAAAGGTGCAAAAAATTTAGCTTATCGCAAACTTATTTTTTAAAATTTCGCTTGCTTTATTTTCAGAGAACATCCCGCTATCTCGTTTGCGGGCTGCAAAGGTAAGCAGCTTTTTTACTTTTGCAAATGGTTTTGTATAAATATGCATAACTGTTAACTTAATACATTGAAATTGAGCTATAAAAATTTATCGAGGTGTCTTTAAAACGCCTTTCGGGCCTCTCCTCATCCAAACCAATAAAGAGGAACCGTGTATACTTATTTCAGACTTCCGAGCAGAGGAAGAAAACTACTCACCCCGACTACGCTATCGCTGGTCGACCCTCTCTGCTGCGCAAAGAGGGTAAAAAAGGCATATTTAATGAACATACGCTCTTTCCGTTTGCGGAGAAAGTGAATAGTTAAGCGGCAACAATGACCGGGTGAGCCAGCCAGCGTTAGGGATATTAGCGGATACCGGCTTGTGGCTAATGCCTGGAGGAGTATGAGCGGATAGCCCGGGCCGAAGGCAACGCCATGGTTAATTATTGACTATTGATGATTATGGTATAGATACAGAAGTTCTCAATACAGGCCACTGATCATTCAGCTACAATATACCGTAAAAATTCCTTTCTGTTTATTCACCTTATTTATATTACTTAGCCCTTCGTTGCGGATGATCCATGATTCCTGATAGCATGATGGAGGCACTTAATTAATATGTTCATCACCCAACTATAAATACCTACCATTATATTGTATACATTAATTACAATATGCCCGGGCCATATCGTTTTCAATAAACACTATCAACAGCAAATCAACGTTAAAAGATGTTAAATTGAAGTACCCTTATATTATACTGATGAAACCCTGCCTATATTTACCCGCTAAATAAATAATTGACTGATTTATAATATTCAACTATCTTTGCAAAATGTTTAAAAAACAACTATCCATTATTTCGGGCTTGATGCTTGCTTTACTTATTACGCTTAACGGTTGTAAAAGCGAATATGATAAGTTAAAGGCAAGTAATGACAACCTGAAAAAATACCAGGAAGCTGTTAAGTACTATAATAAGAAAGATTATAACAAAGCGTTGGGTTTATTTGAGGATCTGGCCACACGCTATCGCGGCAGAACAGGGTCTGAGGACCTGTTTTATTATTATGCTTATACCAATTACAGGCTTAAGGATTATACCTCTGCAAGGTATCACTTTAAGACCTTTGCGGATACTTATCCATCTGACCCGCGCGCGGAGGAATGCCGGTTTATAGCAGCGTATTGCTTTTACCTTGATTCGCCTATCTACTCGCTGGATCAGGAAAACACTACAAAGGCTATAGAATCGTTACAGTTGTTTATTAACTTATATCCTAAAAGCGACCGTGTAACAGAGGCCAGTAAACTGATACAAAACCTGCGCGACAAGCTGGAGCAAAAAGCTTATGCTAACGCTAAGTTATATTTGACTATAGGCGATTACCAGGCCGCAGTAATTGCATTTAACAATACGCTGCGCGATTATCCGGATACTAAATATGCCGAAGAACTTGAGTTTTTAACTATACGCGCGCAATATGAGTATGCAAAAATAAGCAGGGAAAACAGGCAGGAAGAGCGTTTTGAACAAACGATTACCTATGCTGAACAGTTTGAAGAAAAATACCCGGAAAGCAAATTTGTAAAAGATGCACGTGATTATGTTAAAGATAGCCGCAGTGGTATTGAGCGTGCAAAACGCGTGATGGCCGAAGCTGCGGTTGACCCTAAAAAGGCTGAAAAAATTGCTAAGAAAGATACAACCAATACCGGCGAACCGCCATCAATTAAAGACAGGAATAACCAAAAAATTCCATAAGATATATATTAACAATATAAAGATATGAGCGCAAATAACACAAATAAACCAGCAGTAGCTAACAGCACCATAACACGCGACCTGCGTGAGTTGGATGTTAAAACAGAAAACATCTACGAATCGCTGGTGATTATGGCAAAACGTGCCAACCAGATATCAAACAACATTAAAGAAGAGCTGCATCAGAAACTTTCTGAGTTTGCATCATCAAATGATAACCTGGAAGAGGTTTTTGAAAACCGCGAGCAGATAGAGATCTCTAAACATTACGAAAAACTACCTAAACCTACATTAGTAGCTGTACAGGAGTTTTTAGATAACAAGATCTACTACCGTAACCCGGCTAAAGAAGCAAGAGAGCAATAATAATAGCTTTGCTTAAAAGTACTAAACCCTTGTCATTTACTGATAAGGGTTTTTTTGTTGCTATTGCTTTAGTATAAATCAGATTGGTTATCAGGCTATGACTTAGACGCTGACACAAAAAAGCAACAGTAACAACATTACTTAAACCTTGGCTTATTTATATATTTGAAAAATAATCCTGTCAGGGATTGCAGAATAACCATGCTTGAAGGTAAAAATGTTTTATTAGGCGTTTGCGGCAGCATCGCGGCTTACAAATCGGCAGCATTAGTAAGGTTGCTTGTTAAAGCCGGCGCTGATGTGCAGGTGGTGATGACGCCAGACAGCACAAACTTTATTACGCCGCTTACACTATCTACCCTTTCTAAAAATCCGGTTTACCATGAATATTTTAAACCGGAAACAGGCGAATGGAATAATCATGTTGAACTTGGGCTTTGGGCTGATATTATGCTGATTGCACCTGCAAGCGCCAACACTATGGCAAAAATGGCCAGTGGGCTGGTAGATAACCTGCTTACTGCTGTATACCTCTCTGCCAAATGCCCCGTATACTTTGCGCCGGCAATGGATCTGGATATGTGGAAACATGATGCTACGCAGGATAATATCAACCAGCTAAAATCTTTTGGCAACATTTTGATACCACCGGGTAACGGCGAACTGGCGAGTGGACTGCATGGCGAAGGCCGTATGGCCGAGCCGGAAGAGATCGTAGCATTTTTGCAGGCTGATATCAAAAAAGGCCTGCCGTTAGTCAATAAGAAAGTACTGGTGACTGCCGGCCCTACACACGAAGCCATAGACCCTGTACGCTTTATCAGCAATCATTCATCTGGTAAAATGGGGTTTGCCCTGGCTGATGAATTAGCTTCATTAGGTGCTGATGTTATCCTGATTGCCGGCCCAACTGTGCAATTAAGTAAGTATAAAAGCATCAGGCGTATTGATGTTTTAAGTGCCGCTGATATGCTGGATGCATGTTTAGCGCATTTTGAAACCTCGGATGCCTGCATCATGTGCGCTGCAGTAGCCGATTATACCCCGACCATTGTTGCAAATAAAAAGATAAAAAAGAACGAAAGTTATTTTAATATCGAACTAAAGAAAACCACCGATATATTAAAAACCTTAGGTACTCAAAAACGCAGCGGACAGGTTTTGGTAGGCTTTGCCCTTGAGACCAATAATGAAGAAGACAACGCTATTGAAAAGCTAAGAAAAAAGAACCTTGATCTGATAGTGCTTAACTCTTTGAATGATGCTGGTGCAGGCTTTAAAAATGATACCAATAAAGTAACTTTAATAGATAATGCATTAAATAAAACCGTTTTTGAGTTAAAAAGCAAAACCGAGGTGGCGCGGGATATTTGTGTTAAAGTAATTGATCTGATAAATAAATGAAAAGGCTGATCACTGTTACGGCATTACTTTTATGCTGCATTTCTATAAACGCACAGGATTTAAACGCGCGTGTAAAAGTTGTTGCGCCTAAAATACAGATCACCAATAAACGCATATTGCAAACCCTGGAAACGGCCATGAAGGATTTTTTAAATGGCCGCAAGTGGACAACCGATGTAATTGCGCCCAATGAAAGGATTGAGTGCAATTTTGTTTTGAATGTTACCAGTTGGGATGGCAGCAGTAACTTTACCGGCGAATTACAGGTACAATCATCAAGGCCGGTATATAACTCCGCATATACTACCACACTGCTTAATATTAATGACCGTGATTTTGATTTTAGCTACGCGGAAGGGCAAACCATTGATTACAGCGACCAAAATTTTCAAAGTAACCTTAGCTCGGTAATGGCCTTTTATGCCTACATGATAGTTGGGATGGATTACGATTCTTTTTCAAGATATGGAGGCACACCTTATTTTCTAAAAGCGCAAACTGTATCTATCAACGCTCAAACCTCTTCATACAAGGGCTGGAAAGCATTTGATAACAACCTGAACCGTTACTGGCTGGCCGAAAACTTAAATAATAAACTTTATAACAACCTGCGCGAGTTTATTTACAATTATCACCGCAATGGGTTAGATGCAATGGCCGATAATCCTTCAAAAGCCCGTAAATACATCGGTAGCCTGCTGCCTGTTTTGAATCAGGTTGACCGTAAACGCCTTGGATCCTATTTCCCTTTGGCTTTTTTTACTGCCAAAAACGCTGAATTGGTTTCCATATTCAGCGCGGCATCGGCCCAGGATAAAATAAACGCTATGAATATCCTTTCGGCTGCAGACCCTGCTAATGGAAACAAGTACCAGTCGCTCAGCGGCAGATAATTAAGTCTTGCGTAATATCGCCCTGTCTATATAAAAGGTACCGAACGGCACTATACAAGCCAGTAATACTTTTGTGGTTACGCTACGTTTCCAGTGTTGCTCCACCCCTACGCTTACAGTATTTATAATAAACAGCAAAAACAAGGTACCATGCACTGGCCCCAATGCTTTTACAAGGTCGGGGTTGTGGCCTATATACTTAACGGGTACAGCAACAAATAATAATATAAGCAGGGATATCCCTTCCAGGAAAGCGATGATGCGTAAGCGGCCAATGTTGGTTGACAAGATTGTTTTCATAAAAGTTTAACTATTTTATATAAGATTTAACCTATACCATGCAGATAAGGCCTTTGAGCAAGCGGTGAAAACGGCCATGGTATGGCCATTAAAATAATAAATAAGGCCATGCCAAACCATATTAATATGGTCTTAAACTTTGCATGATCAGTAGGTTTACGTTTTGCCATTGCAGAACCAATGGTAATGATGGTAACAGCCAACAACATCATGGCCAGATGCACAACCCCAAAGAAAAAGGGTTGAGTTACATGACCATTAATAGTTACTGTTTTAAAAGAAAGAACAGCATTAGGGCTTTGTGTATACAAAAGCATGCCTATCACCAGTTGTATATGCGCTATGGTTGCCGTCCAATGCCTTAACCGGTTATCCGTTTTAGTAAAAATACGTTTTGCATAAACACCCGTATATGCCTTATAAATTGCCAGCAACAGGCTGAATAAAACAAACCAGCGAATCAGCGAGTGAAGTGTAAGTAAGATATTATACATAATGTTCATAAAACATACCATTAAGTATGTTATTTTTTAAATTTTTTTATCCCAAATTTTCCAGGTAATTCTTAAGCTCCTGCAGGTAAATAGCGTAACAAGCAGACCCCATTGCTTTACCCATATTGCGTATGCCACTATAGCCGGCTACTATAAAGCAGGCAGCGTGTGCGGCGTTAACATCAGCCCTGATGTCACCTGTGATTTTGCCCTGTTCAATGCTTTTCATGATAGCTTCCTGCCATTTATTTGTGAGTTTTAACAGCGCATCCTTAAACCCACTGTTAAGCGGCGACATCTCATCAATCAAATTTACAGCCGGGCACCCGTATTTGGCTCTTAAAAAAGGTACTTTAAGTAATACATTCCGCATCATCTGATGTATTTCCTTTTTAGGATCCTTCGAGTTAAGCAAGGGCTCGACCAACGCAGCGTACATGCCCGGATACAGTACTTCGTTAATCATAGCCAATCCCATTTCATCCTTATTTTTAAAGTGATAGAAGAAAGCGCCTTTGGTAACCTGCGTAGTGGCCAGGATGTTATCTATACTGGTTGCCTGGTACCCTTTGCGGTAAATCAACTCAAATGATTTTTGTAAAATAGTAGTACGGGTCTGCTCAGCTTTAGACATTATAAAAAGATACCAATTGGTATGTTTCACAAACATACATTAAAAACTTTTAGCATGAACATTTTTTTATTTTTCATAAAGTATAAAATTTCATCACCCTCATCTGCGTTTATCAACCATTAAGTATCTTTATCCTCTTAAAACGTTATACAAAACCATGAACAAACGGTGGATTTTAAAAGATCCGGCATCACCGGAAATCATACAAAAACTATCTGCCGAATTAAATATCAGCGCTGTTTTGGCCGGCACGCTTGCGCAACGCGGCGTAAAAGACTTTGAAGAGGCCCGGTACTTTTTCCGACCCAATGAGCTGCATTTGCATGACCCTTTCCTGATGAAGGATATGGAAAAGGCGATCAACCGGATAAATGCCGCCATAAGCGCCAACGAAAAAATATTGATTTACGGGGACTATGATGTGGATGGTACCACCTCAGTTGCCCTTGTTTACAGCTTTTTTAAAAAACTGCACAGTAACATTGATTATTACATACCAGACAGGTATAAAGAGGGCTATGGTATATCGTTACAGGGTATTGACTATGCTGCACAAAATGGGTTCAGCCTGATCATTGCACTGGACTGCGGAATAAAATCTGTTGACAAGGTTGATTATGCCAATAGCCTGGGTGTTGATTTCATCATCTGCGACCACCACTTACCCGGCAATGAATTACCTGCGGCAGTTGCCTTATTAGATCCTAAACGCCCGGATTGCGACTATCCTTACAAAGAATTGTCCGGTTGCGGCATTGGTTTTAAACTGATACAAGCCTATGCGGAAGTGCATGGCTTACCATTTGAAAGCGTGGCTGAGTACCTTGATCTGGTAGCTATTAGTATTGCATGCGATATCGTTCATGTAACCGGCGAAAACCGTGTATTGGCCAATCTGGGCCTCAAAAAAATAAATGAAAGCCCCTGTATAGGCGTTAAAATGCTGATGGAAGTAGCAGGTAAAAATTGCGATTATAGCATATCTGATGTCGTCTTTCTGTTAGGACCACGCATCAACGCCGCCGGGCGGATAGATGATGCCAAACACGCGGTGGAACTTTTGATAGCCTGCCACGAACATGAAGCCCGTGAAAAAGGCGACATGATCAACCTGCACAATGTTGAACGCAAAGGCCACGACCAGCAGATAACCGACCAGGCGCTGAGCATTATTGAAAGCGATGAAGAATTGATTGCCCGCAAAACCACTGTTGTTTTTAACGAAAACTGGCATAAGGGCGTAATAGGCATTGTAGCATCGCGGCTTACCGAAAAATATTACCGCCCCACTGTTGTATTAACCAGGTCTAACGGCCATGTGGCAGGCTCCGCCCGCTCGGTGGTTGGGTTTGATTTGTATGAGGCGCTTTGCGGCTGCAGCGACCTGCTCATTCAGTTTGGCGGTCATAAATATGCAGCGGGCCTTACTATGGAACCAGAAAAAGTGCCTGCCTTTATGGCAAAATTTGAAGAAGTAGTAGGCGCTACCATACCCGATGAACTACTGGTGCAACAAATAGTTATCGATGCGGAGATCGATTTTTCAGACATCGACTCCAAGTTTTTCAGGATACTCAACCAGTTTGCCCCCTTCGGGCCCGAGAATATGGCGCCGGTATTCCTTACCAAAAATGTGTATGTTAGCGGCGCTGCCAGCCTGGTAGGCACTAATCATGTTAAAATGTTTGTGATGCAGCCGGGGGGCCCATCTTTCAGTTGTATAGCGTTTAACCAGGGGCATTTGCTCCCTCAGCTGAAAAACGGCGTGCCTTTTGATATTTGTTACGTTATTGAAGAAAACATCTGGCGCGAACAACGCAGTATACAGCTAAACATAAAAGGGATCAGATTTAATTAACCTGACCAATTTGCTTTACTTTTTAAGTTTTTTAATATAAATGATATTACGCGCAGAACATCTTATAAAGAAGTATAAACAGCGAACCGTTGTTAACGATGTTACTTTTAATGTATCGCAAGGTGAGATTGTTGGTTTGCTTGGCCCTAACGGTGCCGGTAAAACCACCTCTTTTTATATGATAGTTGGTTTGATAAAACCTAACGAGGGAAAAATTTTTCTGAATGACGAAGAAATAACAACCGACCCGATGTACCGTCGCGCCCAGAAAGGTGTTGGCTACCTGGCCCAGGAGCCCTCTGTTTTCCGTAAGCTTTCTGTAGAAGATAACATTAAGGCGGTACTGGAAATGGGCCCCATGAGCAAGGAAAAGCAAAGAGATAAGCTGGAAGAGTTGATAGATGAGTTCAGTTTGCATAAAGTACGTAAAAACCGCGGCGACCTTTTATCAGGAGGCGAACGCCGCCGTACGGAAATTGCCCGTGCCCTTGCAGCTGAACCGAACTTTATACTGCTTGATGAGCCCTTTGCCGGTGTTGACCCAATAGCTGTTGAAGAGATACAAAGCATGGTAGCTAAACTAAAGCACCGCAACATTGGCATCCTGATTACCGACCATAACGTGCAGGAAACGCTTTCTATAACCGACAGGGCTTACCTGCTTTTTGAAGGCAAGATACTGGAATCCGGCGTACCGGAGGTATTGGCTGAAAACGAAATGGTAAGAAAAGTTTATTTAGGGGCAAACTTTGTGTTAAAAAGAAAGGTTTTTCCTCAAAAATAATATATTTGGATAAGAGCGGCAGCATTGTTGCACAATAGTTATCCGCCACCAATTAAACCAAAGTATGACGCTAATTAACTCTGTTTTTACCTGGTTCATGAAAAAGCGCATTCACCAGATTGAGCTTTTTATGAAATATCCTAACGAGGTGCAGGAAGAGTGGTTCGAGCAATTGATATCCGGCGCCGAAAACACCGAATGGGGTAAACAGCATGGCTATAAAAGCATCGAAAACCTTGCCCAGTTTAAGGAGCGTGTACCTATACAAACCTATGACAGCTTAAAACCTTATATAGAGCGCATGCTCAAAGGCGAACAAAATGTGTTATGGCCTTCAGAGATCCGCTGGTTCGCCAAATCATCAGGCACTACTAACGACAGAAGCAAATTTATCCCCGTAAGTGAGGAATCTTTAGAGGAATGTCACTTTAAAGGCGGTAAGGATATGCTTACCCTGTACTTTAATAACCGGCCCAACGCCCGCATCTTTACAGGTAAAAGCCTCACGCTTGGCGGAAGCCATCAGGTTGGGCAGCTGAATGCCGATACCTTTTTTGGCGATCTTTCGGCAGTTATCATGAAAAACCTTCCCTTATGGGCCGAGTTTTACCGCACGCCGCACCTGGATATTGCCCTGCTGGAAAACTTTGAAGAAAAGATTGAAAAAATGGCGTACGCCACCAAAGATGTAAATGTAACCAGCATCAGCGGCGTACCTACCTGGAACATCCTGTTGTTTAAACGCATATTAGAGATCACCGGCAAAAATAATCTATTGGAAGTTTGGCCTAACCTGGAGCTGTACTTTCATGGCGCGGTGAACTTTACTCCCTACCGCGAGCAGTTTCGCAAACTGGTGCCAAAGGATGATATGTACTACCTGGAAACTTACAATGCATCTGAAGGTTTTTTTGGCATACAGGACCAGGAACAGCCCGGCGAAATGTTGCTGATGCTTGATTATGGTATTTTTTACGAATTTTTGCCTTTGGAGTTCCTTAACGATCCCTATGCACAAACCCTGACGCTTGATGAGGTTGAGTTGAACAAAAATTATGCGCTTATTATCAGTACAAATGCCGGCCTGTGGCGATATATGATAGGCGATACTGTAAAATTTACATCACTCGCTCCGTTCAGGATACAGATAACCGGCCGGACAAAACATTACATTAATGCTTTTGGCGAAGAGGTGATCATAGATAATGCCGAAAGGGCCCTTGCCGAAGCATGCATGCAAACCGGCGCCATCGTGCGCGATTATACGGCTGCGCCGGTGTATTTTAGTGATAACGACTGCGGCGCGCACGAATGGCTGATAGAGTTTGAAAAACGGCCGGCAGAATTTGAGCGCTTTGTTGACCTTTTGGATGAAACCTTACGCAAAGTGAACTCCGACTATGACGCCAAACGCTTTAAAGACATGGCGCTGCGCAGGCCGGTGGTAAAAGCCGTTGCACCAAATACCTTTTTTAACTGGATGAAATGCCGTGGAAAGATTGGCGGGCAGCATAAAGTACCCCGCCTGGCAAATACACGTGAATATGTTGACTCCATACTTAACATGGCCGCTGTTGCAAGCAATAACTAATTACCTGTTTATGTAGCGTTTAGCAATATTATAACGTAATGTTTGCAAACCACTTAAACATGAAAAGATTTTTATTTATAGCATTTTCATGCCTGGCATTTTGTTCATGCAAAAAAGATAGCAGCCCGATTTAGGATAGCGTGTTTGGCACGTGGGAATTGCGGGCTTATTCTACAGGCTGGTCACCTTTTCAGCACTTTGCTCCCGGCAATGGTGATAAATATGTTTTTAAAGCCGATAGTACTTATGTTAAATACAAAGATAACGCCATGGAAAAGCAAGGCAGGTTTTCCATCAATATCAGGGGGAAGGAAGGCAGCATGAAATATGGAACAATAAGCTTAACCAATCCTGATTATAGTGATGCCTTTAGCATAAAGGGCGATACCATAAACATCGGTACATCTGTAGCCGATGGCCCAACTGCTCAGTACGTCAGGATAAATTATTAACGGTCATAAAAATTCTGACGGCTTCAACAGCCTCCTTAACATCATGCACCCTCAGGATATTGGCGCCTTTCATAAGCGCGATGGTGTTAAGGGCAGTGGTTCCGTTCAGGGCGTTTTCTGCTGTGGTTCCTAACAATCCATAGATCATCTTTTTGCGCGAGATACCTGCTAAAACAGGCAACTGCAAGCGCTCAAACTCCTCCATGCGTTTCATCAGTCCGTAGCTGTGTTCTGCTTTTTTTGCAAATCCAAAACCCGGATCTATGATCACGTCATGTACCCCGGCCTGGTTTAATGCATATATCTTTTTTAGAAAATAACTGTATACCTCATTAAAAACATCATCATAATGCGCCTGTTGCTGCATGTTTTGGGGCGTACCTTTCATGTGCATTAAAATATAGGGCACCTGCAGGCGCGCCACCGTTGTAAACATATTACCATCAAGCTCTCCGCCCGAAATATCGTTAATGATATGCGCTCCGGCCTTAATTGCAGCCTCGGCAACACCTGCCCTGAAAGTATCTATGGATACCACCGCATCCCGAAAGTTTTTTGCTATGGCCTCCACTACGGGCAACAAACGGTTGGTTTCCTCTTCTGCAGATATGTCCGCAGCACCCGGGCGGGATGAATATGCACCAATATCTAAAAACGTTGCGCCTTCGGCAATCATTTTTTCTGCCTGCTGCAAAGCTTCATCTATGCCGGTTTTCCGGCTACCGGCATAAAAAGAATCTGGCGTAATGTTAATAATGCCCATCACCTTTGGTGTATCAAGGTCGATCAATTTGCCGCGGGCGTTTATCGTTGCCTTTTTCCGAAAAAATGTATCTTTAGCCACGTTATCAATATCAAGGATGGCAAAGTTAATAATTTGTGCTTTCCTGATAAGTTATATCTGTGGATAGCGTTCAACTACAGCAATTAAAGTGAGCAATACAGCAAAAGAGTTCGACGAGGTAATAAACGTTTGTAAAGGTCTTTTCATGAAAAAGACCCGCGACTATGGTACTGCCTGGCGCATTTTAAGGCCGGAGTCTATAACCGACCAGATTTTTATAAAGGCACAGCGTATACGCACACTCGAGGAAAAGCAAATATCAAAGGTTGGCGATGACATCAGCGGTGAATACATAGGCATTGTTAATTACTGCGTGATAGCCATGATGCAACTGGATTGCGGCTTTGAAACCCCGATGGAGTTGGATGCCGATGAGGTTGAAAAGATGTTTGATGGCAAAGTGAAGGAAACCAAAGACCTGATGTTTGCCAAAAACCACGATTATGGCGAGGCCTGGCGCGATATGCGCATCAGCTCGCTTACTGATCTGATATTGATGAAGCTTTTGCGGGTAAAACAGATAGAAGATAACAAAGGCCAAACGCTGGCATCAGAGGGCGTAAAGGCCAATTACCAGGATATGCTTAACTATGCTGTGTTTGCTTTGATTAAACTGGGGGTACAATGAAGAACGGACTGGTATGGTTTTGCAGGATAGCCGTTGGCTTATTATTTATCTTTTCCGGATTGATAAAAGCTAACGACCCGCTTGGCTTTTCCTATAAACTGGAAGAATATTTTGAGGTGTTTCATTTAACCTCGCTAAATAGCCTTGCCTTAAGCTTAGCTATCATTCTGTGCGCGCTTGAAATGATCTTAGGGTTCGCCCTGCTTATTGGTGCCCGTGCCATACAGGTTGTATGGGGCTTACTGCTCCTCATTATTTTCTTTGCGTTCCTTACCTTTTATTCGGCTTACTTTAAGGTTGTGCAAACCTGCGGCTGCTTTGGCGATGCTATTCCGCTCACGCCATGGCAATCTTTTACCAAGGACCTTATACTGCTGCTTTTAGTGCTTGTACTATTTGTTAACCGCAAAAGCATTAAACCCTTGCTGGGCAAAAAAGCAGGCGACAACGCCATTATAGCGGCTACCGTAGTTTCGGTTGGATTTGGTTTGTATACTTACAATTTTTCACCTGTGGTGGATTTTTTGCCTTATAAAATAGGCGCAAATATTTTAGAGGAGATGAAGATACCGCCCGGCGCTCAGCCCGACGAGTATGAACTTACCTATACGCTCAGGAACAAGAAAACTAAAGAAGCAAAAGTGATGAGCGATAAGCTGTACATGAGCAGCGGTATCTGGAAAGACACCAACTGGGAGGTAAAGGGTAATCCTGAGAGCCGGCTGGTGAAAAAAGGCTTTGAGCCAAAAATACGCGACCTGAATGTACAGGATGCGCAAGGAAACAACTATAACCAGGAATTGCTTAGCAGCCCGTTTTATAGCCTGCTGATAGTAGCCTGGAACCTGGAAAACACCAACCTGGATGCCATAGCAAAGTCTAACGCATTAGCAGCTAACCTCATTGAGAACTACAATACCCGGGTTATTTTCCTTACTTCAAACGCGCCGGAACAAGCCCAGAAGTTTGCAAAAGACAATAAGCTGGTAAGCGAAGTATTTTATGCCGATGGTGTGCCGCTAAAAACAATGGTACGCGCTAACCCGGGAATTATACTGCTTAAAAACGGTACCGTGATTAATAAATGGCATTTTCACAACATGCCCAAATATGAAGACTTAGTTAAAGATTACTTACGCAAGCAATGAGCCTTATTTTTTTGGTAGGTTTTATGGGGTGCGGTAAAACCACGATGGGCCGCAAACTATCAGCAGCGCTGGACTACCCTTTCATCGATCTGGACCATCAGTTTGAAGAGCAAACAGGCATGCGCATTGCCGATTATTTTGCCGCCCATGGCGAAGAAGAATTCCGTAATTTGGAATCCCGCATACTGAAAGAAACCGAATATCCCGAAAATGCCGTAGTATCAACCGGTGGAGGATTGCCCTGCTTTTTTGATAACATGGACTGGATGAACAGCCACGGCAAAACCGTGTACATGAAACTTACCCCTAAAATGCTGGCATCGCGCCTGGAAAACGCAAAAACACCCCGGCCGGTACTGCAGGGCAAAAAAGGACAGGAACTGGTTGATTTTATTGAAAGCAAACTCGCCGATCGTGAACCTTTTTACAGCAAAGCATCAGTAATAGCCCAGAGCTACGTTGATTTGACGCCCGAAAATATTTTGTATTTGCTGAGTACGCTTAATAAATAGCTTATCTAAGATAGACGGCATCCTCCTGCCCTGCTTCGTTAAGCACTACGTCAATATGCTGTTTGATCACTGTTGATAGGGCTATACCGGCATAATCGGTAGTAACCGGGAAGTTCTTATGGTTACGGTCAACCAGCACAACTGTACGCAGTTTCTTCAGGGGGACGTCTAAAAATATACCAAAGCCATAGGCCAGGGTTTTACCGCTGTTCAGCACATCATCAACCAGTACAATTACCTTGTTGCTGCACTCCTGCACATCAAAATTGGTTTTTGCCTGCAGTTTGCTGCTTTCTTTTTCAAGTTCAATGGTAAGCAGGCGGGTTTCAAAGGGCGCTATTTTATCAAGCATTACTTTAAGCCTTTCTGCCACATGGTTACCCCGGGGCAATATGCCGGCAATAAGCACTTCCTGCTCATCAAAATTATCCTCCAGTATCTGGTATGCAATACGGTCTATTTTCTGCTGTATCTGCTGGCTGGTAAGTATGAGGATCTTTTTATCAGGCATGGTAATATATGTTGACTTAACGGGATAAATATAAACCTAAAATTTATTTACCGTACGGATAATACACAAAATTAGCCCCTTCAGGCACAACCACAAACAGGCACATGTATTCGTTCGGGTTTTTATAACTGCTAAGGAAACGTTCTTTTAGCTCGGGTTTGATAATACCTCGTTCTACAAACTCTTCAATAGTTGATGCCTGTATGCTCCACTCGGTGTTCAGCTCATCTCGGTTCAATATCATTTCGCCAAGCTTTACCTCGTGCTGATGTGCCACAAATATGGGGTTGGCAGATAAACCTTCCACCATTATCTCTATGGCAACCTCCTTAATGGATTCGTTATAAAATTTAAGGTCGCGCTCTAAACTTACCAGCGGACTTTCCTTCTTTTTTTCAGGTTCGCTCTGGCCGCGGTTCTCATTAAATAATTCCTCGGTATTCATTTCTCCTCCTCGTTATTGCCGGGCGATTGCGGCTTGGTTGTTTTAGGGTTAAAACGTGGTTTAAAACCAAGTTTTGGTACAGCTTCAGTATCCTTCTCAATGTTTTTTACTTCATTGGTATCTGCTGGTTCATCTTCTGTTGGGGCAGGTGACTCAGTTGCTGTCCCCGGTATTTCATCAGGTTTTGGCGCAACCATTTTCATATTGAAACGCGGCTTAAACCCGGCGGGCTTTGATGCTGTTTGCTCCGGCACGTCCGCCTGTTCGGTATTTGCAGGCGGCTCAGGGTTTCCAGGCTCCTTATCAGTATCTTCAACCGGCTTTGCCCCCATGGTTTTGGCATTGAACCGCGGCTTAAACCCGGCGGGCTTTGGTGCAGGCGCTTCAACCGGCGCATCCGGCTTTTCGGTATTTACAGGCTCGGAGTTTCCAGGCTCCTTACCAGTATCTTCAACCGGCTTTGCCGCCATAGTTTTGGCATTAAAACGCGGCTTAAAACCAGCTGGCTTTGGTGCAGCAGCCTGCTCAGCTTCATCAGTTGCAGCCTCTCTCTCAGGCTCGGTGCCCGGGGGGTTATCCTGTTCAAACTCTTTGGTTTGAGGGGCCTTGCCCTGCGCCATCTTCATGTTAAAGCGCGGTTTAAAGCCCGTACCCAGCGTGGTTGGCGGCGCATCTTCTTTAGCTTCACCATCAGTGTTTCTTGGCATCTGGTCGGCCTGCTGCTGCATTTCCGCCTTTTGCTGTTCAAAAGCTGGGGCCTCATGCTTAGCGGCAGCTTCGTTAGCTTCGGGCGTAACGGCAGCCGCATCTTTTTCAGGCAGATCTTTTTTATCGCTGGCGGTGTCTGCCGGTTTACTACCCATGCCGGCTTTAAACCTTGGCTTAAAGCCAACAGACGGTGCCGGGGCGGCCTCAGCTAATGCCGCGGTGATGGTTTGCTCGGCAAGTTTATTTTCTATGATAACTTTTTCCACCTTAACCTCGGGCGCAAGGTAATACTGCAGGCGCAGCTTGTTGAACCAGTATTTTTTAGTATGGTCGAAGCTTTTTTCGCCCATCTTTTCAAAGTGATCTTTAAATTCAGAAAACAAGCCGGGTTGCGCCGCTTGCAGCGCCATCAGGTCAATCTTCTTCTTTTTAAAAAACTCCTCGAAAGTCATTTTAGTTAGATATGAGATGTGAGATTTGAGATATGAGACCGAAGTCCTTATCTCAAATCTCCTATCTCTGTGCTCAAATCTCTACAATGCTACTTCTACATCCAGTTTGTTGAAGCGTATGCCCTTGTCTGTCTGTGTCCAATCTTCACGCTCTTCTTCAGTAGCGTTAAGCAGCTTCGGGAACCACTCCAGCGGGAATGCCTGTTGCTTGCCATCTGGTTTTTCCACAAAAAGCAAACCATTAGCAAAGGTCACCTTAACTTTCTTTTCTTGCTTGCGTGTTGATAGTAGTGGCATATTGGCCCCCTCTAAATCTTCCCCGGTAGGAAAGACTTAATTAAAATCATTTGAGCCCTCCCTACCGGCGAGGGTTGGATGGGGCAGATTACTCTGCCATATTATGGTACACCGCCTGTACGTCGTCATCTTCCTCCAGGCGATCAACAATCTTTAATACATCGGCAGCCTGTTCTTCGGTTACCGAGGTGGTAGACAAAGGTATACGCTCCAATTTGGCAGATTTGGTTTCAATGCCCATTTCTTCCAGCGTCTTCTGCATTTTGCCAAAATCTTCAAAAGCAGTATGTATGACCGCGATATCGTTACCTTCCTCGTCTGCTTCAACAAACAGATCTTCCAAACCGGCATCTATAAGTTCAAACTCCAGTTCTTCCAGGTCGCGGTCGCCCGGGTCAAACCTGAAAACAGATTTCCTCGCGAAAATAAAATCCAAGGAACCTGTTTTGCCCAGGGTGCCCCCATATTTAGTAAAGTAACTGCGCACGTTGGCTACTGTACGGTTAGTATTATCGGTAGCGGTTTCTACCAATATGGCCACACCATGCTGTGCATAACCTTCGTACACCAGTTCTTCATAATCTTTTTCATCGCGGCTAACGGCACGCTTGATAGCGGCTTCCACCCTATCCTTAGGCATGTTTACCGCTTTGGCGTTTTGCACAGCAGTACGCAGGCGCGAGTTTGAGTTAGGGTCGCCACCGCCGGCCTTTACAGCCATCACGATCTCTTTACCTAAACGGGTAAACTGCACGGCCATTTTGGCCCAGCGTTTAAACTTTCTTTCTTTCCGGAATTCAAATGCTCTTCCCATATTTTTAAGTCCATAGCCCATGGATCATAGCCCATAGACACAACTATATCATTAATGTTTTCTCTAAATTACGTTTTTCAAATTGATCAGCATATCTTCCGTAAATTTAGGAAGATCATACTCCAGTTTCCAACCCCAATCCTGCTGTGCCTGGCTGTCATCTATTGATTTTGGCCAGCTATCGGCAATGGCCTGTCGCGGGTCGTTATCAGCGTAGCTCATTTCAAAATCGGGCAGGTGCTTTGTTATTTCTGCAGCCAACTGCTCAGGCGTAAAACTGATACCCGCCAGGTTATAGCTCGACCGAATGGTGATGTTTTCTGCCGGTGCATCCATCAATTGTAAGGTAGCACGTATGGCATCATCCATATACATCATTGGCAGGGCTGTGTTTGCCGATAAAAATCCCTGGTATTTGCCATGCTTTAACGCTTCATGGAAAATGTGCACGGCATAATCTGTAGTGCCGCCTCCGGGGTTTGCCCGCCAGCCTATCAGGCCCGGGTAACGCAAACTACGCACATCAAGACCATACTTTTCAAAATAATACTCGCACCAGCGTTCGCCCGCAAGTTTGCTGAAGCCATAAACCGTATTGGGGTCCATTACACAGTACTGCGGTGTATCATACTGCGGCGAGTGAGGGCCAAATACGGCTATTGAACTTGGCCAAAATACTTTCTGTGTTTTAAACTCAACAGCAAAATCCAGTATATGGATAAGGCCCGTCATGTTCAGGTCCCAGGCCATTTTTGGTTTTTGCTCTCCTACTGCCGAAAGAATGGCAGCAAGCAGGTAAACTTGTGTGGGGCGGTGTTTGTCAAAAAGATGATGAAGGTTATCTTTATCAAGCACGTTGGCAAACTCAAACGGGCCGCTATTGCGGATAGCATAATTAGGGCTGTTTATATCTGATGCAATTACATTTTCCGCACCATGGATCTTTCTTAATTCGGTAACCAATTCGGTGCCAATCTGACCATTGGCGCCTATTATTAATATCTTTTCGGCCATGCAAACACAAGTTTGGCACAAAGGTAAAAATTTGCACGAAAAGGGCTGAATCTTTACATCAACAATGATTATATACTAATTTAGTAGACAATCCATAGGTATTATAGTTTTTTTGTGCATCTTTGAACCTTAATAATTTATTAAATATATAAGTAAAATGAAAGTCGCAGTTGTTGGTGCTACCGGTTTGGTAGGCACTAAAATGTTGCAGGTTCTTGACGAACGCAACTTCCCCGTTACAGAATTAATTCCGGTAGCTTCCGCTAAAAGTGTTGGTAAAGAAATTACTTTTAAGGGTAAGCAGTATAAGGTTGTTTCTGTTGAGGATGCGATAAAGCAGAAGCCCGATGTAGCTATATTCAGCGCGGGCGGAAGCACTTCATTACAGCAGGCCCCTTTATTTGCAGAGGCCGGCGTTACCGTAATTGATAACTCATCGGCCTGGCGTATGGACCCAACCAAAAAACTGGTGGTGCCCGAGGTAAACGCCGATGTGCTTACTCCTGAAGATAAGATCATTGCCAACCCTAACTGCTCAACCATACAAATGGTGGTTGCGTTAAAACCTTTGCACGACAAATACAAGATCAAACGTGTAGTGGTATCAACCTATCAATCGGTTACCGGCACAGGCGTTAAGGCGGTAGACCAGCTTTTTAATGAGCGTAAAGGCGTAGAAGGACCAAAAGTTTACCCTTACCCTATCGACCTGAATGTTATCCCTCAGATTGATGTATTTACCGAAAACGGTTACACCAAAGAGGAAATGAAAATGATATTGGAAACCAAAAAGATAATGGGCGACGATAGCATCAAAGTAACCGCTACTACAGTGCGTATCCCGGTGATGGGTGGCCACTCAGAATCGGTAAACATTGAGTTTTTGCATGAGTTTGATTTGAGCGAAGTACGCGAGCTATTAGCTAACTCGCCGGGTGTTGTGGTTGTTGACGATGTTGCCAACCTTAAATACCCTATGCCGCTTGATGCGCATGATAAAGACGAAGTATTTGTTGGCCGCCTTCGGCGCGATGAAACCCAGCCTAATACGCTTAATTGCTGGATAGTATCTGATAACCTGCGTAAAGGCGCCGCTACAAACGCGGTACAAATTGCAGAGTACCTGGCATCTAAAAACCTGATTGGCCAGGCGGTAGAGGCTTAAGTTTTAAATTTAGCTTACTAAATAGATTGATAGGGATGATCTGATGATTATCCCTATTTTTATATATGAATTTCTTAAATTTGATTATGAACGAAATATTTTTTTTAGTTGAAGAAGCATTAGAGGGTGGCTATACAGCTAAGGCTATAGGCGAGTCGATATTTACTGAAGGTGACACTATGGATGAGTTAAAAAATAATATTCGCGAAGCTTTACAATGTCATTTCGACGATAAAGAAATCCCCAAAATAATACGTTTACACTTGGTTAAAGAAGAGATCATAACCGTATAGCTGCTAATTCAGGGTTATGCGAATCCCAAGAGATCTATCCGCAAAAGATTTAATTAAGATCTATCTAAGCATGGCTACCAAATAACCAGGCAAAAAGGGAGTCATATTAGACTCACAAAATTATCTGTTAACGGTGAACATCACTTAACCATCCCAAACCATGATCCTATAAAATTAGGAACTTTAAATGCTATTCTATCAGATGCAGCTGAGCATCTAAATATTTCAAAAGAAGAACTTTTAAAAGCACTGTAACTTCAGCACTATCTCAACTTTCATAAAACTATAAAAACCGCCATCTGTAGTTAATAATATATAACTATAAAAACTACCATTATGGCTGATTTAAGTAATAAAAAAGTAGCGATACTTACCGAAGAAGGGTTTGAGCAGGTGGAACTTACAAGCCCTAAAGAAGCGCTGGAAGCTGCCGGCGCAACCGTGCATATTATTTCGCCAAAAAGCGGAAAAATCAAAGCCTGGGACAAAACAGACTGGGGCATTGAAGTGGATGTTGATAAGGAACTTACCAACGCAAGTCCGGATGATTATGATGCGCTTGTATTGCCCGGTGGCGTTTTAAACCCGGATAAACTACGCCAGAATAAAGATGCTGTTGCCTTTGCCTCTGCATTTTTAGATGAGGGCAAACCGGTAGCGGCTATTTGCCATGGCCCGCAATTGCTGATTGAAACCGGCATGATCAAAGGCCGTACGCTGACATCTTATCCATCCCTGCAAACCGACCTTAAAAATGCCGGTGCCGAGTGGGTAGACCAGGAAGTGGTGACAGACAATGGATTGGTGACCAGCCGCCGCCCGGACGACCTGGAAGCGTTTAACCGCAAAACCATTGAAGAGATTGGTGAAGGCGTGCATGCGTAAACGTTAATTCATGTCATTGCGAAGAGGTACTATGAAGCAATTCGGCACATCCGCTTGTCCTATCAGATTGCTTCACTATCGTTCGCAATGACATGATTTTCAATTGGTGTCATTCCGAACGAGGTACGAGGAAGAATCTTGTTCAATTTTAAAAGTTTATTAAGCGAGTCTAACAATATTCTTCGCTATGGCGCAAAATGACAAAGAATCTATGTCATTGCGAGGAGGTACGACGAAGCAATCTCAGCACGATATCAAGTTGATATTAAATAATGAATGCTGAATTTCGAATGCTGAAGTATTTTGTCTTTATCACTCGATGTTCAGCATTTGGTCTTCGATATTGCTATTTCCAGTTTACTTAAGGGATTAACTGCATTTAGTTATCTTTACCCCCATGCCTCAACAAAAAGCTGTAGTAATTGGTGCCGGTATAGCAGGAATAGCAACGGCTATCCGGTTGGCGATAAAAGGGTATCAGGTAGAAGTTTTTGAGGCTAATAGCTATCCCGGCGGCAAATTATCCGAGATTGAACAAAACGGCTATCGCTTTGATGCCGGCCCCAGCCTGTTCACCATGCCGCAGTATGTGGATGAGCTTTTTACACTTGCTGGCAAAAATCCGCGCGACTACTTCAGCTATGATCAACTTGACATTGTTTGCAATTACTTTTACGAAGACGGAACCCGCCTGAGCGCTTATGCCAGTACCCAACAATTTGCTAAAGAAATTGAAGACAAAACCGGTGAAGCTGCATCGGCGGTTATTAATCATCTGGCAAACAGCAGGGACATTTACGATATCACCAATCATGTTTTTTTAGAGCGATCATTGCATAGGTTACAAACTTTTTTGAGGTGGGACACTGTGCGATCAATTTTCAGACTGCCACAAATAGACGCCATGCGTACCATGCATAAGGCCAATAGCGCCTCATTCAAAGATGCGCGTGTTGTGCAATTGTTCGATCGTTATGCTACCTATAACGGATCTGACCCTTACCAGGCGCCGGCGACATTAAACGTGATACCGCACCTGGAACATCATTTTGGCGCTTACTTTCCTCATGGCGGCATGTACAGCATTACTCAAAGCCTGGTGAAGCTGGCCGAAGAATTGGGCGTAAAGTTCACATATAATAGCACTGTAAACGAGATTGTAGTCGACAGCAAAAGGGTAAAAGGAATAAAGACAAAGGATGAGCTTATAGCGGCTGATACCATAGTATCTAATATGGATGTATGGTTTACCTATAAAAAGTTACTTGGTAAGCATCCTGCTTTACATCCACAAAAAACCCTTAGCCAGCAACGAAGCAGCTCGGCATTGATATTTTATTGGGGAATTAAAAAGACTTTCCCGGAGCTTGATCTGCATAATATTTTCTTTAGTGCCGATTACTTAGCTGAGTTTGACCATATCTGGAAAAAGCAGACCCTTTACCACGACCCAACCGTTTACATCAATATCAGTTCAAAGCTAAAGGCCAACGATGCGCCTGAAGGTTGCGAAAACTGGTTTGTAATGATCAACGTACCATCGAATAACGGCCAAAATTGGGATAATCTTATTGCCGAAGCACGCGCATATATTTTAAGCAAGCTTTCCCGCTTATTAGACGAAGATATAAGTAAGCTGGTAGAAACAGAAAGTATCCTCGACCCAAGAAGTATTGAGAGCAAGACATCATCATATAAAGGTTCCATTTATGGTACCAGCTCAAACAATCGCTTTGCTGCATTTTTAAGGCATGCCAACCAATCGTCAAAAATAAAAGGCCTGCACTTCTGCGGCGGCAGCGTACACCCTGGAGGCGGCATACCGTTATGTTTGTTGTCGGCTAAGATAACAGCGGATATGATTGAATGATTGTTTATCACTCTTTTGCTTTTTTGCTGTCGCGAGATTAGCGCAGCGTATCTCCGTGACATGGCATATATCAAGCTTCCAGCTTGTGTCAGCTGAAAGCTTTGCTGTCGCGAGATTATCACAGCGTATCTCGTGACATGGCATATATCAAGCTTCCAGCTTGTGTCAGATGAAAGCTGACTTTATGTTAGGCACGAGCTGAAAGCTCGCGCCAGCGAAGCCAGTAAAGTCAGCAAATCAACACGAATTAAAAGCTCACATCAGCAAAAAAAGTCGATAAAATAACTTTGCTGACAATGTTATGTCACCTAAAATTTATTTGACTTGATAATCAAATAATTACACGTGTTCATGATATTCACCTGTGTGTTCGTGAACACCTGTTTAATTTTCTTTTACCATTCGCTCTAAGGCGTCAATCCACTTAGGCGAATCGTTAAGGCTTTCTACCAGTTGCACATGTTCGCCGCCAAGGGCTTTAAACTCGTCGCCGTACTCGTGGGTAACTTCAAAAACGGTCTCCAGGCAATCGCTTACAAATGCCGGGCAAAATACCAGCAGGCGCTTTTTACCTTCTTTGGCCAGTTGGGCAATTACCTCGCTGGTGTAAGGCTGCACCCATGGGTCGCTGCCCAGGCGCGATTGAAAACAAACTGTATATTTTTCTTTAGGCAGATTCATCTTCTCGGCAATCAGGCGGGCCGTATCATGTGATTGTGCCGAATAGCACAATTTATTGGTATCATTCAACGTATTGCAGCAGCCGTCTACCTGCAGGCAGTAGCTATGCGTATGGTCACATTTTTTTAGCTGACGCTGCGGTAAGCCATGAAAGCTGAATAAGATATGATCGTAGCTATCAGGATTATATTTCCGGGCGTTATCGGCAAAGGTTTCGATCATCAGGTCATCGTTATGGAAAGAGTTGATCAAACTGATCTGCGGAACAGTTTGCCAGTCCTTAACAATGCGCATAATTTTTTCATGTACAGAGCCTGTACTTGCCGAAGCATATTGCGGGAACAGCGGAATAATCAAAATATCGCCAATAAGCGCATCCTTAAGTCTTTGCAACGCCGAATCGATAGATGGGCTTTGGTAACGCATAGCCAGCTCTACCACATAATTATCTCCAAGGCGCTGCTGCAGTAATTTTTGTTGCTGTAAACTGTAATGCAATAATGGTGAGCCGGTCTCTTTATCCCATATAGCCTGGTAAAGTTTGGCCGATTTTGGCGCCCTGAACGGAACTATAACCGTTTTCACCAGGAACGTGCGCAGCACCGGGTTAACATCAATAACCCGCGGGTCCATCAAAAACTCATCTAAATACTTACGCACATCAGCTGTCGACGGACTGTCGGGTGTACCTAAGTTAACCAGTAAAACTCCCTTTTTTGCCATAATTTAAGAGGTGCAAATGTAGCAAAAAACCAGCTTATGGATTGTGACCGTAATCATTATTGCAAAATGATGATGTGGTATTTTAATAAACGTTATTTAAAGCAGCATGAATAACAACGTTTAATTAACAACCTTGTCCTGAGGTGGCTTTGGTGCCTGCCACAGTTTCCACCAAGGCAACCAGGGCGAATCATGATGCTCGTAATGATAGCCAAAAAAATAGCAGCTGATGAATGCTAAAAAATGGTTGCGCGGCAAACTGCGCGACTGGTGTTTGTTATCATGTTCACCTTTGTGTGGCTGATAGGTACCGAAGTAAAAAAGCTGCAGTGTACTTAAAAGCGAAGGCACTACCCAAAACAGAATAAGATTAGCTTGCGGTACCCATAACTTAAGGACATTAAATATGGCAGCCATAATTACAATCTGCCAGATAGAAAGGTAATTCCGGATAAAACGGATGTACCAACTGAGAAAACCGCCATGATGATAGTCAGGGTCACTGGCTGTGTGAACATGACTATGATGCTGATGGTGCTTGCTGTATAATTTTGGATACCAGAATGAAGCGTATAAAAAAGTGCTTATAAAGCCAACGGCACTATTTATCCATTTTTTTGGCGCTACAGAGCCATGCATAGCATCATGGGCTGTAATAAACAAGCCCGTATACAAATGCATCTGCAAAAGTATAAAAAGGTAAAGCAACGGGTTACTAAAATCTACCTTCCATTGCATCAGTAAAATAATAGATATTGCCCAACAGCCTATAACTGCCAGGGCAACCAACAGGCCTGTATATGTAGGATTTTTTTGCAAGATCACAGCCTCCTTTCAAGAGCTGTTTTATTTTAAGCAAATAACGTGCTGTTAATATTTTTCAAGCTCGGCTTTTACCTGCTGCATCAGCCACATGGGGGTTGATGTAGCGCCGGCAATACCCACCTTATCACCCGGTGCAAACATGGCAGGGTTCAATTCATCTATAGATGATACAAAATAGGTATTGGGATTATGCTTTTTACAAACCTCATAAAGCACCTTTCCGTTTGATGATTTTTTACCCGACACGAACACTATCTTATTAAATTGTGTTGCAAATAAGGGCAGATCTTTGTCGCGGTTGCTTACCTGCCGGCAAATGGTATCGTTTGCTTTTACCTCATAACCACGTGCCAGCAACTGGTCTTTTACGCTGTAAAACTTCTCCATGCTTTTAGTGGTTTGGCTGTACAGCGTAAAATTGGCAGGCAGTTGTGCATCTTCAAGTTCGGCAATATCCTGAAAAACAATCGCCTCACCATTAGTTTGCCCTTGTAAGCCCACGACCTCTGCATGGCCATGCTTGCCAAATATCAAGATATTCTCGTTATTATCGTAAGATGTCTTAATGCGGTTTTGGAGCTTAAGTACTACAGGGCACGATGCATCGATCAGTGTAATGTTATTTTCAAGAGCAATCTTATACGTTTCAGGCGCTTCTCCGTGCGCACGGATAAGCACTTTCTCATTATAAAGGCTTTTCAGATCCTCGTGGGCTATAATGCGTAAACCCTGGGCTTTCAGACGCTCAACCTCCTCATCGTTATGTACAATATCGCCCAGGCAATACAGGTAACCATCTTCGGCCAGAATTTCTTCGGCCATATCAATAGCATAAACAACCCCAAAGCAAAAGCCGGAATCCTGATCTATTGTAACCTGTAAGTTATATGCGCCCATGATAATGCAAAATTAGTTATTTATTAAATAAGATAAACGATATAATGAGTAGTTAAAGGTGAGTGATCATTATTTTTACCATTTACAAATAAATTAACCAATACTTCTACTTCATCTTACCAACAAATTCAGTATCCCAAAAAATACAAACTCGGTAAATAGTAATACCGGCGGCGCAATGTTCTGCTTTTTGAAGTTAAATAATTCAAAAACCCATAAAAACATAAAACTCACTCCAAACCAGCAGATGTAATTTTTTAAAGGAACAACATGGAAATCCCAGTCCCAATAATCCAAATGCATAGCTACCGGCTCAATCAGCAGATCAAGCAGAACCAGCAAAACAGCACCTAACAGTACTTTTGCCCATTTACTTTTCAAGCGGCTGCGCTGCATTAACACTCCGGTTGCATAGATCAATAAAAACCAGTTGACACCTATGGTGAGCGGTATATCAAATAATTTATAGCCGAGTGTTTCACCATAGTTATAATCGCCAAACAGCCAATACTTATGCACGCCCAGCCACTCCAGCCCAAAGCCACTGACGATAACAAAAATTGCAAATACTATTAATTGCCAGTTAAGCCACTTATGATTTAAAATCATTACCAACAGCATTAGTAAAATATGCCATGGCACGATCTGTAAAAACAGCGGCCGTAAAGATGGTACCGACAGCCCAACCAAGCCAACCAAATGAAATAATATGATGATGGCAACAGAAACTTTTGCCGGCCGCGCTATATCTTTCTGCCTTTCCATACGTTGGATTTAGTGAGATGCTTTTGAATAGATAAAAAGGCTATAACAGCAAGGTTGAACATTTGAAACGGATGCAACAACAAATTATACCATGCGTTTTGCCCCGATGCGAAAGATATCATTATTCTTGTTAAAATTATAAGGCCTATCATCTGGGCTATCAATGGCAAGCTACCGGTACTGATAACCAGCAGTGGACCGCCGATAAGTAAAACCACATAAATTAAAAACATTGGGATACTGTAATTAAATGCAGCCATGAAATTTTTGCTAAAGCCAAGTAAACCGTCGGCATAACCTTTATACATGCGGCAGCTTATCATGCCGTTTGCCAAAAGTCCCTCGCCATTATAACCATAAGCCTTAATGGCTTTCATTATCTCTACGTCTTCTACAACTTTTTCTTTTACAAGCTTATGCCATTCGTGCTGGTGATAAACTCCGGCATCAAACATCATAAACTGCCCACTGGCTGCAGCAACGGATGCTGCTTTTTTTACTAATAATATCAACCGCAATGGCAACAGGTTTATCAGCACGTAGTGCATTAAAGGTACTACCGAAAGTTCACCTAAAGTATACATTTCCTGGTTGGCAAATAAACTCAACAAGCCCAGCTTTTGTAAATGCATGCGGTGAACGGCACTATTGATCAGGCTGCGGTAAACCTGCTCGTCTGCATCTAAAAATAAAAGATAATGCCCTTTGGCTATTTTTGATAACTGATGGCAGGCAAAGTTTTTCCCTATCCAGCCATTTGGCAGCGGCGGCCCTTTAACCACCCTGAATTTAGAATGATCTGCCGCAAAAGCCGCGCAAACGTTGTAAGTATCATCTTCAGAGTTATCATCTAAAATAATTACTTCGTAGTTTTTATAATCCTGCTGATGGATAGATCTAAGCAGGGTAAGAATATTATCCGCTTCATTACGGGCAGGTATTAAGATAGATACCAGCTCGTTATAATGTGTGGCTATGTGGGGTAACTTCGGGTTTGAAATAAAGTTAAAAAGCGTGACCGTAAAGCGCAGTATGATAAAAAAGAAAACGACGGATATAGCGATGATCACTTTTAAATAACAATTTCTGTTTGCCTAAGTTTGGATGAATTGTAATGCTGCTGATAGCCCTGTTTTATAGCAGGCAAATCATTCATCTTTTCCTCAACAGCTTTTAAATAAACGCTTGCAGTTGGTTTTTTATGTTTGAAGTTTTCAATAAAAGTTGCCGCCATAATTAATTGGTAATCATTTTTTGATTGCTCAGTTATCCTTTTTAAGCCTTTTTCGAATTTTACCTCGTCTATGAAATTAGAAAACAATTTACCTTGAGGGAAAATCAAAACCAAATTATCAGGATCTTTCAACAAATCGGCAGCATAATTAAGTGAATCAATTATATCTCGCGAGCCCTTGCTTACTGAAAATGCCCCCATATATTTAAAGAAACCAATCTTTTGCACAGTTTGTTCAATAACCATTACATGAAAGCGTTTTTTTAATAATATCTGGTTGATGTAATACATTAAAAAACCGTCCCACCAGCTAAAATGGTTTGCCAGCAGCAGTACAGATCTATCAGGTGAAATATTTATCGCATTGAACCTGACCTCATGAAACGCACGCTTAACTATCCGCAATATGTAATTGTGAAAAAACCAATGAACAAGTCTGTTTCTCTGCGGATAGATCATATCAATGTGCTACATGCACCTGCGCTGCAAGTGCCTGGCGGTGAAAGGCGTTTATTTTTTCTGTCAATTCGGTAAATGTTACCTTCCCGGCTACCCCGCAATCAAACAAATGGAAATATACCGATGGCTTCAGGCTTTCAAAATAATCAATAAGCGCGCAATTATAAACAATCTGGCAGGGGCCTTTAATATTTCGCAGCAACAGCTCTATCCCCCGCTCAACTTTTATCTCGGTAGTATGGTTTGATATCAGTTCGCCCTGCGGAAATACGACTACCAGGTTCTCCGGGGTGTTTAACAAGCCCGCGGCATACTGCAAGGATTTGATCATTTCCCTGGATTGCCTATTGATGGAAAACCCGCCAAACAGGTTAAGCAGCATCCGCTTTTGCAGATGATCTTCCTGCATCATGATGTATAACTTACGGTGCAGGTGCCAGTATGCCAGGTAATTTCCCCAAAGCCCATCCCACCAGCTGAAATGATTACATAGCAAAAGTATGGAATGCCCAGGCTTTGGTGTAAAAGGCATTACCTCCAGCCGGTTAAAGGCTTTACGCATCCTGCAGCGCATATATAATGCAAACCAGTTACTAAAAAGAGTTACTCTGCGGGCGGGTATCATTGCGGTAAATTAACTAAATAATTATCCAATTGTTTGGTAACAAGCCAATGCCCCATATCTACTTCGTGCACCTCGGCGTTTTGCAGACTGGCTATAAAAGGCAACGCCGCTTTTTTTGGGAATAAATTATCGTGCCTGCCAAATACAAGCCGGCATTTGATATTATGCTTATTAATAAGCTCTGCTACTTTATTTGTATCTGGCTTTAACAGCTTTATCAGGTTCAGGGTATAATACACATCAAGCCTTTTCTGTTCGGTGTCAATCTCATTATAGGCGATGGTATACAGGCTATCATCAATAAACCTGATATTTTTCAGGTTTTTAAGCAACGCCGGTGCCAGCCACTTGCTTTTAGTTACCTTTTTAAAAAGATAACGCCCCCAGGGCTTGTGCATTAATATTTCAAAACCTTTATAAACGGCGAGGCCATCGGGCGCCATCAATATTATTTCATCAATAAGTTCGGCATACTCTTCCACCAGGATCAGGGCAATATTAGCGCCTATGGAATATCCCATCACAGAAAAACGCTGCCGGCCAAACTGCTTAAACCATTCTTCAGCATAAGCTTTTACCATCTCGCGGGGCATACCGGCAAGTATCTGCTGTTCTGTCCAACCATTAAGTTTGCTTTCTCCATGAAAAAAATGGTCAAAACCATACAAATGATACTGCTGTAATACAGAGTTTTCCAGCACATGAAATTGCCTGCCCGTCATGCCGTAACCATGAAATGCCAGCATAGGTTTATTGCCCATGCCATACTCATGATAGTGCGCCTTACCTAAACCTTTTATATCTAAAAAGCCCATATAGCGGCAATATTAAGAAAATGTTAGTTTACTTAGCAGGTTATTACCATAAAGCTCAGCAATGGTTTTCTTGAGCATAAAAAAAAAGATTTGTTCTTCACGATAGCTCAATACTTAGCATAAGGAAAGTAATATTAAAAGCCTTGAATTTAAAGCACCTGTTATATCTTAGAGCAGTATTAAACGCTGTGTTCAGACAAATGCTTATTCAATGAAAGTTTTTAAATTAATTGCCGTTTTTTTAATCCTTGTGATCATCGCTTTTTCATATTGGATTTATAGGTCTTTAAATACACCTCAAGCGCATAACAATAATAACCAGTATATACAGATTCCACGTGGCTCATCTCCCGGGCAGATACTTAATAAACTTGCTGACGAAGGAATTATCTCAAGCCAAATTCCCCTGAAGGTATATTTAAAAATTAAAGGTACCGGCAATAAGATGCAGGCAGGTGAATATCAATTCGACTCGCCAATTACACCACTTGAAGTACTGAGTGAGCTAAATAAAGGAAAACTAAGAACTGTAAAGTTCACCATCCCTGAAGGTTTTACCCGTTTTGATATCGCTAAAAGAATAAATGAGCAATTCCCACAAAACCAACCGGCAGGCGAAAATCCTGCATTAAAGCTTATGAATGATATTTCACTTATTAAAGATATCGCACCGGAAGCTAAGAACCTGGAAGGTTATATGTATCCAAACACTTATAACCTCCCGCGTACGGTTGCCACTCAAACTATCATAAATGAGATGGTTCAGGAATTTAAAAAGGTTTGGAAGCCGGAATATGCAGCGCGCGCGCTGAAATTGAAGATGACACCGCACCAAATAATCACCATTGCTTCTCTTATTGAAACAGAATCGCGATTTGATGATGAGCGGCCTATAGTTGCATCTGTAATCTATAATCGCCTGAATAAAGGTATGCCGCTTGGGATCGATCAGACCGTTGTTTATATAGCCAAGATGGAGAATCGTTGGGACGGGATAATCAACAAAAGCGACCTGGAGTCAAATTCTCCTTACAATACCAGAAGGTTTGTCGGTCTACCTCCCGGCCCTATTTCTTCTGTATCTGACAATTCTATCAAAGCCGCCCTTTATCCTGCCACAACAAATTATCTTTATTATGTTTTAAACGTGGAAAAAAACGATAAGTCTCATAAGTTTTATGCAACCGCTGCAGAATTTGAGCGTGGAAAAGCTGCCTATCAGGCTTGGTTAAAAAAAGAGCGACATTAGAATTACATATTATTTTTAATGCCGCTCTCTTATGTAATTTATTATTACTTCAGTAGCGCCAGTATTTTGTTCAACGTAATTCCGTGTAAGGTTTGCAGCAGCATGGCGTACGTTATCATCACACATTAACATTTCAGCGATAGCATTTAGCTCCTGCTTATTATTGATACTAAATGCTGCCTTTAGCTCTACCAAATCGCGCGCTTCTTTAAACTTACTATATTCAGGGCCAAAGATTACAGGCATCCCAAAGGCTGCAGCTTCCAGTGTATTGTGTATACCTGCACCAAAGCCGCCGCCAATATAAGCAACATCCGCATACTGGTATAAAGCCGAAAGCATGCCAATGTTATCAATTATAAGTGTTGAAGGTTGCGTGTTATGTGTTGCGAGTTGCGAATACCTTACTGTTGTTTTTTGAGGTAAAAGATTAATTAACCCTATTATCTTATCTTCCGGTATTTCATGCGGTGCGATGATAAACTTCCAGTCGGGATATTGGGTTACCAGCACTGCTATCAGCTTTTCATCATCGGGCCAGGTGCTGCCTGCTATAAATAGTCGTTGCCCATTTTTAAAATTTTCTATTTCCGGCAATCCTTTGGGTTGCTGCGCGTTAGCCCATACCCTGTCAAAGCGGGTATCGCCACTAATTGTTACATTGGTAATACCGGCATCATGCATCAGGTGCTTAGAGTCGGCATCCTGCACAAAAAACCAGGTCACCATTTTAAGCATTTGCCTGTGCAGGCTGCCATACCACTTAAAAAAAACCTGCCCCGGCCTGAAAATGCCAGATATAACATATAAGGGAATATGCTGCTTATGCAACTCGTTAAAAAAATGATACCAGTACTCGTACTTTGTAAAAATGGCCACAATTGGTTTTATGCTGCCTATAAACCGGCGTGCGTTGCTTTCCGTATCAAGTGGTAAATAATAAACGGCATCGGCCAGAGGTGTATTTTTTCTGATCTCATATCCCGACGGCGAAAAGAATGTGATTACTATTTTTGATTGTGGATATAGCTTTCTTACCTGCTCAAGCACAGGGCGGCCCTGCTCAAACTCGCCCAGCGATGCAAAATGAAACCACACGCACGACTCTAACTCTTTTACCTGCTGCCTTTGGCGGCCGGTTATCCACAATTTGGCTTTATTAGAGAAACCCGAAACCAAATACACCAGGAAATGGTATATATTGATGCCGATATTGTATAGTATAACCATTTTTTAATTTGCAAGTATTATATTAGTCCGGGCATAAAAGTAATATATTAACACAAAAATTAATTGGTAAATTAAGGTTCATGTCAAAACGTAAACGGATATTGATAACCGGCGCGGCCGGTTTTTTAGGGTCGCACCTGTGCGACAGGTTTATCAAAGAGGATTATCATGTTATAGGGATG
>NZ_JBHTHZ010000008.1:0-2440 GCF_042676805.1 Mucilaginibacter litoreus | reverse complement strand
AGAAAACAGCGGACCACGATGGTTTGCGAAGAAAAAAAAGATTGAAAGTTTGAGGCCGCAACGGCCGAAGATAATAAAAGCTGAACCGTGATGGTGAGGCGAAAAGTTCTTAAAGGTAATAGAGAAGATAAAGAATGCAGCGTAACAGCGGAAGAAGAGACCCAAGGTTTCGGAAGCTGTTTTTAGAAAAGCGGTAGGGATAATGTAAGAGAATATTTTTTACAGATTTCTATTGATTGAGTTAATAGGGTCTGGATACAAACAAACACATTTTACAATGGAGAGTTTGATCCTGGCTCAGGATGAACGCTAGCGGCAGGCCTAATACATGCAAGTCGGACGGGATTGGGGAGCTTGCTCCCCATGAGAGTGGCGCACGGGTGCGTAACACGTATGTAACCTACCTTAGTCAGGGGGATAGCCTCTCGAAAGAGAGATTAACACCGCATAACATTATTTTATGGCATCATAGGATAATCAAATATTTATAGGACTAAGATGGGCATGCGGAACATTAGCTAGTTGGTAAGGTAACGGCTTACCAAGGCTACGATGTTTAGGGGATCTGAGAGGATGACCCCCCACACTGGTACTGAGACACGGACCAGACTCCTACGGGAGGCAGCAGTAAGGAATATTGGTCAATGGACGCAAGTCTGAACCAGCCATGCCGCGTGCAGGAAGACGGCCCTACGGGTTGTAAACTGCTTTTGTACCGGAATAAACCCTTTTACGAGTAGAAGGCTGAATGTACGGTAAGAATAAGGATCGGCTAACTCCGTGCCAGCAGCCGCGGTAATACGGAGGATCCAAGCGTTATCCGGATTTATTGGGTTTAAAGGGTGCGTAGGCGGCCTGTTAAGTCAGGGGTGAAAGACGGTAGCTTAACTATCGCAGTGCCTTTGATACTGATGGGCTTGAATGTACTTGAGGTAGGCGGAATGTGACAAGTAGCGGTGAAATGCATAGATATGTCACAGAACACCAATTGCGAAGGCAGCTTACTAAAGTATGATTGACGCTGAGGCACGAAAGCGTGGGGATCAAACAGGATTAGATACCCTGGTAGTCCACGCCCTAAACGATGAACACTCGATGTTGGCGATATATGGTCAGCGTCTAAGCGAAAGCGTTAAGTGTTCCACCTGGGGAGTACGCCCGCAAGGGTGAAACTCAAAGGAATTGACGGGGGCCCGCACAAGCGGAGGAGCATGTGGTTTAATTCGATGATACGCGAGGAACCTTACCCGGGCTTGAAAGTTAGTGAATGTGACAGAGACGTCACAGTCCTTCGGGACACGAAACTAGGTGCTGCATGGCTGTCGTCAGCTCGTGCCGTGAGGTGTTGGGTTAAGTCCCGCAACGAGCGCAACCCCTGTGAATAGTTGCCAGCATGTAAAGGTGGGGACTCTATTCAGACTGCCTATGCAAATAGAGAGGAAGGAGGGGACGACGTCAAGTCATCATGGCCCTTACGTCCGGGGCTACACACGTGCTACAATGGGCAGTACAGAGGGCAGCTACCTGGCAACAGGATGCCAATCTCATAAAGCTGTTCACAGTTCGGATCGGGGTCTGCAACTCGACCCCGTGAAGTTGGATTCGCTAGTAATCGCGTATCAGCAATGACGCGGTGAATACGTTCCCGGGCCTTGTACACACCGCCCGTCAAGCCATGGAAGCTGGAAGTACCTGAAGTCGGTAACCGCAAGGAGCCGCCTAGGGTAAAGTCGGTAACTGGGGCTAAGTCGTAACAAGGTAGCCGTACCGGAAGGTGTGGCTGGAATACCTCCTTTCTGGAGCGTTATCCCAAGATATACGGCTTTTTAATAAAAGGACAGCGAAGCTGTTACCTGCATTATCTTTTCTTATTATCAAACGAAACAAACAAACCCGGAAGATGAAGCCATCAGGGTAGCCTGACCGAAGTTCAGGAGCGCAGTTGGCAGTCATATAGTTGGCAGTAAGCAGTTGGCAGTTAGCACACACTGTAAACTGAAAACTGGAAGCTGCAAACTAAAAGGAAAACAGTCCTGTAGCTCAGCTTGGTTAGAGCACTACACTGATAATGTAGGGGTCAGCAGTTCAAATCTGCTCGGGACTACTAACGAGGCGGTTCATAAGTTCACTGGTTCAATAGTTCATTGGTATCCATACTAATCAACAAATGAACGAATGAACAAATCAACTAAACGCATCTGAAAGGGGGATTAGCTCAGCTGGCTAGAGCACCTGCCTTGCACGCAGGGGGTCAACGGTTCGAATCCGTTATTCTCCACCATGCTGGGGCATTAGTTCACTGGTTCAATAGTTCATTGGTATTACTGATGAACAAATGAACGAAGCAACAAATGAACCACAGCAAAACGTTCTTTGACATATTGGAAGAAGTAAATTGAAGAGAAGACAACAGTAGGGACGTCTTATTCAGTTATCAGTT
>NZ_JBHTHZ010000007.1:0-1651 GCF_042676805.1 Mucilaginibacter litoreus | reverse complement strand
GGCCTCTTTTTGTTTGGATTGGGTTAGTTAACAGTAAGGCTGGACCGTGTCAGCTTGCTTTATTCTTTTCGGGATGGTTTATGTGGTCGTTTGCGGGACGGAAGGCCTTTTTCTCAGGCTTTCCACTTTCTGAGGTTGTGGGCGATCGATAGCAGCCCTATTTCGACCTCGGTTTTGGACATGCCTTTCAGCAGAAAGCGCCTGAAGCCGTGATTATGTTTCAACTGTGCGAATACCGGTTCTACATCGGCAGGCCTTCGCTTGCGATATTTAATGCCTTGGTCTGTATTGAGCCTTTCCTTTGCCGCTTGCTTGTGTTTTCTTAAGGAGTGGTTGATCTCCACAACCCTGTTGCCGGCGCTCCTGTGGCAAACACCCCGCATCGGACAGTTATGACAGTTAGCTGCCTGGTAACGGCTGACGATTTGTACATAGCCAGAAGTAGTGATCCGTTGTCCGTCGCCGATGTGTTGCATCCGTTGCCCCATCGGGCAGGTTAGATAGTTCTCCTGCTGGTTATAATGAAGACTATCATTACTAAAGTCTTTGATTCCCTCTTTCTGTTCTTTATCAAAGATATTATACTTGATGTAAGCTTCGATGCCTTTTTGTTCCAATATACAATAGTTCTCATCTGACCCATAGCCCGCATCGGCCACAACGGCTTTGGGTAGGGTGTCGTACAATGCTTCGTACCCGTCGATGTGTGACGGCAGCGTCTGGTAATCGGTTGAGGTTTGATGCAGCGAGTAGTTAAGAATGAACTGCTCCTGTGTACTGATCTGCAGGTTATAGGCCGGTTTGAGCTGTCCGTTCAGCATGTGGTCTTCCTTCATGCGCATGAAGGTGGCATCAGGGTCGGTTTTACTGTAACTGTTACGTTCACCTAACAGCTTTTCCTGCTGGTCATACTTCTTTAGGTTCTCCGTCCAGTGCTTTTGGGCGTACTTCAGCTTTTGCTTTACCTTCGGGTCTACATCCTCTTGTTCGGCCAGGGCCGCATTAATACTGGCGATGGTCTGTTTCACCCTTTCGGCATTCACTTCTGTAAAAGTAGTAGGTGAGGTGTCCAGCCGCTCTTCACCGGCCAGGGTCTGGGCATATTTCCATAACTCATCCAGTTGGCTTTTGATCTTCTCTTTATTATGCTTGATGCTTTTTCCCCAAACGAAGGTGTACCTGTTTGCTGCTGACTCGATCTTCGTACCATCGGTAAAGACCGCTTCTTTCAGCGATACGATACCTTCAGCCACTAACAACTGCACGATCTGGGAGAAGAATTGCTTTAAGACGCCCGACAGCTTTTCACTGCGGAAACGGTTGATGGTGTTATGGTCAGGCTTTTTCATCCCCAAAAGCCACATGAAGTGCACGTTCTGTTGAGCCTGTTCTTCCAGTTTACGTGAAGAATAGGTATTGGTCAGGTAACCGTAGATCAGCAGCTTCAACATCAGCCGCGGGTGAAAGCTGGATGCGCCACCTCCTTTGTACTTCCGGTTGATCGGCTTGACATCTACCTGATCGACCACCTTCGATACGATACGTACCGGATGACCCTGCGGTACCAACTCTTCCAGTTTGTACGGTAAAAACGTCAACTGGTCAGGATCATATTCCTTAAAGACTACCTTGCCTCCCATGCCTTTAAGTT
>NZ_JBHTHZ010000006.1:0-972 GCF_042676805.1 Mucilaginibacter litoreus | reverse complement strand
TTCATGTCAAAACGTAAACGGATATTGATAACCGGCGCGGCCGGTTTTTTAGGGTCGCACCTGTGCGACAGGTTTATCAAAGAGGATTATCATGTTATAGGGATGGATAACCTCATCACAGGCGATCTGCGCAATATAGAGCACCTGTTCAAACTGGAGAACTTTGAGTTTTACAACCATGATGTTTCCTCATTTGTGCATGTACCCGGCGAGCTGCACTACATCCTTCATTTCGCCTCGCCTGCCAGCCCTATCGATTACCTGAAGATACCGATACAAACACTTAAGGTGGGTTCATTGGGTACGCATAACCTTTTGGGGCTGGCGCTGGCCAAGAAAGCCCGCATGCTCATCGCATCCACTTCAGAGATCTATGGCGACCCTACCGTAAACCCGCAGCCCGAGGAGTACTGGGGCAACGTGAACACGGTTGGCCCACGGGGCGTTTATGACGAGGCCAAGCGTTTCCAGGAATCCATCACCATGGCCTACCATACCTTTCATGGTTTGGAGACCCGCATTGTAAGGATATTCAACACCTACGGCCCGCGTATGCGCCTAAATGATGGCCGTGTGCTGCCGGCATTTATAGGGCAGGCGCTTCGCGGCGAACCGCTTACCATGTTTGGCGACGGCTCGCAAACCCGCTCATTCTGCTACGTGGACGACCTGATAGAAGGCATTTACCGCCTGCTTTTCAGCGATTATGCGCAGCCGGTGAACATTGGCAACCCCGATGAGATCACCATCCGCGAGTTTGGCGAGGAGATCATTAAGCTTACCGGTACCGATCAGAAACTGATCAGCCTGCCACTGCCTACCGACGACCCTAAACAACGCAGGCCGGACATAACAAAAGCCAAAGAAATTTTGGGATGGGAACCTAAGGTATCGCGCAGCGAAGGTTTAAAGATCACGTATGATTACTTTAAATCCCTGCCCGAACAGGAAATAAAACATAAGGACTTTACT
>NZ_JBHTHZ010000005.1:0-783366 GCF_042676805.1 Mucilaginibacter litoreus | reverse complement strand
ATTTTGGGATGGGAACCTAAGGTATCGCGCAGCGAAGGTTTAAAGATCACGTATGATTACTTTAAATCCCTGCCCGAACAGGAAATAAAACATAAGGACTTTACTCATCGAAATTTAGTGTACCAAAAATAATACATTGTTTATAACTATTTTTTTTAATAAATATTAAACTTATTATATTGGTCTACGTATAAAAGATAAAACGTTAAATAAAGTCTTGAATTTTAAGTGTTTTCATAGCTTAGTTTCACAGCTATACATTTAAAAAATATCAGAAAATGTTTAACTGTTGTTAATCTTTTACTAAACACATCATGAGTACAATTATGGATTTCGAACCGGCCGTAGCAAAAAATATGGTTGTTGAATTTAAGGGGGCTACCTATAATATAAATTCAAGTGACATAGTAGATTTTTTGCAAGCTTGTGAAACCTTTATGTCTATTCACGGAAATGATTTTGAGATTATGATACAAACAATCTCTGATACTATTATAGATAACTCAAATCCGGAAATGACAATGGGAGTATTAGGGCCACAGCTTAAGTTTTTAAGAGAGGTGGGGTACTTATTAAGCGGACTGGTATCGAATATTGAATAAGCACGGAACTAAACTAACACTTGTACTTATTAAGTTTTAAGGCGTTGTATCTGTTACTTTAGAATTTTGCGTTAAATTTTGAACGTTGCTTCTTAATAAATCGTTATACTTTTCAAGTAAACTGATATACCTGTCCTTCCAGTAACTTTCACTTTTTTCTTCATGAGGGATAACCCAGCTGTTATTTAGTAATTGCTGACTGTTTTTAATGTTTTTAAATTCGTTAACATTAAATAAAGTAGGAAAATCTTTTGAAAAATCATAATTTAAGGCAAGCCCAATCCTATAAATTATTTCAGGCCTGAGGCGTTTTTGTTTAAACCAATTATAAACCGATCGCCTGTTAACATTGGTTAACCTGGCAAGTTCACTAATGCTATATCCGTCCCTTCTTATTACTTTCTCTACGATTTGACCAAAATGCTCCATTGATTTAGATTTTAAAAAATGTACTGGTTGAATTTTTTTCGAATAATAAGAAACGTAACAGTATCAATTAAGTATGGAATGGTTCTGCATAATACGGGTAACATTACTTTGACTTATCTTTAATATTAATGCGCATCCTAATTGCTCTAATACCATAAGCACCGTTGAGCCGTTGATATCCTTGATTTGTCCTTCCTGGTTAATGAAAGGTCCATTATTAACTATAATTTTTTCTCCGATACTAAAATTCTTGTAGTTAACAATCTCAAGGTTAGTATTGTTGGCCATTATGATACTTTTAATACGCTCTATTTCCGTCCCCGAAACTGAAACCGGAACATTACAATGTTTAACAAAACCTATAACTCCTGATATTTGTAGCACCTTTATCTGTTCGGCCATCGTTATCTGAACGAATAAGTAAGATTTAAATAAAGGCTGCTCAAGGGTTTTATAACGGTCTGCCCATTTTTTACGTACTTTTATTAAGGGGCAATAGGATGAGATTCCCTGCGCTTTTAAAATATCCGATGTTTTTTTTTCCCAGTTCGATCGGGTATAAACTACCATCCAGCTTTTTACAGGCGTAAAGCCGGATTTAATTACTGCTTGAGGGGCATTTGCAATCATGTTGATTATGAGAGTTATTTAATATTTTACAGTATTATTTTAATTATTACTAATTTAATACTAAATGTAGTTATCGTTCAGGATTTTTTGATTCTGTATAATGGCTTGTATTAAAGTGTGAAATAGTGTAAAGTTTAGAGAAATATTTTATCAAATTGTTAATTCAAGAAGTATAAATTAATTAAATTTAATAAATAATTATAAATGGGTTTAAAAAAAAATAACTTTTAAACTTATCTAATGATTAAAATATATTTATTTCAGTAAAGTTTAATAATGTGGATTAAAATTTAGTGTGGATAGATGCGGTGCATTTTCTATCTATTTAACATATATGAATATGGCTATGCTTATCGATTAAACAAAGGCCGGTAATAATAATTGTTCTGCAAGTGTAGCCTGCAGGACTTTTTTGTTTTTACCAACACATGTCAGCTAATTAGTTGGTATCTGCTAAGTTTGCAGCAGTTATGGCCCATGTACTTGATAACCCCATTTTTAATGCGCTTTTAACCGGTAATAAAGCATTTGCTGTTGGCGCTGGTAACGCTTTATTCTTTCAACAGGATGTAGCGCCGTTCGCAGGGATGGAAACAAATTCTATAAACGATTTCAAACAACTTGCAAGCATCCTGCCACCGGGAAGTACCTTTGTGATTTTCAGTACTACAAAAGTAGATGTTCCTCTACCGTTTAAAATTCTTCGCGAATTTAAGATGTTCCAGATGATGTATAACCGCCAGGGTACTGACGCATTAAGCACAAACATAATTGATTTGGGTCCCGGCTATGTGGAACAGATGCTTGAACTTACAAAACTGACGAACCCCGGGCCGTTTCTGCAGCGTACCATTGAGTTTACCAATTATACAGGAATTTTTGATAACAATGCTTTGGTGGCCATGGCCGGGCATCGCATGCAACCGGCAGGTTATGTGGAAATAAGCGCCGTTTGTACCCATCCCGAACATGTTGGTAAAGGCCATGCTGCTGCTCTGTTAAATCATCAGATAAAATTAATTACAGCTGCCGGAAAAGTGCCTTTTTTGCATGTGCTGCAGGAAAACACAGGCGCAATAAGCGTTTATAAACGATTAGGCTTTGAAAACCGTACCGAAATGTTGGGTTACGTTTGCAGTATATCATAAAGGCAGAGACTTTTCGCTCTGCCTTTATGATGGGTTATTTTTTAAACAGGGTTAAACAGAAGCCTGCTAATACACCTGCGGCTAAGCCGGCTGCAATGTATTTACGATGAGCCCTTGGTTTACCAGGGCGCCCAAACCCGCCATAAGGTGACATGGCGTAATTAACCGTATTAAATAAGTTGCCGCTTGTTGATGAGATAGGCGCGGCTACCTTAAAATATTTCCGCATTATCATATCCGTAATACTGGCTGTTAGTCTGGGGAATAAAGCATGAGATAGTTTAAGCACCAAAGAGGTGCTGCCCACGTAAGTGACAGATTGCGGGTTGTTAGCTACATTAACCATAGCTTCGGCCAGGCGCTTAGGGTCATATACCGGCGGTGCGGGTTTTAACTGCTTGCCTGTATAATTGCCAGCATGCTGTATGCCCGGCGTATCTAAAAAGGCAGGAAACAAATCGCATACATAAATTTCCGGCCACGATGTGAGCTCCCCTCGCAGCGATTCGGTGAATCCCGTCAGCCCAAACTTACTTGCCGAATACCCGGCTCCGTAAGGCAGGGGGGTAAAACCGCCTACAGATATATTGTTGATCAGTACACCATGATTTTGAGATTTGAAGAATGGTAAAACGGCATGCGCGCCGTTCATGTACCCCAGCAGGTTGGTTTTTATGATCTGCTCATGCACCTCAATAGGAGTGGCATCAAAATCTCCGGCGGCTAAAACGCCGGCATTATTTATCCAGATATCTAAACGGTTATGCCAGTCGTTGGCAGTGTTGGCCAGTTGTATAACGGCCTTGGCATCGGTAACATCTGTAGGAACTACCAGTACCTGGGCACCAAACCCGCGGCATTCGGCCGCTACTTCCTCAAGCACCTCCGCATTGCGTGATGCCAGTACCAGGTTGGGTTGGTATTGCGAAAATTCAACTGCTGCCGCACGGCCTGCACCGCTTGATGCGCCGGTAATAACGATGGTTTTCCCTGTTAATCTAATCTCTTTCATCATCAGATAATTTGTATAATAACCTGATAATGCGATAAGTGTTTCAGCGGTACTTATATCTGCGAGTAATCAGTTGGCTTTAATAGGGTAGAGATTATTTTAGATACCAGCAACGCATCGGCATACTCCGGTACCGAGCTTATCTTTTTCCATTGCGGGTCGCTGCCAAAAGCTTTCCAGTGTGCGCCCTTTGCATCCATATTATCAAAGGTTAGCATATAGGTAAGGTTCGGCCTGTCGGCACCAATGATTGTTTTGCCCCAAAATACAGGGTTAAAGCCCAGTCGTTTAAAAATGTCTATCTCCCCCTTGTCATTAAACATCTCGATTTTTTTCTCGCCTGCAGCCTCGGTTGGGCTCTGGTATTGGCGTAATTCAAATATCCGCTCCTTGCGCTGCGGTACTATCAGTGTAGGCGATTTATAAAAAGCCTTTAATAAAGAGGTTTCAAGGCGTTCATAAGCAGGAGAGGTGGCTGCTGCATTGAGATAGTTAACAGCCTTGTTGTTATATTCTGCATTCTTGCCCAGCCTGCTTTCTATCTGGTTAAACTGATTGATAGTTGCGTAAGGTATCAAAACAAAAACCTTTGTTTGCCCCTGCGGATCAAGCTCGGTAAAAACACCGATGTTTTTGATGCCTGCCTTGTTATAAGCCGGTATTGCAGCATCTTTCCAGTAGCTTTCTACAAGGTGTTGTTGTGCTGCGTCTTTAAGCCTGTAAGCCCGCAGTTCGTAAAACTCCTGCCCGGCAGACTCTATTACCTGTGGCCGGGCTTTTGTCACAGTGGGTAATATGGCAGCAACAGCACCGCCTAAAAAGGATTTTTTTACAAAAGAGCGTCTTTTCATAATGCTACAATATAAGGTTTTTATTCCTCGTCCCCGTCTTCTTCATCATCTTCGGGCACATAATTGCTGATGGCATTGCCAATGGCATTTACTTCTGGTATGTCCCCAAACATGGGTGTTTCGGTTTCGGGGTTCAGCATAATCCAAACGTTGTCGGTATCTTTTTCAATCTTGCCAAACTCGTTACCGGCTTTAAAAATAGTGTAAACATTATCTTCCTCTGGGAAAACGGAGTAAACAATCCCGTTTACCAATACGTCAAATGGTTCCTGCATACGGCACGTTTTTGGGCGCAATTTATCAATTTGCTTACAGGTATTTAAAACTAAATAAAGTTTACCAAACAGTTGCATTTTTAAGCTTACACTTATTTACCTTTGCGCCCGTGTTTAAAAGCCGGTAAAATGTTTTTGGCCGGCTTTTAGCAATATAACTTAGCATGAAGAGAGTAGTTATTACAGGCATGGGCGTTATTTCGCCGGCTGGAAATGATATCAACAGTTTTTGGACTAACATAGTTAACGGCCGCAGCAACGCTGCCAGCATTACCCGTTTTAATGCTGCTAACTTCAAAACCCATTTTGCCGCCGAAGTAAAAGATTTTAATCCCGCCGCACTGCTTGACCGTAATGAAATTAAACGCAGCGACCTGTATACGCAATACGCCCTTGCTGCTGCAAAACAAGCGGTAGAAGACTCGGGTTTTGATATGCATCAGGTTGACCCTTTTGATGTTGGTGTGATACTTGGCTCGGCACAGGGCGGTTTTGAAACCTTTGAACATCAGTTAAAAGAGTATTATGCCGGCGACGGAACACCGCATTTTAATCCGTTCTTCATTCCTAAAGCCCTGGTCAATATGGCATCAGGACTTATCTCCATCAAATATGGTTTTATGGGGATCAACTTCTCTACTGCTTCGGCATGTGCAACGGCAAACACCTCTATAATGGATGCTTTAAATTATATCCGCTGGGGTAAAGCAAAAATTATTGTTACAGGCGGTGCCGATGCGCCTATCAGCGAAGGGTCTATTGGCGGTTACAACGCGCTTAAAGCGTTGTCAACACGTAACGATTCGCCTGAAGCCGCCTCCCGTCCGTTTGATGTGGAGAGGGACGGCTTTGTGATGGGCGAGGGGGCAGGTGTGCTTGTTTTGGAAGAATATGAACATGCAAAAGCACGAGGCGCTAAAATTTATGCCGAGGTAGCTGGTGCAGCCATGACATCCGATGCTTACCACATCACCGCAACACACCCCGAAGGTAAAGGCGCTATCAGAGGCATGAAACTGGCGTTAGAGGATGGCGGCATTAATATAGATGAGGTAAACTATGTAAATGCGCATGCTACCTCAACACCCGTGGGCGATTTAAGCGAGGCCAGGGCGATCAACGCGGTTTTTGGGGGAAATGCCAACTTTGCGGTAAGCGCTACCAAATCCATGACCGGCCACTTGTTGGGTGCAGCGGGTGCAATAGAAGCCATCATTTCAGTAAAAGCTATTCAGGATAATATTATACCGCCTACTATAAATACAACCACTATCGACCCCGAAGTACCTGCCGGGCTGCACATTGTTACGAAAGAGGCTATTAATAAACAGGTGAATGTTGCCTTGAGCAATACTTTTGGTTTTGGCGGGCATAATGGTATCGCTGTTTTCAGAAAGGTGTAAAAGCGTATATTAGCTGTTGATTAGCCTATGGAGCACCAGCTATTACTTGATAACATTGCCAAACATGTTGCCCTGACCGAAGAGGAGCAGCAGCAGCTGAAATCGCGCTTTCATTATAAAAAAGTAAAGCGTAAACAGTTTTTGCTGGAAGCCGGCGATGTAAGTACACGTTCTATTTTTGTGATATCAGGTTGCCTTCGCAGTTACGCGGTTGATAAGAACGGCACCGAACATGTGCTGCAGTTTGCACCCTCAGGCTGGTGGATAACCGATATGCGCAGTCTGTTGAGCGGTGAGCCGGCACGCCTGAGCATCGACGCTATTGAAGAAAGCGAGATACTTTTTATCAGCAGGAACGACTTTGAGGAGCTGAACGCGCTTATCCCCAAATTTGAACATTTTAACCGTGTGATTGCCCAGAATGCCATCGCTACCTATCAGCACCGGCAGATAGATAACTCCATACTATCGGCAATGGAGCGTTACGGCAACTTCTGCGAACTTTACCCATCCCTCATCAGGTCACTTCCTCAAAAGCAGGTAGCATCCTACATTGGCGTTACACCGGAGTTTTTAAGCAAAATGCTGAATACGACGCTGGTGAAGTAATAACAACTTCAACGTTTAAGCAGTTGTTTGGTTGCTTAAACAACGACACATCTCAATCACTAATTTTTTTTGAACTATTAACGGCTTTAAAGGTTATATAGTCACTTAACCAGCTGATTATGAAAAGACGCGTTATTACCATATCCATAATTGTTTTATTATTGGTGATCATCGGGATTTTTTACTACCGGTATTACTTTGTTTTTGGCGATGGCACCAAGGCCGGCACCATGAACTACTTTGTACACAAAGGCTATGTATTCAAAACCTACGAAGGCCGCCTGATACAGGCCGGTTTCAGAAGCCCGGGGCAAGGGGCCGTCCAGTCGAACGAGTTTATGTTCTCGGTAACCGATCCTAAAGTGGCCGAGAAACTGAACGCCAATGCGGGCGCTTACCTGGAGTTGCATTATAAAGAGTACTTTCATACCCTGCCATGGCGGGGTGTAAGTAAGTTTGTTGTAGACAGCGTGATTTCGGTACGTAAGGTTGATCCGCAGCTGCCTTAAGCTGATTTATAGTTCAACTGTTGTTTGCCTGGCGTAAACGCCCCTTGCTTTTGCCGGTATTGACCTTGCTGCGTTTGACGTGTGTTTGCTAACTTTATCGTATTAAATGGATAGAAACAACCAAGCCCTATAAAAATGAGAAACGTAATCTGCGCCCTTAACATCAGCATAGACGGCTGCTACGACCATGAAAAATTAAGCGGCTACCCGGAAGTACATGAGTATTTTACCGAATTGCTGAAAGGGGTTGACCTGGATATCACCGGGCGTAAGATGTACGAGTTAATGAAACCTTACTGGGATGAGGTTGCAAAGAAACGATCCGGCGGTAAGACGGATACCGACTTTGCCGACACTTTTACCGCCATTGAAAGCATTGTTGTTTCGCGCACCATGGGACAGGTGGAAGGCGGCCCGCGCATCCTGCGTGATAATATTGAGGCTGAGATACTGAAGCTGAAGGCAATGCCCGGAAAAAAGATTTCGATAGGGGGCATGACCCTGCGCTCGCAACTCATGGCCGCCGGTCTGATAGACGAATTTTATGTAGTGATACAACCGGTTATCATAGGCACCGGCCCCCGGCTATTTAACGACATTGACCTTAGCGACCCTATTAAATGGGAGCTATCAGAAACCAAAGTAATGCAATGCGGCTGTGTGGGATTACATTATTTGAGGAGGTGAAGAGAGGGGCATTGTATATACTTGTATATTATAGTTGGCTATAGAAAGCACTTTTATAAGAAAAAAAAGTGTTTTAAACTTTTTGTAGTTCTTAAAAGATTTTAGTTTTTACCACCCAATTGATATGTTTCGGTTTGCTACACTATGTAAACTGGACATTGCTTCCGCGAATGTTGACTGGTAAAATTTAAATCTATTAAGTATACCATTTCCAAGCATTTTTCTATAGTTTTCCTCTATTGCTGGATTAGGATCATAAACACTTAAACTTCTTATGCGACTATTATTTAAAGTGCCAAGTGTGAATAAATACTTGAAAAATAAATCACTTTCTGGTAGCGAATAACCAATAATTACAATATTCGATGCCTCAGTAATAGCTTTTACCGCTTTTTGCCATATAAAGTTTACAGATTTATGATAAGCACTTTTATTCCATGATGGAGGAATAATAAAGGGTGTTTCTGAACAATAATTTAGATATTGAAAATGTTCATATGAACTAATATATCTCCTTAATTCATTGATTGACAAAAAAGTTTTTTTGCGACCACTCAACTTCTCTTGAAAATATTTTTTATAAACATTAAACCGCTCGATCTCAGTGATGTCAAGCACCTCTAAAGTTGTACCGTCATTTTTTTCGTACCAGTTTATCGAACCATGCAGTTTATAAAAGCCAAATGGTTCACGAGGATGGGCCTTTGTTTTTGTGTAACTAAAACCATAATCTATGTAATCCGAGGACTGCAGTTGACTAAACGCAGCTTCAAATGCCATGTCATAATTAAAGGTTATTACCGTGTTATTGTTAAGTCCAGTTCGTTTAATATAACCCAAAAGTTGCTCATAAGATTTAGTCGCCGTAAATCCATCATATAATGGAGTAATATTGGTAGAAAATTCTAACGTTCTTACGATTAACATAATCAAGTCATTTCTTAGTTGTGATATCTTGGATTCATCGTAATCATGTAGCTCTTTTACAATAGAGGCCATTTCCAATAAACCAAAAATTGTTTCAATGTTATTTAAGTCAATATTCGAGTTTGCATAACTTGATAATGATTTTTTTATCAATTCAAAAATATTTTGAATACTTTGACGATCTGTTTGATCTGTGATTTTAGTACTTAGATACAAGTCCTCAGTGGTATCGAAAAAGTTAGTCATCACTGGTGCGCCAGCTTCAACAGAAGCACCAGCATCCAATATAAAAACAGTTTTAGTGGGCATTACAATTAAATAAATTAAGGGTTTAGTTTGCTTTAGTCAAATATTAAAAAGCAATTTACAGAAAGGTATTGACAAATTAATCTCTTATAAATGTATAACAATGGATTGTTCGGCTCCTCAGAACCTAAAACCCAACCCTTTCCTCTCACATCTACCATCCCGGGCTTAAACAAGCAACCTAACTCTTAATCTACATTAAGTTTTTGCCTTAACCTACATTATTGGGCGGCTTTTGCCATGCAGGTATCTTTGTATTGTACAAACAGCAAAGGAAATCATGAAAAAGAAGATCACACATATTCTTAAAGGCAGGGAAAAACAGATAACCCCTGAGGAAAGCGTTTTACAACCGCTCCCCCATGCCGATTTCAGGTTTGCCAACCCGGTGATTGTTCTGCATCACTTAAAGCCGAAGGAAATTGCTCCCGGCCAAAAGCTAAGGATACATCCACACCCGCATCGGGGTTTCGCGCCGGTAACCTTTCAGCTGCAGGGCGAAGGTTATCATAAAGACAGCGCCGGCCATAACGGCATCATTAAAGCGGGCGACGTACAATGGATGTTTGCAGGCAAAGGTATTCTACACAGCGAAGGGCCTACAGAAGATCTGCTTAAAAACGGCGGCACGCAAGAGCTGATACAGCTTTGGATAAACGCGCCCAAAGCGCATAAATGGGACGAGCCCTTTTATCAATCGGCCACAAAAGAACAACAACCTTTAGTATTACAACAGGAGGGTGTTAACCTTCGCCTGGCAAGCGGGAGCTACGATGGGCAAGCCGGTCCGATGAAAAGCTTTACGCCGCTTACCTCAATTGTGGGCGATATACAAAAAGGCAAACAGGTACAGCTAATGGCAACTGCCGGTTACTGGACGTTGCTTTACATTGCTAAAGGCAGCATCACGGTTAACCAGGAAACTGTTGAGCAATACAACCTGGTTGTTTTTGAAAAAGACAATGAAGAAGTATTGATTACAGCTGAAGAGGATACGCAGCTACTTTACCTGTCGGCCGAGCCGATAGAGGAGCCTGTGGCGGCTAAAGACAACTTTGTAATGAACACTGCAGACGAGGTTAACCAGGCCATTGAAGATTATAAACAAGGCATGTTTGGCACACTTGAATTTTAAAACATAAACTAAATACAATAAACAGGAAAAGATCATGGAAAACACCACTATAAACGGCATCCACCACATCACCGCGATAGCCGGTAACGCAAAACGAAATTACGACTTTTATACCAAAGTATTGGGCCTTAAACTGGTTAAAAAGACCGTCAACTTTGATGACCCCGAAACTTATCACTTTTATTACGGTGATAAACAAGGCACACCGGGTACCATTCTTACATTCTTCCCCTGGGAAGGCATAACAGCTGGCAGGAGAGGGGCAAGGCAAGCTACCGAGATAGGCTATTCGGTACCCGAAGGCAGCTTTGATTTCTGGATCAACCGCTTTGAAAAACACAACGTGATATATAACAAACCGGCCGAAAAGTTTGGCGAGCAGTACCTTACATTTTTAGATCCGGATGGACTGAAATTCGAGTTGATCGCATCTAAAACACCGGATAACCGCCTGCCATGGGAAACTGATGAGGTAAAAGCTGAAAATGCTACAAAGGGCTTTCACAACATTACCATCACCACCAATAAAATGCAGCCAACAGCAGATATCTTAACAAATGTATTTGGTTATAAGTTGTTAGAGCAGCATGTTAACCGTTACCGCTTTGTTACCGATGCTGTTGAAAACGCGAACATTGTTGATTTGGTAGAAGTGCCGGGAGAAGCAGCAGGGCATGTTGCAGGCGGCTCTGTGCACCACGTAGCATTCAGGGTTAAAAACGATGAGGTGTTGATGCAGTATCGCGAAAAGATAGCCGCTTTAGGTTTGCATATTACCGATAAGATCGACCGTAACTACTTCTATTCACTTTATTTCCGCGAACCGGGGGGCGTTTTGTTCGAGATCGCTACCGATAACCCGGGCTTCGCGGTTGATGAGCCGGTGGAAGAATTGGGCAGCCATTTAAAATTACCTGCACAGTATGAGCAGTACCGCAGCAAATTAGAAACCACCTTACCAAAATTAGATTGATGATGTACACACACATTAAACAGCTATTCACCGGCGGTAAACCCGCCGCCGGTGCCAAAGGGGCACTGATATTGCTGCATGGCCGTGGGGCCTCTGCAGTGGATATTATGCGGCTGGCAGGCCAGTTAAATACCGCGGATTTTGCACTTTACGCCCCGCAAGCCACCAACAACAGCTGGTATCCGTACAGTTTTATGGCGCCTGTTGAAGATAATGAGCCGGCCTTATCATCAGCGTTGAACCTGATTGATGAAGTGGTTAACCAGGCAGTTGCCGACGGCTTTAGTACGGAAAATATTTACTTCACAGGGTTTTCTCAGGGCGCATGTTTAAGTTTAGAATATGTTGCCCGCAATGCCAAACAATATGGTGGTGTAGCTGCTTTTACAGGTGGATTGGTTGGAGCAGAATTAATTAAAGGTAATTACAAAGGCGACTTTAAACAAACACCCATATTTATTGGTACCGGCAACCCAGACCCACATGTACCTCTGAGCAGGGTAGAAGACAGTGTGGAAGTATTAAAAGGTTTAGGGGCTGATGTTACCTTAACGGTGTATGAAGGCAGGCCGCATACCATCAGCTTTGATGAAATTAAGCTGGCCGATCAGTTGATTTTTAAAACAGCCGAAGAGGCTTAATGCTAAAAATATGAAATTTGAGGATATAGAGCTGGTAGACAATGAAGCCATTCATAATTTTGAATTAACCGTTGATGGTTATCGATCCTTTATTGATTACCAGGTACGGGGCGAAAAGATCTACCTGATACACACCGAAGTGCCCGAAGAATTACAAGGCCAGGGAGTAGCAGAAGCATTGGTAGAAAAAGCTTTCCGGCTTATTGAAGCTAAAGGCCAGAAAGTTGTTCCCTTGTGCGCTTATGTACAAGTATTTCTAAAGCGGCATCCCGAGTGGGACAGGTTAGTAGCTTAAGCGTTTTAGTTACTATAGTTACAATGATTAACACAAGGCCGCAAAGAATAACACTTTGCGGCCTTTGTGTATCAAAGCAAAAGCACATCAATACGGTGCGCATGTACAATACCTACCTGTGGCGACCAGGCGAAAACGGTAAATTGCCCGTCCTGAGAGGCTACCAGTGCAATGGCGTCATGCTGATCGCTAACAAACTGCGCCGCTGCCAGGTGGCGGCTGCCACCGTTTTGCGCCGGGTGCACACGCCTTGCGCGGCCGTCGGCAACGGGTTCGGTCATGATGATCTCGCCTACCGGGTGGCTGTGTTCTGCCCGGGCAGCTTTGGCGCCAAAAGCCAGCAGGTCATATTTATCGGTAATAATGGTTGCCCCGTCAACGGCAGTAAAGCCACCTATCAGGTCAATAGCTTCCAATAACGACTCGCGCCACTCCAGTTTGTCTGCCGCGCTGGCCTTACGCAGCATTAGGTCGTTAATAGCCGTGTAGGGCGGTTCAACCGGGTATTTTACAGGTTGCACAATAGAGTCGCGCCACTTTTCGCTGCCCGAGGGAACGATGAAAACCAATCCACCTCTTTTATGCAGGCGCATGGAGGCTGCCAGCTGCACTAACACGCTGAATGATTCGCCCATGTAAGTGGGCAACGGCATACTTTGCAGGGATTTTATCAGCGCCGGGCAATCGGCAATACCCATGGTATTTTCATCCAGTACCTTAATCTGGTCGCCTTGTAAAACGGCTACATTTACGTATTTTCCAAAGCCGTCAACCCGGCGGTGTTTGATGACCAGTAAGCCCGGCTCTATAACCTCCAGTACAAAACACAGGGCAGGTACGCTATGGGTGGTGCCCCAGATAAACAGGTCGTCCCCATCGGGCCAAACGCCCAGGTGTATGCCGGGCTGCTCAACCGCAGGGGCAAGTTTTATCAGGTTTTGCGGTGTCAGCCGGAGCTGCTCGCCAAACATCAGTGGTTTGTCCGACTGTGAAGGCTGCAGCAAAGCCAGCGATATGTTGGGCGAATGGCCTTCCTCGCGCCTCATACTTGCCCAAAACGTGATATCGATAACCGCCTCTATAATGTGATTGTCGGGCGCCGAAGCTACATTGCCGCCGGCGTTGCGTTTTGCTTCCTGCTGATGTTGTTTAAAATGCGCCTCGATCTCTGAAGCAACCATACGGGCGGGCAGGTATGTAGGTTCTGACAGCATAGGTATAATTTCTATACAAGTATAGGGAATATACTCGGGCAATAAAGTTAATATTTTGTAAGTAATGCTGCAGCTTTACGTCGTTTTTTGTGGGTGAGGGGGCGTGTACTTAGGCGTCTTTTACAATGGTCCGGTGGGGCTTTTACAGCTTGTTTTTAACAACTACATTTCACTGGCTTACTGCTTCACACGCACAAGGTCATTCAAATTTTGTCGCCGCAATGGTAAATTAAACGGTCAAAAGGGGACTGACACGGTGTTGTCAGCGTAATTGTCACAGGGTTGATTGTCAGGTTATTATGAGTGTTCACAGTGTTCATTTGTGTGTTCGTGAACATTTTAAGTCATTGATTATCATTTATTTGATAATTAAGGTGGTGTAAGTATGTCAGTATATAAATATCTGTCATTGATAGTGGTTTGGCAGGTGGGCCGGGTGATTTGATTTGTTGAAAATTTTAAGCTAATGCTTTTAGTATTTCAACCTAAAGCCTTATCTTGCAGCTTATGCCGGTGTATATTGCGTCATTGAATTCGGGGAGTAACGGTAATTGCTATTATGTTGGTAATGAGCATGAAGCTGTGCTGGTAGATGCCGGCATATCCTGCCGCGAAACTGAAAAGCGCATGCTGCGTTTGGGCTTATCTATCCAAAAAGTAAAAGCCGTTTTTATTTCCCATGAACATACCGACCATATCAAGGGCCTGGCTGTTTTAGCCAAAAAGTATCGCCTGCCTGTTTACGTTACCGATGGTACGGTACACCATTGCGGCGAAGTGCCGCGCGAGCTATGCTTTAGTCTTCGCTCGTACGAAGCTGTACGGATAGGAGAGCTGGAAGTGATGCCGTTTCCAAAACATCATGATGCTGTTGAACCGCACAGCTTTATGATCACCAATGGCGATACGCGCATAGGTGTGTTTACCGATATTGGCGCTCCATGCGAACATCTGATCCGCCATTTTTCCCAATGCCATGCCGTTTTCCTGGAAGCTAACTATGACGAGCAGATGCTGGAACAGGGCCGGTACCCATATTTTCTGAAAAGACGTATTTGTGGGGGCAAGGGGCATTTATCTAACCGGCAGGCGCTGGAAATGTTCATACAGCATAAGCCATCGTATATGAGCCACGTTTTGCTGGCCCACTTATCTAAAGATAATAACGACCCGGAACTGGCCCTGCAAATGTTTGCGGAACATGCCGGCGATACCCGTATAAGTGTAGCTTCGCGATTTTTTGAAAGCGAGGTTTTTATTATTGACCCTACACCGCTTGCCCCGGGCCAAAGCCATGTGCTTAACCAGGTAACCGGCCAGTTTCAATTTTCGTTAAGCTGATGCTGGAGATTATTTATCGCGATGAACATCTTGTTGCTATCAATAAGCCTCACGGTTTACTGGTACACCGTTCTTTCATAGCTGCCGATGTAGCTGAGTTTGCCATACAACTACTTCGCGACCAGATAGGGCAGAAAGTTTATCCTGCCCACCGCATCGACCGTAAAACCGCAGGGGTGCTTTTGTTTGCGCTTGATAAGGAAACAGAGGTAGCCATGCAAAAGGCGTTTATGGAGAATCTCGTAAAAAAGAAATATTTAGCTATAGTAAGAGGGCATACAGAGGATGAGGGTGCAATTGATTATCCCCTGCGCAAGGAAAACGGCACCCTGCAGGATGCATTTACAAGTTATCAAACACTCAGCAGGGCAGAACTGGATGTGCCTTTAGGCAAACATCAAACCTCGCGTTATTCACTGGTACAGGCAGAGCCGCAGACCGGCCGGATGCATCAGCTGCGTAAACACTTCGCTCATATCTTTCATCCCATAATAGGCGACCGCACGCATGGCTGCAACAAACAAAACAAACTGTTTAAGGAGAGATGGGAGATGGAAACTATGCTGCTGCATGCAAGTCAGTTAAGCTTTCGGCATCCGGTTACCGGGGGCGCTATTACTATAAGCGCAGGTTTACAGCCGCGGTTTAAGGATGTAATGAAATTAATGGGCTGGCATGATGCTTTACAATAAGCTATATTTGCATTATGAGCAATAACGAGATCATGAAAAAGCTACGGGTAGCTTTAAAACTACGCGACGATGATATAATCGAGATATTGAAGCTGGTTAACTTTCGTACCACCAAAACCGAGTTAAGCGCCATCTTCAGGGCAGAAGATCATCCCAACTTTGTTAAGTGTAAAGATCAATTGCTTCGTAATTTTCTGAATGGCCTGGTGATACACCTACGCGGGCCAATGCCACCTAAAGAAAAAGCTGAAAGTCTTTAGTTTGAAGTCGAAAGTCTTAAGTCGTTAGTTTGGAGTTGTTGGGCTCGAGGAATAGTTTTGCTTTGACTAAGGACTTGAGATTAAGTACTACCGACTTCAGACTACAAACTCCGGATTTAAAACTTAATCTTTTTGTATCAAACGGAGCTTGCCGCTTTTAATGAGCTTTTGTTGCTCCTCGGTAAACGGCACCCGGCCACCAAAATCCTGCACCCAGTATTTGTCCTTTTCGGCTACTCCAATCTCTTTAAAACCGGGGTTCATCAGGTTACGGCAATGCCCCTCGCTTTTGAACCAGCCCGCGGTAACTTCTTCAATGCTGGTTTGCCCGTAAGCAATGTTCTCGCCTATCATAAAGCTTTTCCAGCCTTTGTAGGTATATCCGGCAGCTATTATACGGCTGCTCATGGTGCGGCCATCCTTGCTTTCATGACTAAAGTAGTTCTGTTTGGCCATATCCTTTGCATGGCCCCGGGCAGCATCTTCCAACTGGTCGTTCCAAACTAATGGTGGTGCAGGCGCATACCATGTACTGCCACATTTGCAGCCCTTAGCCCGTGTTCTGTTAATAAGAGTTAAAAACTGATCTTTGAAAGCGGCATAATCATCGTTGTGATCAACCCGGATGAAAGAACTTATAGTGAATGCCAGAAAGCAAAATATCCCGCCCAAAACGTATCTTTTCATATCCTGTAAGACACTATAAACGCGGTTTAGTTTAAAGACGTATACTGCGCAATAAAAACTTTACAGGGATGCCAACCGCTTAGTTGACTGAAGGCTTTTTAAAGATTTTTTAGAAGCGTAAACTTTCTTTTTTGCAGGCAGCGCCTTTTTTGTTGCAGGCGTATTGCCAGACATAGCTATTGCTTGCTGGGCCTTTATCTGCTCGTTAAGTTCACTTAAACGTTTTGCCGCAATATCACCTTTTTCGGGCTCGTCAAGGCGATTATACAGGTAAACAAAGTTTTTTTGTACAAGCGCTTCCATTGCAGGCATTTTATTCTTCACAGATAAATTCAATGCTTCATTCAAATCGCGCAGCGCAAGTTTATTTTCTTTGATCTCTACCTTAACCAACGAAAGCTGAATCAAAGAATTGATTGTAGCCGGGATGTCTTTTCTGCGTTTAGAGATATTGGTTGATTGTAGTAAGAACCATTTTGCCTCACTGAACTTACGTTGGGCAATGTACACTTTTGCCAGGGCATCAAAGCTGTTACGCATACCGGTAGTGTCTTCATAGTATGAGTAATTATGCAGCGCTTGTAACGACCAGTGTATGGCTTCTGTTTGGTAATAGTTTTTGACGTTACGATTTAGAATTGTGTCGAATTTCATGTATTCGGCAGCAATTTTTGTATATATAGCCCCTTTGAGCGTATCGTTAGTTGTAGCCTGCAACTGCTGTTTGAGGCTATCCAGGTCGTTAGCATTAGCGGAGATAGCAACAGCTAAAATAAGGGAAGTAAGTATAATTTTAATTTTCATTCCGGAAACGTTAAAGATTAACACATTATCCGCTGTTCAAAAGTTATGCCTTAAACAAGTATCTCACCTAACAGATGACACTAAGTTAATAATCAGATTTTAAAACGCGTTGATTGTTAATAACTTGATGCGTAGATTGTGTAAAATTAAACATTAACCGATTGCAAAAATGTATTCTCCGATCGGATAGTATAAAAAACTATACACCTTAAAATTCTACTGAATGATATGCTCATACCGGCTAATAAAGCGGCTGAAACTATTTGAGGCACTAAGAAGCCTGTTAAAAAGAAAGATGCCTGTTATTGCGCAAACTATGCCTGCCAAAACATCAAGCACATAATGATGGCTTGCATACACAGCCGTAAACCATATGCCTATCATTACAACCGCAAAAAAAACGTTAACCCATCCTAAGCGGTTTTTAATGCCATAATACAAAACGATAACCGGGTATGACGAATGTAGCGAAGGCATAGCTGCAAAAACATTGGAGCCTTTAGCGTAGATAGACTTGAATAGCGTAATATGAAAAAGCTTATCAAACCGCGCCAGGCCAGCTGTGTTGCCCTGAGTAAGCGGATGAAAGTTAAAGCCGTGAAATTGTATATACCATGGTGGTGCCGCCGGGTAAGTATAATAGACCACAAAGCCAAGTAAGTTTACCAGCACAAAGGTTAATGAAAAGTAAAGAAACTGGCGTTTATTTTTAAAGAATAAAAAGGCGGCGAATCCGAGTGGTACAGGTATCCAGCAGAGGTAAAAAAATCCGGTAAGCGCATCTAAAAAGTTAGTGCTTTGCAGGCGCAGATACTCATTAGGGGTAACTGTTTTTCCGTTTAGATCAATGCCGAAAATATGTTTTTCGGCACCATAAAGGCCGCCTATGGCTACATCATTATAGTTGTAATTTGGGAAGGCCTTCATATAATCAAATATTACCCAGTAAATAATAAAGATAGTAAAGCCTAATATGAATTTGCGCGTTACAACTGATGCATAAAACAAAACATTGAATATACCGATCAAAACCAGCTGATCGCTTTTAAAGCCTACCAGCAGCCAGGAAATTATTAAGTACGCAATGGATATAGCAGAAACAACACTTACACTCTTTGCATTGATCTTTACATCATTGCCAGGAGCATTATCCATTCTGCTTTTTAATGAAATCTGAATTAAAAACTTTATCCCATAGCGGGGAGCTTACGCCATAACCTTTGGTAGGGTCCTGGTAATGGTGCAGCATGTGATGTTGTTTAATTTTTTTCCAGAAACTACCCTTAAAGTTAAAATGGTGAATGGCGTAATGAGAAATATCATATACCAGGTAACCCAGGATAAAGCCGGGAAAAAAACCGAAAATATAGTTTGCGGGAAGCAACGCATTAAATAAAAAGTAAAAGCCGGTGGCAAGCGGTATACTGGCCGATGGCGGCATTACCAAACGCTTGGCATCACTGGGATAATCATGATGAACGCCATGAAAAATAAAATGCAGGCGTAGCGCCCAGTTTGCTTTTGGTACAAAGTGAAATACAAAGCGATGCATTACATACTCGGTAAGCGTCCAGATGAACAGGCCCGCAATGAATAGCCACAGGTAGTTGCCAATACCAATATTTCTATCATAAGCAAAATAGCTGCAAACCAATATAACAGGCACAAATATGATAATCGGCACAAAATAGTGCACTTTTGATAAGCTTTCCAGAAAATCACTCTTAAACATCCGGACGGATTCTGTAGAGTTGGAAATAAAATTTTTCTTAGCCATAATAATCAGGGTTTAAAACGTTCGGTAACTTCTTTTCCTGTAACGGGGTCCGTACCCTTCATTTCTACAAAAATAACATTTGGCGACCAAATTGCACCGCCTTCAATCTGAATAAAAATATTTTGAAGCTGTATTTGCTTCTTTGATAATACTGCGAAGATATGATATTTTCCGTCGGCAGCCTTCATCAATGTCAGCGGAAATTTTTTGTATGACAGTATTCTGATTTCGTACTGATTGTTACCTAAGGGTTTAGAGGTTATGCCATATGCAAATTTCCGTTGCACATAAGTTAGTTCAGAAGGTTCACCATGTCCTTCGGCATATCTCAACCAGTACACATGTATGGGTAAATCTTCATTGAGTTTACCTGTACTTTTATCAATATTGATATCGTACGACAGCGCGTTAATATTGGTAGAGCGTTGCAGGTAAAATAAACGATCGGGATTAGCTGGAAGGACAGGATAAGCGCGCCCATCTTTAGCTGTACGGACAGGTGTAGTATCGCTTACCGTTGTGTCCTGGTAACAGGCAGCTTTGGCGGCGTTAAGGCCTGGTGCAGCATTAAAGCAAATAAAAGCAAGCAGGAGCCTTAACAGGGTACGCTTCATTCTTCGTTTTCGGACAAAGCTTTTTTTGCATCCATCAGCCTTCCAAAAGCGGTAACATTGGTTAATACCGCAAGTATGGCTATTGGGAAGGTAAAGATAGACATGGTTTCAAAAACATGCCATTTTATGCCAGGAATATATAATTTATAATCGCCGCCCAGGTAAGATGAAGCAATACCACATGCAATTGCAAACACACCAATGGTTATTACGCGTTCGGGGCGCTGCATAAGGCCGCCTTTGCATTCAACCCCTAATCCTTCTGCACGGGCACGCACATAACTTACCATCATAGAGCCGATAAGCGCTATAAATGCAAATATCGAGCTCAGGAAGTAGTGATGGGCAACCAGGTAATAACAGATGCCCAAAAACATGATCAATTCACTGTAGCGGTCAAGCACAGAATCATAAAGTGCACCAAATACCGATTTCATGTTACCCAAACGTGCCACCTGGCCATCGAGCATGTCAAACAAACCTGCAAAAAGTATAAGTCCGCCGGCCCATCCTACATAAGTAAAATCGCCGCGGTTGCCATGTTCAGAGCCAACTATAAAAATTGCTGCTACGCCTACATTCAGTACAAACCCGATAGAAGTAACCGCGTTTGGTGTTAAACCTATTTTGATCAATAATTTAACAAAGGGATCAATAACTTTATATATCCCTAACTGTACACTTGTACGTATAGATGTTTGTTGTGCCATTTCAGAGGGTAAATGTAGATAAACCTAAATTAACTATTATTGATTAAAAGTCAAATTTGATTTTCACACGGATACCCCATTTGGCAACGTCGGGGTTATCCAGGTATGTAAATCTTTTTACATAGTCAACCCTGATGAACTTAAAAATGTTTTCTATACCCACGCTGGCTTCAATATATGGCGTACTACCAATGGCGTAAGTAATCGGTACGCCTTTATCATCAGTCGGGAACTGGTACAGATTAGAGTTGGATGAAGGTGTGTTCTTTTGGCTTAAGCTGCCCCAAAGTGATTTAAATGATGCTGTTTCGCGTAGTTTTAATTTTTTAAACAGTGGGATCTTGTTAAAGAAATAGCCGCCAAAGTGGTGATCGATAATAACACTTGCCGATTTATCGCTCACAAACTCTAAAAAGTTCATGAGGTTATACTGATCGATAACGTAAGCGAAGGTTTGGTTACCCCGGGGGATGTTAAGCAGGGGGTAAGGTACCTGCCCAAATGTTTTTGAAGCCTCGATAACCACGTCAGAAAAACCGAATGGTGCAACATAGTTACGCTTTTCGCCCCTGAAATCAATTTTGTCATACCGGTATTGGCCGTTCAATACTCTTAAGCCGGCGGTATATTCCAAAGAAAGTTTAGGGTACTGGTTACGTATGGGGGCGCGGAAAAGCTTACCCTGATAAAATTGCTCATTAGGTGCATAACGTACTCCTAATGTAGCCTCAGATGTGCTTAGGTTGCTAAAGGTTTGTGTGGCGGCGGTGTTAATAAACGGAAACAAGCTGCCCGCCGGGGTTTGTATAAGTTTACGTAAGCCTATATAGTATGAAAAATGGTTCCGAAACTCGCTGACGTATTCAAAGCGGTACTGATCGTTATAATAATATTTATCATTACGGCCTCGCTTAAATGATAGCAATACGTTATCCTCTTGTATAAATTGTAGCTCCTGACCGGGTATTTTTGTATCGCGCTGTATGCTGGCCCGTATGTAATGCTGCGGAAAGCGATAAATGCTTTTACCGTTCAGCGAGTAGCTGGTGGCAAAAAAATACTTCCATTTTTCGTCCTTGAAACCGTAGGCACCATAACCCTCAAAAAATATCTTCCGGCTAAAATCGGCCGTGGTACGCCCGCCCACACGCAGCCTGAAACCCTCTACGGGGTTAAAGCTATAAAATGTACTGGCCGGGCCAACCTCAAATTTTCCGAAGTTTTTAAAGCCTGCAAAAAGCAGGTTAATGATATCAGCCGTACGCCTGAAAGATGGCATATGTACCAGGCTGTCAATATTCTTGTATACTTTAGATTCGGCAGTGCTCAGGGTGTCGAAGCGGTTTTTTACCCAAAAGCTATCGGGGCGGTTGCGCAGGTCTTCGTCATCAACTTCGGGAGGAGTGATATAGGTTGTATCAGGGCGCGGTTTGTTAATAGTAAAATCGCGCCGCACAACCGTTCGGGAGCCAAATACACCACTTTTCTTTTTCTGGCTGATGCCAAAATCGGCAAAGGTGTTGCTGCGGCTCATGTGGTAACGGCCATCCTCACTCAATTCAAAGTCCTGATCAATGTTCATGGTACGAACAAAGTTTACGTTGATGTTTTTGTTGATGATCAGCTCTGCCTTTTGTACGGCGTAATTTCCATCGAGTGTTATAAAGATATCCCCTTCAAACAGTATGTTATTAGTATTGCGCGGTGTAAAACTTAGTTGTATAAGCTTTTTACCGGTTTCAAGGGTGATCGTATCTGTAATGAAATACTTATAAAAAGTGGGGGCATTGTCTGCAATAGGGCTTAAAAACTGTCGTCCCAGCAGCATCATATCGTTGTCGTAAATGTCAACCTTAGTATAAAGGTGCTGAAAGTACTGCCCGATACCTTCGCTGTCAAAGCCAGGACCAAAATCTACCGATTTTTCGCCTAATACCTTGTTACGGGTAGCTTCGGGATTTTTGCGGTAAAATACCTGTGTAACCCGTTCTTTAAGGTAGATAGGTAGTAATGTTTTACCAGGGTAGGTAAGACTGTCCTTGTTCTCAAATATAAATTTATACTTTCTGAACAGTTTTTTTTCTTTTACCTTTTCAGATATATTGCTGAGCGAAAACTGCATTTTATCGTACTCTTTATACTCAACATAGTTATATGCTTCGGGGCGGTTTTTGGGCTTGTTTTCAATTACCCTGCGAATAAGTTGTACTGCAGGATTTTCATTATCATACTTGGGGCGCTTTCTGGTTTTAACAGTTACCTCATTCAGGTTTTGAGCTACCGGAACCAATTGCACATTTAAAACCTGTTGTTTGCCCGGCTGAATGCTGATAACGCTTTCTTTATAACCTACATAACTTACTTTTAGCTTTTGATAGGCGCCCGAAGCCTTTATAGCATAATGACCATTATTATCGCTGTTAACACCAATGGTACTGCCTAAAAAGGCGATGGAAACATAAGGAAGGGGGCGTTTATTGCTTGCATCGGTAACCGTACCGCTTACTATAGTTGGCTGTGCTGCCGCACAAAGGCCGGTAAATAAAGATAATATAAGTAACAGTTGCTTATACGCAGGCTTAAATGTCATCTATAATTTAAAAAATTAAGCAAATACAAATTTTTTCTGCAGGAAGTAGTTATAACTAAAACCAACAAAGAGCGAAACCAGCACTTTTGATATTTTATAATCTAATTTAATATAATGTGTTACTAAAAACACCCCGGCAGTATTAAGCGCCAGGTTGCCACACCACACTACAATATACTTAATGGCCTGTACAGGTATTGTTTTTTCTTTTTTCTTTTTAAATACCCAAACCCTGCCCAGGGCAAAGTTGGTTATACCGCCGGTTACAGTACCGATAAAACTTGCTGCAACGTACCAAACGCCAAACAGCTCTTTACAGGCTATAGTAGTAAGAAAATCCAGCACGGAAGCTATGAATGACGATGCCTGTGCTTTTACAAATGTTGCCATCTAAAAATAAACTCGGCATTGTTTGTTTATCTACTCAACCTGTGTGACCTGCCGCATGATCAACGTACTTGTGCCAATCTCTAATCCCCGGTACGTAGACGCGTTTGTAATACAGTTGTTACTATCTACGTAAAAAATACTGTGTTAGTATAGGCACATGAGAAATAACCCGGAGAGTAGGTTTATATTCTGCTGTGCGAATATCGTTATTTTACGCCAAATATGCCAAAACAAAAAACGGGTTGTTTCTGTAAAGAAACAACCCGTTTAAACACCCTAAAAAGCGGGTTTTATTCTTGTCCCGCAAACATATCGTCGTAATAGTCGAGGCCAAGGTGAGTAATAAGATCTTCGCCCATCAGGTAACGCAATGTGTTTTCTAACTTGATAAGCTGTTTGAAGATATCATTCTCAGCGTGTAAACCTGGCGCGGTTTGCGGCGATTTCAGGTAGAACGATAACCACTCCTGTACACCGCTCATACCTGCACGTTTAGCCATATCGCTGAATAAAGCAAGGTCTAACGCAATTGGTGCGGCAAGGATACTGTCGCGGCAAAGGAAGTTGATCTTGATCTGCATTTTGTAGCCTAACCAGCCAAAAATGTCAATGTTATCCCAGCTTTCTTTGTTATCGCCATGCGGAGGGTAGTAGTTGATACGGATTTTGTGGAAAATGTTACCATAAAGTTCCTGGTTATCTTCCGGCTTAAATATATCCTCTAAAACGCCCAGTTTAGAAATTTCTTTGGTTTTGAAGTTATCCGGATCATCTAATACCAAACCATCACGGTTACCCAGGATGTTTGTAGAGAACCAGCCGTGTACACCTAATGAACGTGCTGCCAGGCCAGGGGCAAGTACAGTTTTCATTAAAGTTTGGCCGGTTTTGAAATCTTTACCTGCAATTGGGGTATTGGTTTGTTTTGCAAGCTCAATCATCGCAGGGATGTCAACTGTTAAGTTAGGTGCGCCGTTAGCAAATGGTACGCCTAATTTAAGGGCTGCATAAGCATAGATCATACTTGGTGCAATACGCTTATCATCATCTTTTAAAGCCTGCTCAAAAGCAGCAAGAGATTGATGTATTTCTGATGCTTCAAAGTATACTTCGGTAGAACCGCACCAAACCAGCACAACTCTATCAAGCCCGTTTTGCTCTTTAAAGTTCCTGATATCTTCCATTACCTGCTCTGCAAGTTCCTGGCGTGTGCCGGTTTTTACATGGCTTCCATCAAGGTTTTTTGCATAATTTTTATCAAAGGCGGCTTTCATTGGCTTTATAGATTCAAGCCCTTCGCGTACCTGATCTAATAAACCACGCTCAAGTACAGCCGCATTTACCGCTGCTTCATAAACATTATCCTCATACACATCCCAGCCACCAAATACAATATCATTTAAGTTGGCCAATGGTACAAAATCTTTAATTTTTGGATTACGGTTCTCGGTGCGTTTACCTAAACGGATGCTCCCCATTTGTGTTAACGAACCAATAGGTTGTGAAATACCTTTTTTTACAGCCTCAACACCGGCAATTAAGGTAGTAGCTACTGCACCTAAACCAGGTATTAATATACCCAGTTTACCTTCGGCAGGTTTAATGTTAATTTTCATTTACTGTTTGTTTTAATGGCAATGTTAACCATAAATAAAATTACTGATTGTAATAATTTTGATTGACGGTTAACCTGATTACATATTACTAATATATAGTGAGCGATATTCGCATTACTATCTGTTTGACTAATTAAGCTGTTAAGTCAGCAATTATCACGGCGCAAAGGAATATATTTTTTACATGTAAACTTTATGATAATGCAAAGTTTACATGTAAATGAAGATTAATACTATTAAATAGCTTTTTTGTATAACCTGTAGGTTTTATACTGGTCACCACCGATGGCTTCGATAGCCCGGTTAACCATCTCATTGTTTTCAAGCGTCCAACCAGCCTCGGCATATTGCAGGCCTTTACGCTTATATTCTTTAATGATAGAACCATACAGGCAGGCTTCAACACCTAACTTACGATAGCCTTCTATTACTCCCAGCAGCATTATACGTATCCCTTTTATTTTGCTTTTGCTGAAAAGTAATTTAAAAATACCTGTTGGCAAAAGGCGACCTTTTTTAATAGTTTTCAGGATAGGGTTAATATCTGGTATAGCCACACCAAAGCCAACTATTTTGCCGTCCTGCTCTGCAAGTAGTGCAAAATCAGGATCTAAAATCATCTTAAGGTCTTTGGCGGTATAATCAAACTCATCGTTGGTCATCGGGAAAAAGCCAAGGTTTTTATCCCATGCATGGTTATATACATCACGAAGTGCGTCAGCTTCCTGCTTAAACTTCTTCATATTTATCTTGCGTATCTGGATATTACTGTTGCGTTTTAAGCGCTCCTGTAACTTATCAAGCATCTGCATAGATTTATCATTATAGTTACCGCCTTCCCAAAACCAGGCAAACAGGTCTGTTTGTTTCTTAAACCCGTAGTTTTCAAGTAAAGTAATGTAATACTCGGGGTTATAGGTCATCATTACGATTGGCGGCCTGTCAAAACCTTTTACCAGTAAGCCCGATGTTTCGTTAGTTGATGGGTTTACAGGGCCAATAATGTTTTGCGCGCCCTTTTCTTTTAACCACTTTACTGCAGTATCAAAAAGCAGGTTGGCGGTTTCCTGGTCATTTATGCAATCAAAAAAACCAAAGAAACCTTCGTTAACATTATTGAACTGGTTATGATTGGTATTATAAATGGCTGCTATCCTGCCAACAATTTTATTGTCGTTATAAGCCAGGAAGGTTTGCAGCGACGAATGTTTATGAAAAGGGTGGGTGGTAAGCAAATCCCTTTGAGCAATAAATAATTCCGGTACGTAATTGGGGTCGTTTTTATGCAGCTCATGTGGGAAATCGATAAAAGTGCCGAGCTCTTTTTTCGACTGTACCGGTACAATTTTTTTCATTTGGGAGAGGCAAAAATTAAACCGGCATTGTTTTAAGCAATGCCGGTGTAGTATTTAAAGGTTTATATTTTTTCTTTGATGGTGGTCACCCCAACAACTTTAAAGGCCTGTATCAGTTTTTCTACTGCTTCGTCTATCTGTTCAAATGTATGAGTAGCCATCAGCGAGAATCTTAACAGCGAAGAGTCTGAAGGTACTGCTGGCGAAACTACCGGATTTACAAAAACTCCTGCTTTTTGCAGGTAATTGGTAACCTGGAAGGTTTTGGCATTATCACGTATATAAATAGGAAGTATAGGGCTTTCAGTGGCGCCAATGTCAAAACCTTCATCGGTTAACAGTTTCATGGCGTAGTTAGTGTTATCCCACAATTTCTGTATACGCTCCGGTTCAGATTCTATGATATCCAGGGCCGCGATAACGCTGGCTACTGAGCCCGGTGTCATACTGGCGCTGAACATTAATGAACGTGCCCGGTGTTTTATATAGTCAATGGTATCAGCATCGCTGGCTATAAAGCCGCCTAATGATGCCAGTGATTTACTAAAAGTGCTCATGATAAGGTCAACCTTATCAGTTAAGCCGAAGTGTGATGCAGTGCCGGCACCATTGTGGCCAATAACGCCAAGGCTATGGGCGTCATCAACCATGATGTTTGCTCCGTATTTATCGGCCAGTTCAACAATCTCAGGTAGTTTAACAATATCGCCCTCCATGCTAAAGATACCGTCTACAACAACAACTTTTACAGCTTCTTCTGGCAGCATGCTTAGCTTGCGTTCCAGATCAGCCATATCATTGTGGCCATATTTTATGGTCTTTGAAAATGAAAGCCTGGTACCGTCAATTATCGATGCATGATCGTACTCGTCAATTATCAGGTAATCGTTACGGCCTGTGATGCATGACAGAACACCCAGGTTTACCTGGAAGCCTGTACTAAATAAAACCGCAGCTTCCTTACCTACATATTGGGCAAGCCTTTGTTCCAATTCGATATGAATATCGAGTGTACCGTTCAGAAACCTGGAGCCGGCGCAACCCGATCCATATTTATCAATTGCTTTTTTTGTAGCTTCTTTTATTTTAGGATGATTGGTCAACCCCAGGTATGAGTTTGAACCAAACATTAAAACACGGTGATTATTAATCATCACTTCAGTATCCTGTCCCGATTCAATCGGCCTGAAAAAAGGATACAGGCCCTGTGCCCTGATCATATTTGCATCCTGGAACTGAGCGATCTTCTCGTGTAACTTTTTAACCATTTATAAACACTGCTTAAATTTTTTGTAAAAATACCATGAATATATTAACCTCGGGCATTATGAATGTAATTTTTTTATACATGTACTTAATGTGGAGTTAACACACTTCTATCAGGCAAATTAATTAAAATTTTTAATTATTCTCCGCCACAATTTTGCAATTTGTTTTAAAAAGTTGAAAAATTGTGCCAATTATCATTCCAATCTCCTAATTGAGTAATTTTTTTGTTGTCGATTTTTTATTGCTTTAGATTAATTGGATATTCGCGCTCCCTGTATATTTACCTTACAAAAGTTACAGAACTCTTTCTGATTATTTTTGTTTTTATGTTCGCAGTTAAGCACTTATGAAAAAAATTGGTTACTTTTTTATTTCTAATATACTACTTTTTTCGCCGGTGGCACTTTTTGGCCAAACAAATGCCGATACCAGCGCAGTAGTAGTAACACTAAGGCAGAGCGTTGAGTTTGCATTTCGCAACCAGCCACTGCTTAAACAAGCCAATATAGATGAGCAGATCAATGAGCGCGACATCCGTATAGCGCTTTCGGCATGGCTTCCACAGGTTACCACTAACGGGCAGTATCAGCATTATTTTCAGCGGCCGGCCATAATTGCAGGTGGTACATCAACCGGGACAGGCACTGGCACGGGCACCGGCGGTACTGGTACAGGGACCGGTAGCGGTACAGGCTCCGGCGTTTCTCAGCAAAACCTTGCCATAGCACATAATACATCAAATGTCGGGCTCTCTGCAAGCCAGGTTATTTATAATAATGATGTATTGCAGGCTTCAAAGGCATCAAAATACTCAAGGCAGTTTTATAAACAAAATACCGAAAGCTACAAGATCGATCTGGTGAGTGATGTTAGTAAAGCCTTTTATGATGTACTGCTTTCGCAACGACAACTGGATATTATAAAAGAAGATATTGTACGCTTACGCCGCAGCTTAAAAGATGCATACTCGCGCTACCAGGCAGGTGTTGTTGATAAAACAGATTATAAACAAGCCACCATAGCGCTTAACAATGCACTGGCATCGCAAAAACAAACTCAGGAAGCCATAAAAAGTAAATCGGCTTATTTAAAGCAGGCCATGGGTTTTGACCCTAACAGGCGCCTTGTGTTATCGTACGATTCTGCCAGTTTGCAAACAGAAGCATTTATTGATACTGCGCAAACACTTAACTACGCCAACCGTATTGAGTACCGCATGCTGCAAACGCAGAAAAACCTCGATCAAATAAATGTGTCCTATTATAAATGGGGTTTCCTGCCTTCGCTATCGGCAGTGGGGGGGTATAGCTTAGCTTATTTCAATGATAATTTTTCTAAGCTGTACAATGATGCTTTCCCTACTTCATTTGCAGGGTTATCGTTAACTATACCTATTTTCCAGGGGGGGAAACGCCTGCAGAACCTTTCTAAGGCGCGCCTGCAGGTAGAGCGTACCGATCTTGACCTTATCAACAGCCGGAATGCCATAAATACCGAGTATACCACCGCATTGGCCAATTACAAGAGTGCTTATTATAACTGGAAAGTACTTAACGAGAACGTGCAGCTGGCAACAGATGTATATAAGGTAGTCGACCTGCAGTATCGCGAAGGTATTAAAACTTACCTGGATGTTATCGTTGCCCAGGCAGACCTGCGTACAGCTGAACTGAATTTTTATAATGCACTGTTTCAACTGCTGTCAAGCAAGATAGATCTGCAAAGGGCAATGGGTACATTACCAACAGAATAATCACATCAACATCATCAAATCACTCAACAGACAATATATTATAATGAAAAGTACATATACCTACTGCATCGCCGCCCTGGCGATATTATCAGTATCGGCCTGCAAAAGCAAATCTGATAAGCAAAATGCAGCGCCGCCGCCAACATCTGTAAATGTTGTTGAAGCTAATAAGTCTGACGCCTTGTACTACGACAAGTATCAGGGTACTGTAGTGGCACTTAACTCTGTTGAACTACGCAGCCAGGTAAGCGGCTTTATTACCGGCATTTTTTTTAAAGAAGGTACAGTGGTAACCAAAGGCACGCCTTTGTATGAAATAGATAAACGTAAGTATGAAGCTGCATATCAGCAGGCAAGGGCAAACCTTATCAGCGCTAAAGCAAATTTAAGCAAGGCCCAAAAAGATATTGACCGTTATAATATGCTGTTGAAAAGCGATGCCGTTGCCCGCCAGACGGTTGACCAGGCAACCGCCTCCTTTGAAACCGCGCAAAGCCAGGTAGCCGTAGCACAGGCAGGCGTAGAATCTGCCGCGACCGATCTTTCTTATGCAACCATACGCGCCCCTTTTACTGGCCGTATTGGTATATCGCAGGTTAAGCTTGGTGCGCAGGTTAGCCCAGGCAGCACGTTACTAAACACTATTTCTACCGGCAACCCCATCGGTGTAGATGTAGTGATCAATGAGCAGGATATCAACCGGTTTTACCGCCTGCAAAAAAACAGTACCGATAGCACTTTCAGGCTGCAACTGCCTGATGGAAGCGCTTACAACCATACCGGAAAAATATTCGCTATAGACCGTGGCGTGAGCGACCAAACCGGTACCATAAAGGTAAGGGTACAATTCCCAAATGCCAAAGACCAGTTAAAAGACGGTATGAGCTGCGTATTGCAGGTACTTAATGATGAGTCGGGCAATAGGGTACAAATACCTTACAAAGCAGTTACCGAGCAAATGGGCGAGTTTTTTGTATTCATTGCAAAAGATACCATTGCCGAGCAGCGTAAGGTTATACTTGGGCCACGTATACAAAGTAATATAGTTATAACTGATGGCATTAAGCCTGGCGAAAAAGTGATCACCGAAGGATTCCAGCGCCTGCGTGATGGCGGTAAAATTACACTTGGTGCCCCTTCAGGCGCTGCCGCGCAAGGTGGTGCCGGTGCAAAAAGCGGCACACAGCCAAAATAACATTTAAGGTTAATTAAATTAGATGCAGGGATGATTATTCCCTGCAAACTTTAAGTAAACAGACACAACTGATGATCGCAGATACTTTTATACGACGCCCGGTGACCGCCATCGTTATATCCCTGGTTATACTAATCGTTGGGATTTTGGCCATGTCAAATCTCCCGATAGGGCAATATCCTGATATTACACCTCCTACTGTACAGGTAACAGGTAACTATACCGGTGCAGATGCTTTAACTGTTGAACAGACTGTAGCTACACCTGTTGAGGTGCAGGTTAACGGTACACCTGGCATGACTTACCTGCAAAGTAATAGCATGAGTAACGGCCAGATGAGCATGACCGTTAACTTTGAGGTAGGTACAGATATTAATATCGCCGCGCTGGATGTGCAAAACCGCGTAGGCATTGCCCAGCCAACTTTACCACAGGAAGTACAACGCCTGGGTTTGGTGGTACGTAAACGTAACCCCAGTATATTGATGCTGGTTGCGATGTACTCGCCTAAAGGCAGCCATAACGTAACTTTTGTTGACAATTATACTAACGTATTTATTAAGGACGCCTTGCTGCGTACCAAAGGTGTGGGCGACGTATTTACACGTGCCGACGATTTTAGTATGCGGATATGGCTCAAACCGGATAAGCTTGCTGCATTAGGGCTAACATCTACAGATATTACCGCTGCGCTGCAGGAGCAGAACGCACAGGTTGCTGCCGGTACAGTTGGCGCTACCCCGCAAATGAAAGGGCAAACTTTTGAGTATACCGTAGTAGTAAAAGGCCGTTTGGTAGATAAATCGGAGTTTGAGAACATTGTTGTTAAAACCCTGCCCGGAACCGGCGAAGTGGTACACCTTAAAGATGTTGCACGTGTAGAATTAGGTAAATTCAATTACTCGGGTAACTCGTTTGTTGATGGTAAGCGTGCCTCTTATTTGCTTATATACCAGGCACCGGGTAGTAACGCCATAGAAACTGCGGACAATGTTACCGCTACCATGAACGAACTTAAAAAATCTTTCCCGGCGGATATTGATTTTGTGGTTCCGTTTGAATCTGTAACCGTAGTTAAAGTATCATTGCACGAGGTAATTGAAACTTTAATAGAAGCTTTATTGCTGGTTGTGGTAGTTGTATTCCTGTTTTTGCAAAACTGGCGTACAACGCTTATACCTGTACTGGCTATCCCTGTATCCATTGTAGGTACATTCATCTTTTTTGTGCCGTTAGGGTTTACCATTAATACACTTACACTATTTGGTTTCGTACTGGCTATCGGTATTGTGGTGGATGATGCTATTGTGGTGGTTGAGGCCGTACAGCATTACATGGACGAAAGAGGCATGACACCAAGAGAAGCGACCGAACACGCTATGCGCGATATATCCGCCCCGGTTATTGCCATCGCGCTAATTTTGGCCGCAGTGTTTGTGCCGGTAGGTTTTGTGCCGGGTATTGTTGGCAGGTTGTACCAGCAGTTTGCTATAACCATCGCTATATCGGTATTGATATCGGCATTTGTGGCTTTATCGTTAACCCCAGCTTTGTGTACGCTGTTGCTGCGCCCACACAAAATCGACGAAAAATCTGGTGGTCTGAACAGGTTCTTCTATAAGTTTAACCAATGGTTTGACAGGGTAACAGGCCGCTATCGTAATGCTGTTGACAGGGGTATCAAACACTCCAGGTTCATGGTCACTATATTAGTAGGTATCATTATCGGTACTATACTATTATTTAAAGGTAAGCCATCGGGCTTCCTGCCGCTGGAGGACGAAGGTCGTATCTATGTAACTTATGACCTGCCCGAAGGCTCTTCTACAGAACGTACTGTTACAGTGTTAGACTCGATGATGAAGATCATAAAGAGTGTGCCCGCTGTTAACCATTTTGCAGCATTGGGCGGTTTAAATGCCGTTAACTTTGCTACCAAATCTAACAGTGCTACTATATTTATTCAGCTGAAACCGTGGGACGAGCGTAAAGAAGAAATCGATCAAAAAGATTCGGTTATAGCAACGCTTCAAAAAAAGCTTTCGAGATTTAAGGAAGCAAGTGTGGTTGTTATTTCACCTCCGGCTATACCAGGCTTAGGTAATACTGGTGGTTTCTCATTTGTATTACAGGAGCGTGAAGCAGGCGGTGATGTAAAAAACTTTGAAAAAGTATTACAAAACTTTATTGCTGAATTAGGGAAGCGCAAGGAGATAGCAAGACCATTTACATTTTTTACCGCGCATACGCCGGCTTACCAGCTGACGATTGACCGTGAAAAGGCTAAAAAGCTTGGTGTAAGCATATCTGCCATCAATAGTACCCTGCAAACTTATATGGGTAGCGCCTATGTGAACGACTTTACTGTTTACGGGCGTAACTTTAGGGTGCTTGCCCAGGCCGATACCAATTATCGTACTAATATCCAGAACATAGGGCAGTACTTTGTGAAAAATCAGGCCGGCGCCATGGTGCCACTAAGTACGTTGACCAGCTATAAGATGATTGAAAACGCTCCGTTGATTTCCCACTATAACCTGTTCCGTTCGGCCGAGATCAATGGAGGGGCTGCGCCGGGCTACAGTAGTGGTGATGCCATACAGGCACTTAAAGAAGTGGCCGCACAATCATTACCGCAGGGTTATGGTTACGAGTTTTCCGGCTTAAGCCGCGAGGAGATGTTATCCGGTTCAAAAACGGTATACATCTTCCTGCTGTCAATCGGGTTTGTGTTCCTATTCCTTGCTGCACTTTACGAAAGCTGGTCGGTGCCATTCTCTGTATTGTTGGCCGTACCACTGGGTGCCTTCGGCGCAATTTTGTTCCTGACATTTAAACCCGGATTAACCAATAACGTTTATGCGCAGATCGGTTTAATCACCCTGATAGGTTTGGCTGCCAAGAACGCCATCCTGATAGTAGAGTTTGCCAAAGAACGTGTGGATAGGGGTATGGAGCTTGAAAAGGCAACGCTTGAGGCTGTACGCCTTCGTTTACGCCCAATCATCATGACATCACTGGCATTTATATTAGGTGTACTACCATTGGTAATTGCATCAGGCGCTGGTGCACAGGCACGCCAAACAATCGGCTGGACAGTGTTTGGTGGTATGCTTGCAGCAACATCACTGGCAATATTTATAGTACCGGTATTATTTTACCTGATAACCAAAATGGCATATGGTAAAGAAAAACTGGCAGAGTTAGAGAAAAATTATAAGCCAGACCCCGATCATGATACGGAAGCTTAATACCTAATTTGGATAATAACAGAGGCTGTCTCAAAAAAGGGCAGCCTCTTTTGTTTAATTATTTCATTTACCTGCAATTATGGCATGAAAAACACATGAAATTACTAAGCTGATAGGAGCGCGTTTTACAGTTCACCATACATTTTTGTAGTTAAAGTGACACGGAACATAAAAAAAATGTCTGTTTCTTTTGCAGCCGCAAAGAAGGTATTGGGGAATTAAGAACTTTGTAAACCGAATTGATAATCAGTACATAAACAGCCTGTATACAATTAATACTTGCCTTTTTAATTAAGTAATGAGAATGTTAATTAACATTAAATGAATGTTAATTGGCAAAGTATTTGATTATAGCCGTGTATCACAATTAAATTGTATTTATCTAAAAAACACGACAATGAAAAAAATGACAAAACTAATAGCCGCAGCTTTTACAGCAGCAGCTTTATTTATCGGTACTAATGTTAATGCACAAACTACACCTAAAAGCGCATGGCGTTTTGGTATCGGCTTAGAAGGATTGGCTCCGGTTGGAGACCTTCACAACGTTTCTAACATTGGTTTAGGTGGTACCGCCCGTTTACAGTACGGTGTAGCAGATAATCTGGCTTTAACCTTAACTTCTGGTTACTATAACTTTTTTGGTAAAGAAGCAGGTAATACAGGCATCAACTACGATGATTTAGGTATAGTACCATTAAAAGCAGGTATTAAAGCTTTTGTTTCTCAGAATGTTTACCTGAGTGGTGAAGTTGGTGCCGGTTTTGAGACTAATGAAGGTGGTAACACTAAATTACTGGCATCACCTGGTATTGGTTGGGCAAACCAATCATGGGATATTGGTGCACGTTATGAAAACTTTTCAGGTCAGAACAACTCTTACGGAACAATTGGGTTGCGTATAGCTTACGGCTTTGGTCTGTAATAACGGTAAGCATTAAAACACAACACAAAAAAATCCCTTTGCAATTTGCAAAGGGATTTTTTTTGTCTGAACTCGAATTAAAAGAATTGATTGAATTTTACAGAATTAATTATAAAACCAATTGGATTTTAAATCCTTTAATTCAGGTTTAAACTAATTTTGCCAAAGCTTCCTTAATTCTTCTCATAGCTTCTACCAGTTTATCTTCAGCGGCTGCATAAGATATACGGATCGACTTTTTGTCACCGAATGAATCACCACCTACTGTTGCCACATGTGCTTCTTCCAACAGATAGATTGACAGCTCATCAGCATCATTGATAGTTTTACCGTTGTAGCTTTTACCGAAGAAAGAGGCAACGTTAGGGAAGAAGTAAAAAGCCCCGTCAGGCAGGTTAACTTCAATTCCCGGGATCTCTTTTAATAAGCCATAAACCAAGTCCCGGCGTTTCTGAAATTCATCGCGCATCTCGTGTACAGTTTTAAGTCCGCCCTCATAAGCAGCAACGCCAGCCTTTTGAGTGATGGAGCAGGTGCCTGATGTGATCTGGCCCTGCATTTTATCGCAGGCAGCAGCAATTTCGCTGTTAGATGCGGTGTAACCAATTCTCCATCCGGTCATGGCAAAAGCCTTAGACCATCCGTTAATGATCACCACACGGTCCTTGATATTCTCAAACTGGGCGATAGACTCATGCCCGCCAATAAAATTGATGTGCTCATAAATCTCATCGCTCATGATATAGATCTGCGGATATTTCACAAACACATTAGCTAAAGCCTCCAATTCGTCTTTGCTGTAAACACTGCCTGTAGGGTTACATGGCGATGAGAACATAAAAAGCTTGGTCTTAGGCGTAATGGCTGCCTCTAATTGCTCAGGAGTGATCTTGAAGTTGGTTTCAACAGTGGTATCAATAAAAACGCTTACACCTTCGGCCAGTTTTACAACTTCAGAGTAAGATACCCAGTAAGGTGTAGGAATGATGACTTCATCTCCCGGGTCAACCAAACAAAGCACAGCATTGGCAATAGCCTGCTTGGCACCGGTTGAAACTACAATTTGCGTATCAGTATAATCCAGGTTGTTCTCTTCCTTCAGTTTCTTTACAACGGCCTTACGCAGATCGGGGTAACCTGCAACAGGGGTGTAGTAGGTAAAGTTCTTGTCCATGGCAGTCTTGGCAGCATCCTTTACATACTCGGGTGTATGAAAGTCAGGTTCACCAAAGCTAAGGCTTATTACATCAATGCCTTTAGCGGCCAGTTCGCGGCCCATTTTTGCCATTTTAATGGTTTGGGATTCAGACAGGTTTTTTATCCTGTTACTTAATGCGCTCATATTATTTTTGTTAATGCGGCAAATATAGAAAATTAGTTTGCTGATGATTTTTTAAAATCATGTCACTTACTGCTTTCTTTGTATTCTTACCAATCCTTGTCGGGTAGCCAAGTATAATACCCCACTTTTATCAAACACCATATTTGTTATAAAAGATGTTGGTATATCCGAATTTTGATTGTGATAGTTTTCCCAGCCATCCTTCAGATCATATCTTACTAAGCCGGCTCTGTCAGTGGCTATCCAAAGCACTTTCTCCGCTTTATCGTAAAGTAATTTTGTGACATGGTTAAAAGGCATACCGGAGTTATCCGTAGTTAGCTGTTTAAATTCGCCGTTCTTAGTGTAAATTGCTATGCCCTCGTTCCTATTGACCTGCTTTTTATCTTTTGCATTGTATTCATATAAGCCAAAATAGAGGTTACCATCTTCACCTTCATCCATTGATGTGATACACTTGCCCTTTAAAGTTGTAGTACCATTATTGTAGCTAATAACTCTACCATCGGTATCAATCATGAAAGAACCCCTGAATGTACCTATCCACAATCGTCCTTTTGAATCGCGGTTAGCGTAATGAACACTGCCATTAGCGATTTCTTTTGTATTTTGATTATTAATAATGCTCCACTTTCTATCTTTATAAATGTGTAGGCCATTTTTTGTGCAAAAGAAAAGCTCACCATTTTTGCTGCTATGCAGGTAATAAAGCTCTTCAAGTCCAAGTGATTGCTTACTTTGAGCATACCAATTGCTGTTATCGTAACTATATATATTAGTATCTCTTACAGTCCACTTTGTGTTATTATCATCTATCCCTAATAGATAATAAGATATACGCTTTTTAGAATCGACAATATGCTCTGCTTTTGTGAAATTTTTGCCATCAAATTTCATCAGCCCTCTTTCCGTCGGGAACCAAATTAAGTTATTGTTATCAACAGCCAGATAATCATTAGAATTATCTGGGTAAGATGAATTTTTTGTGTTCCAAACAGTAAAGTTGTAAGTTTTTAAATGCTCGTTTTTATATGTATAGGTTTTATTAAAAATTTGAGGATTAAGCGGATGATCGAATGCTTTATCAAAGGCGTCCATATCCACGCGCTGTATGTAGCTCTTTAAAGAACCATTGTTAACCTCAACCATTACGTTAATTGATACGCGGCCTATTGGTTTTCCAGCTTCCATGGCTGGGATCCATGCTTTAAAAGCGTTGAAATGGCTTATAATATTTTTGGTGATATTGCTTTTTGAAACATCAGTATGGCTTAATACACAGCCATTACCGATTGAATCAACAAGAACTTGTAAAAGTATCTTGCCAGAAGCATTGCCAAAATTGGTAGTTTTATTAATGTCTTCAATAGCAGAAGCAAAGGCCTCTGTATTTACATTAGCTTTTACATCTCCGCAATCCAGACAAAAAGTTTCGGTATTGCAGTTGTCAAGTTTAACCGGAAAAATGTTCTGTGCTTTTCCGAGTATGAAAAAGCAAATTGCTGATAAGGTGAGGATAGTTTTTTTCATAATAATATCCAAAATTACAAATTGGAGTTTAAGTGCACATTAATGTAAATTAAATATAATCTTTATCAGTGCTATTAGTAAGCGAAATAGAAATTTTAATGAACACTTAAGCTAAATCCTTAAGTTTGCCATTTCATTTATCAAACTCTTGAATCAGCAAAAACGAATAATCCTTATTTCGCTCATAACAGGCACTGTGTTAATGGTGATGAAGTTTGCTGCCTACTTTTTAACCAACTCCAACTTTGTACTGACTGATGCTGCCGAAAGTATAGTGAATGTTGTGGCCAGCGCCTTCGCCTTTTACAGCATATACCTGGCATCTGTGCCGCGCGATGAAAACCACCCTTACGGACACGGAAAGGTGGAGTTTTTTTCGGTATTTATTGAGGGGGCACTTATTGGCATAGCCGGCCTGATCATTATCCTTAAATCTTCATACAGCTTTTTTAATCCGGAACCTATACATGACCTGGTTCTGGGCTCAGTGATAATCGGCACCACAGGAATTATAAACGGGGTACTGGGATATTACATGATAAAGAAGGGCAAAGCTATTCCTTCTATCACTATTGAGGCCGATGGAAGGCATTTACTTACAGACACCGTTACCAGTGCAGGGTTAGTAGTGGGCCTGCTGCTTATATATTTTACTAAAATATTATGGCTGGATAGCGCCTTATCAATAATAGTAGGGTTATATATTGTGTTTACAGCTTATAAACTTATCCGCCGCTCGGTGGCCGGTTTGATGGATGAAACCGACTTTGCTATTGTAAGCGAAGTGGTTAAGGTATTAAGCGAACGGAGGCACGAGGAATGGATAGATATACATAACCTTCGTGCTCAAAAATATGGGCATGAGCTGCATATCGACTGTCATCTAACGCTGCCTAATTATTTTGACCTGAACCGGGTGCATGAAGAGGTAAAACTGGTGGATAAGCTCATCAATGATGAAGCAGGTATCCGTACGGAATTTTTTATCCATACCGACCCATGCCTGCCTTATTGCTGCCACTATTGCAGTATGCCCAACTGCCCTATACGCAGCGAAGCGAAAAGGGATGAGATTCCCTGGACATTAGAAAATGTAATGCGCAATAAAAAGCACTATGAACAGTAAAAAGTTTTTTAACGTACGGGTTTACGGCCTGCTTATTAACGATGATAACGAAATATTAATTAGTGATGAGCAGGAGTACGGAGTAAGGTTTACTAAATTTCCGGGCGGCGGGTTAGAGTACGGTGAAGGTTTGATAGAAGGCCTTAAACGGGAATTTGTTGAGGAATGTAATACCGAAGTTGAAATTCTTGACCATTTTTATACCACTGACTTTTTTGTAAAATCCGCCTTTAACGATTCGCAGATCATCAGCGTTTATTATACAGTTAAGGCTGTATCTGAAATGAGCTTTAACTGTAAGACAGAGATATTTGACTTTGACGGTGAGGGCGACATACTGCAATCCTTTAGATGGGTGAAATTGAGTGAATTGACAGTGGATGCATTTACATTTCCTACAGATCAATATGTAGCCAATTTATTAATTAAAAGCTTATGAATTTAGCTGAACGCGATTTGCAGGTGATATGGCACCCATATACCCAAATGAAAACGGCATTGCCACCCATACCTATCATAAGGGGTGAGGGGGTATTGGTTTTTGATGAAGATGGTAAAAGTTATATAGATGCGGTATCATCATGGTGGGTAAACATTCATGGGCACTCGCATCCTTATATCGCCCAAAAAGTGGCGGAACAACTCACCACGCTTGAGCATGTGATCTTTGCCGGCTTTACACATCCGGGTGCTGTTGAACTGGCCGAACGTTTACTTGACATATTACCCGGCAATCAGCAAAAGGTATTTTACTCAGACAACGGATCTACCGCTGTAGAAGTGGCTATTAAGATGTGCCTGCAATACTGGCACAACAAAGGTGAGCAACGTACAAAGATACTTGCCTTTAAAAATGCTTACCATGGGGATACCTTTGGTGCCATGTCTGTTAGCGGGCGAAGTGCCTTCACCGCAGCTTTCGACAGCTTATTGTTTGAGGTTGAATTTATCGACCTGCCCAGTGAGGAAAATATTGATAGCCTCAAATCTCAAATTTCAAATCTCAAATCCCAGCTGGCTTGCTTTATTTTTGAGCCGCTGGTACAGGGTTCAGCAGGTATGATCATGTACGAGGCTGCCTGGCTCGATGAGTTGATGAAATATTGCCGTGAAAAAGGCATACTGCTGATAGATGACGAGGTATTTACTGGCTTTGGCCGTACCGGCAAGCCTTTCGCCTGCAACCATGTACAAACGCAGCCGGATATCATGTGCTTTTCTAAAGGGCTTACAGGAGGCACAATGGCCTTTGGCCTGACTACCTGTACGCAGGATATCTATGGTGCTTTTTTATCTGACGATAAGCTGAAAACGCTTTTCCACGGACATTCATATACAGCTAACCCGGTGGCTTGCGCAGCCTCACTCGCCAGTCTGGATCTGTTTCTTGATCCGGCAACACAGCAAAGCATCCACAGGATAGCATACAAACATTCGGTTTTTGCAGAGCGGATAGCTAAGCATAACAAGTTAAAGAATATCCGCCAAACCGGAACTATCCTTGCAATGGAATGGAATACCGGCAGCAACACCTCTTACTTTAGCAACCTGCGGGATAAGCTTTATCACCATTTTCTTGAAAGGGGAATTATTCTTAGGCCCTTAGGTAATATTATCTACATTTTACCCCCGTATTGCATTACTGATGTGCAACTCGACTACATTTACAGCGCCATTGAACAAGCGCTTGACACAATCTGATTATGGAACTTAATACTATTTTACACCAGATAATAGCGGATAATAATTTGCACGCCCGTTGGTTAAATACCTTATCGTTAATGGAGAATACCGGTGCGCGTAAAATATCGGCAAGCGAAGATCCGGTAAGTGTGACCTACATTATTCTGAAGCATGCTGCCGAAGAGCATAGGCATGCCTTTTATCTGAAAAAGCAAATTGAGAAGACTGCAGCTGGCCAGTGTCCAACTTATGCGTCAGAGTATCTTATCTCGCCATCTTCAAGCAAATACTATCTTCATCAGCTGGATATTGATGTTTGCCGGTATTTGAAAAAAGAGCTGCAGCTAACCGGTGCCGAACTGCGTTTCGCGGCATATTTATTGGTTACCTATGCCATTGAAGTGCGTGCCGACGAATTGTATCCGGTTTACCAGCAGGCGCTGGATGACGCCGGGAGCAAGGTAAACGTAAAATCAATCATACTGGAAGAAGAAGGGCATCTTGAGGAGATGATCAATCAGTTAAAAAGCTTTTCGCCGCAATGGGAACTGTATGCACAAAAAGCCGTTGAAATGGAGACCGTGTTGTTCAACCAATGGCTTACAGGCCTATCCTCAGAAATGAATTAACAAGAAGGCCCGGTAATTTACCGGGCCTTCTTGTTATATGGTTAAGCAGACGGATTAGTTACCGCCGCCCATTGCTTTCAAGTCGTCCATAGTGATTTTATCAAAATCAGCAGGGATACCAAAAGTACCTGCAGGCACTTTTTGCTCAACAATGCTTTTTACAGTAACATCAGCAGCCTGGCCGTTCTGGAAAGTGGCATACTGAATTGGTACACCGCCAGCATTTTCATAAACCTTAGAGGCGCCTGTTTTAGGCAGGGTAATATCATTGGTTACCCATATATCGTATGTTTTACCGGTTTTAGTATCCTTTGCAGTAACTTTTTTACAGTTAAAACCGCTGATAACTTTACTTTCGGTACCAGGGGTAAAAGCAAATACCGGCAATTTAGCTTGCTGCTCTTCAACCTCAGCAGGGGTAGCTATAGCTGCTTTTTTGATAGAGGCAACCGGTACATCTACCAGTATCGCCATTGATTTGGCATCTTTATCTGTCAGTATCTTTATGTTTGCGGGACCCGCAGAAAACTCGGTAGCGCTTGAATCTGCACGAAAATAAGACTTGATGTCAACGTTTTGTCCCTGCATGCTGGTGGAAACGGTAATAAGGCCTTCTTTATAAGCTTTTTGTGCGCTTGCACTGATTGCGGTTGCAGAAAGCATTATGCCCAATGCAGCTGTAAATAATTTACTGTTCATAGTTTTAATTTGATGGATACAATTTAGTGTGTATTTAAGTGTTGTGCAAATATTTTTATTTGCAATTCAATATTTATTGTTAGTTAGATAATATGGTTAATGATTTGTTACGTTTTAGAATGATATTATTAACGTTGAGTTTCATAACATTTTTTATGTAAGTATCTGAGTTGGTGCCGTCAAGTATTATTTGTTGATGTCGGGCTAAACTGTCGTTTACATGCATGTTGTCACTTACATATAAAGCATTAAAAGCTAATGTTTTGGGTATAGACTTTATATGGCTACTATCGTTTAACAGAAGCAGCTTTTTATTTCTGAACCATACAATGCCATGCTTTTTTACAAAGTAAGTGGTAGATGTATCACCGTAAAAGGGCAGTACCTTATAGCTGATGATGCGCAAGCTATCCAGGCATGGCTGTACGGAATAAGCAAAGTTTTTGTCTGTTGAGGGCAGGTCGCTTAGTATAAGTCCCCGGTTACCAGCTTTAAAAATTATGCCCTTATGTTTCCGTAAACTCAGAAAGGTTACCGAATTTGTTTTATCGGTTTTAATCTTTTTTACATCGATACTTATTACAAACAGCAATATGCATAACAACGCGGCATACATCCACCTGATTTTTCTATGATACAGAAAATACATACCAAACAGGATAATGGCATATAAAAGCAGATGTTCGAAACGAGTAAGCCATATTTTATTGATGCCGGCGTAAGGGCTTCTTTCAATTACCACGAGCATCTTATTCATTGATAGTATGCTTTTTTCAGTTACATAACCAAGTGCAGCAGAAAGCCAGGAAATTTGCGGCAATAGCAGTAAGGTAATGCCTGCATACATAACAATAGTTACTGGTAAGATGATCAGCAGGTTACTCACTAAAAAATAAACCGGAAATTGGTGAAAATAGTAAGCGCTAAGAGGAAAAGTTATCAATTGCGCGGCAATTGATACCGAGCAGAAAAGCCAGAGCTTATTAGCCATGTAATTTTTAAATAGCAATTGCTTATAAATTACCGGCTGAAAAATTACAAGGCCAAATACAGCAAGGTAAGAAAGCTGAAAGCCTACATCCTTTAGTAAAAACGGATTGAGCAATAAAAGTATAAAGGCCGAAGCTGCAAGCAGGTTCAAATTATTAATATACCGGTTGTACGTTTTGCCTGCAATAACTAAACTTATCATGGCGGCGGCACGGCATACTGCGGGTGAAAAACCGGTTAAAAGGGCATAACTCCATATAAGCGTTATAATGATAACAGATCTTAAAAGCTTACTTCGTTTATTATTCATAAAGGCTAGCATGTAAATAAGCAAGCCGTATATGATAGCGACATGCCCGCCCGAAACCGACAAAATATGGATAGTGCCGGTTTTAGAGTAGGCCTGCAATACATCATTGCTTAAATCGGCTTTGTATCCCAGTATCAGTGTTGAAGCTACGGCAATTGCCGTGCTGTCGTGCATATTGCGTTTAAGTTTTGCAACAAGTTGCTGACGCAGGTTTACAGCGTAAGCAATTAGCCTGTTACCTTTATTGTAATCAATTGCTTTGTATTGGCCCGGATACAAAAAGGACTGGTAGAAAATGTTTTTGTTAGCCAGGTAAGCCTTGTAATTAAATTCACCGGGGTTATAAGGCGGCTCAACTTCGGTGTATTTTGAGGGGATCAGCAGCTGTTGGCCATAAAACAAATTCAATGCCCGCTCATCTTTTATAGTGATGAGCAAATTGCCGGATGTTTTAGTAACATTTTTCTGATTGACGCTGCCAACCACCTCGGCATTAAATCGCACCATGTTATTTTTAACAACAGGCTCCGAAGAAATATTCACCACAAGATAGTTTGACCGCTGTTTGGTAAAGTAATTATCATTTCGTTTTTCGTAGTGTAAAAGGGTTACCAACCAGCCCAAAAGGAACAGCAGTGGTACAATCAGCAATCCGCCCAGCCATCTTACCTTATGAAGCTTAAAATGGTTATAGGTTAAATTTAAACCAATAAAGAGAGTGGTTAAAGCAATCAGAAGGGTTGCAATAAAGTTGGGGTTACTGTTTAAAAGGCATAATGCACAGGCAATGCCGGTTAAAAACGGTAGGGTAAGTATTAAAAAAGGAATTTCGCCCTTGTGCCCGGCTATCATTAATTACGGTAAGGTTAAGCGAAATAAAAGTAGGATTTCAAATGGCAGATTACAACTCGTCGCGTACTTCCAGCAAAAAATTTTTAAGGTTTTCAAGTGAATCAATAACCCGCTGATGATCCTTGCTGCTGCCCATGTTATTTTTCAGGTGGTCTTTAGCGCCCTGCAGGGTGTACCCTTTATCGCGTATCAAATGGAAAATGATCTTCAGGTTTTCAATATCCTCAGGTGTGAAGTATCGGTTACCTTTTTTGTTCTTTTTAGGCGATAAAACATCAAACTCCTTTTCGTAAAAACGTATCAGCGACTGGTTAACATCAAACATGGCCGATACCTCGCCCATCGTATAGTACATTTTACTGATCTCGCGTTCTTTGTAAGGCATAATATGCAAATTTATCATTTGATTCGGATATTTAGAATTTCAAATGCCATTTTGCCTATTCTGTTAATTCAAAAATTCTGTTAATTCAGGTTCAGACAAATACTTACCTTTGCACCACTATGACCGCTACCGAAATACGTAAGGCTTTTCTTGATTTTTTTGCTTCTAAAGGCCATTTGATTGTGCCAAGCGCACCTATTGTTGTAAAAAACGACCCCACACTGATGTTCACCAATGCCGGGATGAACCAGTTTAAAGATATTTTTCTGGGTGAGGCGCCTGCCAAAGCGCCGCGCGTAGCGGATACTCAGCGTTGCCTTCGCGTAAGCGGTAAGCATAACGACCTGGAAGAAGTAGGTATTGATACCTACCACCATACCATGTTTGAAATGCTGGGCAACTGGAGCTTTGGCGATTACTTTAAAAAAGAAGCCATTGCCTGGAGCTGGGAACTGCTCACAGAAGTTTACAAGCTGCCGAAGGACCGCCTTTATGTAACCTACTTTGAAGGCGACGAGAAGGAAGGCTTGGAAAAAGACACCGAAACTTACGAGTTGTGGAAGCAATATGTAGACGAAAGTCATATTCTGCCCGGCAACAAAAAGGATAATTTCTGGGAGATGGGCGAGACCGGTCCCTGCGGACCATGTTCGGAAATTCATTTTGACGGAAGGAGCGAGGAGGAAAGAGCCGCGAAATCCGGAGCCGAACTGGTAAATGCCGACGATCCGAATGTTATTGAGATCTGGAATAACGTATTTATGCAGTTTAACCGTCTGAAGGACGGTTCGCTGCAGTCGTTACCGGCCAAACACGTAGATACCGGGATGGGCTTTGAGCGTTTGGTACGGGTATTACAGGGCAAAACATCTAATTACGATACTGATATCTTTCAGCCAATGATACAATTCATTGCTGAAAAGAGTGGAAAGACATATAATTCCAAAGCCCTCCCTTCCGGGGAGGGTTTGGGTGGGGCAGCCGACTGGGCCAACGCCGTTGCCATGCGTGTATTGGCCGATCATATCCGTGCCATTAGCTTTGCCATTGCCGATGGGCAGTTGCCTGCAAGCAATAAGGCGGGCTATGTGATCCGGAGGATATTGCGCCGCGCGGTACGTTACAGCTACCAGACACTTGGCTTTAAAGAACCATTCTTTAATCAACTGGTGCCATTATTGGCAGAGCAGTTTAAAGGCGTTTTTGATGAACTTTGGAACCAAAAGGATTTTGTGCAGAAGGTGATTTTGGAGGAGGAGGTATCTTTCTTAAGGACCTTAGAAATAGGTATTAGCTTATTAGATAAGCATATAAGATATCATAATCGAATTAAAAATTATCTTTTAGAGCACAAAGGTAAATCATGGTTTGAATTTGGTATTACAAATACATCCAAATATGGGCAAAGTAATGTGAATACTGTTGTCATGAACCTTGCACATCATATAACTAATAGAATAGAATCTCCTTTAATAAGTTTTCATTTCGATATTTTAATGCGATCTTTAGAAGATATTACTGATTATTCTAAGGCTTTTAATACATTGTATGATATAACTACAACCTTACCTGGAAAAATTGCTTTTGAGCTTTATGATACTTATGGATTTCCATTTGATTTAACCAAACTAATATTAAAGGAAAATGGTTTGGATGCAAATGAAGTTTCATTTAATGATTACCTGCAAATACAAAAGAACCGTTCACGCGCTGCCACAGCTATTGATACCGGCGACTGGATCGTGCTGAAAGAAGACGATAACGTTGAGTTTACGGGTTATGATGAAACCGAAACCGTTGCCCATATTATTAAATACCGCAAAGTAACAGCAAAGGGTAAGGAACAGTACCAGATTGTGCTGGATAAAACACCTTTCTATGCCGAAAGTGGTGGCCAGGTAGGCGATAAGGGAGAGCTGGTCTTTCCGGATGGCGAAATCATCGAGGTAACTGATACCAAAAAGGAGAACGGGCTTATTGTACACTTTACAGATAAGCTGCCTACTGCTCCGCAGGATGCTTTAACAGCTATTGTTGATGCGCAGCGACGCCACAGCACCGAGGGTAACCATAGTGCCACACACTTACTGCATGCTGCCATGAAACAAGTATTGGGTACGCATGTAAATCAAAAAGGATCATTGGTAAATGCCGATTATCTGCGTTTCGACTTCTCTCACTTTGCCAAGGTGACTGATGAGGAACTGGCAAAGATAGAGGCTATAGTCAACGAAAAGATCCGTGAGAACATAGCCCTGAAAGAAGAACGCAGCGTAGTTTATGCCGAGGCTATCCAAAGTGGCGTTACCGCTTTATTTGGCGAAAAATATGGCGAATATGTAAGGGTAATAACTTTTGACGATGATTTTAGCAAGGAGCTTTGCGGTGGTACCCACGTTAAAGCTACCGGCCAGATCGGTTATTTTAAAATAACAGCCGAAAGTGCTGTTGCAGCTGGTGTGCGGCGTATAGAAGCAATTACCGGAATAGCTGCAGAAAATTATATCATCGAGCAAACCAAACTGGTGCAGCAGGTAAAAGAGCTGCTTAAAAACCCGAAAGATGTTGCTAAAAGCCTGGAAAGCTTGCTGGAAGAAAACAACCGTTTGAAAAAAGAGATAGAGAAATCTGTACTCGAAAAATCATCCGGTTTAAAAGATGAACTGGCGAAAAAAGCCCAGGAGATCAATGGTGTTAACTTTATTGCCGAAAAGGTAGCCCTTCCAAACGCCGATGCGATCAAAAACCTGGCTTATAACCTCAAAGATGTGGTGCCTAATTTGTTCCTGGTACTTGCTGCAGAACTTAACGGTAAACCAAATATCACCGTAATGATAGCTGATAACCTGGTAAAAGAAAAGGGCTTACATGCAGGCAATATTGTTAAAGAGCTTGCTAAGGAAGTAAAAGGCGGCGGCGGCGGTCAGCCGTTTTATGCTACCGCAGGTGGCAGCGATATTAGCGGCTTAGATAATGCCCTGGCAAAGGCCAAAAACTTTTTACAGTAGCTAATAAGATAATCTAAAATAACAAGGCCGCTTTTATAAAAAGCGGCCTTGTTATTTTAATGATGGCCTCTGCCATGCCCGTGATTGCCTCCGTTATGATGGGTTGGCCTTACAATTTTAGTGTGTTTAATTACTCGGGCGTGATGTGCTGGTCTGTTGACCACCCTGGTACGATGTACAATAGTTTTATGAGGACGATTAACCACCCTGGTACGGTTTATCACTCGTGGTCTCCTGTTCACATACTTTGTGTGGTATACATTTCTTGGCCGGCCAACATAATGAACCCGGTTTACCACTCTTGCGCGTGGCCGGTAATATCTATCTCGTACAATTACATGTTTAACACCGCGGTAACGGGCGTAGCGTGTACGGTCGCTATAATAATACCGGTAGGGATGGGGCCTGTATACGGCCACTTTATAACCATCATTGATGTTATAATAGCTGTATCTTGCGGGCAGGGTATTACGCCAAACCCAATTATTTCCGTTTAAATAGATATACTGATGTGTAGGTACGTAATAGTAGCTATTTACATCAGGCAGGTAATAGTAACTGGCATCAGCATATTCTGCAGGTGGGTTCCAGGTGCCTATATTAAGATTTACACTTACCTGGGCTTTAGTTTGTAATGCCGAAGATCCAAGAATCAGTATCACGGCAAGTGTTTTAAAAACTGTTTTTTTCATAGTATCAGTAGTAGGTTATCTGTACGGTAATTTTAAATAATGGACATCCCTATAAATAAAAGGTTTAAAAAAATGTTTGTAACGGTTGTATACATTTGAAAAAAAGCATCCAAAAAATATAAATTCAATTATATTTGGCAGGATAGACAAAGCTGGGCACAGCTGAAAACAGGTAAATATGACAGTTCTGAAAGAGGGCGTGAAGGAGAAGTACGAATTAGTTGTTGGTTTAGAAGTACACGCGCAGTTATCTACATCAAGCAAGGCATTTTCGTCAGATTCGGCAGCTTATGGTGCCGGGCCTAACCAGCATGTGAGCGCTATTTCTTTAGGGCATCCCGGCACCTTGCCACGCATCAATAAGCGAATGGTTGAGTATGCGGTAAAAATGGGGCTTGCCTGTAACTGCACCATCAACCTGAATAACACGTTTGCCCGTAAAAATTACTTTTATGCTGATCTGCCCAAGGGTTTCCAGACAACGCAGGATCAGCAGCCTATATGTCTGGGTGGTTATGTGCCCGTAAAACTTGCCGACGGATCGGCAAAGAACATTGCCATCCATCATATCCATATGGAAGATGATGCAGGTAAAAGCTCCCACGATCAGCATGACGATTTTTCGCTGATCGACCTGAACAGGGCAGGAGTGCCGCTGCTTGAGATCGTATCCCAGCCCGATATACGAAGCGCCGAAGAGGCGGGGCAGTTTTTAACAGAAATACGCCGCCTGTTGCGTTACCTTGAAATTTGCGACGGTAACATGGAGGAAGGCAGTATGCGCTGCGATGCCAATATCTCGGTAAGGTTAAGAGGTGCCACTCAATACGGCAACCGTTGCGAAGTGAAGAACCTGAACTCGATACGTAACGTACAGCGCGCCATAGAGCATGAATTTGAGCGGCAGGTAGTGGTAATTGAAGCAGGCGGCCACATCGATCAGAATACGCTAAATTTTGATGCCAATACCGGCGAAACATCAGTGCTGCGCTCAAAAGAAATGGCTAACGATTACCGCTATTTCCCGGAGCCTGATCTGTTGCCCATACAACTTACTGATGAGCAAATTGAAGAAATCCGCAGAGCTATGCCAGCGCTGCCAAACCAGTTATTTGAAAGGTACACCAAAATACTTGGCTTGTCCGAATACGATGCAGGTGTAATTACAGCCGACAAGGAATTTTCAATATATTTTGAAAAGCTGATTACATATACAAATAATTATAAATCAGCCGCTAACTGGCTTATGGGGCCGGTACGTTCTTATGTGAATGATAATCATATCCAGCTAAGTGATATGCCGCTATCGCCTCAGGATTTGGCAGGGCTGATAGAATTGGTGGATCAGGGTAAAGTAAATAATTCAGTAGCTGCTCAAAAACTGTTTCCGGGTATGCTGAATGGAAATGGCAAAACAGCCATCCAACTGGCGACAGAGCTTAACTTACTAATTAATACGGATAGTGATGATGTAGAAGCTTTCATTAAAGCTGCGGTATCAAAATATCCGGATAAGGTAAAGGAATACCAAAAAGGTAAAAAGGGCGTTTTGGGATTATTTATGGGCGAGATCATGAAAATATCCAAAGGCAAGATCGATCCTAAAAAAACCAACCAGCTTTTAATAAAAGAATTAGAATCTAAATAACAGTATGAAAAATATATTTAAGGGCATAACCCTTGCAACTGCATTGTTCATAGTATCGTGCAAAGACAGTAAGGACTTTACCATCAGCGGTACGGTTGAAAATGCGGGCAGCGTCAAAAAGGTTTATCTGCTCATGGCCGATAGTACACAGGTCAATATTATTGATTCTGTAGCGCTTAACGGAAATGCTTTTCAGTTTAAACACAGTACCCCTTACGCAAACCTTTATAAACTGCGCATCGGCAGCAGTATATTTGACATTATAGCTCAAAATGGAGATGATATTAAGTTTAAAACTGATATAGCTGATGTTAGTCATGGATACGATATCAGCGGTTCTGAAACCTCTGAAAAGATAAGGGAGTTCAATAAGATCAGCAATCTTTATGGGGATAAGAACAGCAAGCTGTCTGACGAGTATGCCGCCAAATCGCAGGCGCTTGGTAAAGAGTCTGATTCGTTGGTAAAGGTTTATATGCCGCAATTTCAGAAAAACATTGCCGATTACAGCAATGAAGTACTGAAATTTGTGAATGACAACAAAAAATCGTTGGCTGGTTTCTATGCAGCAACTTCGTTAGACCAGTATAAATATGAGCAGCAATTGGTTGCTTATGCAGATGAGATAAAAGATGACTTTAAGGATAATCCGGCTGTACAGGCTTTCCTTAAACAGATGGAAGCTGTAAAACCCATTTCTGTAGGGCATAAAGCTCCCGAATTTAAAATTGCCGGAATAGATGGTAAACAAATCGCGTTGTCTGATTATAAAGGAAAGTATGTAATGCTTGATTTTTGGGCATCGTGGTGTGTGCCCTGCCGTCAGGAAAATCCTAACGTAGTTAAACAGTACAGCCTGTATAAGGATAAAGGCTTCAATATTCTTGGTATATCTCTTGATACCGAAAAAGCCGATTGGCAAAAAGCAATTAATGCAGATGGGCTCACCTGGTCGCATGGGTCAGATCTGCAACGCTTTGATGGCCCTACAGAGCGTTTATATCAGATCAATGCTATTCCTTCTAATTTTATAATTGATCCTCAGGGTGTTATAGTGGCTAAAAACATAACAGGGGCCGATCTTGAAGATTTTTTAAAGAAAACATTCAAATAGCCTGAACATAATATTAACTCATGGTTGTGCTTAACAATTTGTTAACACATATTTAACTATTATCTTTAATTAAGGTTATACTTTTATAGCAAAAAATTAAACATGAGTTCAGGCAAACAGAAAATATTAATTGTTGACGACGAACCGGATATTTTAGAGCTGATAGAATATAATCTTAAAAAAGAAGGTTATCAGGTATACTCAGCACGTAACGGGCAAGAGGCTGTAGCAGAGGCTAAACGTACTCAACCTGATCTTATCGTGTTGGATATCATGATGCCTAAAATGGATGGCATTGAGGCCTGCCGTATAATGCGTACTATGCCCGAGTTTAAAAACACTTTCATGGTGTTTTTAACTGCCCGTAGCGAAGAATACTCTGAAATAGCAGGTTTTAACGTTGGCGCTGATGACTACATAGCCAAACCAATAAAGCCACGTGCGCTGGTTAGCCGCATTAATGCAATACTTCGACGGAATGCGCCACCCGAAGAGGTGACCGATAACAAACTGGAAATAGGCGACCTTGTGATAGACCGTGAAGCTTACCTTGTTTATAAAAAGGGTGAGAAAGTGGTTTTAGCTAAAAAGGAATTTGAATTGCTTTACCTATTAGCATCTAAACCGGGTAAAGTTTATACACGCGAGGTAATCCTGAAAAATATTTGGGAAGACTCGGTAGTGGTTACTAACCGTACCATTGATGTGCATGTGCGTAAACTACGCGAAAAACTTGGTGACGATTGTGTCGCTACCGTAAAAGGTGTAGGATATAAATTTGAAGCATAAAGAAAAAGCCCCAAACGGGGCTTTTTCTTTTAAGATTTACCTTTAGCAGGTTTATTGCTTTTATTCGCTGCCTTTTTCGTTGCAGCGGAAGCGGCTGATTTTCCAGAATCCGGTGTTTGCCGGGCTTTTGCCTTAATTGCTTCGGTTTGTTTAGCTACCTGGGCCGCGCTATCCAATGTATTTTTCTTAATGGCGGCAGATTCGGTCTTTATCTTTTCTGTGACCTTATTTTTTGTATCATCTACTGAATTTTTTGATGCCGATGTTTGCGCTTCATTCTGGGGCCTTACATTTGAAGCTGTATCTTGTTTAGGTCCATCCCAAAATTCTTCTATGGTTTCTTTTATGCTTTCCAGAAAGCCCTTTTTATCAGGCTGGGTTTTATTTGTGCTCATGATGTATTTTTTAGGGTAAATTAACAGATAGGGTTTATAACCAACATGCGGTAACTTTTTTTGTTTTGGATGAGTATCCGTGCTTTTGGGCGGTTTGATGAATTAACCGTAAGTTTGTAGCTTATGAAGTTTCCAAAATTTGCAGATCTTATACTGTTTGAGGATGAAGACGTAATTGTGGTAAATAAGCCGCCTTTTGTAGCATCACTTGATGAGCGTGAAGGGGGAGAAATTAATATGCTTCGCCTTGCTAAACAGTACAGTGAAGATGCACAAATATGCCACCGGTTAGATAAAGAAACATCCGGTGCCCTGATCATAGCTAAAAACCCCGAAGCTTACCGTAATATATCCATTCAGTTTGAAAAACGCAGGGTAAAAAAGGTTTATCATGCCGTTATCGATGGCACGCACGTATTTGAAAATTTACAGGTCGATCTTCCAATCTTAAACGTTGGCAAAAGCAGTGTAACCATAAGTCGCCAGGACGGTAAGCGTGCAGAAACATGGTTCCAGTCCTTAAAGTATTTTAAACACTATACACTGGTTGAATGCAGGCCTGTTACTGGCCGTATGCATCAGATACGCATACATTTAGCTACGCAACGTGCTTCTATAGCGGGCGATGAGATGTATAAAGGCCAGCCGGTATACTTATCTAAGTTAAAGCGTAAATATACGCTTGGAAAAGACCAGGAAGAGTTACCTGTTATAAAGCGGTTCGCCTTGCATGCTTACCAGTTAAGTTTCACATTGCCATCGGGTACGGAAATTACGATAAATGCCCCTTACCCAAAGGATTTCGAAACTTTGCTGAAACTGCTTGAAAAGTTTGACAGTTAAAAAAAAAGCCTTGCTAATTTTAGCAAGGCTTCTTAATATTATTTTCTAAAGTCCGGCGGGGTGGTATCCTTTTTTGAAGTAGATGGAGCTGATTTCAAAAAGTCCGGAGGAGTAGTATCTTTTTTAGATTTCGTAGCAGTTGCCTTTCTAAAGTCCGGCGGAGTAGTATCCTTTTTAGAAGTTGAAGGAGCCGATTTTAAAAAGTCAGGAGGCGTAGTATCTTTTTTTATAGCACTAATGCCTTTAAGGCTTGGAGCAGTGTTCTCTTTTTGGCAAGAATAAATGCTTATAGCCACTACAGATAATAAAAGGTAAAAAACTTTTTTCATATATACAGGTTCTTATTGTAGAGTTTGATACAAAGATACAAAATATTAGTTATATGCAATAATACGGATAAAAGATTATAAATGTTTGCTCTAAAATATTTTTTTGTTTTTATCAAAGGCAAGCGTAGATTTAGTAAAAAATATAGTGAATGCTTAAAAGCCTAACTATCGCGTTTGTTTTCCCCTTTTTAATGCTTCAGACTGTGCGTGCGGAAATGCGGCAAGTGCCTGCTATTCAGCATGAACAAGTAGGTATTAATAAGGATACTTTGATCAGTATACTTACCCAGACTGATGATTTTCAGCGCGAGAAACGATTGATATCTTTTAGCAAAAGTTGCATACAAGCCTCAGAGAATGACAAGCTGCAAGCTGTAGAGGACACTTTAAGTGGTTTTTTTTCAAAATATAACCTGCCTAATAAAGATATTTTTTTAATTTTTATAAAAGGCGTTGCTTTTAATAAGCTGCACGATCTGAAACAGGCCGAAGCTTATATGGCAAAGGCTGTACAAATTGCGGGCAAGAACAATCAGGATTATCTGATGTTTCAGATGCTTAGTCATTTGGGATTCGTACAAACAGATAAGGGCGATTATATTGGTGCTATTTATAACTACCGCCTTGCAACAATTGAAGTGCGTAAACTAAGAGATAAATTTACAGATAACCGTCGCGAGTCATCTTTAAACATAAATATTTCTGATCTTTTCTATAAAACCGGGTTTTATTCGCAATCATTAGCCTATCTGGATAAAGCATGGGCACTGTTGGATAATGATACTACCAGCAAACGGCTCTTATCCAGTGTAATATTTTATAACAAGTCTGAAAACTATTTCAGAATGAATAATCTTGATTCGGTAAAGGCTTATCATAACAGGCTTAACGAACCAGGAGCTACCAATTACAAATTATATACTTACCGCAAACGTACAGAATATTACATAAGCCTTCTTCAGCATAATTATGCTACCGCTATTCAGCAGATTAAAGCTTTACAAAAAAGTAAGGACTATGCTCCAAGCGAACTTGAGGATCAACATCTTGCCGATGCCTTTTATCAAAATAAACAACTTGATTCGGCAAGGGCTGTGATCAATAAATTGCTTTTGGCCGAAGGGGAAAGCAATCACCCTGAAATAAAGTATCATTTATATGAAACACTGGCCCGGATAGCCGAAAAAGAAGGTGATTATAAAGCATCGGCCTATAATTTTATGCTGGCGCTTAAGCAATCGCAGGCTAATAATATACGTTTATCACAGGTTGGGAATATCTCGTCGCAAATAAAACTGGATGAAACGGAAAGCTCTTTTCTTGAAAAAACAGCTATATATAAGAAAGAACGGTTATGGTTATTATTTATCGTATCTGTTTCGACGCTCAGCTTAGTGGCAATAGGTTTGTTTTACAGAAACGTAAAGCAGAAAAGGCACTATGAAAAGCTTTTATTTGAAGCCAAGAAAGAGGAGCTTGCCTTTATAAACTCTCATGAGGTACGCAAACACCTTACAAATATATTAGGCATAATAGATATTCTTAAACACAGTGATAACAAGGTTGAGGAATACAGGCAGATAGAGGAATACTTGCAACAATCGGCTTCGCTGCTTGATGAATCCATCAAAAATATATCAGAAAAGCTTAACGAATAATAATTATTCAGGAATCTATACCCTGCTATAATTTTACTACTAACGAATTCTCGCGTTCAATGATATTGGCAATGCTGGTTTCTGAAAGGATTTTTAAAGTAGCATCCCGCACATCAATAAACACATCGCGTATACCACAGGTATGCTCCTGATGGCATTCATCGCAACGATGATAAAAATTTAAGCTGGCGCATGGAACCATGGCAATAGGTCCATCAGTAATACGCATGATGCTTACCAGGTAAATATCTTTAGGATCTTTGTTAAGGCTGTAGCCGCCGCCCGCACCTTTTTTACTATACAAATAACCCGCATTACGTAAATCGAGCAGTATTTGCTCCAAAAACTTTTTAGGTATCCGTTCAAGTTCAGCAATCTTAGAGATTTGCATAGGTGGTTTGTCCATGTTCTTACCCATGACAACCAGTGCCTTTATAGCGTATTTAGTTTTTTTGGATAGCATTTATAAATATACGCTACAAATGTACACAAACAAAGCTTCACATCAATATGCAAACATAGTATTAATTAGTGGCCGTCTGAATGGCCAAGGCTTTTTCCAGGCGCGACAGCATCTCTTACCAATTGTTTCAGCTCTTTAATTTCCGGGAAACGGCCTTGTTCCTTCCTGTCGAAAATCACTCTCTCATTTATACTGATGTTGTACCGCCCTGCAATTTCGCTGGGTATCAGTAAAACGCCATGCAGTTCATTAGTAAATGTTGTCAGCACTTCCTGTGCCATATAAGCGGCACGAAGCATCCAGTTACATTTTGGGCAATATTCAATGGCAATAGTGGGTTTCATAAAGATATATCTTTAAATAATCATTGTGTCTTTTAGACATAATAATTGAATGGTAAACTATTTTTTATTAATTTTCATCGCGATTAGCAATCAATTATAGAATTAAAAGATGAAAAAATTAGCCTTTTTTTTAGTGCTTCAAATCATCGGCGTGGCCGCGTTTGCACAAATGCAGATAAAAACAGTAAATGGGATGGTTGAGGGAGTAACTGAAAAGTCTGGAGTTACGAGTTTTAAAGGGATACCTTTTGCACAGCCCCCAATTGGCGAATTACGGTGGAAAGAGCCACAGCCGGTTAACAACTGGACAGGTGTACGTAAATGTGATGCATTTGGCTATAATGGCATGCAAAAAAAGGTTTTTGGTGATATGGGGTTTCGCTCGGCTGGTATGAGCGAAGATTGCTTGTATTTAAACGTATGGGTGCCTGAAAAGCCATCTAAAGAAAAATTACCGGTATTAGTGTACTTTTATGGTGGAGGCTTTGTGGCCGGCGATGGTTCTGAAAGCCGTTATGATGGTGAAAGTATGGCAAAACGTGGCATCATTGCTTTAACCGTTAACTATCGTTTAGGTGTATTTGGGTTCCTGTCGCATCCTGAGCTCACCAAAGAGTCTGTTCATCATTCATCAGGAAATTATGGTTTGCTTGATCAGAATGCCGCGCTGCGCTGGGTACAGCAAAATATAGCTGCCTTTGGTGGCGATCCAAAACGAGTTACAATTGCCGGCGAATCGGCAGGCTCGATAGCAGTTTCAGCGCAAATGGTTTCTCCCTTATCAAAAGATCTGATAGCAGGGGCGATAGGAGAAAGCGGCGCTATGATAAAACCAACTTTACCAGCGTTGCCTTTAAGCGAAGGCGAAAGCAATGGTTTGAAGTTTGCAGAAAAAGCAGGAGCGAAGTCGTTAGCAGAATTAAGAGCTATACCGGCAAACGAATTGCTGGATATAGCTTCTAAACAAGGAATGCCTTCCATGTCATCAGCAACTATAGATGGTTATTTCCTGACCAAATCACCTATAGAGTCCTTTACAGCCGGCGAACAGGCGAAAGTGCCTTTGCTGGTAGGGTGGAACTCTGCCGAGATACCTTATCAGGCAGTGATGTGGGGCGACGCGCCTACCCCTGAAAATTATGTTAAAAAAGTAAAGTCACTTTATGGAGATAAAGCCGAAAGGGTTTTAAAGCTATACCCGGGTAATACTCAGGAAGAAGTTATCAGATCTGCCACTGAGTTGGCCAGCGATAGATTTATCTCTTATAGCACCTGGAAATGGGCCGACGCACATGCCCAGACCGCTGGTAAGCCCGTATATCGGTATCTGTTTTCCAGGCCCCGCCCACCAATGACAGCTGCGATGGGTAATGCTAAAGCGGGATTAGCCGGAGGAGTGATAAAAGATGAAAATAACACTAAGCCTGCAGCCAATAAACAACCCGAAGCCTATGCAGGCGCAGCGCATGCTTCAGAAATTGAATATGCAATGGGTAACCTGGCAGGCAATACCACTTACGCCTGGACAGCCGATGATTATAAGGTATCTGAAACGATGGAAAGTTATTTTGCCAATTTTATTAAAACCGGTAATCCTAATGGCGCCGGTTTACCTAAATGGAGCCCTAATGTTAAGGGAGGTCAGGTGTCTTTTATCAATATTGATGTTAAGACAACTCCCCAAAAAGAAAGCGGTCAATTAAGGTCGAGATACCTGTTTTTAGATGAAGATTACAATAATTAAAATAAGAAGGGCCGTATTAGCGGCCCTTCTTATTTTAATTATTGTTTATACAATCTTACCAACGCAAATATGATCAGCCCGGTAACTGCTATGAGCGATGCAATAGCTGCTCTGTTCACCGGTTTTGGCGGGACGTAAAGAAGCCCGCGTTTACCTGTTTTGGCAGGGCGGTTAACATACCTGCCACTGGTGGGTATAGCCACTTTCTCAAAATTTTCTGACAGGTAATTCAGACCGTTGATGAGTTCCTCTCCCTGCATGGGTTTGCCATGGCCGGTAGCAGCAATTTTAGGATGAAGGTTAACCAACTTTTTAACAGATATTTTAGCAACCGGCCAGTTATAAGTAAAATACTTAGGTGGCCCTGATAATATACGGGCTTGTGTAGCTACAGAGAATGCCGACTCTTGTTTTGTGGTTACAAATGCATCCCCGGCTATCAGCAATCTGTCTTTTTGCCTGAAGAGTGAGATATGGCCGGGAGAGTGCCCTGGCGTATGTATAAATTCCCAATCCGGTAAAAAAGGCAGATGGCTATCATTTTGCAAAATTCGCAAATTATCACCCAGGTTAATAGGTTTGCGTGGATACACAACAGACATCAGGCTCATCAAACCTCCACCAACGGTAGGGTCTGGTGGTGGGTAAGATGATGTTCCGTTTAAGTAAGGCTTTTCCAACTGATGCGCAAATACAGGTACATCCCATGTTTCCAGCAGTTCAACAATATTACCTGTATGATCAAAGTGCCCATGGGTTAATATAATAGCTTTTGGTGGAATGTTTCCGAATAGATCATTTGCCATGCTTTTGATATGTGCAGCATAACCTTTTAACCCGGTATCTAACAATACCCAATCGTTTTTATTGATCGCTATTACATACAGGTTTACAAACAGTGTCTTCAATCCCCAAACACCTTCCGCCACCTCGATGTAGCTTTCATCTTCCTGATGGTCCGTTTTAAAGCGATTCGTCATAATTTTAAGTATGAATTATTGTATTGCTATATTTTGAAGGTCGCGGCGAGGTGGGCCGGTTATCACCTTGCCATTAATATCATAACGGCCGCCATGGCATGGGCAATCCCAGCTTTTCTCGGCAGCATTGAAATTTACTATACAGCCGGCATGGGTACATGTTGGGCTAAGCGCTGTTATATTGCCTGCATCGTCTTTGTAAACCGCGAGTTTGTCCCCTTCATATTTTACTATAGTACCTGTGCCGGGTGCAAGCTCTTTTAAAGATTCAATTTTATCAGCGCTGAACCTGTCTGCAATAAAGCGGTAAGCTACATCGGCGTTTTCTTTTACAAACTCTGTAAAGCCAGCGACAGGTTTGATACGCGATGGGCTAAACAGCTTTTGATATGGGCTCTGCTTACCAATTATCATATCACTAATGATTTTTCCCGATATAGTACCGAACATCATTCCGTTACCGTTATATCCGATGGCAACATAGGTATTGTCAGCTCCACCAGGTAATTCCCCTATGTAAGGTAGCTGATCGCTTGGCGAATAATATTGAGATGACCATTTAAAAGCCACTGCATCTATATCATAATATTTACGTGCGTATTCCTCAAGGGCCTTGAACGCAGCTTCAGGATCTTCATGGCCGGTTTTATGATCTTCTCCGCCTAATATCAAATATTTTTTTCCTTCAATTTCGTGCGTTCGGTAATAATGATAGGGGTCTTTTGAATCGTACGATAGGTGCTGAGGATAGTCAGCTTCATTTTTTAAACGCAAGCCTAATACATAACTCCGGTAAGGTGCATTCCTTATATCAAGTATGTCCAGACCGGGCGAGATATGTGTAGCATAAACAAGGTTTTTTGCTTTGATGATTACTTTATCTGCCTTTACGGTGTGTACCTCATCCTGAAAGTCGGCTTCTTTTATAAAAGTGTTTTCCAATATTACTCCACCTGCTTCAACAAAGGCCTGTGCTAAGCCAAAAATATACTTAAGCGGATGGAACTGCCCTTGTTTTTTAAATACAATGCTTTTTACGAATGGCACTTTAACGCCGTTGGTATCGGCTTCTTCAACTTCTACACCGGCGCGTTTTGATGCATCGAAAATTTCTTGAAGCACCTTCGCCTCTTCTTGGGTTTCGGCATACAGATAACCATCTTTATATTCAAGATCGCAATTGATACTAAATTGCTTGGCTAACGAATCGATCAATGCAAAAGCCTCTTTGCCACAGCTTGCAAGCAACCGCGCCGCCTCTTGACTGAAATCGCTTTCTGCATCGGCATAAGTAGCATCAAAAAAAGTGTTTAAGTGAGCGGTTGTGCCGCCTGTGGTACCAAAACCAATGTTTCGAGCTTCGGCTAAAATGGTTTGCCTTCCCTGGGTTTGTAATAAAAGGGCCGTAGTTAAACCGGTTATACCACCACCAACAATAAGGGTATCATATAATGTACCCGGGGCAAATATGTCAGCAGCGTTATCAAGAAAAAATTCTCCCTTTTGCCACGGACTTATGTTTTGTCCGTCTCTGAGCGGTTGATCGCGGTTAAGTGTATTGTTTTCCATAGATACAGGTAAATAAAAAGCCGTTCTGTATTTCAGAACGGCCTATTGTAAAGGCATCAACATTAAAACAAATGTGATGCCACCTTTATACTATGGGTTACAATTTTAAATTATAAGTGAATTACTTCGCCATAAGCATCAGCAGCTGCTTCCATTACAGCCTCGCTCATGGTAGGGTGAGGGTGTACGGATTTAATGATCTCGTGCCCGGTAGTTTCCAGTTTACGTGCAGTAACAACTTCTGCAATCATTTCGGTAACATTATAGCCTATCATATGAGCGCCTAATAATTCGCCATATTTTGCGTCGAAGATGAGTTTTACAAAACCGTCTTTTGCACCTGCAGCACTGGCCTTGCCCGATGCCGAGAAAGGAAACTTACCTACTTTAATTTCGTAACCAGCTTCTTTGGCCGCTTTTTCGGTATATCCAACAGAAGCAACTTCAGGCGAGCAGTAAGTACAGCCAGGAATATTGTTATAGTTTAATGGCTCGGGGTTATGGCCTGCTATCTTTTCAACACAGATAATGCCTTCTGCCGATGCCACGTGTGCCAGCGCCTGGCCTTTAACAATATCGCCAATGGCATAAACGCCTTCAACATTGGTTTTATAGTAATCGTCTACAAGAACTTTTCCTTTGTCGGTTTTAACGCCTACTTGTTCAAGACCAATGCCCTCGATATTGGTTGATATACCAATTGCAGAAAGTACGATCTCGGCCTCAAGTACTTCGTTACCTGTAGCAGTTTTAACATTTACACGGCAACCTTCGCCATTGGTATCAACCGACTCGACAGTTGAACCGGTCATGATGTTGATGCCTTGCTTTTTCAGTGAGCGCAGCAGGGCTTTTGATACTTCTTCATCTTCAAGCGGTACAATATTATCCAGATACTCAACAACGGTAACTTTTGTTCCGATGGCATTATAAAAATAAGCAAACTCAATACCGATAGCACCTGAACCTACAACAACCATTGATTTGGGCTGTTGAGGCAGAACCATGGCCTGGCGATACCCAATAATCTTTTTACCATCCTGCTTTAGGTTAGGTAACTCGCGCGAGCGACCGCCTGTAGCTATTATAATGTGTTTAGCAGTAATGTCTTTAGCTGTACCGTCGTTATTTTTTACTGTTACGATGCCTTTACTTTTTAATGAGCCGGTACCCATTATAACGTCGATCTTGTTCTTTTTCATCAGGAACTGAACACCTTTGCTCATGCCATCGGCAACCCCACGGCTGCGTTTAATAACGGCTTCAAAATCAACTTCCCCTCCACTGGTTTTTATACCATAATCGGCAGAGTGGTTTAAATATTCAAACACCTGGGCGCTTTTTAATAAAGCTTTGGTAGGGATACAACCCCAGTTAAGGCAAATGCCCCCAAGTGACTCTCGTTCAACTATGGCGGTTTTTAAACCCAATTGCGATGCACGGATGGCAGCAACATAGCCGCCCGGGCCCGAACCAATAACAATTAAATCGTAATTCATATAGTTATGTTCCTTTTATGATTTGGAATGCCAAAGCTAATTAAAAGCAGTGGAATTGAAAAATTGCGGAGGATTAAGGAATACAGAAGTAAGTAAGGTTTAAATTGACCCAGGTAATTTAAGATTAATGACTGATAGTGGCCAAGTTTAATTTAAAAAATGACACAAAAAATGTAAAATTTATATTATAAGTTCATCTAATTTTCATTATTGCTTAAATAAGAGATAAAATGTTGAAAAATATATAATTATTATTAACAATAACTTAATATACTAAATCTCTATAACCCTTATCTTTGCGGCGTTAAATCATTAACGATTAATTCATTTAAACGGTTAAACTAAAAAACAACGTATGAGGAAGTATTTACTTTTATTTCTCTTAACCGTCATTACCGCTACTGTTGCCTTTGCACAGGTAACTACCAGTAGTATGACAGGTTTAATTAAGGATGCGAAAGGGGAAACTCTTGCAGGTGCTACCATAAAGGCTACGCACCAGCCAAGTGGTACCAATTACGCAACAACTACGAACGCTGATGGTCGTTTCACCATTAATAACATGCGTGTAGGCGGGCCTTACACAATTGTAGTTTCTTATATAGGCTACGATCCACAAACAGTATCGGATGTTTATCTTAAATTAGGTGAAGCGTTTATTCTGAATGGAACGTTATCACAAGGTGCAGCGGTACTAAGTGAAGTTACAGTAAGGGCTAATAACCCGCGTTCTATATTAAATGGTGAGCGTAACGGCGCAATCACAAATATTGGTACACGTGAAATCCTGACATTGCCAAGTGTTACCCGTAGCATTAACGACCTTACCCGGTTAACACCTCAAGCTAATGGTACATCAATTGGTGGTGGTAATTACAGACAAAACTACTTCACAGTTGATGGTTCTGATTTTAATAACAGTTTTGGTATTGGCGGTAACTTACCTGCGGGCGGTTCCCCTATATCATTAGATGCGATTGAAGAGATTTCTGTTAACGTTACACCTTATGACGTAACTCAATCTGGCTTTGTAGGTAGTGCACTTAACGCTGTAACCCGCTCTGGTACTAATAATGTAAGCGGTTCGGTTTACACTTACTGGAGGAACCAAGAGCAACAAGGTATTAACGTTGGCCCAGCAATGTTACAAAGACAACCTTTAAATGATAGAACCTGGGGAGCACGTATTGGTGGTCCGATCATCAAAAACAAATTATTCTTATTTGTCAACGCTGAAAGACAAACAACCACAAGGCCAGGTCAATCACGTGTAGCTGCAACTGCTGCTAATCCAACAGGTGGTAACGTTGCGCGCCCAACTGATACAAGATTAAATCAGATCAGCGATTTTTTGCAATCTGAATATGGCTACAATCCGGGTATATACCAAAATTATGGTTTTGAATTTAAAAGAACTAACCTTTTGGCTCGTATAGACTGGAACATTAACGATAACCACAAATTTAATGTACGTTACAGCCAGGTAGAAAGCCGCGATCCTAGCTTTGTTAACGGTACTTCAGCTGCAGTTCAAAACTTTACTTCCGGTGCTGGTCGTACTGATGTTAATTCACTTAACTTTAGCAGTGCTAACTATTACCAGGAAGCTAACTTTTATTCTTTATCAGCCGAGTTAAACTCAAATTTTGGTAAGTTTGCTAATACTTTAAGAGCATCACGTACTCATCAAAATGACCCACGTACAACCGATGGTCCGTTATTCCCATTTGTTGATATTATGGAAGGCGGGCAACCTTATACTTCATTCGGTACCGAGCTTTTTAGCTATGGTAACTTGCGCGATGTAACTACTTATTCGTTTTTAGATAATTTGAAATGGACTGCCGGTAAAAATAATTTTACCTTGGGTTTCCAGGCTGATTTCAGCACCACTAAAAACGGTTTTCAACGTTATGGAACCAGCTACTACAGGTTTAACTCAGTTGATGATTTCTTAAATAAAGCTAATCCAGTTGCATACGCGCTTACTTATTCATTACAACCAGGCTTTGCGCAAGCCTTTCCAAGCTTTAAGTTTGCACAATACTCTTTGTATGGCCAGGATGATTACCGTGTAAGCGATAATTTCCGTGTAACTGCAGGTTTACGTTTAGAATTACCTACTTATCCATCAACTCTTGCTGAACACCCATTAATTACTCCTCTTACCTTTGCTGGCAACGAAAAATTAAGCACAGCTACTTTGCCAAAAAAGCGAATCATGTTCTCGCCTCGTATTGGCTTTAACTGGGATGTTAACGGAGATCGTAGCGTACAGCTACGCGGTGGTACAGGTATCTTTACAGGCCGTTTCCCATTTGTATGGATTGTTAACCAAGCTAGTGACGCAGGTTTATTACAGTTTACTCAAATTAATGATGGTACTGCTTCTAATCCTGTTCCCGGACCCTTTAATCCTGACCCGAATGCTTACCGCCCAGCCACTCAACCGGCTGCTGGTGCATCATTGCCAAGTACTATGACATTTATTTCTCCAAATTTGAAAATGCCTCAAACCTGGAAAAGCAGTTTAGCGATTGATGCTAAATTACCATTTGGCTTTGTGGGTACTTTAGAAGGTATTTACAATAAAGATCTTCAAACAGCTTTCTGGAGAAATGCTAACCTGGTTGATCCCACAAATCTTAATGTTAGTAATTATCCTGATCACAGGGCTATTTATCCGAGTGCTGCTGCTGATAAATTTATTAACAAGATTACTAGTACTGGACAATCTACTCCAACAGCCACTAACCAATTTAATACTTATGTATTGGATAATGGAAAGAGCGGTCACTATTATTCGGTAACTGCTAAATTAGACAAACAATTTAGCAGAGGCTTCTCAGCATCATTAGCATACGTAAAGTCTGAGGCTAAAGTATTATATGATGGTAGTGGTGATCAAGCTGGTTCTGCTTGGCAAGGTACACAAACTGTTAATGGATCTAATTTTCAAGAGCTTAGCTATGCCAACTATATTGCGCCCCACCGCGTTGTTGCTTCAGTGTCATATGCTAAAGAATTCTTAAACCACGCTAAATCAACTTTTACATTCTTCTACCAAGGTTCTATTGACGGCAGGTTCTCTTATGTTTATTCATCAGATTTTAACCGTGATGGCGCTAACGCAGATTTGATTTATATACCTAAAAATCCATCAGAAATTACCTTTGTACCTTTAACAGTAGGAACAGGTGTTAATGCTGTTACTTATACAGCCCAGCAGCAAAGCGACATGTTCTTCCGTTATGTTGACCAAGATGATTACTTGCGTAACCATAAAGGCCAATATGCTACACGTAACGGTGCAAGCTTGCCTTGGAGAAATCAAGTTGACTTCAAATTTTTACAAGATTTATTTGTTAACGTTGGTGGCAAACGTAATACTATCCAGTTCAGCTTTGATATCTTTAATTTAGGTAACCTGTTAAATAAAAATTGGGGCTTACATAAACTTGTGAATACAAGAGGTATATTAACTCCAACTAACACATCTGCTATTACTCCAGATGGTACAACAGTACCTACCTTCAGGTTGGCTGTTGACAGAGGTTTGCCTGTTTCTACAACATTTAGAGACGATGTTAGCATAAACTCTACTTATTATATGCAGTTTGGCCTCCGTTATATCTTTAACTAATCCAATCTAGATAACAAGAAAGCCCCCGGAATTTCCGGGGGCTTTCCGCATTTTTACAAAAAAGTAATTTAATCAACTATATATAAACTGCCCGTAAGGCGACGATATCGTTACCTGCTTTTTATCGGCAGCCTCTACAAAGCCTATTATCTGTGCATCCACATTAAAGCTTTTGGAGATAGTAATGATGTCTTCAGCAATCGCTTTCGGCACATACAGTTCCATGCGGTGGCCCATGTTAAATACTTTATACATTTCTTCCCATGAGGTGTTTGATTCTTCTTGTATCAGCTTAAACAGCGGTGGGATAGCGAACAGGTTATCTTTTACAACATGCAGGTTTTCTATAAAATGCAGTACTTTTGTCTGCGCGCCACCGCTGCAATGTACCATGCCGTTGATCAGTGAACGGTATTTATCTAAAACAGCCTTGATAACAGGGGCATAAGTACGTGTAGGCGAAAGCACAAGCTTGCCGGCTGTAATGGTTTCTCCGTTGCCTATATCAATCTGGTCGGTAAGGTTTTTAGTGCCGCTAAAAACAAGATCAAAAGGAACGGCAGGGTCGTAGCTCTCGGCATATTTCTCGGCAATTGATTTATTAAAAACATCGTGCCTTGCCGATGTAAGTCCGTTAGAACCCATACCGCCGTTGTATTCAGTTTCATAGGATGCCTGCCCATAAGATGCAAGGCCAACTATCACATCGCCTGGGCGAATGCGGTCGTTTGAAATAACATCAGCGCGTTTCATGCGGCAGGTAACTGTCGAGTCGACAATGATGGTACGCACCAGGTCGCCCACATCGGCTGTTTCACCGCCGGTAGAGTAAATACCTATGCCGGCATCGCGCAGTTCTGATAATATTTCTTCAGTGCCATTTATAATGGCCGAAATAACTTCACCCGGAATCAGGTTTTTATTTCGTCCTATGGTTGAAGAAAGCAGTATATTATCAGTAGCGCCAACACAAAGCAGATCATCAAGGTTCATGATAATAGCATCCTGCGCAATACCCCGCCATACAGAAATGTCGCCGGTTTCCTTCCAATAAGTATATGCCAGCGAAGATTTTGTACCGGCCCCGTCGGCGTGCATAATATTACAGTACTCGTCATCGTTGGTTAATATATCGGGCACTATTTTGCAGAAAGCCTTTGGAAAAATCCCTTTATCAATGTTTTTAATGGCATTATGTACATCATCTTTTGATGCAGATACGCCCCTCTGATCATATCTTTGCGGAGAAGTCATGGGCAAATATACTGCTTAATACTATTTGTAAGCGGTAAAATTGTTACATTGCCAATTCTGCGTTCATATATGTTAAAGTCTCTTAGTTATAAAATAGCCCGCTGGCGTTTAAAACGCAATGCTCAGCGTAATTTCTTGATCTACTGTAGCGTTTTCGTTGGTTTTATCGGCGGTTTAGCAGCTGTACTGTTAAAATTTCTGGTGCATTTTATGGAAGATGTAAGCCGTAACATATCATCGCACCTGCCATTCCATATCATCTACGTTTTTCTGCCCGCGCTGGGTATATTTCTAACTGTAGCATGGCAGCATATTATCAATCGCGACCGCATGCAAAAAGGTATAGGGAGTATATTGTATAACATAAAAAAAAACCGGTCAAATATTCGTTACAACAATATATACTCGCACCTGGTAACCAGTTCGCTCACCGTTGGGTTTGGTGGTTCATCCGGCCTCGAGGCGCCTATTGTTTGTACAGGGGCGGCAATCGGCTCAAATGTGGGGCGCCTGTTTAACTTAAGCCCCTACGAAAAAACAGTTTTATTAGCAGCGGGCACATCGGCAGGTATTGCTGCTGTATTTAACAGCCCTATAGCAGGTGTACTTTTTTCGTTAGAGATATTGATAGGAGAGATCACAATCCCTACGTTTATACCGCTGCTTATAGCATCGGCTACAGGAGTTGTAGTTGCTAAAGTATTGTATTCTCAGCAGTTGTTCCATTTGGTTACTGAGGGCTGGAAGATGAATGCATTACCATTTTATATTATTTTAGGCATACTTAGCGGCTGGACTGCCGTTTACATCTCTAAAGTAGGCGGGATGCTTGAGAAAGGGATTTTCATGAAGCAAAACCGGTATACAAGGGCCGTAGCAGGTGGTTTATTATTAGGGTTGATACTAATTATCTTTCCAACGCTTTTTGGTGAAGGGTATCATTACCTGCAGCAGATATTTAATGGTAATATAGATGTTTTGCGAGAGGATTCCCCTTTTGGTCCGTGGTTGGCAAATCCATGGTTAATGCTGTTATTTATAGCTGCGCTTATCTTAACAAAAATTATTGCGGCAGGCATTACCATAGGCTCTGGCGGTAACGGCGGGTCATTTGCGCCCACAATGTTTACAGGAGCATTTTTGGGCTTATTTGTTGCCTTTGCAGTTAACCAAACTGGTCTTATCCATCTTAATACAAGTAATTTTATTGCGGTAGGTATGGCGGGTGCGTTAAGCGGTGTGCTTCACGCGCCTTTAACAGCTATCTTCCTGATAGCTGAGATAACTGGCGGTTATGTGCTGTTTATCCCGCTGATGATTGTCTCGGCCATGTCATACATTATTTCCCGTATTTTTAGTACGCACAACATGTATTGGGATCATTTAATACATGACAGTAACGTTCATCCTGATCAGGATTATGGTATGCTTAACGCTATAACTTTGGATAGCATAATTAATAAGGATTATAAGGCCATAACTAAAGACATGCCAATCGCCCAGTTTTATGAGGTATTGGCAGCAACTAAAGCCAATATTTTTGCTGTGTTAAATTCAGATGGCTTACTAAAGGGGGTGATCTGGATGGATGAGATAAGACGGCACATGTTCAATACAGAACAGGAAGGACATACAGTGGCCGAAATTATGGTTGCACCACCAGCAGTGATAGATTATGATGAGCCAGTAAGCAGCGTTATGCAGCTTTTTGATAGCCTGGATGTTTGGCAACTGCCTGTGATAAAAGATGGGAAATTTATAGGCTTTATATCCAAATCGGCATTGTTAAGTAAATATCGGGAGGTGTTTATACATCAGCACAATCAGGCTGACTTATTTGCAAGATAATATAGGATAAATAAAATAGCCCCTGTTATAGGGGCTGCTTTACTATTTAATAAACAAAAGTTCTCTGAATTTAGGCAAAGGCCACAGGCTGTCGTCAACCAGTGTTTCCAATTTATCGGCGTCGTAACGTATTGGCGCAAAGTAGCGCTTTACATTCTCGTCATAACTGATTGCCCGCTCACGCAGGCCTTCAATCTTATTAGCCTTTTTACGCTCGTTGATCATCGCCTCAACATTGGTTTTAAGGGCGTTAACATGTCCGGCTATTTTGGTGATGATATCCACCTGTGCCTCATAAGTGCTTTTATCAAGGCCAATTTCTTTAAGCCCTTTTACGTTTTCAATTAATTTAGATTGATAAGTAATGGCTGCTGGAATAATGATGTTCATTACAAGCTCACCTATAACACGGGCTTCTATTTGTAATTTTTTATAAAAGCTATCTAACAGTATCTCGTGGCGTGCCTCTGCTTCCCTTTTAGTGAATACACCTGTTTCAGAAAACAACATTTCAGCTTTTTCTGATACAAAAGCATCAAGCGCTTTAGGTGTGGTTTTGATGTTAGGAAGACCGCGGGTTTCGGCTTCTTTTTCCCACTCCTCACTATAGCCGTTCCCTTCAAAACGTATGCTGCGCGATTCTTTAATGTAGCGTTTGATGATAGTCATTAAAGCCACATCTTTCTTTTCGCCTTTACGGATCAGCTTATCTACATCATACTTGAATTTTTTAAGCTGATCGGCTACAATGAGGTTAAGGATAGTCATTGGGCTTGCAGAGTTGGCCGAAGAACCGACCGCCCTTAACTCAAATTTATTACCAGTAAATGCAAATGGCGATGTACGGTTACGATCGGTATTATCCTTCAATATCTGTGGAATTTTAGGAATACCCTGCCAAAGCGAGTTCTCCTCTTTGATTTTTTTGCTAAGACGGGATGTATCTATCTCATCCAGCACCTCAGTCAGCTGGCTGCCCAGGAATATTGAAATTATAGCTGGTGGTGCTTCATTCGCCCCAAGGCGATGGTCATTATTCACAGATGCTATTGATGCCCTGAGTAATTCGGCGTTATCATGTACGGCCTTGATGGTATTGACAAAGAAAGCCAGGAACATCAAATTGTTTTTAGGTGTTTTTCCTGGTGACAGCAGGTTTTTGCCCGTATTGGTTACCAGCGACCAATTATTGTGCTTACCAGAACCATTGATGCCTGCATACGGTTTTTCGTGCAATAATACCTTAAAGTGGTGCCTTTTTGCAACACGGTCCATTATATCCATTAACAGCTGGTTATGATCTATGGCAAGGTTTATTTCTTCATATATAGGTGCACATTCAAATTGGGATGGGGCTACCTCGTTATGACGTGTTTTTAATGGTATACCAAGTTGAAGCGCTTCGGTTTCCATATCCTGCATAAAGGCGTAAACCCGGCTTGGGATCGAACCGAAATAGTGATCTTCCAATTGTTGGTTCTTAGCGGACATATGGCCAAATAACGTACGCCCTGTTAAAGAAAGATCAGGACGGGCATTGAATAAAGCAGTATCAACCAAAAAATATTCCTGCTCTATCCCTAATGTGGCGTTTACCTTTTCAATGCTTTTATCAAAATAATGGCATACATCAACCGCCGCTTTATCTAATACGTTAAGCGCTTTTAAAAGTGGTACCTTATAATCCAAGGCTTCACCTGTATATGATACAAAAACTGTTGGTATACAAAGTGTACGCCCTATGATGAAAGCCGGAGAAGAGGGGTCCCATGCGGTATAGCCACGCGCCTCAAAAGTATTGCGTATACCTCCGCTCGGGAAGCTTGATGCATCTGGTTCTTGTTGCGAAAGTGCGTCGCCACTAAAGCGTTCAATTGCACCGCCATCCTGTGTAGGCTCAAAAAAAGCATCATGCTTTTCGGCAGTAGTGCCTGTTAAAGGCTGAAACCAATGTGTATAATGTGTTGCACCTTTACCCATCGCCCACGATTTCATTGATGAGGCCACCTGTTCGGCCATATCCCGTGGTATGGGTACCCCATTATCAATAGAATTAATAATCACGTTATAGGCATCTTGTGACAGATACTCCTTCATTTTTTGTTTATCAAATACATTAATACCGAAATAGTCGGAAATTTTTGAAGAAGGAAGTTTTATATCAGGTATCTCACGAGTAAGAACGGCCTGCAACGCCTGGAAACGGGTATTTAACATAATTAAGATAATTGGTTGGTGCCAAAATTATAAAATCATTTAAATACTTAGATATATTACACATATTAATGTGTGTAGGCACTATTAAATATCTGTATATAGGTTATTATTTAGTGGCGTAATAAGTACAGCCTTGATATTGAATGCCCAAATAAGCGGCTGTGTGTTTAAAAGGGGTCTCAAAGCCGTCAGGTATAGCCGGATCGGCTCCTACTGCTATCATGGAGGCGGTTTTACCTTTTAGCTTCCGGCCAAGTTCTTTTTTTATAGTGATTAGATCGGTAAGGCGATCAAAAAAAACTTTCATTATACCACTCATGCTGTACCAATACACTGGTGTGGCAAAAATTATATTTTGATAAGATAAGATTTTATCAACTATATCATCAAATTCATCAGCGGCTGGGTAGTGCCCATCGTAATTATAATGCACAATAGTATAGTCCAGCAAATCTATGATGTCAAATTCGGTATTGTTCAATGCCTTACGGATGATCGTTTCGGTAAGGCTGTTTTTACGATTGCTGCCCAGTATAATAAGCGGTTTTGTTTCCATACAAAACAAAAAAGGTTGACTAAATATAGCCAACCTTTTTTGTATATCAATTAATAATATATTACTAAACCGAGAAACTTTCGCCGCAGCCGCAGGTGCGGGTTGCATTTGGGTTATGAAAGTTAAACCCTTTTCCGTTCAACCCGTCGCTAAAATCAAGTTCAGTTCCTGCAAGGTAAAGAAACGACTTCATGTCTAAAGCCATGCGGACACCTTTATCTTCAAAAAACTGATCTCCTTTTTTTTCTTCGTTATCAAAATCAAGGTTGTATGACAAACCAGAACAGCCACCTCCCTGCACACTGACACGCAGGAAGTAAGAGTTATCCAGCCCGCTGTCCTGCATCAGGTTCTCTATTTTAGATTTTGCTTTATCAGTTACTGTTACCATAGTATTAGATTCAAGATTTAAGAATCAAGAAACAAGACGGAGAAACAAATTACGTCTTAAGTCTTGTCTCTTGATTCCTGATTCTTTATTAATGGTGCGATTTTTCAAGTTCTATTGGCTCCATACCGTTTTTTACACGGTAATCGTTAATGGCTGCTTTAATAGCATCTTCTGCCAATACAGAGCAGTGGATTTTAACCGGAGGAAGAGCAAGCTCCTCAACAATATCCATATTGTCTATCTTCATCGCGTCGTCAACACTTTTACCTTTAAGCCACTCGGTGGCCAAAGATGAAGAAGCGATAGCCGAACCGCAGCCAAAAGTTTTAAATTTAGCATCGGTGATGATGTTGTTATCATCAACCTGAATTTGCAGGCGCATAACGTCACCGCATTCAGGAGCACCTACAAGGCCGGTACCAACCTTATGACTGCTTTTATCTAATGTACCCACGTTGCGGGGGTTAGTATAATGATCAATTACTTTATCTGAATAAGCCATTTTCTTAAGTATTAAGTCAAAAGTAAAAAGTCAAAACGACTTAAACTTTTAATAATTAAATTTAACTTCAAATTTTAAAGCATCTGCACATTCGCGCATCTGCATATTATATATTTATTAATGTTCAGCCCACTCAATTGAGTTAAGGTCGATACCTTCTTTGAACATTTCCCATAGCGGTGAAAGTTCTCGCAGGTGGTTTACGGCCTTTGTAGTAACCTCAATTGCGTAATCAACTTCTTCTTCGGTAGTAAAGCGGCCTAAACCAAAACGTATCGAAGAGTGTGCCAGATCATCACTCAAACCTAAGCTTTTTAAAACATAAGAAGGTTCAAGAGACGCTGATGTACAGGCTGAGCCAGATGATACGGCCAGATCTTTCATGGCCATCATCAAACCTTCACCTTCTACATATTTAAATGAAATATTTGCTACATGCGGTAAACGGTGCTCAACATTACCATTAACATAGCTTTCTTCAAGTACAGTTAATGATTTTTCAAGCTTATCGCGCAGTGTTGAAAGGCGTAATGCTTCGCTTTCCATTTCCTGACCGGCAATTTCGCAGGCTTTACCTAAACCTACAATACCCGGAACGTTTAAAGTACCTGATCGCATACCACGCTCGTGACCGCCACCGTCCATTTGGGCAGTAACTTTAACACGAGGGCCTTTACGGCGTACGTATAAAGCACCAACACCTTTAGGGCCATATAATTTGTGGGCAGACATTGCCAGCAGGTCTATACCGTCTGCATTAACATCAACAGGTATTTTACCAACTGCTTGTGTAGCATCTGTCATGAATAATGCACCATGCTTGTGGGCAATAGCAGAAATTTCTTTTACAGGTTGTATAACACCTATCTCATTGTTACCATACATGATAGATACCAGGATGGTTTGAGGTGTCATAGCGGCTTCTAATACAGTAAGGTCAATAAGCCCGTCTGCCTTAACAGGCAGGTAGGTGACTTTGCCGCCAAGTTTTTCAACGTGCTTGCAGGCATCCAAAACGGCTTTATGTTCGGTAACGGCCGTTATAATATGGTTACCCTTTTCTTTATACATTTCAAAAACACCTTTGATAGCAAGGTTGTCAGACTCGGTAGCGCCCGATGTGAAGATGATCTCTTTCTCGCTTGCGCCAATCAATTTTGCCACCTGCTCACGTGCATAATCAACGCCTTCTTCGGCAACCCATCCAAATGCGTGGTTACGGCTTGCCGCATTACCAAATTTATTGGTAAAGTAAGGCAGCATAGCATCCAGCACCCTTGGGTCCATCGGAGTAGTTGCGTTGTTATCTAAATAAATTGGGATGTTCATGTATTAAAAATTTAACCATACAAATATACGTAAAGTTTTACTTTTGCATCTTTTACCCGCTATAAATTGCGTTAACATGCCATTTATTTACAATATTTGGACATGAACAAGATAGAGCATATAGGCATTGCAGTAAACAGCATCTCATCGGCGGCCGATATCTATCAGAAATTACTGAATACACCGGTCTACAAAATTGAAGAAGTAGCATCCGAAGGGGTAAAAACCGCTTTTTTGCAAAATGGTCCTAATAAAATAGAGCTGCTTGAAGCGATGATTGATAATAGCCCCATAGCTAAATTTATTGCAAAGCGTGGTGAGGGTATCCATCATATAGCATTTGATGTGGATGATATTGAGGCAGAAATGCAGCGATTGAAAGATGAGGGATTTGTTTTGCTAAATGATACTCCCAAGCCTGGTGCCGATAATAAGCTGGTTTGTTTTGTACATCCTAAAAGTACAAACAGTGTATTAATAGAGCTTTGTCAGTCTATGTAAATAAGAAAGGCCGCATCGTAATGCAGCCTTCAAAAAAACCTTAACTATAAATATTACATTGCTTCAGAAACAACTTCCGTAACTTCTGGCACCATGCGTTTAAGTAAATTTTCAATACCAGCTTTTAAGGTAATTGTTGATGACGGACAGCCACTGCAAGAGCCACGAAGCTCAACCGTAACTACACCTTCATCAAAGGAGCGATAGGCGATAGCGCCGCCATCCTGCTCAACAGCCGGGCGAACGTAATCATTCAATATCTGCTGTATCTTTATTTCGGTTTCAGTGCCTTCAAAATCAACTTCTTCCGCATGTTCTGCTTCCTGTACTTTATATTCTGCTTCAACCGCACCCTTAACAAATTCTTTTAATATTGGTTGAATGTCGTCCCACTCAGTACCTTCAGTTTTTGTAACCGTTACAAAGTTGCTGGCAAAGAATACGCCGTTGACAAATGAAAACTTATAAAGCTCTTTTGCGAACGGTGATTTTTCGGCGCTTTCTTTTGTAGGATAGTCAACACTCCCGTTGATAAGCAACTTGTTTACAATAAACTTCATGGTTGCCGGGTTCGGAGTAGCTTCGGTATATACGTTGATGTTCATCCTTTTTAATTTTATGGTTAACAAATGTAAGCACGTTTTTTATTATAGCAGTGTATGCACAACTGATTTGACCTGTCAATGACTATGCATATTACGCCTTGACTACGCAAAGTTATATACAATGTTTGTAAACGAAAAGAGCGCTCAAAAAGGCGCTCTTAATAGTTTTACTTTATTCGAACCAAGCCATCACGCTTTCTTTTGAAGGCATGGTGATATCCAGTTTTAGTTTTTTACGCATCCCGCCAAGATCATTAAAAACCTTGTTCGGGTTACCGGCCTTAAGTTCTTCAACACTGTTAAAGCCCATTTTATTGAGTACCGGCACCCACTCTGCAGGTACGCCAATATTAGTGAAGTCTTCAATACTTGGCGCTTTAACTTTCTTCTCAGGGCGCATTTGCGGGAAGAACAATACTTCCTGTATGGTGCTTTGGTTGGTCATTAGCATTACCAAACGGTCGATACCTACACCCAAACCGGATGTCGGCGGCATTCCGTACTCGAGCGCCCGCAAAAAGTCGTCGTCCATCGCCATAGCTTCTTCATCACCGCGGCCGGCCAATATCAATTGCTCTTCAAAACGCTCGCGCTGGTCGATAGGGTCGTTCAACTCAGAGTAAGCATTTGCAATTTCTTTACCGTTTACAAAAAGCTCAAAACGCTCTACCAGGCCTTCTTTGCTGCGGTGTTTTTTGGCAAGCGGCGTCATTTCGATAGGGTAGTCGGTAATATAGGTTGGCTGTATCAGGTTGTGTTCAACCTTCGCGCTAAAGATTTCATCGATCAGTTTGCCTTTACCCATGCTGGCATCAACCTCAATAGCTAAATCGGCGCATACTTTACGTAAGCCTTCTTCATCCATTGCCGATACATCCATACCGGTATATTTTTGGATGGACTCATACATGGACAACTTTTCGTATGGACCGGCAAAGTTTATTTCATTTTGGCCTACCTGCACAACCGGTACGCCATGTACAGCCCTGGCAATGGTTTCCAGGCATTCCTCAACCATAGCCATCATCCATATATAATCTTTATAGGCTACATATATTTCCATGGCCGTGTATTCAGGGTTGTGGGTGCGGTCCATACCCTCGTTACGGAACATCTTACCGATTTCATAAACACCATCAAACCCTGCAACTATAAGGCGTTTTAAGTAAAGCTCATTGGCAATACGCAAATACAGCGGCATATCCAGCGTGTTGTGGTGCGTTGCGAATGGGCGTGCAGCGGCACCGCCATGGATAGGTTGCAGGATAGGGGTTTCTACTTCCATCCAGCCTTGCGCATCAAAGTAGCCGCGCATAGCGCTGATCACTTTTGAGCGGTTGATAAATATCTGTTTAAAACCGGGATTTACCGTCAGGTCCACATAGCGCTGGCGATAACGCAGCTCCGGGTCTGTAAAACCATCATGAACATTCCCCTCTTCGTCTCGTTTTACCACCGGCAGTGGCTTTAATGATTTTGACAGAATAGTTAGTTCCTGTACATGAACTGATATTTCACCGGTTTGCGTACGGAAAACGTAACCTTTAATACCAACGTAGTCTCCAATATCAAGCAGCTTTTTAAATACTGTATTGTAAAGCGTTTTGTCTTCATCAGGGCAAATATCGTCGCGTTTAAGGTAAACCTGCACGCGGCCGGTGCTGTCCTGTAATTCGGCAAAAGATGCGCTACCCATTATGCGGCGGGTCATGATACGGCCGGCAATAACCACTTCTTTATAGTTTTCCGGGTTAGCGTCAAAATTATCTGTGATATCCTGCGCCCAGGCGTTCACAACAAAAGCCTCGGCCGGGTATGGGTCGATGCCCAATGCCCTTAGTTGTTGTAAAGATTCTCGGCGTAAAATTTCCTGTTCGGATAGCGCAATGCTCATTGTAAATAACGTATTAAATAAGGGTGCAAAAATATGGTTTTTGATTGATATTATTTTACCGATGCATTACAATGTGGTTAAAGCTTACGGCAATTGAGTAATATTGCAGCTTTAATATCAATATGGACATAAAAGTAATTGCTTTTGATGCCGACGACACACTGTGGGTGAACGAGCCTTATTTCAGGCAATCGGAAGAACAATTTTGTGCTTTGCTTGGCGAATATGCATCCCGTCATGAACTTGAGCGCGAACTGCTTAAAATTGAAATAGAGAACCTTGCGTTATATGGTTACGGCATCAAGGGCTTTGTGCTATCTATGATAGAAACCGCTATAAAAGTAAGCGGCAAAACCATTAACGCTGACGTTATTGAAAAAATAATTGATCTGGGTAAACAGATGCTTAACCAGCCCATAGAGCTGCTTGAAGGTGTTAAAGAAGTACTGGAATCATTAAAAGATAAATACCGCCTTGTAGTGGCAACCAAAGGCGATTTGTTGGATCAGGAGCGAAAGCTGCGCAGATCAGGCCTTGGGCCGTACTTTCATCATATCGAAATCATGAGCGAGAAGGACGATGCCAACTACCTTAAACTGATTAAACACCTGGACATACAACCTCAGGAACTGCTGATGGTAGGTAACTCTTTAAAAAGTGACATACTGCCCGTACTAAACATTGGCGGCCATGCTATTCATGTGCCTTATCATATCACCTGGGTGCATGAGCAGATTGAAGACGGCATAGATAATGAGCGTTTTAAAAGCTTGCAGCACATCAGCGAAATATTAACTTACCTGTAATGAAAACTGAAATAGATTTTGCTACCTGGAACCGTACCGAGCACTTTAAATTTTTCAACAGCTTTGAGGAGCCTTTTTTTGGTGTAGTGGTAGATGTAGATTGTACAACTGCCTACAATAAAGCTAAAGAAAAAGGTGTTCCGTTCTTTTTGTATTACCTTCATTGTACCTTAAAAGCGGTAAATCAATTAATACACTTTAAATACAGGGTAGAGGATGACAAGGTATACTTGTATGATGAGATACATGCTTCCGCAACTATTAACCGTCCGGATGATACCTTTGGGTTTTCATACATTACCTATTACCCCGATCTGCATCAGTTTACAGCATCAGCAAAGCAGGAGATAGCACGGGTGCAGGACGGTAAAGGCGTGGAATTAAGGCCAATGGTAAACCTGTTGCATATATCAGCGATACCTTGGGTCAACTTTAAAGCACTGACGCATGCACGTAGTTTTTCTTTTAAGGATAGTGTCCCCAAGATATCTTATGGAAAGATGACAGAAGTAGATGGCGTTAAAACCATGCCGGTATCAGTAACCGTTCATCATGGTCTTGCGGATGGCAGGCATGTGGGCGAATTCATTGATCTGTATCAGCAACTGCTTAACACTTCTTTATAAAAACTTATTAGCGGCAACGCAGGGAGCAAGTTAAACGTAAATGATATATTTACAGTTACATTGCTGCCAGTTATGCCCTCAAAAAAGTTGCTTTTAATACTTGTCGCCATTTTTGCTTTTTCATGCAAGCGGGAACCTTTTAAGCCAAACTCAACCAATGCTTTACCCGGCTTGTGGAAGCAACTGGCCGATTTTCCCGGACTCGGGCGTGTGCGCTCGTTCGGATTTAGCATTGCAGGTAAAGGATATATTTTAGGTGGAAACGCACAAAGCGGTTTCAATTCGCATCTATTGAACGATCTTTGGGAATATGACCCTGTTGCTGATCATTGGACACAAAAGGCGGATTATCCCGGACAAGCTGGTGAATATATCCGAGGGTTTGTAATTAATGGTAAAGCTTACGTAGGTACAGGCTTTGGGCAAAGGCTGATTATTCCCGGTGATGACAAGCCTCAGAATATCGATTTTTGGGAATATGACCCGGCAAACAATGAATGGACAAGGAAAGCCAATTTTGCGGGAGAAGAACGTGAAAGCGTAATTTCCTTTGCTGTTAACAACGTGGGTTATATGGGCTTAGGTACAAACGATGATTACAGTAAAAACTACAAAGATTTTTGGAAGTACGATGTTGCTGCCGATAAATGGACACGTGTTGCCGATTATCCCGGGCAGGGCAGCTTCGGTATGATTGGCTTTGCCTTGAATGGCATGGGCTATGCCGGGCTGGGTGGTGCCTGGCCAGACGTTGCTGCCAACGATTTTTGGAAATATGACGCAACCGCTGATAAATGGTCGCAAATGGCTGATTTTAGCGGCGATGCAAGGGCATTTAGCGGATACTTTGTTGCCGGTGCCGAAGTTTTTGCCGGCATGGGTTCTACATTAGCGGGTACAGTTGACGACTGGTACCGTTATAACCCCGAAACCAACAAATGGCTTAAATCAACCTATTTGCCCGGGCCAGCCCGCTACGATATGATCAACTTTACTATAAACGGCATCGGTTATATAGGTACCGGCAACCCGGGGTTATTGAAAGATTTCTGGAAATTTACGCCTGCGAAGAAAGATTGACTATTATCAATCTTCCTCAGTTTCCTGTAAGTACAGATCATCTATCGCATCAGCATATTTCTTCTCTATCACTTTACGTTTAGCCTTAAGGGTAGGAGTTATTTCACCGGCTTCCATACTGAAAGGATTGCGTTTAACTTTAAAGTTTTTTATACGCTCAAACTTTGCAAGCTCCGTTGACAGCCGCTTGATGTCCTGCGCGATCCAGTCGGTCACTGCTTTATCGTCAATAAAAATATCCGGCTTTTCAAAAAAGTCGTCACCAAACTTAAATTCTTCCTGCAAGGCCTCACGCGAAGGGACTACAATTGCGGTGATGTATTCACGTTTGTCGCCTATTAAAAATACCTGCTCAATTTTAGGGCTTTTTAAATAATTATTTTCGACAGGGGTAGGGTATACATTTTTGCCGTAAGCATTTACCAGCATATTTTTTAATCGGTCGGTTATCTGCAGGTTCCCTCTTAAAAAGCGGCCAATATCCCCGGTATGTAACCAGCTGTCTGCATCGATCACCGCTGCGGTTTCTTCGGGCTTTTTCCAGTAGCCCTGCATAACGCAGTGGCCCCGTACAATTATTTCGCCTTCTTCGCTGGTAAAGTCAGGGTTGAAATTATCATGCGTTTGTATAGTATATATTTGCCTGGTGTCAACATTTTGTATGGCTACCTCAATACCCGGAATAATGCGGCCTACGGTACCGTAAATAATGCGGTCGTTTTCGGTCACAGCCATTACCGGCGAAGTTTCCGTCAGTCCGAAACCCTCCAGTAATTTAATGCCGATATCGCCAAAAAACTCACCAATGTTTTTAGGCAGCGCCCCACCACCTGATAGAAGCACTTTTAACCTGCCGCCCGTTTTTTCCTTTATTTTACTGAAAACCAGTTTCTCGGCCAGTTTTAGCTGTAAGGAAAGTAATACACCAGGGTTTCTTCCTGTTTCGCTTGCCAGGCGGCGCTTGCGCCCAACAGCGAGTGCCCACTTAAATATTTTAGTTTTTACCCCTCCGGCCGACAGGCCGTTTTTCATGGCACGGTCATGTATACGCTCCAGCAGGCGCGGTACGCAGCACATCACAGTTGGCTTAACTTCGGCCATGTTGCGTGCAAGCAGGTCAAGGCTTTGTGCAAATGCTATCTGGCAACCCATAGTGAGGCATATATAATAGGTTGCTGTGCGCTCAAATACATGCGAAAGCGGCAGGAACGACAGAAATAGGTCTGTCTTCTCTATTATTGGTAATTGTAATAAACTTGTGCGGCAATTTTCAACAAGGTTATAATGGCTCAGCATAACACCTTTTGGTGTGCCGGTAGTGCCTGACGTATAGATAAGGCAGGATAGATCTGATGGCTCAACTGCTTCACGCGCTGCATTGATTGCATAGCTAAACTGAGGTATAAGATCCTTTCCTTCCTCAATCACATGCTTAAATCCAATTACCCGTGCGTTAAGCTGAAGTTTCTCGGTAAATTTCTGATAGTCGTCAAACGCAGGAATAACATACATCAGCGACGGGCAATTGTTGGCGATCTTTAAAACCTTACGGCATAAAAAGGGATTGCCTGTAATAATAGTACGCGCTTCCGAATCATTAAGGATATATTCAATTTCATTTTCAGAGAGCGTAGGATATATGGATGTATTTATTGCGCCTATCTGCTGTAAAGCCTGGTCATAATAAACATAATCAGGTCCATTCTCAATAATAAGTGCCAGTCTATCCCCTTTTTTAATACCTACACTTAAAAACCAGGCCGATATAGCATCAATTTTTTCAAGAGCTTCGTGATAGGATATCTCAACCCATGTTTCCTTCACTTTGTGTATCATGAAAGTTTGATTGTCGGGATGAATATGGCTTACAATATTGCGAATAAGCGCAGGGATAGTTGATCGCTCAGCTATAGTACTCATTAATTATAATTGGTTGTGAAGATTCAAATCTAATTATTATTAACTACAAATAAAAAAGATTTACTACAGGCCAAATGGATGATAAGTCAGTTATAAATGCGCTTAAATCAAACTTATCTGATTGAGTGAATTAGAATTTCTGAAAAATTGTAAATATTAATAGATTGTAGCTTTTTTAAAATTACTATAATCCAATTTATTACGATTTTATCACTTAAATTGATGTATTTTATTCACTATTTATATAATTTGTAAAAAAAATTACAAATTTTATTGTAAAAGTAGATTATAATGTAGATTTTAGTAAAAAAACAGATAGATTTAGTAGATTTTTTTGAAAATATTATTTACAAATAGTATTGGGTTTGGTTCAATAACTTTTATTCAATGATTTTAATATTTATTAACAACAAGTCTTCTTTTTTATATTGAATTATATCGAAAAATATCGCTAACAAACTAACTAAACACATATTTAATCTCTTATCATGAAAAAAAAGTTACTACTACTGACGTTTCTTGCCACATTCACTTTTGCAGCAGCCAATGCGCAAGACACCACTCAAACCGATCCGCCTTTAACTATCTCTGGTTCGGTTGATACTTACTTCAAGTATGATTTTTCGCAACACAACAACTTGCCAACCAGTTTTGCATCGGATCAAAACTCTATCTCGATAGGTATGATCGATCTGGCTTTAAAGAAAAAAGTTGGTAAAGCATCATTTGTGGGCGAGCTTTCATTTGGTCCTCGAGGGCAGTCACAATCAATTCCTAATGCTGTAGGTGAGTATAAAGAAGATTTTAACAGCTTTCATATACAAAACCTGTATGTATCTTATGATGTAACTGATAAATTTAATTTAACAGGTGGTTACATGGCAACATTTATGGGTTACGAGGTAATATCGCCTGTGGGTAATTTTAATTACTCAACATCCTACCTGTTTACCAATGGCCCGTTCCAAAACCCAGGTTTTAAAGCTACCTACGCATTTAACAGCAAGGTAAGCTTAATGGCAGGTATCTTTAACGATTCGTGGAACTTATATACTTCCGTAAACAAAGTAAATACATTTGGCGCACAGCTAATGGTTGCACCGGTAGAGGGATGGACCGCGTACCTGAACTTGTTAACCGGGAAATTATCAGGTACCGAATTCGACCTGACCACCTCATACCAGATCACCAACATGTTCAAACTAGGTTTAAATGCCGCTACATTTACACCTGCGGACGTTATAGGCACCGGTGGTTTTACAGGTGTGGCACTGTATCCGCAGGTTGGTGTATCTAAAGATGTTACTATAGGGTTACGCGGCGAATATTTTAAAACAAAAAACGGAACATATGAAACCTATGGCCCAGCCCCAGGCAGCTCTGTTGTAGCAGCTACTTTAACAGCTAATATTAAAGCTGGCCCGCTTACGCTGATACCTGAGTTCAGGGTGGATAATAACAAGAATGATACTGATGGTTTTACAACTAAAAGCGGAGCTTTGACTAAAACCGCATCGCAATTTGTACTGGCCGCTGTATATGCATTCTGATAAAAAATAAATTATCCGCAACTATTTAAGCCATCCATATCATTTATGGATGGCTTATCTTTATAATATGAAAAAAGTATTGCTCAGTTTTGCCTTCTTGCTTAATACGTATGTTTTATTAGCGCAAAAGGATTCCCTTCAGTTAGATGAGAATGATAAGTATGTTTACTATAAGGTAAGCGATACACAGATACTTGCAGACACAGTTTACCAGCGGGCATGGCAGTTTGCTAAAGGTTTGGCCGATGCGGGTAAACCTACAGCTGGCAATGCCGATAAAGCTTTCCATGTGAGTAGTAAATTTTTAGTGTATAGTGGTACTTCTCTGATTAGAAAAGAAAGTGGCCAAATAAAATATACGCTTAACTTTCAGGCAGCTGATGGAAAGTATCGTTACAAAATAAGCAGCTTTATTTTTACACCTTATGTGCGCGACAGGTTTGGAAACATGGTACCTGTTGCGGGTATTGAAGTGCCTCTTGAAAATATGGGAGTAAAATATGGTCAGAAGAACTTAAATGCATGCCTCGACCAGGTAGCTGAATATGCTTTAAATCTTTCCGCCCGGCTAAAACAAGCGGTTGATCGAAAAAAAGATACAGTTGCACCTGTAAAAATTAAAAAAGTAAACACAGGCAATTGGTAAGGTTTTGGCTTTTTTGAAATATTATTTTGAATACATTGAGTTTTTCAATATTAAAATTTAAGTTATTGGTATAATCAAATAAATATTTTGTAAAAATTTGCTTGGCTCAAAATTTTATTTTGTAAATATGTTATTTAGTAAAATAAAATTTTGAGCCTTATGTTTACAGAGAAATTAAACCTATACAATCCCGAGTGGCTCGAGCTTGTATTTTCAAACCGCAACAAATCTTATGGTGCCTATGAATTGCGCCGGCATTATGGGCGTACCATGTTTAAAGCAATGGCTATTGCTTTCATAGCCGTGATAGGCGCTTCTGTTATTTATACTTTCGCAAAAGCGCATGTAAAAAATATAGAGCCGCCTGTATTGCTGGATAGTGAGTTTACTGTTGATATTACCCGTTTAAAGCCCCCTGTAGAGCCAGCAAAACCTTCCGAACCGGCAACGCCAACAAAACCTCAACCGGCCGCACCTTCAGTTAAATACACTACACCGCGTGTTGTACCTGAAGAAGTAAATATTGACCCACCAAAAATCTCTGAGTTAGATGGATTGGAGATTAGCTCTGTAACCTCTAAAGGGGATGGTGGACAAGTGCAGGCGACAGAAGACCCGGGAACTGCAGGTACGAGTGGAACCGGAGTTGAGCAGCCGGTTGATAATACAGAATACAAAAGTGTTGAGGTAATGCCCGAACCTGATGGTGGATTGGCCGGATGGACCAAATTTTTGAACAAAAACTTACACTTTCCTGCACAGGCACAAGACGCCGGTGTTGGCGGCCGGGTGATTGTAAGCTTTGTAGTAGAAAAAGACGGGCATCTTACTGATATTGAAGTTACGGGTAAAGCGGGTTATGGCATGGATGAGGAAGCGATCCGTGTATTAAAACTGGCTAAACCCTGGAAACCAGGATACCAAAATGGCAAAGCAGTAAGGGTGCGTTACTCCATCCCAATGAATTTTCAGTTGAGTGAATAAAAAGTTTAAAGTCAAAAGTCCGGAAGTTCGCAAAGATATTCCTGTCTTGCTACTTCCGGACTTTCTGACATCTGACTTTCTGACTTACCGACTTTTTTCCTAATTTCGCGCATCCTTTCAACATTAAATATAATACATTGGAGAACCAGGAATTAACAACCGTTGAAACCGCCCGCGATCTGGGACTTTTACCTGAAGAATTTGACCGCATACAAGAGATATTAGGCCGTGTGCCCAACTTTACCGAGCTTTCTATTTTCGCGGTAATGTGGAGTGAGCACTGCTCATACAAAAACTCTATCACCTGGCTTAAAACACTGCCAAAAGATGGTCCGCGTATGCTGGCTAAAGCTGGTGAAGAAAATGCCGGTTTGGTTGATCTTGGGGACGGTGTTGGCTGCGCTTTTAAAATAGAATCACATAATCACCCATCAGCGCTTGAGCCTTACCAGGGCGCTGCGACAGGTGTAGGTGGTATTAACCGCGATATATTTACGATGGGCGCAAGGCCTATCGCGCAAATGAATTCGCTGCGTTTCGGTGATCTGAGCCTCGATAAAACCAAATGGCTGGTTAAAGGCGTGGTAAAAGGCATTAGCCACTACGGTAATGCCTTTGGTATACCAACTGTTGGCGGCGAGTTGTTTTTTGATGAGTGCTATAATATCAATCCGTTGGTAAACGCGTTTTCTGCGGGTATTGTTAAGGCTGGCGAAACCGTTTCTGCTACCTCTTATGGTGTAGGTAATCCGGTTTACATTGTTGGTTCTGCCACCGGTAAGGATGGTATACATGGTGCAGCCTTTGCGTCTAAAGATATAACTGAAGATTCTGTAAACGATTTGCCTGCAGTGCAGGTAGGCGACCCTTTCCAGGAAAAACTATTGCTGGAAGCTACGCTTGAAGTAATTAAGACCGGTGCCGTTATAGGTATGCAGGATATGGGAGCGGCAGGTATTATCTGCTCTAACTCTGAGATGAGCGCCAAAGGCGAGCATGGTATGAAAATACATCTCGACCGTGTGCCAATGCGCCAGGAAAACATGAAGCCGTACGAGATTTTGCTTTCCGAATCTCAGGAACGTATGCTGATTGTGGTTGAAAAAGGCAAAGAAGCGCTTGTTGAGACCGTTTTTGATAAATGGGACCTTAACTGCGCTATCATTGGTGAGGTGACCGATACCAAACGCCTTGAATATTATATGCACGGCGAGAAGGTCGCCGATGTTCCTGCTGACGACCTTGTATTGGGCGGCGGCGCACCGGTTTATCAGCGTGAGTACCGTGAACCTGCTTATTATGCCGAAAATCAGAAATTTAAAATAGAAGATATAACCGAGCCTGAAAACCTGGTTGAGGTTGCCGAGCATTTGATAGGCCATGTTAACCTTGCTTCTAAACGCTGGGTAACCGATCAGTATGATTCAATGATCGGAACATCGACCATGACCACCAACCGCCCAAGCGACGCGGCTGTAGTTGCGGTTAAAGGTACGGGTAAAGCTATTGTATTAACCTGCGATTGTAACTCACGTTATGTATATGCCGATCCGCAAAAGGGTACCGCGATAGCTGTTGCCGAAGCTGCACGTAACATTACCTGCGCCGGTGGCGAGCCTGTTGCCATTACTAACTGCTTAAACTTTGGTAACCCTTATGTACCTGAAGTTTATTGGCAGTTTGTGGGTGCTATAAAAGGTATGGGCGAAGCTTGTACTAAGTTTGAAACCCCAGTGACTGGCGGTAACGTAAGCTTTTACAATCAGTCGTCAGACGAGGGGCCGGTTTTCCCAACCCCAACTATTGGTATGCTGGGTGTAATGGACGACCCAAACAACATGATGACGCTTGATTTTAAACAACCCGGAGATCTGATCTATTTAATAGGCGAATCGCAAAATGATATAGCGTCATCACAATATCTGGCATCGTACCACAAGGTTTTAGCTGCTCCTGCTCCATATTTCGATCTGGAGAAAGAGTACGCAACGCACCAGGTGATTAAAGAGCTGATCAAACACAAAGTAATTCAATCAGCACATGACGTAGCTGATGGTGGCTTGTATATCGCACTGGTTGAATCTGCCATGCCAAATAGTCTTGGCTTTGATATAGAAAGCGACAGCAGCATTCGTAAAGATGCCTTCTTATTTGGTGAAGCACAGGGTAGGATAGTGGTGAGTGTTGCACCCGACGATCAGGAGCGCTTTGTGGAAATGATGGCCACCAGCGAGATAGAATTCAGCCTGTTAGGTACAGTTAACGGCATTGGTAATACTACTGTAGATGGTGATCTGTTCGGTAATATGACAGACATTAAAATGGTGCACGATAATGTACTGCATGTAATTTTAGGAGACGAATAAGATGTTTAAGCTGAACAGGGTACATCATATAGCTATCATCTGTTCAGATTATGAGCGTTCTAAACGTTTTTATTCTGAGACTTTGGGTTTTACCATTGTCCGGGAAGTATATCGCGCGGAACGCAAATCATACAAGCTTGATCCGGAAGTCAACGGACTTTACCAGATCGAGCTTTTTTCTTTCCCTGATCCTCCACCACGTTCATCAGGCCCCGAAGCTGCCGGCTTGCGTCATCTGGCTTTTGAGGTTGATAATATCGAAAAGGCCGTGTATCATCTGACTGAGTTCGATATCCTGACTGAACCTATCCGCGTTGATGAACACACAGGCAAACGTTTTACATTTTTTGCCGACCCCGACGGATTGCCGTTGGAGTTATATGAGAAATAGTCTTTTATATTTATCTTCAAGGCTTTAAGCCAGATAGATGAAAAAAACGCTTTTTTTACTTTTAGCCGCAACGGCGCCGTTAATTACATTCGCTCAGAAACCATTTAAAATATCCGGAGAATTTAAATCATTAAAAAACGGCGACAGGATATTTCTTTCTTACAAAGAGAACGGTAAGCAGCATTCAGATTCAACTGTTGTAAAGAATGGCTTGTTTGAATTCACCGGAACAACTAACGGTTTGGATATTGGTTACTTCAGCCGTAATGATAACCCTTTGTTTGCCGATCTTTTACATGATAGCGCACCTGTATTTATACAGCCCGGTAATATAAAGATCAGTGGTGCCGATTTACTTAGAACTGCGAGTGTTACAGGTACAGCACTTAATAATGATAATACTGAGCTTAAGTTTGCCCTGATGCCACTCTCAAACAAGTTATTTATTGTTTCAGAGAAATATGATGCCCTCACGCATCAGCAGCAGGCGGATGTTACTTTTACCGATCCGATAAAAGTTAGTACAGATTCGCTTCTGAAACTGATGGAGCCAATCAAGTTTAAATTCATCAAATCGCACCCTGATTCGTATGTAAGCGTCCTTACCTTGGAAAGAATGATGAATCATGCGGACCTGCTGCAGGTAGCTGATGCCTATAATGCACTAACTGCCGCCAATAAAAGTAGTGCTCTCGGTAAATCAATCGGTGAAACTATCAGTGCAGCAAAACGGTCGCAAATAGGGGTGATGGCAACGGGTTTTGAATTGAATACTTCAACAGGAAGCAAAGTGAAACTTTCTGATTTTAAAGGTAAATATGTGCTTGTAGACTTTTGGGCGTCGTGGTGCTTGCCTTGCCGTGATGAAAACCCTAATGTTGTAGCGGCATATAATAAATACGGTGGCGATAAATTCACTATACTGAGTATTTCTATAGACAGCCAAATAGAAAAGAATGCCTGGCTTAAAGCTATCAAAACTGATAAGTTGCCATGGACACAGGCTATAGATAATTATAAGCCTGCTAAAAGTATAAAAGATTTGTATGGAGTAAGTACCATACCTGCTAATGTACTTATTGATCCATCTGGTAAAATTGTTGCAAAAAACATAAAAGGTAAGGAGCTGCATCAAACACTTCAAAAGATTTTAGGAAATTGAATGATTTAAGCTGTTATGTGTGAATGTTTTGTAGATTTAAGCACTCAATATACCAATTATGAAGAAAATACACTCATTCACCGGTAAAGTGATAAGCTTTGCCAAAAAAGTAACCCTTTTATCAGTTTCTATTCTAAGCTTTACGTTTGGTGCCAAAGCACAGGAAATAAAGAAAGACCCTGATGTGATAGGCCGCTGGGACCTGACCGTTGAAAAAGATGGAAAGCAAATGCCATCATGGCTGGAGGTGCAAAAGTCTGGTTTTCATACCCTCATCGGGCGGTTTACTTATGCTTTCGGTAGTGCAAGGCCAATATCACAAGTTAAGCCTGAGGGTAATAAGTATAGCTTTTCAATCCCACCGCAATGGGAGCCAGGTGATCGTAACATGGATTTTGAATTTGAGGCGAGTGGTGATAACATAAAAGGTACCATGGTTTACACTGATGGAAAGACTTACAGCTTTACGGGGGTGCGCGCGCCTGCTTTACTGCCTGTAAAAACACCTGTTTGGGGTAAACCGATAAGGTTGTTCAATGGTAAGGATACGAAAGGATGGCATACTGATGGTAAGAACCAGTGGGTGGTTGAAAATGGCATTTTACGCAGCAAGCAATCCGGAGCAAATTTGATTACTGATCAGAAATTTAAAGATTTCAAGCTTCATATAGAGTTCCGTTACAAACAGGGTAGTAACAGCGGCGTTTATCTGCGCGGCCGCTATGAAGTGCAGGTAATTGATACCAAAACCGGTGAGCCTGAGCCTTTGGCAAATCAATTCAGCTCGGTTTACGGTTTTATTCAACCTAATAAAATGATGGCCAAAAACGCCGGCGAGTGGCAGTCGTACGACATTACGCTTGTTGGTCGTGTAGTTACTATTGTTGCTAACGGTCAGGAAGTGGTATCCCGTCAGATCATCCCGGGAATAACAGGCGGGGCCATTGACAGCAAAGAAGGCGAACCCGGCCCGCTGCTGATACAAGGGGACCATGGACCGATAGATTATCGCAATATTGTTATTACACCCGCGAAGTAAATTTTATTTAATAGAAGTACAAAGGCATCGTTTATTAAACGATGCCTTTGTTTTAATAAAATGCTTAAGTAAATATAAAACTGTGTCATTGCGAGCGATAGCGCGGCAATCTCATAGGATAAGATAATACATCAATCGTACCAACCTTCACTCAAATCTTTCCAGTCAGGATTTGCGAAAGTTATTAAATTAACTTTTTTCATTCTTGATCCTGCTTTAATCTGTTTTTCTCGAGCGATTGCATCGTCAACCCATTGAAACGTTTCAAAATAAACTAACTTATTACATTGATACTTGATTGTAAAACCTTGGTTTACTTTTAACTTATGTTGAAGTATTCGATTTTTTAAATCACTTGTTACGCCGGTGTATAACACGTTGTTTGATGCGTTAGTTACTATATAAATACAATACTGGTTAATAAACACATTTAATAGGCCTTCTATGAGATTGCCACGCTATCGCTCGCAATGACACAATATTTGATTTATTATTACTTTAACATTTTATATGGTTATTTACCAACTCACTTAACCACCTCAACCCATGTGCCTTGTATCAGTGCGTTGATATCATGGTTATACATGGCTTCGCAATAGGCGGCTGGCAGATAATATCTGCCGGCATAGGCGGCGTTAAGCATAACATAATAAGTTGCTTCTTTTCCTTCTTCCAGGCTAAAGTAAGTGTTCACCCTGTCGTCGCGAATATCGCGGTAATCGGATACCGAGGACTTAAACGCCTCGTCGTTATTTAGCATCCGGCTGTTCAATATTTCCCAGCCGGAAGGGAATATCTGTGTAAGCGCCAAATTATCATATCTGCCGCGTTTGCCGGGGTTTTTGATGGTCACCTGAGCCACAAAATCGGTTCCCTGCTTAAGTGATGCGGGATCAATAAGCTTGCCACCTAATGTAAAGTAGGCTACTTTCATTTGTAAGACATCCGGGTTTACATAGGTTTTTACATCCTGGCCTGATGAAGGTTGTCCCTGCTGTATCAAACGGATATACAGGCGGTTATTACCTGTGTTTTTCAGGCTTATCTTACCACCGTTTGCCGCTAAAGGTTGCTGCCAGATGTACGACTGTGAGTTAATGGTTACTTTAGCCGAACCTGCGTTATATGCAAACTGTAGTTTGCCCCCGTTTTTGTTTACGCCGCAATATTGAGCAATGGCAATTAATGAATAGGCCGTTGTTTGTGTACTGTACCAACTATCCTGCGACAGATGGGCGGCTATGGTGCGTACCATTGCCGCGGCTTTTTGCCGCTGACCCAGCATTGTTAATGTCTCTAATATCATTGCTTCATCCCGCAGATCGGAACCATAGGTGCCATACATACTATTATAAGGCTTTATAGCGGTTGGCAGGCCGTTGATGATACGTAAGGCTACCTCCGGCTGTCCTGCCAGTTTATAGGCAGCTGCCAGGCGCCATTTACCTTGTGTACTCAAATAATTGTATTCCCTCAAGCGGTTCATGGCGCCAAGCTCTGGTGTGCCGGCTAATGCAAGCAGGTATAAGCGGTATGCCTGTACCAAGTCAGTGTAATAGTAATAACCATGAATGTTTGCATTCGGGTCTGGCGACCAGTTGATGGCCTTTTGCTTTTCGTAACGTTTCCACTCATCCATCAGCCCCGATGGCGGGCTGTAACCTTTGGCCTGGGCTGCGATCAGGAAATGGCCTGCATAATTAGTGCCCCACTCGTCCGCTTGTCCGCCGTCTGGCCAATAGCTTAAGCCTCCGCCAGCAACCCTGAAGCCGTTAAGGCGGTTAATGGTTAGTTTGATGTTTCTGTCGGTTTCGGCTTTTTGTCTTGGCGTTAAGTCTAACAACTGATTAAGATACAGCTGCGGAAAGCCCGATGATGTGGTTTGCTCAACACAACCATGCGGATATGTAATAAGGTAATCTAAACGTTTACCGAGGTTTAACGGTGGGATACTTGCGACTTCTAATGTGGCTTTATTAGTGCCGTTAATACCAATGGCATTGTAAGCTACATTATACCTCTCGCCCGGACTCAGTTCCTTTTCAAGGATGCGGGTAACAGGTGGATTGGGGTTCCTGACGTTTAATTCAACATCATAGGCTGCTGTTTCGGTACCTGCTTTGGCTACAATATGTACTTTGCCAACACCTACAAAGTCCTTTACATCTAAATCAAAGTTGACCAGCTGATCACCAGGTTTATTAAAGCTTACAAATTTAGTATTGTTACCCCTAAGGTTACTAAATGCATTGGATTGAACCTGAACACTCACCGTTTTGATATTTTTTTCCATCGCGAATACAGTAACTGGCAGTTGTATTTTTTCTGCCGGGCCCAACACACGAGGTAGGGTTGCCAGTATCATCAATGGCTTTTTTACGGCAACAGCTTTATCGGCAAAGCCATAAGCACCTTCATGGCCGGCTATCACCATCACTTTAACCGAGCCTACATATTGCGGCAGCTTAAATTTAGTGGTTTGTTTTTCGCCGGCGCTTATGTGGAACGGCCCCCAAAATTTCACTACCGGCTTAAAGCGGTTTATACTTACGTTTTTGTTTGTGCCATTGGTACCATCGCCGCCTATACTTAAAATACGCTCAAGCCCGCCACCAAACGCGCCTATCACATAATCAAACAAATCCCAGGTTTTTACACCCAAAGCCTCACGGGCATAGAAGGCCGAATGCGGGTCGGGCGTTTTAAAGTTGGTAATATCAAGCAAACCTTCATCTACTATGGCAACGGTGTAAGTCATTTCCTTGCCGGATGCTTCTGATACGGTAACAGCCGATTGTGTTTCGGGCCGTATTTTATCCGGCATGCTTATTACAGGGTTCAATATGGTTTCAGGGTTGTCAACCGTAAGCGGTATAGCACCATACATACGTATTGGCAGATCATTAACCGTTTGAGAATGCCTTTGTAAAAGTGTTACGTTCACAAAAACATTTGGCGCCATGGTTTCATCAATTTTGAAGCTGTAGCGGGTTTCGCCTTTTTTAGTATCTATCCAAACCGTTTTTAAAACCTTGCTGCCATTTTCAAAACTGATAAGCGCACGGCCATCCCCGCCTGTTGGTATGGTTAGGGTTGCTTCTTCGCCAACCTTGTAACTTTGCTTGTCAGATGTAAATGAAAGCATCGCCGCCTCGGTAGGGTCAGTTTGCTGCAAACGTTCAGACCAGTTTGGCCAATCAGCATAAATTATCTTTCCGGTGGAGTGCCCTGTTTCCGGGTCTTTAACGCGTATCAGATAACGCCCCCAATCCGCCTGATTAATGCGGAGTGTCCATTTGCCCCGGCCGTTGTTCAATACTACATTTTCTGTTTTGATCAGTTTGTTATATCGGTCTTGCGTAAAGTTGCTCAGTTCGTTACCGGTTTCGTCCCACCACCAGCGCCACTGAATTTTATATAGCTCAACCTCAACGTTACGGCTGCCTTGCATAGCGCGGCCGTTTACATCAACATCAGCAATGTCAATTTCATGATTTTTGTCGGTCACCAGCATCCCGGACAGATCACTGCCCTTTGGCGTTTTAATACCTACATAACCACTGTAAACATTATAAGGCATGCTCATTTGCTGTATGCTGAAGTTGCCGCCCGGTTCAAACACCTTCACCACAAAATTCGCCCTCAGTTGGCCCGGCGCCTGCTTTTCCACATTGATGTCGGGGTTTATACTGGCTATACCATCAGCATTTAAACGATCCTCAAATATGGTTTGCGTTTGCGTGTTGAACGCCAGGGTAGGGTCATCAAAAATATAATCATCATAACCTTTAAAAGTAGTTTTTTGCGCAGATAGGAATGCATCAACTTTAGCTTTGAGATTTTGTGCCGCGCCACCAAACAGCCATTGAGCGCTAAGTGTGCCATTAGCGCTGTTGCCTTTTGTAAGCTCACGGGCATCGCCAAAATCAAGCTTTAATTTCAGCCGGTTCGGCATGATGGTTTCCACCTTTATTTTTTTCTCAAATACAGCGCCGCCTACTTTAACCCGTGCACTCCAGTTCCCGGTAGGGGAAGAGGTTTCTGTCGCTGTATGAAAACTGTAAAAGCCACCTACAGAGCTGGTTTGCGTGATACGCCTGTATAGCTGCCCGTTAGGATTATATAGTTCAAACTGTACTGGATGGTCTGCAGGCAGCGTCTTTAATTTATCTTCTAAAATAAAGGTGACGAAGATAGAATCGCCCGGTCGCCATACCCCGCGTTCTCCATAGATAAAACCTTTCAACCCGTTCTGCACTTCTTCGCCACCAACATTAAAGCGGGATAGCGGTAGCGAGCTGCCATCGTCCAGTTTCAGATAGCCTCGTTCGTTCCCTTTCTTAGCGACAAGCAGGTAGGGCTTGCGTTTAAGATTGAAAATTGCAAGGCCGTCGCCATCGCTGCTGGTTTTAAAGATAACCTGTTTCTGGTAGTCGAGCAGTTCAAGGTCGACGCCACTCATCGGTTCCGCCGAGAGTATATTGGTCACCGCTACGGTCATGTTGTTATCGTTACCGCGCTTCGCAATCAAGCCGATGTTTGATGCAATGATGTTACGCGTGGCCCATTTGTTTTTAGTAAAATACGATTCTGTGCATGGGTCGTCTCGGTCCTGCCAACTGTAGCCTTCGGGGTAATAATTATCATACCGTTGCCAAAACTCATCGTCTTCATCACTAACCTTGCTCACATTATCACCAGAATATTCATTTTCATAATAATCGTCTTCATTGCTTTTGCCTGAACCTTTACCAAGGCTGCAATTGTATAAGGAATATTCTTTTCTGAAGCCGATAATTACCCGGTAAATAGCCCCCGGTTCAGTCCGCATAAACTTATCAACATCAAGCATAAAGCGGTTCTTTTTGGTAAGATTAAGGCCCTTGTCGGCATCTAACCGAATAGTTGTTTGAACAATGGGCTTACCTACCTGGCGCAACTCATAAGAACCGTCAAACCCGTTATTCTGGAAATACTGGGGCACATTATTTTCATATATCTTAATAATGCTGACATCTACGGCATTAAGATTCACGGCCTCAAATGGCATTAGCAGTTTACCTGAGTCAGGCAAGATCACCCCCTTACCAGGAATAGTTACCTGTGGCAGCCGGTTTTCAAAGAATACATTGGCAGTATAGCCCTTGGTTATTTTTTTGTCTTGAAAGTTGCTTACGCCCTCGTTCACAAAAACAGTGTAATTACCCTGCAATCGATCCGGTGCATATACCTTTACTACACTGCCCTCAATGGTATATGCAGCATCACTGATATTGTTTATTCCGATAAGGCCTTTAAGTTCCTGTCCAACCATGATTGGATCAGAAAATTCAACGGATACATATTGGTCATTATCTTGCACAGCACGAATATCCAATACTTTAAAATCTCCGATGGCAGGCACCTGAAACTCCTGTGAGCCTTTCCTGTCAATATCAAGCTTATCGCCATCCCAGTTTATACTAAGCGGATTGGATGAATTAGTGCGTGATATGTTATCTACCGTAAACTGGTGTGATTTAGTGATGGGATTATGCTGCCAGCTTAATTTTACCGGCGAAGGATAATTGACGCTAATTAACTTCTCTACATCTTTCGCATCTTCAGCGTCAGCTGTTAAGATAGTGCCTGTTAGCTTCATCTTTACATTCGATGTAGCTGTAGAGGTGCGCAAACCAGCAAAACTGATGCTATAATCGGGTTTAATAGTTTGAAAGCCGAATTTAAACTGCTCATAACCGCTTTCAACTTTTACAATTTTACCTAATTCAAATTCGGCAGAATAGCTTTGATCTTTTTTAAGAGGTTCATCCGGCCTAAACTCGATCGTGCGGTCGTCAATCCAAATGGCCTTACCTTTAATTGAAGGGGAGAACTCAAAAATTTCATCATCTAAATGCTCATTAAGCGCATGGGTAACCTGCACTTCGCCGGCTAATTTTATACGTATAGGGCTTTGTTTAGAGATAACTCCAGTGGTGTATGATTCAATATATTTGCTAAAAGCAGTATCAATTTTTATTTTTTTGTTTTGATGTTGTCTGGCGAAGTAAATAACCAGCGCGATAAGTATAAGTGAAGTAGCGGTAATAATTTGCCCTTTTCGCGTTCTAAAAAGGCGTAAAAAGTTTTTCATAAGTAAGGTTAGTAAACTGGTTGAATTTAATATATTTTTATTATATGATGAGTGCCCTGGTTATTTTTAAAAGTTATGTATATTACTTAAAGCCTAAATGGTAATATTATGGGAACCGATTCATTTACTTATTTTTTACCAACGTTAACAGTAAACAACGCCATAGCTGCTATAAGTTTTTATGAAGAAGCTTTTGGCGCGCAAGTATTGACCAAAAACACATTTGATGGCCACACGGTTGCCGAACTGAGTATAAATAATGCCGTATTTATTGTTGCAGACGAATCGCCAGAGAACAGAAATATTGGGCCGGATAAGCAAAACGGTATAAGCGTGCGTATGGGTTTAATGGTGCAAGATCCGGACGCAGTTGCTGGGCGAGCCATAGCCGCAGGCATAAATGTAATATATCCTGTTTCCGATCAATCATACGGCTATCGTTTGGGTCATTTCATAGATCCGTTTGGTCATCATTGGGAAATCGGCAAGCCTTTATATCTTTAATATTGTAACTTAATTAAACCAACTGCTCCCATTTTTTGAATTGCTAAATTTTTTTAATCTTGCGATTTATATAAACACTTATGCACAAATACCAGGGGCAAACCAGAATTTTAGTTGCTGTTGATTGTATCATATTTGGCTTTGATGGCTGGAATATTAAATTACTGCTTGTAGAACGCGGTATAGACCCTGAAAAAGGTAAATGGAGCTTAATGGGAGGATTCATTCAACCCTCAGAAAGCCCTGAAGATGCTGCCAACCGGGTATTGGAAGAGCGCACAGGGTTAAAAAATGTATATATGGAGCAATTCAGGGTATTTGGTAAGCCAGACCGCGACCCTGTAGAGCGTACGTTTTCTATTGCTTATTTTGCCCTGATTGATATTCAGCAATACGAAAAGCAGCTAACTTCTGACAATCACCCGGAGTGGTTTTTGCTCAATGAAATGCCTGATATGGTGTTTGACCATGCAGAAATGGTTAAGATGGCCAAAAAGCAACTCCGGTATAAGGCTGCATTGCACCCTATATTGTTTCAATTACTGCCCGAACGTTTCACCATACCTCAGTTACAGGCCCTTTACGAAGGGGTGTATCAAACTGAATTTGACGATCGTAACTTCAGCCGCAAACTCCTTTCTACCGGTTTATTGATTAAACAGGCTGAAAAAGATAAGCAATCTTCAAAGAAAGGAGCTTTTTATTATCGCCTTGATCAATCTAACTACGAAGAAAAATTTGAGAAGTTTTTGAACCTTGTACCCAATCCGGATAAGTTTTTTTAAAGCAGTAAAATAATTATCACTATTACAAATTAACTTATTACTTTTAAGGAGCTTTTTGTGGCAAAATATTATTAAGCCCAAACGCTAATTAATTTAAACTATTATCCGATTTTGAAAAGGCATCTGGTTTTATGCAGCTTATTCTGCTGCATTTGTATGCATTCGCTTTTTGCGCAGCAACGCCCCCAATACTCCCAATATATTTTTAATAACTTTTTATTGAACCCAGCAGTAGCCGGTATTGAAAATTATACCGATGTAAAATTAGGCTACCGCAGCCAGTGGACAGGCCTTGACGGCGCCCCGGTGACCGCTTTTTTTAGTGTAAACGCCCCATTGGGTACAGAGTTTACGCAGGGTGATGCTACTGCCTTCCCGGCATCAGGCGGGCAAAGCCCTTATAGCCGCATGTATACCCAGGAGTACCGCGCTTCAGAGCCGCATCATGGTATTGGGTTTACAGTATTTACTGATAAGGCCGGGCCTATCGATCAAACTAACGTTTCAGCTTCTTATGCTTACCACCTTGGTATAACCAGCCAGCTAAACCTGGCAGTTGGTGTAACAGCGGGTGCTAATCATTTGCACTTGAACACATCACAAATAACGCTTGAAAATCCTAATGATCCTATACTGAACCAGATAGAGAATAACCGTTGGAAACCTGACTTAGGAATAGGTATATGGGCTTATGCCGCCAATTATTACTTTGGTGCATCTGTTCAGCAAATTTTACCTCAAAACCAGTATATTACTACAAGCAACACCAGTAACTTAAGTAAAACAGTACCGCATTATTTTTTTACAGGCGGATACAAGTTTTATGTATCTGATGATGTAACCTTATTGCCATCGGCTTTACTGAAATTTATTAATCCGCTACCAACATCATTTGATATTAATATGAAAATGTCTTTCAGGGACAGGTTTTGGTTTGGTGGGTCATACCGTAAGGACGATTCATTTGGTGTACTTGCAGGTTTTAACCTTAGCTCCCTTATCAATGTGAGCTATTCTTATGATATTACCACCTCGGCATTAAAAACCGTAAGCAACGGCTCTCACGAGTTAGTGATCGGCATTTTATTAAATAACAGGTATAACCTTACCAGCCCTCAGCACGGATGGTAGATGCAGTTGGCGGTTAGCAGTGGGCAGTTTCTTAGGGGAATTAAATACGGTTTTACAAACTGCCAACTATAAACTGCAAATGAATTATAACTCTTTCCTTAGCCTTGCTACAGGTATGTTCATCTGTTCACGATATTTGGCTACGGTGCGGCGCGCAATGTTGTATCCGGCTTCTTTTAGTATTTCGGTAAGCTTCTCGTCGGCAAGCGGATGGCGTTTATCCTCTTTGCCAATATGCTCTTCCAGAATCTTTTTAACCTCTTTATTTGATACCTCTTCGCCGCTTTCTGTTTGAATAGCTTCACTGAAAAATGATTTCAGCAGATATGTGCCATGTTCGGTTTGTACGTATTTGGAGTTAGCCACGCGTGATACTGTTGAAATATCCATACCTATACGGTCTGCGATATCTTTTAATATCATCGGCTTTAAATTTTTATCATCGCCAGTTAAAAAGAAATCGTATTGATATTGCATTATGGCGTTCATGGTTTTAAGCAGCGTTTGCTGGCGCTGTTTTATAGCATCGATAAACCATTTTGCCGAGTCGAGCTTTTGTTTTACAAATTGTACAGCTTCTTTAAGCTTTTTATCTTTTTGCGCAGCCTTATCATAATGCTGAAACATTTCCTGATAGGAGCGGCTTACCTTTAGCTCCGGTGCATTTTTAGAGTTAAGCGTAAGTACAAGTACCCCATCGTTGTTCTTGATATGAAAATCAGGTATTACCTGCATTTGCTTGGTACTTACTTCGTTACTGTCGCCCGGCTTGGGGTTAAGCTTTAATATTTCACCAACAACCGCCCGCAATTCTTCAGACGACATACTTAAAGATTTTTCAAGTTTATCGTAATGTTTACGGGTGAATTCTTCAAGGTATTCCTCAACAACCAGTATGGCTTTTTTGATGATAGGATCATTGATGTCCTTTCGGCGTAACTGTATCAGCAAACACTCCTGCAAGCTACGGGCACCTACACCCGCGGGGTCAAAGCCTTGTATCACTTTCAGCATATCTTCAACCTCTTCATCCTCGGCCATTACATTTTGAGAAAAAGCCAGATCGTCTGTTAATGACATGATAGGGCGGCGCAGATAACCATCGTCATCTAAACTACCTATAATTTGTTTGCCTATGGAAAAATCCTTGTCAGAAAGCGGTAAAAGGTCTAACTGCAATTGCAGGTTCTCAAAAAAAGAGCTTTGTACGGCAATGGGTATTTCTTTGCGGTCATCCTCATCATCACCGTTTTGGTCATACCGGCTGCCATAGTCATTGATGCTGTCATCCTGCAGATAATCATCTATATTAAATTCATCCATCTCACCGGCTTCATCTGCATTAAAGTTATCCTCATCAGGGTCTCGGTCGGGATATTGTTCCTCCGGTTCGCTGATGTTTGTAAGGCTCATATCTTCAAGTGCCGGATTTTCTTCCAGTTCTTCCTTTATACGCGTGTCGAGCGATACGGTAGGTACCTGCAGCAACTTGATGAATTGGATTTGTTGCGGAGAAAGTTTTTGTAAGAGTTTCTGTTGAAGATTTTGTTTTAGCATAATGTATAAAGACGCGGCCTCAAAAATACGCCAATTACCTTAAAGATTAAAAATTACTTGCTAAGCGTATTTAGGGTGTAAAGTGTTTTTGCGGTGATATTGTTTTGGGGTATGTAAGTTTTATTAATAACTTTATGATACACTAAACATTATACTTATGGGATTTATTAAAGAATTTAAAGAGTTTGCCATGCGGGGCAACGTTGTTGACCTTGCAGTCGGTGTTATTATAGGTGCTGCATTCGGCAAAATAGTTACTTCATTAGTTAATGACATCATTATGCCCCCAATTGGGTATTTAACAGGGGGCGTCGACTTTTCTGATAAGAAACTTATATTAAAACCAGGAGATGCTGCAGCAAAGATTGATGAAGTAGCTATACACTATGGCAACTTCATTAACTCCATCATTCAATTCCTTATAGTTGCTTTCTGTATTTTTTTGGTGGTTAAAGCTATAAACAGTTTAAAACGTGAGAAGGAAGTGGCTCCGAGTGTTCCACCGGCACCAACAAAAGAGGAGGTACTGTTAACCGAGATACGCGACCTGTTAGCTGCTAAGAACTAAGCAGGAATAATTGGTAGGTCAAAAACTTAGAAAGTTTTTGGCAGCTTCGGATCAGTTAAGATTATGTAATCGCCCATTTTTTCAAATTTAGTCCAGTCGGGTTTGTCAAAACTGTCATCGGCGTAAGCGGCGATATTAAGTATACGTGTCTTGGGCAAATACTTTTTTAGCTGGGCACAGCTGCCCAGCTTTTCTTCGCTGTGAAAACCGCCGTTTACTTGTAATACTTTAAAGCCCGGATGACTTTTAAGGAATTGAGCGATGTTCCAACCCATGGTGGCGTCCCATACATTTTGGGATTGATAAATTTTCATATCGCCCATGGCGCTGTGGCCGCCCATTATGTCTACAAATTTTTCGTAGTAAGTACCGGTAGCAGTATCAATAGGCAAGGGTGCCAGCCATGCTTTGGCCTGGGCGCTTAACCGGTCAAGGCTGCTCAGTCCGCCACGCGTAACCATGTTGGTATAACGGGTAGGGGCGTTGGCCGCGATAACTGGCGTATGGGTATCCTTCGCATGTTCTATCAGGGGGCGATAGTCTTTATAGTTATTCCAGGCACGGCCTTCAGTTATCAGGTTTTTTTCGCGGATAAACCCCGCCAGGTATTCATTTAAAACGATCTGGCAATCTGTTTGAAACATCTCAAGCGACAGCGCGGATTTATCAGGATATTTTTCTGTCAGTTTTTTAAATAGCAGTGCTTCCAGGTAATGGCCGGTAGAGTCATTATGTTCTTCGCCAAAAAATAATACATCTGCATTTGTCAGATCATTTATGATGTCATCTGCAGAAACAAGTCTTTTTTTGGCCGTATTGTAAATTTTATAATGCACGGACATCTGATCCTGACCGAAACAACAAAACATACTTAAAAGTAAAAGGAGCAACACTATAGGATATTTCATCAGCAAAAAAATTAGCCTTGTTAATAAATTTAGCTAAATAACTGCAATAGTATTTGAAAAAACTGAAAAATAAGCTACATTTGCACTCTTGTTTTAAAAAAGCGACGAATAGAATAAAATATAGCCATGAAAAGAACGTTCCAGCCTTCACAGAGGAAAAGAAAAAATAAACACGGTTTCCGTGAGCGCATGTCAACTGCTAACGGCAGGAGAGTGCTTGCTGCAAGAAGAGCTAAAGGCAGAAAAAGACTAACTGTATCTGACGAGCGCAGCCACAAAGCTTAATCCTGGTTGTTTATCCTTTGCAGGAGGCTAACCGTTTAGTGATTTTCATGTTTTCGGTTTAGCGCTAACAACTATGTACACCCTTAAAAAAGAAGAACGGTTATGTAACAAAAAGCTGATTGACGGGCTTTTTCATAACGGTTCTTCTTTTTTATGTTATCCCTTCAAGGTATCGTGGATGCATGCAGAAAAGGATCAGCAATTCCCGGTACAGATCGTATTTAACGTAGGCAAAAAGCGTTATAAACGTGCGGTTGACCGTAACCTCATCAAACGCCGTATGCGCGAGGCTTATCGCCTTAATAAGCAAATCAATCTTTACAATGCCCTTGATAATGCTGGTAAAAAGCTGGTGCTATCGGTTAGCTATATCGGTAAAGAGATATCCTCATTTGATTTTGTTGAAAAGAAAATGCTTAAGCTTTTAACTCAGCTTGCGGGGGAAGCCATTAAATGACTTTTTTGTGGAATGGTATAAAAAGCATTCTCAGCGCATTTTTTTTGCTGCTTATAAAAGCTTATCAATATCTTATATCACCAATATTGCCTAATTCGTGCCGGTACACCCCAACCTGCTCACAATACGGGGTAGAGGCCATAAAAAGGTACGGGCCCTTTAAAGGCGGCTGGCTGACACTTAAACGCATAGCCAGGTGCAACCCCTGGGGCGGCCACGGGCACGACCCGGTTCCTTAAATTGTATCAAATATCAAAAGTTGAAGTGTGAATTTAACTTTTTACATTTTGATTTTTACTTTTGGCTTTCAACATGATTTTACAAATAGAAACAGCCACTACTTCGTGTTCGGTCGCTTTGGCCGATAAAGGACAGGTATTAGCTTATAAAGAAATAAACGCGCGTAACATACACGCCGAGGTTATTACTATTTATATTGAAGACCTGATCAGGCAATGCGAAATTACTTATAGTGCTATAGATGCGGTAGCAGTAAGCTGCGGGCCTGGTTCGTACACTGGTTTGCGCATTGGTGTGTCAACCGCCAAAGGCCTCTGCTTTGCGCTGGATAAACCCCTGATTGCTGTAGACACGCTTGCAGCTATGGCAAACGGATTGATCGCGACTAATGAGGTTGAAGATAGCACGCTGCTTTGCCCAATGATAGATGCGCGCAGAATGGAAGTGTACACGGCTGTTTATGATATAAATAACAACATAATAAAGCCAACTGCGGCTGAAATAATTGACGAAAACAGCTTTGGCGATCTGTTAGCTGTTAACAAAATGTTATTTTTTGGCGATGGTGCTGGCAAATGCCAGGCAGCATTGGGCCATAATGCTAATGCGTTATTTGTAACCGATTTCAGTAACTCGGCCACCCATCTAACCAATATTGCTCACGAAAAATTTGACCGTGCCGAATTTGAAGACGTGGCTTATTTTGAGCCTTATTATTTAAAAGATTTTATTGCAGGCAAAAAGGCTGATTAATCGCCGTTATCTTTTCCGGTTATACTGTTCCACATACGCTTGATAAGGCCGGGTTTCTCGCCCAGGGGGATACGGCTGGTATTCATCGGGTGCTCTATCACATAGCCAAACTTCAGGGAAAACCCCATAAAGAAATCGGCCCCGGTGTATGAAGCATTTTTATAGATCTGTCCGTCTGATTTTCTTGCTGCGCCGATAACACTGCCGGTTTGTATAACCCTGTCGCTTCCTATAAAAAACTCCGCGTTTGGCGATTTGAGCATCAACTGCAAACCGGTGCTGAATATTTTATAATTGTTATAAGCAGCTACAACAGTGCCTGTGAAGTTTTTATATTGAAACGGGTTGGATAACGCCGCTGTATAGTCGGCATAAAACAACTCCTTTTGCACAATAAGCGTAGGTGAGTATTTAAAGGTCTTGTCATCATTAAGCCAATATGATTTATTAGCGCTAAGCTCGGCCTTGGCATTGGTAGGGCTTACAAATCCCGATTTTTTATCGGCCGAACGAACGATGTCATAAGCAGTAGCATACAAACGGTCTTCAAGCCGTGTGCCGTTTATATTGGGTACAGTGGCGGCGGTATTGAACTGGCTAATAGTTGATTTGCCGCTCCAATGTATAAAGCCAAGATCTTTAATATTAGCCTGAATATTAAAATTATCCCGTGTGCGGATCAAAGTACCTATGCTTATAGAGGCCCCGGGGTTACGAAAGGAAGGCAGCAGATCATGTTTGCTGAATTTGCCGGATGTGTAACTGATACGGTAGTCTCCTTGCAAAGCCAGGTCGGCCGAGTTATCAGCACTGTTAAATGTAAGGTACGAATGATCGATGCGAAGACGTTGATATTGAATACCTAACAAAGCGCTCAGCTTAAAACCTAACGCGAAATTTTTACTGAACTTTTCCCGGTAAGCAAAGCTAAGCTGGTGATAAGCCTGATACCTGTAATTGCTGTTCAGTACTTCAGCATAAGGCTGGTCTGTATCAAAGGCGCTGGTACCATTAAGCAGCAGCAGTGTTTCATCGGTAAACAGCCCTTTGCCTTCTGCGCGGGTTTGTATTGAAAAGCCAATCTCCTGGTTGCCATCAAGGCTTTTAAAAATACGTAGCATGCCAAGGTATGCGTTTGCATCAACCTTGGCACGGCTGAATTTATTTTGGCCGATAACAAGATTGTCGGTTACATATCTGCCGGTAAAAGCCCTGCTTTTAAGTGGCACCTGGCCATTACCTGTCAGGTAAAAATTACTGCCAAAGTTTGGAATGAAAAAGTTGAATGCGATGTACCGGCTTGTATCAGGAACAAAGGTGGTTTGTGCAGGGTTTTCAAACGAATCGTAGAGTGTACCTGTATTATATTGCGAAAATTGCTGGCTAAAAGTCTTAATAGAAAGAGATAGAAAACAAACAACCAATAAAAAATACTTCATAAATAATTGCAGTGCGTAATTAAGCTTTATTATACGTATCGATAAAAAAACGAATAGCACTTATATGCTGCTTAAACGTGTTAAGGCTATTTTGGGTTGTAACATACAGCATTTAATTTAGATTTTTATTGGCCGTAGTATCCGGCTGGTTTAGCAATAAGCAAAAGTTTGTATAAAAGTTTTTATCAGATGCAGCAAACTGATATGACGCGGCGTAAAATTTTTTCCAAGACAAGTTGTTGTTTTTATAAGCAGCATAATACTCATCCTTTAAACCTGCCTTTAATATTTGCTGAGCGTTGCGAAATTGGAGGAAGAAAGAAACATTGCTTTTTTCGGCAAGCAGATTATCAAATCTTCGATGGTCGTCCATCTTATTCAAAAACTTCCGGTTAAAGTAAGTATCGTTATAACTTTCAATTTCTTTAGCTGTATTAGCCAATATTAAATAATTATCAATAACCCTAAAATAGGGTTTTCTAAAGGCATTAAATGCATCGCCCAATAAAAAATAAGGAAGCTTATTATAATTGAACTGGCCAACATCATCGTTTACCATATTGCTGATGTTGGTCATGACCGGCCGTAAATTGCTGCCATTTTTTACAGCTATCAAGGCAAATCTTTCGCCGTACCTCGTCGTGACAAAGGCAAATTCATTACCGAGCAACTGCTCGAATTCTTTTTTAAGGCTGATACCGGTTTCTCCTTTTATTTTAGCGAAAAGTGCCTCTCTTTCTGCTTTTAATCCGGCGTTGTCATGAAACCGGGTCAATCCGGCTGCAAACTTTTTAACATCAGATACTGCCATATTTAAAGCATAGGCAGTTGTTGACGGGTATATACTTTTAAGGCTGTTTTCTACAGGCTGTTGGTTTGTAAAAATGTTCAGATAACTTGCCGGCTCATCGTTATCAATATTTGTATATCCACTAAACATAACCGCATCATTTTTAAAGTTGATGTTAAGGGCGGCTTGTGCCGGTAACAAGCGGAAAGGTTTAAAAATATCTATGTTTTTATGTTTGAACAACTGCTCAAACAAAAGATCAGTATGTTTATAATTTACGTACAGATTAGCAAGCGAATTAGCAGTTTGTTTATCGGGCAATAACATAAACGGAAGTTTCCCCCTGTTGGGCTTGTATGCAGCGGCGCTGGCAATAAGTTCTTTTGAGAAACTGGCCGAAAATATACCACCATCGATATTTATAAGATATAAGCGCTTTTTTATTGAATTGAAAAATATGGTAAAACCTGGTTTATTATCAATTTTTAGGGGAGTTACCAGCATTTTTGCGCCGCTTGCCTTGGATAAATCTATCAACTGATCAATATCCATTTCTTTTGCAGAGGTGGTAAGCAACAGGTTAATGCCTTCTTGCTTTGTCGGATGAACGGATATGAAAACATTACGGTCATCAAAAAATGATTTGATAGTATTATTGCCTAACAAAACCTTGCGCACAGTATCAAGGTCTTTTGCCTGCTCATCTCCAATCAGGTTATTCAGCAGATCGTTACCTGAATAAATATCATAAAAGCTTTTTTCATTAGTAAACTCAAACACAAGGGCCGCATCTGCAGGGATAGTACGAATAATGTTACCGGCATGTGCGCCGGATGTGTTCAGGTTATTGAAATACTTAACCGTAACATAGGCTGTTGCAGCTACCAAAATTAATGTTAAAGCTATTAGTCTTTTCATTGATGAATTTGTGCTGCAAGTTAGAATTTTACCTTACCACAATAAAGTAATACTTTCATTTGGTTAACTTAGCCTTTTAAATCTGCATGAACAAACAAATAATAATCACAGCGTCGTTCTTTGGTGCAGTGGCAGTAATTGCGGGCGCGTTTGGGGCGCATGCATTAAAAAGCTCCCTATCTGCATACCAGCTGGATGTTTGGCACACGGCGGTCCAGTATAACTTTTACCATGTTTTCGCCTTGCTGTTTCTCTCGACATTTACCCGGTTCAAAAATAAGCTGATAACCGTTGCTTATTATATGTTTACCCTTGGTATTGTTTTATTTTCAGGTTCGCTTTACCTTTTATCCTGCCGTGATCTGTTACATATGCCCGGCCTTGTGGCGTTAGGCCCCGTTACTCCTTTAGGCGGTTTGCTCTTTATTATTGGATGGATAACTTTGGGCTTAGCTGCTTTCAGAAATAAATAAATGATGTTAGAATTTGCCGAAGGTATACAGTCTGCCCGTAAAACGCTGTTTGTTGAGGTGATATTGCCTTTAGCAATCAGTCGTAATTATACCTATCGCATACCTTTTGAGTTGAACAGTGACATTGCCATAGGCAAAAGAGTAGTGGTGCAGTTTGGTAAAAGCAAGTTGTATACGGCAATCGTATCTGCCATTACAGAAGCAGCGCCCGAAAAGTACGAGGCTAAATATATTCTGGATATTTTGGATGACAGGCCGGTTGTTAACCAAAGGCAACTCGTTTTTTGGGAATGGCTTGGCGAATATTATATGTGTAATGTAGGCGAGGTAATGAATGCTGCGCTGCCAACCGCTCTTAAACTGGCAAGTGAAACCAAGGTAATTATCAACCGGGATTTTCAATACGACAAAAGCCAACTGAATGATAAGGAGTTTTTGATCGTAGAGGCACTCGACCTGCAGCCCGAGCTCACGGTTAGCGATATTGCAAAATTGCTGGGGCAAAAAACCGTTATGCCTATCCTTAAGGCGTTGTTTGAGAAGAATATAATCAATATATCTGAGGAAGTGGCCGAACGCTATAAACCGCGTAAGCGTATTTATATACGGCTGAATCCGGTTTACCAGAATCCTGATGCTTTGCAGGAGTTATTTGTGATCCTCGAAAAGCGTGCACCTAAACAGGCTGATGCGGTACTGGCATATATCAAACTATCGCGACAGCAAAAAACAGTAAATAAAGCCGAGTTGATAGAGGCAAGCGGGTCGGGCGAATCAAGCATAAAATCGCTGATAGAAAAGGATGTATTTTACGCCGAGGAAAAAAATGTATCCCGATTGGGTTATACAGAAGATGACGAAGAGATAAGCAATTTTATTTTAAGCGAGGCACAGGAAACTGCACTGAAGGATATAAATAAGCAGTTTAAGCAAAAGGAAGTTGTTTTGTTGCACGGAGTGACCTCATCAGGGAAAACGCAAATATATATTAAGCTGATAGAGGCAATGATGGCTACTGGCCGGCCGGTGCTTTACCTGCTGCCCGAAATAGCTTTAACTACACATGTTATAGAACGGCTGCGCATTTATTTTGGCAGCTCGATAGGGGTTTATCACTCGCGGTTTAATGATAACGAGCGCGTAGAAGTATGGCAAAAGGTACTCAATAACGAGTATAAGGTAGTGCTTGGCGCACGCTCGTCTGTTTTCCTGCCCTTTAGCGATCTGGGGTTGATCATTGTTGACGAAGAGCATGAAACCTCCTATAAGCAGTTTGATCCGGCACCGCGCTACAACGCGCGTGATGCGGCTATTTACCTGGCTAATATGTATAAGGGGAAGGTGTTACTGGGATCGGCTACACCGTCTTTTGAAAGTTATTACAATTCACGTGTGCAAAAATACGGCTTGGTCGAGCTGAATGAACGTTACGGCGGCGTGCAGCTTCCTCTAACTGAAGTAGTAAGCGTAACCGAGGAAACCAAGCGCAAAACCATGCAGTCGCATTTCAGCAGCGTTTTAATGCAGGACATGGCCCAGGCATTGCAAAATAAAGAGCAGGTAATTCTTTTTCAGAACCGCCGCGGCTATGCCCCGGTTTTGATGTGTAAGATTTGTGCCTATACGCCCAAATGTATCAACTGCGATGTAAGCCTAACCTACCATAAACACAGCCATAAATTACATTGCCACTATTGTGGTTATAAGGAAGATTCGCCAACTATTTGCCCGGCCTGTGGCTCTACTCATTTAGAGTACAAAGGTTTCGGCACCGAAAAAGTTGAAGATGAATTATCTGTGCTGATGCCTGATGTTCGCCTTGCCCGGATGGATCTGGATACTACCCGCTCGCGCAACTCACTGCAGAATATTCTAAATAATCTTGAAGAAAAAAAGATAGATATTTTAGTAGGGACGCAAATGGTAGCGAAAGGGCTTGATTTTGCTGATGTTACTGTAATTGGTATTATCAATGCGGATAGCCTTTTAAAATACCCGGATTACAGGGCCAATGAAAGAAGCTACCAGATGCTGGCCCAGGTGAGCGGCAGGGCAGGCAGGCGTGGTAAACAGGGCAAAGTAGTTATCCAAACGTATGATCCGAACCATAGGGTTATTAAACAGGTAATAGACAACGACTATGCCGACCTTTATTTTACCGAAATGGAGGAGCGCAAGAGTTTCAAATATCCCCCATATTACCGCATTATTAACCTGGATGTAAAGCACAAGGACCCTGAAATATTATATAATCAAGCTGAATATCTGGCCACTGAATTACGCAAGCATTTCGGGGAACGGGTAATCGGCCCTGAAGCTCCACTGATCAACCGCATACGCAATTACTACATTAAATCTATCATGCTCAAATTCGAGCGGGATACCATATCTATTGTTAAAGCCAAAGTTATCATCAGGGAGGTTATCACTCAATTTCAAACCACCAGGCTGAGTAAAGGCAGTATCGTACAGCCTGATGTTGATCCATATTAACATGATTAAGGAGTCTGATAGTTTAAATGGATTATAATAAAAAATGGTAAATCCAGAAACTTAGACTTTGATATAAACTAATCTTCCTAAAAATCAATCAATAAAGTACATATAGCTATAATATCAAATCCTGTACATCCTTAAATCCCTAAATCCTGTTAATTTTGTTGGGTATTATGGCGTACAAGTTTATTGATAATTACCGCGAACAGGGGGCACGTAAAAGGCTGGTTGAATTACTGCGTAAAAAGGGGATTGAGGACGAAAGAGTTTTAAATGCTATAGCTAAAGTACCGCGCCATTATTTTTTTGATGAAACTTTCTGGAACCAGGCTTATAAAGATATTGCCTTCCCGATAGGGGAAGGCCAAACCATTTCGCAACCCTATACTGTAGCTTATCAAACTGAGCTATTGCATATTAATAAAGGCGATAAGGTGCTGGAAATAGGCACCGGCTGCGGCTACCAAACCTGCATTTTAATGGAAATCGGGGCAAAAGTTTTTACCATTGAGCGGCAGGAAAAGCTTTATGAACGCACCATACAAGTATTGCCTTATATGGGTTATAAGCCTAAATTCTTTTTAGGCGATGGCTCAATAGGAATAGCAGAAGATGCACCTTATGATAAAATAATAGTAACTGCCGGGGCGCCAACCGTGCCAGAAGTTTTGCTTAAGCAACTGAAAATAGGCGGTATCATTGTTATCCCGGTAGGGGATGAAAAATCACAAAAAATGGTAACCGTGCTAAAAACAGGCGAACATGACTATGAGCGCCATGTGTTAGATACCTTCAGATTTGTACCGCTGGTAGGTGACAGAGCGTGGTGATTGGAAAAGAGAACCAAGAAATCAGGAGTCAGGAATCAAGAAAGAAAGTGATTTTAAGATAAGGCTAACCTCTTGGTATATGTTATCGTTACTTTAAATTACTTGATCTCAAAATTACTTGATCTCATTAAAGCTATGTGCCAAAATTATCTTGGTTCGTGTTTCTTAAATCCCGACTCTCTTAAAACTATCTCTTCATCGCCCTGTCCATTTCAAGTTTTGTATCACGCTCTTTAAGGCTTTCGCGTTTATCATAGGTTTTTTTACCCTGGGCCAGGCCTATCTCCAGTTTGGCAAAGCCCCGCTCACTAATAAATAATGCAAGCGGAATGATTGTTAAGCCTTTTTCTTCGGTACGTGTCTGCAGTTTTTTGAGCTCTTTTTTATGCAGTAACAGCACCCGGTCGCGTTTGGCCTCGTGGTTGTAAAATGAGCCGAACGAGTATTCTGATATATGCAGGTTACGTACGTAAAGCCTGTTATCAATAAAGGTGCAAAAAGCATCATTGATATTAGCCTTACCATTACGGATAGATTTGATCTCGGTACCCAAAAGCTGAATACCGGCCACATACTTATCCAGTATGGTGTACTCAAAGTAAGCCTTTTTGTTTTTAATATATACGTTCTGCTCCATCCTAAACTTTATTGGGATTGCAAATATGCAATTATTTTTTTTGAGGTTTAACAATCAGCACCGGCACATTCACCCGGTGCCTTACCTCGTTAACTGTTGTGCCGAATATCAGGTCCTTTAAAACCTTGTGCCCATGCGAGCCCATCACCACAAAATCAATTTTGTTATCTTTTACAATCTGCGCAATGGCAGTTGCTGGCCCGCCAAATCCTATTTTTGCCCGGGCGTTGTAACCCAGTTTAACCAGTGCATCAACATATTTATCCAGGTTATCTACATCACTTTGCGTTTCGTTATCCATCACCTGTTTACCATAATAACGGGCGCCGGCTGTTTCAACTATGTGTATCAGATTGTAATCCGCTTCTTTACCACCCTGCATTAATGCATGCCTTATGGTGTCCTGGTCATTTTTAGAAAAATCGATAGTAATGCCTATTTGTTTGTATTGTATCGCCTCAAGGTTATCCAGCGTAGCGGCAATACCATGCGGTACATAAACGGGCTGGTTGCTGTGCTTGTAAAGCATAGGTCTGATAAACACGTAAAGAAGCAGTAAACCTATTCCAGCCGCAATTGGTGTGATGACAAAATGTACCAGGTTAGCAGCCGAGGGGCTATTTCCCGCCCAATCGTTAATTTCCTGTATTACCAGTCGCACGTTTAAGGCAACAATAATAATGGCAAAAAACCACGCAGCTATTTTCATAGGCATGCTATTGGCAAACTGCCCCATGCGTTTTTTGTCGGATGTAAAATGTATCAGCGGTATTACAGCAAAGCCTAACTGCAGGCTCAGTACCACCTGGCTAAGTATAAGCAGCTTCCCTAAACCTTCAGACCCTGCATGCAGTATAGTAAAAAAGGCAGGAATGATAGCCAGCATACGTGTAAGCAAACGGCGTAACCAGGGTGCGATACGTAGGTTTAAATGCCCTTCCATAATGATCTGACCTGCAAGTGTACCAGTTACAGTAGAACTTTGCCCGGCGGCTATAAGCGCTATGGCAAACAGGGCAGGGGCCAGCTTACCAAAAATACTGGTCAGTAATTTATGCGCGTCCTGTATCTCGGCAACTTCATGGTATCCGCGGTAATAAAAGGCGGCCGCGGCTAATATTAAAATAGCTGCATTTACAAAAAACGCCAGGTTAAGGGCAATAGTAGTATCCCAAAAGTTATAGGTTATTGCTTTTCTAATGCCTTCATCGCTACGGTCTATCTTGCGGGTTTGCACCAGCGACGAGTGTAAGTAAAGGTTGTGGGGCATCACCGTAGCGCCTATTATACCAATGGCTATGTATAATGCCTGGTTATTAAGCTGTGTTGGTATAAATCCTTTGGCTATATCAATAACATGTGGCCGCACAATAAACATCTGTACTAAAAAGGCCAGCCCCACAACAAAAATGAGGGATATGATAAAGCCTTCCAGCTTGCGCATTCCTTTATTCAGCAATAGCAAAAGCAGTAATGTATCTAACAAAGTAATAGATACGCCCCATATTAATGGTAGCCCGAACAGCAGGTTTAAACCAATAGCCATGCCTATAATTTCGGCCAGGTCGCAGGCTATGATGGCTATTTGGGCCAGTACATAAAGGCAAAAATTTACAAAACGCGGATAGGTATGTTTAGATACCTGTGCAAGATCTAAACTGCGCACTATACCAAGCCTTACACACAGGTTTTGTAATAGCAAGGCAATTAAGTTAGACAGTAGTAAAACCCAGATCAGCTTGTAACCAAACTGACTGCCCGCTGCAAGGTCTGTAGCCCAGTTGCCAGGGTCCATATAACCTACACTTACCAGGTAAGCCGGACCCAAAAATGACATTATTTTGCGCCAGCCGGTTTTGTTCTCGGTTGTAACTGTATTATGTACGTTTCCTAAAGAGTGCGAGTCGTGTTGTGTCATAAAGCAATCAGCAGGTTGTTGGCCACATCGCGGCTTATCTGTACTTGTTTTTTATTGGTTTCTAATACCACGGTATTATCGTAATTGATGATTTCTTTGACCGCGATTTTTTTGCCGATAGTAAGCCCTTGTTTCTCCAGGTATTGAAGAAACGCAGCCGAGTGGTCGCGCACGCCAGAAATAACGCCGCAATCATTAACTTTTATTGCTGATATTGGTTTTAGTTCCGTTGTTTTAAAATTACCATTGCAATCAGGTATTGGGTCGCCGTGCGGGTCGTGGGTGGGATAGCCCATAAATGCATCAAGCCGGTCTATCAGTTCGGTAGATGAAATATGTTCCATTTCCTCGGCCATATCATGTACCTCATCCCACTTAAAATTTAACTTTTCAACCAAAAAGTATTCCCAAAGGCGATGCCGGCGTATAATACTCAATGCTACCTTTTCACCAGATCGGGTAAGGCTTACGCCTTGATAACGGGTATAGTTGATCATCGCTTTTTCGGCCAGCTTACGTACCATATCTGTTACCGATGATGCCTTGGTAGCCAGTTCAGCAGCAATTTGGTTAGTACTTACATTACCGGTCGCGATTGACAGTTTGTAAATGGCCTTTAAATAATTCTCTTCGGCTAATGTATACATTTAAACAAATCTAATATTTTTTTTAGACTTGTCTAAAAATACAATTAAATCTTTAAAATGTTTTGCGGGGATTTATTTAAAAAAAATTATATTTTGTGAGATTTATAATAGTATATATTTGCATCTACCATGGCTTCAGAATTAGATAAGATAGACCTACAGATACTTAAGATTTTACAGGAAAACGGGCGTATCACCAACTTACAGCTTTCTAACGAGATTGGGCTTTCACCTGCGCCAACTCTTGAAAGGGTGCGCAAACTTGAGAATGCCGGGTATATCAAAAGCTACCATGCTCTGGTAGATGAGGAGAAGCTGGGATTAGGTATCAAAACTTTTATACAGATATCGCTTGATTTTCATCAGAAAAATACCATTCAGACGTTTTTGGATGAAATAAAAAGTATAAAAGAAGTAACCGAATGCCATCATGTTACCGGCCAATGCGACTTTTTGCTGAAAGTTTACGTGCGAGACATCAAATCGTACGAACAATTGATCATGGAAAAGATCAGCCGGATTACGGTCGTTAAAACCTTCCAAACCATGATGATCATGAGCACCAGCAAAAAAGAGCCAATTATCCCTTTGGAATATTAATCAATATGCAGATGTGCAAATGATCATTTCATTTGCACATTTTGTTTATAGCCCTGCATATTTACTCTATTTGCCAGTCAATAGGCTCTTTGCCCACTTTGATCAGATACTCGTTGGTTTTCGAGAAAGGCTTAGATCCCCAAAAGCCACGCTCTACAGATAACGGCGATGGATGCACCGATTTTAGAATAAAATGTTTACTGGCATCTATCAGCGGTATTTTTGATTGCGCGTACGCTCCCCATAAAATAAACACTACGCCACTTTTCTTTTCAGATATGGCTTTGATAGCGGCATCTGTAAATTTTTCCCATCCTTTCTTGGAGTGCGAGTTTGACTCACCTGCGCGCAACGTAAGTGTTGCATTCAATAGTAATACTCCTTGCTCGGCCCATTTTACCAGGTTGCCATGGCCCGGTATTTTAAAGCCAGGGATATCAGTACTTAGTTCTTTATAAATGTTAACAAGCGAACGGGGTATGGCGACGCCTTTTTGTACTGAAAATGATAGCCCATGTGCCTGGCCTACGCCCGGGTAAGGGTCTTGCCCAAGTATAACTACTTTTACCTTATCAAAGGGGGTAGTGTTAAATGCATTAAATATTTCAGTATTTTTTGGATATATGATATGCCCGGCGGCTTTTTCCTGTTGTAAAAATGTTTTAAGCTCAAGCATGTACGTTTTCTGAAATTCATCCCCCAAAACATACATCCATGATTTATCTAATTCTCCAGCCATAAATATTATATACAATGATTTATTTAGCCTACAAATAACGATATTTGCACACTGTTTTTATAGTAATACAAATTATGTCAAATATAGTTAGGTTAATTATTGCATGTGTTATAATGGGCGCAGGGGTTACACTGTGCGGCTTTGGCTTTTGGGGATGGGGGATTCCTGTATTTCTGATTGGTGGATTAACACTGCTTACCTTCTTTTTTAACGAAAATATGCTTATTGCACAGTTTTATCTGCGCAAAGAGAAATCAGACAAGGCCGAAGAGTTTCTTGGCAAAATAACAGACTACGAAAAACAATTGCACAAAGGCCAGTGGGGTTATTATAACCTGCTTATCGGTTTAATAGAGTCGCGCAAGGCGCCTTTAAAGGCCGAAAAGTACTTTAAGAAAGCTTTATCACTGGGCATGAGTATGTCGCACAATACGGCTTTAGCCAAATTAAGCCTGGCTGGTATATCCATGGCTAAACGTAACAAGCGTGAGGCAGAAATGTATATTAAAGAGGCGGCTAAAGATGATAAAAACAAGCTGCTTGCCGATCAGATCAAGATGATGAAGGCGCAAATGGGGCAGATGGACAAGCAACAGGTTGTGCGTGGCTTCCGCCAAAAATTCTGACAGCTTATTTCTCGTCAAGCTTACTGAAATATTCAGGCTCTGATGAGTGGCTTTGGCTTGGCTCGATATGCCTGTCAACTATATGCATTTCTGCAGGTGTATAGTTATAGTCATCTGCATACCTTTCCTGTTTTTTTGTTTCTGCAGGTTCAGATACCTCAACTATTTTTAACAGGCTGCGAATGAATGACAGGTCGAAATTACTTCGGTTTAATTTTATAAGATATTCGTTTTCTGTTATTTCAAGAATAGAGTTTGTCATAAACTTTCATTTAATAGAGTGTACGGTATAAAATTGAACAACTACTATTAATTGAAAGTTTTATGTACTTTATGTTTTTGTTAAGAGTTGTTGGCAAGTAATGCCAAATCTTAAAAAATGCCGGTGTAATTTTGAGGAGTTATTTGTTTTATCTCCTGTTTTACATTGTCACTTATCTCTAAATTATCTACAAAGCCAGCAATGGTTTCAGCATTTACACCTGTATTGGTACGGGTAAGTTCTTTTAAGGCCTCATATGGGTTTGGGTACCCTTCCCGGCGTAAAATAGTCTGTATAGCTTCTGCAACTACCGCCCAGTTAGCCTCTAAACTTGCGTTTATAGCGGCCTCGTTAAGTAGTAGTTTGTTTAAGCCCCTCAAGGTAGATTTAAATGCTATCAGCGTATGCGCCACAGGTACGCCAATATTGCGCAATACGGTAGAATCGGTAAGGTCGCGTTGTAAACGTGAGATTGGTAGTTTGGCCGCAAGGTGTTCAAATAAAGCATTTGCAATGCCCAGGTTACCTTCGCTGTTTTCAAAATCAATAGGGTTCACCTTGTGCGGCATAGCAGATGAGCCCACTTCACCTGCTTTGATTTTTTGCTTAAAAAAATTCATGCTGATGTAGGTCCAAATATCCCGGTCAAGGTCAATAATAATATTATTGATGCGTTTTAAAGCATCGCATTGAGCTGCAAAATTATCATAGTGCTCAATTTGGGTGGTGTACTGCGAACGACTAAGTCCTAAAACATTATTTACAAAATGATTACCAAATGCTTTCCAGTCAATACCCGGGTAGGCTACATGATGCGCATTGAAATTGCCGGTAGCGCCACCAAACTTAGCGGCGTCAGGTACAGCTTTTAACAATTCCAGTTGTTTTTCCAGGCGCTCAACAAAAACATTTATTTCTTTCCCTAAACGGGTAGGAGATGCCGGCTGTCCATGCGTATGAGCAAGCATTGATACATTTTCCCATTCATTTACATATTCCCTTAGCTTTTCAATCAGCTCCTCCAGTTCCGGATAATAAACTTCTTTTAACGCAGCCTTAAAAGAGTATGGGATAGCCGTATTGTTAATATCCTGAGATGTAAGCCCGAAATGGATAAACTCCTTATATTTCTGAAGGCCAAGCTTATCAAATTCCCCTTTTATAAAATATTCAACAGCCTTTACATCATGATTAGTAGTTTTTTCAATCTCTTTAATAGCTTCAGCATCCGCCTCGGTGAAATTTATGTATATGTCGCGTAACTTTTCAGCTTTAGCGCTATCAAAATCCTGAAGCTGAGGCACAGGTAGTTGAGTAAGAGCTATGAAATATTCTATCTCAACATAAACCCGGTACTTAATTAATGCGAATTCAGAAAAGTAGAGTGCAAGAGGCAATGTTGAGTTACGGTATCTGCCGTCGACAGGAGAAATAGAGGTAAGGGAATTTAATTCCATCGAATAAATTTTTTGCAAAGATAGACAAATGTTGAAAACGAGGTGTTAAGGGATGAGTAATTTAAAATGGAAACTTTGAAATCTAAAATTGTTTCCTTAGTTTTGACCCGAAATGTCAAACGGTCAAATTGATAGAATAATTATAGGTGCCGAAGAGTTGTTTATGCAGGCCGGCATCAAAAGTGTCACTATGGATGACATTGCCCGGCATTTAGGAATGTCGAAAAAAACCATTTATCATTTTTTAAATGATAAGAATGATCTGGTAATGGCGCTGGTCAAGAAAAAACTGGCAGAGGATGAAGAGCAGATGAACAATATCATCAGCACATCTTTGAATGTAATTGAGGAGATGATCAATATGATGAAATGTTCTGAAGAGATCTTCGGGCGCATTAATCCCATTGTGATACACGATATGCAAAAGTATCACCCGGATGCATGGGCGGAGTTTCAACGGTTTAAATCTGAGGTATTGGTTAAAACCCTGGAAGAACTTTTGATAAAAGGGATTAAACAAGGTTTTATCCGCTCAGATCTCGATGTAAAGATCATGGCGAAAATGAGGGTTAATCAGGTTGAAATGGGGTTTAATACGGTTATTTTCCCGGTTGCCCAGTTCAGCCCATGGAAAGTGCAATATCAGTTACTTGAGCATTTTAACTATGGTATATGTACACTGGAAGGGCATAAACTGCTTGATCAGTACAAAGAGGCAAATACGGGGCAAAGTAAATTTTTAAAAGAGGCTTAATTGCTGACATACGGTTGTCAACCAAAGAAATTGATTTGTTTTAAAATACATGCAAACAATAAATCCATCATATATCTAAACACACGAATGAAACAAATACTAACCCTACTAATTTGCTTAACGGCAGCCCTTACCGGGTTTTCACAAACGCAGCCCGTGCCGCAAACGTACAGTTTTTCTGTACAGGATGCCGTGAACTATGCGTATCAGCATCAAAACTCGGTTTTGAATGCTGCGTTGGATATGAAGAGCGCCGAGTACAAAGTGAAAGAAACTACCGGTATAGGTTTACCTCAAATAAACGGTACCGCTTCATTCACTGATTATCTGAAGATCCCTACTACTTTATTACCTGGCGAATTTTTTAACGCCCCGGGGACATTTATCCCTGTAAAATTTGGTGTGAAGTACAATTCAAATTTAGGGGTCACTGCTAACCAGATATTATTTAACGGGAGTTACCTGGTAGGTTTAAAGGCTTCTAAAACCTATAAGGAGCTATCTGCCCGTGCTTATACACGCTCAAAAATTGAAGTTAATGTAAATGTTACTAAAGCTTACTATCAAGTGCTGGTCAATAACGAACAGTTACGTTTAATTGATGCGAATATTAATCAGTTAAAGCAGCAGGTTGAACAAACAACAGCACAAAACAAACAGGGCTTTGTTGAGAAAATAGATGTTGACCGGATTACCGTTCAATACAACAACCTGCTTACAAACAGGGAAAACGTAATAAGGTTACTCGCATTAAATTACCAGTTGCTAAAGTTTCAAATGGGTATGCCCATAGAGAACAATTTGGTTTTAACAGATAAATTAAGCGATGTTGCATTAGATAAAAGCCCTGAGGTGTTAAGCGCAGATACCGCCTTTTACCATAACCGCATAGAATACGCATTACAGGAAACTCAGAAAAAGCTGAACGAACTGGATGTAAAAAATAAGAAATCGCAGTACTTGCCAACACTTAGCGCTAATGCCAGTTATGCAGCTTCTTACCAAAACGATAGTTTTAAGAAGTTATATAGCAATAACTTCCCATCGGCTTATGTTGGTTTAAGTTTAAACGTGCCGATTTTTAGCGGTTTTCAAAGAAAATACCAGGTAAGGCAATCGCAGATAGAGGTTTTAAAGGCAGATAATGATCTCCACAATCTTAAGAACGCACTTAGTTTAGAAGCTAACCAGGCAAGTGTTAATTATTTGAATGGCTTGCAAACTTTGAATAACCAAAAGCAAAGCCAGGCTTTAGCCCAGGAGGTTTTACGTGTGGCCAAAATCAAGTACCAGCAGGGGGTAGGTTCAAGCATTGAAGTTACGCAGGCACAAACAGCGCTTGAAGATGCCGATAACCAATACATCCAGGGATTATATGATGCGCTGGTAAGCAAGGTGGATCTTGATAAGGCTTTCGGACGAATTAAATAACAACAACTAAACTAAAATCACTCATATCAAACTCAACATGAAAAAAATTATATACATACCGGCTTTATTGTTATTAGCAGCATGCTCTAACAAGCCAAAAGATAAAAAGGCGGAACTTGCCAATTTGCAGAAACAGCAGGCCGAGCTTAATGCGAAAATCACTAAATTACAGGCTGAGGTAGGTGGTAACGATTCTGCCAAAATAACCGAAGTTGGCGTAGTTGATGTTAAAAGCGGCGCATTTACTAATTATATTCAGATACAGGGTAAAATAGATGCGCAGGACAACGTTACCGCTTACCCCCAATCTCCGGGTACTATAACCAGGATCAACGTTAAGGTGGGGCAGCATGTATCTAAAGGGCAGGTGCTGGCGCAGTTAGATGCCAGCGTATTGCAGCAAAGCATAGCGCAGTCAGAAGCACAGGTAGCGTTGAATCAAACATTATATAATCGCCAGAAAGCATTATGGGACCAGAAAATAGGTACTGAAGTCCAATTTTTGCAAGCTCAAACTAATTTGCAGGCCAGTAAAAAGGCATTATCTGCTTTGCGCGAACAAGCTGCCATGTATCGTATTGTATCGCCTATCAGTGGCACAATAGACCAAATGGACCTTAAACTTGGGCAGGTTGCACAACCCGGCCAAACAGGTATACGTATAGTTAATGCCGATATATTAAAAGTAAAGGCTGATGTGCCAGAGTCTTACGCGGGCAGTGTTGCCACCGGTAATAAAGTGAAGATTGTTGTACCAGATGCAAACGACTCGCTGACTACCAATGTTACGTTTGCGGCCAAAGCAATTGACCCTACATCACGCAGCTTTGCAGTAGAAGTAAGGTTGCCAGATCGTAAATCGCTAAGGCCAAACATGACGGCTATTTTAAAAATAGCGAACTACTCAAAGGCCAACACCATTACCATACCCGTTAAAGCGATACAACGTGCCGAAGATGGAGATTATGTGTATGTAAACGCCAATGGTACTGCTAAACGTACAGTGATTAAACCAGGTGTAACGTATGGCGGCATGACGGAAGTATTGTCGGGTCTTAAAGCCGGTGATCAGATAGTTACCGAAGGCGCTGCCGACATTGAGGATGGCGACAAGATAAAAGCAACACAATCTGCTATATAGTATTAAACTCCTTATCTGTAACAGATATGAAAGATGTAAAAAAAGAATTTGCGCCCTCAAGCTGGGCCATTGATAATAAAACGGCCATCTATGTGCTGATGTTCCTGATAACAGTTTTAGGTATTATCAGTTACAACAACCTCCCCAAAGAGAACTTCCCGGATATTGCCGTACCAAAGGTTTTTGTTACTACCCAGTTTTTAGGCCAGTCTCCGCAGAATATAGAGAACCTGGTGACAAGACAGATTGAGAAGAAGCTAAAATCGCTTAAAGGTTTAAAAAAGGTAACATCAAACTCCGTACAAAACGTATCTATTATCACAGCAGAGTTTAACGCCAATGTTGACGTTAAAGACGCTAAAATAGATGTGCAGGATGCGGTTGACAAAGCTCGTCAGGACCTCCCTCAGAATGATAATAATTTTAAAGAGCCAACAGTATCTGATATCAACGTAGCGGATTTGCCTATTCTTTATATTAACCTTTCCGGTGATTACGATCTTAAAAAGCTGAAAGAATACGCAGATATACTTAAGGATGAAATTGAAGGCTTTAAAGAAATATCAAAAGTTGACGAGATAGGTGCTTTGACACCGGAGATACAGGTTAATGTCGACCTGAACAAAATGACTGCTGCGCAGCTGACCTTCACTGATATTACAAACGCTATTGGTGGCGAAAATATACTGGCATCTGCAGGGACTATTAAATTAGATGGTGTACGCAGGAGCATAGATATTAAAAAGGACTTTAAGAACGCAAATGAAGTGGCCGAGATGGTGATACGTAATCCAAAAGGCCAGGCTGTTTACCTGCGGGATATAGCCGATGTAAAGGATTCGTTCTTAGAGCAGGAAAGCTACGCACGTTTAAAAACACCTGAGCAGCAAAAATTCAAGAACGTAATAACACTAAATGTTAGTAAGCGTACAGGTGAAAACCTGATTGAAGCGTCTGATAAGATCAACGCTTTAATTAAGGAAAAACAACAAAACGTTTTTCCTAAAGGGTTAAATATTACTGTAACCGGCGATCAGTCAGACAAAACCCGAACCACCCTTAATGACCTGATCAATACCATAGTGATAGGGTTTATATTAGTGACCGTTATCCTGATGTTCTTTATGGGTACAACCAATGCTATTTTCGTAGCATTATCTGTTCCGTTATCGTGTTTTATCGCCTTCCTGATAATGCCGGCGATAGGGTTTACACTTAACATGATCGTATTATTCTCGTTCCTGCTTGCTTTAGGGATAGTTGTAGATGACGCTATTGTGGTTATAGAAAATACCCACCGTATTTTTGCCAATGGTAAAGTACCAATAAAAGAAGCTGCGAAAATGGCTGCAGGTGAAGTGTTCCTTCCTGTATTTTCAGGTACAATGACTACCCTTGCACCATTCGTGCCTCTGGCATTCTGGAATAGTATCATTGGTGAATTTATGTTCTTCCTGCCGATCACGCTAATTATTACGCTATTAGCATCACTGGTTGTAGCTTACATCATGAACCCTGTGTTTGCTGTGGATTTTATGAAACCACACCATGAAGGAGAGCATGATAATCCTAAATTTGATAAAGCCACAAAGCGTGCTTTAGCATGGCTGATTGGTGCAACTGTTATAGGATACCTTATCAATGTAGGCTTTGGTAACTTTATGGTTTTGATCATTATTTTGTACTTGCTAAATCACTTCTTCTTATTGAAAGTTATAGACAGGTTCCAAAATAATGTATGGCCTAAATTCCAGAATTGGTATGCCAAATGGCTGGAGCGCGCGGTAAAGCGGCCGGTAACCATGCTGTTGGGAACGTTTGGTTTATTTATATTGGCAATTGTACTGACGGCTGTTTTAGGCAAAACCCCTGAGTTTTTTCCGTCTGGCGACCCTAACTTTGCTTATGTATATATAACTATGCCTATCGGTACGGATCAGGCCACAACTAATGAGGTGACCAAAAAGGTTGAGCAAAAGGTAGCGCAAATAGTTGAGCCTGATAAGGACATTGTATCATCCATTATATCAAACGTAACCAAAAGTGTTACCGATCCCCAGGATGAAGACCAGGGCGATTATCAGAACCGTGGTAAAGTAACTGTTGCCTTTGTAGAGTTTGGTGACCGTAACGGTAAAGATACTAAGCCTATTCTTGCTAACATTCGTAAACAACTGCAAAATATTGTGCCTGGTGTTACCATAGCTGTAGCTCAGGAAAGCAGTGGACCACCGGTACAAAAAGATATCAGTATTGAAATTATCGGTGATAATATTGATACCCTTGTTAATACAGGTAACCGCCTAAAAACCTACCTTGAGAAACAAAATATCGCAGGTATTGAAAATCTTGTTGCCGACGTACAAAACGACAAACCTGAAATTGTGTTTGACATTGACAGGGAGCGTGCAAACCGGGAAGGTATATCAACCGGACAGATCACTCAAAATCTGGCTACTGCCATCTTCGGTGCTAAAGCTGCTGATTTCAGGAACACAAAAGAAGATGATTACCAGATTAAGGTAAGGGCGCTTAAAGACCAGCGTGAGAACATTGACGAATTACGCAATATGAAAATAACGTATCGTGATCTGGCAACCGGGGGTGCTATTCGGCAGGTACCTATCTCGGCCTTTACAGATATTCGGTATACAAATACGTTCAGTAATATTAAACGTAAGCAGCAGCGAAGGGTATTAACTTTGGGTTCAAATGTTATAAAACCTTATAATGCTAATGAAGTTAACGCCAGTATTTTAAGGGCTATCAACAATTTCAAACGGCCTGATAATGTTATTATCCGTCAGGGTGGCGGGCAGGAAGATCAGATGGAAGCTGTGAACTTTTTAGGCGGTGCTATGCTGACCTCATTTGGTTTGATACTGATCATCCTGATGATACAGTTCAACTCTATTGGTAAAACATTTATCATTATCAGCGAAATTTTCTTCAGTATCATAGGTGTATTATTGGGTACCGCTATTTTCGGTATGACCATGGCTATTGTAATGACCGGTGTGGGTATTATAGCACTTGCAGGGGTTGTGGTGCGTAACGGTATATTGCTGGTTGAGTTTACCGATATGCTGATTGAGCAAGGCGCCAGCCTGCATGACGCTGTGGTTGAAGCGGGCCATACCCGTATGACCCCGGTATTACTAACCGCAACAGCGGCCATATTAGGCTTAATACCACTTGCAGTTGGTTTCAATATCGATTTCGTAGGATTGTTCACTCATTTTGAACCACACATTCACTTTGGTGGTGATAACGTTGCCTTTTGGGGGCCATTGGCATGGACCATGATATTTGGCCTTGGGTTTGCAACTATTATTACCCTGATACTGGTTCCGTGTATGTATATCATCCGCGCCAATATGAAAAATTACTTCTTTGGCAAAAAGGATAAGAAAGACAAACCGGAATTTGAAGTAGCCGAAGTATAATCCAAAAATCAACATAACACGCAAAAGAGCCGCTACCAATCTGGTGCGGCTCTTTTGCGTGTTAATAAACCTTATCGTTGTAATATAGCCCTCGTTAACCTAATGTTCACCAACACACATACGAACATCGTGAACATGCGTAAAACATTAGTTATCAGGTCAATTAAAATAATGGTGACATTACAACGCCACCACTTAGATTTACGATATATACTATTTAAACCGTTTAATAAGGCTTTTTAAATTGCCTGCTAATTTGTTAAGTTTCCGCTCGCGCCTGCTGCCTGCATCAAGTGCTTCATAAACGAGGCCTGCAGCTACGGCATAAACACCATGATGTAATACATCTATAGCTATTGCTTTTGGTTCCTGCTCATCAATTGGCTTTGCTGCACCATGTTTTGGCAGCATTACCAATGCAGTACCCCAAACAGCCCCAAAGTGTACCAGCGTTGCTGGCACCCCCTTTAAACCTGTTAAACCTATTAAACCACGGGCAATGCCCCATGCAGTACCATAGGCCCAGTGTATCTCCTGCGATAGCTTTTGTTTATCCTCTGGGGCCGAGGGTTTGGCATCGGCTACATCTTCCACAACCTTAACAGGTGCATCACTGCTTTCGCGCCTGGTGATTTTCATTTCTATGGTTTGTGATAGGGTCATAGCAGCGGTAGCTGCCAAACCGGCAAGTAAACCTTTGCCTATAGCACTACCTAAAGCGCCCAATGCATTATCTTCATGTATTTTCATGGTTGAATGATTTAAGTAACTAACAATAGTTTTTCCTGATGGTTTATTTTTTTAATCAAAACACTGCCTTTGTAGAAACTGTTACTTCAAGAAAGAATAATCAATTTGTAATGAGCTTATCAACAAATAAAACTTATGGCCGTGCCGCGGCATTAGGCTTGGTAGCCGGCATGCGATCAATGTATGCACCTGCGGTGCTGACACATATATATAGCCGGAATACAACTGAGCAGTTAAAAAATTCACCTCTGCAATGGCTGCAAACCATACCCGCATCAAAAGTATTTAAGGTGCTTGCGGTAGCAGAATTAGTGGGCGATAAAATGCCTTCGGCACCTAACCGTACAGCTGCCCCCGGATTGATTGGCCGTATAATAGCCGGAGGCTTATGCGGAGCCGCGGTTTTTAAAGGCGAAAATAAAAATGCTTTAATAGGAGGGCTGATAGGCGGAGCTATGGCTACAGCGTCAACTTTCGGGTGTTTTATGCTGCGCAGACAAGTAGTTAAAAACTCCAGACTACCCGATCCTGTCATAGGTGCTTGCGAAGATATCCTTACAATCGCGGCTGGTGTTACTATAGTCAGCAAACTGTAGGTTTAACATTTAAAAATCATAATTTGCGTCAGGCTGACACATTTGTTAAAGGTTTTGATAGTTTTGTTAAAAAGTCAAACATTAGCAGGACCGCCATAAACACTTATGATATAGAATGAACATAACAACAGAGCAGCAGGACATCAAACGCGAAAAGATTTTAGAAGCCGCCTATCAACGTTTTCTTCATTATGGTTACTCTAAGACAACCATGAACGAAATAGCAGGCGATCTGGCTATGTCCAAAGCGCTGCTTTATTATTATTTTCCTGATAAAAGTGAGCTGTATATGGCTGTTATGCGCAAAATAGCCAACGATTATTTAAAGCAGCTTGAAGCTAAATTCGGGCATTTTTCCGATCTGCGGCAGGCGTTTCTTTACCAGGTTAATACCCATCATGAATTCATAGTTCACAACTATAATTTTTTTGATTACTTCAGGCTGAATGAGCAAAACCTGCCGGAAACTATATGGGAGACAATCGGCCATATACGTAATGCGGAAACAAAGCTGCTTGCCGATGCTATACAAATTGAAGTTGAAAAAGGAAATATCACACCTGTAAATAACCCTTTGCAGGTTGTTGAAGTTTTTTTGGATTCGTTACATGGTATTAAAGTAAGCGGGGCAATACCCCATAAAAAGGATTTCCCCCCTAAAGAACATCTTGAAGAAATACACGATAAACGCCTATTGCTGATAGATATTTTTATTAAAGGCTTACGGTAAATTTAAAGTGTATTATTTATTGTAACATCACCCACCAATATCTTATGAATAGGGCAGGCATCTGCAATGGTTAACAGGCGTTTCTTTTGCGCATCCGTTAATTCCCCTTTAAATGTAAGTTTGCTTTCTACCTGCACACCGCCTTCTTTCTTAAAAAGCTCCAGGTAGATATCAATTTCATCAACTATCCACATCTTACGATCTATATACATCCGCAGCGTAATAATTGTGCAACTTGCCAGGCTTGCCAGTAATAAGTTATAAGGAGACATGCCAGTATCAGCTCCATGTTTATCAACCGGTTCATCAACAATAAGCGTGTGCCCACCGCTTTTTACAATGGTTTGATATTTTGCATGTGCTATTTGCGCAGTTGCGCTTACTATTGGCGTATTATCTTCATTCATCCCAATGCTGGTTAATCATTCCCCTGAACCAAGTTTAATAATGACCAGTTTGAGGTTTTTGAAGCCATACCGCCATTATACTTTAAAGTGATTTTAAAATTGGTTGTCGACTTATCCCCGGTGCCATCAACAGAAGTGTAGGACGATTTGATAACATAAACCGAATCTGATTGTTTGGCATACTTGTATTCCGAATCTGAATACGAAACGTTAGCATAACGGATCGTTGGCGTAATAAATTTCTTAGCTACCGTATATGCCGCATCGCTATCGGGTAACCCATTAAATAATGCTGAACCTGATAACGCGAATTTTATAATTAACGCGGCAAAAATAAACACTGCTAAGGCAATAAGCCATCCCGCTCTGAAAGCCGACTTTTGTTTTGAAGCCTTATCCTTCAAATAATCTTTTGGCATAAGATTTAATTGAGGCCGTGAAAATAGCTATTAATAAAAATCGTAGCAACGGCTCGCCCCATTAAATTTACGCTCACCGCGCTGACGCGAAGGTAAAGTAGTTTCATACCCTATACTGCCTTCAGTTGTGCCGCTTGTGTTACCATAATTTAATCCGCCGGCAGGTACATCGTGGCTAACCCCAAAACGCAGTTTTTCGCCGCCTTCCCTGTTGATGAACAGATCGAAAATAAATGATAAAACGATAGCGCTTGGCCCGCCCGAACCGCCGCCTCGGTACCACAAACCTGCATTGATGCTGCGGCGCTTATACTGCATACCCGCGTTTAAAGATTGAGCATTTCCTTGTTTGTAGAATATTACAGAAGGTATCAGATATGACTTTTCATCGTCGTAAAGGTTATCATCCTTTGATAAGTTATACCTGTAACTTGCATGTAGCGTAGCCCTTACCGGAAGTTGTGCCGGGGTACCTGTAAAAGACTCGTTAGGGCGATTAATATGTTGCGCGGCGCCACCTATATTAAAGCTTTTTAAGGTTAAATTGATTCCTGCGCCGGCGTCAAAGTAAAACTTATTATTAAAATCGGGCCTGTCTGCACCGGATACCGAGCCTGGTATATAACCCAAGCTGGGGTCTATCTGGTCGCCAAATACCAGTTTACTGTAATCAATAGAACGATTAGTTACCCCGGCCTGAATACCAAAAGATAGAACATAGTCCTGTGAACCTACACTGTACGAGTAAATGCCTGCGATATTGTTTTTATTCAGGTACGCCGTGCCTTCGCTGCTCCGGGTAAATATCAGCCCAAGACCGCCACCAAATTGTGGCACGTTATAGTCTATAGAGGCCGAAAGGTAGGAGAGGTTGCCGGGTATAGATGTGTACTGGTTGCGGTAAATAAGGTTCATGCGCAGGTCGCCCTCAAACTGGCCGTTAAGTGCCGGGTTTAAATAAACCGGAGAGTTAAAGAACTGCGAATACATGTGGTCTTGCGCCCTGGCGGTAACAACCGGTATTATTGCTGTTATTAAAAGCGTTAAACAGTATTTTCTCAGTACTTTCATCTCTATCGTATTAAATATATCACACCTGAACGTTTAGGCAGCGATCCGTTGTATGACATTCCTTTCCACTCGCTTCCATTCTGAAATTTGGCTGTTGCCTGCCAAATGTAGGTGCCTTGTGGCGCCGGTTGCCCTTTAAAGGTACCATCCCAACCTTCAGATGGCGAGCCGTCGCCGCTCAGAGCAGTAGTTTGCCATACCAGCTGCCCCCACTTATTAAATACCTGCATATTCCACTCCTTAAGCTTTTGCCCCTTTGCCTTAAAGGTGCGCAGCTCGTTTTGCGTTGATGCCGGTTGAAATGCATTAGGCAGGAACAATTCGCCCGTAAATTTGATACTGATAGTTTGCGATATTTGCCGCTGGCAGGATGTGGCAGGGTTAGTAGCAGTCAGTTTTACCGTATAAGGTGATTTAGTATAATCAAACAAATGAGGGGCAGGTGTATAGCCGGTCTCGATGGCCGATCCGTCGCCAAAATCCCATTGATAACTTAACGACGTAGCAGGAACCCCATCTAACGGCGGGGTAGTATTAACAAATGTTACCCTGTTATTTACATCCTGTGTATATGCAAAGTTTGGCTGAGGTAAGGCATATATCTTAACGTTTACGGGCGCCGATTCCGGAGCAGAGCCACATGCTGCGTTAGATGCTGTAATAGTTATTTTGTACTCGCCAGGTGAAGCAAAAGTGTAAGGGAAATCTGTAGTGCCGGCAGTGAAAAAAGTTATCTGATTATTGCTGGCATTATAAATTTTATATTCAAATTTCTCGCCCCCTACAGAAGTATTCTGTAAAATTACCGGGTTACCCACACAAACCGCATCAACACCATCTTTTAGTTGCATCCGGGATATGATATTTGATGGCGAAACGCTGATATTTATAAATCCTGTGTTATTAGTTACCCCGCAATTATTGGTAGCAATCATTTGTACGTACCATGTAGTTGCTTTTGTAGGTATATGAGGCGGAAACACCGCATCAGACTTATCTAACAGCGGGCCTACATGGTCAATTACGTTATGGTTTTCGTCGTACAGGTAATAATCATAGCTGTAGTTAGTACCTGGTGATGTGTTTTGTACCGTTAAGTTAAGTGTACCGCACGCCTGCGCCGATTGTAGTGTAATGGCCGCAACAGGTTTGGAAGGGCTAACTGTAATAATTTCCTCATGCTGGCTTGCTGCACAATTACCTGCAATGGTAAGTATTACATGGTATTGTGCATCGGTTCCGTTAGCATTGGGTTTAAATGTATGCGTAGGGTTAACTTCATGTGAAACCGATGAGCCATCTCCAAAATTCCAGTCATAAACCGTACCAGGTAAAGAAGGGGCAGAGGTATTGTTAAAAGTAACTGCTACATTACCGCATACCTGGTTTTGAGTTGTAAAGTTGGCCTGTACGTTTGAGTTATCTGTAATAGTAACCTCATCAAAACTATCGGCGCAAGGCGGAATCCCTTTTATCGTCCACCTAAAGGTATAAACATTACCGCCGGCTAAACCAGTTATCTGCGTTTGTGCATTGGCCGGGTTTACTATGGTTACAACCGGGCCACTTATTTGTGTCCATTCGCCTGCAAACTGCCCCGGATCATTGCCTTGTAACGTGGCAGTTGTACCATCGCACAGCGTTTGATCATTACCTGCCGCCGCTGTGGTAACCTGCGGATTGACTGTGATAGTGGTTGCCGAGGAGCTTTGTGAACCGCAGGCGCCACTTTCAACAATCGCCCTGAAAAGTGTGGTTTGTGTAAGATTGGTATAGGTAATAGTTGAAGTGGTATTGGCTATAGTTGTCCAGTTTGATCCATTATTAACCGATTGCTCCCAGCGTACGATATTACCTGTATAACCTGTTAAATTAATTTTATCGCTGTTAGCACCCGCGCAAACTGTATTTACACCCGTGGCAGAAGCAGTTGTGCCGCCCACTACCTGAGGGCTCACGGTTATGGTGACCGTATTGGCGCTCGAAGGGCATGTTGGAGCAGCAGTTATGGTCCATGTAAATTTATACACCTGGCCTGGCTGCAAGCCCGATACAACGGCATTTGGGTCTGTATTATCACTAAAGGTAACGCCAGACTGGCCGCTGGTGATAGTCCATTTTCCATTTGCCGGTGCCGGATCATTGCCTTGCAGGGTATAAGTTGGTTGATTACATATCACGTTATCAGGCCCCGGATCTGATGTTTTGGGCCCGGGCCGTACTGTAACGGTCACTGTAACTGCAGTACCGGGGCAGGTACCATTGTAAGGTGTGATAACATAGGTAACCGTACCGTTAGCATTGCCGGTGTTAGTTAAAATATCATTTATTTTTGTAGCAGTTACAGGTGTATTTTGGCTGGTATGGCCTGTTACACCAGCGGTTGAAGTACTTGTCCAGGTGTAGGTAGTTGCACTTACGTTAGATGATAAGGAAATGTTGGCAGGCTGACCGCTGCAAATCTCTGGTTCTGCAGCGGTAGCAGTAACAACAGGCAAAGGTTTAACTGTTAAAGTAAGTTTAAAGGGTGTGCCTGTACAGGTACCATTATTTGGAGTGATAGTATAAGTTATCACAGCGTTGGTGGTGCCCGTGTTGGTTATAAGATCATTGATGGTATTTCCGCTGCCTGTAGCGCCAAAGCCAGTAGCTATGCCCGATGTCAGGGTTGCTGTCCAGTTAAAGCTGGTAGCCGTAGGCGATGTTATCGTATAATTAAAATTAGTGCCGCTGCAAACGCTTTCGGCATTAGGGCTTGTAATAACGGCTTTAGGGATAATGGTAATAGTAACAGTGCTTGGTATCTGGTTACATGGCGGGGCAAGGGATGTAGTTGCCGTATAAGTCAGCATAACACTTCCGTTTGCAATATCAGCTGCAGAAGGTGTATAAGTAGTATTTGGCCCGTTAGGGTTAGAGAATGTACCACCTGTAGGGCTGGTCCACTTAACACTTGCGATATTTCCACCGGGTCCGGGAGATCCGTTTAGTGTTACAATTTCACCCTCGCATACGGTTTGCGGTTGCCCGGCTGATACAGTTGGCGAAGGTACGAATGAAATGATCTGCGAAGCAGTAACCGGGCCTCCGCAGTTATTGGTATGCGTTACGGTTACAACATAAGTAGCGTAGTCGTTAAAAGTGATCCTTGGATATTGGCTATGTTCGTCGCTTCCGGATGCAAAAGCAAACGTTCCGTTATCTGCACTGGTGACCGACCATGTATATGTTGTTGGCGAGGGCTGTGCAGTACCGTCAAGCGTGGTTTTTGTAGATACTGCCGTAGGATCAAAACTTAATGTAACACCCTTACCGCACTGCGTTGTAGTAGGCGACATTACCGCGGTAGGGGTAGTATTCACCACTATTTGTTTAACCGGCCCCTTCACCGTACCACAGCTTGAAGTGGTGATATCAAGCCTGAACTGGTAAATGCCTGTTTTAGAAAAATTGAAAGACGGATTTTGGGCGCTGGCTGTATAGTTAACGCCATTTGCAGGGCCGCTCACTAAAACCCAGTTATAAGTAACAGGTGTATTACAGATATTGTCTACCGTAGAGTTATTTACCGGTGATACCGCGCCTGAACTTATACAGGCTTGTGCAGGAAGGTCAAACGCCGGAACGGGCGGATTTTGGATACATATTTCATGGGTTTTGTCAGCAGCAGTACAAATAACTCCATTGTTTTCAAGGTGAAGAGTTACAGTATGTATTCCGTTACTGCTGAATGTGTAAACAAAGGGCTGGTCTAATCTGTAGCCTGTTACCTTTACTACTCCATCAACCATCCATGTGTATCTAACATTATCGTTTTTGCAGCTTATACCCGCACTGTTTGGGTCATCACCAGGTTCTGATGTATTTGCAAATGAAACTGGTGTTTTTAAACAAGCAGTTTCGGGATAATCAAACGTGTTTTCAGGTGGTGCTAAAACCCTGGCATAAGTAGTAACGGGTTGGGTTATGTTACTGCAATATCTGCTTTTAGGCTGTATGTCTATCTGGAAAACGTTTTTCCGACCATTGGGGTTACTACCGCATGATGATGTTAAGAACATATGGCTTACCTTACCGTTGGCGGCAGCAATATCGCAAAGCGTATAAATATTTGAAGTGCTATCTCCCCATGTGATTTTATAGATTAATCCCGGATAGTTTTTTTGGATGCCATTATCTGTGGTTATATCCACGTTATAATCCAGAGTATTGCCTGCACCCAAGCATACTGTACCGTTACCGGTTATGGTAAAGCTGTTATTTGCGACGTTGTTGATCAATTGGTACGATTTTGTGCCAATAATGCCCGAACTTGTCTGAGTTTTAACTGTAACCGTATAATTCGCTGCCTTTGCCGGGAAGGTTGTGTTTAAATTAAAAGTGCCTTCGCTTGCCTGGGTAAGCTCGTTAAAAAACGTTGCAGTTGCCGCGTTACCGCCTTCAGAGGTGTTGGTAAATGTAAAGTTTTGCGCAATACCGGAACAGGAACCAAAAGCTTCCGGATCCACTCCTGCGTTTATTTGCGTAGACGACGTACCCGCCTTGATACCAGCCGTAGCCTGGATTTGAAACGCCGCTGATGCGGTACTGGTTATAGCAGGCTTACTTGATGTTACCCGTACCTTATAATTTGAACTGGTTGTTATGCTTGCATCAGAAGGAACAACCCCATTTATAAAGGTTGCATAAAAGCCTTGGAAAGTGCCGATTAACTTTTGTGAGCCAAAGTTGCCGTTAGCGTCTGATAAATAAAGACTGTAGACGTTAGTTGTATCATTAATACAACCAGTTATTTTTACAGGGACGCTAATGGTAGAGCCGCGCCCGTAAGGTCCTGGATTGATAGTGCCAATGGTGATGGATTGAGCCCAAACAGCCATTGTAGCCAAAACGAAAATAGGTAGAAAAAATAAACTTTTGGTAAAAGTTTTAACCATTAAGCGTTAATCAAATATTCCAAACGATGTAAACCATGAGCAGGAGGAGAGAGCTCCTGCTCATGTCGTTATACGCAAAACAGAAAAAACAGTTACAGGCTACAACCGTAAAAAAGAGATAAAAGGCGGCTTAGCTATCCAAAAAACAAATAGGATATAAATATGGCGGCTATTACACCGGCAAAATCAGCGATCAACCCGGCAGGTATGGCATATCTGGACTTTTTTATCCCTACAGATCCAAAGTAGAGCGCTACAATATAAAAAGTGGTATCGGCAGATCCATTGAATACCGATGCAAGCCGGCCTGCAAAGCTATCAGGGCCATAAGTTTGCATGGTGTTGATCATCATCGCTTTAGAGCCAGATCCGCTTAGCGGCTTCATATAAGCTACCGGAAGGGCATCAACAAAACGGGTATCTAAATTTAACCCGGTAGCCGCCCATTTAACGCCGCCGTTCAGATAATCAAGGGCGCCGCTGTTCCTGAAAACACTTATGGCCACCAGCATGGCTACCAAATAAGGAATGATTTTTACAGATACCTCAAAGCCGGATTTTGCACCATCAATAAAGCTTTCAAACACATTTACCTTTTTACGTAATGCGCCCAATATAAATACTACCGGGATGGCGAAAAGAAGCAGGTTGCTGGCCACCTTAGATACGGTAGAGATTTGTTCCTTATCCAGGTACTGGGTGAAATACCAAACAAGGCCTATTATAAACAGGGTTAACCCCCCCAGCCAGCTTAGTATTACCCTGTCAAACAAATTGATCTTTTGTTTGATGGCAACAGCTATCATCCCTATAACCGTTGCGACATAGGTGGCAATAATGCATGGGATCAAAACATCTGCAGGATCCTTGGCATGCAATATAAAACGCTGTGCGATAATAGTTACAGGTAGCAGTTGCAAGCCCGATGTATGCAGCACCAGGAACATGATCTGCGAGTTTGATGCAGTTTCTTTATCCGGGTTAAGTTCCTGAAGGCTGCCCATGGCCTTAAGGCCAAGAGGGGTTGCAGCGTTATCCAGCCCAAGCAGGTTGGCCGAAAAATTCATCATCATTTGTCCGTTTGCCGGATGGTTCTTAGGTACTTCGGGGAATAAGCGGCTTAAAAATGGACCAACAATGCGCGACAAAAAATTCATGGCACCGGCGCGTTCGCCAATGTTGAGGATGCCAAGCCATAACACCATATTACCGGCTAATGGCAGCGCAATATCCATTACGGATGACTTGGAGCTATCAAACATGCCGTCAACCAAAACCTTAAAAGCATCGGTATCGCCCAAAAACACCAGTTTGGCAAATGCTATTACAAAAGCGATGATAAAAAAAGCTATCCAGATATAATTTAAAGCCATAGCGTGTTTGACGGGATGAAGATAAAATATTTTAAATAATTTACCTTCATTGTAAGCTTTTAAAGATAGTACTTACTTAATTGTAAGCTGTGATGCTTTTATCTGATGCAATGCGTATATAGTATTCCTTTCTGATAGGGCTTAAGGCGCCACCGTCATTAGTCATGATATAAATTTCACCAACATCCTTTACTTTAAATAGTTGCACATCATCGTTAGTGCTTTGCTTGTCAACATACTGGGCAATGGAGTTATAAATCATATTATACTGTGCAGGCTCGTTGGTATCTATCTCTATGTAAAGCCGCTTACCGTCAGACCGTAGATTAACCTTGTTATAAGTGCCGCCGTTAATATTCAAAGCGTATGATCTTAACTTTTTCTTTTCATCTTTTTTGGCGAGTGTATAACCTTTGGCGTTAAAAAAGGTATCAGCCTTGCTGATATTGTTGTGTAATAGATAGTTGATGTCGTCGTAAGATAACAACTTAGCCTGTGCAAAGGCTTGTACGGTGAAAAATAGCACAAGCCCTGATAAAAGCAGTTTTTTCATGAATACTATAAGGTTTGGATTGTATTTGCGGTGTCAATATAGGGAACAGATGTTTTATTGTGTTTGCAAAAACATAACTTAGCAAAATTATTACATTGCTATGCCTACAATTAAACTATCACGCCTTAGCGGCGATTTCGGCTTTGAAGCTACTGACGAATACGGACACTCGGTAAAGATGGACAGCAGCCCCGAAAGCGGCGGCCAGAATTTTGGTGTACGCCCAATGCAAATGCTGTTGATGGGGCTGGGTGGATGCAGCGCTATTGATGTGATCGCCATCCTTAAAAAACAACGCCAGAATGTGGTTGATTATAAAATGGTGATAGCTGGCGAACGTGAAGCCGGCAAGGAACCTTCTTTATGGCAAACTATCAACCTTGAATTTCACCTTTATGGCGAGGTGGATGAAGAGAAAGCAAGAAAAGCTGTTGAGCTTTCATTAGGTAAATATTGTTCGGTTGCAGCAACGCTATATAAAGCTGATGCTGATATACAATGGAAGGTGTTTATTCACCCGGCAGAGTAATTAGTAAAAATTATTTTCTTGGCTAAATTGAGCAGAGGCTGGCTTTACCCGGTCTGCACGAATCCGTTAAACTGCTTTATTACGGAACAGGGCCTGTTTTGTAAATTTATTCCTTAAACCTAATATCGTATCCACAAATGCATTTTAAAAGCCGCTGCACCTGTTAATTTATATATATTGTAATAAGTGCCGGCCGTTATCTTGCAAATGCGTTTTTGTATCGTTGCTGTATGGCTTAACCCGCCTTTCGGACCCCTTTTGCTTCATGTTTGTATAGTATTGAGGCCAATGCTTGTGTTATGTCGGCTTTCGTTTTATAAACTTTACCCTTCGGCATTTCAAGGGGTGCCGGGTGGTTAATAAAGGCTTAAATGGCAGTCTTTTATAACTGATAATCTACCGCAACCATCAGGTTTTTACAAGTATTCTTTTATTGGAAATCAACTTTGATGGCACTGTTGTTGTCTGTTGCGCAGTATCTGAAGCCATTTATTGTGGCCGATACTTTAAAATGATTACTATGAAGACAAATTTAAAAAAAGCATCATTACTGTTAACCGGTATAATGGTTGGTAGTAAATTGTTTGCACAAACCCCCGACACAACTGTAAACTCTAACAATTATGCACAACCTTTCTCGGGCGGTGGCTCATTCCGTACGTGGACTATAGGCGTACATGGTGGCTTATTAACACCTTATACTATTTTTGGTCCTAACAACCGTCAGGATTTCAGAAGGGCACATTCTGAAATTGGCTACGGCGCTTACATTCAAAAACAATTTTTACCAGGTTTTGCCTTACAGGCCGACTTCCTGAGAGGCCAGGTTAGCGGTGAAAACGGCCAGCCAATGGGCGGTGAAGAAGGTGCAAGCAGTTTTAACACCAAATTAAACTGGTCTGCAGCTTTAAAAGCTAATTTTACTTTGGCCAACATCAACTGGTTCAACAGTAAAAGCTCTATACAACCATACTTAAGCGCGGGTGCCGGTTATATGGGCTACAAAACATCAGTTGTTGATGCAGATGGTGCAACTACAACCAGCAATGGTAACATCAACGAATGGTTTATCCCTGTGGGTTTAGGCTTTAAGTTTAACTTAGGATCAGGCGTAAACTTAGATTTAGGCTACCAGGTTAACTTTGTACAAGCCGATAACTTTGATGGTGTAAACGTAGGTTCAACTAACGACAGGTTCTCTTATGCCCACATCGGTTTAGAATTTGCCCTTGGAAGCAGCAAGAAACCGCAGTTGGCTACTTACAATCCTGTTAACTCAATGCGTACAGAATATTTATGGAAAAACCAACAGACTCAACAAATTTTACAGGCACAAATTGATGCCGAAAAAGCTAAAAATGCTCAGTTAAGAAGCGATTTGGATGCTACTAACGCAAACGTTGCCAAACTTACTGTAGACAGCGATGGCGACGGTGTTATCGACGCAAATGATAAATGCCCTAACACACCATCAGGTACTAAGGTAGATGGTTCTGGTTGCCCATTGGCTAAACCGGTTGTAGTGGTTACCGAAGAAGACCGCCGCGTGGTTAAAGATGCTATTAACAACCTGGAGTTTGATTTTGGCAAAGCTACCATACGCGAAAGATCTTATGCAAGCTTACAGCGTGTTGCACGTTTACTTGTAGACAGAAACTTCAGCCTTAAACTGGCCGGTCATACTGACAATGTTGGTTCTGACGCTGCTAACCTGAAATTGTCTAAAGATCGTGCTGAATCTATTAAATCTTATCTGGTAAGCCAGGGTGCTAATCCATCACGCATCGAAGCTACCGGTTACGGTGAAAGCCAGCCAATTGCTACCAATAAAACAGCAGCAGGCCGTCAGCAAAACCGCCGTGTTGAATTTACTTTATATTAATAAATACCTTTAACAATAACAAAGCCGCTCTGGAAACAAAGCGGCTTTGTTGTTTTAAAGATTTTATAGTGAAAAGAAATCCTGAAGATTGCCGAAGTAAGTATCGTTCCAGCCCTCAGTAATATCATCGTAATCCTCATCAGGGATATTGGTATGGCGCAGTTCTACAGATGAGCCATGCTTATCAGCATGCAGTTTAATAGTAACTATCGACTCCTCCGGTTGCCCGTCAAAGTACCATTGTTGTACAATTTTTTTGTTTGGTTCAAACTCAATGTTCCTCCCTACAATGGCGCCTTCCCATAGGGAAAACTCAGAACCCGGCTCTGTCGACATTTCGGCAGGCTCGCCTGTCCAAAGTTGAATGGTAACAGGGTTGGTAAGTGCCATATAGACCTCCTCCGGCGTAGCCGGTATGAGATAATATTTTTTATAATCTTTCACTTGCGAAAGTTAGCAAGAAATTTCCAGCTGTACTATTTTGCACCGATAGGCAATACGGTACGGCCATAAACCTCATTCAAAACATTGGCAATGCCGGTATATATGGCAGATGAACCGCAGATAACGCCTTCATAACCGGCAATATGTTTAATGGTTTCGTTACCGCTGGCATCGCCCCATACTAATAGAAAGAAAAGTATGGTTAAGGATGCAAATACAAACTGCAAGGCGCGGTTAAGCTTTAAAGTACCAAAGAACAGGCAAAACGTAAAAATACCCCATATCCCAAGGTAAGCACACATAGCACCCTCAGATGGTTTTGTGCCCCAGCCTAATTTTGGCATAACAATAAGACCAACGAGTGACAGCCAGAAAAAACCGTAGGAAGTAAATGCTGTTAACCCAAAGGTGTTGTTCTTTTTTGCTTCAATGATACCGGCTATTACCTGCGCCAGTCCGCCGTAGAAAATACCCATCGCCAATATCATGGCATTAAGGTCGAAAAAACCGGCATTATGGATATTTAATAAAACGGTCGTCAAACCAAAAGCGCAAAGGCCAAGAGGTGCAGGATTAGCTATGCCATCCTTCACTACAACAGGAGTAGTAGGTATCATAATAAAGTTTAAAATTGGTTTATAAAGCAATTTAATTAAATTTAGTTAAATAGCAATATTTAGTTTAGGGTTTACTAAAACGTATTAGCAAGATATGCAAAAATTGGTATTGATACGCCACGGAGAAAGTGTTTGGAACAAAGAGAACCGATTTACCGGATGGGAGGACGTGGATTTGTCTGAAGAAGGATTAAAGCAGGCGGTAAATGCTGGCAGGTTATTAGCCAGGCATGGTTACACATTTGATATGGGCTTTACATCTGTTTTAAAACGCAGCATAAAAACAATGCATTTTATACTGGAAGAATTGGACCATCTATGGATACCGGTACGAAAGTCATGGCGGCTGAACGAGCGTTTTTACGGTGCCCTTCAAGGCCTTAATAAAGCGGAAACTGTAGATCAATACGGCGAGGAGCAGGTGCACAAATGGCGGCGGGACCCGCATGAGCACCCGCCAGCTATTACCGAGGATGATAAACGCTTTCCCGGACATTACTTGCGGTATTTTGATTTAACCTACCGCGAACTACCGTTAACTGAAAACCTGAGTGAAACGATGGACCGCGCTTTACCATTCTGGCATGAAAGCATTGTGCCGGCCATCCGGGAGAATAAAAAGGTAATTATATGCGCACATGGTAACAGCCTGCGGGCGCTTATTCAATATATAGAAAACCTGAGCGATGAAGAGGTTACCAAGCTTGACATACCAACTGCCACACCCTGGGTGTACGAACTTGATGACAAGCTGAACAGCATCAGGCATTATTACTTGAAATGATTTGATTGCATCGTCATTGCGAGGAACGAAGCAATCTCCATTCGCATTTGCCAGTCTAATACCGGGGATTGCTCCGTTCCTCGCAATGACGTAATGTTGTTTCACCATTCACTGCCCACTAAGCTCAAGCCCCCAGTCGCGGCCCTTGTCTACTGCGGGCACGCCCTTAGCCATCCAAACCGGCATTGGTGCACCTTTCAGATAATGGTCAAAAAACTGCGCTTCGCGTATGGTAATGTCTTTCCGGTTTTGGCGCTTAACCAGGTTGTGCGCCTCATCGTTATACTGCAGCAGCCATACCGGCTTATTTAAGCGCCTTAAGGCGGTGAACATTTCTATACCCTGGTACCAGGGTACAGCGCCGTCGGCATCATTACTCATGATAACAACCGGTGTTTTAACTTTTGGTAATTGAAACAAGGGTGAGTTTTGAATATAAAGATCGGGTTTTTCCCAAAGTGTTGCACCGATACGGCTTTGTGTCCTTTCGTACTGAAATTGCCTGTTAACGCCGCTTTCCCACCTTATACCGCCATACGCCGATGTCATGTTGGCAACAGGTGCCCCGGCCCAGGCAGCGGCATACATATTGGTTTGCGTAATTAAGTACGCAACCTGGTAGCCACCCCAGCTTTGCCCTTGTATACCAATATGTTCACTGTCAACCCATTGGTTTTTCTTCAAATATTCAACACCTGAGTTGACATACTCAACTGCCGAAGCGCCCGGATAGCCGGTTTGATAGCTGATATCTGGTGCAAAAACCAGGTAGCCGTTACTTACAAACCACGAGATAGGCAGCCTGGAAGGCGTGGGCGCAGGAGGTATATAATTGTACAACCCATCTGATAGTTTTTCATAAAAGTAGGCTATCAGCGGATATTTCTTTGCCGGATCAAAGTCCTCCGGTTTGTATAAAATACCTTTTGATTTATGGCCGGCAGGTGTTTTCCACTCTATAAGCTCGGCAGTGCCCCAATTGTAATTATTCTGCTGGGGATTTATTGATGTTAGTTTGGTTTCCTTCTTTAGATCAGCAGATACGTACAGGTCGGGCGATTGCGTATAGCTTTGTTTAGTGTAAATGAAAATATTTTCCTTTTCCGCTTTTTGCAGTTGGCTATATTTTACTGCAGACATGGCAACTTTCTTGGGTTCACCATCGGCAGATAAAGATTTAGTGTAGTAGCCCCACTGCTTGTTGCCTTCGTTTTGAGCTAACAGCCACAAGGGGTATTTATTTGGGATAAACTTCTCTTCGTCATCAGCAGGATTATAGCGGAACTGTATTTTGTTTTTTCTTCCTACAGCATCGGTAAAATTGTTGGCACGCCCTGTCGCCGGATCAATTTTCCAGATATCATAACGGTCGTAAATTAAAACATATTTATCTCCAGCCGTCCATCCGGCTACACCATAGGCAGAGGGGTCGTCGGGCACGTCGTTTTCTTCGTCGCCCATTTTAACCCGTGCAGATAGAGTAATATTGCGTTTTTTCCCGGTGGAAATATCATAAGTATACCAATGCTGGTTTTTGGCGTCAAACCATAATATATACTTGCCATCGGGGGATATGCTGTACCGGGCTTTCAGGCGGTTGTTTATGCGCATACGGTCGCCATTAGCGGTATTGATCAGATAAGCCACTTGCTGCGACCCACCTTCCCACTGAGATTGTACACGTGCCCCGGTATCAGTAAGCCCTAAAACAAATTGGGCATCCGAATTATTATCAGCAACCAATACCTCTCTGATACCTTTATCACCTAACTGTATTAACTTTTTTGTACCGTCTGATGGGCGGATTACCGCCAGGTAACTGCGCTTCAACTCACGCTGCAGGTTTTTAAGCTGCTGTGGTTGTAAATAGTCGTCTTTATAATTCCAAATATCCAGCCTTGCATGTTCAAAATCTACCAGGGTAGTATCAATTGGTTTTGGTATGGGGGCGATGCCGAAAAACAACATATTGCCACTTTTACTGAATGAAACCTTACCATCACCGCTAACCGCCCATTTTGCAGGCATACCGTTAGAGTTTTCCGCGGCTAAAACTATAGCCGAATCTTTACTGGTATTGTAATAATAAAGTTTAAACGGTTTAACCTGGGCTTTTTCAGGATTCTTTTCTGCTGTAAACGCCAGTTGTTTCCCGGCATCATCAAAAGTAATGTGGCTATAGGTGCCACGGCCCGTGCTGATGATCTTTAAAGTATCCTTCAATACATCATACAAAAATAAGCCTGATATAATGCTTTTATTTTTCTTGGGAGCAGTTACTGCAAACGCAAGCCATTTGCCGTTTTTGGTCAGTTGATATTCGCTGACGTATTTAAAGCTGCGTTTTTTGCCATTTTGTAATTGTTGAACCGTCAACTCCGCGCCATCTTTAACGGGCGGGGCAATGGTTGTAGCAATTGCTTTTTTTGAGGTGTCGCTGCCAGTTGGCTTTTTCACTGTATCTGCCGGCGACAGATAAGCAACCACTGCAGCATCTTTAGCGATTTTAAATGAGCGGATGGCCGGTACCTTCGTAATGTTTTTTTGTCCTGTCAGGATTATCCCAAGCGTATCTTTAGGAAATTCTGATTGCTTTTTCTTTTTGATCTTCGCTTCGCGGATGTCTTTGTAAAACGGCCTGATCAGGAAAACAGCGTATTTAGAATCGGAAGTAAAACGGGCGGTATCCGCACGGGGGATAATCAGGCGTTTTTTTCCGGCTGCATCAGTTATTTCCAGTTGTGAGTCACCTTCCTGTGGCTTTACCGCGTATAGTATCCATTTGCTATCATTGCTGATCTGTTCTCCGCTGATGTTTTGCCAACTATCAAAAACGCTGTGATCCAATGGTTTTTTTGATGATTTTTGAGCAAAAGCATCAACCGAAATAAAAATAAGACAGGTAAGTAAAAGTTTGTTCATCATACAATCCTTCTAAATATCTGAAAATTAATTTGGCCGTTTCTATATGAAATAAAAATGTTGCAAATAGTTGCGGTTTATAAATTATACGTTTTAATAATTATTTATCTTTATCGCCCATACTTGAACCATCCTTAAAGTATATAATTAGATGATCGACTACGTTGATACGGAAAAGCCTTATTTAAAATATCTGGCAGGCGGCGGCGAAATGGGTGAGTTGATCCGATCATACAACTGGGCCAGCACCGAACTTGGCAGCCCAGACAAGTGGCCACAAACCCTGTTTACTACGCTCAGTATTATGCTCAGGTCTAAGTTCCCCATGTTTTTATGGTGGGGCCCAAACCTTATACAGTTTTATAATGATGCATACAGACCAAGCTTGGGTAATCCTGGTAAGCATCCAAAGGCATTAGGCCAAAAAGCAGTGGAGTGCTGGACTGAAACCTGGCCTGTAATTAAACCGCTTATTGATGTGGTAATTGAAACAGGGGAGTCGGTATGGCGTGAAGATCAGCTAATTCCGCTTTACAGGTATAACCGCATAGATGACGCTTACTGGACATTTAGCTATAGCCCGGTGATAGATGAAAGCGGTAAACCGGCCGGTATACTGGTTGTATGTAACGAGACAACCGCTAAGGTAAAACTGAATAAAAGCATTGCTGAGGCTAATAAAGAGCTTGAGTTTGCCATTGAAGCCGCTGAGTTAGCTACCTGGGACCTGAACCCAGAAACCGGGTGTTTCATAGGCAATGCGCGGTTAAAACAGTGGTTTGGACTACCACCTGATGACGAGATATCATTGACTGACGGTTTAAATGCCATTGTTCAGCCAGACCGTGATAAGGTGAAAAAAGCAATAGAAGATGTGCTTAAACCAGGGTCTGGCGGTTATTATGACATTGTATATGGTATACAAAGTTTAACAAGCGGCGAAAAACGTACAGTAAGGGCTAAAGGAAAAGTAATATTTGAGGCAGAAGGAAAGCCCAAGCGCTTTAGCGGCACTTTACAGGATGTTACAGACGAGTACGAGGTTGAAAGGCGTAAAGACGAGTTTATTAGTGTTGCCAGCCATGAGCTTAAAACACCTATAACCTCTCTTAATGCCTCGCTCCAAATTCTGCAAAAGCTGGTTAAAACAGAGCAGGTAACGGATAAATTTAAAATGTTTACCGCTAAGGCCGCCAATAACTTAAGCAAGCTTGTGCATTTGCTTGATGATTTGCTTAACGTAACCAAAATACAGCAAGGGCAGCTTGCTCTAAGCAAAAACAGGTTCAACCTGGTTGAACTTGTTAAGGACAGTTGCGAACACATCAGCCCAGGAAGCGATCATGAAATAGCGGTTACTGGTGTTGACGAACTGATGGTTTATGCTGATTACCGGCGCGTTGATCAGGTGATTGTGAATTTTTTAAGTAATGCTATAAAATATTCACCACAATCAAAAAATATAGATGTGATACTGGAACAGGAGGGCAGCAACGCCAAGGTGACTGTTTGCGATTATGGCATAGGTATCAATCCTGAAAAACTGCCGCATTTATTTGACCGCTATTACCGTGTAGATGCACTTGGACATCAATTTTCGGGTTTGGGGCTGGGGCTTTACATCAGCGCAGACATCATTAAAAGGCATGATGGTAATATAGGTGTTGATAGCCAGTGGGGCGAAGGCAGCCAGTTTTGGTTTACTTTGCCTATAGATCAATAAACGTTAGGAAATGATATGATTTTCGCTTGCGGCGACAAGATAAAGAGCCGACCGAAAATAGCTTTAATCCTTTTAAAAATATTTGTAGCGGGCACTTTTAATTGAGGCGCTATTTGTGATAAACCGTTGTCGTCGTCAAGTGAGTTTTGTTCGGCGGCCATTTCTTCCAGTACAAATTGGCGAACACCGGCATCACGGTTGATGATCTCGTCCATCTCGGTTAAGTCTTTGAGTGTAGCCTCGCCATTTTTCCGCTTGGTCCATAGTACTTCAAATCGCTCCTGCGATAGTGTACGCCGTATAATATATTTGTTATCTTTCATTTGATACGCTAACAACAAATACTTATCCTCAAAGTAAATGCCATAGCTATATATCATTGTATATCAATAATTTAAATTAAACTTTTATCCGGCAAATGAGCGGTAACGCTACAATAGCTGTTCGGTTACGGGCAATTAAAAAGGCTTAATAATCATTAAGCCTTAAGTATAAGTTCACTATGAAGCTATCAATTAATGCCCCGGAATATCCTGTTCCACCGAATATGGTTTAAGCCGCTTTGGGTGCTGTCTACGCTCATCCAAGTAACTATTGCCTTGCCCACAATATGGTCTTCCGGTACAAACCCCCAAAAACGAGAATCCTCAGAGTTGTGGCGGTTATCGCCCATCATCCAGTAGTAATTCATCTTAAAGGTATAATTATTTGCCTTTTTACCATTAATTACAACATCACTTCCGTTACGATCAACCTTGTTATGTTCGTAAGCTTCAATGGCATGGCCATACAATGCCATGGTAGAGTCGTTAAGTTGTATGGTAGTTCCTTTTTTGGGTATAAGCAGCGGACCAAAATTATCTTCGCTCCATTTAAATTTTTCGTTATGCGGAAATATCTGTGGGTTATAAGTGCCGGCCGGTTCAATCACTTCCTTAATAGCCTTAATGTTGGAGTAATTCTTAAACTCGTTGTAGCTATCGGGTGGAATGATCATTTCATACAAATTGGGGCTGTATTGTAACCTTAACTCAATTTTTAAATTTCGTATCATGTCCGGGTTTAGGTCATTGCCATCTGTTGTCACCAGGTATGAAGTTTGGCCCTTAGGTGCATTTGCATAATATTTACCGTTTGCATAAACCTTACCATCTTTAATCTGCAGGATATCTCCTGGTGTTGCCACGCACCTTTTTATATAATGTGAACGCATATCAACCGGGCGTGCCACAGTTTCGGCAGGGTAGTTAAATACTACCGGGTCGCCTTTTTTTACGTTACCAAAGCCAGGCAGGCGGTAGTAAGGCAGTTGCCATCCTTCCCAATAGGTTTTTACTTTGCCGTTAAAAATTGTTGACTCTAAAAACGGAAATGAAACCGGCGTGATGGGCATACGTGCACCATAGGCCATCTTGCTTACAAACAAGTAATCGCCTGTTAGAAGGCTTCCTTCCATAGAAGCTGAAGGAATGGCATAAGCAGAGAAAATCAATCCGCGAATAATGGTAGATGCAACCACTGCAAATACTATGGCGTCTACCCATTCGCGCAATAAGCTTTTCTTAGGCCTGTCGGCTGATTTTTTTCTTGAAAAAAACTTCCAATTCATGTTGTAGAGTTTACGCTTTGCTAATACGTTAAAATTAGATGATTTGACATCAATTTTGTTACAAAATAAGGTTATCTCTATTTAAATAAATAAATTTAAGCCATATTACTAAACTATGCAAAGACGCAATTTTATAAAATTATCTGCAACTGCAATGGCTGTAACCCTGTACAGCAGGCTGACGTATGCAAATGCTAACAATGAACAATTAATCAATAATCCTGATGAGGCATGGGCTTTAACGGGCGGCGACTGGGTACGCCTGACTGCAGCTAACGGTTCTGCATTCTCCGGAAACGGAATAAATGTTAGCTTGAAAAACAGTAAAAACGGGCAGGCAATTCTGGTGCAGGCACCCTCAACCGAACTACGTGGAATAAGGCTTGTCTGGAAATACCAAAATCAAAAATATAGTAAGATGCTGGGCGACCACTGGGAGCGCTCATACGGTGACCTTGCCTGGAAAACGCCTGAATCAAATGTTAAGAACCCATGGTATGTTATGCTGTATGACGGAAAGCAAACAGCCGGATTTGGCGTTAAAACAGGCTGCAATACTATGTGCTGGTGGCAGGTTAAGCCTGATAATATTGAGCTTACACTTGACACCCACTCTGGCGGCGAAGGCGTAAAGCTGGGCGACAGAACCCTGCATGCTGCTGATGTAGTGACCACAATAAGCAAAGGAAACGAAAATGCCTTTGCAACTACCACACGCTTTTGCAAAATGATGTGCGAAAAGCCGCTATTGCCTAAGCAACCTGTTTATGGTATAAACGATTGGTATTACGCGTATGGTAATAACTCTCAAAAATCAATAAACGAGATCACGAAGATCATGGCGGAATTTGCTGTGAGCGGCAATAAGCCGTTTTCGGTAATTGATGATGGATGGGAATTGCCGGATGATTTCTCCAAACATAATGACAAGTTTGAGGATATGGCTAAAATGGCTGCTGAAGTAAAAGCGCTTGGCATGCGCCCCGGCTTATGGACAAGGCCTTTGATAGCACGCCTTGATACGGCTAAAAACAGGCTTGCGCCGTCTATTGATGGTCGTAATGATCCTAAAACGCCTATACTTGATCCATCAGTACCTGAAAACATTGAGCAGATAAAGCATAATATATCTCTTTACAAACAGTGGGGATACGAGATGGTTAAGCACGATTATACCACCTGGGACATATTTGGTAAATGGGGTATGCAAATGACTACTGACTTTACCCAACCCGGCTGGCATTTTTATGATCAAACCAAAACCAACGCCGAAATTATTTTGAACATGTACGGCGCCATACGCCAGGCTGCGGGCAGTATGTACCTGATAGGCTGCAATACGCTAAGCCATTTATCGGCCGGAGTATTTGAATTAAACCGTATTGGTGACGATACCAGCGGAAAGGAGTGGGCACGTACTAAAAAGATGGGCGTAAACACGCTTGGTTTCCGTTTAACACAAAATAACACTTTTTATGCCGCCGATGGCGATTGCGTAGGAATAACTAAAGATGTGCCCTGGGATAAGAATAAACAGTGGCTGCAATTACTGGCACAAAGCGGATCGCCTTTGTTTGTATCTGCAGATCCTGCTGTTTTAGGGGCCGAGCAAAAAGCTGCCATTAAACAGGCTTTTGCCCAGGCGGCTAAAGTGCAGCCAACAGGCGAGCCACTGGACTGGTTGACCAATCAATGGCCTGCCAAATGGAAACTTGACGGACAGGTTACAACCTTCAACTGGGATTAAAATATTGATTAGACCATGAGTGTCAGCATAATGGCGCTCATGGCTATCATCAGGCCATCCTCAATAATAGTAATGGTACTCATGGGCAGGTTAAACACCGCACCAAGACAGGCGCATTTAATCTGGCGCTTGTTAAATACGCTTTGCAATACCCCAATTATACTTACCGCCATTACTATCAGCGTTACCGCATTGGTTAATACAGGTGCAAAATTTATGGCATAGGCAATCCCTAATCCTAATTCTAAAAATACATAAATGTATCCCCAGGCCGGGATCTTTTTGGCTACTATATCATACATGGCATAGCTGCTGGCAAAACCGGCCACATCAAGCATTTTAAAAAATGAAAATATCAGGAAAAAACCGCTCATAAAAATGCGCATGCCTGTCATCCAGCTTAAGCCAGCGGTTACGGTCACCAGTACTGATATTAATGTAACATAAGCAAATATAAGCAGTACGGGTTTGTAAGTTTCTACAAACGAACGTTTACTTTCATCTGTAACTGAACCAGATGCAGATACAGCCATTGCCGCATGATGGGCCTCGTTAATGGTATATTTTGGATAGTCAGCTAATGCCGCTTTTAAAGCCGATGTGTCTATATGTTTTGACATGCTGATTTCTCCGGTTCCATTCTCCAGGTTGATATCGACGTTGGTAACGCCGGGAACTTTTGATAGCAGCCCTTGTACTTTGGCCTGGCAGCCGGTACATGTCATGCCGGTTATATGATAGGTATGTGTCATTTGATCAGAGTTTATCCTGCAAAGATACAAGCTGTAAGCTACCTTAGCTTTACACAATTACAGGAATCATTTACAATATTTACAGCTCCTCGATATTGCGGCGCTTATTTTCTCTTAAAGATTTGTAAAAGGTAGGTGTTAAGCCGGTTTGCTTTTTAAACTGAGCTGAAAGGTGCGCCACGCTGCTATAGCCAAGTTCATTGGCAATTTGCGATAGCGTAAGTTCATCATACATCATCAACTCTTTCACTTTTTCAATTTTTTGAGAAATGAAGTACTTTTCTATTGTCCCGCCCTCAACTTCAGAGAAAAGGTTGCTAAGATAACCATAGTCATAATTAAGTTGTTGAGCAAGATAGTCGGACAGGTTTACTTGAGGAAGCTCGTTACTATGATGGGTAAGGGTTACAATAGTGTTTTTGATCTGCTCGATGATACGGCTTTTGCGGTCGTCTATAATCTCAAAGCCCAGTTGCTTTAGGTTTTGATCTAATTGATTGATGATAGCCTTAGCAGGTTCTTCACTTAACTCCACCTCACCTAATTCAACTGATACAGGGTGTAAGCCAAGTTTCTCCAACTCTGTTTTAACAACCATTTTACACCGGCTGCAAACCATGTTTTTGATGTATATCTTCATACCTGCCTTATAAACGGTTGAAGCGCGGCTATAATGCCCCTGCTTACTTTTTTGACGATTTAGCGACTTTATTATACTTAAGGCATGCGTTTATCCAGTAATTAAAATCGGACGGTTTGGTATGGCCGGTGTCCTCAACATACACATATCCCTTCATAGTTCTGCCGCCGTGTACCATTTGCCTCGCACCATTTCGTTCGAGGGCGGTTTCGGCTTCATCGGTACCTACACGGCACATCAGTTCGGTGTTACGCACGCAGATGCACATCTTGCCATCAACCATAAAGCACAGTCCGCCAAACATAGCTTTCTCATAAACATCAGGCAAATGCACCAATGATTCGCGTACCTTATCAGCCAGATTTTCGTCGTATGCCATGTGTAATTGCTATTTTCTATTCACCATCTACAATTCATCACTCCCTATTCACTATCCACAATCATTATTGAATCGTTATCTCATCAACAAAGATGTAGGATTGGCCACCCTTACCTTCGTGCCACTCGGGCAAGGCACCGTATTGTTTAGCCACAACTTTTATGAAGCGGACACTTTTATTGATAGATGCAGTAAACTTCTGGGTTTGCGGTTCAAGGTTATCTATATTTACTTTGGTTTTTACTTCGGCAGCCAGGGTGTAATTTTTTCCGTCTGCGGATGTCCAGTATTGTACAGTTTGCGGGAAAACAATCCACGAGCGGGTATCCTGCAAAGCACCCAGGCTAATGGTTTTTACAGGCTTAACCTCCTCCAGATCCAGGATTGCCTCCAGGTCCTTATTTTGATAACCCTGCCAGTTACCCAGTCGCCAGTTGGCTGTACCGTGTATGCCGTTGATCAGCGTTTCATCCCCCTGTGCCGAGTAATTGTAAAGGTATTTGCTGTTCAACGTCAGCTTGATATCGCTGCGTATTTTTGTAAGGGTGGCCACATCTACAAAACTGCTTTTGCCGTTTTTAATAGCTACCGCTTTTACAGTGGTAGTATTGCTGATGGTTATTGGCTTTGAGTAAAGTGTTGAGCTTTGAGTAGGGGTGCTGCCATCAAGCGTGTAATAGATCTTAGCTGCACTATCTGCACAGCCAATCTCTACGTTTATTGGCTGCTTAAATGTTTTGTCAGGCGCGGTGATGTACGGGTTGGGAACTATCAGTTCATCGGTGATCTTAGACGTTGGCTTTTCCAGGTCCTGCATAAACAGTTTGTTGGCCAGCCTGCCGGTAAACACTTCCAGATCGCCGCCATTGGCCAGGTCATCATAGTTTAAATAAAGCTTGCTGTAAGGCTTTTTGTTAAAATTCATGCCTTGTATGTAGAAGTTGCCTTTGCCTACCGTAGCACCCGGGTTGCTGATGTTGATGGTTTTGCCATTCTCCAGGTTAATGGTGATTTTTTCGAATTGCGGCATGGTGATCTGATACTGGTTTTGCCCAGGCATAATATTATAAAGACCCAATGAGCTCATTACATACCATGCTGACATCTGCCCGCAATCCTCGTTACCTGATAAGCCGTCAGGGTTAGCGCTGTATTGTTCGCGAAGGATCTTGTTTACATAATACTGTGTTTTATCCGGAGAGTTGGTAAAATTGTACAGATAGGCAATGTGGTGGCTTGGTTCATTACCATGTGCATACTGACCTATTAAGCCCGAAACATCATCCTGTTGCCTGCCGCTAAGTTTAGCCTGTGTTGTAAATAATTCATCCAGCTTTTGTTCAAGTTGTTTACGTCCACCAAGGCTGTTTGCCAGGCCCTCTACGTCCTGCGGTACCAAAAAGCTGTACTGCCAGCTGTTCCCTTCGGTGTAGTTGTTATTTATTTCAGTTGGCTCAAAAGGGGTATACCAGCCACCATTATCACGGGCCTGCATAAAGCCATTTTGGTTGTTATGTACGTTTTTCCAGTATTGGGCCCGCTTAATATATTCGGCGTAATCCTGCGGCTTGTTAAGCATTTTTGCCATCTGTGCAATGCACCAGTCGTCTAAAGCGTAATCAAGTGTTTTAGCTACCGACTCATGCTCTACATCGGCATTAACAGCACCGGTAGCACGGTAATTATCCAACCCAAATTGATTGCGGTTAACAGCGGCTTTCATAGCGGTAAATGCTTCTTCGGCGTTAAAACCGCGTATGCCTTTGGCGTAGGCATCCACAATCACCGGAATGGAATGATTGCCCACCATGCAATAAGTTTCTGTTGTTGCCAAAGGCCATATTGGTAAAAGGCCGCCCTGCTCATAAATCGCCAGGAAGGTTTTAATGAAATCCAGCGTACGCTTACGGTCGATGATGTTCAGCAACGGATTTTCTGCCCGGTAGGTGTCCCATAGTGAAAATGCCGTATAATAGTTAAAGCCGTTTGCGGTATGTATTTTATTATCAAGCCCGCGGTACTGCCCGTCCACATCGTTATAAAGGCTTGGTGCCGACATGCAGTGATAAAGCGCTGTATAAAACATGGCCAGCTTTAAACGGCCATAATCTGGCGCAGGCAATTTTTTTGACTTTGGTGCGGGTTTATTATAACCGTAAGGATTGTACTGCTGGGCAGACTGCTGCTCGGCCATAGAAGGTGCGCCACCTTCAACCTGTATCTTGGTCAGCTCATTATTCCAGGCCAACTTAGCCGCCTTGGTAACTTTTTTAAAGTCAAAGTCCGGAAGTTCTGTGTCGAGGTTTTTCAGTGCTCCCTCAGCGCTTACAGCTGATATACCCACTTTGGCCAATACCGTACCCGGGTCATCAAAGCGAATGTACATTTTTACATTTTTACCCTGCAGCTTGTTCTTACCTTCCTCAACCTTATCATCCAGTGCTATACCATATTTTTTAAAGGGTTTTGAAAACTTGGCGTAGAAATAAACATGTTGGTCAGTCGCCCATGATTTTGACCTGCGAAAGCCACGTATCTCATGATCGTTCACTACTTCAATCCACGAATCCAGCACTTCGTCACGGTGTTTTAAATCGATGATGATATTACCTTCTTTAGCATTATTAAAATCATATTTATGCAGGCCGGCACGGGTGGTGGCAGTTAACTCAACATCAATGTTATACTTATCCAGCTTGGTTTTGTAATACCCCGGAGAGGCGTCTTCATTTTTTTTCTGAAAGCCCGAACGATAGTTGTTATTATTTAATTGCGGTTCGCCGGTAGTAGGCATAAACAGCACATCGCATAAATCAGCGATCCCTGTTCCGCTTAGGTGGGTATGCGAAAAGCCGTAGACTACGGTGTCGGTATAATGATAACCAGAGCAGCCATCCCAGCCTTCCAAACGCGTATCGGGGCTAAGCTGTACCATGCCGAATGGCATTACAGCGCCGGGATAAGTATGGCCATGCCCGCCTGTACCTATAAATGGGTCGACATATTTGGTTACATCTTTTCTTTTCTTTTGAGCGAACGAAGGTAAAGTAGCTAATAGGGCGGTTGTTATGATTGCCGCGCGTAAAATCAATCTCATTTATTGCAGACTTTAAGCTTGCAAGTTAACAAGATTCGCAGCGAATTGAAAAGAAAGCAGCTGTTTTATGCCTCTTCAGGTAAGAAAGTAATCAATCTTCAATTACGAATTTATCTGCATCTTTTAGAAAGGGGAGTGCACGGCGCGCCTTTTTAACCTCGTCGCCTATTATCGAAAAGGTGTACACATCCTCTTCATCCCGTTTGTAATAAACCACATTGCCATTAGGGTCGATACAGGTGGAGTCGCCGGAATGGTAAATTTCATTGCCATCGTGCCCAACACGGTTAACGCCAATTACATAAGCCTGATTTTCTACAGCACGGGCAGGTATGAGTGTACGCCAGTGTAAAGCGCGTTTTTCGGGCCAGTTAGCCACAATTATCAGCAGGTCATATTCTTCTGCAGGGATATTGCGCAACCATACCGGGAAACGCAGATCATAGCAAATTACGGGGCAAATGCGCCAGCCGTTAAGCTCAACTATTAATTTATTTGCGCCGGGAGTGTATGTATTGTGTTCTTTTCCTAAAGCAAAAAGGTGGCGTTTGTCATAATGCTCATAACTGCCGTCGGGGCGCATCCATATCAACCGGTTGTAAAAACTGTCATTTTCTTTAATAATGATACTCCCTGTTAACACACAATCAAACTTCGCAGCGGTTTGCTTCATCCATTGCATTGTTTTACCTTCCATAGGCTCAGCCAATTGCTCGGCGTTCATGGTAAAACCGGTGTTAAACATTTCCGGCAGGATAATCAAATTGGTTTTTTCGCGTATATTGGATAACCTCAACGAGATATTCTTAAGGTTTTTGTCGATGTTTTCCCAAAACAAATAACCTTGATAAACGGTGATTTTTAAGTTATCCATAAACTGCGCTTTTAATAGGTTCGGCAATAAATTTATATTTAAAATTTTCCTTAAGATTAAACCTTTGATAGTCTATCAACGGCTTTATCCAAAGTTTCTTGTCTTTTAGCAAAACAAAATCGTAAAATATGCCTGTCGGTATTGTTGCGATAAAATACTGATACAGGTATAGCGGCTACGCCAATCTCCTTAGTAAGGTGTATGGCAAAATCAGTATCCTTTTCGTCAGATATAGCATTATAAGTTACCGATTGAAAGTATGTGCCCGAACAAGGTAATAGTTTAAAACGGCTTTGTTCCAGCCCTTTGTTAAAATAATCCCGCTTTTGCTGAAAATAATCTGGCAGGCCAAGATAATGGTTTTCATCTTTCAAAAATTCAGCGATGGCATACTGTACAGGGGTATTTACACTAAATACTAAAAACTGGTGTATCTTCCTGAATTCCTGCATCAGATACGCCGGGGCAATACAATATCCCAGTTTCCATCCGGTAGCATGAAAAGTTTTACCAAACGAAGCTACAATAAGGCTACGTTGTTGTAACTCGGGGTACCTGGCCATGCTATGATGGATATTACCATCAAAAACCAGGTGTTCGTAAACCTCATCACTTAAAATAAATATATCCTGATTTTTAACCAGGGCGGTTAATTCATCAATATCGTGTTTACTTAAAATGGTACCGGTAGGGTTGTGGGGCGAATTCAGGATGATCATCCTTGTTTTATTGGTGATCAGCCTTTTTACCATATCCCATGGGATGCGGTAATCTGGTGGCTCCAGTTGTAACGATTTAACCACACCGCCCATTAACTTAATAGCCGGGGCATAACAGTCATAAGCCGGCTCAAACATGATTACTTCATCGTTAGGATGAATCACAGCGCTTATGGCAGTAAATATAGCTTGTGTTGCACCGGCAGTAACCGTTACTTCTGTATCCGGGTTGTAAACAGCACCGTATAGCTTCTCCGTTTTAATAGCGATCTGTTCACGCAAAGCCATCAATCCAGCCATGGGGGCATACTGGTTATGGCCATTTCGCATCGCGTTATTAACCAGTTCAACCAGTTCTTCAGAACAGTTGTAATCAGGAAAGCCCTGGGACAAATTTATGGCACCGTACTCAGCGGCAAGCGCCGACATGGTGGTAAATATTGTTGTGCCCGTTTGCGGCAATTTTGAAATCACAGGTATCATCAGCGGCTAAATTAAGCCAAAATGCCTTAGGTAGGGCTGTTTTTTCAAAAAATATAGCTTGCTTTAATTGCTTAACTTCCAAAAAGCAGCCTCATTATTGGTCTTGTATCTTTCAATAGTAAGGTGCGTTTCTTTGTTAGTGTTTTCAGATTTATCAGGGCTTTGTTTAAAGTAATCCAATGGCAAAAGGGTTACGTAGGTAATAGTTCTATCTTTGTCGCGGGTTTCATAATTATACGCGCTTTTTAGCGGACTGTAAACCATATACAGGTTTTTTGCCATATAGTTATCCAGGTAATCTGCCTTGGTTATCTTAGAGCGATTGTTCCAGTTCGCATCTTCATTTAACACAAGCGGCTGGTTGTCAATCAGTCGTTGGCGAACCTCGGCTATACCCAATAAGTTATTATGCTCATCGCGTACATAAGCATTGTTTGTTGGGTCCATCCAAACCCATTTTTTTAACGATGGCAGGTAAACCACGTTTATAACATGCGAGTCGAAATCGATGTTCAGGCTGTCTTTAGGAAAGCAATATACTTTTCTTGCTTTCCAGCCCATTGCCAGGTAACATTCATTTAAAGTTGTAGCCAGTTCACCGCACGATACACCAATTTTTTGCGAAGTGGCTTTGCTGATGATCTCGTTCGCATTAATTAATTTAATGCCACTTTCGTGCTGCCCATCGTGATTGACAGTATTATGCACCCATTTTAAAAGGTTAATAGCTTTAGAAGCCTCATCGCCTTTATCGGCAATAGAATCAAGCTTAAATTGTTTACGTAATGCCACCAGGTTAGCATCATTTGCCGCCTGATAATTGAACGCAGGTACCGGCCTTGCATCTTTGTCATTGTACTTTTCGCCTTTTTGCAAAATGTATTTATAATCGCCAACTGCACGCAGCGCTTGTGCTATCTGTTTAAATTTTGGCTCGTTTTTAATATTATTAAAATCAGTGTCTTCCAGCAAGTGGCTATAGTTACTGTAACCGTAATGTGCAGCGCTATCCAATGTGTTCAAAGCTTCAGGCTTTTTATTGATAAGCGCATAAAGGCAGCTGATATTATACCAGTTATTGTTTATGTATGGTTTATACATGCGTTGGTTAGCTGCATCAAGCTGATTGTAACGGACCGTCAAATCGCTCATTAGTTTAATGACTTCAGTATCGTTACGTTCATCATAAGCTTTTCTGATTAACTGGCTTTGGCGGTTGGCAAATGTGTTAAAAGTATTTTCAGTGGTGTTTTGAGCAAATAAATTACCTGCATAAACCAGCAGGGCAGGCAGTAGTAGTTTAAATTTCATTTTTAGTTAGTTAGCATGTAAATATAACATCAATTAATTTACAAGACGCTCAAAAGCATTAAAACGTTACTTTTAAATGTTTTGGGTATTATGCTGATTATCTACCTTAGTGATATGAAACGCTTACGAATAATTTCCTTTATAGCCTTAAGTTCAATTGTAATTTCCTGTTCATCAAAAAAAAGCGATGTGCCTGTTGTTGGCTTTATTGATGCTTTTGAGGATGCAACTATTTCACGAGCTAAAACCGGCTTTATTGATGCGTTAGAACAAAGCGGTTTTAGTGAGAAGAAGCATAATATCGAAATAAAATACAGTAACGCCCAGGGCAGTATACCCACACTTACACAAATAGTCAATCAGTTTGTGTCTGATAAGGTGGATCTGCTGGCTACATCAACCACGCTGGCAACTGTGGCGGCTATACAAAAAACCAAGACCATACCTATCTTTCAAATGGTATCGCCAACACCTGAACGTATGAAGGTAATTGGCCCCAACGGTAAAAGCCCCGCTAACCTGTTTGGTACTATGGAAGATCTTAATTATATTGATGCTTCGTTCAGCCTGATTCCCTTAATGCTGAAACCTAAAGGGCAGCAGCTTACCGTCGGGATGATTTATAACCAGGCGGAGCCACAATCTGCTGATGCGCTGCAGCGTATTCAAAGTGAAGCTTCAAAACTTAAAGTAAAAGTTATCGCACTGCCTTTAAATTCATCAGCCGATGCGCAGTTGGTTACCCAGGCTTTACTTAGTAAAGGGATAGACGCTTTTTTCGCCAATCCGGACAATACCGTTTTCGCTGCTTTTGAAACAATTCTTAAAAGCTGTAATGATAAAAATGTTCCGATTTTTACCAGCGAGGCAGGACTTGTTAAGCGCGGAGCAGTTGCAGCTTACGGCGCCGACATTTACAGATGGGGGTACCAGTCTGGCCTGCAGGCTGCACAGTACTTAAAAACCCATAAAACAGATGGTTTAAAATTAGAGATGGTGGAAGTACGCAGACATGTATTTAACCCCTCTGCCGCACAGAAATATAATATCAGCATCCCGGTAGGGTTTGAACCTGTACAATAATGGAATTTTATCTGACCGTTCTGTTACAGGGATTCTGTTTTGCAGGATTAGCCTTCGGGATTTATATTTCCATGAAAATATTTAATATTCCTGATATTACAACCGATGGCAGTTATACGTTAGGAGGGGTGGTAACGGGTGCCATGATGGTGCATCACCAGCCCGGATACCTGATTTTACCGGTTGTTATTTTTGCCGGAGCAATTGCCGGCGCGCTCACCGGGCTAATCCACACCAAATTAAAAATTAATGCTTTGCTTGCCGGTATTTTGGTCATGACGGCGCTTTACTCCGTTAACCTTACCATCCTTGGCCGCTCTAACTTACCACTACTAAATCTGCCGGGGCTGTTTACAATGCTTAACATCGTTAAAGACGTCAACCAAAACTCTCTGATAATTTTAATTGGGTTTGTACTGATCATAACCTTTATAATAGGTTATCTGCTCAAAACAGATTTTGGGATTGCCATGCGTGCAACTGGTAACAGCGAGGCTATGGTACGCGCCCTTGGCGTAAATACCGACAATATGAAAATTACAGGCCTGGCCATGGCTAATGCGCTTACCGCGCTAAGTGGTTACCTGGTGGTACAACAACAGGGCTTTGCAGACATTAGTATGGGTATAGGCATTGTAATTATAGGGCTGGGGTCGGTAATTATTGCCGAAACCATCATTAATTGGTTGCAGGTAACATCTGTTTGGCTAAGCCTTATACTGGTTTTATCAGGAGCTATTATTTTTCAATCGGTACTGGCCTTTACACTCAATATCGGGGTCGATCCCAACTTGCTGAAGCTTGTAACAGCGCTATTTGTATTGATAATTGTAGGCATACCACGTTTAACAGGGAGGCAAATATGATAACCTTGAGTGGCATCCGCAAAACTTTTAATGCAGGTAAACCTAACCAGATAGCCGCCCTGAATAATATTGATTTGCAGATAGCAGCGGGGGAGTATGTAGTAATTATCGGCTCTAACGGCTCGGGGAAGTCAACCCTGCTGAATTTGGTTGCCGGTAACTTAAGGCCAGATCAAGGTACCATAAACATCGACGGTAACAATGTGACCCGTTTACCAGAGTATAACCGCAGCAAGTGGGTGGCCCGCATATTTCAAAACCCGCTGTTAGGTACAGCTTCCGAATTGAGCACTATAGATAATTTCAGGCTTGCAGCATTACGTACACAAAGTAAGGGATTAAGTATAGGGAAAACAGCGCAATTTAAAGACTATGTAAGGGAGAGGATAGCCGCACTTAATATGGGCCTTGAAAATAAGCTTGAGCAGCCTATTGGAACATTATCAGGAGGGCAGCGACAGGCACTTACCCTTCTGATGAGCGTTATGGACACTTGCAAAGTATTACTGCTGGATGAACCTACCGCAGCACTCGACCCGCGATCGGCCGAGAACGTACTTAAAATAGCCGATGAATTGATCAGCCAATATAAACTTACTGCTATTTTGGTTACCCATAATCTTAAAGATGCAGTGAATTATGGATCGCGCCTGATACAGATGGATGAGGGGAATATCATAAAAGACATTAGGGGTACAGAAAAGTATACATTGAAGCAAACGCAACTGTATGAATGGTTTACCTGATAAAAAATGGCAAAGAAATTGTATTGCCATGTGTACTATGAAAAACTCAACTTTTGAAAATATATTTGATGCTTACCAGTTAGTAAGCGGCGCTAAAATAAAAGCTAAGAACTACGATGAAATTTTTGAATTAGGCGCATATGATGGGAATAAACGTGGTTATACGCTTTACGCCTTTGAAGATGGTGTAAGGTTTGATGACTTTAGTGTAATTATATCTGAAAACGAATTGATGAATAATTACCAGATAGAGAGAGTAAAAGTAAACGAAGCAGCTTAAGCTTCAACAGGCGTCGTTGCTGTAAATGCTGGGAACAGGGTGCACCTTGGTGTAGGAAATGCCTTATCGCCCTGTAACCGGTTATTTGCAAATCAAAGACGCCTTTGTTTTATTGATATTCATTCCTTTTTTCTTTCCATAAATTTGTTTACTTTCGTATAAAGTAAGCTACCATGTTATTGTTAAACTTTTCCTTTGAGTATCGTGAGCAGTTGTTACACCTGCGCGGGAAAAGTCTTTCCATCAAAGCCAATCTTTTCTCATAGCGTCGGGTCAGCCGCTACCTTACACCTTTTATTTTATTATTTTTATTTACGGGTGCAATGCCCACATTTTATTATGGAAACTTATTATACCACCGACGAAAAATATCTGCAGGCGGTAGAGGAGCTTAATTATGGTGAAACACCTAAAGCGCTTAAGCTGCTAAATATGATCATTGCCGAAGACGCAATGTTTGCACGGGCGCACCACTTGTTAGGCAAGATAAATTATTACGATCTGAAAGATTATCAAACTGCAGGGTACCATTTCAAAACATGTATGGAACTGGAACCTGCGTTTCCGGATAATTATACTGATTACCTGAGCCTGGTGGTTTTTTTGCAGATGGACAAACAGGTGCAACAAGTTGCAACCGCAGCCTTAACAACAGCAGGAGTGGACCATGCACTTATTTATGAACAGCTTGGCCTGCATGCAGAGAAGAATAAAAATTGGAGGAAAGCTTTAAGTGCTTATCAAAACTCCTTAACAGAGGCGACTACTAAAGAGCAAACAGACAATGTTACAGAAAGTATCAACCGGGTTAAGCTTAAACAACGCCCCGCGGTTGTCTATCATTATTTAGTAAGCTAAAAGGTTGGGCTAATACCAACCTTTTAGCTTATCTGGAAAACCTCCTATCTCCAATGCCCTCTTCGCCAGCTATAACCCCTATTGGTATGCACCCAACCACCTTGTACGTATACTCTGTTGGCTCTTGGGCGGATGTAATAACCGTTACGGTAAACATAGCGGTGCCCGCGATAAATCCACTCGCCCGGTACCCAGTAAGCATTGGCATAAGGAGCGGGCGGCCTTGAATATACAGGTTCTACCGGCCGGTCAGCTACATAATAATCACTTGCACATGATGTCAGGAACAGCGAGCCGGCCACTGCCGCCAACATTTCAAATTTCATTATTGTTTTCATCTGTAATGTACTTTCAAGTAGGACAGATGAATTTCCGGAAGGTTTAACAGCAGCAGGAGGGCGAAGTATCTAAACAAACTTTGGTGCTACAACCAGATCTTTACTTCCTGGCGTATATGTGTAAAAACCGCTGCCTGTTTTAACGCCCAGATGGCCGGCGGTTACCATGTTTACTAACAAAGGGCATGGCGCATATTTGGAATTGCCAAAGCCCGCATGTAAAACTTTAAGGATAGCCAAACATACATCAAGCCCGATAAAATCTGCCAGTTGCAGTGGCCCCATTGGGTGTGCCATACCCAGTTTCATTACGGTATCTATTTCATATACCCCGGCAACGCCCTCAAATAAGGTGTAAATTGCTTCGTTTATCATAGGCATTAAGATGCGATTGGCAACAAAGCCGGGATAATCGTTCACCTCAACCGGTTCTTTACCTAACTGCCGCGATAGATCAATTATCGTGTTTGTAACCGTATCAGTAGTAGCATAACCGCGTATCACCTCTATCAGCTTCATTACCGGCACAGGGTTCATAAAGTGCATACCAATTACGTTACCCGGGTTGGTGGTAACAGCAGCGATTTCTGTAATAGAAATTGATGAGGTATTGGATGCCAGTATCGCATTGTCTTTACAAATTTCGCTCAGCTGTTTAAACAGTTTTAGTTTAATGTCACGGTTTTCTGTGGCGGCTTCTACAACAAGTTCTGCTGTTGCAGCCCCTTCATTTATATTGGTAAAAGTTTTAATGTTGGCAAGTGTGGCAGCTTTTGCACTTTCTTCTATCGCGCCCTTTTTAATCTGCCTGTCCAGATTGGTGCTGATAGTTTGGAGCGCCTTTTGCAAAGCGCTTTCATTAATATCTACTAAAGACACATTAAAACCATTTTGTGCAAAGGTGTGCGCAATGCCATTACCCATGGTTCCGGAACCTATAACTGTTATGTTTTTCATGCTGTATAATTGGTAGTGCAAACTTCTTATTTTACAACGATATTAATGCACCGGCTTTTGCAATTGTTTCCTTTGTTACCTTTTCAAAAGCCGGGATATGCCCAAGGTAAGCAAGATTGGTATAGTTCTTTATAAAATCTTCTGTCGACGGATTCTCTTCGCCATTGAACAAAATGCCTTTTACAGGGATATCACGGTTTGATAAAGCTTCGGCAGATAGCAACGTGTGATTGATACTGCCCAGATAGTTTTGGGATACCAATATTACTTCAGCATTTAACTGCTTGATCAGGTCTATCATCAAAAAATGATCGTTCAAGGGTACCATTAAACCACCTGCGCCCTCAATTATCAACCGGTTGTTTGTTTGAGGCAAAACAAAGGCCGTTTCATCTATGACAATTCCGTCCAGGGCAGCTGATTTATGCGGGGAATAAGGTTGGGTTAAACGGTAGGTCTCCGGGTGATATACCGATGCGGAATTGCTTACTAAACTTTGTACTTTCAACGTATCTGAATCGTCCAGGTCGCCGGATTGTACGGGTTTCCAATAATCTGCTTTTAGTTTTTCTACAAGGATTGCTGATATTAATGTTTTTCCAATTCCGGTACCTATGCCGGTAACAAATAATGGTTTATGCATTACTGATTTTATTTAAAGCAGAACTAAGCTGCTGTATTTCACCAAAAGTATTAAAAGCATGCAGACAGATTCTAATGCGCTCGGTACCCAAGCCAACCGTTGGGCTTAATATAGCGCGTACATCCAAACCTTCCTGCTGCAATGCAGCGGCTGCCTGTTTCGCCTTTGAGTTGCTGCCCAGTATCACACATTGTATAGGGCTTTCACTATATGCATCATACTGTGGAATGACCTGCTTATATGTTTTTATGTTCTCACGCAGCTTAGTTATCGTTTCGGTAGATTCCTGCAAAAGCCCGTGCGCCATTTTGATGGCGACTAAAGAATGGAATGGCAGTGCTGTAGTATAAATAAAGGACCGTGCAAAGTTGATCAGATATTCTCTTAACGGGTTTTTTCCTAAAACTATGGCACCGTGACAGCCTAAAGCTTTTCCGAAAGTTATAATGCGTGCGAATATTTTGTTTTCTAAATTCAAATATTTAACCAATCCGGCGGGGTAGAGGCCTACAGCATGCGCTTCGTCAACAATCAAGTTAGCTCCGTACCGGTCTGTTAATTCAAGTATCCTGGCGATAGGAGGAGTGTCGCCATCCATCGAGTATACACTTTCTATAACTACATAGATTAACCCTTTAGCCGCCTTTAGCTTGCTTTCTAAACTATCAAGGTCGTTATGCTTAAAGGTATACCGGTTAGCATAACTCAACCTTGCGCCGTCTATTATTGACGCATGTATCAGTTCATCGCAAATAATGGTATCGCCTTTTTGGGGCAGCGAGGAAAATAAACCCAAATTCGCGTCATAGCCTGAATTGAATAACAAACCTGCTTGGCTGCCATAATAAGCTGCGAGATGCTGTTCGATAGCCTCGGTATAAGCCATATTTCCGGATATTAATCTTGAGCCCGTGGCACCGTTTAAAACAGGATACTGACTATCATGCTCCTGCCTTATCAAGTCTTTTAACGCTTCGGAGCGTGCGAAGCCCAGGTAGTCGTTCGAGCAAAAGTCTATTAACCCACGCCCGGTGGTAAGCGTACGGTACAAACCCAAGTTGCTGCGCTCCCTTAATTTATCGTAGATATAGGTATTTGCTGATGACAAATGTTTAATTTTTTCGCTAAAATAAAAAAAGCGGCACTATGGCCGCTTTAAAAATCATATAATGGCTTAGTTTCCGCCGCCCCCGTTTTGCATACGGGCGCGTCTTTCTTCCATCTCTTTTTGCCATGCTGCTGCCTGCTCAGCAGTCAATACGGCTTTAACTTTGTTATTGGTAGCTTCCATCATCGGGCGAATCTGGCTCCTGATATCGCCACCAGCATTACGCAGGCTGTCGAATGATTTAGCTTGCGCCTGATAAATTACTGTAATTTTAGCCGCCTGATCATCGGTTAGTTTCAAACTTTCCTTCATTTGTTTAGCCCTTTCTTCAGGGCTCATTCTCATACGGCCTTGTGCATGGCTAACTGCTGATATTCCTAATACGAATAAGCAGATCATTAAAATCTTTTTCATTTCTACTTGTTTTGTTTAACTGATTGTATGATAAAGATAACCTGCTATAGTTTAACCTGCACCTGTGTAACTTAATTGTTGCCGTACTAATTTACGTCTTTATTTAAATTGGCAATTGATCGCTGCATTTGCGCCATCATTGCGGTAAGGCTTTCCATTGTAGGCTCTGGCGTTGGCTGCGGCAATTGGGTTGATATATAAGCTTTGGCTTTCCAAACCTCAATCAAATCTTCGGCATCAATTTCGTAAGGGTCATAAACCGGGTTATCAGATATTAATTTTAGATTTCTACCTTCTTTATATTTATTACCGGCGCGTTTGTATACCACACCTTCGCTTTTGGTTATAAACACATAAGTTTCGCCTATTTTAACATCAGCCCAATTTTCTTGATATTCGCCTATTATGATGGTACCTGATTGCAAAGGTAGCATTGAATCCCCTTTAATTTCAAAAGCGCGATAAGTGCCTTGTTTAAACATAGGCAGATAAAACTTAGGGAGTCGCGCCACATATTCGGGGTCTGCATAGCCATTTAGATAGCCGGCACTTGCTTTGACAGGCACCAATTCGATATTTTCATTGTCATCCTTATCAACAGAAATACTTAACACTCTCAGGTTAGCCGGGTTGCCTTTGGGTTTAGGCGCCCATTTATCATCAATGGTTTCATTTATGAAATCATCAATTGACACATCAAAAAATATTGCTAACTGTTTTAGTAATTCATATTTAGGCTCGGCGCGTTCTTCCTCATATGCGCCTACTAATGAACGTTTTATGCCTACCTGATCAGCAAATTGCTGTTGAGTAAGACCTTTCTTTTTCCTAAGATATTTAATATTTGATGAAATTTTTGACATAAAAATTTGCAATTGCTAAAATGTTTAGTATTTTTATGCTCATAAAATTAGTAATTATTTTTGACACAGCAAATTTTTTTATCAAATGAAGAGCTTCGTATATATTATTACAGACAGAAACAGGAAGAATTTACATGTAGGCATGTGTACTGATTTACTTAAAACTATTAAATTTTACAGTGAAATGCCTACCTTATTTTTCGATAATGCCCAGCAATTAAACCGCCTGGTTTATTTTGAGGAGATAAATACCGAAGAGCAGGCATTGGAAAGATTTAAGACTGTTAGTACCTATACCCGCCCGCAAAAAGAAAAAATGATACGCCCCGTAAATCCTGATTGGGTTGATCTGACTGCCGGTTTAAAATACGAAAGCGGACAGCGCGTAAGGCCTACCGTTTACAGCAGGCCATCAATACCGGCAGTAAGGCGCGCTGTTGCCATATAATAGTTACAGCGCACTTTGCTTAATCAATACAATGTCTATTGCGGCACCAGTACCAACGAATGTCCTTCGATTATATATTATATAACGCTACCATCCTGGTGTGAAGTTTAAACCAAATACGCCTGTTTTTACGTCTGTACGGTTAAACGGAATGGCATAATAGGGCTCAAGAATAATGGCACCGAAGAAATTAACCCTTAGCGATATACCTGCACTTAACGCAGGGACCCTGCTGTATACACTTATTTGCTGTTGATTGCCCTGATCGTCCAGCACAGGGTTACCATCGCGGTCTTTCACCACATCATTTCTCACAAACTCCGGATTAGTCTTTCCTAAAGTTATTTTATCTCCTTTATTCCAGGCCAAACCGGCATCAAAGAAAAGGTTAAGATCTGTAAACAGAAATTTAGATTTTATTGCTGCAAGCTTTTCCGGGCCGGTAAATGGCAGTCGCACCTCGAAGTTGGCCACCGCAATCCGGTTCCCTGAAAGCTGATCTATAGTAAAATTGTTATTTGTAGAATTTTTAGCGTTATAAAAGCTTTGTGATTCATAACCGCGTATCAAAAACGGATACCCGATATATAAAGGATATAAATTTTCGGTATTATCGCCAAAGCGACCATAGCCATAAAGTCTTGCAGCAAAAGTTACCGGTGCTACACGTACATATTTACGCAGATCAACAGTAGGGGAGAAAAACTGGTAAGTACCCACATTATACTCCGCCTCTAACCGGAAACGGTGCCCGTTAAGGGGGGCAGCAATACCGAAATAAGAATCATCGCCAATCAGGGCAGTACTTAAGCCATATATCTGGAACGAGCGTAGATCAATGCCCATCTCGGATAAAAATTGTTCCCTTGATATTTTGTGTTTTTGAAAATCAACCTGGTAACCAATGTTGGTGAATTCATTGCCCTGAGCATCCGTTACGGTCTGGTAGTCATAATAGCTGCTATACCTGTCTACCCTGTAGGAATAATGGGAAGCAGATGCTCCAATTTCAGCCCTTAGTGTACGTGAGAAAGGATAAGATGCGAAACCCTGAACGGCATCTTCAAACGTGCGGATAATATCAGTACGTTCTTCATAAACAGGCACATCGGTGCCACCTATATTACGTGTGGTAAAGGCAGAGCTATAATATCCCGATTGGTAAGGTATATGTGATCCGCCTAAGCCAAAGTTCCAGCGACCCTCCTGGTTCACATACAAAACAGAAGCTCCAAAATCATATATCTCACCATTCACTGCTGCTCCCGCATAAATCTGGTTTCTGCCCAAAATATCACTAAATATACCCTGTACCCCGCTTGACAGGCCTGCGCCATATAAGCTGTTTACACCAACACCAATACCGCTACTGGCCAAAGCGTCGAGCTTAAATTTGGGGCGATAGGGAATAGAATGGATAGAATCGGCAGGTATACGGCGGTATGCCAAAAAGTTGTTTAGGTTACTGTTTATCAAATCAACCCCTACAGCCTTTGGCGGAGGCAATAATGCTGCGGTGTAATCTGTATTCCCGGCATCTACTGTTACAGGCTTAAAATCTGAAGCTTTAGCATTATACACCGAATATTTTTGAGATTTATAGTAGGAGTACACCACATCATCGTTTCCAGAAATGCTAAGCGCAGGTGAAAACTCAGTAATGCCGCATATACCGGTAAAAAGATCGGTCATTTGCTCTGTTTTGCCCGATGCCAATGTATAGCGGTATAAATTTCTGAAACCATCCCGGTTTGACAGGAAATAAACCTGCGACCCATCACCAGAGTACTGGGCATTAAGGTTATTTGCGCCATTGAATACTTTAATATCAGTTATATGACCAGTGGCTATATCCAGCTCGGCCAGATTAAAGGTAATGTCTTGCGACAAAACTTTGTCATAAGTGGCCCTGTCGCTGCTAAAAATTATTCGTTTGCTATCCCTTGAGAAGCTGGGCTGATAATCTGAGTACTTATCATTGGTAAGCTGTATAACTTTTTTAGCACCGAAATCATACATGTATAAATCGCTCTGTCCTTCGGACAATCCCTGGAACGCTATATACCTTCCATCAGGCGACCATGATAAATTACTGAACTGCTCTGCTTTTTCCATCGACAAGTCGTTCAGGATCCTGCCATCCGGAACACTTACGATAAGCATGCGGTTGCGGCCTTTGCTAAAAACGCTGAACGCGAATTTTTTCCCATCCGGCGACCATGTGCCGGCCGATTCTATAAAGTTAAATTCATCAATATGCGTGTTTGATATTTTACTTGTAAGGCGCTTTATTACACGCCCTGTCCTGGCATCGGCCAGGTACAGATCTATGCTGAAAAGACTTTTTGATGAAAGAAAAGCAAGGTATTTACCGTCGGGACTCACAGCTGGAGCAACAGTCAGGTCGCCGCCTGCTTTATCGTCAATAATGCGTAGCCCTACCGGTTTTTGAACCGTATCTTTCAGTAAAGGCTTATAAGTGTTTATGATGGAGTTTTGCCATAAGCTGGATAATGTTTTATCATCATAACCAAATGTGCGGCGTATACCGTATTGTAAACCATACCTGGCCACATTTTTAAAAAATGGAACTATGATAGTATCTCCATAGGTAGAACCCAGGAATGACCAAAAAGCTTCGCCGTAACGGTAAGGAAAGTATTTATTGCTTTCGGTAAGGTCGCGTACAGTAGGGATGTCCTTATTTAAATAAGCGTCGCGCATCCACATGGCCGTGTAAGCATCCTTTTTACCTATTGAAAGATACTCTGCCATACCTTCAATCATCCAAAGCGGGAGGTTGCCAATATTTTCAAAGTTTGACGAATCCCGACCCAATAAGGTGTGATACTGAAACGCATGGACCAGCTCGTGCCCCAATACGTGGCGCGTAGTTTGGTTGGTTTCCATCACCGGCATTACTACACGGTTCTTCAAGCCTTCTGTAACACCACCTGTACCTACGCTGATATCGCCTTGTATGGCCGTAGTCTGCTGAAAGTCGGGGTGATTGGCATATAATATAATTGGGTTGGGTCTGTTAAAAGTATCGCGGAATATCTGCTGATGCAGTGTGTACCAAAGCTCGCTTTCCTGGGCAAAGCGCTTGATCATGCTATCATTTTTCAGGTAATAGTAGATCTCAAAATGTGGTGTTTTATAAACCTTAAATTTTAGGTTCTTATATCTTACCTTATTTTGCCCAAAATATTGGGCGTTTGCATTTTGTATGCTAATACTAAGTACAAAGCACAATAATGCAATAACGTGTTTAGTGCTTAAATTAAAAAGGAAACGTTTTTTCATATAAAACGGATATACGCAGACTAATTTAATAATACAAAGTTCTAAACCAATTAATTACGGTGTAGTTGGTGGTGCACTCCCTTCGCCTGTTCCTTCTTCGGGCTGAGGGGCAGTTATAGGTGCCGCAACTGTATCCATTGGCATTTCAGTGGTATCGGTAGAGGCAGTATCCTCATGGATAATTGGCGATGGACACATATACTCTTTAGTAATTTTCACCCATGGCTTTGGAAAGGGTCCGTAAGTATAACCAGAGTTAGGATCTGCATATACTTTTTCCATAAATGCCCCAAATATAGGCAGCGCCGTATGCGATCCTTCGCCAGTTTCTGAAGAGGTGAAGTGGACGCTGCGGTCATCTGCGCCTACCCATACACCGGTTACCAAATCTTTAGTAATACCCATGTACCAGCCATCCACATAGTCGGACGAAGTACCTGTTTTGCCGCCTATCTGATTGTTTTTCTTCCACAGGCCAGGATACTCCCAAAGTGCCTGTGATGTTCCCCCCGGCTCCTCCATGCCGCCCCGGAACATATACAGCATCAGCCACGCGGTTTCCTCACTTAAAACCCGTTCAGATTTTAACTCAAATTCCTTTATCACATTACCATCGTTATCGGTAATTTTAGTTACCAGTAAAGGGTCAACCTTTTCACCCTTATTTAAAAAAGTACTGTATGCTCTCACCATTTCATAAACAGAAACATCATTAGACCCTAACGATACAGATGGTACGGATTTGAGCGGGCTTTCGATGCCTATCTTATGCGCGTATTGTACAATTTTATCCCAGCCCACATGTTCGGTAAGTTGCGCGGTGATAGAGTTTACCGATTTACCCATCGCCCACCTTAATGACATTTCGCGGTAGGAGAAATGAAAATCGGCATTTTTGGGTTCCCAGATATCATCTTTTCCTTCATCTTTGAACTTTATGGTTACTGGCTTATCGGTGAACTTGTCGCAAGGAGTAAAGCCATTGTCGAGTGCGGTTACATAGGCAAAAGGTTTAAAAGTAGAGCCTGCCTGGCGCTTTGCCTGGTTAACGTGGTCATAACTGAAATACCGGTGATTGATACCGCCCACCCAAACCTTGATCTTACCGGTGGAGGGCTCCATGGTCATCATGCCGGTATTAAGTATTTTGGCGTAATATTTTATGGAGTCGACACTGGAAAAGGTAGTATCCTGATCGCCGTTCCAGGTAAAAACCGTCATGCGTTTCTTTTTTTGGAAATACTTATTTATTTCGGTAGTGTCGCCATTATACTTTTTGCTTAGTAGTTTATAAATAGGCAACCGTTGTTCGGCTTTCAGCACAAAATCTTTAATCTCCACACCCTTGCTGTCGCGCCATGGAGTTTTATTGCCCCAAAGATTATTGAAACGCCTTTGCAGCATTTTCATTTTTTGCGCTACTGCATCTTCCGCGTATTGTTGAAGTTTGGAGTCGATGGTGGTATAAATTTTCAACCCATCCTCATACAAATCATAATTGTTATCCTTACACCATTTGTCCAGCCATTTTTCAACCGCGTGGCGTATGTATGAATCATTGGCGCCGGTATTGTCAATGTAGCTTAAATCCAGCCCCAGGGGTTTAGCGCTTTCCGCTTTAAACTGGTTATTGTTCAGATAGCCGTATTTTTCCATCTGGCCTAATACAATGTTACGGCGTTCCAGCGAGCGGGCTGGGTTGCTTTTAGGATTGTAGGTTGAAGTAGCTTTAAGCATACCGATAAGCGTGGCAGATTCGGCAGCGTTAACAGCACCCGGAAGTTTATTAAAATATCTTAAAGTAGCGGTTTTTATACCAAAAGTATTGTTGCCGAAAGGCACGGTATTTAAGTAAAGTGTTAAAATTTCCTCTTTGCTGTACTGGCGTTCAATTTTAAAGGCGGTAAGCCACTCCTTACATTTAAATACCACTGTACGTACCAGCGGTACATGGCTTAACAGCCCTTGCGATTTACGTTTACGTGTACTAAAAAGGTTCTTAGCCAATTGCTGAGTAATGGTACTGCCGCCGCGCCTGTCGCCAGTTGCGGTAGATAACATACTGCCTATAAAGCCAATAAAATCAACCCCGTTATGTTTATAAAAGCGCGCGTCTTCTGTGGCTACAAGTGCATGAATGATGTTAGGGGAAATGTCTTTATAATCTACCGGCGATCGGTTTTCCTTATAAAAGCGTCCTATTAATTTGCCATCTGCCGTATAAACTTCTGATGCAAGGGACATGGTAGGTTTTTTAATGTCCTTCATATCCGGCGAATAGCCGAACAACCATAAAAAGTTTAATTCAACGGCACAGAAAAAGATGATAATACAGTATATAAAAACGATGAAGTATCTAAGGTAACGGTTTTTTATACGTCTGAACATTGGGTAAAGATGTAAAATTATACGCCCAAATCATAGCAGACGTATTCAAAAGTTAACAACGCAATTTTAACAAGTAAATTTTAAGTTAGTATAGATACCCGGAAATATTTGAAGAAATGTTAGCAAGAATTATAACATTCCGGATAGTGGGTAAAACCAAATATTAATTTACAGGTATTAAATAACATGAAAACACCCGTTTTTATTTTGATGATTAGCTTGTTTGCGCCGTTCATAGCAAACGCTCAAAAAGATGCGAAACTTATTGAAGTAGCATCGTTTGATCATAACCAGCCAATTGGTGTTACTGTTGCCCCTGCATCAAACCGCTTGTTTGTGTCCTTTCCGCATAAGGATCCATTTTTATACGCCTTAACCGAGATCGTTAATGGCAAACGTATACCATTTCCTGATGAAGAATGGAATAAGTACGATACTACGCTTACCAAAAGCCACTTTGTAAACGTGCAGGACCTTTATGCCGATGGTATGAATAACCTTTGGGTGCTCGATTCGGCCCCGGCAGGAGGGGCCGCAGTAATAGGCGAGGGTAAGAAAAAAGAAGGTAAATTTAAACTGATACAGATAAGCCTTGATAATAATAAAGTACAACGTATATACACCTTTGATGATTTGCCAAAAAATAAAAGCGCGCTCAATGATATGTGCATTGATAACAGCAGGCAGTTGGCCTATCTGTCAGATCCAGGCTTGCATGCTATTGTAGTGCTTGATCTGAACAGTGGTAAAAGCCGTGTGGTACTTAAGGACGATAAATCAACCGTTGCTACACCTGGTTTTAAACTTCACCTTGATGGCAAAGATGTAGAAGATAATACTGGCAAACCCTTTGTATCAAACGTAAACGGAATAGCCCTCACAAAAGATAACCGTTGGTTTTATTTCAGGGCTATTAACCAGACTAAGCTGTACCGTATCGCTACCGAACATTTGGTAAACGTTACCTTGACAGATGCTAACCTTAGCGCCAAAGTTGAAACAGTTGCTGAAACAGGTATCTGTCATGGCATGATAGCCGATAGCAAAGGATACATCTATCTGAGTAACTCGGCAGAACATGCCATACAATATGTTAAACCCGGAGGTAAAGTATATACATTGGTAAAAGACGAGCGCTTAAGCTGGCCCGATTCGTTTGGTATAGGCAGCGATGGTTACCTGTATCTGAGCGCCTCGCAAATGAACCGTTTGCCGCAGTATAATAACGGGGTAGATAAGGTTGTATATCCGTACCGGGTTTATAAAGTTAGGTTACCAAAGGATTAGTAGCCATTAAAAATCTTTCTTCGGTATGAGTAGATATCACGGTTATCTCATCACCTACATTCAACATACCATTACCCGTTAAAACCAGGTTTTGACCAAAGTTGATTTTGTTGCCCTTTCGCCGATAGGTTGCAAGGGTTTTTAACGGATCTTTACCTTTTTCGGCAGTTTCCTGATCAATGGTTGTTAACACACAGCGGGCGCATAGCTTTACACCGTACATATCCATGCCGTTAATACTGATATGCTTCATCAGGTCCTCGGCATAAGGTTCTCCGCCGCTGAATACGATATTCGGCCTGAAACGGTTCATGAGCACCGGATCAGTTAGTCTTTTGTTCAAATCGTTTAACGATTCCTCACCAATCAATAAAGCTGGGTAAGCGTCGGAGAATGATGTTATAGTCCCTTTTTCGGTATATCTTGGGTCAGTAGGTCGTTCGATATTGTCGGGCATGTAAACCAGCCGGCAATTGATGCCCGTACCGGCGGTAAACCACGCGTCAATTTCATTACTGACCAATTGACCGTGGCAGGTGTCATCCCAAATGGATACCTCTATAAAATCATTCTTTATGGGCCTGAACGGTACAACAATGGACGAGCCATCGGGCCGGAAAGTCACTTTCAGTCCTTCATTGATCAGTTGCACCGTATAAAGGGCTAATTGCGCGTGTTCGCGTTGCGATAAAAAGCGATGGTTTTCATCTATCAGCATCCAGCGCCTGTCGTGCTCAAGGCCGCGGCTGGTAACTTTTGCATTATTTAAATGAATGCCCCCTAAGGATTTGATTGGATAGATGATTAGTTGTGATACCCTGAGCATATGCAAATATAAGCTTTGCCATCGTAAGATATCGGCGTTTTATGTTTATATTCAATTGGTTTATTGATAATTAATTAATAGTATTGTTTAACCAATTAACATCATCCAGCTACTTATTACCATAACCCTAAATATGGAAAACTCAGCACCAAACATCAACGGTAAAGCTACTGCAGGAAATACTTATGATGCTATTGTAGTAGGCTCCGGTATCAGCGGTGGCTGGGCCGCCAAAGAACTGACCGAGTTGGGCCTTAAAACCATTATGCTTGAGCGTGGGCCCAACTACGAGCATATCAAGGATTACAAAACCGCGAATAATGCACCCTGGCAATTTGAGCACCGGGGCAATGTTACGCAAGCTCAGCGCAAGGAGCGGCCGGTTATATCACGCAACTGGGGCGCTTACGAACCTATTATGGATGCCTGGGTTGATGAGCAGCAGGCGCCTTACACAGAGGTTAAGCCCTTTAACTGGTGGCGCTCTTACCGCTTAGGCGGCCGCTCCATTTTATGGGGCAGGCAAAGTTACCGCTGGAGCGACCTGGACTTTGAAGCTAATGCAAAAGATGGTTGGGCGATAGACTGGCCTATCCGTTATAAGGATATCGCGCCCTGGTATGACCATGTGGAGAAATTCATTGGGATAAGCGGTTCAATAGAAGGTATCCCTAACTTACCCGATGGCCATTTTTTACCGCCGATGGACCTGAATGTGGTAGAGAAAGATGTGGCTGCCAGCATCAAAAAAAAGTTTGGCAGGCACATGATCATCGGTCGCTCGGCAAACATCACTGTACCTTACAACAACCGCACAAACTGCCAGTACCGTAACCGCTGCTGGGAAGGATGTCCGTTTGGCGGATATTTTAGTACTCAGGCTTCAACATTACCGGCCGCTGTAAAAACCGGCAATCTTACGGTAAGGCCACAATCTATAGTAACCAAAGTACTGTACGACAAGGATACCAGGCGTGCAAAAGGTGTAGAGGTGCTTGATGCCGAAACTAACAAAACCTATGAGTACTATGCAAAAGTAGTGTTCCTTAACGCGTCAGCTTTGAACAGCGCCTGGGTGCTAATGAATTCTGCTACTGATATATGGCCCGATGGCTTAGGAAGCAGTAGCGGCGAACTGGGCCATAATATTATGGATCACCATTATAATCTTGGTGCCAGTGGCATGGTGGAAGGTTATGAAGATAAATACTATTTTGGCCGCAGGGCTAATGGTGTTTATGTTGTACGCTTTGCCAATATTGGGAACGATAAACGCGATTACCTGCGTGGGTTTGGCTATCAGGGAGCCGCTGGCAGGCAAGGCTGGAGCCGCGAAATAGCCGAATATGGCATTGGGACTAAATATAAAGACGCTTTGGCCGAACCAGGCCCATGGACAATGGGGATTGGCGGTTTTGGCGAATTGCTGCCTTATCATGAAAATAAGATAACGCTTGATAAACAGGTTAAAGATAAATGGGGACTGCCGGTTTTATCTATGGATGCCGAGATCAAGGATAACGAGCGCAAAATGCGGCTCGACATTGTAAAAGAAGCCAAAGCGATGCTGGAAGCAGCGGGCGTAAAAAATGTAGAAACACATGATAATGGACACAATATTGGCGATGGAATCCATGAAATGGGTACCGCAAGAATGGGCCTCGACCCGAAAACATCTGTGTTAAATAAACATAACCAGGTTTGGGATGCACCGAATGTATTTGTTACGGATGGCGCCTGCATGACATCGTCAGCCTGTCAAAATCCGTCTTTAACTTATATGGCATTTACCGCTCGTGCTGCAAACTTTGCTGTGGATGAGTTAAAGAAAGGTAATATCTGATTGAGCTATTACAATTACAGAAGATGATTACAAATAATAGTATGAAATTTAAATACAGCCTTTTAGTTGCCTTGATAGCCATTTGCAATGCCTCCGGTTTTGCTAAGCCAAAAGTGTTGGTGTTTTGTAAAACGGCTGGTTTTCATCACGAGTCAATAGCGGTTGGTGTACCAGCAATAATCAAATTGGGCCAGGAAAACAACTTTGATGTTGATACCACTACCAATGCTGAACTTTTTACCGCTGATAATTTAAAAAAATATAAAGCGGTGATTTTTTTAAGTACTACCGGTGATGTATTGAACAATGATCAGCAAGCCGCATTTGAGCAGTATATTAAACATGGCGGCGGTTTTGTTGGAGTACATGCTGCAACCGATACCGAATACGACTGGCCCTGGTATGGTAACCTTGTTGGCGCTTATTTTAAAAGCCATCCCAGCAAGCAGCAGGAGGCTAACCTGCAGGTTGTAGACAAGAGTTTTGTTGCAACTAAACATTTACCGGCTACCTGGCGAAGGTTGGACGAATGGTACAATTACAAATGGATAGCCAGCGATTTGCACGTGCTGATAAAAATTGATGAAAAAAGTTATACCGGCGGCGAAAATGGCGAAGATCACCCCATGAGCTGGTACCATGATTATGACGGAGGACGTGCGTTTTATACGGCATTGGGCCATACCGATGCCTCATACAGCGAACCATTGTTTTTACAGCATTTAGCAGGCGGGATTAAATATGCAATAGGAGAGAAGTGACCAGCACTTCTCTCTTTGCATCAGAATGTTAAGCCAGGTTACGGCCTGCGTTTACAATGCCATATACCGTACGTATAACCAGTTTATTATATATGCCTGTCAGCTCTTCATCTTCAGTTTCGTTAAGGCGTTGCAGCGCATAATGCTGTACAATTACCAAAGGAAGAACTATCCGCTCGCGGATAGCAATAGAGCGCCTGTCAACCGGAAATTCTTCCATCAATACCTTGGTCCCGGTCAACTCAAGTAACATATCCCTGGTCAGCTCGTATTCACTTTTTAAGCCTTTCCAGAATTTACTGAACTTTTTGTCCTTCACCATGTAGGCCGTAACGTTGAAATTGGATTTAGACATGGACATCATGCAGTTATCCAGCATGGTTTTGAAAAAGCCGGATTGATAATATAAATCCTTAACATCTTCCCAATGACCTTCATCCTTCATCTTTTTAAGGGCGGTACCTACACCGTAAAAACCAGGTATATTTTGTTTTAACTGGCTCCATGATGTTACAAAGCTAATGGCACGCAAATCCTCAAGCTTGAGTTTAGCGCCTGCATTACGCTTTGTAGGCCTGCTGCTAATATTTATCTGCGATAAAAGCTTTAGCGGGCTGTATTTTTCGAGATACTCTACAAACAAAGGATGTTCGCGCAGGTCTAAAAACATTTTATGGCTGGTTTCGGCCATGATAGCTATCAGTTGCTTATGATTATCATCGAGCAAATCATGATGACTGGGGTGCAACGCGGATGTGACACCGGCATTTATCAATTGCTCGGTATTGAACCTTGCTGTTTCTATTGATCCATACTGCGAGCTAACAGTTTGCCCCTGTATAGTAAGCTGAATATGATCATTTGCAATTTCTTTACCCATGGAAGCATAAAAACGATGTGTTTTGCCACCACCACGGGCTGGCGGGCCGCCACGGCCGTCAAAAAATGCCAGTTGTACACCATATTTTCGCGCCATGGCTGTTAATTCAACTTTGGCTTTATAAATACTCCAGTTCGCCATCAGATACCCGCCATCTTTGGTACTATCGCTAAAACCAAGCATAATGGCTTGCTTGTTATCCCGCTTTTTAAGGTGCGATTTGTAAAAAGGATGGGTATATAAACGTTCCATTACCTCGCTTGCATGCTTAAGGTCGTTAACGGTTTCAAACAGAGGCATAAAATCAACGCTGAGCTTGTCTTTTTCCCATCCGCTCCACAAAAATAAAGCAATTAGTTGCAGTATGTCCGAAGCTTGCTGGCAGTTGCTTATAATAAAGCGCTGGCAGCCTTTTTGGCCGTTGCTGTGCTGTATCTGTTTCATCAGCCTGATAGTATCCAGCGTATCGCGTATCAGCGGCTCTGCAGTTTCGGGGCACTTAAAATCCGCCTGATTAAACGGCAGGCTTTTAATTTTTGACTCCTCACTCATTTCTGCATAATTTTTAGGTACGCCAGTGTATACCTTTTCGGTGGTGTACTTAAACACATCACGCAATACACGGCTATCCTGCCTTATATCAAGCGTAGCGAAATACGAACCAAATAACTGTACTTTTTGTATCAGGCTATCTACAATATTTACAAAAAGGCTATCATGGCTGCTAACCAGTGTTTCATGCATTTCGCGCAAAATCCTCAATATTTCCGGCTGAAGATCTTTCGGGTTTTCCTGCGCGTTGAATGCGTTATCATAAAGCAGTGCCTCAAGGGTTGCTATGTTATCGGCAAAGCCGCGGAAGGTAATACGCCTTTTAAGGCTCCTGAAATCGCGGTAATAACACCGGAAGATAGTCTGCCTCAACAGCGAAGCCACGGATCGGGTGGTTTCGGTATTTACATTTGGGTTGCCATCCCTATCGCCACCCGGCCAAAAACCAAGTTCCAGCACGTTTTTATTGGCATCAATGTCAAATTCATCCTCCAGTTTAGCCTGTATGGATGAAAGCGCATGGTAAAAAATATTTTCCAGGAACCATACCAGGCTCACTGCTTCATCAACAGGTGTTGGTGACGTTTTGTTGAAGAATGGTGTTTTGCCTAATTGCTGCAGCAGCGCATCAATGCTTGATATGTCGTTAGTTTTAAGTGCCTCAATCAAATCCGTCATGATGCCCAGCACTGTGCCCGGATAAAACTGGGTTGGATGTGCAGTAAGCACCAATCTTAATGAAAAATCCTGCAGTTTTTTACTGATAGTTGCCCTGGCCTGCTCATTTAATGAGGCTTGCTGTATCATGCTTTGTAGAGTCCCGGTATCATCAGACCGGCCTACTTTGCTAAATGAGGAGTCTTCAATGGCATCAAACAATACTACCTGCCGCTCTATGTATTGAATAAACCTGAAAAGCCTGTTAAGTTGTTCACGGTGATCTATCCCTGGTACATATTTTTCGAAGAACGACTCAATGATCTCGGTAGGAGATAGTTGATTAGCAGCACCTTTTTCGCAATGCGAACTGAAAAAGGGAAGTAAAATACCAATCTCTTTAACCTGGTAAAAAGGCAGCGTTTGAAACAAGCTGTTATACAATTCAAAGCGTTTAACAACCTCATGATTAAATACAGATTCCTTTTGACTGAGCCTTACTGTTGATGGCATAATTACAGGTTTATAAGTATGATAAATGGTATTAACGGGGTGAATTTAATTATCTAAAATTTAAATACATTAAAAACTGCAAAATTTATAATGTTTAGCAGGTTTAGTTTAATTATTGTTATTGTAAAACCTTAGCTGTATTATTTGTTTAATTTTGCAGCATAAATATCGTGCCTAATATTTAGTAGATGAAGCGCCATCAGCGGGAAATTAAAAGCTTTTTTTATAGTCAGTATTTTTCTGATGGACTGCGCATGTGTGCCGGCATTTTAGCTCCGTCACTTATCATGATGGAACTTGGTGAGTTTGACATCGGTTTAACTTTGTCATTAGGTGCACTGTGTATCTGTACCATTGATAGCCCCGGGCCATTGGCGCATAAACGTAACGGTATGGCTATTGGCAATCTTTTATTGCTTGTAGTTTCTTTGATAACCGGTTATGCCCGCCTTAATGTGATTACCCTTGGCATTGAAATTACTGCATTTGCCTTCTTGTTCTCAATGCTTACAGTTTACGGCAACCGGGCCGCCTCTGTAGGCACTGCGGCTTTGCTTATCATGATATTTATGATGGATAAGCAGGTACCGCCTGCCGAGGTACCTGTGTTTTGCCTAACCCTTTTAGCAGGTGGCGTATGGTATATGGTGTTTGCAATGGTGTTTTTTGGCATTCGCCCATACCGTGCCGCGCAGCAAACGCTTGGCGAAAGCGTAGCCGATGTAGCCCGGTTTTTAAGGATCAAAGCTGATTTTTACGACCCTAAAACTGATATTGATGAAAACTACCGTAAGCTGGTGCTGGCCCAGATACAGGTAAGTAACCATCAGGACGCTGTAAGAGAGATACTATTTAAAAGCCGGTTATTGGTAAAAGAGTCGACAGCGGCAAGTCGTATACTTGTGCTTACCTTTAACGATCTGGTGGATATGTTCGAGCAAATAATGGCGACCCATTATGACTATACCTATATTCGTGATAGGTTTGAAAAAACGGGCATTTTAACAGAGGTAAACAGTTTTTTGCACCTGATAGCGGATGATCTGGATAATATTGGCTATGCTGTACTGGCTAACTCGCGCCCCGAGAAACTGAACAACCTGAACCAGGCGCTGGAAAACCTGAAAAATAAGATTGATAACGTGGGTAATGATGATAAGGAAACCAGCAACCTGGTGTTGAAAAAAATATTGATCAACCTGCGCGATCTGAGTAAGAGCATTACCAACATTTACAAATATTATCATTCAAAGGCATCAGAAGGGTTGCTTCAAAACGCAGGTGATGTTGAATACTCAAAGTTTGTGACCCATCAGGATTTTGCACCGCATATTTTTACAGATAACCTTACGCTTAGATCGGGTGCATTTAAACATGCGCTGCGGGTGGCGCTGGTATGCTTGGTTGGTTTTATTACGGCTAAAAACTTTTCGTTAGGAGGCCATAGTTACTGGGTTTTGCTTACCATTATTGTGATACTTAAACCCGGTTTCAGTTTATCAAAGCAACGCAATTATCAAAGGTTAACAGGTACTATTGCCGGCGGGGTTATAGGCATAGCCATACTTTATTTTGTGCCTGATAAAACAGCACAGTTCATCATACTGGTTATTTTGATGATAGGCACCTATAGCTTCTTGCGGTTAAATTATGTAGTGGCCGTTATTTTCATGACACCGTATGTGCTTATCCTGTTCAAATTTTTAGGGCTTGGTTTAATCAACGTGGCGCAAGAGCGTATTATTGATACGCTTATCGGCTCGGGTATCGCTTTTATTGCAAGCTATCTGATATTCCCTACCTGGGAGTTTCAATTGGTACAGGAAAGCCTTAAGGCTGTAATTAATGCTGATGTTAACTATCTGCAAAAAGTATCAGAAAGTTTAGCTGGTAAGGATGTGACCACTACCGAGTACAAACTTGCACGTAAAGATGTGTATGTAAACTCTGCCAACTTATCAGCAGCGTTTGAAAGGATGACCTCCGAGCCCAAAAGCAAGCAACGTAATATTAAGGATATACATAAATTTGTAGTGCTTAATCATATAATGGCTTCTTATACAGCCAATATAGCTACTGCACTTATACGTAATAAGCTTCAAAACCCGCATGCCGATATGCAAAAGCTTATAAAGAAGAGCATTGCAGTATTAAAGGATACGCTTCAGAAGTTCAACACTCTTCTGCCTGTTACTGTTGCAGATCAACAGTTAACAGAAACGTCAGTTAAGCAGGATGCTCAATCTATACCACTTACCGAGGACGAAAAGCTAATGAAAGAACAATTAGGCTTTATCCATAAGATAGCTGTTGATATGGCAAAAGTGACCGATGGCCTGGTGTAAAAACTGTTTTTTACCGCCGATACTTAAATCTTCTTCTTGTAAAATTTAGTTTGGGCAACGTTTAACGATCCCGGCGGAATAGGTGCATCCCGTTCAGGTATATCAAGCGCACTCCTTATATCATCATCGGTGTCCTTATTAATTTCACGTCCGCGCTCATAGATCGGCAGGTAATCAAGCGTAGTTGTACTCACGCCTGGTAGCTTTACGATGTCCTTGTCGGTGTCAAACTCGGCAATGTCTATCGGTATAATTAGTCTGCCTTCTTCCAAATTTACATCGTTGTTTTCCATATCCAGAATGATGTAACGTACCTTGCGCGTTTCGGGGTTGAATAGCAGTTCGTAAACTTCACCTATTTTATTCTGATGTGTGTCATGTATATCCCAGCCTAAAATGTCTGGCTGATCATCAACAATTTCAAAGTCGCTATCACTTAACTCTTCAAGGTGACTGTAATCACCACTGTTATCTGCAAAATTCATTTTTCGTACGTCTTAGTTTATTTTTGAGCGGCTTTATCAGGATAAGCCACAATTTCTACACTCCGGTTAAGGGCACGGCCGCTTTTGGTGTTATTGCTTGCCAGGGGCTTTTCCTCACCAAGCGACTGTACAGATACTTTGCCCGTATTGAATTCGCCTTTGGTAATTAGCCATTCTTTAACAGCGTTAGCGCGGTCTCCGGCTAAAACCTTATTGCTTCCGCTTGCTCCCGTAGAATCTGTATGCCCGTAAACTGCAATGTTGGCATCTTTAAAGCGTTGTTTCAGCGAGTTTGATATTTGCTCCAGTGCTGCCTCTGCAGAAGGTTGTATATTGCTTTTTCCGGCCGGGAACAAAACGTTCTCACCAAGGCTGTAAATAGTATATTGATCGTTTCCTTTTACAATTATAGCGGTATCGGTCACTTCATTATAACTCGCTTTAGGTATGTTAAAATCAACACTGTTCCAGTCGGGCTGAGTGGTAACTATCACATTGCTGTCGGCTGTGATTTCTTTACGTTCTGTAGTGTCGGTAGCATCAACTTTTAGCGGCGCGGTACGGTTACAGCCCTTATATAATAAAACGGCTACACCTAATGCAAGTATGAAAAAAATTATCCAAAGCCACCAAGAACTATGTCGTTTGGGTTGAACATCTAATTGTGCCATTGCTTATTATCTTTTTTGCTAAGCACGAAGCATAAACCACGCCAAACGGCTTACAAGCGCCATCAGGCATTACTAAAATTTAAAAATCGTTATCGCCACAGGAAAGTTACAGGTAAATACGCTGATCCCGACTGCTATTTGCTACATTAGATGTAAACTAAGCCCTATATCAAAAGATATGAAGAAAGTATACAAATTTTTTATTGCCGCGGCGGTATGTGCAAGCAGCCAAACATTTGCGCAAACCAAAAACGCGGTTGTTAACAACATTGTTAAAGAGGCGACTGAGAACTCGCAGTTGCCAAAGCTTGCACATGAACTTTTAGACGGCATAGGCCCCCGGCTGGTGGGCACTCCGGGATATGACAAGGCCGGTGAGTGGGCGCTGAATAAATACAAAGGCTGGGGCATTACCGCCCGCCAGGAAAAGTGGGGCGATTGGCGCGGGTGGGAGCGCGGCGTATCGCACATTGATATGGTTTACCCGCGTGTGCACAGTATTGAAGGAACACAACTTGCCTGGAGCCCGGGCATGAAGAAGCCTGTTACCGCCGAAACCATTATTTTGCCCGATGTAGCTGACTCTATAGCTTTCCAGAAATGGTTGCCAGCTGTAAAAGGCAAGTTTGTTATGATATCTATGAACCAGCCAACCGGAAGGCCCGATGATAACTGGAAAGAGTTTGCGCTGAAAGAATCGATAGATAAAATGAAAGAGGACCGCACTGCGCAGACAGCCGCATGGCGCAACCGGATAAAAAAGACCGGTTATACCACACGTACGCTTCCTGTAGCGCTTGAAAAAGCCGGGGCGGCAGGTATCATCACCAATTACTGGTCGGCAGGATTTGGGGTTGATAAAATTTTTGCTGCTTATACCAAAACCATACCTACTGTTGATATAGCGCTTGAAGATTATGGATTGCTTTACCGCTTGACGGAAAACAACGAGAAACCTCGTATAACCATCCAGACAGAATCAAAAGAGCTTGGCACCAAACCAACCTTTAACGTGATAGGTGAAATAAAAGGTACCGAAAAACCAAACGAGTATGTTATGCTTTCGGCGCATTTCGACTCATGGGATGGCGGTACAGGAGCTACTGATAATGGTACAGGTACACTCACCATGATGGAAGCTATGCGCATCCTGAAAAAAGTATATCCGAACCCTAAAAGAACTATACTGGTTGGGCATTGGGCCAGTGAGGAGCAGGGCCTGAACGGCTCGCGTGCCTTTGTTGAAGACCATCCCGTAATTGTAGCTAATCTGCAGGCGCTGTTCAATCAGGACAACGGTACAGGCCGTGTTGTAAATATCAGCGGACAAGGTTTTGCCAAAGCGGGCGATTTTATAAGCCGTTGGTTAGAGGTTGTGCCAGATACCATTAAGCATCAGATAAAAACCAGCTTCCCGGGTATGCCGGGCGGCGGCGGGTCAGACTTTGCTTCATTTGTGGCAGTAGGTGCGCCGGGTTTTTCATTAGGATCAAACAGCTGGTCGTACGGCAATTACACATGGCACACCAACCGCGATACTTATGATAAAATAGTTTTTGATGACCTGCGCAGTAATGCCATACTTACGGCTATATTGATTTATATGGCGAGCGAAGATCCGCAGAAATTTCCAAGGGATAAGGCGGAGCTATCTACAGATAGCAGCACAGGGCAACCACGTAAATGGCCGGAGCCGGGCAAGGCCAACCGGCATGGCGGGTTTGAATAAATCGAACTTACTTAAAATAAAAAACCCCTCGAAAGAGGGGTTTTTTGTACAGCAGCAAATCTGTAAGCCGGGTTCTGTATTTCCGGTTAGGAAACTTCTATCATTAATCTGGCCCGGCCGTTGCCAGCCGGATCTATCAACCTACCCATTCTGACGGCCTTTGCAGGCGCGGAAGCGAGCAGCTTCACTTTCAGAACCTATTTGGTTTTTCAACTCCTGAGGTTTACCGCGATCCCGGTCGCCCGGAAAAGCCGTGAGCTCTTACCTCACGTTTTCACCCTTACCCTTGCGGGCGGTATATTCTCTGTGGCACTTGCTGTCGCCGGCTGCCGGCGCCTTCCCGTTAGGAAGCAGGATGCTCTGTGTTGCCCGGACTTTCCTCTGCAGTACAAGCCTGCAGCGATAGAACGTTTTGCAATTACGAAAGTACTGATTTTAGTTGTACCTGCGGTGCCAGAAATGTAAATACGTTTTACTTACAAGTGCTTAAATCTTTCTCTACTTCATCAACCGTAATTGTGCCCTGCTTATTACCAAAGGAATTGGTAATAAAAGTTAATACTTTAGCAATATCCACGGGTGCCATGTCTGTATTTGCAGGCATCGAGCCTTCATAGGCTTTACTGTTAATAGTAAGTATATTTTCGGTGATGCCATTCCTTACAATGCAAGCCAGCAGGTTCTTATTCTTTTTAAGAAAGATAGTATCTGTAAGAGGAGGGATAAGGCTGGTTAAACCCTCGCCGTTGTTGCCATGGCAGTTCTGGCATTTTTGTTTATACAGCTGCGCACCCCCGGTGTAATAGCGTTTAAATTCAAGCTCCGAATCGTTTTGGCACGAGCAGATCACTGCGGGAATTAACAGGACTAAAAATATTATAATCTTGACCCTCATTGTGCAATTTCGGTATTCACTTCGGCGCGCAATAATTTAATATCGTCAATCATTTTGGCCACCTGCTTTTCATCAGTGCCATCATAGTAACCACGTATCCGCTTTTGCTTGTCAACCAGTACAAACCACCCCTGGTGCACGTACCCGCCCGGCGTACCATCATCCTGGGTGATAGATACCAGGTAATGTTTTTGCCCAAGCGTATAAGTTTCTTCTTTATTGCCCTGTAACAACCACCAGGTATTACCGCTTATTCCTAATTTATCAGCATATTTCTTTAACACAGCAACGCTATCGTGTTTAGGGTCGATGGTGTGGGAAATGATCTTAAAATCCGGTACATTTTTAAAGTCGTTGTAAACTTTAAGCATATTACGGTGCATAATAGGGCAGATTGAAGGGCAGGTGGTAAAAAAGAAATCTGCCACGTAAATATTTCCTTTAAGGCTGTTTTGAGTAATGGTGTCTCCGTATTGATTAACAAATTTAAAATCGGGTATGGTTTGATAAACAGTATCAACCACCTGTTTGCCGTTAACGGTTTTTGTAACCGCCTCGCGCTGCCCTAAAATGGGCAAAGTTGGTTTATCGGTATTATTGAATTTACAGGCCGTTGTGGCTAAAACTAAAATTGTTAACAGCCCAATTAATTTTTTCATTTAATGTTGTTTTGTTTGATGAAAGTATCCGCGGTTTTTACAGCCCTATTGAAGTTACTATCAATTGCCTCTATTTGCTTTTTTTGGTCGGTAAGGTAAGCTATAATTTCCTCATGATTTTTTCCTTTATTTTCTGCATCAAAATTATGCATCCAGTTTTCCATGCGGGTATCAGCCGTATCTAAGGCCGCGCGCAATGAGGTTGCTTTTGCAACCAGGTCAGGCGATTGATTACGCTTTATTACTGTATCAAGTTTCATTTTATTGATCATTATCAGTTCATCTTTACCCATTACACGGTCATGCACATGTATAACTTCATTAAGCAGCTCTTTCTCCTGCTTTTGTTTATCGGCACAGCTAAATAAGGTAAAGCTTAACAGGGAAACGGCAATAAGTTTTTTCATCATAAAATGATTATGTGGTTATGATTGTTCTCTGATATACATGATGTAATCGGATACAGGTAACTCTGTTCCGCTCTGTTTTAAAATCCACCCAATCTGAGCCCTATGATGGGTGCCATGATTTATAACATGTGCAAGTATATCGCTCAATTTGTCGTTAAAGGTAACGCCTTTGGTGTTTTTGTAAGTAATAATCCTGTCAAAATCATCTGTTGTCAAGCTGTCCAGATACTCCATCCATTCGTTAAAATTACTATTTGCGAATGTAGCGAGGCTGGTAGTTTCCCAGTTAGGCCAAAGCGGGGTTTGTGGCTCGGGCAGGTACTTGCAACGGGTTAGCCATCTTTGTTGCGCAACTAACAGGTGGGCCATCAGATCTATTGGTTTGCCAGCAGCGCCGGTTTTAAGCAGCAGATCAATCATTTGTTTATTGGCAAACTGATCATAATCAAACAAGCGCTTAAAATAGTTTGTCATAGGCTGCAAAAGTAAAAATACTGGCGGTAAATATGTGGATCGCGGTTGTTAATTTGTTTAACACTAAAATAATATTGGCGTTATTATAAATAAATGTCGGTATGTTAAATTTGATTGAACATCAAACAAGTCCGGTATGAAATTCATCAAAAGAATAACAACTATCATTAGCGATCTTCGCGAATGGTTGTTTTTAAAAAGCATGCGTTCGTCATTCATGCATTAATTTATTTTTGTAGTTTCATTTGTAAACAATAATGCACATTTTGGGCTTGCATCAGCTCAAATTAATGGATACTGTCTCAACTACCACCAATTTAAGTAAAGATTCATTCGGCAATGATTTTGCCTGGGGCGTTTCTACTGCAGCCCTGCAGATAGAAGGCTCATGCGATGCTGATGGCAAAGGCCCCTCTATATGGGATACTTTTAGCGCCCGCAGGGGTAAAATACTGAACGGTGACACACCTACACATGCCTGCGACTTTTACAATGAATACCAGCGAGACATTGATCTTGTAAAAAATCTTAATATTCCGAATTTCAGGTTTTCTATTGCCTGGAGCAGGATTTTGCCAAAAGGTAAGGGGGAAATAAACCAATTGGGGATAGCGCATTATAATAGCGTTATTGATTACTGCCTGCAGCAGGGCATTGAGCCCTGGATAACTTTATATCACTGGGATTTACCCCAGGCACTTGAGGATGAAGGCGGATGGACCAACCGTGAAATTATTGGATGGTTCAGCAACTTTGTTACTATATGTGCCGAAAACTTTGGCAACAGGGTAAAACACTGGATGGTAATGAACGAACCGGCGGTATTTACCGGGGCCGGATACTTTTTAGGGATACATGCGCCTGGCAAAACAGGTTTGCGCAACTTTTTACCGGCTATTCATCATGTGGTACTAAGTATTGTGGCCGGGGCCAGGATATTGCGTAACCTATGCCCTAATGCTCAAATAGGCAATACCTTTTCGTGTTCTTATATAGAACCTTATGCCAATAAGCCTAAACATATCAATGCAGCCAAACGTGCCGATGCGTTGATAAACCGTTTATACATTGAGCCTTTGCTCGGTTTGGGTTATCCTACAGATGAAGTGCCTGCATTGAAGGGTATTTACAAGTATGTTCAACCAGGTGATGAGGCGGATATGAGTTTTGATTTCGACTTTATAGGCATTCAGAACTATACGCGTGAGATCGTAAAATATTCATTCTTTACCCCATACATTGGCGCGGCTTTAGTTAAGGCAGAAAACCGTGGCGTAGAACTCACGGACATGAAGTGGGAGGTATATCCGCCTGCTATATATCAGATGATTAAAAAGTTCAATGCCTATCCTCAAATCAGAAAGCTAATTATAACCGAAAACGGTGCCGCGTTTCCAGATGTTGTTTTTGATGAAAAAGTTGATGATTTGCGGAGGGTTACGTACCTGCAAACTCATCTGGAGCAGGTTTTAAAGGCTAAACAGGAAGGCTTAAAAGTTGACGGGTATTTTGTGTGGACTTTAACTGACAACTTTGAATGGGCGGAAGGTTATCACCCACGGTTTGGACTGGTTTATGTGGATTTCAGTACACAGCAACGCATCATCAAATCCTCAGGTAGCTGGTATGCTGATTTCCTGCGGGGAACCGGCGCTTAATTGAGCATTAGCAGCAGGCAGGCTGACAAAAAAGGTAGTTCCCGAATCCTGGTTACTTTCAAACCATATTTTACCGTGATGCTTTTCTATGATCTGCCGGCAGATAGACAAGCCCAGACCAAAGGATTTTTCCCCGGCAGTGCCGGGGCGTTGAGCGCTTGTAAACATATTAAATACCTTATCTTTTAAATTATCTGGTATTCCAATGCCGTTGTCTTTTACAGCGATCACTACTTTTGGGCCTACTTCAGCCACTTTAACAAATATGCTACCCCCTGTGGGGCTAAATTTAATAGCATTACTTATCAGGTTACTGATAACGCGCCATATTTTTTCCCGGCTTATGTATAGCTCACATGGTTTATCCAGTGTTTCCAGTAATATGATTTGTCCTTTTTCAGCAGCCTTAAAACGAAGCAGTTCAACGCTATTGCTTACCAACGAGTTAATATCTATATTTTCAAGATTTAATTCAACAGAATTCAGATTAGTTGCCTCCAGTATCTCGTTGATCAGCTCAAGGGAATTTAAGGATGTTTCTTTAACCAGGTTGATCATTTCCTTCTGTTCATCCGTATAATCATCCTCGGCCATTATGGTGGTAAGCGAAGCGATGCCACCTATAGGGTTTCGCAGATCATGGGCTACCGTACGCAAAATCCTGTCTTTTTCCTGGCTGCTGTTGTTAAGCTCATTTAATGCTTTCTCAAGTTCACTGTTCTTTTCATTGATCTGTAAGTTCAACAGGTTGACCGTTTTGACTTCTTTGCGGCTTTGTTTAAAGTTACGATATATCAAAAAAATGATAACAAGCGCCATAACCGCAAAAAACACGCTTACATAAAGGTAAATAGTTTGCAGTTTGCTGTTATTGTTCAACAGGTCTATTTCATGTTGTTTCTCATAAGTGGCCAGTTGCTGGTTAACGTCCGTTTCCAATAGCAGGCTTGCCCGTTTTACGAGCGAGTCCTTCATTACATTGTATGTTTGGATATGGGCAATAGCCTCTTTAAGTTTATTTTGTTTAACGTAATAATTACCAAGTAAACGATTATAATCGGCTTCGGCATCCGCATTTCGAACAGTATCAAACTGTCTGCGCAAATTATTTAGCAGATTTAAAAGCGAATCGTGCTGATTCGTGTTAAGATATATCTGCCCAAGCTTAATTTCAGACAATTCGGCATCGTTGTTATCATAACCTGGTTTTAGGTTAATGGCAATACTTTTTTTAAGTAAACTGATAGCAGATGCATAATCTTCTTTTTTGATATATACATCGGCCATGTTGCCGTATACAACACCCCGGGCCGCTTCTAAGTGAAGTTTCCTGTCCGGATACCGGTAAGCGTTTTTATTGATAAGATCTACGGCTTTATTGAAATATACAAGGGCGCTATCAGGCATATCAATTTTACGGAAACAAAGCCCAACATTATCTAACAGCTCCTGGCGACGGTAAAAAAAGACGAAGTCGTCGCCCGAATTTTTAAAAAATTTATAAGTGTCTTTGAAATAAGTTAATGCCAGTTTAAAATGCCCTTTTTTATACATGATCATACCCATCCGGTAGGTATAATCGCCAAGCGCTTCGGGGTTAAAATGTGCCTGGTCTTTTCCTGCATAATAGCCCTGATAGTATGATTCATACGCATCCGCGTATTGCTTCAATTCAAAAAGCGCATCTCCTCGAGCAAAACTTGCATCTGCAGTATTCCGGCTATGGGTTACCGGATTGGTGATTTTTTTATTTACCGCCACCATGCTGTCGGCATATTTTAAGGCAGATTCAAATTGGCTGACGGTTTTTTGATAATAAACATAATGGAAACCATAAAACCGGTAACGGTCTTGCAGGGTAGGATGCACCATCTGGTTGAAGGCACTATCCATATAATCAAGGCCGTCTTTTATCTTGCCTTTATTCCAAAAGTCTTCAGTCTTTTTTATAATGGCTAAAAATTCTTCTGAATGTTCGCCGTCATCGCTCTTTTTTTGTGAGCATGCCGTAAAGTTTAGCAAAAAGCTTAAGAGACAGAAATGCCATATTAACTTTTTAACAAAACTGGCATCAGTGCAGATCAAAGCATTAATAGTTAGAGGTACAAACAAATATAGCAATATTGATGAAAACTACCACTTCTGCTTATAGTTAATTTCTGCTTATTTAAACGCATTTTCGCCGGTGATATCCATGCCGGTAATCAGTAAATGGATATCATGCGTACCCTCATAAGTAATTACCGATTCGAGATTTGCCATGTGCCGCATTACCGGGTATTCACCGGTTATACCCATGCCGCCCAATATCTGGCGTGCCTCGCGGGCAATATTTATAGCAACCTCAACACTGTTGCGTTTAGCCATTGATATTTGAGCAGCTGTAGCACGGTTTTCATTTTTCAATGTGGCTAAGCGCCATACCAGCAACTGTCCCTTAGTTATCTCGGTGATCATTTCGGCCAGTTTTTTTTGCTGAAGCTGAAAGCCTGCGATAGGTTTGTCAAATTGTACGCGTTCCTTTGCGTAGCGTAGCGCTGTATCATAACAATCCATGGCAGCACCTAAAGCTCCCCAGGCAATGCCGTAACGTGCCTGATTAAGGCATCCTAAAGGCCCTTTAAGACCTGAAACGTTTGGTAACAGGTTTTCCTTAGGTACCTTAACATTGTCAAAAACAAGTTCGCCGGTAGCGGATGCTCGCAGCGACCATTTATTATGCGTTTCCGGTGTACTGAAACCTTGCATCCCGCGCTCAACAATCAATCCTTTGATCTTTCCTTGCTCATCTTTGGCCCAAACTATTGCAATATCTGCAAACGTTGCATTTGATATCCACATTTTAGCCCCATTAAGCAGGTAATGGTCACCTTTATCTTTTATATTGGTAACCATACCGCCGGGATTTGAGCCATGATCGGGTTCGGTAAGGCCAAAACAACCCATCAGTTCGCCGCTTGCCAGCTTTGGCAGATATTTTTGTTTTTGTTGTTCGTTTCCGTATGCATAAATAGGGTACATTACTAATGAGCCTTGTACCGAAGCCGTAGATCTGATTCCTGAGTCGCCACGCTCAATTTCCTGCATGATGATGCCGTAAGCCATATAATCCAGGCCGGCACCGCCATATTCTACAGGTATGGTAGGGCCAAAAGCACCAATTTCCGCAAGGCCTTGTAATAAGTGTTTTGGGAACTCTGCCCTCTGGGCGTAATTCTCAATTATAGGGCTCACCTCCTTTTTAACCCATTCACGTACGCTGGCCCGTATCAGTTTATGCTCTTCGCTTAAAAGTTCATCTAAAAGGTAATAATCAGGTGCTTCATATAAGTCGGTTCTGGCCATGGGGGTTTACAATTGGTTATTCAAATATAGATGAATTTAAATCCAATTAAATAAACCTATTTGCGGAACACGCGTAGGTTTTGCGGATAAAGTAATATAAGTAAGAATATGGTTGATACGCCAACTTCTAATATCTCTGAGTTTTTGGGGCTTTGCATCATGGCCAGTAAAATGCCAAAAACCAGCATACTCAAAATGTGTAACGGGCGTGGAACCGGTATGCCAAACCTATCGATAAAATTACGCACAGCTAATTTCTTCTTATACAGGTAAGGCAGCAAAAACATATACAGGGCTACCAGTATAGAAAGTAAAAATGTAAATATTATTTTGTTGATTTTTTCGCCATCTACTACAAGGTTATGCAGGTTGGTTTCTCCCTGGGCATTATGTTCTTTAAAAAATTCTGAGCTACTCACATGAAAAATACGCTGGCCCCAGCTCACTTCTTCGCCCATAACAAAAAAACTGAACAAGGCAGCAAGTATTACACAAAGCGTAAACATCCATGAGCGCTGCCGGCTTAATACAATTAAATAATACATACATACTCCAAAAGCTATGCTTAAGGGTATAAGGGTAGAGTACTCTACAAAACCGTCTTCGCTGGTAAATACGTTCTCGAAATACTTTTTATCGTTAAAACAAACAATTATGCCTGTAACGCTTAGTATCAGCAATAATCCCAGCATTATAGCTTCGAACGGATATATTTTCTTGGTGTGTATTGTTGTGGTGCTCATCATTAATAGTAAAGTTTATCTTTTATATTCAAAAAGCAACACGTTGCCGGGTGTTGCTTTATTGCCTTCATTTGAAATATAAAGGTTACCCTGGCTGTCAAAGGCCAAACCTTCGGGTTGTAGAAACAAGTTCGGATTGATGGGATAAGCCTGCTGAACATTCCAATTACCATCTGTAACCACCAGGAGTTTATTTACAGAAGATAATATATACCATAGTCCGTTCAATGGGTTTTTGGCTAAAGCAGAAGGATGAAATTTCAATTTTTTTGAGCCGGTAATAGCCGCTATCTTTTTTACATCAATTACAAAATCACTGCTTTGGGACAGCTCACCATCAGTTGACAGATTTAGTATGTACCCCTTACATTGCTTGTTATGATCTACACCTTTGCAAATTTTGCAAAGTGCGTAAAGCTTACCGCCAGCAGCATGCAAGCCTTCATATTCGCCTGCAGGCAGTAACTTTTTAAACTCTTTAACATGAGCAGCATCCCGGGCTTTTATATCACTTATAGGGAAGGTATAAAAACTGCCATCACTGCGCAATAAAACGGCATAGTTGTTCAAAATAGCTACATCTTCATAATCGCCACGCTTGCCAAATTTTGTATACTTAGGTAGCTTATCACCGGGGCGAAAATAAAACAGTTTACCTTCCTCATCCTGCTCGGCATAAATGGTACCTGCATTGCCATTATTAAAAGCAATGCCCGATATTTCAAGCAACTCCGGCGGCATGTTATATTTTATCGGGTTATTAAGATCGTACCCGGCCGGGCTTTTATACTTTCTCTGTCCGCAAGACGTACCTGCCAATGCAATTAACAAAACTGAAGTTATAAACGTTAATTTGTTCATGTTGATGCTTTTAAGTACTGGTAAATAGCTTGCTGCGAGGCAATTGCTTCATTTGATGCTTTTAGCCGGTGCTGGTTTAAATGCTTGTCTATTACCACTGCCTGTACGTTATCATTCAACTGAAACTCGATTAGTTTTTCAATCTGGAATTTAATATCTGCATCAAGCACCGGGAAACACACTTCTATCCGGTGGTATATATTACGATTCATCCAGTCGGCCGATCCCATAAAAACCTGCCGGTCGCCATCATTATTAAAAATAAATATTCTCCCATGTTCCAGATAACGGTCTACAATACGTTTTATGGTGATATTTTCGCTCAGTCCCTTAACGCCGGGCACCAGGCAGCATATACTGCGTATAATCAATTGAATTTTTACTCCTGCCTGTGATGCCTCGTACAACTTATCTATCAATACTCTTTCTTCCAGGTTGTTTAGTTTGATGGTTATTGCCGCCGGCTGTCCTGCTTGCGCAAAAGCTATCTCCCTATCTATCAGGTTGATGAAATCGCGTTGCAGATTGACGCCTGCTACCAGCAGGTACTTAAAGTCTATCTGATTTTTTGCTGTCGGCTTTTCGCGTTTGGCCAGAAATATAAATAGCAGCTCTACCTCGCGTAATAATTTGTGGTTGGTTGTAAGCAATATATGGTCGGTATAAAACCGGGTAGTGCCTTCATTAAAATTGCCGGTCGCCAGCAGGCCGCTGTAGGTAATCCTGTCGCCTTTGCGGACTTTTATTAGAGAAATTTTAGCATGAACCTTAAGTGCAGTAACGCTATAGATAATGCGTACGCCCGCGTTTTTCATTTTTTTAGCCCATTTAAGGTTGTTAGCTTCATCGAAACGGGCTTTAAGCTCTACTACTACGTTCACCTTTTTGCCATTCCTGGCGGCGCTGATAAGGGCGTTCACTATCCTCGAGTCGCTTGCTACCCGGTATAGCGTAACATTAATTTCTTCTACGTCCGGATTTGCAGCGGCCTCATTAAAAAAGCGAAGTATAACACTGTAAGATTGATAAGGTGTGTTAACAAGCAGATCTTTTTTGTTGGTTACAGATATAAGTGCTTCATTATCGGGTAGGGGTAACGTTATTGCGGGCCACTTATCGTAAGATAGCGCCGGATTTTTGACCGGCAAATCATTCAGATCTTTCAGATTATGATATCTGCCGCCTTCAACAGCGTTAGCATTTTCCAGGCCCAAATGCTGGTTAAGTAACTGTATAACACGCAAAGGCATGTCTGCCTGATATAAAAATCGCGTAGCAAAGCCCTGATCACGTTTTTGTAGCTGTTTTTCTATCTGTTCAGAAAGTTCGCCGGGGTATTCATCTTTAAGGTCGAGTTCGGCATCTCGGGTAACCTTTATGCTGTAGCAGCCTCCAACTTTGGCATGCCTGAAAAGCAGGGATAAGTTGTGGCGTATGATGTCGTCCAGGAAACAAATGAACTGCGTTTGATCATGCTGAGCGCTGAAAAAGCGGGGCAATTCATCAGATGGAATATTTAACAATACCAGTTTCTCATTTGCATCCTCAAGCAATTGTATAACAAAGTAAAGTTTGTTGTTTTCAGGAAAAAAAGTGGTGTCCTGATTTATTTGTATAGGTTGCAGAAAAGCCAGTATATCTGATAAAAAATAGGCCGTTGTTTCCTTTAGGATCTGATCCGGCAATTCCTCATTGTAAACAAGCGTGATACCGTGAGTGCGTAGCGCAGGTACAAGCTTTTGTGTTAATATCCGGCCAAAGTGAACTTGCTGCTGCAAAACCATCTGGCTTGCCTGTTGCAAAATAGTTTCCTGTGCTTCTTTGTCTATATCATCATTTTTCTTGCTGATTTTTTTAAGGGCACGCAGCACCGGCATCCGTACACGGTAAAACTCATCGAGGTTGGAGGAGTATATAGAAAGAAATTTAATACGCTCTACTAATGGCACATTAGCAGATGCAGCTTCTTCAAGTACACGCCCGTTAAATGTAAGCCAGCTGATATCCCTGTCGAAGTATTGAGGTTTGATCATGTTAATCGGCTTTAACATTATGCAGGGTAGAGGCAATGATAAATGCCAGTACAGATACAATTAAGCCAAACATGAATATGTTATAGGCAATGCGCAATAATCTGTATTTTTTACCAAGCACAACGCCTTGTGCATAAACATCGCGGATAAGACTGCCATATAAAAAATCTTTATCTTCCATCATTTTCACCATGCCATAAGTATAATCGTCCAAGGGCATTTTGTAAAAATTACCAAAGAACAGCAGGTTCACCTTTTTCTGATCCACATCATCCCTTTTGAACTCACCGCTTGGTATTGAAGGCCGGGTAGATAATATGGAGAACGTCATGGCCAGCAAGCTGATGGACAGGAGAATGAAAGTAGGAATAATGAAATACTCATATTCCGAAAGTTTGCGCAACAGCAAGCTGATAATAGCGGACAAAATGATAGAGTTAACCGTTATCATGATATGCGCTTTGTTATCAGCCATATCGCTTAGCCGCTGATGGTTGCTGCTGCTTATCCTGAACATGGTTTCGATACCTTTATCAGGCCTGTCAGATTTTTTCTTTTTGTTTTCTTGTGTCATTACGTTGTGTAAGGTTTCGGGTTGGTTTGCAGCGTGATCTGATATATCCGATTTTGCTGTTTTTTGCGCTGCTGATGCAAGTTTATCTTCAAGATAACTGATGTTTTTTTGTTTGCCATCATTCAGTAACAATTGGCAATAATCGGTATGGTAATGATGAGCCTGTAAAAATCTAATGCTTTTGAGGCGCCAGTCAACTTTGGTCATTTCTATACCATACAAAGTTTTTACCTCTTTAAACAGTTGCTTATCGGTTTTAATAAAATCATCAGTACCTAAATGAAAGAGGTCGGCATCGCAAATAATTTTTTCTAACAGCGATGTTGGGCTTTGCGGCATTTTGGTAGCCATTATGCAGGCTTTTACATCGTTGATATCGGCTTCAGGGATGATATGCTGTTTTAAAAAGTTTGCTGCAAGTGTGGCGCTTTCTTCTTCATGTAATTTGGGGTTCACCATGTAACCCAGGTCATGAAACCATGCGGCAGCCTGTATCACAAAAAAGTCGCGATCTGATAATTGATAGTGGTTGCCAATGCGGGTTGCGGCATCCACCATTTTTTCGGTATGTTTCTGATCATGGTATAAAAGGCGGTCATCGACATGTGTTTTGTAATAAAGCAATGCGTAGTCCCTTACTGTGTGGAGCAAACCAGAGTAATTCATTGATATATGTTTAGATAGCAAGCGGCCAAAAATATTTATTACAGCTTACTGACCTTTTCAAAGCATAAATATTATTTACTTTGGTAAAAATATAAAAATTAATAATCAGGTATCTGTTTAATGAAGCACCCCGGTAATAAATATCTTTACTTGTTAATTGTTGCTGTACAGATGTTTATATTGACGTTGTTTGGCACAAGGGTTTATGGACAGTCGCAAATTCAACAGTTTGATGACAGAATTATGCTTGATCTGGCTGCAAGCCGTACACCTGCACAAACAGATGTGATGTTATTTTTATCACGCAGTTATAAATATGTGGACGTTGGGGTACCTGCCGGATTGCTTATTGGCGGCATCATCAGTAACGATAAGCAAATGCGTCAAAATTCGTTGTATATAGCTAGCAGCACCGCTATATCTTACGGGATGATGTTACTGATAAAGCACATTGTAAGGCGGCCAAGGCCATTTGAAAAAAATATTAAAATTGTGCCAGTATACCGGGCAAGCAGTTCTTCGTTTCCCTCTGGGCATGCTACATCTTCTTTTTCAACAGCTATGGCTTTATCAAATGCTTATCCTAAGTGGTACGTGATAGCGCCGTCTATGCTGTGGGCTGGTTCTGTCAGTTATTCGCGTATGTATCTTGGCGTACATTACCCAACAGATGTTACGGCCGGTGCCATACTGGGTACAGGTACAGCTCTTTTATTACAACCGTTAAAAAAATAAATTAACGTTAATATTCCCTGATTTTCATCTTATTATCGTCAAAAAGATAATATTAAGATAGCTGTAATAAGTATATTACGTATTTTTGATTTTTTAGCAACGGCATCTCATAAAGCCATGGATCTTAAACAATATAGCAGCAGCCCATTACAAATGCGACTTTCTTTTCATATGGTGATAGAACACCTTGAAAGGGTAGCATCTGCAGGCGAAGGATTACAGGCAAAAAGAGCCCGGCAGTTACTTATGGAACTGGAACCATTTCCGGAACTGCGTGAGGGTACAACTGATATATCTGCAATAGAATCAAATGCAACGCTTATTAAGGATCTTTTAGCTGACATTTTCCCGGAGATACTTACTTATAACGAAATAAAGGCCATTACTATTCCTTTCCAGGATGTGCTGCTTAACCCTACAAAACGTTTGCAGGGTATTTTAGAAGAAGCAGGCCCAAATTTTGATATTAATATAAGGGATTTTAACGATCACCAGGTTTACATTAACACCTGTTGCATTATCCTTAACGAGCATTACGGTACCAATTTTAATTTTTCCAGACCGTTGTTTTATGATATACCTAACAAACAGGGCATCATGAAACATTACCGTATTCTTTACAATGCGGATTTTATGGAGTTGGTGCCCACAGCAATTGCTCCGGAAATTACACAGGCCGATATTGAATTATTACGAGATAACTTTAACGACCTGGAGCTTTGGAAAAAATATTTCCCGGAAAATAGCTGGATACTTAAAGGGTTTGCCATTGTAAACCTATACGATGCCACTGTCGAAAATGCGGTATCGGCTTTGAAAGGTACATTGTTAGGCGCAGATTACGGCGATGATCTTAAAAACAAGATATTAGAAGTATTTCGTTCTATTTATAAGATACCCGATCTTAATATTGGTTTCACTTCGTTTAATGAGGCCGAAAACACTTTTACACTGGCTACTTTTAATCCTCAATTAAAAAGTTATTTGCTGCCTAATGGGGTTGAGGAAGAATGTTTTGAGTCCATCTGTATGAAATCCATGCCAAAACTTGTTGAGGACAAAGTATATCTTGCTATATCAGATGTACCCAAGTTTTTGCAAAGCGATCCTGAAAATTTGATGGCGCAGCGTTTTCTTGATCAGGGTATTTACAGTATGATATTTGCGCCTGTTGTTAAGAACGGGCATTTGCTGGGAATAATTGAACTGGTGTCTCCCAGGGTGGGTGATCTTAACAGCATCAATGCCAATCAACTGGAAATTGTAATGCCGTACATAACAGATACTATTGAAAGGCAGTACAGCTTTATGCAAAGCCGCATACAGGCGCTTATACAAAATGAATATACTACCATCCACCCAAGCGTTTACTGGAAGTTCAGGAAGGAAGCTATAAAATTTATTAAATATAATGCTCAAAAGCGTGATTACTTATTAAAGGAGATCACATTTACCGATGTATACCCTTTATATGGGCAGATAGATATAAAAGGATCATCGGAAACGCGTAACTATAGTGTTCAGCTCGACTTACAGGCGCAACTTACGGCGCTGATTCCTATAGTTGAACAACTTCAGCCGCAATCGAACGAAAGTGACATCAAACAAAACGTACATAACCTGCAGGAATTGGTTATGGATGTACAGAGTGCCTTAAAAGCCGATACTGAGCAATTTATACAGGCTTATCTTGAAACACACATACATCCGTTGTTGAAAGACGTTTATGCACTACAGCCTGTAGCGCAAAAGAAAAATATTGATAATTATTTTCTGCAGGCGGGTAAAACCGGAGATTTTCATCATAACCGTCGTAAGTATGAAAATACAGTTGGTTTAATAAACGAAAAAATGGCAATGCTGCTTGACCGGGCACAAACAGAGGCGCAAGCTATGTTTCCGCATTATTACGAGCGGTTTAAAACAGATGGCGTTGAGCACAACATGTATGTCGGCGCGTCAATTGCACCGGCCAAAAAATATAATAACACTTATCTTTATAATTTGAGGCTGTGGCAGTTACAGGTTATGTGCCAGATGGAACTGGAACATCATTATTTTAAAGATACTTTGCCATATCCATTAAATGTTACCTCGCTGATACTGGTTTTTAATCAGCCAATGTCTATCCGTTTCCGGATGGACGAAAAGCGTTTTGATGTGGACGGCAGTTACAATGCCCGGTTTGAGATCGTAAAAAAACGTATTGATAAGGCCTTTATTAAAAATACCAGTGAGCGGCTTACAGCTATTGGTAAAATTACCATTGTATACTCCAATCATGAAGAAGAGGTTGAATACCTTAATTACATACGTTTTTTACAAAGTAACAAGTTATTAGAGGATGAAATAGAAATGCTTGAGGTTGAAGACCTCCAGGCCGTATCGGGTTTAAAAGCATTGCGTGTGAGGATACGTTATAATACAAGCCTGCCTGTTCGTAATTTTTTTACTTACCAGGAATTAACAAAGCAGAACGCGACATTTAGTTTGTAATATGTTAAGTACTAAATATTAAAATTCAATAAGCCATGAAAAAACTCATTCTTACTATAGCTATTTGCCTGGGCGTTGCAAAGTATTCATTCGCCCAAAGTAATATAACACCTGCTGCACCGGGTGTAACCTACGGTAAAAACGTTACCGCCGATAATGCGCTGAATACCGAAGCGCTTAATAAAACCCTAAGTAATGATTCAGTTTACAACGGAAAAATTACAGGTAAAGTAGTTGAGGTTTGCAAAAAGAAAGGTTGTTTCATGAAGCTGGAGCAAGCCAACGGTACACCTATAATGGTTCAGTTTACAGAGTATGCTTACTTTATGCCACAAAATATTGTGGGCAAAACTGTCGTGGTTGAAGGTAAAGCCAAGGTAAAAGAAACTTCTGTGGAGCGTTTAAGGCATTACGCTGCCGATGCCGGTAAAAGCAAGGAAGAAATAGCTCAGATAAAAGAACCTAAACGTGATATAGGTATAATGGCTGATGGAGTACTGGTAGTAAATTAAAAATTCTTATCACCCCAAACAATATAACATATTTTTATATTGGTTAACTTATTCAATAACCAATTAAGTTAACTTAATATAATGACATCTAAATATTTTCAGGTGGCGCAGGGCGTTTGGGGGCTGCGTATATACTTCGTAAACATATACATGGTTGCCAACCGGAGGGGTGCCGGCAAAGGTTGGGTACTTGTTGATACAGGTGTTAAAGGATCTGCAAAAAAGATCATAAACATGGCCGAGCAGCTTTTTGGCCCCGGAACAAAGCCTGCTGCTATTGTTTTGACGCATGGCCATTCTGATCACTCCGGTTCCTTACAGGAATTGTTAAGGTATTGGGATGTACCGGTTTATGCTCATCACCTTGAAATGCCATATCTTACCAGCCGGTCTTCATACCCGCCCGCCGATCCTGAAGTAGGGGGAGGGTTCATGTCGCTCATATCATGGATGTGGCCCATAAAACCAATTAATGTAAGCCGCAATTTAAGAGAGATTGATCTTTACGAAGGTATACCTGAATTACCTGAGTGGAAAATTATACACACCCCAGGGCATACACCCGGGCATATTTCACTTTTTTTTCCGCTTAACACCACATTAATTGCAGGTGATGCTTTTACTACTATACCTGCAGAGTCCGCCTTTTATGCGCTAAGCTATGTCAAGAAATTAAGCGGCCCGCCAAAATACATTACTACAGATTGGATAGCTGCAGCACGATCGGTGCGTAAGCTGGCATCGTTACAGCCTCGTATTGCAGCTACGGGGCACGGGCCGGTAATGCGTGGTCGTGAGCTTTCAACAGAATTGAATTTGCTGGCAAACCGTTTTGAAAGCATAGCAGTGCCTCAAGAAGGCCGCTATGTAGGGCATAGCGCGATAGCTGACGAGGATGGGGTTAGGTATATACCTCCCTACCATGCCAGTGCAAAACGTAAAGCCGGTATTGCTTTAGCAGGCATGCTTGCCGGATTTTTAATTGTGCGTAAATTGTGGTAAACATTGTGCTACATTTACTGCGTGGAAGACCTTACACCCAACCCGCAGATATTAGTAGATATTGTGAATACCCGAATGCCTTTTGGTAAATATAAGGATTACCTGCTTTGCGATGTGCCGATTAGCTACCTGGAATGGATGTATAAAAAAGGCTTTCCACAAGGGAAGCTTGGTATGATGCTAAGTACCGTTTATGAGATCAAAACAAACGGTGTGGACAAGATATTACGAGAGATTAAAACGCGATACGGTAAAAGGTAAAGCTGTTGAAACAATAAACCCATGAAAGATGCAACTTTCATGGGGTATCACTTATAAATAATTAATCTGCTATTCTACCGACTGGCGCAACATTAACGCACCTACCGTTACGTTGGTCCGGCTATCTATAATGATAGCGCCGCCATTCGCTTTGTTATCCTGGTATGCATCAAAAGCAAGCGGCTCAGCAGTTTTGATCACCACACGGCCAATGTCATTCAGCTTAAAATCTTCGTCGAAGTCTTTTTCAAGTGTGTTGATATTTACCTTATAAAGCACCTCCCTTATTTTGCATCGCACCGTTTTGGTATTATGCTGTACAAGGTAAGTCAACGACGTATCCATCGGGCGGGTATCCATCCAGCAAAGATCAGCCTCAATAACGCTGCTTAGTTGCGGCTGGCCTGCACTGCTTACAATAATATCCCCTCGACTGACATCAATATTGTCCTGAAGATGCACCGTTACGGACATGCCTGCCAAGGCCTCCTGCGGCTCTTTATCATACATCTCAATTTTTGAGATGGTAGAGTTAAAGCCTGATGGCAAAACAGTCACCTTGTCGTTCACCTTAAATGCTCCGCTGCATACACGGCCTGCATATCCCCGATAATCGTGTAGTTCATCTGTTTGAGGGCGTACAACCCATTGCACCGGCAGGCGGGCATGTAAAGACGCGTCGTCAATTTTTAGCTCTACATTTTCAAGGTGCTCCAGCAGGCTATCGCCTAAATACCAGCTCATTTTTTCAGACTGATAAACAATGTTGTCACCCTTCAAAGCACTTACAGGTATAAAAGTTACATCGCTGATGTTAACCTTTGCTGCAAGTTTTTTGTAGTCGGCCACGATTTGTTTAAAAACATCTTCGCTGTAGTCAACCATATCCATTTTGTTAATGGCTACCACAACCTGCGGTATCTGCAACAGCGATACCAGGAAGGAGTGACGGGTGGTTTGCTCAACCACACCCTTGCGCGCATCAATCAGTATAATGGCTAAGCCAGCATTGCTGGCACCTGTAACCATGTTACGCGTGTATTGAATATGCCCCGGCGCGTCGGCAATGATAAATTTACGCTTGTTCGTCTCAAAGTATTTATAAGCCACATCAATGGTGATGCCCTGTTCGCGCTCAGCCTTAAGCCCGTCTGTCAGAATAGCCAGGTCAATGGTGCCATCGTCATTTTTGCGGTTTGATGCATGTAAGGCTTCCATCTGGTCGGCCAATATAGCATCGCTATCATAAAGCAGGCGGCCTATCAATGTGCTTTTGCCATCATCAACACTTCCTGCTGTTATAAATTTTAGTATATCCATTGTTGGATGTTAGATTTCAGATTTAAAATTTTTAATTGATAACCCCTGTTTAGCTTCCTGAAACGGATAGCTGTATGAGTTAAAAATATCCTCCTTTTTTCCGATCTTCCATAGCCGCCTCGCTCACTTTATCGTCCATTCGGGCGCCACGTTCGCTTATCTTGGATGATGCAATTTCATCAATGATATCATCTATTTCAAAAGCGTATGATTCAACGGCGGCTGTACAGGTCATATCACCCACAGTGCGGAAACGTACATTTTTACGGACTACCACATCTTCATCATCCATATTCAGGAATGGCGATGCTGCCATCAGTTGGCCATTGCGGGTTATACAATCACGTTGGTGCGCAAAGTAAATGGTAGGCAGCGGAATATTTTCCCGGCGGATATAATTCCATACGTCCAGTTCCGTCCAGTTACTTATCGGGAATACCCGAACATTCTCGCCTTTGTGTATTTTCCCATTATAAATGTTCCAAAGCTCCGGGCGTTGGCGTTTTGGGTCCCATTGGCCAAATTCATCACGTACCGAGAATATACGTTCCTTGGCACGGGCTTTTTCCTCATCCCTGCGGGCGCCACCAATACAGGCATCAAAGCCATGTTTGGCAATGGTATCAAGTAGAGTTACAGTTTGCAACGCGTTACGGCTGGCATTTTTGCCTTTTTGCTCAATCACTTTGCCCTCGTTAATGCTATCCTGCACATGTCCAATAATCAGCTTTTCGCCAATGCGGGTAATCATCTCATCCCGGTATTGAATAGTTTCCTGAAAATTGTGCCCGGTATCGATATGCACTAAAGGGAAAGGAAATTTACCCGGACGAAATGCTTTTAATGCCAGATGTACAATGGTAATAGAATCTTTACCACCCGAAAACAGCAATGCAGGTTTTTCAAACTGCCCGGCTACTTCACGCAGAATGTATATGGCTTCTGCTTCTAATTCGTCTAAATAGTCTAACCGGTAATTACTCATTCTTTTAAATCATTTAAAGTCACTGCATGCAAACCGCACTCTTTTTTGCTTTGGTCTTCCCACCACCAGCGGCCAGCTCTAAAATCTTCGCCAGGTTGTACAGCTCTGGTACATGGCTGGCAGCCAATGCTTGGAAAGCCCCTATCATGCAATGTATTGTAGGGTATATTGTGTAGTTTGATATAGGCTTTTACATCATCAAGCGTCCAATTGAAGATGGGGTGGAACTTGATGATCTGATTGACTTCATCCCATTCCAGGTTACTCATATCCTCGCGGTTGGGCGATTGCTCAGCACGTATACCGGTTATCCAGCATTGATTTCCTTTTAACGCACGATGTAAAGGCTCTATCTTACGGATGCCGCAGCATTCCTTACGATTAGCAACCGATTCATAGAAGCTGTTGGGTCCTTTAGCATTAACCATGGCTTCCAATTTATTATTTTCAGGATAGTAAGCGTAAATGGGCTGGCTGTACATTTCCATAGTGCGGTTCCATACGTAGTAAGTTTCTGGGAAAAGCCTGCCTGTTTCTAATGTGAAAACTTTTATGGGGATGTTATTAGCGAATATCATATGTGATATCACCTGGTCTTCCCAGCCAAAACTTGTAGAAAATACAATTTCGCCTGGAAAAAGCCCTGCCAATGCCTGTAATGCGTCTACCGGATCCTTATCCTTAAGCAACTGCGATATGTAAGAAAGATCTGCCACTTTTATTTTGTTAAAAAATTAAATATGCTGCGCAGGCTTATCAGGATAACAATTACAGATACCGCAACCATAATGGTCTTTACAGATATTTTATTTGATATCCTGGCTGCCACCGGCGATGCCAGGGCGCTGCCAATCACCAGGCCGGCCACTGCGTCCCAGTGGGAGCTATTCAGCATGGTGATGAAAGTAAGAGACCCCATCAATGCTATAAAAAAGCGCGACAATTTTACTGTGCCTAATGAAAACCTTGGATGCCGGCCCCCCGCAATTAAGGTGGACAGTACGATTGACCCCCAGCCACCACCACCAACAGCATCTATAAAACCGCCGCCTAAGCCCAGCAACGATATTCGTTGTATCTTCCCTTTAGTGCGTTTCTTTTTCAGGTTGATAGCTTTAGTAAAGATCACGATACCTAATATCAACGTATAAAGAGAAACTATTGGCTTGGTGTACATGGCATAATGCTCTAACGATGACAAAATGTATGCGCCTGTTATTGCGCCAATTATACCCGGAAGCAGCAATAGCTTAAATAGCTTCCAGTTAACGTTACCCATGCGGTAATGCATCCATCCGGCAATACCATTGCTCATGATCTCTGAAAGGTGCACGCCCATACTTGCCGAAGCAGGAGGGATGCCCATAGAAAGTGAGAAAGTAGTTGATGTTACACCGTATGACATACCTATGGCACCATCAATTAAAGCAAACAAAAATCCGGCGCCTAAAAAGTAGTAAAACATTGTCGGGATGTTTTCTACATAGTTTTTAAATGCCGGGTCTTTTAGCCACAAGGCGGTGATAGTAACGGCCAGGAAGGCTACAAACGTAGCCCATACAATCAATTTTAAATTTTTGTTGCTTGGCGCTTTCTTAGGGCCGAGCAGTATGGCCGTTACCCGGTTAAGCTCTTTTACTTTATGCGTGAAATCGCCGGAAAGATTGTTGCGAATATCATGCATTTGCTGCAGGGTAGTATCCAGTTCCTCAGGCAAAGCTTCTGTCAATACTTCACGAAGGCGTTTGGCAATAGTTGGCGATTTACCGTTAGTGGATATTGCCAGCTTCAGGTCGCCTTTCTGTACTATCGAACCTAAATAAAAATCACAAAGTTCGGGTTTATCCGCAACGTTGATAAGCAGTTTGCGGTCATGTGCCGATTGGCGAATATATCTGTTAAGTTCGCTATCATCTGTAGCAGCTATAACAATGTCGGCGTTGTTCAGATCGGCATCTTCAAAAAGCTTTTCCACGACATTTACAGCCGGATGCCTGGCAGCCAAATCGCTCACCTGCGGCAACACTTCCCTTGAAATAATAGTAATGGCAGCAGCCGGGCTGTTAAGCAACAGGGCAGTCAGCTTTTCCAAACCAACTTTACCCGCCCCCACCAGTACGGTATGCAGGTTCTCCAGCTTTAAAAACACCGGAAACAGCAGGTTTCCTTGTGGCTTTTGCTGCGGACGAGCCGTTAAACTTTTATCCCCGGGCAACAACGTCATATACTTCTTTTACCAGCTGATATTGAGGATGCAACGAAACAACTTCACCAAGCACTATCAGTGCAGGCGAAGATATTTGCTGCTCGTTAGTTATATTTACAATGGTATTTGCGGTACCTACAGCGACTTTTTCGTTAACCGTAGTTCCGCTTTGAATAACGGCTACAGGTAGCGCCCCCTTGCCTTCAGCTTTAAATATCTCTGTTATTTTTTCCAGCTTGTGAATACCCATCAGCACCACAACCGTAGCATTGGTTTTGGCGGCGGTGTATAGGTCGGCAGATATTTTTCCGTCGCTGGTAGTGCCTGTAATAACCCAAAAGCTTTCGCTAAGGCCACGATGAGTAACAGGAATGCCCTGTAAGCCTGGCACGCCAATAGAACTGGAAATACCCGGAACTATTTGCGTAGATATATCATAGCGGGCTGCAAACTCAAGTTCCTCGTGTCCGCGGCCAAATACAAAAGGATCACCGCCTTTAAGGCGCACTACATGGCCATAGTTCAACGCGTAATCAACCATCAGCCTGTTAATATTATCCTGTGAAAACGAGTGATCGCCCGAGCGCTTGCCTACATATATTTTAGTAGCGTTATCAGGCGCCAGATCAAGCAACTCCTCGTTCACTAAAGCATCGTATAAAACTACGTCTGCAGTTTGCAGCGCCTTAATGCCTTTCAGGGTGATCAATTCGGCATCACCCGGGCCGGCGCCAACAAGCGTTATGCGCGGTTCTGTATTAGTTTTGTTATTTGCTATCATGATTGCAATAGGGCCTCTCTTTTTAATTTAACTGCTTCTAAAAATTGTGTAGCCTGTTGTTTGTAATTGGCAGCAAATTCTTCAGAAGGTTCATTTTTATTTATTTGCAGCACCAAATCATTAAATGTGCCTTCAAGTATCACCTCACCGGTTACTACATAGTTGTTATCAAATTCTTTAATTACACCTGCCTGGGTGCTGGCATTGATGCCTTTATCAAGCAATAAAGCTTTAGCTGCACTAACAAAGGTGTTGTATGAGTGATAAATGGCGTCGGCCCATAAGCCTTTTTGGTAAGCGCCATTAGCCCAGCCAAGTTTTTCTTCAGCTTCATAAAGCAGGGTAGCAACAAGGTCAATTATCACTCCCGCGCATTCGCCTACGCCAATAGCAGTAGCAAAGGTTTCCTGGTGACCCCAATCTACAAACTCATCGTCAGTAAGCGTATTCAGATCAGCCAGTGGCTTCAGCAGGCGATAAAAGTAGTCTTTGCCCTGTCTGTCGTAATAGTTATGATAGGTTTCATCTTTTATAGATTGAGTCTTGTAATCATCCAATAGCTTACGCAATACGTCTGTCGCTCTTTTAGATGGTACTTTTATTACACGCTCAGCTGCACGGCCAACGCCATCGCCAACTGTACCACCGCCAAGCATTACCTGTACTGAGGGAAGCACTTTTGTACCAGCCTTTAATGAGCTGCCGTGAAAGCCGATATGAGCAAGCCCATGCTGCCCACAGCTATTCATGCAACCGCTGATTTTTATCTTGATCTCGCGGTTAAATATAAAATCCTCATATTCATTATATATTACATCTTCCAGCACCTTAGCCATGGTCATGCTATTGCTGATACCCAGGTTACAGGTATCTGTACCGGGACAGGTGGTAACATCAGCAACACTATCAAAACCAGGTGCTGCAAGGTCTAAATCGTGTAGACCGGTATATAATGCTTCAAGATTTTCCTTGCGAACGAATTTTAATAGCAATCCCTGATTTTGAGTGATGCGTATCTCGTCAGCCACATACGGGCGAATGGCTTCAACTAATTTGCGGGCTACAGGTGTATGAATATCCCCAACGGGTACTTTTATGTACACGCCGTAAAAACCCTGTTGCTTTTGCTCGAATACGTTGGTGGCTAACCATTGTTCGTAACGAAGGGGATTATCTATAGTTGCGGCTTGTGGGCTAATCGTTTCAGGGATTACCGGTTGCGGTACTCCATCCCGATTAATAGGGTAAGTTTTAACCTTTAGGGCCAAACGCTCTTCTTTAGCAAGGCGCAGCACCTCCTCCAAACCTATTTTTTGTATCAGGTATTTTAAACGGGCCTTATTGCGATTATTACGTTCGCCATAACGGTCAAATACACGTATGATAGCCTCGATATAGGGAATCAATTGATCCTCGGGCAAAAATTCTTCTACAATGCTTGCCAGCAGTGGTTGCGCACCAAGCCCGCCACCTAAGTTTACTTTAAATCCTCGTTCTCTGTTAGCATTTATTTTTGGTATAAAGCCTAAATCATGTATATAAGAAAATGCCGTATCTGCATCGCTGGACGAAAAAGCTATTTTGAACTTGCGTCCCATTTCCTGGCAGATAGGATTACGCAAAAAATATTCAAACGTAGCATGGGCATAGGGCGACACATCAAAAGGTTCCTGTGGATCAATACCGGCGATAGGCGAGGAGGTGACATTTCTTACCGTATTACCGCATGCCTCACGAAGGGTAATATCATCGCGCTCAAGCTCCGCCCACAACTGAGGAGTACGGTCAAGGCTTACGTAATGTATTTGAATGTCCTGGCGGGTGGTAAGGTGCAGGTTGCCGCTTCCGTACTCATCGGCTATGTCGGCAATTTTTAATAGCTGCTTAAAAGTAACCTTACCAAATGGCAGTTTTATACGCACCATTTGTACACCCGGCTGGCGCTGGCCATAAACACCGCGTGCTAAACGCAGGCTTCTGAATTTTTCATCATGTATTTTCCCTTCACGAAAGGCGCGTATTTTTAGTTCCAGGTCAATTATATCCTGCTCTACTACGGGGTTCTCCAGTTCCGTCCTGAAGCTTTGCATATCGGTACGTATTAGTTTTCTCCAAAAAAAAGCCTCTTCTGCAGCGGCTGAAGAGGCGGATATTTATATCTACACGGTTACAGCCACGAGTTTTTATACCGCATACAGCAGTTATATTGGGTGGTGTGATATGTAAATTGTATTAATTTCATTATAAAGCACCAAATATATATATAGTATACCGAAATAGTAGAATTTAATTTAAAATAATTGTGAATCATATTTGTCAAGAACAATCCAACAAGTTCTGGTTATATATAGTCAAACAGGAGAGCTAAGCTACATTAGAGAATGATGGCGTATGTAAATTTGAAACTGATTACAGGCAAATTAAATAGCTCCAATGATATCAAAAAAAAGCACCGCTTTAAGGGGTGCTTGTACCTGTTTGTATTATTATTATCAGGTTGTATAACCTAAGATCTTTAATACCTGTTTGCTGTTCTGCTCTTCGCCAAAAACCTCGAAGTTGAATGTTTCATCACGATTGCGGCGAATGATCACGTGCTTTGGTGATGGCAGCAGGCAGTGGTGTATACCCCCGTATCCGCTTAGCACTTCCTGGTAAGCTCCGGTGTTAAAAAAGCCCAGGTATTGCACTTTACGTGTTTTAGGCATAAAAACGCTGTTCATGTGTGCCTCCTGGTTGTAATAATCCTGCCCGTCGCAAGTGATGCCTCCAAGGTTTACACGTTCATATTCACTATCCCAGTTGTTAATAGGTAACAAAATGTACTTTTGGTTAAGCGCCCAAACATCGGGCAGGTTGGTGATAAATGAACCATCAAGCATTAACCACTTTTCACGGTCGTTTTGTTGTTTACGGCCAAGTACTTTATATAATATGCCTGACGCTTCTGCAACGGTGTATTTACCAAATTCGGTAATAATATCCGGTTCAATGGTATCATTCTCGGCGCAAATTTCTTTGATACGGCTCACAATCTCATTGATCATGTATTCGTAGTCAAAATCAAACACCAACGAGTCTTTAAATGGCATACCCCCGCCAATATCTAATGTGTCCAAAGCAGGGTTAACCTTCTTGAACTTGCAGTAAAGCGTTACATATTTTTCCAGTTCATTCCAGTAATACGGCGTATCTGATATGCCAGAATTGATAAAGAAGTGTAACAACTTAACCTGAAAGTTTGGGTTTTGCTCAATTTTGCTGTGATAAAAATCTATCACATCCTCCATACGTACGCCTAAACGAGATGTATAGAATTGCGAATTTGGCTGCTCTTCAGATGCGATACGAATGCCCAGATTACATGGGGTGTCCATCTCAATCTCATCGTCGTACAGGTTGAATTCTTCCTTATTATCCAGTACCGGAACGATGTTCTTAAAACCATCATGCAGCATATCAATAATATACTGCTTGTATTGGAAAGTTTTAAACCCATTACATATAACGGTGATATCCTTTGTTACTGCACCTTTCTTTTCAAGCGCATCAACCATAGGCATATCAAAAGCCGATGAGGTTTCCAGGTGAATATCGTTACGCAACGCCTCTTCAACGATGTGTTTAAAGTGTGAGCTTTTTGTACAGTAACAATACTTATAAGTTCCCCGGTAATTGTTTTTTATAATAGCCTGCTGAAACAAAAGTTTAGCCTGCTGTATTTTTTTGCTGACTAACGGCAGATAGGTAAAACGTAGCGGAGTACCGTACGTTTCAATCATCTCCATTAAATTCAGGTCGTGAAAGTATAATTCGTCCTCTATTATCTCGAAACCTTCCTGTGGAAAACCAACGCTAAGGTCAAGAAATTCCTGGTAACTCTGCATTCTTTAAAATTTTGGCAAAAATGTAATTTTTTAACGGATTATTTCCTAAAAAGTTGGGGTATAATTATAGTAGGAATGTAATTTGTTTAAAAGCGCAATGTTACTTTAATTATCAATAATCTTTCAACTCCAAATGCACCTCAGCCATCATGCACCTGGCGCTTCCACCACCATTGCTTTCAATAGTGCTGATATCAGCATAAATCAGTTTACCGTATTTTCCAAGAATAGCCTTCTGTACGTCAGTTAATGAGTGATAGGCCGTTTGCGACATCACGATCAAGGTTTCACCTGCCTTATTTTTTACCTCCAGCATGTTGCCGGCAAAGTGGTTCATCTGGTCAAAATTAATCGCAATCACCTCCTTGCCGGTAGCTTGCAGTGAATCAACTATATGACTTTTCTCTTGTGCATCGCTGATGCTATTCAGGCAGATAATTGCAAATTTACTTCCAATTGCCATCAGCACATTAGTATGATAAATAGCATGTCCGTTTAGGTCGAAAGCGTTAAAGGTAACGGCCGTATAACCGGTATAATCACAAAAGGCTTTCAACACTTCAGGATTAGTCCGTGGAGAAAGGCAGGCATAAGCGATTTTGTTTTCCCTGTCGAGTACCATACTGCCGGTACCTTCCAGAAATTGATTTTTTAGCTCGAAGCGACTTAAATCAATCACATGGTTAGCCACAAAATTTTCTTCCAGTTGGCGGATAATATCCTCCCTGCGTTCCAATCTTCGGTTTTGGGCTTGCATAGGGTAAAGAAAGATATCGCCATTATCATGAAAAGATACCCAATTGTTCGGGAAAATGGAGTCAGGAGTATGTGGATCTATGGTATCATTTATCACGGTTACATTTACACCATTATCGCGCAGTACTTGTACAAAACCATCAAATTCTTCCACAGCTTTTTGCTGTACGGCCAATTGGTCTTCCCCGCGTATCTGAAAGGCATTGCTTTCGGCAGTTTGGGCATTGTAGCCAAACGCGACCGGGCGGATCATTAATATGTTGGAGGTGCTTTGAGTACTCATGGGGTATTTGCTTCGCTGTCATTGAGTCATTATTCAATATTATCATCAGGTCAATGACTCAATGACCTAATGAACCATTATTAAATATTATCTCTCATCAGCGGCATGCTCATACAATGAAAGCCCCCCCGGGCACGTGAAAGTTCTGCAGATGGCATCAGTATCAGCGTATCTTTCATGGTTTGCGGGTCAAGTTCATCGTTTTCAAATTTCTGAAGAACGCTTTTTACGTTCAAAGTTTTAAATCCATTCTTTTTAAAAGCCTCAACAGTTTTGTTGTTGCGGTCATAACCTAATACTACGCCTTCTTTAAGGGCCAGCAGGTTACAACTGTCGGTCCATTGTTCGCGGGCATCAAACGGAAACTCATTATTACCGGAATAAATGAACTTTACTTCACCGGTACACCCCAGATCATTTTTACTGACATCAGTCAGCAATGCCTCAAGGCTTTCAAAGGTTTGTGGTTTTTTGCCCCTTTCAAACTGAACGATCTCCGGCTTGTCCTTATTTTTTTTATCTGCAAACCAGCTTATGGGCTCATCTTCCGCCTGTGCGGGTTCGGCAATAGAAAGTGAATGCAACAGCACCCATGTATCGCGCTTCACCTGCGTAAAAACGGTGTCTATGTGCATGTAGTCCCGCTTATGCGGTATTTTTATGATGGTTACCTTGCTTACTACGTTGTTATCGAACAAAAGTTTGATGGCCTCGTTCGCGCCACTTACGGACGTCCGCTCGCTGCAACCTATCAGCAAATGCTGTGGACTAACCATCATCACATCGCCACCCTCAAGTGTTGTTTTTTCTTCCTGATCTTCGCCCGGGCGCAAAAAGTGCTGTACAGTATCGGGTATCTCCAGGATGTTATCCCGGTAAGCGGCAAATAGGGGATGATTGAAAAAAATATACCTTACTAACAGTGTCTCCCGTGCACGCGCCTTTTTAGCAGGTTTGTTAAGCAGCATGTGGTTATTGATAGCGATACCAATATCCCTTGTAAATATCATGTTTGGGATAGGGGCAAAGATCATAGTATCATCATCCAGCGAACCTGAAATGAATATTTTGGCCAACTTAACAGGATCTGTATTGATTAACTGCTGCTGTAATTTGTAGGTACAGTTCTCTATCGCACAAACCGATGCTGCAAGCTTTTTGCGGATATCAGGCTGCTCTAAAATATCGCTCAAAAGCGTTTGGATTTCCACCACTTTATTGGAGTTGTGAAAAGCCGGATTATCAGGTTTAAAAAAGACCCTGTTACTTGCGGCGCTGTCAATTTCGCTTAAACGACCCTTTATTTTAGCAGGATCAAGAAAGTACATTAACAGCTTAATGTAATAGTCGTACTCTTTACGCCGCATGGTATCCAAGTGTACTATATCTTCAAAAAGCCAGTCCTGGGCTTTTGATGGTACTACCTTACCCAAGCCGCTGTCGGGGCTATGTATCAATAATGTACGCAGGTTACCAATTTCTGATGTTACATCAATTTTGAAGTCGTTATTTTCAGGTAGCATAAAAGGTTATGTCGATAACAAAGTTATGGAATTTAGTCGGTAAGTCAGAAAGTCTGGAAGTCGTTGAATCGTCCTAAAGTTGTTGTATGAATATTGACGTTACAAGTTAATATTATGACTTCCGGACTTTCCTTCTCACTGACTTTCGGACTAAATAGCTATTTTTGCGCGATGGATTTTATTATTGAGGCTGTTGTAAAAGCCGTAAAAGATTTATACCAAACTAATATTACGGCTAAGGATGTAAACCTGCAGGAAACCCGTAAGGAATTTGAAGGGCAGATTACTGTGGTGACTTTTCCGTTCACCAAGGTTTCGCGCAAAGGTCCTGAACAAACCGGCAACGAGATAGGCGAGTATATTAGAAACAATGTTAAAGAAATTGCTTCTTTTAACGTGATAAAGGGCTTCCTTAATATATCCATAGCAGATGATTACTGGCTCGAAAAACTCAATAATGAAATATTAACCGATGATTTCGCTACTGTAAAACCCAATGGTAAGAAGGTAATGGTAGAGTATTCGTCTCCTAATACCAATAAGCCTTTGCATCTTGGACATATCCGCAACAATTTGTTAGGGTTTTCATTAGCAGAGATATTAGCTGCGGCTGGTTATGAGGTGGTTAAAGCTAACCTGGTTAATGACCGCGGTATACATATCTGTAAAAGCATGCTGGCCTGGCAGCAATTTGGGAATGGCGAAACGCCGCAAAGCTCAGGCTTAAAAGGCGACCATCTGGCAGGTAAATATTACGTTTGGTTTGACAAAGCATACAAACAACAGATAACAGAGCTGATAGAAGAAGGCCAAACTGAGGATGAAGCTAAAAAGAACGCGCCGCTAATCAAGCAAGCGCAGGAAATGCTGCAGAAATGGGAAGCCGGCGACGAGGAAGTTATCAGCCTTTGGAAAACCATGAACGGCTGGGTTTACGATGGTTTTGCCGAAACTTATAAGGCTTTAGGCGTTAGCTTTGATAAATATTATTACGAAAGCAATACTTACCTTTTAGGTAAGGATATAGTTGAAGAGGGGCTTGAAAAAGGCGTATTTTTTAAAAAGGATGATGGGTCTGTATGGATTGACCTTACTGAAGATGGCCTTGATCAAAAACTGGTTCTGCGCTCCGATGGTACATCAGTTTATATCACCCAGGACCTTGGTACAGCGCAACTTAAATACAACGACTACCACATGGACGAATCCATTTACGTGGTAGGGAACGAACAGGATTATCACTTCAAAGTGTTGTTCCTAATTCTGGAAAAGCTGGGTAAAAGCTGGGCGAAGGGTCTATATCACCTGTCGTACGGTATGGTTGATTTGCCATCGGGTAAAATGAAATCACGCGAGGGCACTGTGGTTGATGCCGACGACCTGATGGCTGATATGTTTGATACTGCCAAACAGCAAACAGAGGCTATGGGGAAGGTAGAAGGTTTGTCTGATGAAGAAAGGACAACGCTTTACCATACCATAGGGATGGGGGCTTTGAAATACTTTTTGCTGAAGGTTGATCCTAAAAAGCGCTTGCTGTTTGACCCGAATGAATCGGTGGATTTTCAGGGGCATACCGGGCCTTTCATACAATATACTCATGCCCGTATAAAATCTGTGTTAAGCAGGGCCGGTTATACGGGCACGGCAACTGTTAACATAACAGAAGTTGACGCTGTTGAGCGCGACCTGATCGTCAGCTTAACTAAATTCCCGGAAACTATAACAGATGCGGCAGCTAATCATAGCCCGGCGGTAATAGCTAATTACATTTATGAACTGGCTAAGCTATATAATAAATTTTATCACGAAAAGTCGATCATGCAGGCTGAAAGTGAGGGACTGAAGCAGTTTCGCTTACAATTATCGGCCGCTACTGCTAAAGTTATAAGCAAAGGAATGAAGCTGTTGGGCATTGATGTCCCTGAACGTATGTAAGCCAAAGTAATAAAAATGCCTCTACTGTAAAAGTAGAGGCATTTTTTATTGTATAACTATGTATTACTTGGTGTAACTTATTTTATAAATAAACCCTTTTGAGTCGTCGGTTACGTAAAGTGAACCATCAGGGCCTTGTGCCAGTCCACAAGGCCGGTGCTCAGCAGCGCCTTTGGCGGTATTTTCAGGCGAGCCGGAGAAACCATCGGCAAATACTACACCTTCACCATCCGGATTGCCACCTTTAAACGCCTGGAATACTACATAATAACCAGCCTGAGGCTCAGGCGCGCGGTTCCATGAACCATGGAAGGCGATAAATGCGCCATTTTTATACTTTTCAGGAAACTGAGCTGCTGTGTAAAACAACAAGCCGTTAGGGGCTAAGTGACCAGGGTAAGCAGCTACAGGATTAATAAACTTGCTATCGCCTTCTTTTTTGCCATCACCGCCATACTCAGGTGCTACAATCTTCTTGTTTTGCTGATGGTCGTAGTAGATGTAAGGCCAGCCTGCATTATCTCCTTTATTTAAGGCATACATACATTCAGCCGGTAGCTCGGCCTGTTGTTGCACAGTATACATGTCAGGAAACAAATCGTGCAAACCATCGCGGCCATGCTGCATAACAAATAACTTGTTATCCTCTTTATTCCAGTCTAAACCAACCACATTACGCAGGCCGGTAGCATATCTCACACCGTCTTTATAAGTCTGATTAAGTTTATCAGCCTTAAACTGCCAGATACCTCCTGCCGAATCTAATATAGGGCAGCCTTTTTGTCCCAAAGATCCCTTTTCCCGATCTTTTATCTGGCATGAGTTGGAGTAAGCGCCAATATTTACATAAAGGTTGCCGGCGTCATCAAGCACTATTGATTTTGATTCGTGTTGATGGCGGTCTATTAATCCGGTTACTATCTTCTCTGGTTTTGTCGGATCAACCACTTCGTCGTTAGCATTTAGTTTATACCGGAAAATTTCTTCGTTTGAGGAAGCATACAGGTATCCATTTTTAATAAATATGCCGGTACCGCCATAGTCACCAAACCCGCTTTTTACTTCAGCCTTGCCATTGCTTTCCTGTAAAACCAGGATGCCTTTTCCATCTTTTGGTTTGCCCAACTTAACATATATAAGCCCTTTAGGCGATACCGCTATATGGCGTGTTCCTCCCAGGTCTTGGGCAATTACTGTAGCTGTAAACCCTTCCGGAACGGCAATTCCTGCGGACGTTTCTGTAGTTTTAGAGGTGTCCTGAGTCAGTGTGTCTGTTGTACTTTTTGTGCCGTTGCTGTTACACGCGTTAAATAGCAGTGCCCCTGCAACAGCCAATACCGGTAAGGTAAGATTAAATTGTTTTTTCATTGTTGTGAGTTTTAGCAGAATGTAACCGCTTTAGCCAAGCGGTATTGGTAACCAAGTTAAATTATATACAGCTTTTAAAGAAATCTGTTTTATATAAAGTATTGCTTCTGACATGTTATTTTACTAAAGACAGTTACAACTTTATAAAACAAACGGCCATGAAGCTATAAGTTGACTTCATGGCCGTTAAGTTAACCATCTGTTTATTTTTAGGGCTGACCGCCACCACCGGATGATCCGTAGATTTGGCCTGTAGCATAACTACCATCGTTGGCAGCCAATTGTACATATATGGATGCAAGTTCCACAGGTTGCCCGGGGCGGCCCAGCGGAGTTGCGCCACCAAATTGTTTCAGCTTTTCCTGTGTAGCGCCGCCGCTAACCTGTAATGGTGTCCATATGGGCCCGGGTGCAACGCCATTTACCCTAATACCTTTAGGCCCCAGTTGCTTGGCTAAAGATTTTACATAGTTCATAGTAGCAGCCTTGGTTTGGGCATAATCGTATAAATCTGACGATGGGTCGTATGCCTGTTCTGAAGTTGTACCAATAATTACTGAACCAGGTTGCAAATGTGGCAAAGCAGCCTTGATGGTCCAAAATGGAGCATATATATTGGTTTTCATGGTAGCATCAAAATCTTCTGAAGTGATGTCCAACACAGATGGCTTTGTTTGTTGCCTGGCTGCATTATTAACCAAAATATCCAGTCCACCTAACTGCTTTACAGCTTCATCAACCATCTTTTTACAAAATGCCTCGTCGCGCAGGTCGCCGGGTATGGCTACGGCTTTACGCCCGGCAGCTTTTATCAATTCCACCACTTCCTTAGCATCCGGCTCTTCGGTAGGATAATAATTAATGGCAACATCTGCTCCTTCACGGGCATAAGCGATGGCGGCTGCGCGCCCCATACCCGAGTCGCCCCCTGTGATCAATGCCTTGCGGCCTGCCAGGCGTCCAGATCCTTTATAGCTTTTTTCACCATGGTCGGGCCTCGGATCCATTTTCGAAGCCAGGCCAGGCCAGGGCTGAGATTGGCCGTTAAAAGGCGGTTTCGGATATTTGGACGTAGGGTCTTCAAGCCCAACGGCTTCAAAATTATTTTGCGCCGGTGCTTCCGTTGCGCCAAGCACAGGGGTCACAGCAGCCGCAGCCAATCCTGCGCCGAGGCCTGTTATTACAGTGCGTCTGCTCATTTTATTCTCGTTATTCATTGCTAAAGTTTCTTTATAGTTTAAAATATAAACCAAATGCGAGATTATAAGTTTTAAAGAGTTAATTAAAAAAATCAGCAACAAAAAACGCCCCGGTTATATTCGGAGCGTCAAAGTAAGAGGTTATGATGGTTTATTATTATGCAGATTGCCTGAACCTGCCATGCGGTGTTTTTTGCCCAAGCATGCCTACTACTTTGCGGCTTACCGCTATAGATGGGGCGTAAAGGTTATCAGTAACTTCGCGACCAAGGTTTTTACGAAGTTTATTGCGTAATGCGGCGCGCATGTGCATCCTTACTTTTCTTTTATGAGTTTCGCCTTGTTCACTTACTCTTTTCAAAAGTTTTAATGAAGCAATAGCCAGTACGCCACCTATAATAAAAAAGTAGTTCCAACCTTGCAGGTCAACAAGTTTTACGCTTGATCCGGCAACACTTACATCGTATAATAAGTGATGATTTGCAAAAAAATCTGCCAGTAAGCCGCCAACCATCGGTGCAATGGTCGAAGAAAATGCGACAAACATGTTTTTAGCCGAAATATAAACGATAGCCTCTTTTTTTGGTGCGAGTTTAATGCCAATATTACTAAGCGCAAGGTTAATGCCTGCTGTAGATAAGCCACTCACTATGTGTATAGCTACCAAAACAGCCAATGTAATTAATTTAGACGATGGCAGTGCGGTGAAGGCAAATGCCAGGATATAGGTTATATATAAAGGGGCGCAAATATTAATTATTGTTTTATTACTAAACCTGTCTGAATAGTTACCCCAAATTTTAATAAATGCAATACTGCTTAACTGGCTTATAATACCCAGACCAATAACGTAAGACAAAGGTAACCCAATGGTTTTTAGCATGAATACAGCAAAAAACGGGGTGGCCAGGTTAAGTGCGAAAGCCCATAGCGAGTTAAAGGCCAGTAAATTCCTGAAATTTTTATCCTTTAACGAGCGGCCAAAAAGCTTAAGCACCTTATCATTCATAGGTGTTGGCTTTGGCTCGGGGGTGCGCAATAATAAGAACACACTGAGCATACCCAATACGCCGCCTGCTAAAAATAGGGTAGTGTAAGCAGTAATTTCATGGGCAGGGTAGTGCGCTTTAACATAATCTATCCCCATTGCCGTTGCAAGGCTAAGCGTAACATTAAGCGTTTGCGCCATACGGCTGCGCCTGCTAAAAAAGCTGCCAAGCCGCTCGCCAGGAATTAGATCTTTCATCCAGGAGTTCCAACTGGCGCCCGCAATGTCGCCAAATATGTGCTGAAAAAAAAGCAGTACCAACAGCACCTGTATGGTGGTGGTACCGGTAAATAACAAAGGCATCAGGCCTATTGCTATAAGCGGCAGCCTCGCCAGCAGGTTAAATGCTGATGTAATTACTTTACGGTTGTTCCACTTTTGTACAAGCCAGATGGAGGCCAGCTGAAATATAGTAGTGAATGTGGGCAGGGCGGCAAATAAACCAAGCTGAAAATTTGTAGCACCCATGTGAATGGCCATCGCGGTTAAAAATGTACCGCTGGTAAAAACTACCATTGCTTCTGCCGATAAGCCATCGGCAATAACCAGTTTAAGGCCCGAGTTTAACTGGCTGTTTGTGATCTGTTCGGACGGATGTAAATTCATAATAAAGTACCCGCAAACGGGTAACCGGGTTTTGCATTTAATAAATAGTTAATTAATAGGGAACAGGTTGTTAACCTGTGTGTTATAACAGGCAAATTTACTACCAAGTGCTACGTATGGATATAGGGAGATATAAACAATTGATTTACAGTAAATTAATTGAAAGTTAAAAAAGGTGGATGATTGAAATTACCTCAGGAGTGTGGAAAAATGCAGTAATCGCTTCCTCATAATGAGGAAGAAAGACGTTTATTGGCATTGTATTATGGCTTTAATTATTGTTTAGATAAATAAATGATACTGCATTGTAATGAGAAGTGGACACATTGTTATTTTAAACGAACGATTAAACGAATGCCAAAAAAATAAATTTTTATGAAAAATATAAAAAGTGTATTGAAAACCAGCAATAAATTATAAATCCCATAACGATACTAAATTATTTAAAAGTTAAAGGCCTTTTGGCTTTGTTGTTGGTATCAGTCTGAGTGTTTACCTAACAACTACTCATGCAAAACAAACTCAGCATATTTACGTGGCATATACACGGCAGTTACTTGTTCTATCTTTCTCAGGGAAATTACGATATATACATTCCAACCAAACCCGAAAAGACCGAAGGATATTACGGACGGGGTGAAACTTTTCCGTTTGGCAATAATGTTATAGAAGTTCCGGCCGAAGAAGTAAAGAATTATGAGTTTGATTGTATAATTTTTCAAACCAACAATAATTACCTGGTTGATCAATATGAGATATTGTCTGAAGATCAGCGTAAACTTCCACGAATTTATATTGAGCACGATCCGCCCCGCCAGCACCCTACAGATACCAAACATGCTGTGAATGATCCGGAGATAACACTTGTTCACGTAACCCATTTTAACCGCCTGATGTGGGATAGCAATAATACGCCAACACGTGTTATTGAGCATGGTGTTACAAATTCAGGCATCGAATACAAGGGGGACATCGACAAAGGAATTGTAGTGATAAACAACTTACCGGCACGTGGCCGCCTGTTGGGTTATGATATATTTATGGAGGCGCGTAAACATGTACCGCTTGATTTAGTGGGCATGGGGACAGGCGACCTTGGGCTTGGCGAGGTATTACATCCGCAATTGCCCGAATTTCAGAGCCATTATCGTTTCTTTTTCAACCCGATAAGATACACCAGCCTGGGCCTTGCCATTTGCGAGGCGATGATGATGGGTATACCCGTTGTTGGCCTGGCAACTACTGAGCTTTCGGCAGTGATTGAAAATGGTGTATCAGGCTTTATTCATACCGATGTGGAATACCTGATAGATAAAATGAAACTTTTGATCAAAGAGCCTGAACTGGCCCGCGAAATTGGAGAGAACGGCAAAAAGGTTGCTATGCAACGCTTCAACATAAAACGGTTTACAAATGATTGGGAACAGCTGTTTAATGAAGTAATATATAAAAATACACAACCAGCGGCCGAAACTATAGAACTATGAAATATCAGACCAAAAGAATAGCGATGATAAGCGAGCATGCTTCGCCACTGGCAGACCTTGGCGGGGTTGATACAGGCGGACAAAATGTTTATGTAGCGCAGTTAGCCAGGCATTTGGCAGCACAGGGTTATATGGTAGACGTTTACACCCGTAAAGATGATAATAAATTGGCTGATGTGGTGAATTGGGTACCTGGGGTAAGGGTAATGCATATCAAAGCCGGGCCTGTAGCTAATGTTATAAAAGAAGATCTACTGCAATACATGGATGAATTCAGAAAGAATATGTTGAAATTCATCCTTAAAGAACGCATAAGCTACTCATTGGTACATGCTAATTTCTTCATGTCGGCCTTGGTAGCCATAGGTATAAAAGAAGAATTAGGAATACCATTTGCTGTTACCTTCCATGCACTTGGGCATGTTCGCCGTATTCATCAGGCAGAAGCCGATAAATTTCCGGTTGAGCGCCTTGCAATTGAAGAAATGGCTGTAAAAAAAGCCGATCATATTATTGCAGAGTGCCCGCAGGATAAAGAAGATCTGATAAAATATTACAAAGCCAACGAATCTAAAATTTCTATTGTGCCTTGTGGCTTCAGCGCCGGCGAGTTTAACCCGATGGATAAAGAAGCAGCACGCCGTATTTTAGGATTACCACAGGACGAGCGCATTATACTGCAGCTTGGCCGGATGGTGCCGCGTAAGGGCGTGGATAATGTGATAGAGGCTTTATCGCAGGTAAATGTTAAAAATAAACGTGTGCGGTTGGTGATAGTTGGCGGCGAATGTGAAGAGCTTGAAGAAGAAACCTGCCCAGAATTTGCCCGCCTGCTTAACATAGCGCGTAAACATGGTATTGTTGACAGGGTTACCTTTGCGGGGCGCAAAAATCGTAATGTGCTTAAATACTATTACTCGGCGTCCGACTTATTTATTACTACCCCATGGTACGAACCATTTGGTATCACCCCGCTTGAGGCAATGGCCTGCGGCACACCAGTGGTTGGATCAAATGTTGGAGGTATAAAATACAGCGTTGAAGATGGCGAAACGGGAGTTTTGGTAAGCCCTAATAACCCAACCGAGCTTGCAAATAAAGTAAGTGAGTTATTAACCGACGAAGCGCTTTTAGAACAAATGAGCGAGAACGCAATTGAAAGGGTTAACAGGCTGTTTACCTGGGCTAATGTTGCAGCACAGATAAGTAATATTTACCGTAAGCTTACCCCGGTTGCCAAAATGGTTCAAAAGCGTTCACAGGCAGCGTAATGAAAAGTAAAGCAGTTTTTTTAGATAAAGACGGCACACTTATACCTGACATTCCATACAATGTAAACCCCGAACTTATCACTTTAGAAAACAACGTGGTTGAAGGTCTAAAAAGTTTACAAGAAGCAGGCTATAAACATATCGTCGTATCCAATCAATCGGGCGTAGCACGCGGTTATTTTACTGAAGACCGATTATTGGCTGTTCACGAGAAAATGAAAGCGTTGTTCGTTGATAACGGACTTGAATTATACGGATTCTACTATTGCCCGCATCACCCGGAAGGTATAACTGAAGGTTATGATAAAGATTGCAGTTGCCGCAAACCTAAACCCGGAATGTTGCTCAAGGCTGCGAAAGATTTAAATATCGATCTTTCTCAATCATGGATGGTTGGAGATATTCTAAATGATGTTGAAGCCGGTAACCGGGCCGGATGCAGGTCTGTATTGATAGATAACGGCAACGAAACCGAGTGGGTACAGGGAGCATATCGTATACCTACGTTAACCTGCAACAGCATTAATGAAGCAGCCAGGCTAATGTTAAATACAAATGCGCATGAATTGGCAAAACTGTAAAAATATTCTTTGTATTCGTCCCGATAACATGGGCGACCTTATCATGACCGCGCCGGCTATCCGAGCGTTAAAAGAATCGTTTGGCGCCAAAATTACTGTACTTACATCTTCAATGGCTAAAGGCATTGTAAATTTTATTCCCGAAATAGACGATGCGATAATTTTTGACCTTCCCTGGGTTAAAACCGCTGATATTCCTGATAATGAGCAGTTTCAACAAATAGTAAATGTTTTAAAAGAGAAGAAGTTTGATGCTGCTGTAATTTTTACGGTTTACAGTCAAAATCCTTTGCCTACAGCAATGCTGGCTTATTTGGCAGGCATACCACGTGTATTGGCTTACTGCCGTGAAAACCCCTATCATTTGATTAATAATTGGGTTCCTGATAAGGAACCTTATGATTTTATAAAGCATCAGGTACGCCGCGACCTCGATTTAGTGGCATCTGTAGGTGCTAAAACATCTAACGAAGACTTACACCTTGAAGCAGATGATAGCTTATGGATGACGGTTGCAAGTAAACTTACGGGGATTGGTGTTGATGTTAATAAACCATGGCTAATTGTACATTCTGGTGTTAGCGAAAAAAAACGGACTTATCCGATAAAAAAATGGGCGGCTGCAGCAAAGCAGTTGATTGAACAAGGCTTTCAGATAATATTAACAGGATCGACCGCAGAAAAGCACCTGACAGATGAATTGGAAAGTGAAGTGGGGCAGGGCAGCTTTTCTGCCGGCGGACTGTTTCCTCTTGCGGAATTTATATGCCTGGTCAAACACGCACCTGTAATGTTATCCGTAAATACAGGTACGGTACATATAGCAACAGCGGTAGGGACACCTGTGGTAGTGCTATATGCGCAAACTAACCCACAGCATACGCCCTGGAATATTCCAAACAGAGTTTTGGAGTTTCCGGTACCTGCATATTTACGGAGCAGGAACGAGGTGATTATGCACGTTAATAAAACGGTATACAGCAAGCCTACAGCTTTGCCTACCTCAGCAGATGTTGTTAATGCAGTTAACGAGCTGATCAGCTTGCGAGGCTTACCAGCTCAACAGTTTCACGAAATACCGAATGAAAGTCAGGCGATTCCAGCCAGTTAATGGTGCGGTGGACACGTGTATCTAACGGCCCCCACCGTTGAGGCTCTCCATCCATACTTATAACAATACTTGGCGTTTTAAACGCAGATGCTATGTGCGATACACCGGTACAATTAGATATCAGCATGCCTGCATTCTGTATTAAAACAGCGACTCCTCCCATACTTGTTTTACCTACCGTATTGATAGCTTCGTGCCGCATGTGGCTTATTACATCGTTTACAATCTCGGCCTCTTCCTTAATGCCAGTAATTACTACCTGGTAACCTTGTTCAAAACAGTAATCGGCAAGGGCTGCAAAATATTTTACAGGCCATTGCCGCCACGAGCCGCGCGAGCCGGGATGCACACATACATATTTTTTGGGTTCTATTTTCAAATTCAGTTCATCCAGCGAATCATAATCTGCAGTAGTAAGCGGATATTCAAGATCGCTGCCCTGCGATTCTATGTCTAAAAACTCCATCAGTTGTAAATGGCGTTCTATTTCATGGCCATAATCCGGGTAGGGCATAAACAAGCCGTTATCTGGTGCGTAATGCCCTTCTTTTGAGTAACCTGCCGTGTACCTGGCTCCAAATAGCTCTACCATAGGGTTAATAACCGACCCATTACCCTGCATTTGTATAGCAAGATCAAATTTTTCCTGCTGCACTTTTTCTAAAAAAAGGGTAAAATCTGCCGGTTTAAATATTTGCTCAGGCAAGCCGGGATACCCCGGGAAATGAATGAAGTCGTCAAAATAATCACTAAATCTTTCCGTAAAAGATTTACCCCAGGGTAACCCAAGTAAAGTTATTTTAGCGTTAGGATAAGCATGCCTTAACGCCTTTATCGCGGGGATGGCACAAAGCATATCGCCCAGTTGCAGGGCCCTGAATATGGCAATCTTTTTTACTTCAGCGGATGGAATTTTCATCAGGATTTAAATGAATAAAACACGGTATTTAACGGCGCCGTACCATTGCCAGTATACCGATACAAAAGGAATAATAAATGAAGTTACTATCATCTCAGCAATATGGCTTAATGATAGACTGGTTTTATAAAGGCGTTTAAATATAAAGTACCCTGTCAGTCCAATCCATCCTGCAAAACCTACCGATGCTATACTGTGCTGTCTGCACACCAATCCAATAATCATCATCATAAATGCTGCTATGATGCAATAATATAGCACAGGCGATTTTTGATTGATTTTTTTGCGGTATAAATCCGGAAACTTTTTATACAATAGTGCATTGTACATGGTTTTCTTTTGTTCCTTTACACTAACGCCCCATTTGGAGCTGCGAACCGGGTGCACAACAACAGCGCTTTCAACTTTTTTAATAGGTATTTTATTGTTTATGAACTTAAACTCAAGATCGCTGTCTTCGCGCCAGGCCATACTGAACTGCTCATCAAAGCCACCGGCTTTCATCAACGCTTTTTTGGTGCAGGCGCAGTTGGCCGTAATAAAGTCGGCCGTTTGCAGGTGAGCAGTATTCTGCTCATAATCAGTAGGGCGTTTGCCCACCGGTACAATTACTTTACCAGTGAGGGCCACATCTTCTTCGGGGTTGCAGTTGGCTACCATTTCATGCAGCCAATGAGCATCCGGCAGGCAATCATCGTCGGTAAAAGCTATTATGCTGCCACGAGCGTTTAGCCAGCCGTAATTGCGTGCTGCTGCCGGTCCTTTTTTTTGAGGCAGGGGCAGGTAGCGCATTACCGGATAATCATAGCCCATCCAATCATTAAATACTTGCGCCGTTTCATTATCCGGGCCATCGCTCACTACTATTATTTCGTATTGTCTTTTATCGAATTTTTGCAGCAGCAGCGCCTTAAGACAATTAATTAACAGCTTCGGCCGCCGATAAGTTGGAATTACTATAGATACCGTTATCATTTCCTCTTTCCTTCTCAATAACAAATGAACCAATAACCAAAGCATCAAACGGCGATGACCAGAAGCATTCAATAGCATCGCGCGGTGTGCAAACAATAGGTTTACCTAACGTATTGAAAGATGTGTTCACTAAAACAGGTACCCCTGTTTTGCGCTCGAAGGCTTTTAAAAGATCGTAATAATCTTTATGCTGCTGTTCGTTAATAGTTTGTATACGTGCCGTACCGTCTGTATGGCGCACTGCAGGGATCTTATCAGCTTTATCTTCTTTTACATCATACACAAATAACATAAAAGGGGAGTATTCGGCATTATTAAACCATTCAGATGCTTTTTCCTGCAAAACGACAGGTGCAACAGGCCTGAAATCTTCACGATCTTTAACCTCATTCAAGCGTGCCTGCATTGAAGGGTTAATAGGGGAGGCCAGTATCGAACGGCTTCCTAAAGCGCGTGGGCCAAACTCCATACGCCCCTGGTACCAGCCAATGATTTTGTCCTGAGCCAAAATATCAGCGGTTTCTTCCGCAATATTCTCCAGTTTGCGGTAAGGAACTTTCCAGAGTTTCAGTTGTTTTTCTATTTCTGTATCGGTGTATTGAGGTCCCCAGTAGCAGTGGTCCATCACAAAGGTTTTTTCATCGTTTTTGCGTTCCTGCGCATCTACCCATAAAGCAGCGCCCAGTGCAGTACCATCATCGCCTGATGCCGGTTGAACCCAGATATTTTTAAAGAACCCTTTATCGCGGATACGAGCGTTGGCAACGCAGTTCAATGCAACACCACCTGCAAGACATAGGTTCTCTTCACCGGTTTCTTTTTGCAGCCAGCCGGTTAATTCAAGCATTGCTTCTTCAAGTACCAGTTGTAAAGAGTGTGCAACATTAAAGTGATGAGCGGTAAATTCTTCGTGGCGCAGGCGTTTAGGTCCAAAGCGCTCGGTAAGGTTCTGATTGTTGATGGTGTACTGGCCATTGCTGCCTATTTGTACAATCTCGCGGAAATCATTTACAAATTCGGGCTTTCCATAAGAAGCTAAGGCCATTACTTTATATTCGTCTGAAGAGTGCAAAAAGCCAAGGTGTGTAGTAACATCTTCATACAACAAACCTAACGAATGCGGCATATTAACCTGGCCAATCCTGTCCAACTGCTGGCCATGTCCAATGTTGTATGTTGTAGTAGCTTGTTCGCCACGGCCATCAACCGTCATAACAGCGGCTGTGCGAAAAGGGGAACAGTTAAATGCGCTTGCGGCATGTGATATGTGGTGCTCAACAAAGTGCCATTTTTCGCGGCCTATATTACAGCCTATAAAACGCTGCTGAAGGTGATGTGGCCAGCCGTCGCGCAGTTGGCCGGGAGCGTTAACAATTGATGATAAAAATAAAGATTCCCAAGGGTTACCAAAATCATCATTCAAATGCGAACGGCCGCCCTCAAACGGAATTTCAATAGTAGGCTGATTACGGTATTTTTCTCCTATCAGTAAATAAGGGTCAAAAGAATAAGCCACATTGTCGATATCATTGATGTGTAACCCTGCAACCTTTAGGCAATAATCAATAGCATGGAAAGGCAATTCCCATGTAGAAAAGGGTACCGGGCGTTTACCATGTTTAAAATGCGTAAAGCGCTCCTCTTCAGTGGCAGCAAGTAAAATACCGTCTTTTACGATACAAGCCGCAGAGTCGTGAAAGGCGGCATTAATTCCTAAGGTATACATCAATGTTAGTGTTAACTGTAAGTAAATAAACTATGTTGATAAGGGTATTACTATTTGGCAAATAGTGTAATATTTACGCAACAGTATTTAAACATGATGTGGATGTTATAGTTTTAAGAAAAATAAAATAATAACTGATTAATTTTAGGACTTATTACAATGTAAGTGAAAGAGTGTAATTAAGCTGGTTTGAGGTAGTTGATTTGTGCTTCTTATTAAATACACATATAAATTAAACTTGATCATGAGCTATACAAAATGCCTTTAAAGCCATATCGAGCAGTAAATGTTAAAAAATGTGAAATTTAGCTGGAAGGTGTTTTTTCGTTTTACTTTTAGCGCAGAAAATAAAAAAATGAAAAGAAACCTATTGCTATCGCTTTTTGTACCGCTGTTTATTTTACTCTTCGGATGTAAAAAAGATAAAAGTACTGATACTGAAACTACAACTTATAAACTAAGTGCCTACATTGGCGGTACAATTTGGGTGCCTGATACCCTATCGGCAGGCATTACCTACAATGCTGCTGCCAAAACAAAGGTGTTCAATTTTTCAGGCCAAAAAGATCAGAAGAAAATTGACGCAATAGTTTATGACAGCAGCCCGGCAAATGATCAGGGCTTTACAGCCGGTACTTACCAGGTTAATGGCTCAACTAACTTGAACTTTACCTATTACACTCAAGTTAAAAATACATCCGGCGAGTATGTGTTTGAACCATTCGGTGCAGTTCAAACCGGTTCTGGCACACTTGTAATAACATCTGTAAATGCTGATAATAAAACCATAACAGGTACTTATAACTTTATTGCCAGGAAAACCAACTACGACGCTGAAGGCAATGTTATTTTAGTAGACATTGCCAATATAACATCAGGTACATTTACCGATCTGCCTTACACTTTTAAAAGTGAGTAATTACTATAGCTCATAAGATACGCCTTTTTCAGGAATTATAGCCTTGTAGCCTCCTGTTTCAAGCGAGTTAGAAAGTTCCTGCATGCTGCTCATTTCGCCATGCACAAGATAAACTGCACGCAGCTTCGCCGGGTCCTGAACTTTGATGTTGTTCAGCAAGTCCTCATGATCGCCGTGGGCGCTCAATACATCGGTTTGTTTGATGGTGGCATAAACAGCTAAATCGCGGTCTTTGATGTGGACAATAGGGTCGCCACGCAACAACCTGTAGCCTAATGTGCCTTTAGCGCAATAGCCGATAAACAGAATGGTGCAGTAATAATTTTGTATATTATAGAATAGGTGGTCTTGTATGCGGCCACCTTCTAACATACCGGCGGAGGAAATAATGATGCATGGCTCGTAATAGTTAGATACCTGCCTGCTATCTTTAAGTGTTTCTACATAGGTAAGGTTATCAAATTCAAATTCATCACCTTGAGTATTATAGAATTCCTGTGCCTCGGGGTTAACCTGGTTATGATGTTTGCGGTAAATGCTGGTAGCCATGCTGGCCATTGGGCTATCTACAAATACTTTAACAGGCGGTAATGCGCCGCTGCTAAAAATTTTATTCAGTACAAATACCAATGATTGTGTACGACCGATACTGAATGCAGGGATAATAAGTCGCCCTTGTTCTTTTACACAAACCTTATCAATAATCTCCTCTAATGTTTGTTGTACTGTTTTGTCCTTAGTGTGGAAACGGCCCCCATAGGTAGCCTCAGATACTATATAATCAACAGGTGGCAGCGGTTGCGGATCGTTTAACACCGGGTAGTTTTTTCGGCCTATATCGCCCGTAAAAGCAACAGTCTTTTCAGTACCTTCATCGTTTACTTTAAGCACTACCGATGCTGCGCCAAGCAAATGCCCTGCAGGGATGAACGTCAGCTCGATGTCGCCCGTTATTTTAAAGGGTTTATTAAAGCCAATAGTAACAAACCGTTCAACCGTATCCATTACATGTTTTTGAAGGTATAAAGGTTGAGGGCCGCCGGCACTGTGTTTATGTTTACGCCGATGCCTGTTACCTTTCTGCGCTTTTTGCAAGAATATACTTACCGAGTCCATTAATAGTAATTCGGTCAGATCAGCAGTGGGAGGGGTACATAGTATCTGCCCGTTAAAACCCATCCGTACAAGGGTTGGCAGGTTGCCCGAATGGTCAATATGGGCATGAGTAAGTATAACCACGTCAATCTCTTCCGGGCGGAAACCGAAATCCTCGTTTATGTGGATATTATGTTCCTTCTCATAATCAAGCCCACAATCAATAAGTATTTTATATTGGCCAACCTGCAGTAAATGCATACTGCCGGTTACCTGACGAGCCGCCCCGTATATGGTTAGTTTCATTATAGTCGATAGACCATAGACTATAGTCCATGGATTAATTACTTTTTATTTTATCTTGTAAATTTTCCTTAATCACTATGGGTTATTGACCATAGGCTATGGGCCTGTTACGCATTTTCATATTGCAACTGGCTCAGATAACGGTACAAGCCTTGTTCGTTGGCAATTAATTCCTGATGGTTACCACACTCTACAATATTGCCTTTTTCAAGTACAATAATCTTGTCAGCCTCGCGAATGGTGGATAAACGGTGAGCTATGATGATGGAAGTACGGCCTTTCATTAATACTTCCAAAGCTTCCTGCACCAAACGCTCAGATTCCGAATCGAGCGATGAAGTAGCTTCGTCTAATATCAATATAGCCGGATTTTTAAGTAAGGCCCGGGCAATAGCAATACGCTGCCTTTGTCCGCCCGAAAGTTTTACGCCCCGCTCACCCACAACCGTATCATACCCCTCAGGGAAACCGTTTATAAAGCTATCTGCATTGGCTTTTTTTGCTGCTGCAATAATTTCTTCTTTAGTAGCATCAAGTTTGCCGTAGGCAATGTTTTCGGCAATAGTACCACCAAACAGTAGTACATCCTGAGGTACTATAGCTACCTGGTTACGGATGTCTGTCAACGCATAGCGATCAGCATCTTTTCCATCAAACTTTATGATGCCGTTTTGCGGATGGTAAAATTGCAATATCAATGCTGCCATGGTTGATTTGCCCGAACCGCTTGGGCCCACTATAGCCACCTTTTGACCGGCGTTGGCTGTGAAAGACACATCCTTAAGTACGGTGATTTCCGGCCTTGATGGATAGGCAAACTCTACATTATTAAATTCAAGATTACCTGTAATTTTTTGCTTAATGGCATTATCTTCAACGTTAATAGAAACATCTTCGCCCTTTTCATCTAATATCTCCAAAACACGTTCGCTCGCGCCTACAGCTTTTTGCATGTTCGCGTACAACTCAGGGAAGCTGCCCATGGCTGCACCTACAAAAATGGAGTATAGGATAAAAGTAGTTAAGCTACCTATCGAAAGCTCGTGATGGTGTACCAGTATCGAGCCATACCATATAACACCTACAATAGCACCAAAAAGACAAAATACAATAAAAGAGGCGAATATTCCGCGGAAAACAGCCCCTTTTACAGCAATCTTCACAACTTCACGCAGGTTTTTGTTATACCGGCCGGCTTCAAAAGCTTCGTTAACGAAAGCTTTTACGTTAGCTATACCTTGTAATGTTTCTTCTATGATGGTGTTGGATTCTGCCAGCTTATCCTGCGCCTGGCGTGATAAATTACGGATGAAACGTCCGAAGAATACCGCGATAACTATCAACACCGGCAGCATCACCAGTAAGGCCAGCGTTAGTTTGAATGATACGATGACCAGTAAAGTTATCCCACCCACAAGCAAAACCAACTGCCTTATTATTTCGGCAAAGGTGGTAGTCATGGTATCCTGTATCTGCGAAAGATCGGCAGAAATACGGCTGTTCAGTTCACCAACGCGGCGATTGGCGAAGAAGTTCATAGGTAGGGTTACCAGTTTGAAATAAGTATCTCTTCGGATATCTGCCAAAGCCTTCTCGGCCACCTGTACAAACCATACTACCCTGAAAAAGGATACAAACGCCTGTACAAACAAAATGGCAAAAGCAAGTGCGCCGATAGCATTAATAGTAGGCGGTAAGAAAGTGTATTTTTGTTTACCCTGTGCAGCATCTATCAACGCGCCCAGGAGCGAAGGAAAAGCCAGCCCTGTTAAACTTGATAAAAAGAGAAATATCAACCCAGCGATAAACTTGCCCCGGTAAGGTTTTAAATAGGAGATAAGTTTTGAAATCCGCTTTAAGTTATCCAGATTTAATTTAGCCTTGGGTAATTCGGCTTCGGCCTTGCTGCCACTATTCAATCGTCCTCGTGCCATCTAATGTTTTAATATACGCAAAGCCGCTAAATTACGCCTTTCTTTTTTTTCTTGAGAGTAATAGCAGTAAAATTGACGCAAGCATGAGAACTATTATAGCTATCAGCACACCCTGCCACTTTTTGTGATCAGCTTTTTGATTGATAAGCTGTACCTGCAGGCTTTCATTTTTATTTTGTAGCCTGGTTATGGTTTGCATAAAAGCATTACGGCTTTTTTCAAGCTCTTTAAGGGTACTGTCAGATTGCTTTTGTTGAAACCTGCGGTAATTCAATTGATTAGTACGGTAATCAAATAACTTTTTAAGCTCAATAAATATCTCATCATCTGTAGCGGCAATGTCCATTAAAATTTCATTCGAGCGGCGGATATCACCTTTGGTTTGCATGCCAAAAATACCACTCCGTTGAGTTAAGCTGGTATCGTACTGACCAAACTTGCTGCGCCGTTCAGCAAGCATTGCGTTAATTTTATTGCGCTGTCTGGTAAAGGCAATTGAATCGACGTTTGGTTGACAAAGAGCACAATAAGTAGTTAAAAATAATAAACAGGTTAGTAACAAATACTTCATGACTTATTATTGAAAATCGATAATTACGCTATCGCCAAGGTTGAGGCCCAGCAAGCCGCTTGCATTGCCTTTGTTGATAGCAATTTCCAGGTGATCACTTATACCGAAAAGGCAAAGCTTTTCACCTTCGGGTACTTCGTTATAATGCCAGCTAAGGTGATTGATGGTTTCGTTACGTTTGAAGTAAAGTACAAACCTGCGGCCCTGCTGCACCCGGTTAAAAAACTCTTTGGTAATGTTAGTAATCACATTTTGAAACGAATCGATATAGATAACCACCCCTTTAATAAGGCTTTTTTCTATAACAGGTTGCAGGTTCATTTTGTTCTCAACTCCGGCAACGGGCAGGCCGATATCCGCCAGTGTACCACCGTTTGCAAGGTGGCAGGCAGCCTTCACAAAAATATCTGCCAACGGAAAATGAAGGAATTTAAGGTCCTGCATAATGTTAATTTCCACCACCGCATCAGGTTCCTGCTCAAACATCAGCGAAAAGATGCCGTTATCTGCCCCAACAAAATAATGGTTTTTATACCTGATAGCCAGGTACCGGGTGTAATTGCTGTATACGGTATCTATCCCGATAAGATGAACAGTGTTATCCGGAAAGTAGTGAAAACTATTTTTCAAAATAAACGCTGCCTGCTGAATATTAAAGGCTGCAACATTGTTAGTAATATCTACAACAGTAACCGTTGGCAGCAACTTATAAATACTACCTTTAAGGGCAGCCTGATAAATATCTTTATCGCCCAGGTCAGTAGTTAAAGTTATAATTGCCATTAATTTTGTAAATATTTATTGCTAATCTTGTAAAGCATTTGAAGGTGCAAATATTCAATTTTAATTCATAAAATTCTGCAATCGAACAAAAATCAATTAGTATTGAACGAGCTAAAGTTATCAATTGAACAAATAAACCCTGCAGTATTGTGGGGCCCCAATAACGATCATTTCGAGATCATAAAAAAGCAATATCCTAAGCTTAAAATAGTTGCACGCGGCAGCGAAGTAAAAGTGCTGGGTGATGAAAATGAACTGAATATTTTTAACGAAAAATTTAGTACGCTTGTACAGCATGTAGAAAAATACGAGAGCCTTAACGCCAATGATGTGGAGCGCATACTTGGCGCAAAACCTTCTGCAGACGCAAACGCTAAAGATGGCAGTACAGATAAATTTGCAAGCAGCGAGGTTATTGTTTTTGGCCCTAATGGCATAATGGTTAAGGCGCGTACGCCAAATCAGCGCCGCATGGTAGATAGCCTTAATAAAAACGATATTATGTTTGCTATTGGACCTGCTGGTACAGGTAAAACTTATACCGCTGTTGCATTAGCGGTAAGGGCATTAAAGAATAAGGAGATAAAGCGTATCATACTTACACGCCCGGCTGTTGAGGCAGGGGAAAACCTTGGCTTTTTACCCGGAGATTTAAAGGAAAAAATAGACCCTTACCTGCGCCCGCTTTATGATGCGCTGGATGATATGATCCCTGCTGAAAAGCTGAAACTGTACCTGGAAAACCGCACCATTGAAATTGCTCCATTGGCTTTTATGCGCGGCCGCACGCTTGATAACTGCTTTGTGATATTAGACGAAGCCCAAAACGCTACAGACATGCAGTTAAAAATGTTCCTGACGCGTATGGGGCCATCGGCTAAATTTATTGTTACCGGCGACGTAACACAGATAGACTTACCTAAAAAACAGCAATCGGGCTTATATACCGCTTTGCGTATATTAACAGATATTAAAGGAATTGACATTGTTTACCTTAGCGGAGAGGATGTTGTGCGCCATAAACTGGTGAAACGTATACTGGAAGCTTACGGAGATATACAATAGAAATAAGTATCAAGTAGTTAGTATCAAGTATAAAGGTGCCTTTCTTTTTTATTTGAATTAACATAAAGCAATTACTTGCTACTTGATACTAATTACTTCTACAAAAATGAACGCAATTAAAGAAACACATTTCGAGTTTAAAGGGCAAACCGGTTTTTATAAAGGCAAGGTGCGCGATGTTTATACCATCAATAATGAGTACCTGGCCATGGTGGTTACCGATCGTATTTCGGCCTTTGATGTGGTATTACCTGAGCCGATACCTTACAAGGGGCAGGTACTTAACCAAATAGCTGCTAAATTTTTACAGGCAACTTCAGATATAGTACCGAATTGGGTAGTCACCGTCCCTGATCCCACTGTTACCATTGGCCGAATCTGCGAACCCTTCAAAGTAGAAATGGTAATACGAGGATACCTGGCAGGCCATGCAGCACGCGAGTATGCTGCTGGTAAAAGGCAGGTTTGCGGTGTTACATTGCCTGAGGGTTTAAAGGAAAACGATAAGTTACCTGAGCCTATTATCACTCCTACTACTAAAGCAGCTATTGGGCACGACGAAGATATTTCACGTGAAGAGATCCTGAAACGTGGCATTGTAAGCGAAGCAGATTATGTTCAGCTTGAGAGATACACCAGGCTGTTATTTAAAAGGGGTACGGAAATAGCTGCTGACCAGGGTTTAATACTGGTGGATACCAAATACGAATTTGGTAAGATTAGTGATATCATTTACCTGATTGACGAAATACATACGCCAGATTCTTCGCGCTATTTTTATGCGGAAGGTTATGCCGAAAGACAAGCCAACGGAGAGCCACAAAAACAACTCTCAAAGGAATTTGTTAGAAGATGGTTGATCGAGAACGGATTTCAGGGTAAAGATGGCCAGCAGATACCAGAAATGAGTACAGAGATTGTTGATTCGATATCTGAAAGATACATAGAACTGTACGAAAAAATTACAGGTGAACAGTTTGTTAAAACAGAACAGGAAAATGTTGTTGACAGGGTTGAAATGGCCATTAATAAGGCGCTTGAAACACTGTAATTTTTTTATTTAAAAATAAATTTATTATACCTTAGCTTTAAATTGAACACAAATGAAATTTACGGTTGATAAGCACGAAAAATATATATTGGTTAAGCTGAATGAGTCTAAGCTAAATTCACTGGTTACTCCTCAATTAAAATCCGAACTTATATTAATAAATACCGAAGGCCAGCGCAATATTATCCTTGATCTTTCACAGGTTAAATTTGCTGATTCATCAGGCTTAAGCAGTTTATTAGTAGGGCACAGGCTGTGTAAAAACTCATCAGGTTTATTTATACTTTGCGGCTTAAATGATGCTGTGGCCCGCCTGGTTACCATATCACAGTTAGAAAGCGTACTTTCTATTGTACCAACCTGCGAAGAAGCTATCGATCTGATCTTTATGGAAGAGATTGAGAAAGAATTGAAGAAAGAAGTTAAATAGATCAGCCTGTTATCCCGGTATGAAATTCGAAGTAACTATACTGGGCAGCAGCTCTGCAACCCCCATTTTTAACCGTAACCCAACTGCACAGGTAGTTAATGTTAATGATAAGCTTTATCTGATTGACTGCGCTGAGGGTACGCAACAGCAAATGCTGCGCTTTGATATAAAGGCAAGCCGCATAGATCACATTTTTATCAGCCACTTACACGGCGACCATTATCTTGGGTTGGTAGGTTTGCTATCGTCCATGCACCTTAACGGCCGTAAGAAAGTGATGAAAATTTTTGGGCCGGCCCCATTAAAAGAGATCATTGAGATACAATTAAAGTATTCTGAAACAACACTTAATTACCCTCTTGAGTATATATTTACCAATGCTGCACAGAAAGAACTGATATTTGAAAACCAGGATATGTGTGTAGAAAGCATACCGCTTGATCATCGTATATCCTGCACTGGGTTTTTAATTAAGCAAAAAAAACGTCTGCGAAAGCTGATAAAAGAGCGGATAGAAGAGTTACAGATACCTGTACCGTATTATAGTGCTATAAAAAAAGGACATGACTATACATCAGCTGATGGCACAGTATATAAAAATGATACTTTAACAACGTCTCCGGCCGATCCAAAATCTTACGCATACGTATCTGATACCAAGTATAACGAAAGTTATTTTAAACAAATAGGTAAAGCATCATTGTTATATCATGAAGCTACGTTTATGCATGATATGCTTGATAGGGCAAATCAAACACACCATACCACAGCTTTACAGGCGGCAAATGTTGCTTTGGCTACAGGGGCAGATAAATTAGTTATCGGTCATTTTTCTGCGCGCTACAAAACTTTAATTGAGTTGCTTGAAGAAGCACAAAGCATTTTTCCCAAAACAGAGCTGGCAATAGAAGGGCGAACTTTTGTAATATCAGAATGATAGCGTAAGAGTGGCAATAGTTAATGATTAATAAAGCGACTGTAATAACTTATAGTGAATAGTTAATGATCTTTATCGCTTGCTTATAATTCACTACTCACGATTCACCACTAGCACTCACAGCCCAATTACTGTCAACCCTTCAAATCAATCTCCCTTTTTTCCAAATACTGAGAAGTGGACATAGCGGCTTGGATGGGCCTTGATGTCAATAAACAGATTATTTAAATTGGCAGATGCTGAGTTAAGGTTGTCATACATTTTAGTATCGTTCATTAACAATCCTAACGAGCCCTGGTTACTATTGATTTTTGACATAGTAGCCTGCAGATCAGATGTTGCTTTATTTACGTTATCCAGCGTGCCTTTTACGTTAGAATTAGCAATATCATTGCTAAAGCGCTCAAAATTTGCTGAGATACCATTTAATCTTACGGTGCTTGTTTTTAAGTTAGCCGACACAGCTTCGGCATTTGTCATGATGCCGTTAATATGGCTGGTTTGAGCTCCTACAATAGCATCAATCTTTTTGGTCGTCCCCTCAAGCGTCTGCAACGAATTGGCTATGCTGGCAAAACTACGGTCAACATTCTTTTGAAACCTTGGGTTCATGATCTGGTTAATGGAGCTAAGTGCCGAATCAACCTTCGCTATTAAAACTTCGGCTTTCTTTTGTATCGGTTGCAGGCTTTCTGCCAGGCTTCCTTGTATGTCTGCACGTAGGGTATCCTGGTCTTCGGCAGGCCTTGGGCTGTTGCCTAACTCAAAAACAATAGCTTTACCGCCAAGCAGGTCGGTACTTTGCAGTTTAGCTAATGTATTGTCCGGAACATTATATTTTTTATCTATCTTAAACTCTACAGTGGTGCGGCCATCCTGGTGAAGCTCCATTTTAGATACGCGCCCTATTTGGAAACCATTTACTAAAACCGGCTTTGATATAGTTAAGCCTTCAACGCTACGATACACTGCATAAAATTTATTTGAACCCGAAAAAACGTCGTTGCCCTTTAAAAAACTGTATCCTAATATTAGTATGGTAATGGCTACAGCCGTAAGTGCACCAATTTTTGTTTCGTTCGATATTTTCATAGGTTGATGTTATTTGATTTTATTTAGCCGCTACTTGCTCAAATTGAGCCTTATATTTTGTTATAGCCCGTACAATTGAGTTAACTATCTCTGTTTGCCCGTTTTCTGAGTTAAGGTACTCCTCATCGTTGGGGTTATTGATATAGCCTGTCTCTACAAGTACAGATGGCATTGCACTATGGCAAAGTACATAAATTCCCTGTTCTCTTAAGCCTTCGCTGCGTCTACCGTCTGTTCCAACAATCTCATCGTTAATTAAGTTTGCAATATTTACACTTTGCTTGCGGAATTTTCGCATATAGGCATCAGTAAGTATAATAACTGTTGGATCGTTGGGGTCTAATCCATCACCATTTAAGTCAGAATCATCTTCTAATTGATTATTTTTAATAGCATTTTGTTCTTCCCGGGACCGATGTAAACCATATACCAGCATCAACGCACCACGGCCAGACCTATCAGGCACACGTACAGAACGATATATAGCTCTACCACGACGGGTACCCACTTTTTGTCGGACAAATCTGTCTGCGAGAGAGTTGCAGTGTATAGAAATGAAAAGGTTGCCTTTGTTTTCATTGGCTATTTGAGCACGCCGTTCAAAAGAAACATCTTCTTCAGTCGAGCGGGTTAAAACAGCTTTAACACCTGGTAAATCTTTTTCAATTGCCTGCTGCAATTTTAATGCTATTGCCAGCGTTACACTTCTTTCGTTGGAAAAAGAACCGTCGGCGCCGCGTGAGTAATGCCCGGGTGGCGCATTATCGGGTTTTGCCCCATGACCGGGATCAATTATCACCGTACGAAGTTTAAAGTTGTTGTTTACAACCGTATCTTTTTTAACCAGATCTTTAGATGTAAAGGAAAATAATGAAAAGCAGATTGTTAATGCACCAACGCCACAAATCGCTCTTTTCAACCTGTTCAATAGTTTATTTTTCATTATGTTTGGGGGCTGTTAACTGTACCTTGCAAAAATAGTATTCATAATCAATTTTGAAATTAGTTAGGCTTTTTTTTCTACTCGCGTTTGTGTTGACGGTTAACATGATAGCCTCTGCAAAAAAAGGTTACCATAGCATAGCTTTTAGAGATACTATCATAAAACTCGACTCGGCAAGGGATAAAAAACTGATTCAGTACGGTAAAAAACCTGTAGCCGGCAAGGGTAAAAAAAGTACTGCTGCAACCGTTGCGAATACCACTAAGAATGATACAACACCAAGTGCAGGCGGTTTAAAATCAATAGTAAAAGCCGTTGCAGAAGACTCCACCTTTGTAGATAATGAAAATAAAATAACCTATCTATACGGTAAGGCCAGGGTTACTTATGAGGACTTTGAACTTGATGCCGAATACATCCGCCTTGATGAAAAAAAGCACCTGATATTTGCCAGTGGCGCAATAGACCCACGTACCAGGCGGCACATTGGCCGCCCCTTATCTAAATCTGGCACAGAAAAACCGGTTGCATCAGATTCACTTTTGTTTGATTATAAAACCAAAAAAGGTAAGATATGGAACCCGGCCTCAGAGCAGGAAGGGAATTTTCTGTCTGGCGGCCAGGCAAAAAGGCTTAATGAGGAAGAGGTGGCCTACAGGAATGTAATCTTTAGTACCTGCGACCTGCCTTATCCTGATACGCATTTTGGTGTCGTTATAACAAAAGGTATCGGCCAAAAAAACAGGATCATTTCGGGTCCTGCCTACCTGGAAATTGCCGGTGTGCCTTTGCCTTTAGGCATTCCTTTCGGCTTTTTCCCAAAGCCTAATTCCCGATCTTCAGGCGTTATACTGCCTTCGTTCGGCGAGGATCAAAAACTGGGTTTCTATTTGCGTAACCTTGGCTATTACATGGCCTTAAATGATAATATTGACCTTACTACAATGGCGACGTTGTACTCCAAAGGATCGTTTGAGGTAAATACAAACGCCCGTTATTTAAAACGTTATAAATACGGTGGTAGCTTAACGCTAAGTTATGGCTCACATAATTATGGGCTTCCCGGCGATCCTGCTGCAAAGGACTTTAACATTACCTGGAACCACTCTCAAGATCCCAACGCTAATCCGGGTACAACGTTCAGTGCATCGGTGAATGCAGGTACCTCAACATTTTATTCAAACAGTGTTAACCAAAGCGGGTACAATTTAGAGTCGCTTACACGTAACACATTACGTTCAAGCATATCTTACGGGAAAACCTGGGCCAATTCGCCATTTAATTTAAATGTCAGTTTGGGCCATAGCCAGGACCTTCAGCAAAAAACAGTAACGCTTGAGCTACCAACCTTTAGCTTTAACATGTCAACTCTTAGTCCGTTCGACTCGAAAGACAGGGTAGGCGAACAAAAGTGGTATCAGAAAATAACTGTTGGTTACAGCCTTGTGGGTACCAATAAACTGAATAACATCCCCGAGTCGGAGCTGTTTAAATCAAATACGTTTGCAAAAAGATTGCAAAACGGTTTACAGCATACAATTCCGGTTGCATTCAACTCTACATTTCTTAAATACTTTCAATTTAACACCGGTGTAAACTATACCGAGCGCTGGTATTTGCAAACCATAAATAAAAGTTTTCAGCGTGGTACTGTAGCTGGGCAGGTAGTACCTATTACCGATACGGTGCCTGGTTTTTCGCGTAATTATGAATATACATTAAGTGCAGGCGTTTCTACCAAACTGTATGGCATTGTTCCATTTAAAAAGGGAAATATACAAGCTATCCGTCACGTTACAACTCCTTCAATCAGCTTTAATTACCGTCCGGATTTTGGCGATCCAAGCTACGGTTATTATCGTACAGCTGTAAGCAGTGCGACAGTACCATATCCTTACTACGCGCAACGTTATTCTATATATGAGCAGTCGGTATACGGCGGGCCATCCGCAGGTAAACAGGCAGGTATCGGATTTTCGCTTGACAACACAATTGAAGCGAAGGTGAAGCCAAAAAGTACAGATACCTCCGGCACATCAAGAAAAGTACCTATACTACAAGGTTTAACATTGTCTACCTTTTATAACTTTGCGGCGGATTCACTTAAACTATCCAATATAAACTTTAATGGCCATACCTCAATTTTAAACCAGAAGGTCAACCTGAATTTCAGCGGATCTTTTGATCCATATGTTACGCTGGTACGGGATTCTATTTCCAACGGCCAACTGATACATTATATCCGCCCGATAAACCGTTACAGGTGGCAGGATGGGCGATTCCCGCTGTTAAGGCAGTTTAATTTCTCTATGAGCAGCAGTTTAAACTCGTCGACATTCAAGCCAAAAGCAACACCGCCACCGGGGTCCACATTGCAAACCATGACAGCAGACCAGGCACAGCGGCTGGCTTTGATCAACGGTGATCCGGGCGCATACATTGATTTTAATGTGCCATGGAACATATCATTAAATTACAGTTTTACTTATGCTAACAATATTGTAAACAGCTCGTCCAGCAATACATTAATGATAAGCGGCGACGTAAGCCTTACACAAAAGTGGAAAATACAATATAATACCACTTATGATTTTAAGGCCGGGAAAATATCTGATGCTACTTCATTCGCCATATATCGCGATCTGCATTGTTGGGACCTTTCCATACAATGGCTGCCATTTGGCTATTATAAATCATACAACGTAACGCTTAAAGTTAAGGCATCCATTTTGCAGGACCTGAAGTTGAGCAAACGCAGCGATTATACTAACAACCCAGGTTTTTATTAATATGATAGCAGAAATAATTACCATAGGCGATGAGATACTTATAGGCCAGATAGTTGATACTAATTCGGCCTGGATGGCACAGAAGTTAAATGCCGAAGGGATACGTGTTAAGCAAATTACTTCAGTATCTGACGACAGGCAGCATATACTTTCTGCTTTAGCCGGCGCTGCACAACGGGCGGATATTATTTTGATCACCGGCGGCCTTGGTCCAACCAAAGATGACATCACTAAACAAACCCTTGCACAGTATTTTGATGTGCCACTTGTTTTAAACCAGGAGGCTTTGAATAATGTGTTAAACATTTTTAAGAGGTATAACCGCCCTATGCTGGATGTTAACAGGATGCAGGCACAGGTGCCGCAAAACTGTGTGGTAATACCAAATAATAATGGCACTGCTCCGGGTATGTGGTTTCACGAAGGGGGTAAAATTTATGTATCCATGCCGGGCGTACCGTTCGAGATGATGTACATGATGGAGGAGCAGATAATACCTAAACTTAAGCAAACGCTGTCCCTGCCTGTAATTATTCATAAAACTATTCTTACGGCGGGCGAAGGTGAATCTTACCTCGCGGAAAAGATAGCTGATATAGAAAACGATCTGCCGGCAAACATCAAATTGGCTTACCTGCCTAAAATGGGACAGGTGCGTTTGCGTTTAAGTGGTTATGGTGAGGATAAAGGCGTTTTGCAACAAGCAATTGACACTTATGCCGACCGAATCATCGAAAGGGTAGGTATCAATTTTATCGCCGGAGAGGATTTGCCGATTGAAAAAGTAATATTGAATTTGATGGAAAGCCGCGGGCTCACTCTTTCTGCTGCCGAGAGCTGCACTGGCGGTTATGTATCGCATCTGATCACTCAGCATGCAGGTTCCTCATCTGTGTTTTTAGGTGGAGCCGTTACCTATTCAAATCAATTAAAACATGATATTTTAGGTGTAGATAATGAAACCTTATGGAGTTTTGGCGCCGTTAGCGAACAAACTGTTACAGAAATGGTGGAAGGCGCTTTAAGGCAGTTCAAATCTGACTATGCCATTGCCATAACGGGAATTGCAGGCCCTGGTGGTGGTACAGACGATAAGCCTGTTGGTACCGTATGGATTGCCGCGGCAAATGCTGCTAAAACCATGGTAAAACAGTTCACATTTGGCAACAAGAGAGCACAAAATATAGAAAGAAGTGCAATAGCAGCCTTTTTTATGTTGAATACTTTGCTAAAAGAGGCTACTATCTAAACTTTGAAATGCCTAACTTTGACCGTTGATCTATATTTCTACTTATGGCCAAATACCAATTGTTATTGCCGAAAATGGGAGAAAGTGTTGCAGAAGCAACAATAATTAAATGGCTTAAAAAACCAGGCGATTATATCGAGGCAGATGAGGCAGTTATGGAAATAGCTACCGATAAGGTAGACTCAGAAGTTCCTTCTCCGGTATCGGGCAAATTAGCCGAACAGCTTTGTAAAGAAGATGAGGTAGTACAGGTTGGATCTGTAATTGCTATCATAGAAACTGAGGAAGAAGAACTAAGCGCCCAACCGGTAACTGATTCGTCAGTTGCATCTGCAGTTGTTAATCAAGAAAAACCAGATACTACACAACAGGCCCATATAAATACAGAAGAGAAAGAAGGTGTTAGCGATATCCCCGGTATCGCTCAACTGAATCAAACCGAATCTATACCAGTTAATAGTATTAAATACGAGAATCGGTTTTACTCACCATTGGTTAAAAACATCGCCATGCAAGAAGGTATTGGCAACAAAGAACTGGATACTATACCCGGCAGTGGAGCAGAAGGCCGTTTAACAAAAGATGATTTACTTGAATATATAAGTAACAGGAATAAATCTACTTCAGGGAATGACGTAGCCGATGTGTCACAAACCGGTACTGCAACTCAACAACAACCTGTTTCGGGCGATTATCCTTCACAATCTGATGCAAAATCAGCCTTTATAAGCGAAAAGCCCAGAGCAGCTTCATCAGTATCCGGCGGGGAAGAAATTATTGAAATGGATCGTATGCGTAAGCTTATTGCCGAGCACATGGTTCATAGCAAGCAAACATCACCACACGTAACCTCTTTTGTGGAAGCTGACGTTACCGAACTGGTTTTATGGCGCAATAAAATAAAAGGCGCTTTTGAAAAACGTGAGGGTGAGAAAATTACCTTTACACCAATCTTTATTGAAGCCGTTGTAAAAGCCATTAAAGATTTTCCAATGATCAATGTATCTGTTAACGGTAATCAGATCATCCGGAAAAAGGATATTAATATTAGCATGGCCACCGCCTTACCCAGCGGCAACCTTATAGTACCAGTCATCCGTAAAGCAGATGAGCTAAACCTAACGGGTTTAACCAAGGCGGTTAATGATTTGGCAAATCGTGCCCGCAACAATAAGCTGCAACCAGATGATGTGCGCGACGGAACATTTACACTTACCAATGTGGGTTCGTTCGGCAATGTTATGGGTACGCCTATTATCAATCAGCCACAGGTAGCTATACTTGCTGTAGGTGCTATAAAAAAGAAACCCGCGGTTATTGAAACACCGCAGGGTGATGCCATTGCCATAAGGCATATGATGTTTCTTTCGCTATCTTATGATCACCGGGTGGTAGACGGCGCTTTGGGCGGTTCTTTTGTAAGCCGCGTTGCCCAATACCTTGAAAATTGGGATACAACGAGAAGTTTATAACCAATATATAGTTAATTTAATTTGTGAGTTTTTAAATGTATAAGGCTTCCCCTAATGAGGAAGCCTTAATTATTTTATGCTTTCCAAGTTAATTATATGCTTATTGGTTAGCACCAAGGTCGTTTGATGAACTACTGCTCCGAGGAACATCCATCGGTTCAGAATTTGATTGAATGCGCGTATTACCTTCCTGCTCCGGTTCGGTTTCAATGATAGTTTCTTCAATGATTAGAGCAACTGGTTCCGAAATTTTTTCAGAATTAGTGTTGCCGCCGTCTATATCCATGTACTGTTTAAAGTTACGTACATCATTATCAACCATGTTTTTAAATACAGGATTAAGCACATGGGCTATGCTGCCGCCAAAACCACCAGCAGGTGGCCGGTAGGAGATAACTACATCTACCAGCGTACCATCGCCATCCGGGCTGTCCTGAAATGTTACTTTGCCTGCATTGTCTATCAGCGAATCGGGAAGAGAGCTCCATCCTATACTATATCCTGGCTCATCTTTAACTATTTCTGCATCCCAGCTTACTTTTGCTGCCCCAACAGGTAGTTTCAATACCCAATGCGAACGCACATCATCAATTATTTCCACACTTTCAAGATGCTTCATAAATAACGGCAGGTTATCCAGTCTGCGCCAAAAATCATAAACATCCTGGCGTGGTTTATTAATTAAATAAGATGAACGGATATTTACATTGACCGGCTCTGTTGTATTGCGACCCATACGCGAGTATAACTCGCAATGGCCGGTGATGCCACGGGTAAGCAGGTATCCACCGGCTCCAAGCTTTATGATACTTGCAAACGGACTTTTAAACAATCCTTTAAAGCCGGAAAGCGCCAGTTTTACGCCACCTGCAATTGAAATGGTGCGCTCTGCCTGCGACAGGTTAACGCTTTGCGAAGCCCTTTCATTTTCTATATCAGCCGACGTTTCTCTCCATCGGTTAGTTGCTGCTAATGTTGTCATATTGAATGTTTTGTTGATTTGATAACAATTTAAAATAAACCGGGTTTGCTTAATCCGTAATATTTTTAACCCGTGTATGTAATCATTGTTTGCGTTTACCATCTGTATCATTACCTTTGCAGCGCTTTAGGTTTTTATATATTATTTTAAAATATATAGGATTAAAAGGGAATACGGTGAAAATCCGTAACTGTCGCGCAGCTGTAAGCTCCGTTAACTAATGTCCGTTCAATATGTCACTGTCTGCCTGCGGGGGATGGGAAGACAGGGCAGAGGGGAGTAAGTCAGAATACCTGCCTTTAGCATTATAAATTCATGGCTTTCGCGTAATAAAGCATGCATTCGGATCTTGCACTTTAACAGGTATCTCATTTCCGTTTTGCTATTGCGCGTCATGTTAAACAGTACTCATGAGGCGTTGCATATCAAGCGAATACTATTTTTTCAGACTTTGCAGGTTTTGGGTACTGCTGAGTTTCATCACTTTGTTCGCTCAAAAGATATCCGCGCAAACGGATACCAGCCGTAGCTTGCGTGAGGTATCAGTAAAGGCTAATGTAATACCTGTTTTAAAATCGCAGACACCCGCACAACAAATAACCAGCGCAGATTTTGTGAAATACGGCGCTTTCAATGTTGCCGATGCAGTAAGAAGTTTTAGTGGCGTAAATATTAAAGATTATGGCGGTATTGGTGGCATCAAAACAATTTCTGTAAGAGGGTTAGCCTCAAATCATACAGCAGTATTTTATGATGGCCTGCAAATTAATGATGCTCAGACCGGCCAGATAGACCTAAGTAAACTTAATCTTAGCAACATTGATAAGATAACCCTTTATAACGCCCAGCCGGATGATTTGCTGCAACATGCACGGGCATTTGCTTTTGCCAGCGTGCTTGATATTACCACTAAAACTAACAAGCTCCCATCCGGCAAAACCACTGGGATAACTGCTGGCATAAAAAGTGGTAGTTTCGGTCTGTTCAATCCTTTTATTCAATTGCAGCAGCATATTAATAACAATTGGTATGCAGTATTAAGCACCAATTATATCAACTCTAACGGAAGGTATAAATACAAGGTGGAAGGTGACGGTAGCGATACATTAGCAACCCGCAGGCATAGCGAGGTAAGATCTTTTCAAACAGATGCAGCTCTATACTGGCATAAAAGCGACAGCAGTACCTTTAATATCCACTTAAACTATTACAATGCAAAGCGCGGACTGCCTGGCGCGGTTGTATATTACAGCCAGTCGCCAGGAGAAAATCTGGATAATGATGATGTATTTGTACAGGCAAGCTATAAGCACATCTGGAGAAATAGTTTACAATTACTATTGAACAGCAAGTTATCTCAATTAAAAACCCGTTATCTCGATTCGCCATATTTCAATACACAGGGCTTTATACTGCAGCACTACAAACAGCAGGAGGCATATCAATCGGCGACCGTTACTTACAATATCAAACCTTTTTGGGTGATATCGTATGCTGCTGATGCCTCTGTTACCAAAGTAAACGCCGATATAGAGCGTTACGCTTATCCAACACGTTTTACATTACTGAATGTTATAGCCAGCAACATAAAACTTAATCGCTGGGAGTTTAGCGGTAACCTACTGTATACTTACTTGCATGAAAGTGTTAAGCGCGGATCGGCTTTACAGCAGCAGCCTGTATTATCGCCTACGGTTGTTGCATCGTTCCGGCCATTGGCTGCCGCGAATTTGACCATCAGGGCGTTCTATAAAAACATTTTCAGGTACCCAACTTTAGATGAGCTGTATTATTTTGCTTTTGCAGAGCGTATTATAAAGCCAGAATTTGTTAAACAATATGATCTGGGTGCTACCTACAGTAAAAACTTCGACGGTTTTGTAAATTATATTAGTCTTAATGCAGATGCTTATTATAACAATGTGCATAACAAGATTATCGCGCTGCCAAACCAAAACCCGGCAGTGTTTTCGTATAGTAATGTTGGTGAGGTTGATATAAAAGGGATAGATTTCGGCTTTAAAGCGGCAAGCCGTAGAATTAATAACCTGTCGTTATCTTTTGCGGCTAATTACACTTATCAGGATGCTTTGGATGTTAGCGACTCTCCTGGCAGCAATTACTTAGAACAAATACCTTATACACCTAAAAATACACTCGCTTTAAACGCAGGCATTAATTATAAGCGTTTAAGTGTTTATTATAACCAGGTTTTATCCTCGCACCGCAATTATAACGGCTCAGAGGATGTAAAATACCGTTTGCCTGGTTATTCGGTAAGTGATGCATCGGCAGTTTACGACATTCAATTTAATAAATTACCGGTACGTCTTTCTGCCGAAGCAAATAACATCTTCAATAAATATTATTCAATTATCAGGAGCTACCCTATGCCGGGGCGCTCGTATCGTTTTTCTATTCAAGTAACTATTTAAATTATCATAGCATGAACAAACTTAAACTTAGAAGTTTTATAACCGCCGCTGCACTTACTGTCGCATTTACATCATGTCATAAGGATAGGGTGGAGCCCAATCCTGTAAACCCTGTGGCCGAAAGGGCAGGTGTATATATATTAAACGAGGGTAGTTTTAACCAGAATAATAGTACTCTGACATACTATGATTATACAACAAAGGTGGCTATTGATGATATATTCAGCAAAGTTAATTCACGCGGGTTGGGCGATACAGGTAATGATGCGCAGATATATGGCTCAAAAATGTACATTACAGTAAACGTATCAAGCACGCTTGAGGTATTGAATGCAAAAACCGCCAGGTCTATCAAGCAAATTAAAATGGATGATAACGGTACTGACAGACAACCACGGTATGTAGTATTTAATAAAAACAAAGCTTTCATCTCATCTTACGACGGAACAATTGCAGTGCTGGATACAGCTTCACTAACCATAGAAAAATACATCAAGGTTGGCCGTAACCCCGAGCAAATGGTTATAGCTAACGGGAAATTATATGTAGCTAATTCAGGTGGGCTTGACCTTGATACTCCTGATAAAACGGTGTCTGTCATCGATCTAAATACACTTACCGAAACAAAAAAAATAGAGGTGCCGGCTAACCCTACAACCATTTCTGCAGATGGGTTTGGGGATGTATATGTAGTATCTTACGGAAACTATTCTGCCTCGCCAAAGCTTACTATTATTGATAACAAAACTGATGTTGTAAAAAACACAAAGGATATTGATCTCGGTTATGGGTCGGAGTTTTTGGTAAGCGGGGATGTGGCTTATTATTACTCTGATGCAAAAAAGATCAAGGTTTATGATGTGAAAACTGAAACCGTTAAAACTAAAAGTTTTATAAGCGGAAATGTAACTTTAGCTATACCTTATAGTTTAGCTATAGACAATAACACCGGCGAGTTATTTGTAGGAGATGCCGTAAGTTATACAGGTAGCAGTGGCTTGCTTTACGCATTCGATAAAACCGGAAAAATGGAGTACTCGGTAAAAACAGGCATCAATCCGGGTGCAATTGTTTTAGTGAACAAGTAAGTTTTGATTGCTGCATATAATCAGTAAATTTGCCTAACAGTTATTGTTATGTCTACACAAAAAGCCAATACCCGCACTTTGGTGCTAATTTTAATGATATTCGCCGCTGCGAGCATGCGCCTGGTAAGCTATAAATTCCAGGTATTAAGCAATTTTACGCCGGTAGGTGCCATAGCGCTATTTGGCGGAGCGTATTTTAACGAAAAATGGAAGGCTTATCTGGTACCGGTAGCTGCGCTGTTTATAAGCGATATTTTTATCAATTACCTTTATACTACAAAATGGATACTTTTTAATACCGGTGCAATATGGATGTATGTTTGTTTCGCGCTTATGGTATTTATTGGTACAATCATTCCGAAAGTTACAGTTACGAATGTAGCCCTTGGTTCATTGGCCGGCGTTTTGATTCACTGGTTGATTATGGACCTGCCATGGCTGTACGGAACAATGTACCCACATACGCTTGCAGGCTATGGCCAATCACTTGTTGCCGCCATCCCGTTTGAAAGAAATATGGTTTTTGGTGATATTGTGTTTGGGTTTTTGCTGTTTGGTGGCTTTGAATTTGCAAAAGCCAAATTTACTGTACTACGAAACGAAAGGCAGCTGGTCCTCTAAAAGGTACTTTATTATATTCAAAGGCGGTTATTTTGTGTAGCCGCCTTTTATGTTTGTATTTTAGGCTGATTAATATTTATTATGCAAAAGGTAGTTGTATTAACCGGCGCCGGGATAAGCGCGGAAAGCGGCTTAAAAACGTTCAGGGACAGTGACGGGCTTTGGGAGGGATTTAACATTGAGGATGTTGCAACCCCCGAGGCCTGGGCCCGCGATCCGCAACTGGTACAGGATTTTTACAACCAGCGACGAAAATCTGTCTTAGAGGCACAACCCAACGCAGCTCATTATGCCCTTGCGCAATTACAGGATAAGTATGATGTTACTATCATCACTCAAAATATAGATGATCTGCATGAGCGGGCAGGTTCAAGAAATGTATTGCATCTGCATGGTATTATTACCCGCTCGCAAAGCAGTATCAATCCAAAGCTTACTTATCCTATTGATGGTTGGGAGATAAAGATGGGCGAGAAATGCGAAATGGGCTCACAGTTGCGTGCTCATGTAGTTTGGTTTGGCGAGGCTGTGCCCATGATAGAAACTGCTGCTCAGGTATGTGCGTCTGCAGATATCTTTATTCTGGTTGGAACATCACTTGTGGTTTACCCTGCTGCCGGGCTCATCAATTACGTGCCCCGGGAGGTGCCCAAATATATCATCGATCCTCACATCCCGGCAGTGCATATCCAGGGTATAACGGAGGTGCCAAGCAAAGCCTCAGTTGGTGTGCCTATGATAGTAGAAAAATTACTGGCTGTTTAATATAAGCCCACTCATGCCATTGCCTGTTCTAAATCGGCAGTCAGATCATCAATATGCTCCAAGCCAACCGATACACGCAATAAGTTAAGCGGTGTTTTGGTATCAGGTCCTTCAACTGATGCGCGGTGTTCAATCAGGCTTTCTACGCCACCCAGGCTTGTGGCCTGAATAAATATCTTTAAGGCATTCACAACTTTTTTGGCTTCCTGTTCGCCACCTTTTAAGGTAAAGGATATCATTGCACCCGGATAGCTCATTTGTGTCTCTGCAATCTCGTACTGCGGGTGTGAGGCTAATCCTGGATACATTACTTCTTCAACCCGTGGATGGTTTTGTAAAAACCGGGCTAATAGCTGCGCATTATGTACATGCCCTTTAACACGGTATGGAAGGGTTTTAATACTGCGGGTAAGGTAATAACAATCCATAGGCGATGGCACTGCACCCCCCATGGTTTGTACATTACGTATTTTTTCCCACCAATCGCTTTTTTCGGCTGTAACTAACACACCGCCCATTAAATCGCTATGACCTCCAAAATATTTTGTTGATGAGTGCATCACCAGGTCGGCACCCAGGGTAAGCGGCTGCTGGCATATAGGCGTAGCAAAAGTATTATCGCAAACAACTTTGATGTTGTGCTCACGTGCAACATTAACTACCTTTTTTATATCTGTTATTTTAAGGAGAGGGTTAGATGGTGTTTCAATCCAGATAATTCCTGTATTTTGTTTTATATGTGATTTTAAAATGTCTGTGTCATTCACATCAATAAAATCAAACTCTAATATACCGGCAAAAAGTGTTTTTAACTGGTTACGCAGGCCATGATACATATCATCAGGCGCTATGATATGCGTTCCGGGTTCAAGCGATTGAAATACCGACATACCCGCTGCATTACCTGATGAAAATGCGGCTGCTTCCACACCGTTTTCAAGTTGTGCCACCACCTGCTCTAGAGCTGCGCGGTTAGGGTTGGCAGAACGGCTATATTGATACCCTGATGAAAACCCACCATCTTCGTCGCGCTCGAACGTTGTGGCCATTACAATGGGCTGTATAACCGCTTTAGATGAAGGATCTATATAGTTACCGGCATGGATGGCAATAGTTTCTATTTTCATGGTATCAAAGTATGCTATTCAAAGTAACTAAGAAAATTTGTGAATAATATAGCATATCACAGCATATTCGCGTATTTTGATATATAAACTACATACAAATGAAAAGGCTACTTTACGTTTTAACATTCCTGGTCACTGTTTTGTCGGCATGTAAAAAAGATAAGATAAACTCAGTGTATGATAATAGCTTTGAAAAGTGGCAGGCATTTAAAAAACAGAGTAACAACTCTTATTCCTATACAGCTTACCGGGCATACGCTTTTTTTGCAGAACGTACAGAAACAAAAATTACTGTAAAAAACGGTAAAGTAGTGCAGCGCGAATTTACAATGTGGTCTAACCAGGCAACGGGTGGTGGTACTCCACCATCTGTAGTGGAAACATGGATGGAAAACGAAGACTCTTTAAATACTCATGATCAATTGCGCGCAGCTGAAACATTAACACTTGACGAGATATATGCTAAAGCTAAAAAGCAATGGCTAAACGTTAGCAAAAAAGATAACGATGTATCTTTCAGAACTGATAATGATGGTATTATCTCCTCTGCGGGATACGTATCAAAAGGCTGTCAGGATGATTGCTTTACAGGTATCTCTATAAAGGATCTGAAAAAGCTGTAATAACACCTTGTAAAAGATCATGCTGTTTCACTGTAACATCATTGTCATACTTCGGTGTTTAAACACCAGTTAAATGTGTGCATTAGTTTTAAAGCTAATGCATTTTGCTACATTTGCTCAAACATTTTTCTAAATGGAAGTATCAGATGATTTACTGGTGTTGTTGAATAATCCTCAGCTTCTACCAGAACTAAAAGACATTGCTGAGAAGGTACTCCATAACCAGCGCATCACTTTTGATGAAGGCGTTTTGCTTTATGAGAAAGCAGAACTGGGCTATCTGGGGGTACTTGCCAATCACATCCGCGAAAGAAAGCACGGCGATAAAACCTACTTTAACCGTAATTTTCATATCGAGCCAACAAACCTGTGTGTTTACGACTGTAAGTTTTGTTCTTACTCCAGGTTGATCAAACAACGCGCCGACGGCTGGGAGTATACCATGCAGGAGATGTTGGATATCGTAAAGAAATACGACGGTCAGCCGGTTACTGAAGTGCATATAGTGGGCGGCGTATTGCCTCAGTACGATGTTCCGTTTTACTCAGAGTTATTCAGTAGTATAAAAGCGCATCGCCCGGAGTTGCATGTAAAGGCACTAACTCCCGTAGAATATCATTACATATTTAAAAAAGCAAAAATAGATTACGCTACCGGCATGAAGATGATGAAAGATGCCGGCTTAGAATCTATCCCGGGGGGCGGAGCAGAGATATTTCATCCTGAAGTGCGCGATAAAATAGCTAAAGATAAATGCAACGCCGAGCAGTGGCTGGCCATACACGAAGAGTGGCATAAATTGGGCATGCGTTCAAACGCTACCATGCTTTACGGCCATATCGAGCAATACTGGCATCGTGTGGACCACATGGACCGCCTTCGCCAGTTGCAGGACCGCACCGGTGGTTTTCAGACCTTTATACCATTAAAATTCCGCAACCAGGATAACCAGATGAGTAATGTGCCTGAATCTACAGTTATTGAAGATTTACGGAACTATGCCATAGCGCGCATTTACCTGGATAACTTTGATCATATAAAAGCTTACTGGGCTATGATAAGCCGCACAACAGCGCAGCTTTCGTTAAACTTTGGTGTTGATGACATCGATGGTACGCTTGATGATACTACCAAAATATATTCAATGGCAGGGGCAGAGGAGCAGCATCCGGCCATGAGTACGAGAGAACTGGTAGAACTGATCAAGAACGTTGGGCGTCATCCGATAGAACGTGATACCTTATACAATGTAATTACCGATTACCAGGACTACCAGTTTGAGGATACTCCTAAGCCGGCCTATTACAAACTGCCGGTTATAAATTAGTTGGTTGGTTTATTGGCTTATTATCAAATCAGTTACTGACAGATGAGATAAACTAATTACCAATAAACCAGTGAACCAATGAACGAACATTTAAATGAACGATATAAAAAAAACACTTTATATAGTACGCCACGGGCAAACAGAATTAAATAAGCTGGGCATTGTACAAGGCCGTGGGCGTGATACCGACCTGAACGATGAAGGCCGCAGGCAGGCCCAATTATTTTATGATGCTTATAAGGATGTTCCCTTCGATAAAATTTACATATCTGCCTTAAAGCGCACACAGCAAAGTATTCAGCCATTTATTGATGCCGGCATCCCTTACGAAAAACTAAGCGGCCTTGATGAGCTGGCTTGGGGGATACACGAAGGGCAGCCAAATACGCCCGAAACTAAAGGGGCTTTTTTACAATTAATGCGCGACTGGCTCGATGGCAAACTGGATGCAAAGTTTGAAGGCGGAGAAAGCCCGAACGAAGTTGCTATACGCCAGCGCGAGGCACTTGATATTATTATGAGCCACCCGGAAGAAGAAACGGTGCTGATATGTATGCATGGCCGTGCTTTGCGTTTATTGATGTGTATTTTAACCAACCAGCCTTTATCCAACATGGATAACTTTCCGCACCAAAACCTTGTACTTTACAAGGTAACGTATGATGGCCAACAATTTGAAATTGTTGATGCCAACAACGCCCTACATTTAAAAAACGTTTAAGAAGACTGATAAGTGAACAAGATTAAAATATCTGCCGTTAGTTATACTAACACCAAACCTTTTTTATACGGCATCCTACACTCAGAAATTATCGATAAAATAGAACTGAGCATGGATATGCCATCTGATTGTGCTCAAAAACTTATTGATAATAAAGTAGATATCGGGCTTATACCGGTGGCTGCCGCTTTGAGTTTACCACAGTGGGAAATTGTTTCTGACTATTGCATAGGTGCGAGCGGTCCTGTTAATTCTGTTTTTATTTTTAGCAATTGCCCGATACAGGAAGTTACAAAAGTACAGCTCGACCCGGAATCGCGTAGCTCAAATAACCTTGCGCGTGTTCTGCTGAAAAACTTTTGGAAAGTCGAGCCCGAATTTATCAAAGATGCTGCGGATTATGCTTCACCTGCTGATGTTAATACCGCTTTTGTACAAATTGGCGACCGCACTTTTGGCAAAAAAGACCAATATAAGTATGTTTATGACCTTGCCGAAGAATGGATAAAATTCACAGGCTTACCTTTTGTATTTGCAGCCTGGATTGCTAATAAGCCTATACCGGAAAGTTTTATAAGTGAATTTAACCAGGCACTGCGCCTCGGCCTTGCACATAGGCACAACCTGCTTAAAGAGTTGCCGCATCGTGCCGATTTTGATCTGGAAGATTACCTGATGCATAAACTGGATTTTGAATTAACAGCAGATAAGAAAAAAGCCCTTTACCTGTTCCTGGATTACATCAAAGCTTTATAATCACAGTAGCTGGTAACAGTATCATAAATGTGTTATGTTTGATGCCATGACATCGGGTAACATTGTTTTGCTTGTTATTTTGCTGGCGGCATCTTTAAGTTATAAAGCCCAAAAACTAACTTTGGTTGGAGCGCTGACGGGAGTACTTGTAGCTGTACTGATATATTTAGGTTCCGGCATTGCAGGCATCGTCTTGCTGACCGTATATTTTTTATTGTCTACCTGGGCAACTTCTCATAAAAAGCAACAGAAAAAATATCCTGATGAAGGGCATCCGCAAATAAGGGATGCCTGGCAGGTGTTAGCCAACGGAGGTATAGCTTCTTTATGCGGATTGGCAGCCTATTGTCTTCCTGAAATGTCGATGCTATTCCGGGTACTGGTAGCAGCAGCTTTATCTGCTGCTACTGCCGATACGCTTTCCTCTGAGTTAGGTACAGTATACGGCAGCAGGTTTTACAACATCCTTAGCTGGAAACAGGATACCAAGGGACGGGATGGCGTAATTAGCCTGGAAGGTTCAATTATAGGTATTACCGGATCAGGATTGATAGCACTTACGTACGCTTTCTTCTACGGTTGGAATACAATGCTGCTGGATATCATATTAGCCGGCACAGCAGGCAATCTGGCCGATTCTGTTTTAGGTGCAGCACTTGAGCGTAAAGGTCATTTAAATAACAATGCCGTTAACCTGCTTAACACATTAACGGCAGTTATTATATGCTGCATTTTAATTATTTTATAGTGTTAATCCTCTCACTTTAACACTACCTGTACTGTATTACGGCTTGTTTGCCTCATCAGGATCATCCTGCCTGCTGTAATTTGTTCCACCGCATTCGCTGTATAATGGCGTAAAGTTATTAATGTAAGCTCATCATTATATTTAACCCTAAAAGTGGCTTTGAGCGCCTGAAAAAGTGGCATGAAGCGTTCCGAAGAGTAATCAATGCAAATACTAAAGCTAAGCGCTGAGGTTTGCATCATATTTACCTTTACATGGTGCGCAGCAAAAGTGCCAAATATCTCACTCAGGTGGCTCTCTGATATAAACGAATAATCTGTTGTTGATATAGATAGCAGCACCTGGTTGTTTTTTACTATAATTACCGGCTTGGTAAAAGTATACGCTGCGTTTTCTTTAATTATGGTTCCAGGAGCATCCGGGTGCATAAAAGGCTTTACTAATAACGGAATATTGGCGTTTTGTAATGGTTTTAACGTTTTAGGGTGTATAACGCTTGCACCATAGTAGGTCATCTCTATAGCTTCCTGGTAACTCAGTTCATCAAATTTAACGGTATCTTCAAATAATTTGGGGTCTGCATTCAATATGCCGGGCACATCTTTCCAGGTGGTAAGCGATTCTGCACCAAGGCAGGATGCAAAAATGGAGGCAGTATAATCAGAGCCTTCACGGCCTAATGTAGTGGTGAAATTTTCAGATGTTCCACCTAAAAAACCCTGGGTCACAACAATGCTGCTTTCCAAAAATGAGGGAATATCGCCGGTTATGCTTTTGCAGGTCTTATCCCAATCAACAACACCTTCCCGGTAACTGTTATCGGTATGTATATATCCGCGAACATCCAACCATTTACTGGCAAATCCCTGATGGTTCAACCAGGCGTTTACAATACGGGTAGACACAAGTTCACCGATAGATACGATCTGATCATAAATGAAATCATAATCGTCATGAGGTTCATCCTCAATCATCCAGTCTATCTCAACAAAAGTATTGGCCACCTCGTCAAAAACAGGGTGATTATCGCCAAAAAGCTCTTTTATAATATTGTAGTGGTATGCCTTGATCTCTTCGAAAATACCGTTCATATCATCGCTGCCGTTCACATAGGCACGTGTAAGCTTCTCAAGGGCGTTAGTTGTTTTTCCCATTGCAGAAACTATTATCACTAACTTTTTGTCAGCGTAAGCGCTTATTACGTTACCCAGATTAATAACACCTGGTGCATCCTTTACAGATGCGCCTCCAAATTTAAATACAAGCATTTATTTGACGAATTGAGCAGTTATTGATTCGGGCCGCAATAAATTTTTAATTTCTGAATAAGGAACAAGCAGTTCGGTTTTACCGGCTGCATAAGGTTTTATTTCGTACTGATTGTAAACAAATCTTAAGCCGGTGGGTGTAATAGAGTAGTTATTGTTCAGAGCAAATTGATTATCCTTAAAAAAGTAATCGCGTGCCAGGGATGATGTATCTGCTAATTTTTCATTATGTCTAAAAATTCGCTCTGCTATCTTTGTTAAGCCGGTATAAGAGCCTTCTTTCAAAATATCTTTTAGCAAATACGGTTTCTTTGCTTTCGGGTTCCAGTTTATAAAACCTGTAAAACTTGCGCCATGAGCGCCTCCTTGAAAAATGTAACCTCCATATTCTAAAGTAACAAGGGCAGAGTCCTGTGTTATTACTTTGGCATAGGTGTCTAAAGTGTAATACATCGCAGAAGAGCGGTCGGTTTTTTTAAAATCTTCATATGATCTGATGAACTTCTTAGCCTGGGCATAAATGCTTGTGTCCGGCTTGCTGTCATCCATAATAAACATGCCCGTAAGTTTTTTCACGATGGTATCGTTAAGTGCCGCCTGATCCTCAAATACCGGGTATTTTATATTTACAGCTGTACAGGTACTATCCGGTTTATCACCGCAATCAGCAGCACGTTCATGAACAGTTTGTACCTTGTAAGCAAGTGTGTCATTAAATATTTTATGCGGGTCTTTTTTGGGTGTTGATCCCCAATTGCAGGAACTGACAGTCAAAGCGATTAAAAGGATAAACGGGGTTAGATTTTCTTTCATAGTTTAGCAACTTGTTCTTTTGATAGCGATGCATTAAGCCACCCGGCATCAATAGCAGCACCATATTTTTGATAAAATTTAATGGCCGGCTCATTCCAGTCGAGCACCTGCCAAACCATTCCGCTGAACTCAAGTTCGCGTACCTCCTGGAATAAGCGGTCGAAGAGGAGTTTGCCAATACCCTTACCTCGGTATTCCTCGGTAACAATTAAATCCTCCAGGTATAAACGCCTGCCTTTCCAGGTAGAATAACGAACATAATACAAAGCAAAAGCAACAACTACGCCATTATGTTCTGCAACAAAAGCTTTCCATACCGGGTTCGCGCCAAAACCGGCTTCCTCAAATTCTTCAAGTGATACGGTTACTTCTTCAGGCGCTTTTTCAAACAAGGCCAGTTCGTGCACCAGTTCCATCAGCCGCGGGCAGTCGGTCTTAACTGCAACACGCAGGTTAAAGTCCTCATTACCCTGAATGGAAATTTTTTGATTAATTGGGTTTATTACCTCACTCATTCTAATTCTGTAAATTCTTTAATCCTGTAAATTCTGATTAAGACAATTAAACGTTTTTCTTTGGCCTGCTGCCAAATATAGTGCTGCCAAGCCTTACCAAATTACTCCCTTGCTCAATGGCTATTTTATAATCGGAAGACATCCCCATAGATAGCGTGTCGAAAGAATCGTCTTTTCTGAAAAAACTTGTCTTTATACCATCAAAAAAGGTTTTCAGTTCGTAGTATTCTTCCTTTATCTGCTTTTCGTTATCTGTATTGGTGGCTATACCCATTAACCCGCGTATGCGGATGTTTCTTAAGGCTGCAAATTCCTCGCTTCTTAAAAGCTCTATGGCTTCATCAAAACCTAAACCAAACTTTGTTTCTTCATCGGCTATATAAATCTGCAGCAGGCAATCAATCACTCTTTTGTTTTTGCCAGCATGCTTATCAATCTCTTTTAAAAGCTTAATGCTGTCTACAGATTCTATCATACTGACAAAAGGGGCAATGTACTTAACCTTATTGGTTTGTAAATGGCCTATCAAATGCCACTGGATATCGGCTGGCAGTTGTTCCTGCTTTTCAACCATTTCCTGCACCATGTTTTCGCCAAATAAACGCTGCCCTGCATCATAAGCTTCCTGTAAATCCGTTACAGGTTTGGTTTTTGATACTGCAAGCAGGGTAACATTTATAAGTTCGGTTTCTTTTTTTAAGCTATTGATATTATCTGCAATGCTCATTAATACGTAAATTTGTTGATTAAACGCCGCTAAATTACAGAATGCAAAAATATATAGGCTTGTTTTTTTCAGTATTGCTTTATTTAACTGCCTGCAAAAACGACAAAGTACCCACCGGGATTATTGAAGAACAAACCATGATAAGGTTGTTAACAGATATTCATGTTGTTGATGGTAGTATTGCAACCGTCCCGCAAATACCAGACAGCTTGTATAAATATGGCCGCAACAAGTATGTTGCCGTATTTAAAAGATACAACACTAACGATACCCAGTTTAAAAAAAGCCTGGAATATTACAGCGCACAACCCGAAAAGATACAGCAGATGTATGATAAGATAGAAGTTGTGTTGAAAGCCAAAGTAGATTCTGTTAACAAAGTGCCGGAAAAGAAAATTCAAAATGCTGTACCCAAACAATAGCGCAGACAAACTTGGCTTTACTGAAATAAAAGAACTCATCAGGGCAAATTGCTTAAGCACAATGGGCCAGGACATGGTTGATAAGATACAGGTGATGATTAACTTCGACCTGATATCTAAATTTTTACACCAGGCCCACGAGTTTAAAAGTATACTTCAAAGTGATGAAGCTTTACCCATCAGTAGCTTTTACGATATTAAGACACTGGCTAACAAAGCCCGCTTAGAAGGGGCTTTTTTATCTGAAGAAGAGTTTTTCCAAATCCAGGCATCGCTTACTACTGTATTTGCAGTAATAGGCTACTTTAACCAGCGCCAGGGCGTTTACCCTAATTTGGAGGCGCTGTTTGAGCATTTGCCGGTAGAAAAAGCTATCCTGAAAAAGATAAATCAGGTGATTGATGCAAAAGGCAGGATACGGCCCGACGCATCGCGCGAACTGATGGATATAACCTCGGGCATTGCACGTGCCGAGCAGGATGCCCGTAAAAGGATTGACCAGATATTTAAACAGGCGTCTGCCAATAACTGGACGGCCGACGGATCGCTCACCATTCGTGATGGCAGGCTATGTATACCTTTGCTTGCCGAAAACAAACGGAAGCTGAAAGGTTTTGTGCACGATGAATCTGCTTCGGGCCAAACGGTCTATATCGAGCCGGAAGAGGTTTTTTCGTTGAACAACCTTATCCGCGACCTGGAGTTTGAACGTCGCCGGGAGATCATTAAAATATTAACAGCCTTAACTGCAGAATTAAGGCCATATGTGCCCTTGCTGTTATCCTATCACAGTTTGTTAACCAAGCTTGACTTTGTACGCGCCAAGGCTTTGTTTGCTATACAGATTGAAGCAGAAATGCCAAAGGTGGTTAACGAGGCGAAATTTCGGTTGTTGAATGCAAGGCATCCGCTGCTGTTTTTAAACTTTAAAAAGGAACAGAAGCAGGTAGTGCCGCTTAACGTTTCGGTTGATGAAGGTACACGGATCATCGTTGTATCAGGCCCAAATGCGGGTGGTAAATCCGTTTGTATGAAAACGGTTGGGTTGCTGCAAATAATGGCACAGGCCGGTTTGCTGATACCCGCTGCTGCTGATAGTGTTGTAGGCGTATTCAAACAAATGTTTGTTGATATAGGTGATGATCAATCCATCGAAAGTGATTTGAGTACTTACAGCGCGCACTTATCCAAAATGAAAAAGTTTGTTGAAGATGGTAACGGCAAAACACTGATTTTGATAGATGAGTTTGGCACCGGTACCGACCCTCAGTTTGGTGGCCCGATTGCCGAAGCTGTACTTGAGGCACTCAATAATAAGAAGGTGAGGGGCATGGTAACCACGCATTACTCTAACCTTAAAATATTTGCCAGTAATTCCGAAGGTATAGAGAACGCATCTATGTTATTCAACAATACAGAGATGCAGCCGCTTTATATTTTAGAAGTTGGCAAACCAGGCAGCTCTTATGCTTTTGAAATTGCGCAAAAGATCGGTTTGCCGCAAAATGTGCTCAACCTGGCAAAAAACAAAATCAGCGCCGGGCAAAAAAAGGTTGACAGCTTATTGGTAGACCTTGAGCGCGAAAAGAAAGAGATATTTGATACTAAACAAAAGCTGGACAAGCAGCAGCGCCGGGTCAATACGTTGTTGGCTGAGAATGAAGAGCTAAAAACCTTTTTGGACGAGAACCGCAAAAACCTGCTTCGAGAGGCTAAACAGGAAGCTAAAAGCATTATTCTTAACGCCAATAAACTGGTTGAAAATACTATCGCCGAAATTAAAAGTAGTAATGCTGATAAAGAGGTAACCAAAAACCTTCGCGAAAACCTGAATAACGAGATCAAGAAGAATACCGTTAAGCCTGAGGCTCCGAAAAAACAACCAATTCAGGATGAGGAGATAAAAGCCGGCGACTGGGTGAAGCTTATAGATGGTGATACTACCGGCCAGGTAATGGAAGTAATAAAGGATAATGTGGTGATTGCAATGGGCGACCTCCGTACCGTTGTTAAAAAGAAAAGGGTGGAGCGTGTGTCTAAAGCCTCGGTCCCTAAAGAAATAAGGCGCAGTAACAACCAAACCGGCGATCTGGCCAATTTTAGTCCGGAGATTGATGTACGTGGTATGCGTACGGAAGATGCGCTGCACTCAATTGAAAAGCTTTTTGACAGGGCTTTAATGATGGGCTTTGGAAACCTGAAGATCATTCATGGCAAAGGGGATGGTATATTGCGTAAAATGATACGTCAATATTTGAAAAAGTACGACCAGGTTGAACGTATGGAAGATGAGCACCCGGACCGTGGAGGCGATGGTATTACCTATGTTCATTTAAAGTAACCTAAACCTATCTATGAAGGAACTTAAATTTATACTACTTGCATTTTTTGTATTAGCTGCCGATAAAGCTTTCTCGCAAAATACCATCGCCTTTAATAACAGTAAAATATTTTACATGGGGCGTATACCAATGAGAGATAGTGCCGCGGAATTGTCCTGGACGGGCGCATCAGTCATTATTAATTTCATTGGCACTGCTGCCAGGGCCACCTTGAACGATGAACTTGGCCTCAATTACTATAATATTGTGGTTGATGGAAAAGTTGCCAGGGTTATTAAGCTATCAAAAGGGAAGAAGGAGTATGAATTAGTTTCAGATTTACGAGCGGGCACTCATAAACTGGAGTTGTTTAAACGTACTGAATATGACTGGGGGCGTACCTGGTTTTACGGTTTTAACCTTAACGGCAAATTGCTTGCCTCACCGGTATATAAACACAAAATTGAATACTATGGCGACTCTATAACCTGCGGCATGGCTGATGAGGATACAACAGGTAAGGACCGGGGGGATAACGACTATGAGAATGGTTATGCAAGTTATGCCAATGTAACTGCAAGATATTTTAACGCAGATATGCGCTGCATCTCAAAAAGTGGGATAGGGGTTGTTATCAGTTGGTTTGATTATGTAATGGCCGATATTTATGACCGTGCCTATGCCCATGATACCGCCAGGTGGGATTTTTCAAAATACACCCCCGAACTGGTTGTGATCAACCTCTTTCAAAACGACTCATGGCTTACCAAGAATAAAGAGCAGGAGCAGTTTAAAAAGCTGTTTGGTACTACGCCGCCAACGCCGGAATTTATTATCAGCCATTATCAGCAACTGGTTAATAACATCAGGGCAAAATATCCCAAAGCTAAAATTATTTGTGCTTTAGGCGCAATGGATGCCACAAAACCAGGATCTCCCTGGCCGGGTTACATTCAGCAAGCTGTGGCCGGCCTGCATGATAAAAATATCTATACGCACATATTTCCATATAAGAACACACCTGGGCATCCAAGCGTAAAAGAGCAGCAGGCCATGGCGAATAACCTTATAGGTTTTATTAAGCAGAAAACAGGTTGGTGATTATACCTGATCTTTCTTTTGTAGCTTAAGCAGTTCGGCTTGCTCACTGGTTATCCGCAAATTTAAATCACGCTGAGGGAAAGGTATTTCTATACCTTCTTTGGCGAAAGCCAGATAAATATCTGTTAATACACTGCTTTTCAGCGAGAGCCATGTTCCAATTTCTGCAGCCCAAAACAACAGCCTGAAGTCTACCGAGCTTTCGCTGAGGTTGTGTACAAATACCAGCGGTGCCGGGTTATTCATTATGTCATCCCGTGATGATAAAAGATCAGTCAGTATGCCTTTTACCTTGTCAATATCAGAGCCATAGGCAACGCCTACGATCAGCTCAACGCGGCGGTTGGTATTGCTCAGTGTCCAGTTGATCACATGTTGAGATATCAGGTCGCCGTTAGGTACAATAACCTCGGCGCCATCAGAAGTAGCAATTTTGCTTGAGCGTATACCAATCTCCATGATTGTACCTGATCGGTTATTTACTTCAATAATATCGCCTATTTGTACAGGCTTTTCAAAGGCGAGTATTAATCCTGATACCAGGTTATTTACAATATTTTGCATGCCAAAACCAATGCCTATACCAAACGCACTGATAATGATGGTAATTTTATCCAAAGGAAACCCGGATGCCGCAACTGCCAAAAAGAAACCAATGGCAAATACAGCAAGCTTTATCAGTAATGTGGATGTACGGTTTTTCTTTTTCAGCAGGTCCATCTCAGTGCTGTTTCTACCGGCAACATCATACAGGTAACTTATAATCCGTGCAACAATAGATGATAACCAGATAACCGCTATAAAAATGATAACGCTTTGGAATGTGAACTGGGTGTTAGCGCCGCCTAAACTGCGCGTTGTTGTCAGGAATTTTTCAAGGCTGTCGAAAACCGCATCCTCAACGCTCAGGTTTTGAAATAGCATTACCAACCATAAAACCACGGCAATTACCGTTAAAAAGCTTCTGAATTTATGCTGCAGTAATTTAAAATCAATGTATGAGCTTATACTGTTGTTAGATTTCGTGGTTTCTAACTGCATAAACAGGCTTTGCATAAAGATCTGTACCAAGTAATACATACCTAAGGCCAGCCATAAATTATAAATGGCGGTGACACCTACAATTTTTGAAAGGCTCACCCTGCCGAATACGTTAAACAAGAAAGCGGCTCCCTGCAGAATAATAAAAACCCTGAGCACTAATTTAGTATAAGGCAGATAATAAGTAGAATTGGTTTTAACCTGACGGTAAAATTTTATGCTGAGAATGGTTGAGAAAAGAGCGGCTAAAAGAACAATTACACGATCGGTGTAGGATACCTCGACAAACAGATTACTTATGCTGTAAACAATGGTTATCAATGTTAATGATAAAAGATACTGATATAAACCACGTGGACAGGTTTTTTTTACAACATATAGCAATGAAAAAATAAGCCCTATAAAAAAAATCTCAAGCACAACTACAGGCGGGTGATCATAAAAATTAGGAACAATAGCCAAAGCCACTATTAGTGATGATGCGATAGGATAGAAGGCAACATACTTTGCCTGATCAAAAATGTTTTCCGGCACATCTTTCAATCGCTCAATTTTTCTTTTGTTATTATAAATCCAGGCAAAAAATAATACCAATAATACTAATCCCGCAAAATGTATCATGGTGGCACGGGCAATAAAAAAAGTAAGCAGCTTAATATTCATGCTTACCGTTTTACGTAACGCGGCAGAAAAATTTGTATGGGTTGTATTAGGTTCCCAAATGCTGTTATTCTCTTCGCCAAGGGCTTGCAGGCTGAATTCACGTATTTTCAGGTCGATCTGATCCTTAAGATCAAGCAGGGAAATATAAACCGTTGAAATTCGATTTTGTAATAAACCTACTTTAAGCAACAGCTTTTTATTGGTGGTATCAAGTTTGGTGTACCGGTTTTCAAGCGCTATTTTTTGGGTGAGATAAGTATTTAAAAGGCTGCTATCAGCCGGTACTATCTTTAGCGTTTGATCTTTATGCATCGAGGCAAGCTCATTTTGATTTTGGATAAGCTTGGAGTTGATGTCTGTAAGGCGTTCCTGCCATATGTCCATCTGATCGTCACTACGGGTAAGTATATCCCGTATGGCATACAAGTACCTTAGTGTGCTCGATTTATCATTGTCGATAAGCGTTTTTATCAGGCCTATACGCTTCTCGAAGGTTGGTAGCTGCAGGCTGATATCAGTGGTATCAATGTTACGCGACAGATTGGTCTTTATCTGGTTGAATGACGAAGTATAATACTCGATTTTTTGTAATAGGTTGTTAATAGATGTATCCGACCGTTTAAAGGTGCGCAACATGGAGTCGCGACGCAAAATGGCGCGGCGGAGTGAATCTTTTACAGATTGTGGCTTTCGTCTTTGCGCAGATAAATCGACTGTAAATAAAGTAACTAGGATTAAAATAAGTGAGGCTATCTTAAATACTTTATTCATTATTTTATTTCCGTAGAATTCGCAATTAAACGAAAAATTGATAGTTTATGTTTGTTTAAATGATTTAAAAAAACTTCTTTGATTAACCTTAAAAATTTAATGGCAGATTTCCTTCATTAAGAGTTAATATTTAATAAAAAGCTTTCAATGCCTAACCGATATGAATTTAAACCAAATCCGGTAATAACACCCTTGCAACTGGCTGCCAGCATGGAGTGATGACGGAATTCCTCACGTTTATACACGTTTGAAACATGTACCTCAATCACCGGTGTATTAATAGCTGCAATAGCATCTGCAATAGCAATGGACGTATGAGTGTATGCACCGGCATTTAAAACTATGCCATCATAAATAAAGCCGATTTCATGCAGTTTATTTATAATTTCGCCTTCAACGTTACTCTGATAATAACTGATATTGATGTCAGTAAAATGTTGTTGTAAATCAGCAAGGTAACTTTCAAAGTCAGCGCTGCCATAAATTGATTTTTCGCGCACGCCAAGCAGGTTTAAATTCGGGCCGTTTATGATCTGTATATTCATTTGCCCAAACTTAGGTATAAAACATTAAAAGTAAAATCAATTGGATTGGCCATCGGCAATAAAAGGATTTAAAACTTATCTAAAGCTGGAAAGATCGCTTGCCGATAATTCTGTGGAAGCATATAGCAGGGATATTGGCAAACTGCAACAATACGCTTCTTCCGAAAAAGCAGATAAACAGCCGGATAAAATGGACCTTGATGATCTTCGTGGGTTTATAACCTGGTTGAGTGAGTTAGGGATGATACCTTCTACGCAATCAAGGGTACTATCGGGTGTTAAAGCCTTTTACCGGTATATGCTTTTGGACGACATCATACCGGCCGATCCTTCCGAGCTTTTGGAAATGCCAAAAATCAGGCGTAAACTGCCTGACACATTAAGTATTGTGGATATTAATAAAATAATAGCTGCAATTGACCTATCTAAACCCGAGGGTGGCAGAAACAAGGCTATGCTGGAGGTTTTGTATGGTTGCGGACTGCGTGTATCAGAACTTACAGAACTGCGCTTATCCAATCTTTCTCTTGATAACGGAGACGAGTTTATCAAGGTAACCGGTAAAGGCAATAAAGAACGACTTGTACCTATTGGTAGCGAAGCCATCAAAGCTTTGAAGATATGGACAGAAATGATACGAGTGCATAGCCCGATACAACGGGGAGAAGAAGATTTTGTGTTTTTAAACAGGCGGGGCAAGCGCCTTACCAGGGTGTATGTTTTTATGCTGATAAAAGAACTTGCCGCCCTGGCCGGGTTAAAAAAAATAGTCAGTCCGCATACTTTCAGGCATTCGTTTGCAACCCATTTGGTTGAGGGAGGGGCGGATTTGCGCGCTGTACAGGAAATGCTTGGGCATGAAAGCATCACCACTACTGAAATTTATACTCATCTGGACAAAGAATTTTTAAAAAGTACGATCATCGAATTTCACCCCCGAAGTTAATACGGTTTCACAGCTTTCACCATCCGGTCGCGTCCGCTCATGTCTTGCCTTAATTCGATGTTTATAAATGATTTATCCTTTAAAAGGTCAACTGTTTCTTTACCAAAGGCTTCGTTTATCTCAAAGAATAATAATCCGCCGGGTATTAATTTTTCAGCAGCAAAATTAGTTATGGCTTTATAAAATATAAGCGGATCATTCTCGGGGACGAATAGTGCAGTATGTGGTTCAAAATTGTTTACATTGATGTGCATTTGCAACTTATCTTTAAGGGTGACGTATGGAGGGTTGCTCACAATAATGTTGAAGTGAGTAGTGGGGAATGAGTTGTGAGTAGCTTTATTCAGTATGTCGACATTGTTAAACTTTATGTCGGTTTCATTTATCACAGCATTTTTTTTGGCGGTTTGCAGGGCATCTTCGGATATGTCAATAGCAGTGACTGCGGCGTTCGGCAGGTTTTTTTTCAAAGCGATGGCTATGCAACCGCTACCTGTCCCTATATCCAAAATATTTAAGTTTCCGGTTTCGGGCTCTCTGCTATCCGCTGCGGATTTCAGGATCCACTCAACCAGTTCTTCTGTCTCCGGTCGCGGTATCAATGTAGCAGGATTAACAAAAAAACTTAAACCATAAAATTCTGCGGTTCCTAAAACATACTGTACCGGCTTGCCGGTTTTAAGGTCGGCAAGTATACCATCTAACTTTTCAGATGCGTCGGCAGGCAGATCATCATTTGTAAACGCCTTAATTTTTGCACGGGAAAAACCAGTAATTTCTTCTAATACAAGCAGGGTAATAGCCTCAATTTCGTGGAAGTCATACAATTTATTCAAAGCATCTTTAAAGGACAGGAACACATCCTTAATAGTTTTCATACAACAAAGTAACATAAAAGCTACTTTTGCGCAATGGCATCAGCAGAAATATATATGCAGCGCTGCTTGGACCTGGCTATACTGGGAGCAGGGCGCGTGAGCCCAAACCCTATGGTAGGGGCTGTAATTGTACATGAGGATCAAATAATAGGCGAAGGCTATCATCAACAATATGGTGAAGCACACGCTGAGGTAAACGCTGTTAAAATAGTGACAGACAGATATATTAATGCATTTGATCTGTTAAAGAAATCTACTATTTATGTTTCTCTTGAACCCTGCGCACACTATGGAAAGACGCCGCCATGCGCCGACCTTATCATCAAACATCAAATACCCAATGTAGTGGTTGGCTGCCGCGATCCTTTCCCGCATGTAGATGGCAAGGGGATTGAAAAGCTTCAGGCTGCCGGCATTAATGTAACTGTTGATATACTTGAAGATGAATGCCGAAGCCTGAACCGGCGCTTTTTTACACGTGTGCAGCAGCACAGGCCTTATATCATATTAAAATGGGCGCAAACAGCCGATGGTTTTTTTGCGCCTGCAGATGGATCTCAACACTGGATAACCGGCATTGAAAGCCGCACGCTGGTACATCAGTGGCGCGCTGAAGAAGATGCCATACTGGTAGGTAAAAACACGGTACTTGCTGATGATCCACAGCTCAATGTGCGTTACACAAAAGGTAAGTCACCAAAGCGGATAGTGATAGACCGCAGGTTAGAGCTTGGCCCGGATTTAAATATTTTCGACCAGACAGTTGAGACATTTGTATTTAACGAACATCAATTTGATGTTGTAGGTAATATCAAATACATCCAGTTGGAAGACTTTGATAATTATGTGCCGCAGTATATTATGTACCAGCTTTATTTACAAGATATACAGTCTGTTATAATTGAGGGAGGTGCTAAAACTTTAACGGCATTTATTGAAGCCGGCTTGTGGGACGAGGCACGCATTTTCACCGGTGCTGGTACACTGCAACAAGGTATAAAGTCACCGTCATTAAGTGGTAATAAAGTCGGAAGTTATCAGGTTGGTGATGATATTTTACAGATATTTACCAATCAACCAAAATAACCTTTAGTTAGATGTTATACGTTTTTTTAAGTGTTTGTTGCAGCGTTATTGTTTCGGTATTACTGAAATTAGCACGACGTTACAGCATAGACATATTTCAGGCCATCACCTGGAATTATTCCATGGCCATACTGCTCACGTGGTTTTTTTTCAAGCCGGATCTAAAAACATTTGATTTTAAACTGGCTCCTGTTGGTGTTTACATTTCCGTAGGTATTTTATTACCGCTGGTTTTTTGGATTATGGCCGCATCCGTAAGGGTAGCCGGCATTGTGAGGACTGATGTGGCCCAAAGACTATCGCTTTTTATATCACTGTTAGCAGCGTTTCTCCTCTTTGGAGATAACTTTAGCTTGGCCAGGTTAGCATGCTTTATTGTGGGATTTGCAGCCATACTGTGCTCTATACCATGGCAAAAAAAGACAGCTAACCGAAAAGTACTAAGTAACGCCTGGGTTTATTTACTTTTTGTATTTGTCGGCTTTGGGGCAATAGATATTTTATTTAAAAACGTTGCTGCATTTACCGCTGTGCCTTATACTACATCATTGTTTTTTATCTATTTGTTATCGTTTTTAATAGCTTTTATAAGTCTGTTAGTAAAAGTGTTCAGGAGGCAAACGCGGATACATTGGGCACATATCATGTTTGGCTGGATATTGGGTGTTGCTAATTTTGGGAATATTTTGTTTTATCTGAAAGCGCATAAGGCCTTGTCAACCAGTCCGTCACTTGTTTTCTCTGCAATGAATATAGGTGTAATAACTTTAGGGGCGGTGGTTGGTCTGGTTGTTTTTCATGAACGGCTAAGTACCCTAAATAAGGTGGGTTTGGGTTTTGCCATAATTTCCATAATCATGATCACCATCGTTAATACTTAAAGTGATAAATGCTGTTCGACGACACTTATAAAACTATTTACGCGCCTACGGAGGCTATATTTCGCGATAGAGGCAGTAAGTTTCTGGCTTTTGCTTACCCTATAAACAACGATAATGATGTTAAGCCCCTTGTTAGTAAGTTAAAAGCGGAGCATCCAAAAGCTAATCATCATTGCTGGGCCATAAGGTTAGGTATCGACAGGTCGGTTTACCGGGTTAACGACGATGGCGAACCATCTGGTACAGCAGGCAGGCCAATTTTGAATACTCTTTTGTCTAAAGATATCACCAACATTCTGGTAGTAGTTGTGCGGTACTTCGGTGGTACATTGCTTGGTGTACCCGGGTTGATCAATGCTTACAAAACCGCCACGGAAATGGCTTTGAGCGAAGCAAAGATTATAGAAAAAACCGTTAATGATATCTATACGATTACTTTCGATTATTCGCAGATGAATGATATAATGCGGATTATCAAGGATGAGCAATTGCAGGTGTTAGCCCAGCATTCCGAACTTAATTGTTCTATTCAATTTTCGGTTCGTAAAACACAGGTTGAGGTAGTAATTAGTAAAATGAGCAAGGTTGCCGGCGTTAAATTGCAATATGATTATAGCGGATAAAAATATTTAATTATTTTTATGGCATAACCTTATGACATTAAAAACTCTTTCACTAACCGCAATCCGCTTTTCAGCAGTTATTTTTTTCTTATGTACAACTGGTTGTAAAAAAGATGATAACACAGAACAGCCAGAAGTTAAACTTACAGACTTTACACTATTACATCCGGATGGTACTTCGTTTGAAAGTGATGAGATAGCTGTTGAAATTAAAGAAGATAGTATTAACGTCCTGGTGCCGCATTTTACTGATCTCACAGCTCTGAAATACAAAGCTGAAGATAAAGTTCTTAAGCATTCTGAAGATGAAATACTTGACTTTAGTAAACCAATTGTATTTACCATTCAGAGTGAAGGCCCTGCAACTAAAAAATACATAATAACTGTAAAGCACGACAAGCTTAAGAATATGGTATACTTTGGTGGGCACGATAAAACCTTCTATGCACTTTACAACCGTAATGGCAAGAAAATATGGGATTTTAAAGCAGAGGGTGACTTTTCGTACTCGGGTCCAGCATTTAGCAAAGGCGTACTCTATGCTGGTAATACAGATGGGTATTTATATGCTTTAGATGCAGAAACAGGTGCACTAAAATGGAAATATAAAACAGGTGGCATTATAACATCAAGCCCAACGGTTGCAGACGGTATTGTGTATGTTGGTTCATATGATAGAAAATTGTATGCAATTGATGCTGAAACTGGTGTGCCTAAATGGACCTTTACTACAGGTTACCTGATTGATTCTGATCCTGTTGTTGTAAATAATATGGTTTATTTTGCAAGTGATGATGGTTATTTATATGCCCTCACTAAAAAAGGCCAACCAAAATGGCAATATAATACTGGTAGCTTGATTGTATCATCAAGCCCCCTTGTTGTAGAAGATGTAATTTACATAGGTAGTCGTACTGGTTATCTTTATGCAATTAATACAGCTGACGGCGCTGAAAAATGGCGAATAAAATCCGATAACGGAACAATGGAGCATGCCATGCCAGTTATATATAACGGCATTATATATTTTTCAAGCGGTTACGATTTAAACTATGGTCCACCGAATAACCATCCTGGAAGCCTTTATGCAATAAATGCAAGTGATGGAAGCCTTGTATGGAAAAAACTTGATGCCTTAGGTTTTACAAGTGGCCCATCCATTAGTAATGGAAATCTATATATCAATGCCGATGATGGTAAAATTTATTGTGTAAATACATCTACAGGTAATATTGTTTGGTCAAAAGCTATTTATGCTAATGGGGTTGTACCAACTGTTGTTGATGAAGTAGTTTATCCTGGTGGTGGAGGTGGAAGATATTTTAATGCTTTTAACGCTTTAACTGGAACATTGAAATGGGCTTTTCCAATCGAAAACAGTTTAACAACGTCTCGCCCTTACGTAATTGGTAAAAACGGTTATTAACAGTATGTTGCAGTAGATAACTTTAACTTAACTTTTTGTGTGGAGTCTGTTTCAAATTACCACTGCAGCGGTATCGTTTTTGGTTAAAAATCGTTATTTTGCCTGCATATGCAATCATTTGAAATAGATAAATCCGACCTGATTCGTATCAAAACCGCGCTTGAGGGGAATGATGCTGACTTAGAGTTGGTTCTGAAAGATTACCACGCTTCGGAGATCGCTATTTTATTTGAGCGCCTGCCGCAGGAGGCGCGCGAACGGATCATTAACATTCTGCCAACTGAGGAAGCATCTGAGGTAATTACCGAGATGACTGAGGAGAGCCATCCTGAAGAATTACTGGTAAACCTGCACCCGGAAAAACGTTCAGAGATAGTTGAAGAGCTTGATTATGATGTAGCTACCGATATCATCAGTCAGCTTGACGAGGAGGATCAGCGGGAAATACTGCAGGATATTGATCAGGAAGATGCGACCAGCATACGCGCCCTTTTAAATTATCAGGAAGACACAGCCGGCGGTTTAATGAACTCGCAGGTTATATGTGTAAATATTAATCTTACAAAAAAAGAAGCTTTAGAAGACATTATCCGCCAGTCGGAAGAAATGGAAGAATTTTACACCATTTACGTAGTAGATGAGGCTAAGATACTTCATGGTATAGTATCTATAAAAGATATTTTAAAAGCGCGCAGTGAAATAAAAGTGCGCGATATTTATCAGCATGATCCGGTTTTTGTAAAAGCCGACCTTGACCAGGAGGAGGTAGCCAAACTTATTTCTCAATATAACCTTACCAGTATACCCGTTGTTGACGACCATATGAAACTGCTTGGCAGAATTACGGTTGATGATATTATCGACGTTATGGAAGCCGAGAACACCGAGGATATATTGAAGATCTCCGGTGTGTCTGAAGATGAAGAACTGAGCGGTAACTGGAAAGATGCTGTTAAAAGCCGCCTGCCCTGGTTGGTAATTAACTTAGGTACCGCATTCCTGGCAGCTTCTATTATCCGTAATTTTGATGCAACAGTAAAAAGCCTGGCTATTATTTCTGCTTACATGACCATTATTGCCGGTATGGGCGGTAATACAGCTACACAGGCGCTGGCTGTAACAGTGAGGCGTATCTCGTTAAGTGATTTGAGCGACAGGCAAGCTTACAACACTGTTTTGAAAGAATTTTTGGTAGGTTTGATAAACGGCGCATGCAACGGTCTGATAGTTTTAGCCGTCGCCTGTTTTTATGATGCAAACCCTATGCTCGGGCTGGTGCTTTTCCTGGCCATGACGGGTAACCTTGTAATTGCCGGCATAACTGGCGCCTCAATACCTTTGATCTTAAAAAGAATAGGAATTGATCCGGCTGTGGCATCGTCAATAATTATCACCACGTTTACCGATTGCATAGGGTTCTTTCTGCCGCTATGGCTGGCAAGTAAGCTCCTATTGTGAGTTTGCAAAGTGAGCGAATTTTGTAAAAAGTGACCCTACATAATAAAAATCGAAAATAATCTTTGAATATTTGCACTTATGATGCTCTATGCATCAGTAATAAACGTAAACCGATAATGCTATGACCGAGGTAAGACACGACTGGACCCAGGAAGAAATCTCAAAAATATACCACTCGCCATTATTAGACCTTATTTACCGCGCTGCAACCATACACCGCGAAAATAAGGATTATTCAGAAGTGCAGATCAGCTCACTGATCTCGATAAAAACCGGCGGCTGCCCGGAGGATTGTGCCTACTGCCCGCAGGCTGCACGTTACAGCACAGGTGTTGATGTACATGCGTTAATGCCTAAAGAAGAGGTAATAGCCGTTGCCAAACGTGCTAAAGAAGGTGGTGCATCCCGGTTGTGTATGGGTGCCGCATGGCGCGAAGTGCGCGATAACCGCGATTTTGATAAAGTGCTGGATATGGTAAAAGCTGTAAACGAACTGGATATGGAAGTTTGCTGTACTTTAGGTATGCTTACCGAAAACCAGGCGCAGCGTTTGGCCGATGCAGGTTTATATGCTTATAACCATAATCTTGATACCTCTGAAGACGACTACAAACGTATAATAACCACCCGTACTTACGACGACCGTTTACAAACGCTTGAGCATGTTCGCAAAGCTAAAATTTCTGTTTGCAGCGGGGGGATCATTGGCCTCGGTGAAACCACTGCCGATAGGATATCAATGCTTAAAACGCTTTCTAACCTTCCTAAACATCCGGAATCAGTACCTATTAATGCCTTGGTACCGGTAAAAGGCACGCCACTGGCCGAGCAGCCTCGGGTATCTGTATGGGATATGGTTCGTATGATTGCTACAACGCGTATTATTATGCCCAAAACGGTGGTGCGTTTATCAGCAGGACGTACCGAAATGAGCACTGTTGAGCAGGCCATGTGTTTTATGGCTGGCGCCAACTCTATCTTTGCAGGAGAAAAGCTATTAACCACGCCAAATCCAACCTTCGACGAAGATATGTTCATGTTTGACCTTCTTGGTTTAAAGCCACGAAAAGCTTTCAAAAATGGCCGCCCGAACGAACCAAAAGAATTGCGTGAAATGAGCATCAACGAGGTGTTTTAATTTCTCATTATAAATTTTGCTTTTATACGAAACTATCGTAAATTTACGATAGTTTCGTAATTTTAATATGAAAAAGCAAATCCTCACAGGTTTTATTCTAATATTTAGCTTAAGCTTTGTAAAAGCACAGCATAAAATTAACAAAGCATTAAAACATGAATTGGACAGCATGTATGTGCTGGACCAAAAGTATCGGATATTAGTTTCAGAAAAGCTTGATAGTGCTAAAACCGATTCACTTTCCAAAATCTACAACGTTAGTAAAGATCAGCTTGTACAACATTTATGGAAGCTGCAGACAGACGCCGACTCATCCAACGTTAAAAGGATAGAAGAGATCATTGCTAAATTTGGTTACCCGGGCCGCTCGCTTGTAGATACGCCAACCAATGAGGCAGCTTTTTTTGTATTGCAGCATTCGACGGTTATCGACAAATATTTGCCTTTGATTGAAAAAGCAGCCAAAGACAAAGAATTACCATTTCATTTATATGCTATGATGAAAGACCGCTCTTTGATGTACAACAAAAAAGAGCAGATATGGGGCACCCAGGCAAAAGGAATGACCATTATAAACAAAAAAACAGGTAAAGCTGAATTTAAGTTTTTTATATGGCCTATTGCCGATCCTGAACATGTGAACGAGAGGCGAAAACAGGCAGGTTTTACACAAACCGTTGAAGAAAACGCCAAACGTATGGGCTTAACATATAAAGTTTATACCCTGCAGCAAGTACAGAACAATGAAATTGAATAAATGATAACAGAATGCCAGATTCGGATAAATAATCTCGTTCATTATCAGTGTGGTAACACGTTTTTTAACATTTTATTAATCAAAAACGCATCTTTTTCTATATTTGCGGCGGGTAAGTCTTTTACGGCCAGCTCCTCTTGAACTCCCCCAGGGTGGGAACGCAGCAAGGGTAGAGAGTTGAGCGGCGCGATAAAAGTAGCTTACCCATTTTTATTTTCTTTTTTTTGATTTTATATCACATCAAAATCAAAACTTCGTAATTCAGATTTCAATACTCTTCATTCGATATTTAAAACTTATTGAAGAATTCGTTTTCGCATCCTGCCAAAGTCTTTTAAACTTCATAATTCAGATTTCCAAATTCATTATTAGATATTTTAAAAAACTTACTGCTTATCTTAGTCGCCATGCTTGATATACTGATTATTGGTGGCGGCCCTATAGGCATGGCTTGCGGCCTTGCAGCCCAAAAAGCCGGTTTTAGCTTTGTTATTCTTGAAAAAGGCTGCCTGGTTAACTCACTTTATAATTATCCATCTACCATGACCTTTTTTTCCACTTCGGAAAAACTGGAGATTGGCGGAATACCCTTTGTGACTATCAACAATAAGCCTAATCGAGCGGAGGCGCTGGAGTATTACCGCCGTGTGGCTGTTTCTAACCACTTGCCAATAAACCTTTTTGAGGAGGTTGAAAATGTAAGGCCGATAAATGGCGGTTATGAAGTTATTTCATGCAAGCAAACTTATCAGGCTAAAAAAATAATATTGGCAACGGGCTTCTATGATATATCTGTCAATTTAGATATCCCCGGAGAGAACCTGCCTAAGGTAAAACATTATTATAAAGATCCACATTACTACGCCATGCAAAACATAGTGGTGGTTGGCAGCAGTAACTCGGCTATTGACGTTGCTTTGGAAACTTACCGTAAAGGTGCAAAGGTTACTTTAGTTATAAGGGGAGATGAAGTAAGCCATCGTGTTAAATACTGGGTGCGGCCAGATATTATTAACCGTATAAAGGAAGGTAGTATACAGGCTTATTTTAACTCTAACCTGGCCGCTATACGCGAGGATGAAGTGGATATTGACACACCTGAAGGACGGATAACCATACCCAATGATTTTGTTATGGCCATGACGGGTTATAAACCAAACTTTGATTTTCTGGCTAAACTGGGCATTAACCTTAGCGAAGAAAAGTTTATACCCGAGTACAATCCTGACACTATGGAAACCAATCAAGCGGGCCTTTACCTGGCTGGTGTAGTTTGCGGCGGCTTGGATACCCACCTCTGGTTTATTGAAAATTCACGCATTCATGCGGAGATGATCATTGCAGATATTATCGCTAAACAACAGCAAGGTTAGTTTGCTTCCTTAAAGCTATTTGCTTGTAAATTTGATATGGCCCGCTTTCGTCACTGTATTTACCAAGTACTGTAATAGTGCTTACTTCAAACGAATCCTTGTATTCATAATTCTTAAAATATGGCCATAAAATATCAAATGATGCTTTTGATATATCTCTTGCAATGGTGATATGCGGTTTCATCTCTCCCTTCATCAGAAATATTTTTTTAACAAAGTTGAACCATCGCATGGTAACAGTATCCAATTGCAGCGCGGCATAAATGGTCATGCTGTTTGTGCCGTGTTTAAAATAATCAAAGCCATTAATTTTGAGATTGATAGATGGTACATTGTTAAGTATACTTTCTACAACATCATAAAACATTTTAAAATCTACCGCATTGTAAGATGTTTCAGCATCAAATATCAAGGGTTCAAAAGATATGTGCGCTCTCGATTTCATGCTTCTGAATTCGCCGATGTGCTTTACACAGGCCCGTTTGAACCGTTTGATGTGCTCTTCATTTTCATCAGGCAGCGATATCAGGTTTAGAAAATGTTTTTGTCTGATCATATCAAAATAGGTTGATCTGTTCGTCGGTAGATGATTTGTTGGCTTCGTTGTGCAAATGCTGTGTATTTTTAAACCTGATGGTTTTAAATGCGTTAAAATTGCCATAACGGTCAAGAGAGTCTCTTTTGGAAATTTTAAGCTGATCCACCCAAAACGGCTCTAACCAATGCTTATGCCTGAAGTGCGGCCAAAGCTTTTCAAAGTCGGCACCGGCAATGTTGCGGCATACAGTTATATGCGGTAGAATACCCTTCTTAACTTTTAGCTGTTTCTTGATCTCTTCAAACCAGTTATCTGCAGCTGGTGTAGATTTTATCGCTGCGTAAATAGTCATCTTTCCGTGCAGGTGCGGAAAGTAGGCAAAGCCGTTGATATGGAGTAATACCGGCGGCAGCGTTTTTAATTGTAGTTCCAGGCGCTCAATAGTCTGGTCGGCGTAATAGGGTTTCTGTCTTTCAAGCGTCTTCAGGCTAATGTGTGCCGGGGAGTCCATACTCTGAAAGCTGCCGATGTGTTTTACCGATGCCTTTTTATAGCGTGATATTTCCATGTTGATATTTTCTGGAACAGGAAGAAGGAAACGATAATCGGTATATCCGGTCATAAATTACAGGTTGAGAAGACAAATTTATGCTAATATTTTTAGCAAATAAAAATAAAATTATAAATTTGTGTATGGATGTCAAAAGACATATTGTGCATATTGACCTTGATTCGTTTTTTGTATCGGTGGAGCGAAAGTTTAATCCCTCGCTTATCGGTAAGCCGGTTATCATTGGCGGATCCAAAGACAGGGGAGTGGTTTCATCTGCCAGCTACGAGGCACGTAAGTTTGGTGTACACTCGGCCATGCCTACCAAACAAGCTTTAAAGCTATGCCCGGAAGCTATTGTGATACATGGTACACATGGCCGTTACTCTGAGGCTTCGCGCGAGGTTACGCAGATTATACATGATATGGTACCATTGTATCAAAAGTCGTCGGTAGATGAGTTTTATATTGACCTTAGCGGTATGGAGCGCTACCATGATCCCTATAAGTTAGCCACCGATCTCAGACAAAAGGTTATGCGCGAAACCGGGTTACCTATATCTTTTGGTATGGCATCTGGCAAAACAGTGGCTAAAATGGCCACAAACCAGGCAAAACCAAATGGGCAGCTCTGGATACCACATGGTAAGGAAAAAGAGTTTCTGGCGCCTTTAAGCATCGGTAAAATACCCGGCCTTGGCGAAAGTACCTGTCAGAAACTTTATCAGTATGGGCTTGAGAAAATTGGCGATTTGCAACGGGTAAATCTGCGTTTCCTGGAAGCTGTATTTGGTAAGATGGGATTATTTATATACAATAAAGCCAATGGGATTGATGACAGCGAGATCATTCCGCATAGCGACCGTAAAAGTATATCAACAGAACATACCTTTGAAACAGATGTGAAAGATAAGCGCACGCTGGAGAATATACTGGTATCTATGACCGAAGAACTGGCCGGCAAACTGAGACGGGAAAATAAAGTATCATCATGTCTGGCTATCAAGTTGCGATATTCAAACTTTGAGACGCACACCCAACAGCAAAAAATAGCGCTTACCGCTGCAGAACATATATTGATACCGGGCATAAAAAATCTGCTTAACAAAGCCTGGAACCAGCACCGGCCGATCAGGCTGATAGGAGTAAGGCTAAGCAACCTTTGTACCGGCAGCTATCAGATCAATTTGTTTGAAGACAATGAGGAGCGCATAAGGCTTTATCAGGCTATGGATACCATCAATTTCAGGTTTGGCGATAAAACAATATGCCGGGCAGCAGGGATGGAAATTGGCGCCAGAACTTTTAACCCGTTCCTTACCAAATAGTTTAGATTGACTTTTAATAAACCAATAGCTTATAAAAATGTTGGTCAATAAGCTTATGGGAAAATTAAAAGCATCTTTCATCTTATGTCTTGTAGCTGTAATGTGTGCCTGTCTTGGCAAAACGGCATTGGCTCAGTTTAACGATACCACTTTTTATCACACAGCGTTCCAGTCTACCGGTTCTATCAATAAAACAAATGACGGTACCGCTTACCTGCTTAACAACGCTTTCAGGTTTAATGTTAAGCGAAAGGACATATCGTTTAATTTTAATAACAATTGGATTTACGGTAAACAGAACGGTAACCAAAGCAATAATGATTTTTCTTCTGCATTAGATTTTAATCTGTACAGAACAACGCAATTTTTTTATTGGGGACTGGCTAATTACAATACGAGCTACTCATTAAAAATTAATAACCAGTTACTGGCCGGGCTTGGTATAGCTTACAGTATCTTTGATTCGGCAAACGCTTATCTCAATATAAGCGACGGTGTTTTGTTTGACACCAGCGATTTAATATTAGCCGACAATACGCCAGATAAGTATACTACCTACCGGAACTCGTTTCGCCTGCAATTTCGTTTTAATATCAAAGATAAAGTTGTAGTTGATGGATCCAACTTTCTCCAAAACTCATTTGAGCGGGGCAGCGATTATAATATCAGGTCAACAACCAATCTTTCTTTTAAGTTACAAAGCTGGCTGGCACTTACCACATCTTTGAATTATAACAGGGTGAACCGTACACAAAGCGAAAACCTGTTGTTTACTTACGGTTTAATGCTGGAAAAATATTTTTAAAGGGCATTTTAAGAAAGGATAAACCTATCAATATTCCTCATTTCAATTGTTTATACAATTGGTTGAACGACTTTAGGTAAGTTAGCGGCACGTTAATAATTCCTTTAGCTTTATTATTAGGGAAGTTGTCGGGATCGAACCATTCTTTTAAGTCGGCCGGTAAGTCTTCGCTTTCAATTCTTTTGTATCCCATGCTCCAGTCAGGAAAGTTCCTGTCATTGATGCTGTAAGTAAATAATTCTACAACAGAAGTATGCCTTACATCCATGCGGATTTTCTCAAATGATTCTCTTACTACTTTTTCCTCTCCCTCCAAAACCTGTATAAACCTGCCATTTTGTGTTTCATTTTTCTCTGAAACGTATAGCAACATACCCGTAATGTTTTTTTGCTTGTTATTATCAACCGATATTTTAAGAATATCGTCAAGGTGCTGTTGAGTAGGTTTATGAGTCGCCTTGCTCATATACATTAAGTAGTAAAGCATCAATTAATATTTATAAAGTAACCCTACCCTTAAAAATTTGTTTAAAAAATGAGCAAAAAAGAACAAGGTTTGGAAAATACAATGGAGGGGGCTTTGTGTTTTTAAGATAATAACCAGGGTAAAGATAGCACTACTGTATCGCCTCAATACTGTCCTTTAATAACAAAAGCAGCCTTATCGGCTGCTTTTGACCTGGTGCGGAAGAAGGGACTCGAACCCCCACGCCTCGCGGCGCCAGATCCTAAGTCTGGTGCGGCTACCAATTACGCCACTTCCGCGTTTGGTTTTTAAGAGACGGCAAAGATAGCTTAATATCGCAAAATGTGAAACCAAAATTTCAAATTTTCTTTATCTGCCTCATTCCTTTGTATTTAATTTTTTAATCAGGGTTCTAAAGTACCCTGGTGAGTGGAGTAAACGACTCCCATACCACGAAAACAATTCTCCATCGGTCAATAAAATTCTGGCTTCCGGAACTATTTCTTTAAGCTCATTGATGTGTTGATCAGCAAAAGGGTATGGCTCTGATGATAACAATATCACGTCTGGATCAAGTAACTGTATTTCCGCCATTGAAAGCTCAGGGTAACGGGATTGATGAATTATGTTGTTAAATCCGCATCGCGCCAGCATATCATTAATAAAAGTATGCTTGCCCGCTGCCATGTAGGGCTTTCTCCAGATCAGGTATAAAACGTTGAGCTTTGCAGGTAAAGGCTCAAGGTTATCAAAATTGGTAGTTATTTGTGCGGTTAACCAACTGGCTTTTTCACTTTTACCGGTTATCTCCCCAATCTCTGCAATCATATTCAATGCAGATGCCAGGTCAACAATATCACTCATCCATATAGGGTAATGCTGTGATAATTGTTCTATCTGGCTTTGCTCATTCTCCTCTTTATTGCCAATTATCAAATCAGGCTTAATCAAATCTATGCGCTCGGTATTTAATTGCTTGGTGCCCCCAACCTTTTTAATATTCTTGACTTTATCAGCCGGATGGATGCAAAACTTAGTTACTCCAACTATTTGTTCATTCAGCCCTAATTCAAACAGCAGTTCCGTTTGAGACGGTACCAGCGAAACAATCCTTTTGGGGTTAGCGCTCACATTTACAACGCGTTTCATCTGATCGTAAAATAGTGGCATGTTTTTCAGCTTTATTATTGCACCAATGTAAATTTAGTAGTTTTGTATTGATGAATTATTTTGAATTTTACGGAATACCGGAAAGCTTTCATCCGGATGTAGCCTTTATAAAGAAGCAGTTTTATGCTTTAAGTAAAAAATATCACCCGGATTTTTATGCCAATGAAGATGATGAAAAGCAACAGGAAATATTAGAGCTTTCCACCATCAACAATAAAGCTTACCAAACCTTAAGCGACCCGAATAAGTTGCTTGAATATGTTTTAAAGCTTCATGATTTGGTTAGCGAAGGTGCAAAGCCACAACTTCCTGCAGATTTTTTAATGGAAATGATGGAAATCAACGAGCGACTGATGGAAATTGAAACAGCAGAGCAATTTGGTGAAATCAGCGCGGAAGTTGCTGCAATTGAAGGGGATATGATTGAAGAATTAAATGGCTTTACTAAAGACTATGAAACTTTAAACGACACTGCAAAAGAAGATCGCTTAAATGAGATTGCAAATATTTATTACAGGCAGAAATATTTGTTGCGAATTAAAGAGAGTTTAGATACATTTGCAGCCCGCTTGTAAGCAAACACTGCTTGCCGAATGCCCAGATGGCGGAATTGGTAGACGCGCTGGTCTCAAACACCTGTGGGAAACCGTGCCGGTTCGACTCCGGCTCTGGGTACGCAAAGCAATATCGCAGAAAATTGAAGTATGCGATATTGCTTTTTTTATACTAAAAAGGCACTTTTTAGACTTCGCTTTTTCCCGTCCGGCTAATTTTTGCTCCGAGGTTGCTCCGAGATGAAAAATGTAGCTAAAATGTACAACTTCAGTTCAAAGCTGTGGTACGACAAACGCTTTATATCAAAGCAGGGAGAGGTATCACTTTATTTACAGGTTACGCTTAACAGGAAGCACAAAGCCTTCCCGTTAAAAATCAAATGGCTGGTCGACCGTATCGATATGGCTGCAGGCGAGCTATTGCTCAAGGCCCGGGGCGACAGGCCTTACCAGGACTACAATATGGCCATCAGGCAGGAGCAAGGCCGGCACAATGAAATATTGATGACCTACCGGCTTAAAAAAGCTAATATCGATATAATCAAATTTGCTAAAGAGGTAAAGGTTTATGACTCTAAGATAAGCTTTGCTTCGTTTGTGCCCAGGGAAGCGCTCAAGCGATATAACAGGAAAGAGATAACCCGGCGCACCTTCCAAAACCATACCACCACTTACTTAAAAATGGTTGAGTTTGAACCGGTATGGTGTTTTGAACAATTAACCGTTGCCTGGGTGAAGCGATTCCGGCAATGGTTGATCAATAAGGATTACAACCTCAGTTATGTCTGGACCGTACTTAAGAACGTCAAGGCATATATGGCCTTTACCGAGTATGAGCCAATGATGCACATAGAGGAAGAAGTTATAAAGTTTAAAAATCCGGAACCCAAGTATAAAACCACTTTTTTAACCACCGATGAGGTAAGGCAGTTGATTAAGCTTTGTAACAGTGGGTATCTTACAGAAAAGCAGAACAGGGTATTAAGCGCGTTTTTATTTTCCTGTTTTACAGGATTGCGCATTTCTGATGTGTACCGTGTTAATGCATCCTGGGAGGAAACTCAGGGCTTTTTAGATTTTATATTAAAGATGAATGAGCGGGCTGGTAAATGGATAAGGATACCACTACCAGACCATGCCAGGGATTTTGTAAAAAACCTTAATGGAATATATTTTTGATTTGCCTAACCCGGCAGAATATAATATTACCCTGAAGGACATTCCAAGCCTTGCCTGCATCAATAAAAACCTTACCAGCCACGTTGGCCGGCATACGTTTGGACACATGTACCTACAGAAAGTGCAAAATCTGGCAAGCTTAAAGGAACTGATGGGGCATACCAAGATTGAAACTACGATGCGTTATGTGCACCTGGAAAATGATTATTTAAAAAGTACAGCGAACCTGGTAGGAGAGGAGTTTAAGGACCTGAGGAAACGAAAGCGAAACACCGATGCCTTTAATTGACTTGCACTTATATCCTCATATCTTTATATTCGCCGCAATCTTATTACAAATATGAAAAGAACCCTACTTACTCTAAGCCTACTTTGCACTATCTTATTCAGCTGCTCTAAAAAGAATGAAAATAATCCCTCTGCGTCATTAGAATTAAATGGACGTTCATATCCAACTGTAAAAATTGGCTCTCAGACATGGACAACCATGAACTATGACGGTCCGGGTGGAATAGCAAGTCCTCGTAATGATGAATATGATTACGGCAAGTACTATTCCGAGAAAGAAATGCTTGCTATAAAACTGCCTGACGGTTGGCGTGTCCCATCCAAAGAAGATTTTGTTAAGCTTATGAAATCACAAGGGGAATTGACAATAGACGTGCCGGAAGTCACTGCAACAGATGCTGATGGAGCTAAAGTATTGAAAGCAGCATCAAGTTGGTATTTACCAGGGGATAATAGTTCAGGATTTAATATATTACCAGGGGGGTATTATCAGTCATTTTCGAAAGAATTTTTAGAATATAAAGGAATGGCCTATTTCTGGACAACTACTTCAGGTCCCGCTTTATCTATTGATCCTAATTATTATTACTGTTTTCGTGTAAGTGGAAGATATTCGTCACCTGGCACTGGAAGTGAGCCAGAAACTGGCGCAGAAGTAAGGGACATGACTACAGGCGATAATGTAATATGGTACAACATTCGCTTTGTGAAGGATAATTGAATTTGTCATAGAAATCAAAATCAAATTATATAATACTTCAACAAAAAACTCACCAACATGCTACGGAGTGGTGGGCTAATGATCAGCGCGCATAGCGGCACTGCGAATGCTGTTTGTGTATTAAGAACGGTTCGTTGATTGTTTTATCAGCTGAACAGCTCGATTTGCATTTGATCAGCTTGTTGTTGATAGTCCAGCGTGCGCTCTTCTAATATTTCGGGATAGTTTTGCTGCAGCCAGGCGTTATCCCTGTGGACCTTTCGCTCTGCACAGGCGGCTATAATTTCAAAATCCTCAAATTTCTCTTTCCAGTGCTTTGCACGGCGTTGCCAGTAGGCAGCGTTTCTTTTAATTCGCGCCATTACTGTGCCTCCTAACCTGGTTGCCGGTGAAGTAGCTGAAGGTGCTGTAAATTACCGGGTGATTGCGTTGATGTAAGCTTTAAGGCCGGCGCTGCTGCGCTGATCTGCGCGGAGCGCTTCTTCTGCGCGCCTGGCACGTTCCTGCCAGTACTGCAATTGTTTTTCCGGGTTAGGCATGTAGTACCATCCTTCCCATATTAAATTGCACCAATTGACATGGTTTAAAAAGCGATGAGCTGTATCAGCTGTTCGTTGCCTTCTTTGCCGAGGTACTCGGCTCTGGGTACGCAAAGCCCTTCTGAGAAATCGGAAGGGCTTATTTGTTAACGGCCCCATCAGAAAGAAACCGTTCATGAAGTACGTGAGGCCGGCCATCTTAGCAGCCTAATTTTGATTCAACCTAAGCAACAATAACGTGTATTATTGAAATTAGGCTATCAAGTAAAAAAATAATTTGTATATTGTACCTATTGTGAGCACCTGCCAGGGCAGGTGCTTTTTTATTTTAACCCCAATAATATGGCTAAATCACAAGCAACCTTTGCAAAAAAACAGTTAGAAAAAAACAGACAAAAAAAGAAAGAAGAAAAGGCCTTACGCAAACAGGAGCGGAAAGAAAATACCGGTAGCGCCGATGATATGATTGCCTATGTGGATGAGTTCGGTAACTTAACATCCACACCACCAGAACCAAAAAAGGGCGAAGAGCCACCGGAAGAAAGCTAACAGCCGCTTTACAGTGGCCTTACTAAAAGGAGGCTATACGCTTTTGATATAGTAAGTTTACTCTTTAAAGTAACATTATATAGGTGGATACGGTATGTTTAAACTACATCCATATAGAATAATTTTCACTCTATCGGCTATCACACTGACTTATAACAGCAGTATAAAAATAAATAATTTACCTGTTACCTAATTATTTATATATAAAGCTTTGTTAGCTTTGAGTCAAACCACCTGCACAATGAATTACCTTAAGAGAAGAAACTTTTTAAAGCTGTCCGGCTTAGGCGTATTGCCTGCCATATTGCCTACAGTAACAGTAAATGCTTCTGCTAACAGGCAGCCAAAAGCTGCGGTGAATCAAACAGTATCCTTCAATGATGACGGGGTATTTTATGAACCTGCCGAATATATTGCTAAACTTCAGGAAATAAACACAGCCAACCCCATAGAAATGGATTTTTACGGAGGTGGAGGGGCAGTGGCTAAGCTTTGTGAAAAGTTTGCAGATTTAACCGGTAAACCGGCTTGTATTTATATGCCAAGCGGTACTATGGCTAACCAGTTAGCCATATCTGTATTAAGCGGCGATAATGCTAAAGTTTTTGTGCAGGAAACCAGCCATATCTACCGCGATGAGGGTGATTCCGCCCAAACAGTATTCAATAAACGCCTGATACCGGTTGCACCCGGCGAAGCCCATTTTACTTTAGAACAGTTAAAGGAAGCCGTTGATTATCATAACAAAGGCGAAGTTTTTAAAAGCGGTATTGGAACCGTAGCCATAGAAAATCCGGTAAGGCGCTGCGATGGCAAATATGTGCCGTTTGACGAAATAAAGAAAATATCGGCCTGGTGTAGCGAGAAAGGTTACAAACTCCACATGGATGGTGCACGGGTTTTCCTGGCAATGGCTTTTAATGGAATATCACTAAAAGAATACTCAACTTACTTTGATACTGTATACGTTTCTTTATACAAATATCTTGGTGCGGCGGGTGGTGCTGTTTTGTGCGGCGATAAAGAGACGATAGGCCACATGGAGCACCTGATAAAAGTACATGGCGGTACGGCTTTTAGTAACTGGAGTAATGCGGCAATGGCCCTGCATACACTCAATGGTCTTGAAACGCGCCTGAAACAAACTGCTGAAAAAGCTGATGCTTTATTTAAAAGGCTTAATCAATTGCAGGGGGTAAAAATAGCTTCAATACCAAACGGTTCAAATATCTTTAACCTGGAGCTGGCTAATATTGATGCAAAAGTATTTAATAAAACAATGCAGGAAAAATACAGCATTAATATACATGCACGTAATGGTAGCAGCCAGATACGTGTTAACGAAACACTGTTGCGTCAGGATAACATTAGGATAGAAAAGGCTTTTGCCGATGCGCTTAAAGCAGCAGCTAAAAGCTAATCGTTTTTGTAAAGCGCGCCAGCCTTCTCGGCCGACATTTTTATACCTTTGATCAACGCCGAGCTGAAACCGTTGTGCTCCATTTCATTGAGCCCTGCAATGGTACAACCTTTGGGTGAAGTAACCTTATCAATTTCTTGCTCGGGATGAGAGGCTAATTGTAAAAGCAGGTCTGCCGCACCTTTAGCTGTTTGCGCCGCCATTTTAAGCGCGTCATGCGCATGGAAACCGATTTCGGTACCGCCCTGTGATGCGGCCCTTATTGATCGTAAAAAGAAAGCTATACCGCAGGCACACAAAGCAGTGGCTGATGTCATTAACTCCTCGTTGATTTGTATACTTACGCCAACGGTATCAAATAATGATTTTACAAGACTGATATTCGCGGCAGAGGCATTATCAGTAGCAATACAGGTCATGCTGTGGCCAATGGCTATAGCAGTATTAGGCATTGCACGTATTACCTGAACCTCAATTCCTAACTGATTGCGGATATCCTGGCAGCTAACACCCGATACTACAGAGATCAGCAAATGTTTGGCCTGGTTGGATGCGGGTTTAATCTCGTCCAGCAGTTTATTTAATTGTTGCGGTAATATGGCCAGCACCACAATATCCGCCCTGGTAACAGCATCTGCATTATCAGATGTTACATTATAACCCTCGGCCTCTAAACTTGCCAGCGCAGTGATATTGCGGCGTGTTAAAGTGATTTGCCGTGGAGTAAATATCCCTGCTTTAACCAGCCCCTTAGCAAGGGCCAAACCTATGTTACCACTGCCTAAAATGGCAATATGTTGTTGTGTTTCCATTGTTAGTTAGTTAAGCGTGTACCAAAAGTTTGCGTGCCTTTTAATTGCCCCAGATCATCTGAATGACCTATAATTACCGATTTAACACCGCATGATATAGCAGCAAAAGCGTTATCCAGTTTAGGTATCATACCGCTATGAATGATTTGCCCGGTCTTAAGTTTTTCATACCGTTCAGGATTGATCTCTTTGATCAGCGAGTCATCATCATTGATATCCTGCAATACGCCTTTTTTCTCGAAGCAATAAATAAGTGTGGTTTCATATAAGGTTGATAGTGCAACAGCCAATGCCGATGCAATAGTATCGGCATTAGTGTTTAGCAATTGTCCTTCGCCATCATGTGTCAAGGCGCAAAAAACAGGAGTAAAACCGGCTTCAAGCAGTTTGGATATATTCCCGGGATTAATCGACTTATCTGAAAGGTCCCCAACAAAACCATAATCAATGGTTTTAATGGGTCGTTTAGTGGCACGTATAAAATCGCCATCTGCCCCGGTTAACCCAATGGCATTAGTGCCGTAACGTTGTAACTGGGCTACAATATTTTTATTGATCAGGCCTGCGTACACCATCGTAACAATGCGTAAGGTATCAATATCGGTTATTCTGCGACCATCTACCATGTTAGCGCTTACCCCCATACTTTCAGATATCTGTGTAGCTACCTTGCCGCCACCATGAATAAGTATTTTAAACCCTTTAAGCGCAGTAAAATCTTTCAAAAACCTGTGAAGGTTTTCAGAATTATCAATCACATTGCCCCCAATTTTTATCACATGCAGCTTTTGCATCCTTATATAAATATGTTCTATGGCAATTATAGGAATTTTTTGATGCCTAAGCTATGAAAAGTGATTTTTGAAATACTTTAAGCATTTCATTCTAACATTCACCTTTTAATGTAAAAATACAGTCTGCTAAAACACATACATGGCTATCCTGTTAAAATATACACATGGTAATAGTAGCTTAGCATAATAATGCTAATGAGTAATATGAACGATAACAAAAAGAAGCCAAGGGTAATTATAATAGGTGGAGGATTTGGAGGGGTACAGTTAGCTAAGAAATTAAAAAATGCACCGCTTGAAGTGCTGCTATTCGATAAACATAATTATCACACATTTCAACCTTTGTTGTATCAGGTGGCTACAGGCGCCTTAGAGGCCGACTCCATAGGTTTTCCTATCAGGAGAATATTCAGCCATCAAAAAAACTTTACTTTTCATCTGGCAGAAGTCACCAAAATTGATACCGATAATAATGTTGTAGAAACCAATGTTGGTAATTATGACTATGATTACCTGGTGATTGCAACCGGGGCCGACACCAATTTTTTTGGTAATAAAGAACTGGAGCATTACACTATGCCCATGAAAAATATTGCTGAAGCCCTGAATATTCGTAGCCTTATCTTGCAAAATCTGGAAAAAGCATTAGTAACTAAGGATGAGGCAGAACGCAATGCTTTATTAACCTTTGTAATTGTGGGCGGCGGCCCTACCGGTGTTGAACTTGCGGGCGCTATATCTGAGTTACGTGAGTATATATTGTGTAAAGATTATCCTGGCCTGTGCAATGCCGATATGAAAGTGTTTCTGGTAGAAGGCAAGGCGGAGTTGTTAGCAGCAATGTCTCCTCAGGCATCAAAAAAAGCGAAGGATTTCCTTAAAAAGATGGATGTAACCATCTACAACAGTGTGCATGTTTCCAGCTATAACGGCATCATACTTAAAATAGATGATGGCACCATTATTAACACTCGTAACGTACTTTGGGCAGCAGGTGTGAAGGGTAAAATACCTACAGGTATGCCAGAGCAAACAGTTGCTAAAGGCGGGCGGCTGGTAACTGATGAAATAAACAGGGTTAAGGGTTATAAAAATGTATTTGCCATCGGTGATGTTTCTGCAGTGACCACCGAGCAAACCCCACTTGGCTTTCCGGGAGTTGCACAGGTAGCATTGCAGCAGGGAAAACACCTCGCCAAAAACCTTATTAACATAATTGAAGGCAAACCTACAACTGCATTTATTTACCATGATTTAGGTACTATGGCTACTATCGGCAGAAACAAAGCAGTGGCTGATATTAAAAAATTACGCTTTCAAGGGTTTTTTGCATGGTTGTTGTGGATGTTTGTGCACCTGTTATCATTAGCCGGCTTTACAAACAAGGCGATAGTGTTTTTTAACTGGGCAATTAACTACTGGACCCGTAATAGTGATAACAGGCTTATTATAAGATATTTTAAGACAGATACAATGACCGTTGACCCCATTTCACATTAAATGGAAGGGTTGGCTTAAATGCTTTAAATGCACCTATTTCTTATAATTGCACTTTTAATTGTTGTAAGTGCGCTATATTCATACATTAATGCGCGCTGGCTTAAATTACCCGGTACAATAGGTATTACTTCTTTAGCAATAAGTGGTTCTATCATTACTATTATTGTTGATAAAGCTGACCCTAACATTGCCAGATATCTTACGCTGCTGGCTAAGAACATAAATTTTTCTACAACGGTACTTAATATATTGCTTGGATTTTTGTTGTTTGCAAGCGCATTCAACCTGGATACCAGGAAACTTAAAAAGCAGGTGCGGCCCATTCTTGTGTTAACTACCGTAGGTGTCATACTGTCGACGGCGGTATTTGGTACACTGCTTTACTGGATATCCGGATTGATCGATATCAAGATCCCTTATGTTTATTGTCTTTTATTTGGAGCCTTGGTTTCACCTACTGACCCGGTTGCTGTTAGCGCTATTGTAACCGGGTCGAGGTTGCCTAATAACCTGGAAACAATAATTTCAGGTGAGTCGTTGTTTAACGATGGAATTGGCTTAGTATTATTTATTACATTATTGGAAGTAGTACAATCAGGAAGTGATAACGTTAATTTTGGCAGCGCTGTTTTGTTATTTGTGAGGGAAGTGTTTGGCGGTATTGCTTTAGGAGCAGTTACAGGTTTCCTGGCTTTCAGGCTCATGAAGTCCATTGATGATTTTCAAACAATTGTATTGGTTTCTATGGCCCTGGTAATGATCAATTCCCTGGTGGCATATTATCTGCATTTATCTATTCCGCTTGCTGTAGTTACAGCAGGCTTGTTTGCGGGAGGGCGATCCATAAATGTTGATAGAAACGACCGTTCACATCAGGCGCTCGAAAAATTCTGGACACTGTTAGATGAGTTACTCAATACCATGCTTTTTGTGATGATAGGCCTGCAAATGGTGAACTTCCCATTCTTGCAGCATTATTGGTTTGTAGGTGTTATTGGTATAGTGATTATTTTGGCAGCGCGTTGGTGCAGTATTATGTTACCGCTCACTTTTTTGCGCCGTTCTCTTAATGTAAATTACAATAGTATCAATATTCTTACCTGGGCCGGGCTACGCGGCGGCATTTCTATTGCATTGGCATTATCTTTACCTCAGTCAGATTATCGGCACCTCATACTTGCTGGCACCTATTTTATAGTAATTTTTTCAATTATTGTACAAGGCTTAACGCTTAACAAAGTGATTAATGCTATTTATAAAAACCATGTGGTAGATTAATCAGCTATATTACTCGGGCTGCAATTTCCTTTTCGTTTTTTTATAAAAGATTGCGTTACAACGTTTCAAGCATCTTCTTTAATACAGCTTGGGCTGCCCATACGCGGTTTCCTGCTTCATGTATCACAACAGACTTTGGGCCGTCCAGAATTTCTGACGAAAGTTCCAGGTCGCGCCTTACCGGCAAACAATGCATTACTTTGGCGCTGGGCGCAAGTTCATCAAGCTTCGCGTTTGTAAGCATCCAACCCTCATTACCACCTTTTACAGCGCCATAAGGCTCATAAGCCGACCAGTTTTTTACGTAGATAAAATCTGCATCTTTTATAGCTTCGTCCTGGTTATTAGTGATAGTTGCACCATTGGTAAATTGCTCTGAGAGGGTATAACCTTCAGGATGGGTAATCACAAAATCAACATCTGCTTTGCACATCCACTCGGCAAAAGAGTTAGGCACAGCCTGTGGGAGGGCCTTTATATGTGGCGCCCAGGTTAAAACCACTTTAGGGCGCTTTGTGGTCTTTAATTCTTCAATCGTGATGAGATCGGCAAGGCTTTGCAAGGGATGGCGTGTGGCTGACTCCAAACTTACCACCGGCACTTTGCAAAACTCTACAAACTTATTAAATGTAGTTTCACTGTAATCCTCTTCACGGTCTTTTAAGCCCGGGAACGAGCGCACACCAATAATGTCAGAATACTCGCCCATAACCGCCGCTGCCTCGCGAATATGCTCTACCGTAGTACCGTTCATTATCACGTTATCCCTTAGTTCCAATGCCCATCCTTCTTTATCTATGTTCAGCACAATAACATTCATACCCAGGTTCATGGCAGCCTTTTGCGTACTCATACGCGTACGTAAGCTTGGGTTCAAAAAAACAAGACTAATGGTTTTGTTCTTACCCAAATCCTGATATGCATAAGGGTTTTGTTTAAGCGCTAATGCATCAGCAACTAAAGCCGCTACATCGTTAACATCGTTTACTGAAGAAAATAGTTTCATGGGCATTATTTTAAGTCCCCCTTTAACAAGGGGGATCAGAGTAGTTGATTAATTATGTGTTTCTTAAAGTTGTTGCAAAGGCTTCTAAAAACCTGTCGGCATGTGCCTTGCTCAGGTTTAATGCAGGCAATAAGCGTATTACATTTGGTTTCGCCTCGCCAGTAAATATCAGATTTTTAAATAGCAGGTCTTTCTTTACGTTTGAAAGTTCTTCCGGTAGGTCGATGCCTATCATCAATCCTTTGCCACGTACTTCTTTAACCTTATCCAACTTTTTTACTTCACCAATAAGATAGGCACCTACTTCGGCTGCATTCTGCAACAGGTTGTCCTGTTCAATTACTTCAAGTACAGCTAAGCCCGCGGCGCAGGCTAAATGATTACCTCCAAATGTGGTACCCAACATGCCGTAAGCCGGTTGTATTTTAGGCGATATACTGATAGCGCCGATAGGGAAGCCATTACCCATGCCTTTAGCCATGGTGTAAATGTCGGCATTGATACCGGCATGGTCGGCTGCATAAAATTTGCCAGTACGTGCATAGCCGCATTGTACTTCGTCGGCAATAAAAACAGCATTGTAATTATCACAAAGCGAACGGATTCTCTGTAAAAAACTTAACTCAGCAACCTGTATACCACCAACGCCCTGGATACTTTCTATAATTACAGAAGATACTTCGTTGTCAATAAATGCCTGTTCAAGCGCTGCTTCATCGTTCCATGGCAGAAACACCACGTTATCGGTTTCATTTACCGGTGCAACAATTTTTGGATTATCAGTTGCAGCAACAGCCAATGAAGTGCGACCGTGAAAAGCCTTTTTAAAAGCGATTATTTTCTTTTTGCCATTGTAAAATGAGGCCAGCTTCAAGGCATTCTCATTTGCTTCGGCACCGGAATTACAAAGGAATAACTGGTAATCTTCTTTTCCTGATACATTTCCTAATTTTTCGGCCAATTGCTTTTGTAACGGAATTTCTATTGAGTTAGAATAAAAACCGATCTGATGTAACTGATCTTGCAGGCGCTTTACATAGTGCGGATGCGTATGGCCTATGGAAATTACAGCATGGCCGCCATAAAGGTCGAGATACTCGGTGCCTTTGTCATCATAAACAAGGCTGCCTGTGCCTTTAATTATATTGATTGGATTAATTGGGTATACGTCGAATAATTTCATTATAAATTTAAGATGGATTAATACTTAGTGATTACGCTAATGGTGGCGAACGGCCTAAAAGCCGATCGCCTTAAGTCGTAATCCGGCGCTTTCATCCAAACCAAACATGATGTTCATGTTTTGTACGGCCTGGCCGGATGCGCCCTTAAGTAAATTATCCATTATGCTGATAATGAATATTTTGTTATCGTGTTTTTTTACCTGTATGAAGCACTTATTGGTATTTACAATTTGCTTTAAGTCGATATCCTTATTGGTAACATGCGTAAACGGATGGCCTGCATAGTAACTTTGGTAAAGGTTTAACGCTTCAGCTTCGCTTAGTTCACTTTCAGTGTATATAGAGGCAATGATCCCCCGGGTGAAATCACCGCGATAAGGTATAAAATTGATAGCTTTACCAAAGTTGCCCTGTAATTGCTTTAATGACTGTCCTATCTCGTTTAAGTGCTGATGGTTAAAAGCTTTATATACAGATAGGTTGTCGTTTCTCCAGGTAAAATGCGAGGTAGGCGAGAGGCTTTGGCCTGCACCTGTAGAACCCGTTGTAGCCGTTATATGCACTTCGTTATTTAATAAACTTTTACTTGCCAGGGGCAGTAAACCCAGCTGCAGGCAGGTAGCAAAGCAACCCGGGTTAGCGATATTTTGGGCTGATTTTATGTTTTCGCGATTCAGCTCCGGTAAACCGTATACAAATTTTTTATTTTTAGATACTGCATTTTGGCTTAACCTGAAATCCTGACTAAGATCAACAATCTTAATATAATCAGGGATATCGTTAGTCTCTAAAAACTTACGTGCATCCCCATGGCCAACGCATAAGAAAAGTACATCTATATTCTTGGCCAGTTCCGACGAAAAGGTTAGATCTGTATCGCCAAACAGGTCCTTGTGCACATCATATACGTGGTTGCCTGCGTTGCTATTACTATGCACAAAAATTATATCCACATTGGGGTGATTAAGCAGTATGCGCAGCATTTCGCCGCCAGTGTAACCGGCACCGCCAACTATACCGGCCCGTATCTTAGAGGTTGATTCTGTCATTCTTTGTATTAGGATATGAATATAAAATAAACTCAAGGTCTGCCTGGTCCTTATTGCTAATGAAGTGCTTTTGACCTGGATTTATCTGTATTCCCTGTTGGGGCTTTAAAACACTTTCAAAGCCATCAATGTTAAACACCGCCCGTCCCTTCAAAATAAAAAACACTTGTGTAGCCTTTTCATGATAATGCATTTGCTCTGCAGTATCCGGCGGCATCAACTCCTGCTTAACTGAAATTGCATCGGTTTCAATGAAAGCCCAGCCGTGGCAATCGTCGCCCCAGTTGTAATGCTCAATGCATTCAGATTTTGAAAAGGCTAAATTTACCATTAACCGTTTACCTTGTGGTATATCATCACCTGGTTACCAAAAATTTTGCTAAAGCCTTTAACATCTTCGCCGCTCCAGGCATTGTTCATTTCACCGTAGCTGCCAAATTTGTTCGACATCAGGTCATGATCAGACTCAATACCTATCACCTGGAAACGGTAAGGATTTAGCTCAACAAATATTTTACCGCTCACCTGTTTCTGCGTATCGTTAAGGAAGGCCTCAATGTTACGCATAATAGGATCATGAAACTGACCTTCATGAAGCCAGTTGCCATAGAATGATGATAATTGATCTTTCCAGGAAAGTTGCCATTTTGTTAGCACATGTTTCTCTAAAGTGTGGTGTGCTTTGATGATAACCATTGGAGCTGCAGCCTCGAAACCAACGCGGCCTTTAATACCAATAATGGTATCGCCAACATGGATATCACGGCCTATGCCGTAAGGTTGTGCTATAGCTTGTAAGGCCTGTATAGCTTTAGTAGGGTGATCGTAAGTTGTGCCGTCAATAGCGGTTAGTTCACCTTTTTCAAACACCAGCTCAATAGTTTTAGGTTCGTTGCTGGTAACTTGAGTAGGCCAGGCATCTTCAGGCAGTCCAAGGTTTGAGGTAAGGGTTTCCTTACCACCTACGGATGTACCCCAAATGCCTTTATTGATAGAATACTTCGCTTTCTCAAAATTCATCTCAACCCCGTGCTTTTTCAAGTACTCGATCTCTTCTTCGCGGCTTAATTTTAAATCACGAATAGGGGTGATGATCTGTACATCCGGTATCAGAATATTAAAGATCATATCAAACCTTACCTGGTCGTTACCGGCACCGGTGCTGCCATGGGCTACAAACTCGGCACCTATTTCTTTGGCGTAATTAGCAATGGCTGTAGCCTGACTCACCCGTTCGGCACTTACAGAAAGGGGATAAGTATTGTTTTTTAATACGTTACCATAAATAAGATAGCGCACACAGGTGTTGTAAAAATTTTCGGTCTCATCTACCGTTTTATGAGTAGTCACGCCCATTTGGTAGGCACGTTCTTCAACGCTCTTCAGTTCTTCATCGCTGAAACCGCCTGTGTTTACAATTACCGAGTGTACCTCATAACCAAGGTCGCGTGTTAAATAAATACAGCAAAAGGATGTGTCTAATCCGCCGCTGTATGCCAGTACTACTTTCTTTTTCTCCATTTTTTTTTGGTAGAGATGCGATACTTCGCATCTGGTATTATGTTATAATAAATGCTATTAAGCTGACGCAGGTTTTGTGTCTATAATTTTGCTTTTAAGTAATTGAAACAAATTTCTCCATTCTACGCTTAATCGCAGCTTCAATACGCTCCAAAAGCGTAGCCTTATGAGTGATTTTTTTCATTTTTTCCTCATATTGTTTTTGTATCTCTTCAGGGTCAAAAAGCATAGCTGTACACATACAATTTTTGCGGTTCTTGCTCATCAAAATATCGTAATTTACACAACTCCGGCAGCCTTTCCAAAACTCCTCGTCTTGGGTAAGTTCAGAGTAAGTCACTGGTTCATAACCCAAATCTGAGTTTATCTTCATTACAGCAAGGCCGGTTGTAAGGCCAAATATCTTAGCTTTAGGGTATTTTTTACGCGAAAGTTTAAATATTTCTTCCTTGATGGCTTTTGCCAAACCTACCTTACGAAAAACAGGATTCACAATCAGTCCGGAGTTAGCAACGAAATCGCCATGGCTCCAGGTCTCAATATAACAGAAGCCGGCCCAGGTACCGTCTTTGTGTAGCGCTATTACCGCCTTGCCTTCAAGCATTTTATTGGCAACATATTCGGGCGACCTTTGTGCTATACCTGTACCGCGCGCCTTTGCCGACTCGGCCATCTCATCACAAATTATAGGCGCAAAGTCTGCGTGTTGTGCAGATGCTACGATTATATCAAAATCTTGTATGGTCATTATAAATAAACAGAAAAATTACCGGTAAATTATTGGCTTTGTTTGCCTTAATAATTAGATGGACATTGTGTAAAGAAGTTTAAGTCGGCTTCTTTGTTTTGGGTAAAGGCTCCTGAAGCAATTCAAAACCGAGGGATAAACACCCGTCGTCGGCATGGAGAGAAAAACAAAATAACAGAAGACAAAACAGCGCTAACAGAGGCAAATACGGCCTTGGTGTTCATTCTGTTTATATTTTGTTTTTTCATTGTATATTAAAAGTTGAGTGGCTTTTAAATTTGTGCAAATTATTGCATTATATTTTATTTATGCAAGAAAAAACTGCTATTATTTAACGATGAAATTAAAACATTACAATTGAGAAATAATAGGTTAACAAAGTAGCATATATACTACGATTTAATATAAGTAGGACATTGATAATAATGATAAATACTATTACCCCGAAGATAACATTGATTAATGCGACTATGTGTGATGGATACTTACGTTTACCTATAGTTTAGAATAAAAGAAGATTTTGTTATGAAAGTGTGATAGAATGCAATCAATCGCTTGATCATTAGCACCATAAGGATGAATGCTGAGTTATATTTAAAGGCATAAATGCTTTTATAGTAGCAATCCTGCAATTATCTGCTTATTGTAATCAATTCAGTTGTGCTGGTTCCACTTTTAGTATTTTCCTGTATGGATAAAACTTCACCTAAACCAGGTTTGGTCCATACGGTAAGCTTATCAGTAGAAGTCAAGGTATTTGCCAAATTACCGTTTATATAAGTATCAATTCTATTATCAACATCGTATTTCCATACAGTGCAATCATATTTTCCTGACGGGATCTCGACAGTTTCCTGGCGCACCGCTGTTCCGTTATACCTGGTAATGGTCTGGCGGCTTTCATATAGCAGGGCATTTGAACCTGTACCCATAACGGCTTTAAGGTAAAACTTAGTAGGGCCGCCGGTAAACTTTAAAGAGCTGCCAACCTTTGGCTGGTTTTCCATTATCATGTTAAAAGGCATGCCTGTTAAACTTGTCTGCAGTATCTGGCCTCCCGATTCCTCAACGTTTTTTCGCATCATGTTCAGGTATCTTGCCCATTCCTGTGCGGCATACACTGTGGTTATGGTAGTACCATTTCTATCATACATTTTATTTTTCAGGTGAAGTTCTTCTCCATTAAAACTCATGGTGGTCATGATTTCCGAGACCTTCATACCAGCAGAATCCTTACTACCTAAATTTCCTTTGTAAATTGTGTGAGCAGAGCCATCTTCGGCGGTGAACTTATAAGCATAGATATACCCTTCTTTAGGTATATAATTATCAGTATAATAACCACCAAGCGTATCTGGTTTGTCGTCATCCTTTTTAATATCTGCGCTTTTTTTACAGGAACTAAATAGTGTAAACGCAAGCAATACAAAAAATAAAATGCCGGAGATGCTTTTTCCGGATAGCTTTTTAGTCATAACAATAATTTAACAAGACAAAGTTTGGTCTCTTAAAATATTATAGAAAATATTGTCGCTAAACAGCCAATTCTGGCAGACGAATAACAATAAACAGCATTTAATCGGCCAGTGTTTAACTACTTAACAATTCCGATAAGAGGGTAGCATAATATCATTTTCTTTCTGATTAAATAGGAAAAAGTATCTATCAGCAAAGAAGTAGCACCTTGATTGTTTGGAGATAGCCTTATGCTACCATTGATCAATTTGTATAATTGGGCAAATAAAAGCATATCGCACATAAAAGCATCACGCGAAAAGTATGAAATGGTGATGGTTTGATGAGACAATTGGCAATGTCATAAAATGGAAATAGAGGGTAAGGATAATTAAAAAGCCGGTGTAATTGCCCGGCTTGGTTTTGTGATAATAAAGTGTTGATAACCTGATGGTTAATTGAGGTTAGTTGAATAGAAGCGAGTGTTTAAGGCGATGTGCAAATTTTACAGACACTTACGAGATACTTTCATTTGTCTGGTTCCGTTCTTTAATTTCAAAATAGCATTGGTCACAAACTACTTTGATGTTTGCAAGAGTCATTGCCTCATCCGTCCATTTACCTTCTTTAAGTCTTATTTTCTCGCATTCATCACACCATGCTTGACGGTCATCGTAAGGATGAATCATTGGGTCAGAATCAAATGCCTCATGAAAGCCAACAGAAGTATAATTGATTAGATGTTGGCATACAAAGGCTACTTTGTCTGAAATATGTTTGTTGCAATTAACATATTTATCTTTTAAATCCTCGTATTCTTCGTGAGTTAGTTCATTTGTAAAAATGAAATAAATGAATAAGTGGTCTTGAGGGATTCGATAACAACCAATTGTATTTAGCAATTTTGCTGAAATTGCTGTCATTTCCCAGCCAGTATATTCATCGCCTTCAAATAATCCTTTGGTTAGTTGTTCAAAGTTGTTATCTGCACCAAAGGTTGTTACCTTTTTCAGAGGTCTGCTAACATGTTTCGGTATAGAGCTACTATTCCATGACCAATTCCATGTGTTGGTTTTTGTAGAAAATGATCCAACATCGACGTATTTGAAATACAGATTTCTCCCATCGTCTGATTTGAAATGAAAAGCACCGGTAACATGATCATAAAACCAATGTTCATAGCTGTCAATGTTATACAACTTCATGAACTCAGGTTGCAATGAAATGATATCTGTCACACAGCGACTTTTATAATCTTCAAAATTTTGCTTTGACGCATGCATCAGTTGGGTACTACTTTCTTAAACAAATAAACTCAATATCCCATAATAAAGACACAGTAAGCCAAATATACGTTCAACTTATGGTCATAGCATTTGTACATTAGAAGATCCAAATTTCTGATTATTTTTAGAAGTTATTGAACTCTCAAACATTTAAAAGAATGAAGTGTGATGGGAAATTTACCCAATCAGCTTTTTGATATGAATAACCGGAGCAAAGCGGGTATGCAACAATTGTTAAAACTGAACATAACTTGCCAAGCATCATTTTAACATGCATATTATTCAAGGAGGATAAGAGCTTTAATCTTACTAGCATTTTTGCCGACTCAGCAATTAGGCGTGTTTATTATCGCCGATGACATACAAAGCCAGGAAAGGGTCGGAAAGATGAAAAAATACCAGTTAATAATTAAGTAGTTGTAGGATATTTAATGGTACTGGTTATTTACGGAACGTTATACCGGCAAAATCTACCAACCGCTCTCCTTTATTTGTCTTAAAGGTAACCGTAAAGCCGCCAAATCCAGCGTTAACGCCTGAAGAAAGTGCATGGTTATTGTCGATAACATCCAAAGGGATCTCATTGGTACTGCCCATAGTCTTGAGCCGGCACATCAGTACTTTATCTGGGGTAATGTACAGCTCAACGCTTTTAAACTTGCTGTCGCCGATTAGCATCTGATAACCGTATTGATGGTATAATCCTGTTCGCTTCTGCCAAATACTGACGTCGATCGGCTTCAGTTGATAACCCCAGCTATACTCCCTTTCTCCATTCCGCTGGATCAGATAATGATACCCCCGGATGTTGGTAAAGAAAAAACGCTGGTTACTATTTTTCATCAGCGTATCCTTGCCGCTAACCTCATAAGGCGCATATTGATTTGCGCTGAGCGGCTTCAAGATAGTTATTTTATCGTTCTCACGCATTCTAAGGTATTTATTCGCTACAGAAATGGTTGCATAAGATGTCGCTTTAGCATAGCTGCCTTCGTGTTTCTTTAGATCGGCTGGGGACACCTGAACAATATGAGAAGTATCATTGACTAACCCCGTTACCGGAGCAGGAAATAGATCAGAAATACGCAGTCCGAACCTGGGCAGCAGTTTAAAGCAGAAATCTTCTGCCGCCTGTCCTCCCTCGGCTGTATTGGTCATTACTATAACAGCAGCATTTTTCTCTGGAAAGAGCAGCAATTTGGCCTGGGCAAAACCAGCGCTGCCTGCGTGGTACATTGCAAAGGTCGAGTCGTTTTTGAACATAAACCAGCCCAAGCCCTTCTTGTTGGTTTCTATCGGTACCGATACATTTTGGAGGCTGAACATCTCATGAATGGTGCTCGCTTTAATAATAGAATTGGTTTCGCCCCGGTAAGCTTTCAGCAAGCCTGTCGCGTATTTAGTAAAATCATTCAGATCTGTGTAAATACCCCCAGAAGCGATATCCCGGAGTTCAAACACCTTGAAGTTTTGTCCATAGGCATATATTTTACTTCGGTTCTGTAGGCTGTCCATAGCGAATCCGCTGTGCGACATAACTAAAGGATCAAGGATATGGCGGTGAATATAATCAGCATAGTCCTCTTTGCTAACGACCTTAATGACATTACCAAGTAAATTATAGCCCGCATTTGAATAAAGCCCTACCATGCCAGGCGGGTATAACAAATAGGTCTGGTTTATAAAGCCAGGAATATCAGTATATTTTCCGCTTTCCAGGTCCGAGTTTTTCCAGATGTCTGATTGGATGCCTGAGGTATGGGTCATTACCGCTCTCACCGTGATCTTATCTGGACTGATGCCCGGCCTTGCCATCGGGCGAAATATGGGTAGGTAGGTTTTTAACGGTTTATTAATATCCAGTTTCCCCTGCTCATTTAACTGCATCAATGCCAATGCAGTAAAGGTCTTGGTTATAGAACCGATATTGACCACCGTCTGAGGCGTCATTGCAATTTTGTTTTCTCTGTCGGCATAACCGAACCCCTCTTGCCAGATTACCTTACCATCGAGTATGATAGCAGCACTCAGTCCGACAATATGGTCAGATGCCATTTTTTCGTTAAAATATTGTTCAGAAGTTTTGATAAGATCGGTTTGGTCAGCAGTTTGCTGCGCAACAGCGCTGGTAGTAATTAACAAAAGGGATAATAACAGCATCTTCATAACGCTAAAAATAACATTTTCTAATCTTTAAAAATCTGTTTTTAACTAGTATGATAGTCTCAAGAATGGGCATTAAACTCTAAAAGAAGCGCTCCTCGTTAAAACGAAGGTTTTGAGTGCGAACCGCTGTTTGCTCCAGGTTTTTGTATTGATCCGTACTACTGAACAACTAACCTTGGCAGTTTGCTCGCGTGGAGTTTTAGAAGTGATTTAAATGAAAAACGTTCGCAAGTGCTTAGCAACTTGCGAACGTTTGTACCTGGGGCGGGAATCGAACCCGCACTGCATTTAAGTGCAACAGGATTTTAAGTCCTGCGTGTCTACCAGTTCCACCACCCAGGCAGGTGATTAACCTTTTAAAAATAAATCCCTTCGGCTGGGAAGGGATTGGAGCGAAAGACGAGATTCGAACTCGCGACCCCGACCTTGGCAAGGTCGTGCTCTACCAACTGAGCTACTTTCGCAATGGTTTACGCATACTTGAAATAACTGTCTTATTGCGTTTGCGTGGTGCAAATATAGAGAGAAATGAATCTTCTGCAAGTAAAAAGTTAACTTTTTTTTAAGTTTTTTATAAGTTGCTGGCTTTCAAAACATCAGCGGTAACGTCTGTTTCGTATCCGCGGCTAAGTGCATACTGCTGTAGTTTATAATGCCTTTTAAAAGGCTCCTTTTCGGAAATAGTAGCGGCTTTTTTCTCCAGGATCTTTGTCAGCTTTTCCAGGTAATTATCAGGATCTATCATGGAGAGCGATTTTTTTATAAGCGCAGGGGATACCCGTTTAAATTTTAAACCCTGCTTTATTTTTATTTTACCCCATCCTTTTTGGTTAAATTTACCAAGCGTATAAGCCCTTGCAAAACGTTCTTCGTTTAAAAAGTTATTTTCTATCAGCCCGGTTATAACATTTTCAACGGCATCTGGCCAAAGGCCCCATTCATACAGTTTATCGCGCACCTCCTGCTGGGAGCGCTCCTGATAAGCGCAGTAATGCTCGGCTTTCGCCATAGCGGTATTTATATCAGTTATTTTAATTTTTTTAGAGGCTTCCATCAAACCAAAATTCGTCAAAATTCTTCTCTTTGCAGAAATATACACAAATTAGTACCATGCAAGCTACCTATACTGTAAGCCAGATTAAAGGCATTATTTCTGCATCTGGCAATATAGCTGAAGATATAACCATAACCATACTGGTAACTGATAGCCGGCGAATCAATAACCGTGCTACATCGCTTTTTTTTGCGCTCAGCGGCCGCCGTAACGGGCACGAATTTATTGCAGATGCCTACACACGGGGAGTTAGGAGCTTTGTTGTAAACAGCCAGCCTGATATGGCGGTTACAGATGCTACTTTCCTGATTGTGCCGGATGTACTTACCGCCTTACAATCACTTGCAGCATATCATCGCAAGCAGTTTAGTCTTGATGTAATAGGGATAACCGGCAGTAACGGAAAAACAATTGTAAAAGAGTGGTTATACCAGTTAATGTGCCCCGAAAAAAATATTGTACGTAACCCAAAAAGTTATAACTCGCAAATAGGTGTGCCTTTATCTGTTTGGCAGATCAACTCGGCAAACAACCTTGGGATATTTGAGGCTGGTATATCAAGACCCGCTGAGATGGATAAGCTTGAGGCTATTATACAACCTAATATAGGTATACTTACACATATGGGCACAGCTCATGACGAAGGCTTTGACTCGCCCGAACAAAAACTACAGGAGAAGTTAAAGCTTTTCAAAAACTGCGAACAGATCGTTTACAATTATGACCTGCTGATAGATTTTCCGGATGATATGCGAGAGCGTAAGTGCTTTACCTGGAGCCGTAAGTTTAATATCGCCACGTTATATGTATTCAGCGAGACATCTATCTCAGGCAAATACTATATGCGGGCTATATATAAAGAAGAGGAGATAGAATGCCTGGTTCCGTTTAAAGATGAAGCGTCTATTGAGAATGCTATCGTTTGCTGGGCAACTATGCTGGCTTTGGGTTATACACCAGCCCAATGCGATGAACGTATTGAGCGCCTTACCAATGTAAGCATGCGCCTGGAGCTGAAGGATGGTATAAATGACTGCTCTATTATTGATGACTCCTACAACTCTGATATTCAATCATTAGAAATAGCTCTGAATTTTTTAAGCCAGCAAAATCAGCATCAAAAGAAAACACTTATACTTTCGGATATATACCAATCGGGCCTGCAGCTAAATGCATTATATGAGCAGGTGGCACGGCTAATCAACAATGCTAAGATTGACCGTTTGATAGGAGTAGGCAACTCAATAGCTGAGTACAAAGAGTTATTTGATGTACCAAAAACCTATTTCTTTACAGATACACCTTCATTACTTAAAGATCTTGTTCGCCTGCATTTACATGAAGAGACGATCTTGATAAAGGGATCAAGAAGCTTTGAATTTGAAAAGATAAGCCGGGCGCTTGTACAAAAGGCTCACGAAACCATTTTAGAGATCAACCTTAATACGCTGATTAATAACCTTAACTTTTATAAGGCCAAGTTACAGCCTGGTGTAAAGATAATGGCCATGGTTAAGGCTTTTTCTTATGGCAGCGGTACTTTTGAAGTAGCTAATGTGCTTCAATATAACAAGGTCGACTATCTGGCTGTAGCATATACAGATGAAGGAATAGCCTTACGGGAAGGCGGCATTGAGTTGCCGATAATGGTTTTAAATCCCGAACCTCTTGCTTTTGACAAACTTGTTGCCTATAAATTAGAACCGGCATTGTACAGTTTTACCTTATATGATGAGTTCATAAAGTTTGCGCAGGATGAATTGATTAGCAGTTACCCTGTTCATATTAAAATTGATACCGGCATGCACCGTGTGGGATTTGAAGCTTTTGAAATAGAAACGCTTTGTGACATGCTGGAAATTAACCCGTATATCCGTGTAAAGTCGGTTTACTCGCATCTTGTAGCCAGCGATGCTGAAGAGCATGACCTTTTCACCTTAAAACAAATCACTTCCTTCGAAAACGCTTTCCGGCAAATAGAAGATGCACTGGGTTATCAAGTTATCAAACACATCGCCAATACATCTGGTATAACCCGCTGGCCTAACGCACAGTATGATATGGTAAGGCTGGGTATCGGGTTATATGGTGTAGACGGAGCTGTATCACGTGATGACACGGGGTTGCAACCTATTGCAACCTTAAAAACAACCGTATCGCAGGTGAAAAGAATCCCGGCGGCTGAAACCATAGGCTATATGCGTAACGGCAGCTTAAAGGCCGATGGTAAGATAGCCACCGTGCGTATAGGCTATGCTGATGGCTACTTAAGGGCATTTGGTAATGGGGTGGGTAAAATGCTGGTAAACGGCGTGCTGGTGCCTACTGTAGGCAATATTACTATGGATATGTGCATGTTGGATGTAAGCAATGTTGAGGTAAGGGAAGGCGATGAAGTAATAGTGTTCAATGAGCAGCAGCGTATAGAGGAACTTGCATTACAGATTGGCACTATACCTTACGAAATATTAACAAATGTTTCACAGCGTGTAAAAAGAGTGTACTTTTACGAGTAGATTTTTTTTCTGCTGGCAGATGTCTAAAGTATTCCGTGCGCTATTAAACTATTTTATAAAGGGGCTGCTGATAGTAGTGCCCTTAGGCGCGGCTTTTTTCCTGGTTTTCTGGATCATATCTCGTATAGATAATGCGCTCAACCTGAGCAGCGAATTTTGGGTAGATAGCCAGGGAAAACCATTATACATACCCGGTCTGGGCATACTTACCGTGATCGTTGCCTTGCTAATAGCCGGCATATTGGTAACCAATGTAATTACAGACCCTATAAAGGCCTGGTTTAATCGTTGGATTAACCGCCTGCCTTTGTTTAAATTCTTATACTCATCCATAAAAGACCTGACTGAAGCCTTCGTAGGCGAAGAAAAGAAATTCAACGAACCCGTTATTGTAGAGATAAATGAGTTCGGTTTGAAAAAAATTGGATTTCTTGTACAAAAGGACCTTTCCAAGCTTGATTTACCTGGAGATGTAGCCGTGTATTTTCCGTACTCTTACTCTTTTGCGGGGCAGGTAGTAATTGTATCAGCAAGCAAGGTTAAGCCCGTTGATAAGAATGCCGCTGATATGATGAAGTTTGTTATATCCGGTGGGGTTAGTGGGTTAGAATAGTATTTGGCGGTAAAGTTTTAGAGTCGTCTTTCTTTTTAAAGCTTCTGATTGTTAACAGTACACTTATCATCATTAATATAGCGCCCATAAGAAATGGTGCTCCAGGGAAATATATGTCAGATTCTTTGGTTGTGAAGTGATGAAACAGGCTTGTCATGAGGAGTGGGCCAACAACAGTTGTTATGCTTACCAAACTGGTTAATGCGCCCTGCAATTCGCCCTGCTCATTTGCGGGTACATGGTCTGATATAAAGCCTTGCAGCGCCGTGCCACCAAGGCCGCCAAGGCAATAAGGTATCATAAAAATATACATTAGCCACCCAACGTTGTTAAAGGCGATCAGTATCAAACCTATGCCGTAAAATGCTATACCGGCAAGTATGTTCTTCCTAAGGCCAAATTTTGGGATAGTCCACCGTACAAAACCGCCTTGTATGCCCGCGATAAGTAATCCTATGAATATACCTAAAGAGCTGATGCTGGGTAAGGTCCATTTAAATTTTTCGATAAGATAAAATGGCAAAACACTTTCTACCGCTTTCTGGCCTATATAAACAATGGTATAGGCAGTTATAAGTGTGCTTACCGCTAACGAGTATTTGCGCAATCTTAATAACGAGCCTACCGGGTTTGCCCGTTTCCACATAAACGCTCGTCTGTTCTCTTTTGCCAACGACTCGGGCAGTACCACAAGGCCATAAAAGAAGTTTAAAAAAGCCAGGCCCGCTGCAACCAAAAACGGTATTTTAATACCAATTTCACCCAAAAAGCCACCTAAGCCAATACCCAATATAAAACCAAGGCCAGTCGCCGCGCCAATAAGTCCGAAATTTGCCGCCCTTTTTTCTCCCGTGCTTACATCTGCTATGTATGCCGTTGCCGTAGTGGTGCTTGCGCCGGCCATACCGGCTATAAAGCGGCCTACAAACAACCATGCAATAGTAGGGGCATAGGCCATAGACAGGTAATCGATACCAAAACCGAATAACGAAGTAAGCAGTACAGGCCGCCTTCCATATCTATCGCTCAGGTTGCCTAAAACCGGCGCAAAAATAAACTGCATGGTGGCGTAAGTAAAAGTAAGCCAGCCACTGTACTGGCTTGCCATGCTGATGTCAACACCAGCCAGTTCCTCCAAAAGCTTTGGCAGAATAGGGATTATGATACCCAAACCAAGTACATCAATAAAGATGGTAACAAAAATGAATCCTAATGCAGCTTTGCCGTGTTGGGCGGTTTTAGTCATGGGCTATTTAATGAAGGCTGCTGTTATAATAAACATTATCGCCGGATTGTTTTTCTTTCCTGAAACTGCGGACGGCCAGAATAGCGCCTATCAGCATTAAAGCGGCAGCAATATAATAAGGTGCACCTGGTAAAAATACAGGCGCCTTAGGGCTTGTAAAATAATAAAATACGTAAGTCATGAACCAGGGACCAAAAATCGAGCTCAGGCTCATTAAACTGGTAAGTCCGCCCTGCAGTTCGCCTTGTTCGTTTTTGGGTACTTCGTTAGTCATAACACCTTGTAATGCCGGCCCGCATATACCGCCTAAAGAGTAAGGTATCATAAAAGCAAACATCATCCAGCTTTTAGTTGCAAGGCCAAATAGCAGCATCCCTATAGCGTATAATACTAATCCCAGCCAGATACTGCGCTGCTGGCCAAGTTTAGGGATAGCAACACGTATAAGACCGCCTTGTACAAGTGCTATCATCAAGCCAATAAAGCCTAATGAATAGCCAACGGTATCTTCGCTCCATTTAAATTTTTCTATAGTGTAGAACGTCCATACGCTTTGTACGGCATGGCCTGCAAAATAAACGATGAATAAGCAGGCAGCCAGGCCTATAACCGCCGGATACTTTTTAAGCTGAAGTAATGAACCCATGGGGTTAGCCCGCTTCCAACTGAATTCTCGGCGGTGTTCTTTATCTAACGACTCGGGTAAAATAAAGAAACCATAAGCAGCATTAAGCAGTGCAAGGGCCGCCGCCGCATAAAAAGGGTAGTGGGTGTCCAGCTTACCTAATATGCCGCCTATAACCGGGCCTATGATAAAACCAAGACCAAATGCTACGCCAATCATTCCGAAGTTCTGCGCGCGTTTTTCAGGTTCGCTTACATCAGCTATGTAAGCAGATGCCGTAGTAAAACTTGCGCCTGTAATACCTGCTATAACCCGGCCTACAAATAGCCACCCAATAGTTGGAGCAAATGCCAGGAAAAGGTAATCGATACCAAAACCAAGCAGCGAAAACAACAATACCGGTCGCCTGCCATATTTATCGCTTAAATTACCAACCATTGGCGAAAACAAGAATTGCATTACCGCGTAAGCCACAAGCAGCAACCCAGAGTACCGTGAAGCCTGGCTGATGTTGCCATGTATAAGTGTCTCAATCAGTTTAGGAAAAACAGGTATAATAATGGCAAGGCCAATAACATCAATTAATAACGTTACAAATATAAAGCGTAGGGCAGCCTGTTTCTTTTTAGGTTGTAGCGGGTCCATTAAGTTGTAAATAAACAACTAATATTTAATTAATTCAGCTAATGCCAGAGTTTAATTCAATAGCTGGTCTGTAAACAGAGCCGGCTATTGAATTTTAGAAGTTTGGTTTCAGCACATACTTATCGTAGAAACGGAAGATATGCTCGGTAGCTTCTTCAGCGGTATCAACCACGCGGTAAAGGTTTAAATCGTCAGGGCTGATGTTATGTTCTTCGTCCAGCATGCGTTCTTCCACCCATTTAAACAAGCCACCCCAATAATCGCGGCCTACAAATACTATCGGAAAGCGTGCAATTTTACCGGTTTGTATGAGTGTAATCGCTTCAAATGATTCATCCATAGTGCCAAAGCCGCCAGGTAGAACAATAAAGCCCTGTGAGTACTTCATGAACATTACCTTCCGCACAAAAAAGTAATCAAATTCCAGCAGTTTATCCCTGTCGATATATTTATTATGAAATTGCTCGAACGGAAGCTCAATGTTCAGGCCTACCGATTTACCTCCTGCCTCATAAGCGCCTTTATTTGCTGCTTCCATAATTCCCGGGCCACCACCGGATATAACCCCATAGCCCCGCTCTGTTAACAATCGTGCGGTATCTTCGGCTATTTTGTAAAATTTATTATCAATATGTGTACGCGCCGAACCAAAGATAGATACGCATGGGCCAATTTTAGCCAGTTTCTCAAAGCCGTCTACAAACTCGGCCATTATTTTAAATATCTGCCAGGAATCGGTTACCTTAATTTCCTGCCAGTTCCTGTTTTCAAATGCTTGTCTTATTTTCTCGTCACCAGTCATGTTCAAAATTTAATCCGGACGCACAGAATGAGCTAAATCCGGAAGGTATATATATTACAATAATTTGTTTGGTAAGTTTTATACTGAGCCTTTTAAACTGGCAACCGGCTGATTAAGCCTTTGTTTTGATGTAAGCCAAAGCCCCATAAACGTGATCAGCCCATTTACAATGATCAACTCATTATCAAAAACGTAACCGCCTAATATTTCTTTAGAATCGGTACTTAAAAAGTAACAAACCGCCGGAGAAATTAGACAGATGAAGGGAACAAATTTATCATTAACCTGCCTGCTGCTCATGAAAAGGCCAAAGCTGTACAAACCAAGCAACGGGCCGTAGGTGTATGAAGCAACTTTAAATATGGCAGTTACTACAGCATCGTTATTTAGGGCGTTAAACGCAATAATGGTTAAAAACATCAGGCCGGAAAAAGCGATATGCACATAGTGCCGCAGGTTAACCATCTTCTTGCTATTTGTGTCCTTTCGTTTATTGAAGCCTAAAAAGTCAACACAAAAAGATGTAGTTAAAGCCGTAAGCGCCGAATCGGTAGTGGCAAAGGTTGCCGCAGTTAGCCCCAGCATAAATACCATGGCAGGTATAATGCCTAAATATTTTAACGCGATAGTAGGGTACAGGTAATCGGTTTTTTCGACAGTGATGCCATTTTTAGCTGCATACATATACAGCAGGGCGCCAACACTCAGGAAAAATATGTTTATCACTACAAAAACCGCTGTAAAACTGAACATGTTTTTTTGCGCCTCTTTGATGTTGCTTAAGCTCAGGTTTTTCTGCATCAGGTCCTGATCCAGGCCGGTCATGCCTACGGTAATAAATAATCCGCCTAAAAACTGTTTACTGAAATGAAAATGACTGCTCAGGAAATTTTCAAAAAAGAAAATCTTTGAATAACTGCTTTCTTTGATAGCCTCAGCCGTCTGAAAGATGTTCATGTCCAGGCTGCGGCATATAAAATATATCGACAGAAACACGGATGAAACCAAAAACAGTGTCTGAAGGCTATCGGTTATAATAATGGTTTTTAGACCACCTTTGAACGTGTACGACCAGATGAGCAGAAGGCAAATCAGTACCGTAATACTAAAGGGTATACCGTAGCTATCAAAAATAAACCTTTGCAGCACAATAACCACCAGGTAAAGCCTGAAAGCAGAACCTATAGTGCGGCTTAATAAAAATATAGCTGCTGCAGTTTTGTAACTCCATGTACCTAAGGCATGCTCAATATAACTGTAAATTGATGTTAACTTCATGCGGTAGTACAGCGGTAAAAGCACCGTGGCTATGACTATAAAGCCTGCGGCATTGCCCAATACAAATTGAAAGTATGCAAACTGGTCGCCGCTTGGGGCGCCGACTTTACCGGGTACAGAAATAAACGTTACACCGCTAAGCGCAGTACCTATCATGCCGAAAGCAACCAGGTACCATTTGGAATTACGGTTTGCTATAAAGAAGGTATCATTGTCTGATGACTTGCGTGATGTGAGGTATGAAATAACCATCAACACCAAAAAGTAACCTATAATAAATGTAAGAAGTACTCCGGGCGACATAATTTAATTTAACGTTGTGCCCTAAAGTAAATGATTATGATATAGTAAACAAAAAAGCGGAAAAGATATTTATTAACGATATTTTTGTGCGCCGGCATTACAACTGTTCAGCCGGATGTTTATGCTCAATAGTACTGTTCAAATGAATCGCCTCAATCAACTGTTTTCGACAAAGAAACAAAATTTGCTTTCTATATATTTTACTGCCGGTTACCCGAATTTTAACAGCACGCTTGATATTGCCGAGGCGCTTGAAAAAGCGGGCGCCGACTTCCTGGAAGTTGGGTTTCCATATTCCGATCCGGTTGCTGATGGCCCTATTATCCAGAACAGCTCACAAATTGCTTTAGACAATGGCATGACGCTTAACGCTTTGTTTGATCAACTTAAAGGTTTACGCGAGCGTGTTAATGTCCCTGTATTGTTGATGGGGTATGTTAATCCAATAGTTCAATACGGGGTTGAGCGTTTTTGCAAAGAAGCAGCAGCCGTTGGCGTTGATGGGGTAATTGTGCCGGATTTGCCAATGTATGAATATGAAATGCTTTACCGGGATTATTTTGAAGATAATAACCTGAGCAATATATTTTTAGTTACACCTCAAACCTCTGAGGAGCGCATACGCAAAATAGATGAGCTGAGCAATAGTTTTATATATCTTTTATCATCTTCATCTATAACCGGCGGCAACCTTCAACTTACCGAAAGTATAGAAGGTTATTATAAACGCATTAAAGGCATGGAATTAAATAATCCGGCGATCATCGGATTTGGTATTTCAGATCATCAGACATTTTCAAAAGCTTGTGAATATGCAAATGGGGCTATAGTAGGTAGCGCGTTTGTGAAACTGCTTGCTCAGGAGAATTATCTTGCTCAAATCCCCGGCTTTATAAAAAGTATCAAGGGCTAAACTTTTATCTATATCATAAATATTCCTGTAAATCACCTTTACCTTCGCGCAAAATCTCAAAGTCGCCTGATGTGCAATCAACTACAGTTGAAGGTATATTCTCGCCATAACCACCATCTATCACAATATCAACCAGTTCCTGATATTTTTCATGAATAAGCTCGGGGTCTGTTGAATACTCAATAATGTCGTCATCGTCATGTATAGAGGTTGATAGGATAGGATTACCTAAAACTTTCACTATCTCGCGGGCTATATTGTTATCCGGTACACGTATACCCACTGTTTTTTTATTGGAACTTAAAAGTTTTGGTACTGCATGGCTGGCATTGAAGATAAATGTGAATGGCCCTGGCAATGCTTTCTTCAGCAAGCGAAAGGTGGCGTTATCTATTGGTTTGATATAATCAGATATATGGCTAAGGTCGTAGCAAATGAAAGAGAAATTGGCTTTTTCCGGTTTAATGTTTCGTAACCGGGCTATCTTTTCAATAGCTTTCTGGTTTGTAATGTCGCAGCCTAAACCATAAACTGTATCGGTAGGATAGATGATCAGACCACCTTTGCGTAATACATCTGTCACCTGCTCGATGGCCCTCGGATTTGGATTTTCGGGATATATCTTAATCAGCATACTGGTACAGCAAATATAAACCGTAAATAGTTTTAAAAAAAAGAAGCCATTCCGTTAGGAATGGCTCAATAATATATGAAGCAATCAATCTGTCATTAATCAATTGCAATAAGTTTTATGCCTGTTTAGCGAATTGTACGTTGATGATCAGTTTAATGTCTTCACCAACTACAATTGAACCAGCTTCTGTTACGCCATCCCATGTCAAACCAAACTCTTTACGGTTAATTTTGCCCGTTACTTCAAAACCAGCTTTGTTATTGCCATAAAAATCAGTAGCAGTACCACCGTGCTCAACATCAAGGGTAACTGGTTTAGTAACCCCTTTAATGGTAAGGTCGCCGTTAAGTTTATAATCATCGCCATCTTTTGTAAATGATGTTGATTTAAAAGTAATTTTTGGATGCGAAGCAGCATCAAAAAAATCAGGTCCTTTCAAGTGCTCATCACGCTGGCCCTGGTTGGTATCTATGCTGTCAACATCTAATGAAAAATCGATTGTTGCATCATCAAAGTCATCGCCCTCTGTTTCCAGGGAGCCTTCAAAAGTTTTGAACGAGCCCGTCACTGTTGATATTACAAGGTGTTTAACTTTAAACTGAACCTCTGAGTGCATTGGATCTAATACCCATTTTGTTGTTGCCATGATATTTTTAGTTTGTTTTGTTAGACAAAGGTATAAATTGTATGTTTAAACATATAATTTACTTTTTGATATTACAATAGTCAGACAATTAGATTAATAACAAGTTTTGACAACATTATTGTTTTATTGATTTTAACAAAAAAGGGGGCAGATGCCCCCTTTAATACTTAAGCAACTATATATTATTGTGCTAAAACTTCTTTAACACGTTCTGCAGCTTCTTTTAACAAAATCGCAGAATAAACTTTCAAACCAGAGTTATCTATCAGTTCTTTAGCTTCTTTGGCATTAGTACCCTGCAAGCGAACAATAATTGGCACAGGAATGTTTCCAATTTCGTTGTAAGCATCAATCACACCTTGTGCTACTCGATCACAACGTACTATACCACCGAAAATGTTGATCAGGATAGCTTTAACGTTAGGATCAGACAGGATGATGTTAAAACCAGCCTTAACAGTTTGCGCGTTAGCAGTACCGCCAACGTCAAGGAAGTTGGCAGGCTCACCACCGGCAAGTTTAATGATATCCATAGTAGCCATTGCCAAACCTGCACCATTAACCATACAACCTACGTTACCGTCAAGTTTTACATAGTTAAGATTGCTTTTGCTTGCTTCAACCTCGGTAGGGTCTTCTTCAGCGGTATCGCGCATAGCCGCGTAATCAGCATGGCGGTATAATGCGTTATCATCCAGGTTTACCTTGGCATCAACAGCCAAAATTTTATTATCAGATGTTTTCAGGACAGGGTTGATCTCAAATTGTGAAGAATCTGTTGCTTCATAAGCTTTGTAAAGAGCGGTTATAAATTTAACCATATCTTTAAATGCTTCGCCGCTTGTACCAAGGTTAAAGGCAATTTTACGTGCCTGGAAACCTTGCAAACCTACTTTTGGATCAATTTCTTCTTTAAATATTTTTTCAGGAGTTGAGTGTGCAACTTCTTCAATGTCCATACCACCTTCGGTAGAGTACATGATGATATTACGTCCTTTTGCACGATCGAGCAGTACGCTCATGTAATATTCCTTGGTTTCGCTTTCGCCTGGATAATAAACATCCTGCGCAATTAAAACCTTGCTAACTTTTTTACCTTCCGGGCCGGTTTGCGGGGTAACCAATTGCATACCGATGATCTGGCTGGCTAACTCTTTTACCTGATCCTGATTTTTGGCCAGCTTTACGCCACCGCCTTTACCACGGCCGCCGGCATGAATCTGCGCTTTTACCACAACCCAGTCGGAGTTGAAATCTTCTTTCATTTTTTGCGCTGCAGAAACCGCCTCTTCCGGCGTTTCAGCAAGAATGCCTTCCTGTACTCTTACGCCAAAGCTCTTTAAAATAGCTTTGCCCTGATATTCGTGAATATTCATATTGTCGAAGTATTTGCGGTAAAGCTACAATTTTGTTTTTTATTTTAAAGTTGATAGCGCTTATAATGAATATTAGTTTCATTAATAGCAGCATTGCTGCTGATTTTTTACAAAAGTACTACGCTCTTGTTCATCTGCCTATACAATAGGGGCAAAAAATAGTAACTTCGTCTTATGCTAAAAGCGCAATCCATCCATAAATCGTACGGCAACCTACATATTCTGAGGGGAGTTGATCTGGAAGTAAAAAAAGGGGAGATAGTAACCATTGTTGGTGCATCCGGAGCAGGTAAAAGTTCCTTGCTGAATATATTGGGTACTTTAGATACACCCGACAAAGGCAATATCTATATAGATGGTACAGAGGTAAGTAAGCTCAATAACAAAAACCTAAGTATTTTTCGTAATCAGCGAATAGGATTTATTTTTCAGTTCCATCATTTACTGGTAGAATTTACGGCTTTAGAAAATGTTTGCATTCCTGCTTTTATTGCAGGAACACCTCGCCAGGAGGCTGAAAAGAAAGCCGTAGAACTGCTGAGAATGCTGGGCCTGGAGCACAGGATAACGCATAAACCCGGGGCATTGTCTGGAGGGGAGCAGCAAAGGGTAGCCGTGGCCCGTGCATTGATTAACAACCCGGCCCTGATATTTGCTGATGAACCATCAGGTAACCTCGACTCTAAAAATGCACTGGAATTGCATGAATTATTTATAAAACTTCGGAAAGATTTTAATCAAACATTCGTGATAGTGACACATAATGAAGATCTGGCGGATATGGCCGACCGCACCATATTAATGAAAGATGGTTTAATTGTAGAAAGTTTATAGTGAAAGTACTTATAACCGCAGCAACTTCAGCAAGGGCATACCAGCTTAAAGCAGGGTTAGATGATGCAGATGTTATATTAGGCGATTACAATGAGGTGCCGGCTTTTATGAAAATGCTTACACTGCCCAACCCCGCAAGTGATACCTATACCCACGAGATGCTGACGCTTTGCCTGGATAATAAAGTTGAAACCGTTTACCTGCTCAGCCGGGCAGAAGCGGATGTTTTGTTAAAATCCAGTCAGTTGTTTTATGAATACAATATCGATTTGATTGATGCCACTAACTTATAACGATATAGATCAGCGTAAGAAAGCTTTTATTTTTGAACTGGATAATGTGCTTTTTCCTGCCAAGGATTACTATTACCAGATATATTACCTGTTTGCTAATCTTTTGGAGTATACCGAATTAAATAACGCAGCAAGGACAACCGAGCTGATGATAAATACGTATAATACTAAAGGTGAGGAAGAAGTTTATAATGCGCTTTTAAATCAACTCGATATTGATGAGAAATACCGCAGTAAACTTGAGCTGATGCTGTTAACATCAAGATTGCCTTTAAAGCTTTTGCTGTATAAAAATATGTTAGCATTTCTGCAGGAGATTGTAACAGACCGCAAACAGGTATTCGTTGTAACAAACGGTGATCCTCAAATGCAACTGAACAAAATAAGACAGGTAGAGTGGCACGGGCTTGAGCCGTATTTAACCTGCTATTTTGCGAATGAAACCCTACCAAAACCTGAACCTGACATTATAATGCGGTTAATGCAGGAGCACAATTTTGAGCGAAGGGACCTTTTTATGATTTCTGGTTCTGAAACAGATATTCTATGTGCAGAGGCATGCGGTATAGATTATGCCGGAGCTGATGAAATAATATAATTACCACAGTATAATTTATGTAAATTAACACCGTTAACTCTCTGAATATTAATAAAAGTATGCGAAAACTATTATACTCCGTCTTTTTGCTTTCAGCAATTTTTATCGCTTCGTGTAAGAAAGATAATAAATTCACCCCCGGAGTTGACGGGCCATCGAAGGAGGGTTCGACACTTGACTTGATCAAAGACTCGATTTATTTATACGCGCAGCAAACCTATTACTGGAATGACCTGCTACCTACTTACGCCAAGTTTCATCCGCGCGCATATAATGGTTCCACAGATTTAGAAGCTTTATCAAATGAAGTTGACGCATTGACTCAACAGACCGTAAACCCTGAAACCGGCAAAGCTTATGAGTACTATGAAGATGCTCCCGGCTATGCTAAATATTCTTTTATCGATGATGGCTCTACCTCGGGTGAATTGAATGGTGAACAAAAGGATTTTGGCTTTGCCCCGGCTTATGAAACAGATGAGGACTTGCGTGTAAAATATGTTTATCCGGGGTCGCCTGCCGATGTAAAAGGTATCAAACGCGGATATCAAATCACCGCTATAAATGGCCGTAGTGGCAGTGGGTTAGAGTATGATAAGGGCGGCCCAAACGTTAAATTTATTGTGAACGCTTATGCTTATAGCAAAAGCATTACCATGACACTTAAAAAGCCAGATGGCTCAAAGTTTGATGCTACGTTATCTGCCTCTAATTATCAAAAAAACCCTGTATTGGTTTCAAAAGTGATTGAAGCGAATGGTAAAAAAGTTGGTTATATTGCCTTTAACAGTTTTGTGTCGTTAGAACTGGCGCAGGCACCATTGCTTGCCGCATTCAATACATTTAAGTCGGAAAATATTTCCAGTCTGGTGGTCGATCTGCGTTATAATGGTGGGGGAGAAGTTGAAACTGCAGAATATTTGACAAATCTGATTGCGCCTTCTACGGTTAATGGTACCGTTATGTTTAAAATGTACTTTAATGAAACAATGGCTAACGGTAAGGCAACAATACTCAAAAATCAGCCATTCACCTTTCAGGGAAAACATTATACCATGTTTGATTATAGCTTTAAATCAGATGATAATGTGTCCCTGTTTTCAAAGTCTGGTTTGCCAAACTTAAGTTTAAACAATGTTTTTTTTATAGTAACCGGTTCCACGGCATCAGCCAGCGAACTTACTATCAACAATTTGATCCCTGTTTCTGGTTTAAATGTAAAGCTTATAGGCACTACCAGCTACGGAAAGCCAGTTGGCTTTTTTCCACTTAAAATTAACAAGTATGAGCTTTATGTTCCACAATTTGAGACAAAGAATTCATTGATTCAGGGAGGCTACTATACAGGTATGAAACCAGGCTCATCAAAGTATCCGGGTAAAGAGGCCGCTGATGATTTGACTAAAGATTTTGGCGATCCTTCTGAACTATTACTTTCTTATGCGTTGAATTATGTAAATAAAGGAACATTTGAAGAATCTGGCCCGAGGGTTCAAAGTTTGGCAGCAGGACAAACCTTTTCAGCCGACGAATCGAGAGAAGCAGGTATAAAAATGGATGGGAATAAATTTAAAGGAATGATTCTGAAAAATCTTAAACCTAACTGATATATAAAAATTTTACAGCCGGATATTAAACATGTCCGGCTTTTTTTATTTAATCGGCAAGTTCGCGCAGGTCTACAGGTACTACCCGGGAAATACCTTGCTCAACCATTGTTACACCATAAACAATATCTGTGCAGGCAATGGTGCGTTTATTATGCGATATGATAATGAATTGCGATTCTTTTGAGAACTTACGAATGATATTATTGAATTTATCAATATTGGTATCATCCAACGGCGCGTCAACCTCATCGAAAATACAAAACGGAGCAGGCTTTAGCAGGTAGAGCGAAAACAAAATTGCCGTAGCCGTTAACGTTTTTTCACCCCCAGATAACTGATTGATGGATAACGGCCGCTTACCTTTTGGCCTGGCAATGATATCAATGTCAGATTCCAGCGGATGTTCAGGGTCAGTAAGGGTCAGGTCGCAGGAATCCTCCTCATTGAATAATGACCGGAATACCTTAATAAAGTTTTCCCTAACCAATATAAAAGCATTCATGAACTTTTCTTTGGCTGTATCGTCAATTTCCTGAATGGTAGCTAACAAAGAAGCTTTAGCTTCTGCCAGATCTTTTTTCTGTGATTGAATGAATCCATGACGCTCATTCATTTCGTTATAAGCTTCAACAGCCATGGGGTTGATGGCGCCAAAGTCGTCCAGCTGGCGTTTCAGCTTCTCTGTTTTTTCGCGTGTTTCTTCTTCGTTTTCTGTTTCATCAGCCTCCAGTTCAAGCAGGTCATTGATGTCAACATTAAACTCAACCGAAAGCCTTTCGCGTAAGGCATTTAGCTCCAGCTTCAGGTTATTGCGCTGGTCTTTTAATTCGTTCTCTATTGCCTCTGTACGGTCTTTTTGCTGGCGCAGCTTTGACACTTCGTTCTCGGTTTCGGTGATAGCTGCCCGCCATTTATAATATTCCTGCTCGGCTTCAGCAGTGCCTTTTTCCAACGCTTCTTTCTGCTCGTACATTTCCAGCAGGTTATCGTCACTATCGCCGGTTTGCTGCAGGTTTTCTAATATCAGGGCCTTTACTTTTTCAAGTTCGGTGCTGTTTTGATTAATCCGTGCATCAAGATGCTCAAGCTGTGTTTCGCGGTATTCAAGGTCTTTAACCAGGCCAGATACTTTGTTTTGCTGCTGATGGAAGCGAATATTTTCCTGGTTATAAGCGTTAGAGCGGATAGTAAGCATCTCATTCAGTTCATTAAACAAAGCCTGCTTTTCAACCATTAGTTCGGTTTGCGTTTGCTTTTGATCTTTAAGGTCGATAAGTTGAGGGCCAAGATCTGCTATCTCCAGTTTAATGCCTGCTATTTTGTTGGCTATATCCTGCTTACGGTTAAGGCTGTTTTCTATAAACGCCTGATATTGTTCCTGCTTTGTTTTAACGGTTACCAGTTCAGTATTCAACTGGTTAAGTTCAAATTGTTTTTGCCGTATTTCGTTAGCTCTACCAGCCGCTTTCAAAGCTGTTAAACGGCTTTGAAGTTCTTCCGTATTGCTTTTCAGGGTTTGTATGCGGGTTTCTGACTGTTTGATTTCTTTCAGCAGGTTGTCCAGGTTTTTGGCCCGGCCAATACGTTTACCTTCAAATAAACCTACCGAGCCGCCTGCCATTGTATGTTGCGATTTATTGAATTTACCGCTTTTACCTATTAAAACAACACCATCAGGCAGTGGTAATCCGTTAATATCATTATCGGTGCTATCGTTTACAAGGTAAACGCCGTTTAACAGGTGAGTACACAATGACTTATACCGGTCGTCTAACTCAATTACAGAAAGGGCCGGAATTGCAGCGGAATCAATTAGGCTGTTGTTGATAGCAGGTTCATCTTTATAGTTACTCAATATAAAAAATTGAGCCCGCCCCTTGGCTGAATTGCTTAAAAGGTTAATTGCCGCGATTGCCTCTTCGTAATTATTCACCACATAGTGATTCATAAACGGTTCAAGGTAGTTTTCAATGGCTACACGATAATCCTCTTTACAAAACAGTATATCACTAAACAAAGTAACCGTTTTAGCCCAGCCGGAAGTCTTCTTTAAAAAACGTATCGACTCCGGGAAACCTTCGAGGTTGTCCACCAGGCTTTTCGTTAAGTTGTATTCGTTTTGCCTTGCATCGAGTTTACGGCTATCAGCAGCAATACTTTCTGTTACCGTTTTAAGTTCGCTTTCTGTTTGCTGTATTTGCTCCTGCAGTTTATTTTCAGCATCAACGGCAAGTTCGTATTCATTTTTAAGCGTCTCAACCCGATTGCTCAATTCTGCTACAACGGTATTGAAAAGGGTAAGCTCAGCCTCTTTATTGGTGGTATCCTCCATATTGCGCTGGCTTTCCTGCTCAAGCGCCTGCTGTTGTATGTTTAGGATATCAATATCTTTTTCAACCTTATAAACATGGCTTTGTAGGCGGTTACTTACCGAGTTCAGTTCATTCAGTTCGTTACGTGCTTCGGCCTGCTGCTCGCGTAGTTCGTCAACAGCCTCCTTTAGTTCGGCAACCTTTCGAGTGATGGCCTGCAGGTTTTCATCTTCCTGAAGCTTCTCCTCATTAAGCCGCTTGATGTTGTACTGAACATGCTTGTGCTGATTAGTATCCCGTTCCAACTCTTCTTTTAAACGGGCTTCTTTATCCTGCTGGTGTTTAAGCTGTTCGTTCTTTATCCGTTTTTCGCTTTCATAAGCACGAATTTTGGCAGTAAACTCATTATTGGCTTTTTGCTGCGCTGCCAGGTTTTTTTCACGAGTGATACTTTCCAGCTTGTCCTTTTGCAAAGCCGCCTCCAAGGTGTCTATCTGTGTGGTTATGGCAGATTTCTCTATACGTTGGGCCTGTTCTTTGTCCTCTATTTGGGCAAGCGATTTGCTGAAATTAGCAATGCGAAAAGATGCCAGCGATATGCTGAGTGCTTTATACTGATCTTTTAAACGGTAATAACGCTCTGTTTTTTTAGCCTGGTTCTCAAGAGTTTTGAGGTTCTTTTCAATCTCAAAAAGCAAGTCCTCAACACGTTCCAGATCAGCTTCCGTATCTTTAAGCTTATTGAAGGTTTGCTTCTTGCGGAGCTTGTATTTGGATATACCCGATGCTTCTTCAAACAAATTACGGCGTGACCCTTCTTTATTATTGATGATCTCATCTATCATCCGTAACTCGATGATAGAGTAGGAGTCGGGCCCTACACCGGTATCCATAAACAGGTCGGTGATGTCCTTAAGGCGGCATTGTACATCATTTAAGCGATATTCGCTTTCGCCGGTACGATATAGCCTGCGTGTTAAAGTAACCTGCGAAAAGTCTGTAGGAAGGATGTTCTTGGTGTTGTCAAAGGTTAGCGATACTTCGGCAAGGTTAGCTGCCTTACGGCTTTTGGTACCGTTAAAAATAACGTTGTCCATTTTCTCCGACCGCAGCATGCGTGTGCTCTGCTCACCCAAAACCCAGCGGATAGAATCTACTACGTTGCTCTTGCCGCAACCATTAGGGCCTGCAATGGCGGTAACACCTTCATTAAAATTGATGGTGATCTTATCGCCAAAGCTTTTAAAACCCTTAATTTCTAATTTAGTAAGTTGCATTAATCAGGACGCGTGCTCAACCTAAAACAAGGGCTTAAAATAAGGATTTAAACCGAAAGCTAAAAGTGCTTACCAATACTAATTACACCTCAATAGCGCCTCTTAAATAGGTAACCGCTTTACCTGCCATTATCACCCTGTCACCTTTTAATTCGCACCAAAGCTCTCCCTTGCGGCTGGATAACTGATAGGCATGTAACTCGTTTTTACCCAACCTGCTTGCCCAGTAGGGGATGAGGTTGCAATGTGCCGAACCAGTCACCGGATCTTCCGGCACGCCTGCTGCAGGTGCAAAAAATCGGGATACAAAATTCACATCTTTGCCTGGCGCTGTTACTATAACGCCAAGTGTGTCAATTTTTGCCAATGCAGAATGATCAGGCACCATTGCTGTTATCTGCTCTTCATTTTCATAAACCAGCATATAATCGCGCGCTCGGTATACTTCTTTCGGCTTTACACCGCCTAAAGCTGCTATCAAGCCTTCCGGAATATCCGCTGCAAAAGGTGGCCGCGACGGGAAATCAAGCAGGTATTTGTCACCATCACGTTTAACTATTAAAGTACCTGCCTTTACGGTATCAAAATATATGGTGTCTTTGCCATAACCTAATTCGGTAAAAATGATATGGGCGGATGCAAGTGTAGCGTGGCCGCAAAGGTCAATTTCAAGTTCTGGTGTGAACCATCGCAGTAAATAACCATCGTCTTTTTTAACAAAAAATGCGGTTTCGGCAAGGTTATTCTCCATCGCGATTTTCTGCATGGTTGCATCGGGCAGCCACTCATCCAGCGGGCAAACAGCTGCAGGATTGCCACCAAAAAGTTTATCTGTAAAGGCGTCGGCCTGGTAAATTTTGATAGTCATGACAGTGTTGTTTAGTATCTGCTAAGATAACCGTAAGTAACTAATTCCTGGTTGTCAGTGATATGTTTAGTACAACCATCTTTAATAAGTATAATCCGATCGCTGATGTCCAGGATGTTATAATATTGATGATCTGTAACTATGATCCCTTTTTTAGCGGCACATCTTTTTATGATGTGCTTAAATTCATCCACCATAACAGGTGTGATATGGGTGAAAGGTTCATCCAGCAAAATAAAGTCGGCACGACTGTAAATGATCATGAGTGTTTCCAATTGACGCAATTGGCCGCCGGATAATTCGGAAGGTGTTGAATTGGAGGTCGTTTTATATATCGAATGATCGGAAAACTCAGCCCAAAACAAAGGATCAACTAATACAGGTGCAAGGTCTTTTATTTTAATTTCTCCCGGTAGATAGTTGTGCTGTGGTAAATAAGCTATACGGTTATTGTAGTACCCTTTAACGATATAATTATCATTAATACTTACATGTTTGTAGTTACAGCTTAATACGCCAAAAATTATTTTTAATAGTGACGATTTCCCGCAGCCATTACGGCCAAGTAAACCTACTATTTCACCTTGCCTGCAGCTTAAATAAACATCCTGTAATATTTTACGGTTGCCAAAGGCAAGTTCCACACTGTCAACTTTTAATACCATGCAGTATGAATATTGTTATTAAGCCAAGTAATAAAAATCTGATCATGTCTGCTCCGAACGAGCGCAGGTATAAACGGCGTATGCTAAAGCCGGCATTTTGAAAGTATAAAATAGACCTGTTTTTAACGTAATGCTGATAAAGTATCAGAAACGCATATCCTGAGAGTTTGAATAAAATGGCCAAAGCTATAAAACCGGCTCCGTATTTAATTAAACCGAGCACGCAAATAATACTAATAAGGTTGTTAATCGTATAATAAGGTTTATTGAATTGCCTTACTACGCCTTTTGAGTTTAACATAGTTGTTTACTTGTCAATCGAACAACCCCAGCTGTGTAGTATTGTTATCCCCGTGCTCTATTCTGATTTTATTTACTAACAGGTGTGCCTGCCTTGTGGGCTCAGGTATGCGGTAGCCGCGAATGCAATTTTTAATAACATCAACGCTTTGCGGTATGCTGATATTATGCCCGGGCGATATATAAATAGGGTTACAATTCTTTTTGCTTCGTAAGGCAACGCCAATCTGCTCGTCTTTATCATACATGGGGCTTTCTGCAAATGTACTGTTGGCCGGTTCCTGATATTTACCAGCAAGGCGGCTTTTAGCACTACCTATGGTAACCGCGTTGGTAAGCAGGCCGAAATGTGTAGCTATACCTGTGCGCCTTTCATGAGCTATTCCCTGGCCGTCAAGTACAAGCACATCAGGCTTAATATAAAGGTTATTCCAGGCTATAAATAATGCCGGCACCTCCCTAAAAGCCAATAAGCCAGAAATGTAAGGAAAAGAGGTGTGAGATATTGCCGTTGATGTAGTAATAACCTGCATCTCGGGGTACTTGAACATCACAATTGCAGCGTATAAAATTTCTGAGTATTTGTTGTATGATATATCAGCGCCGGCAATTGTTTTGATAGGTTTTATCAATTCCTTTATCGTGATTCGATTGCGCAATTCTTCCTGGTAAGCAATTGCCTCTGCAGGTGTAAAAAACTCATAGCCGCTCGGATCCTCCATATTTTTTATAACATAAAAAAACCTCCGCTTGTTTAAGGGAGGTTTTTTTATTGTTAACCTAAGTATGATTTTAATATCTTGCTTCTGGACGTATGTCTTAACCGCTGCAATGCTTTATCTTTTATCTGGCGTACACGCTCACGTGTCAGGTTAAATTTTTCGCCTATTTCTTCAAGCGACAGAGGATGATTGGTCCCTAAACCAAAAAACAAAACGATGATTTCGCGCTCGCGCTCTGTTAAAGTGGATAATGAGCGTTTGATCTCTTCCGATAATGATTCATTGATCAATATCGAGTCGGTATTCGGCTCCTGGTTTTCCAGTACATCCAATAGGGTGTTTTCTTCGCCCTGTACAAATGGTGCGTCCATAGATACATGGCGGCCGCTGTTGCTTAGCGTGTCTGATATCTTATCGACAGTTGTTTCCAAAATATCAGCAAGCTCTTCAGGTGATGGCTCACGCTCATACTCCTGCTCAAGTTTTGAGAAAGCTTTGCTTATTTTACTTAATGAACCTACCTGGTTTAATGGCAAACGTACAATACGGCTTTGTTCGGCAATGGCCTGTAAAATAGATTGGCGTATCCACCATACCGCGTATGAAATAAATTTGAAACCTTTTGTTTCGTCAAAGCGCTTTGCTGCTTTAATTAAGCCAAGGTTACCTTCGTTAATAAGGTCGCCAAGGGTAAGCCCCTGGTTTTGATATTGTTTAGCAACCGATACAACAAACCTAAGGTTGGTTTTTGTCAGACGCTCTAATGCGGCCTGGTCGCCCTCTCTAATTTTCTGTGCTAAGATTACTTCTTCTTCGGCAGTTATCAGGTCAACTTTACCAATTTCGTGCAAGTATTTGTCGAGGGACTGTGACTCACGGTTGGTAATGGATTGAGTTATTTTGAGTTGTCTCATTTATTTAATTAGCCTCGATTCTTTGATTTAGAATTGAACGTGCAAAGGTACAAATTTGTTTCTTAAAATACCACTTTTATACAAAGAAAACCAGTATTTTACCATAAAATGAGAAAGTAATTATTTAGGCATTTTTGGAATAATTTTTGTGGTTTACGGTTTAGGTTTGGTGTTAATTTAACAATAATCTAAGTTAAACATTTTCTAATTTAAATACATCTTTTACCCGTATTCCTTTTTCGGTTTGTTGCAAAGTGCAGCATTCATTTACAGGATCGTGTTCTAAATAAAGAATGTAATTCTTTTCAACTGCTTCATTCCAATACAACTTTCGTTCATTTAAAGTTTTTAGAGGAAACATATCATAAGCCATTACATAAGGTAGCGGCAAATGCCCTACAGATGGTAATAAATCGGCCATGTAAAGAATGGTATTTCCTTTATAGTTGATCTGAGGCAACATCATGGCATCGGTATGTCCATAAGCCAATCGTATGGTAATATCTTCTGTAAAACTTATACCATCTACCGTATCAACAAATTTGAGCTGACCGCTTTCCTGTATAGGAAGGATATTTTCCTTCAAAAAAGATGCTTTTTCCCGCTCGTTAGGGTTAACAGCCCAATCCCAATGCTGGGCATTGCTCCAATAAATAGCATTTTTAAACGCAGGCTGCAATTTATCACCAAGTCTTTCTACCGCACCACCCACATGATCAAAATGGAGATGGGTCAAAAGCACATCAGTAATGTCGTTCCTGTGGAAACCTTTAGCAGCCAGAGAACTGTCAAGCGTAGCATCGCCATGCAAATAATAGTGGCTGAAAAATTTTTCGTCCTGCTTATTGCCTATGCCGGTATCCACTAAGATCAACCGGTTGCCTTCCTCAATCAATAAGCAGCGCATAGCCCAGGTACAAAGGTTTTTATCGTCAGCCGGATTGGTTTTTTGCCAGATCGATTTTGGCACTACACCAAACATTGCCCCGCCATCTAGTTTAAAAAAACCTGTGTCTATTGTATGTAATTTCATGGTGCATCAAGTATAGCGATTTTATCAATACAGTATGATTAAGGATGGATTGTTTGCTTTATAATAGCATTCAATTAATGATTTTAGATAATGTTTTATTTACACATTAAATAAATTTCCTGAAACTATAAAAAACAACCACTGTTATATTTAAAACTAATTATATACAAATACTATGAAAGCAGCAGTATTCCATAAACCAGGTGACATCAGATACGATACAGTTGAAGATCCCCGCATTGAAAACTCCCGGGATGTAATATTAAAAGTTACGTCTACAGCAATTTGCGGGTCAGATTTACATATACTTAGTGGCGGGGTTCCGCAGAAAGAGCCTATGGTAATGGGCCACGAATTTATGGGTATTGTTGAAGAGGTTGGCGCAGATATCACTAATTTAAAACGAGGTGACCGTGTGGTAGTACCATTCCCGATAGCATGCGGACATTGCTTTTTTTGTCAGCACGGCGCATCGCCTGCGTGCGAAAACTCAAATTACAAACACTATGGCCCGGACGGAGATATGCTTGACCAAAAAGGCGCGGCCTTGTTTGGATATACAGATCTTTACGGTGGTTACTCAGGTGGACAGGCGGAATATGTAAGGGTGCCGTATGCAGATATTAGTCCGCGTGTTGTACCAGATAATATGACTGATGAGCAGGTGCTGTTCCTGACCGATATTTTTCCAACAGGGTGGTCGGCCATTGACTGGGCACAGCTAAAGGGCGGCGAAGTAGTAGCCATATTCGGTTCAGGGCCGGTTGGTTTGATGGCGCAAAAAGCAGCATGGCTGAACGGCGCAAGCAGGGTGATTGCTATTGATCCTTTAAATTACCGTTTAGATAAAGCCCGTGCTGTGAACAAAGTGGAAACGCTTAACCCGAACGAGGTTGATGTAGTTGAAGCCATCCGCGAGATGACAGGCGGCCGCGGCGCTGATGTTTGTGTTGATGCCGTAGGCTTTGAACCGGACCGCACTTTTATTGATAAAGCCAAAGCAGCAATCAATTTTGAAATAGGCAGCATGAAAGTTTTGGATCTGGCATTTAAAGCGGTCAGAAGAATGGGGACTGTTACCATTATGGGTGTTTACGGGTCAACTTATGATAACTTCCCATTGCACAGGCTGTTTGACAAAGGTATTATTCTTAAAATGGGACAGGCACCGGTGTTAAATTATATTGACCATCTAATTGACCTGGTAAAAGAGGAAAAGGTTGTGCTGGATGATATCATCAGCCATACCTTGCCATTAAGTGATGTATCTAAAGGGTACGATATATTTCAAAAGAAGGAAGACAATTGTGTTAAAGTGGTTTTAAAGCCTTAATTGTAAACAGTTAAAAAGTACGTTATGGAAAATGATAAAGGAGTAGAAGTAGCAGAAAAGCAGGAACATCAGCCGGGTGTAGAGGCTGAGATGGATCCGAAGCCTGAATATATTAAACCTACCTACAAAGCAGCCGGTAAGCTGGAAGAAAAAGTGGCTTTAATTACCGGTGGCGATAGCGGCATAGGACGTTCAGTTGCTGTGCATTTTGCAAAAGAAGGGGCCGATGTAGCTATTGTCTATCTGGAGGAAAGTCAGGACGCTGAAGATATCAGGCAAATAGTTGAGGAAGCAGGGCGCAAATGTTTATTGATACAAGGCGATGTAAAAGACAGGGCATTTGCGAAACAAGCCGTAGAAAAAACGGTAAAGGAATTTGGTAAGTTAAACATCATGGTTAACAATGCTGCTGTGCAATTTCCTCAGCAGGAATTGCAGGATATAACCCAAGAACAACTGGAAACTACTTATAAAACCAATATCTTTGGATACTTTCATTTTGCTACTGCAGCCTTAGACCATTTACAGGAAGGTGATACAATCATTAACACTACATCTGTAACGGCATACCGTTCATCACCAAATTTAATAGATTATTCATCAACCAAAGGTGCTATAACTGCGTTCACCCGCTCTTTAGGCACAAATCTTGCAAAAAAGAAAATACGTGTAAACGCAGTTGCGCCAGGGCCTATATGGACGCCGCTTATCGTATCGACTTTTGAGGAAGATAAAATTAAATCGTTTGGTACAGATGTGGCTATGGAAAGGGCGGGGCAGCCATCAGAACTGGGGCCGGCCTACGTATTTCTTGCTTCAGATGATTCATCATATATCACCGGGCAGGTAATCCACGTTAACGGTGGCGAGGTAGTCAACGGATAAACTAAAAAACAAACATCTAACATTAAAACGAAAAACAATGAGCAATCAAGGAAAATGGGCCCTCATAACCGGGGCCAGCAGCGGAATAGGATATGAATTGGCAAAACTTTTTGCAAAGGATAAATACAACCTGGTTATAGTAGGGCGCGAAAAACAAATATTGGAAGACAAAGCCCGAGAATTCAAGCAGGAGGGTATTCAGGTAATAGGCTTTGAAAAAGATTTGTCGAAACGTAATCACGTATTTGAATTTTGCCAGGAGGTTACCGCTAAAGGCTACCAGATTGATACTTTGGTAAACGATGCAGGGCAGGGTGCTTATGGTTTGTTTAAAGATAACGATATAGAGCGTGAGCTAAATATTATCGACCTTAACATAGGCGCTTTGACCATTTTAACCAAGCACTTTCTTAAAGAAATGGTAGCCCGTAATGAAGGTAAAATACTTAATCTTGCATCAATAGCGAGTGTAACTCCGGGCCCATGGCAAGCAGTATATCATGGCACTAAAGCCTATGTGTTATCGCTTACAGAAGCAATAAGGGAAGAAGTGAAAGAATATAACATCACAGTAACTGCTTTATTGCCCGGTGCTACGGATACCGACTTTTTCAATAAAGCACATATGCAGGATGCTAAAATAGTACAGGATAAATCTTCGTTATCTAACCCGGCGGATGTGGCAAAAGATGGTTACGATGCTTTAATGTCTGGTGATGATAAAGTAACATCGGGCTTTAAAAATAAAATGATGGTGGGTATGAGCAATATTATGCCTGAGACTATGGTAGCGCATAACATGAATGAAATGCAAAAGCCTGTTGATAAAAAATAACATAATCGTTATTAAAATGGGGAGGCGGATAGATTATCCGCCTCTTTTGCTTTTACTGTAGCTCGTATTCAAACAATAATCTTATCAGTATTATTAATATACTGTTATGGATTTGTTAATTAAAATATTTGGCGAAGGGAAAGATCTCACAGTTTATCAGATGAGTGCCCGTGCGGTTGTTATTTATTTTATAGCAATGGCACTGATACGCATTTCCGGCAAACGTACATTTGCAAAAAAGACGGGTTTTGATACAATCATCCAGATAATATTTGGCGCAGTGCTAAGCAGGGCTATAGTGGGCGCCTCGCCCTTTTGGTCTACAGTAGGGGCCTGCCTTGCAATGGTAATTTTACACAGGGCATTGGCATGGCTGATCACCAAACGTAAATGGGTTGACAAGTTTATAAAAGGAGACAGGGAAGTGCTTTTTGAAAATGGGCGTATACATGAGCAAAACCTGCGTAAATGCCTCATGACACAGGATGACCTGATGAGCGATGTACGACTTAAAGCTAATACTGAAGATTACAATGATGTAGATAAAATTTATCGTGAGAATACCGGTGAATTGAGCGTTGTAAAAAAGAAAAAATAAATCATTTCGCTTACTTTGTTAAAAAGCACAAAAGTGAAAGATATATTCGGGCAAGCATTATTTGATTACTTTAAACAAAACGGCAATCACAAACTTTGGATCAACAACAAGTATGGGCCAAAAGAAGAAATGCCTGTTGAAATATACTTTCGTACGGAATGCGAAATGCCCGAATTAGAACAGGTTGCATTGAATAACTGCCTGGGAACCATATTAGATATTGGTGCAGGTGCTGGCAGCCATGCTTTAGTACTGCAGCAAAGAAATTTTGAAGTCACGGCTATAGATATTTCCACGCTTGCTGTAACGGTTATGCAACAACGAGGAATTATAAATGCTTTTCAGGTTGACATCTTTAGTTTCAATTCAAAAAAATATGATACCTTATTGCTGATGATGAATGGTATTGGCTTATGTGGTACTATTAACAGGCTGCGGGCTTTTTTTAAACATGCAAAAAATCTGTTAAACAAAGGTGGGCAGCTGCTGTTTGACTCGTCTGACATTGCTTATTTATATGATTACCAACCCCCTGTACAAGACAGCTACTATGGCGAATTAGTATATCAATACATGTATAGGGGACAAAAAACTGATTGGTTTAAATGGCTGTACATCGATTTTGAAACATTAAAAACGATTGCTGTTGAAGAAGGCTGGCAGGCAGAAATGCTGTTTGAGGATGATATGGATCAATATTTAGCGCGTTTAACGTTTATTGCTGATTGATTGTATATCAGAGGGTTAAAAATGTTGTAATAAATTTGTTATATTCAATTTAATAAATAAATTTACATCGTTATAACCCTAAAATAACCCTGTTGGTGAGAAAATTATTGGCAATACTGCTGCTAAGTGTTCACTTGTTTAATGCAGGTGGTTATACGCTCATCTTCGAATATTTTATTCATCGCTCCGAGCAACAGATTGTCAAAGAAATTTATGAAAACAAAGTTGACGCTACCCAACTTGTTCAGATAAAAGTACCGGTACACAACCCTGGCATGCATGACTGGCCTGATTATGAAAGGATACAAGGCCAGATACAATTAAAAAACGGCTTTTATAATTATGTAGGTGTTAAAATGACCCGTGATACCATGTACCTGGTTTGCGTGGCTAACGAGGTAAAAAACAAACTTTTTAACGCTAATACTATAATCGCGAAAAATGTAAGTGATGCGCCCCTTAGCAAAAAAGGACAGGAGGCACCTGTAAAAAAATTAAATTCGCCTGTCAGCGAATACAATAATCCTGTTTTTAAATACAGCTTTCTTAGCTTTGAAGACCAATCCTTAAAACGAGATAACTATTTATCTTCTATATTATCTCATCCTTACATCGAATCTCCGGGCAAACCGCCCAACACCATAGGTTGATTAATAGCATTTGATTTTTTTCAGCAATTGTATTCATAATGACATTACCAAGCGCTTTGTCAGAGCGCTTACGTAGGCATCATAAATACTTTGCTTAGCATCAGCAGTTGATTAGTGAGATTGTCAGTTGCTGATGCTAATATTCCAATTTTTTAATTAACCATTTATGAAAAAAGCTTTACAATATAAAGTGTATTGTATGGCGCTTGTTGGTATCATGCTGTCTACCGTGGCAGTAGCTCAAACCGAAACCGACGCGCTTATGATACCAAAAAATTACTTTTGTGCTGCCGGTGTTTATACTCATAACAGTTGGGATAAGTACTGGGAGGGCACCTTTAAACGAGAAAACTTAAATCTGGGCACTGTTAGCAGCGATATCATTGCCCTTGGCGGAAACTATGGTTTAAGTAACAAAGTAAACGTGCTTTTTATGGTTCCCTATGTGCAAACACATGTATCTGCAGGTACCTTAAAAAACAATACAGGTATACAGGATATTAATCTGGCTGTAAAGTGGCTGGCGTTTAACCAGGAGTTAGGTGGCGGTTTTCTTACTTTTCATGCAATTGCTTCCGGAAGTTTGCCTTTAGGTAATTATCAGGCCGATTATCTGCCGTTGTCTATAGGCGTCCGCAGTAAAAATATTGCACTTAGGGGGCTCGTAAACTATCAGATAGGCCGCTTCTTTGTAGCTGGTGCCGGGCAGTACATGCGCAGGGACAATATCACTATTGACCGCGACGCCTACTATACCACCCAAATGCATTATACCAACCAGGTAGCCATGCCCAACGTAACCAACTTTTTATTCAGTACTGGTTTTCGCAGTTTAAAATTTAATGCTGAGGCCACTTTAACGCACATGAATACTATTGGCGGCTTTGATATCACTAAAAACAACATGCCTTTTCCAAGCAATAATATGGAGGCTACAGCTGCGGGCGCAGTGTTCAAGTATATGTTTCAATCGATACCCGGTTTAGAGTTTACAGCCGGCGGAAGCTATGTATTAAAAGGACGTAACTATGGCCAGAATTTATCTGCCTTTGGCGGAGTGTACTATGTGTTTTCAGTAAAAAAAGATAAATCAGAAAAATAAGCGATGAAAAGAATCATAACTCAATATACAGCGGTGGTGCTTTTAGGATTATCGCTTTTTAACGCCGGCTGCAAAAAGGATATAGTTGAACGCAACGAGGTTTATCCGGCGCTCAATCCATCTGATCAGGATCTGGATGCCGATACCTGGACACCTGTGCTTACAGCATCGTCTACATTTACAGTTGCTACACCTGATGCTGTTACCTCACCAAACTACCTGGCTGATCTAAATGAGATAAAAAGTTATCAGCGTAATTTAACCAAGGAACAAAAAGATATCATAAAATACTGGAGCGCTGGTTCGGTATTAAGATGGAACGAGATATTACGTGATCTTGTGGCCAAGCATAACTTACCGCCTTACCAAAATGATGATGGTACTTATCCGGCGCCCAGTGCGGCTAATCCGCTGGCTTATCCTTTGTTTCCATTCTCTAACCCGCCATATGCGGCACGTGCTTATGCCTATGTAAGTGCCGCGCAATATGATGCTTTGGTGCAGGCATGGAAATTTAAGAAACAATTTAATCGCCCGGCACCATACAAAACAGATGCGAGCATACAAGCGCTTGTGCCCCAGTCAAACCTGCCTGCTTACCCAAGCGAAGATGCTGTTGTAGCAGGTGTTACTTCAAAAATGATGGAGTTGCTTTTTCCGGGTGATTTGGAATATATCCGTCAGAAAGCAGCCGAAGAGAAACTTTACCGTATAATGGCAGGTGCAAATACACGTTCGGATATGGACGCCGGTGAATCATTAGGTAAACAGGTTGCCGATGTGTTTTTAGCCCGTGCACGTACAGATAACGCTGGTAAGGCAATAGGTACTAAAGATGATTGGGCTAAACTGGAAAACGATACCCGCTCTACCGGGCAGTTACCGTGGATAAGCCTTGAACTACCTAAAAGGCCGCCTATGCTGCCGTTATTTACAAAGGTGATTCCTTTTCTGTTTTCACCACAAACTGTTGTTGATCTGAGGCCGCCCGCACCGTATTCAACAAGCTCGCCAGAGTTTAAGAAAGAGGCCGATGAGGTATTGGCCATGAGCAGAAACAACAGTCGCGAGCATCAGCGTATAGTGGCCTTTTGGGCCGATGGTGTAGGTACCGTTACCCCACCGGGACACTGGAACAGTATAGCAGCCGATGAGTTTGTTAAGCACAACTACAGCGAAGTACGCTGGGCGCGTAACCTGGCTTTATTGAATATGGCCGAAATGGATGCCGCAATTGTATGTTGGGATGCTAAATACTATTATTTTAACCCGCGCCCAACACAAGTTATGTTTGATATCAAAACGCTCACAGGTATACCAAACTTTCCATCGTACACATCCGGGCACTCAAATTTCAGTGGTGCTGCGGCTACTATTTTAGGGCATCTGGTACCAGAAAAAAAACAAGCCTTTATGAATATGGCTCATGAGGCGGCAATGTCAAGGCTTTATGGTGCCATACATTACAGAAGCGATTGTGAAGTTGGTTTGCAAATAGGTATTAAGGTAGGAGAGTACGCGGTTATGCGTGCCAAAGCAGATGGAGCTGATAAATAAATAAACATGATCAAAAATCAACAACAAATACATTACGTTTTACGCATAGCTATAGCCATGTGTTTTATTGGCCATGGTTCATTCGGTATCATTACCAAGCAGATATGGTGTAACTATTTTGCTGTATTTGGCATTGATACAAAAACAGCCTACGCATTAATGCCCTGGGTTGGCGCGGCCGATATAGCCCTTGGCATGGTTATGCTGTTAAGGCCTATGCGGGCTATTGCTTTATGGCTTGTTATTTGGGGTGGTCTCACTGCCTTTTTAAGGCCTGCATCCGGCGAACCCTTTGCCGAATTTATTGAACGTGCCGGTAATTTTGGGGCACCGTTGGCCATGCTGATATTATCTGGCGGTATCAAAAGCTTTAAGCATTTACTTGATCCGATTGACCCGAACGCACAAGCAGATGAGCGCACTATCCATAACATTTACAATTGCTTAAAAATGGTAGGCTTTTTATTACTTGCCGGGCATGGATGGCTTAACCTGATCCAGAAAAAGAGTCTGCTTAATCAGTACGCCGCTTTAGGGTTTTCAGATCCGGCAAAGGTTGCACAGATCGTTGGCGTATTTGAGTTGTTAGCTGCAGTCATCGTCCTGCTCAAGCCAGTCAGGTACGTTGTGTTATTATTTGTTATCTGGAAAGTTGCCAGCGAGTTATTTTACCCTAAGTATGAATTATTTGAATGGATAGAACGCGGCGGAAGTTATGGCACCCTGATAGCCTTATGGCTGATTATCAAGCCCGGATTCATGAAATCTTATACGCATATCTCAAAAAATATAACAATATCAACCTAATTAATTAAACCGGTATAGCCTGCAACAGGCATTTACACTTATTCCTAATCATTCACAAAAAATGAAACTGACTTATAAATTTTTTATGAGCATGGCTATAATCATGCTTTTTAATTCGTTGAAATCAAACGCGCAAGGTTGCGTAGCTATTCGTGGAAATGGTGCATTTAATACTATGGAGCACCCAATTTTTGATACTGTTCTTAATGCCAATTCAGATAAGGGGTGGTATTTTACAGCATCATACCGCTATTTCCGTTCCTTTAGGCACTTTAAAGGCACAGAGGAGCAAAAGCAAAGACAGGTATTACATAACGAGGTAATCAACTGGCAAAATACTATTGACCTGAGCCTTACCCGTACGTTTGATAAATATTGGTCGGTAACGGTTGGTATACCTTATCTCATCAACACCCGCTCATCATTATATGAGCATGGTGGCAAAGAGCGTCATAGTTCCTATTCTCATGGCTTTGGTGATATGCGCATTGTAGGTAACCGTTGGTTGTTTGATACGCATAAGTCTCATAATGGTAACATTCAGGTTGGCTTAGGCGTAAAATTACCAACCGGCGATTATAACTACATGAGTAACTTTTACAATGTAAGCCCTTCTAAAAGGCCGGTTGACCAATCTATACAATTAGGCGATGGTGGTGTTGGCATTATTGCGGAGATAAACGGATACTTAAACCTGGGTGGTAAATTCAGCGGTTACACTAACTTATATTACATGGCCAACCCGCGTAATACAAACGGTACCCGTACCTACCGTGAAACATTAAGTGCTAACCTGGCCAATGAAGATATTATGAGTGTGCCAGATCAGTTTCTTGCACGCCTAGGTTTTAATTATACGCTCAGCGGTGCTTTCAAGGCACTAACACTGTCAGCAGGTGGCCGTATCGAAGGTATCCCCGTGTATGATCTTATTGGCAAAAGCGATGCGTTCCGTCGCCCTGGTTATGTGTTATCTGTTGAGCCATCAGTAAACTATAGCTTTAAAAAGTTCAACATATTTGCAAACGTGCCAGTAGCGGTAAAAAGAGATCGCACGCAAAGCGTAACAGATAAGGCAAACTCGGAAAGGACCGGCACTTATGTAAATGGCGATGCCGCATTCGCTGATTATTCATTAAACTTCGGTATCTCGTTCAAACTTTAATCAATTGGTTATATTATAAGCAAGGGCAGGGCGTGGTTTCCCTGCCTTTTGTTTTTTAAAGCGACGCAGATTTGCATTGAAAATTTAGTTTTATAGCTTTACAATATGAACTCAGCTGAACAAAACTTTAAGGAATTAGGCTTAAGCCTGCCGCCCGCTCCAAAACCACTTGGCGTATATAAGCCATGCTTAATAGATGGCAAATACCTTTACTTATCGGGCCATGGCACCGTACAGGATGATGGCTCATTGATAATTGGTAGGATTGGTGATACCATCAACATGGAAGATGGAAAACTTGCAGCAAGGCAGGTGGGCCTGGCAATGCTGGCAACCATCAAAGCCAAATTAGGCAGCCTTGATAGGGTGAAACGTGTAATTAAGGTTTTGGGAATGGTGAACTGCACGCCCGATTTTGAAAGGCATCCATACATCATAAACGGGGCCAGCGAACTTTTTGCGAAAGTTTGGGGAGAGGAGAATGGCATAGGCGTTCGCAGCGCTGTAGGAATGGGCTCGTTGCCGGATAATATTCCGGTAGAGATTGAAGCCATGTTTGAACTTGTTTAAATCATTACTATGCAAGCTTCAGAGTGGTATCACATTAATGATAAAAACAGACTGGATACACCAGCGTTAGTTGTTTACCCAGATAGGGTACAGAGCAATATTAACGCATTGATTGCCATGATCAATGATGTTACCCGGCTTCGCCCTCATGTGAAAACGCATAAGAGTGATGAGGTAACCCAAATGATGCTGCGCGCCGGTATCAATAAATTTAAATGTGCTACTATTGCCGAGGCAGAGATGTTAGGCCGTAACCAGGCGCCGGATGTTTTGCTGGCCTATCAGCCTACCTTGCAAAAGCTTGAAAGATTGATAAAGCTGATCATTAAATATCCGCAAACGGGTTACTCTTGCCTCGTAGATAATGCTGCAACGGCCGAAATGGTAAACCAGGAAGCTGAAAAGGCGGGGTTAACCATCAATATCTATATCGACCTAAATGTGGGCATGGACCGGACAGGTATACCCCCCCAGGAAGCACAACCTTTAATTAATATTATCGCGGATTTTAAAAACCTTAAACTTACCGGGCTGCATGCTTACGACGGACATATTCACGATGCCGATTATGGTACACGCCGGGAAAAAGCGCTGGCAGCCCTTAAGCCGGTTTTGGAGCTGCAGAATGCTTTGCAAAATACTGGTTACACAAATTTGCAGCTGGTTTGCAGTAGTTCGCCTACATTGCCAATCTTAATGGAACAGCATAATATACAATGTTGCCCGGGTACTTTTGTATACTGGGACAGGGGCTATCAGTTGGCATTTGCCGAACAGCAATTTGAACCTGCCGTGCTGGTGGTTGCCCGTGTTATATCATTACCTGCTAAGAATAAAGTTTGTATCGATCTGGGGCATAAATCGGTAGCAGCAGAAAATGAACTGGCTAAGCGAGTATATTTTCTAAATGCGCCTGAATTAAAATTGATAAGCCAGAGCGAAGAACATTTAGTGGCCGAAACGGAAGAGAATCATTCCTACAAGATAGGCGACGTGCTGTACGGTCTTCCTTATCATATTTGCCCAACTGTAGCATTGTATGAAAAAGTGATAACGATCAAAGGCAGTTATTTAGCCGGCGAATGGATCACAGAGGCACGCAATCGTAAAATAACTGTTTAAAACCAACCACAGCTTATGTTTATCATAGACGCTCACCTGGACCTGAGCATGAACGCGCTTGAATGGAACCGCGACCTTACAAGGCCCGTAGCCGAAATTAATCAGCGGGAACAAGGGCTTACCGATAAGCCGGACAGGGGAAAGGCCGTAGTGTCATTACCCGAACTGCGTAAGGGGAACATCGGCCTGGTGGTTGCAACACAGATAGGGCGTTATGTGGCGCCCAACAATCCCTTACCCGGCTGGCATTCACCCGCGCAAGCCTGGGCACAAACACAGGGGCAACTTGCCTGGTACAATGCCATGGAAGATGCGGGAGAGATGGTACAGATAAACAACCTCAAAAATCTTGAACAACACATTAATTTGTGGAACAATGACTCCATTACCACTCATAAGCCGGTAGGGTATATTTTAAGTTTAGAAGGTGCCGATTCCATCATTAATATCAGTTATTTGGAAAAGGCTTACAATTATGGCCTTAGGGCCTTGGGCCCCGCACATTACGGCCCCGGCCGGTATGCAAACGGTACAGATGCTACCGGTAAAATGGGGGCCGATGGCATACATTTGCTTAAGGAAATGGAGCGACTGAATATCATTTTAGATGCTACCCATCTTTGCGATGATGCCTTTTGGCAGGCGCTTGATAACTTTAACGGGCCTGTTTGGGCAAGCCATAACAACTGCCGCGCACTTGTTAACCATAATCGGCAGTATAGCGATGATATGATAAAGGCCCTGATTGACCGCAGTGCTGTAATAGGTGCTGCGCTTGATGCCTGGATGATGGTACCCAATTGGGTTAGAGGGCAATCGACACCAAAAGGTATGAACTGTAGTTTAGAAGTGATGGTTGATCATATCGATCATATTTGCCAGATAGCCGGTAATACACATCATGTTGGCTTAGGTACCGACCTAGATGGTGCTTTTGGTCGCGAACAATGCCCCTATGACCTGGAAACTATAGCTGGCTTGCAAATGATTCCTGAATTGTTTAAAAAACGGGGTTATACGCAAACAGATATAACCAATATGATGTATGATAATTGGCTGCGTTTCTTAAGGAACGCCTGGAAATTATAAATTGAGATATGGGGGCCGAATCGGAACGACTACAAACAAGTGGATGGAAAAAATGGGGGCCTTACGTAAGCGACCGCCAATGGGGAACAGTAAGAGAGGATTACAGCGCAAATGGTGATGCCTGGGATTATGTAACACATGATATAGCGCGTAGCAAAACATACCGCTGGGGCGAGGACGGTATTGCCGGTATTTGCGATATCAAACAGTTGCTTTGTTTTTCGGTGGCTTTATGGAACAAGCAGGATCATATTATTAAAGAGCGCTTCTTTGGGCTGAGTAATGCTGAAGGAAACCATGGCGAGGATGTTAAGGAGTTGTATTACTATTTAGATAATACGCCTACACATTCGTACATGAAAATGCTTTACAAGTATCCGCAAAAAGCATTTCCGTATGACCAGTTGGTAGCGGAAAACCAAAACCGCGACCGTACACAGCCGGAGTTTGAGATTATGGATACCGGGATATTCAATGACAACGAATATTTTGATGTATTTATTGAATATGCCAAGCAATCGCCAAATGAGATCGAGGTTAGGATAACCGTTCAGAACCGTGGCGTGCAGCCGGCTAAATTGAGTGTGTTGCCAACCTTGTGGTTTCGTAATACCTGGTCCTGGGGATATGATGATTATAAACCTGAATTTTCAACAGATTCGAAAAACAGGATCAATATTAAGCACCGTGACCTTGATGAGTGCTGCCTGGTAGCCGAAGGTGAACCGGAAATTCTGTTTTGTGATAACGAAACAAATACCGACCGGTTTACCGCCCAGCATACAGAAGGGTCTTTTTATAAGGATGGGATTAATGAATACATTGTAGCAAAGGCGTCAACAGTTAACCCGGCTAATAAAGGTACTAAGGCTGCTTTTAATTATGATATTGAGATAGCAGGCGGCGAAAGCTATGTGATACGTTTGAAATTGGGCGATTTATCAAACACATCCTTTGATAATTTTGATAGTGTATTTGATACCAGAAAACACGAGGCCGATGAGTTTTATGAAGAATTGCTTCCGGTTAATAATGATGCTGATAAGGCAATGATACGCAGGCAGGCTTATGCCGGTATGCTATGGAACAAGCAATTCTATTACTTTGATATTCATCAATGGCTTAATGGCGACCCGGCAGGGCCTCAACCCCCGGCAGAACGTTTACATGGGCGTAATAGCAAATGGCAGCACTTCAACAACCGTGGAGATATTATTTCCATGCCCGATAAATGGGAGTACCCCTGGTTCGCAGCCTGGGACCTGGCGTTCCATTGTATACCGTTAGCGGATATTGATATGGCTTTTGCCAAAAATCAACTCACACTCTTAATCCGCGACTGGTATATGCACCCTAACGGGCAGTTACCGGCTTACGAGTGGGATTTTAGTGATGCTAACCCGCCCGTACATGCCATGGCTACCTGGAAACTTTACCAACAGGATAAAAAGGCTAATAATGGCGAAGGGGATACTTTTTTCCTGGAGCGTATATTTCATAAACTGATGCTCAATTTTACCTGGTGGGTAAACCGCAAGGACGAAGCAGGAAACAATATTTTTGAGGGAGGTTTCCTGGGCATGGATAATATTGGCGTATTTGACCGTAACACTAAATTTGCCAACGGCGCCCACCTGGAACAAGTTGACGGTACCAGTTGGATGGCCATGTACTCGCTTAACATGCTGGCCATGGCTGCCGAACTTGCCGAAACTAATAAAGCTTATGAAGATATCGCATCCAAGTATTTTGAGCACTTTATATACATCTCTGGTGCGATGGCGAGCTTAGGCGAAGGTGGCCAGGATGGGTTATGGGATGAAACAGATAACTTTTTTTACGATCAGCTACGTATGCCGGATGGTACGGCCGAAAAGATGCGCGTACGCAGTATAGTAGGGCTTACACCGCTTTTTGCAGTAGAGGTATTGGATGATGACGATATTACCAACAACCCGATCTTTAGGAACAGGTTGGATTGGTTTGCTGAGAACAGGCCTGACCTTGCCGCGCTTGTATCACGATGGGATCAGAAAAGCCGGGATGGTAAACACCTTATAAGCCTGCTGCGTGGTCATCGAATGAAGGGTATTTTAAGTTACATGCTTAACGAGGATGAGTTTTTGAGCCCATATGGTATACGTTCGGTGTCTAAATTCCACCTGGATAATCCTTTTACAGCTACTATTGATGGCGAAAACTTTAGCATAAGTTATACTCCTGCAGAAAGCGACAGCAATATGTTTGGTGGTAACAGCAACTGGCGTGGCCCGGTATGGTTGCCTATTAACTACCTGATCATTGAAAGTCTTAACATTTTTCATGAATATTACGGAGACGACTTTAAGGTTGAATGCCCTACAGGATCTGGTAACATGATGAACTTTAAAGAAGTAGCCAATGAAATCTACCGTCGGGTATCTGCTTTATTTGTCAAAGATGGTGAAGGTCGGCGCCCCGCTAATGGCGAAAACGAAAAGGTCCAGACCGATCCTGAATTTAAAGATCATATCCTGTTTTATGAATATTTTGATGGCGATACCGGTAAAGGCTTAGGTGCAGCGCATCAAACAGGGTGGACAGGGTTAATAGCAAACTGCCTTTATCATTAATTTATTGTGTTTATCAGACACAATAAATTTCTTTCTTTCAAAACATTGAGTTAGATTTACTTACCAATCAAAACTAAATCTAACTTTATATGAACTTAAACAGACGTAAATTTATACAAAGCGCGGGTACGCTGGCGCTGGGTAGTGCAGTATTACCGGCTAAGGCTACCGGTTTATTTAAACCCGCTAAGCACTCGGTAGGTGTACAACTATTTACATTTTTTAATGTAATTGATGAAGATGTAAAAGGCTCGCTAACTAAGATCGCTGCGGACGGTTATAAAGAGCTGGAATCGGCTTTTAGTAAAAAAGGCGGTTATTACGGAATGAAACCCAAAGAGTTTAAAGCAATGGCCAACAGTTTAGGCCTTAGCTGGAAATCGCATCACGTATTGGGTGCTCCATTTAAATTGCCTGACGGTGCCAAAATGCCAACCATGCCTGATGGTAAGCCGATGGTGATACCACCGATGCCTAACCTGCAGGAAAATATGCAGCAATTGGTAGATGAAGCTGCAGAAGGTGGTGTAAAATATCTGGTTTGTGCCAATACACCAACCGCCACGCTCGAGGAATTGAAATCATCTATCAATGTATTAAATAAAACCGGAGAGGCAGCTGCAAAAGCCGGACTTACTTTTGCCTATCATAACCACGATATGGAATTTAAACCAATTGGTGATAAAGTTCCGTATGATTTGCTGTTGACAGAAACAGACCCTAAAAACGTGAAGATGGAACTTGACCTGGCATGGGCTGTTAAGGCAGGCAAGAACCCAGTTGATATGTTCAAGGCGAGCCCGGGGCGTTATCCATTATGGCACGTTAAGGACTTGGATGCCAGCCGGGAAAATATAATGCCTGTTGGCAGTGGTACAATTGATTTTAAGCCATTTTTTGCAGCTGCATCAATAGCAGGTATGCAAAGCTTTTTTGTAGAACATGATATGCCTAAAGATCCTTTTGCAAGCATCGCCAGCAGTATGCAATACATCAACAAGAACATAAACGTTTAGCAGTTATGGGATTTGTGCAGGTTTATCTTAAATAACCCTGCACAAAATCATCATTACTTATAGCGCTAACAAGGGCGTTGATGTATGGTTTTTGTATAGCATCGTCATCAAGCCCGGTTGAATAATCTTCCAATGCATCTAAGTACTCAATTGCTTCTTCCTCATCTTCAAACAGTAATACCATGGTATCGGTACCCTCTGTGTCAGTACCTGATAATGGCCTGGGCAGATCGAATTGATCAAATGCGTTAGTTAAAGAAGTGGATGATGGGACGCTGATTATTAACATGATTTTATTTTTTTGTTTCGGTTTGCTGTACAAGTCCGGTAAAACGCATCCTTTCGCGGTTATTACTTAATACTACAAGGTCAGCATATCCGGTAGACGCTATATTGAATATCATTTGGTTAACATTTTTTACCCCTATTGGTTTGATAACCAGGTAATACATGCCGTTCTTTTTTGCAGTAAGGTCATAGCTAAAGTTAGTTGAGGTAAATTTAATACCGGCATCTTCACTGTTGTTATATCCCGCGCCCATATAAGCCACACCCATAAAAGGCAAGTAAGATACTACGGTATCCTGCGAAACTTTAACATCGTAATTGGGTGTTAAATAACGTTGTCCGCCGTAACCCGGATAAGCATAATTAGCTATAAAGGTGAATTTCTTTGAATCTAACATCGTTTTCATCTCCGCTGCTTTAGCCGCGTTTTTTTCGGCCTTGGTGTTTTGTGCATTAGCTATTTGTAATACGCCTGTACATAAGGTAAAAGCAAGTATTACTGATAATATTTTTTTCATTTGAATGTCTCTGAAATTGTTAAAATTAGACTGCCTATACTGTCTTAAGTTTAAAGTATAGCTGATGGTTTTTAATAAGTTACGATTATTTTTTTGCATGATCATTTGTTTTAACATCAAGATGCAGCGGTGAGATGTTTTCCATAAATAATCACAAAAAAAAGCCGCTCCTGATAACAAGAGCGGCCTGAAAATTTACTTGATCTGTGTTTATATCAGATTTACGCTGCGGTTTACAAATTCAGTAAGGTCTGCACCGGTTAGTAAGCCCTGTGATAACAATGCAAGGTCAAAAGCCTGTTTTGCAAGCTGTGCCTGTGTTTCAGCGTTATCATCCTGCAGTATACGGGTTATCAGTTTGTGATTACCATTTACTATAACTTTATAGTTATCAGGCATACTGCCGTAAAAACCCATTCCGCCGCCCATGGCTGCCATGTCTTTCATACGGCGCATAAACTCGTCCATGGTTATGGTTACAGGCAATTCATCGGGGTTTAAGCTTTCCAGCTCGACCCTGTAAGCCGGCTTATTTATAGCTTTATCAAATATCTCTTTTATCTGTTTTGATTGCTCTTCGGTAAGTACATGCTCAGGCGCATCGTCTTTTTTGATCAGCTTATCAGCTACATCGGCATCAACACGTTTTAAGGAAGTTTTTTCCAGCTTTTGCTCTAAGTGGCTGATGAAATGATTATCAATAGGAGAGTTCATCAACAATACATCATAGCCTTTTCTATCGGCAGCCTGTACAAAAGCATCCTGTTTTTCAGCATCGTTGGTGTACAAGTAAATTAGCTGGCCATCTTTATCTGTTTGAGTGCCTTCAACCTTATCTTTATACTCGTTAAGGGTAAAGTTTTCTTTCTTAGTATTGGTAAGCAGTAAGAAATCCTTCGCTTTATCGTAAAATTTCTCTTCGCTTACTGCACCATATTTTACAAACAGGCCAATATCGCTCCATTTCTCTTCATAAGCTTTACGATCTGCTTTGAACAGCTCTGCCAATTTATCAGCTACTTTTTTAGTGATGTAGCTGTTGATCTTTTTAACGTTGCTATCGGCCTGTAAAAAGCTACGCGATACGTTTAATGGAATATCAGGCGAATCTATTACCCCGTGCAGCAGCATCAAAAACTCAGGCACAATGTCTTTTACTTCCTCGGTGATAAATACCTGGCGGGAGAATAACTTGATCTTGTTTTTTTGAAACTCAAAATCATTCTTCAGCTTAGGGAAGTATAATACACCAGTCAAATTGAAAGGGTAATCAACATTAAGGTGTATCCAGAAAAACGGATCTTCGCTGAAGGGATAAAGTTCTTTATAAAATTTAAGATAATCCTCATCCTTCAGTTCGTTTGGCGATTTTGTCCAGATAGGGTTAGTATCGTTTATAATATTATCAACCTCAACAGAAGTGTATTTTGGTTTACCTTCATCGTCGGTGCCATCTTCAACACTTTCTGTGCGGGTGCCAAACTTAATAGGCACCGGCAAAAACTTGCAATACTTATCTAATATTTCCTGCAGTTTATGTTTGCTTAAGTACTCTTCAGATTCAGCGTTAATATGAAGCGTTATTTCGGTACCTCGTTCGGCCAGGCTGCCTTCGCTTATCTCAAACTCGGTGCTGCCATCGCAAACCCAGTGAGCAGGAGTAGCGCCATCCTGATAACTTAAGGTTTCAATTTCAACTTTATCTGCCACCATAAATGCCGAGTAAAAGCCTAAACCAAAGCGACCGATGATCTCGTTGGCATCTTTAGCCTCCTTGAATTTCTCCATAAACTCGGTAGCGCCAGAGAATGCTATCTGGTTGATGTATTTTTTGATCTCTTCAGCCGTCATACCTATACCATTATCAGATATGGTGATGGTTTTTTTGTCGGCATCAAATGCAACTTCAACACGCAGGTCGCCAAGCTCGCCGTTGTACTGGCCAAGGGAAGCAAGGCGTTTGATTTTTTGAGTAGCGTCTACCGCGTTTGATACCAGCTCACGTAAAAAAATCTCGGTATCAGAGTATAAGAATTTTTTAATGATGGGAAAAATGTTCTCGGTATGTATCGAGATGGTTCCTTTTTCTTGCATTGTATTGAGTGTTTTTGTTTAATTAAAAGTGATGTAAGCTCAATATCAATGCGTGTTCCAAAAGGCCAGCGGTTGACAAATTGGCAGGATACTAAAGCTGACGATTGATTACAAATCGCCTTATAAAGCGAAATTTTATATAAATCTTATTTGGAAGTTTTGGTAACAGGAAAAGGCTGGTTCAATGCAAAGCGTTTAGCTATTACAGTTAATTGCCCATCATTCAGCTTAGAGGTTGCTTTTAATATTTTAGTGAAGGTAGCTACCTCGCTTTCACTTGCCGGGCAGCCAACATTGTCTCCATAGGTATCTAAAGAAGCGCCGGCAGGCCGTATCTGGCTATCAGCTAAAACTTTGCCAGTAGCATCAAGTATTACCCAAAAGGGCAGGCCCGACTTTTCGCCTTTCAGTTTGGTCATTACCTCTAAAGAACCGGGATTTTCCAGGCTTTTTTTCGCAGGCTGTTCCATTACGTCAAGTGTAGTAATCACGTAGTTATCATCAAACATTTTTTTAACAAGTGGATCATTTATTGATGCTTCCATTTTTTTACACCATCCACACCACGATGCATGAAAAATCAGCATTACATTTTTATTTTCTTTAGCTGCCTTTGCGTACGCATTTCTTAAAACATTTTCTGAAGATGGCATTGTAACTTCCTGCGCAAAACCAATTTTAGCCGCAAATAAGAGTGCTATTATAAGGGTATATTTTTTCATGACTGGCGATTTATACTAAATTACAAACTTAAATATACATTAAGGAAAGTGATTGAAAACTGGTTATTAAAGTATGCCGAATAACTTAAACCGGGAAAGTCATGATAAAAGCCGACCCCTTACCTTCGGTAGATTGTACCTGGATATTACCCTTGTGCAGCAGCATGATCTGCTTACATAAGCTAAGGCCTATGCCACTGCCCGTTTTACGGGTGCTGAAGAAAGGAATAAATATCTTATCCATCAGTTCAGGAGGCATTCCAACACCATTGTCAATCACTTTAACCTGTAGTTTACCAGCCTGCTGATCCGCCTGTAATATAATTTGTGGTTCTTCACGGTCTTTAACTGCCTCAATGGCATTTACCAACAGGTTGATCAGCACCTGGTCGAGCAGGTTAATGTCAGCCTCAATGGTAAGTGCCGGATCGCGCAGAATAATGTCAAGCTCAATGTTTTTCTTCTCAAGCGTTGGCGTCATCAGGCTGTTCAGGTTTTCAAACATATCCCGCACCAATATTTTGTTCAGGTCCAGCTTGGTTATTTTGTTCAGGCTACGGTAGCTTTCAGTAAATTTTAATAATCCTTCGCTGCGGCGTTTAATGGTATCTACCCCCAGTTCAATATCTTCCAAATCTGCGTGCTGCAAATTCTCGCCAATATCCGGGGCCTGTAAACGGTTTTTCAACGTATCCGCAAGGGACGAAATAGGCGCAACCGAGTTCATGATCTCATGCGTCATTACGTTCAGCAGTTTAGACCATGCTTTTGATTCCGTTTCATCCAAAGCCTCACTCACATTCTGAAATGCAACCAGTTTATACAAGGTATCCTCGCTGCGCATAATACTTGCTGTTACCAGCATTTTAATCTGTTGCTGCTCGCGGGTAATAGTCATTACCTTAGCCTCGCCAGGCTTTAGTTTAATCACATCAGCGTACAGTAACGGCTCGCGCTTTTGTAAGGAATGGATGGTTTTTAAGTAAGGAATGCCAATGAGCGATTTAAAAGCTTCGTTTATCCAGCTGATCTCGCCGGTTTCCTGCTCGTAACTTAAAATGCCGGTGTCTACCAGTTCCAATATTTTCTGCAGATAATGGTATTGCGTCTCGCGCTCGCGGCTTATGAGCTTAAAGGTGGTATTGATATCGTTAAAGCCTTTACGCAGGGGTTTAAGTTCGTTAGGTGCTTTACGTACATCAAAATGGCGCGAAAAATCGCGGTAATGTATAGATTCTACAAACTGGTTTACCTCGTCCTGCGCCTTTTTATTAAAGCGTATCAGATCAAGCAAGGAGTAAACCACCAGTGGCACGGTTATCACCGCGTATAAAAAAGTACTGTGCCCGTTTATAACCACAAGGGCGGTAGCTGTAACTGCAATAAACAGGAGCAACACACGCAGCACCAGCCGCCATTCGTAACGGTTAAATATCATACTTACTCAATCTGCGGTAAAGTGCCGTACGTGTTAAACCTAATTCTTTTGCGGCCCGGGTGATGTTTCCGTTATGCTTGTCGATAACGCGCAGTATGGCATTCTTCTCAAGCGTACTTAACTGGATGTTATCCTCATCTACAATACTCTCAGCGGGCGATTCCAATACGGAAAATATCAGGTCGTCGGCCTTAAGCAGGCTGTCATCAGCCATGATAACTGCCCGTTCAATAGTATACTGCAGTTCGCGTACGTTACCCGGATAGCTGTAGCTGCGTAACTTGTTAAGAGCAGTAATGTCAAAGTTCATAGACGGCTTCAGATATTTGCTGCTGTACATTTTAGCAAAGTGCCTGGCAAGTACCACAATATCTTCGGCACGCCGGCGCAGCGGTGGCATATTAATTTCAACCGTATTGATACGGTAAATTAAGTCTTTCCGAAACTTATTTTCATTGGCAAGCTCTTGCAATGGTACGTTGGTAGCGCATATCAAACGGATATTAACGTCAACCGGTTTGTTGGTGCCCAGGCGTGTAACCTGCCTGTTTTGCAGTACGGTGAGCAATTTGGCCTGCTGCTGAAGCGTGATATTACCAATCTCATCCAAAAACAAAGTGCCGCCCTCGGCTTCTTCAAAGCGGCCCATGCGGTCCTCACGAGCGTCTGTAAAGGCACCCTTTTTGTGGCCAAACAATTCGCTCTCAAAAAGTGAATCGGTAAGCGCGCCAACATCCACCTTAACAAAAGGCTTGTCGGCGCGTAAAGAGCGCTCATGAATGGCTTTAGCCATCAGGTCCTTACCTGTGCCATTTTCACCAAGTATCAATATATTGGCATCGGTAGGGGCTATTTTATTCACTTTATGAAAGATGTCCTCCATTACTTCCGATTCGCCAAGTATGTTAGTTTGGCCGGTTGAGCTCTTCCCGCCAGATTTTGTTGCCTTTGTACCGCCTTCCTTTTTATCCAGCAGATCAGTAATGGTATCTATCAGTTTTTCGTTGTGCCATGGCTTTACCACAAAATCGTTTGCGCCTTCTTTCAACGAGCGTACCGCCAGGTCGATGTCGCCATAAGCAGTAATCATGATGACACATACGTTTGGTTTCCACTCTTTTATTTTACGCAGCCAGTAAATACCCTCATTACCGGTATTGATAGCGCTATTGAAATTCATATCCAGCAATACCAGGTCTATCTGATTTTTTTGCAGCAGCCAGTTAAGGTTTTCAGGATTTTTTTCAGTGATGATTTCCTGTGTAATTGGTTTTAGCAATAGCTTAACAGCGGTAAGTACATCTGGGTCGTCATCAACTATTAAAATATTGGCTTTTTTAAGTATCATATATGTATTGCCAGTGATTAGTTTGGTATATGCATCATATTACATATAATGTAAATATGCTCATGCAATTTAATATTTTACCACGAAATATCGTACCATTCGGCTTATAATAAGTATTGCGCTGATAATCAAGTATGATGTATGATACACCTTTAACAGGCTTTAAAATAACACTGTATCATAACCGAACACATGCTGTAACAGAAGCGAACGGTGAAATATAGACTTTTTGCTTTAAGTTACTGAAAAACAGTTGTTTAATTTGTGGCATGTGTTTTTGTATTCACTTATCAAACATTAATAAACAACGTGGACAGAGTTATACAAAAAAAGAAATGGAGTACTAAGCGCCTGATGACCATTGCCGGTGTTACAGGTGTTGTGGTTTTGGTTGCCGGCAGCATATTATTTACGTCGGGAAAAAGTAAGTTAAATGTTGATACTGAGCGCATAACTGTTAGTGAAATAAAGAAAGGGCCTTTCCAGGAGTTTATCCCGGTTAATGGTGTGGTAATGCCCCTTACTACTATATACCTTGACGCTGTTGAAGGCGGGCAAGTTGAAGAAAAATATGTTGAAGATGGCGCCATGCTTAAAAAAGGCGACCCAATATTAAAGCTTTCAAATATTGACGAAGAGCTTAGTCTTGCCTCTCAGGAGTCGGCGGTATTTGGTGAGCAAACGCAGATGCAAATTGCGCACAACAATGCCCAGCAAAATACTGTGTCCAAATTAAACCAGATGGCCGATGTTGACAACGCCTTTAAAGAAGCGGAGCGTGTATACCTGCTTGATAAAAGCCTTTACGAGCAAAAAGCCATTGGTTTACAGGAATACCAGGCTGCTAAAAATGCCTATGATTATCAATTGCGCCGCAAACGCCTTACTACACAGATATTAAAGCAGGATACTGCCCTTACCAAACAACAGGAACAACAGGCGCAGGAGCATTACGCGCAAATGAAAAACGCATTGACACTGATGCGTAAAAAAGTTGGAAGCCTTACACTAAGGGCGCCTATAGACGGGCAGCTGACATCTATGGATGCTGAGGTTGGCCAGAACAAAAACAAAGGTGAACACTTGGGCCAGATAGATGCGCAAAACGGTTTTAAAGTGCGTGTTGATGTGGAAGAACATTACCTGTCGCGTATATTTAACGGTTTGATGGGCGATTTTACCTTCGCTGATAGAACTTATAAGCTTACCATTAAAAAGGTGTATACACAGGTAACCAATGGCCGTTTCCAGGTTGATATGCAATTTGTAGGTGCGGTGCCTAAAGGTATCCGTAAAGGACAGACATTACAGATACGCCTGGCACTTAGCGACGAGACCACAGCTTTACTGGTGCCTAAAGGTGGCTTTTATCAGCAAACCGGTGGTAACTGGATATTCAAAGTAAGTGAGGATGGCAAAACAGCTTATAAAGCCGACATACAGATTGGCCGCCAGAACCCTGATTACTACGAAGTATTGCAAGGCTTAAAACCTGGCGATAAAGTTATAACCTCGAGCTACGAAAATTATGGTGATATACAGGAATTAGTGCTAAAAGAATGATAGCATCAGGTGCAACTTAACCATTACAACAAGCGTCTGATAAAAAATAGAAAGAGATAATTAAATCAAAACATAAATCACAATTAACAACAAATCCTTCCGCACGAAATGGCGGAAGGATTTAAGGAGGCCAAATGATAAAAATTACTAATCTTGAGAAGTTCTATCGTACAGAAGAGGTAGAAACAATTGCATTGAACAAATTATCGATGCATGTTGATACCGGCGAATTTGTGGCCATTATGGGTCCTTCAGGTTGCGGTAAATCAACCCTGCTAAATATTTTGGGTATGCTTGATGATCCGGATGAAGGCAGTTACGTTTTCAACGGTATCGAAGTTGCTCATTTTAACGAGCGCAAGCGTGCCGATCTGCGTAAACATAACATCGGTTTCGTTTTCCAGAGCTTTAACCTGATTGATGAACTTACCGTTTTTGAAAACGTAGAGCTTCCGTTGATCTACACCGGTGTAGGTGCGGCAGAACGTGTTAAAAGGGTAGAAGAAGTGCTTGATAAAATGCAGATCATGCACCGTCGTAACCATTACCCGCAGCAATTATCGGGTGGTCAGCAGCAACGTGTGGCTATTGCACGTGCAGTTGTAAACAAACCAAAGCTGATACTTGCGGATGAGCCTACCGGTAACCTGGATAGCAGCAACGGTAACGATGTAATGGAACTTTTAACAGACCTTAACGAGCAGGGAACAACCATTATAATGGTTACCCACTCTGAGCACGATGCCCGTTATAGTCACCGTATTATCCGTTTGTTGGACGGACAAACCGTGATGGAAAATATTATGGTATAAACCTACTGATCTTTAGTTAATAGTATATAGTTAAGTGTGCCTCCTGCTTACCCTCTCTGCTGCCCGAACAGCAGAGGGGTTAGCTTGAGTTTTGCCAAAAATATCGCAATGTTTTAAGAAATCAACTTAAAATTGGCTTCCTGTACCTCATATAATCAAAGCTGTTTCTTTATAAACATTGCAGTTTAACAACAGATAGTAAGAATACGCTCCTTAACTAAGCCAGTATATATCTGCGGGCAATAACATAATAATCAATTTGCCATGTTAAAAAACTATATAAAAACCGCATTCAGAAGCCTTTACAAAAATAAAGGCTTTACTGCCATAAATATACTGGGACTGGCCTTGGGCCTTACATCCTGCCTGATGATTGTGCTTTACGTGGTTGACGAGCTTAGCTACGACAAATACAATGTAAATCATCAACGCATTTTTAGGGTAAATGCCGATCTTAAACTTGGTGATAACCAGGTGGCTTATGCAGTTTGTATGCCGCCACTGGCTAAAACCCTTAAAGCGGAGTATCCCTTTGTTATTGAATCAGCCAGGATTAAAGCAGCCGGGACAACGCATGTTAAAAAAGGAAACATCACAATGATAGAGAACCGCATTGCTTTTGCAGATGCTTCTTTATTCAGCATGTTTACCTTGCCTGCCATAAGCGGCGATGTCAAAACAGCACTTAATAATCCGCAAACTGTTGTCATAACAGCTTCTACCGCCAAAAAATACTTTAACACCACTGAGGCTGTAGGTAAAACCATCGTTTTTAACGAAAAAGATAATTTTAAAGTAACAGCAGTTATAAAGGATATTCCTCAGCAATCGCATTTTAATTATGATTTTTTTGTTTCACTGGAGTCGTTTCCGGATAGCCGGTCAAACAGATGGCTGGAGAATAATTATAACACCTATGTGCTGTTAAAAAATAAAAACGACGCTAAAAAGCTTGAAACAAGTTTGTCCGCGTTTTTAAAAAAGTTCAGCGGCGACCAAATGCAGTCAGAAATTGGGATGAGTTATGCCCAATTTGAAAAAAGCGGGAGTTATTTCCGTTTAAATTTAACTCCGCTTGATGATATCCATCTTAAATCAGCGCGGGTAGGCGAGCTTGGGGCAAATAGCACCATACAGTACGTTTATATATTCTCGGCTATCGCCATATTCATCCTGCTTATAGCCTGTGTTAATTTCATGAACCTGAGCACGGCACGCTCTGCCAACCGCGCACGCGAGGTTGGTGTAAGAAAAGTGCTTGGCTCATCCCGCAAACATCTGATATTTCAGTTCCTGGCCGAGTCGGTTATGGTTACACTGTTTGCAGCTGTTATTGCAGTTATATCGGGGATGCTGTTGTTGCCGCTATTCAACCAGCTTTCTGGTAAAAGCATAATCCTTACTGCATCATCCGTTAAGTGGATACTACCTGTGTTGTTTGGAATTGTGTTAACTGTAGGTGCTTTAGCGGGTTCTTATCCTGCATTCTTTCTCTCAGCCTTCCAGCCAATTGCTGTATTAAAAGGCAAGCTTTCAACAGGATTTAAAAACAGTTTCCTGCGCAATTTCCTGGTGGTATTCCAGTTTGCCATATCTATATTTTTGATAATTGGCACGCTGGTTATTTATAATCAGTTAAATTATATACAAACAAAAAACCTGGGCTATAACCGTAACCAGGTGCTTATAGTGCAAAACGCTTACGAGCTTAACGGGCAAGCAAGCGTATTTAAGCAGGAATTGGCAAAGCTGCCGGGTGTTGTCAATTCAACTATGACCGGGTTTTTACCAACATCGGGCTGGGGCAACACACGTATCTTTTTTAAGGATGCAACCCTGAATCAGAAAGAATCGTTATTCCCGCAAACCTGGGAAGTGGATGCCGACTATATACCAACCCTGGGAATGAAAATGGCAGCCGGACGCAATTTTTCTAAGGAGATGGCTACCGACTCTTCGGCTATCATCATCAACGAAGCTGCGGCGAAGTTTCTTGGGTTTAAAGATGTGGTAAATAAAAATCTGTACCAGTCTTTAGGTGGCAAAACCGAGCTGTCTAACACCAAACTTTACCACATAATAGGGGTGGTTAAAGATTTTAACTTTAGGTCGCTTAGGCAAAAAGTGGAGCCCATTATCTTGACTTTTGGCCAAAACAATGGCGCTTTAAGCATAAAGGTGAATACCGCTAACCTGCCTGCTTTAATAAGTCAGATAAAAAATGAGTGGGTAAGCCTGTCGCCAAACCTGCAGATGAATTATTCATTCATGGACCAGGATTTTGATGCCATGTACCGCAGCGAGCAACGCGTGGGCGGAATCTTTGTCATATTTACTACGATGGCTATTATTATAGCCTGTTTAGGCCTGTTTGGCCTGGCCGCTTACGCGGCGGAACAACGTACAAAGGAGATAGGCATACGCAAGGTGTTAGGCGCCAGCGTAAGCGCCATTGTGAACATGCTTTCCGTGGATTTTATCAAACTGGTGGTACTGTCTATAATCATCGCGTCGCCATTAGCATGGTATCTGATGCAAAAATGGCTGCAGGATTTTGCCTACCGCATAAACATCCAGTGGTGGGTTTTAGCGGTAGCTGGCAGCTCGGCCCTTTTTATAGCATTCATAACTATAAGTTTTCAGTCGGTTAAAGCAGCATTGGCAAACCCCGTTAACAGCCTTAAAGACGAATAATCAACAGATAGTTTTATTTAAAACCACGATAAAAATGTTTAAGAATTACCTGAAAATCACCTGGAGAAACTTGATGAAAAACAAAAGTTTCACAGCCATCAACATAGCCGGCCTTGCAGTAGGTATGGCCAGCGCGGCTTTAATACTTTTCTGGGTGCAAAATGAGGTTAGCTACGATCAATTCCATGATAAGAAGGACCGCTTGTATACCATGTACAATAAATCAAGGTTTGATGGTAAACTTTGGTGCTGGAACACCACACCAAAGCCCATGATGAAGGCCCTTAAACAGGACTATCCGCAGGTAGATGAGGCATCGCGCAATACGGGCGGTAACTTTTTATTTACCGTTGGTGATAAACGCATGAACCTTCAGGGAAACTTTGTTGACCCTGACTTTCTGACCATGTTCAGCTTTCCGCTGATAAAAGGTGATGCTCATACCGCGCTTAATACGATGAAAAACATTGTATTAACTGAAACTACTGCAAAAGCGCTTTTTGGTAATGAGGATGCCTATGGTAAAACAATAAAAATTGATAGCGTAGATTATTTTACCGTAACCGGTATAATGAAAGATCTGCCCAATAATACCAGGTTTAAGTTTGGTTACCTGATGCCCTGGAAATACTGGGAAAAAACAAGTGGCGGCGAAGATACTAACTGGGGTAACAACTCGGTACAAACTTACATTACTTTAAAGCCAGGAGTTACCGAACAGTTTTTTAACGCACGCGTAAAAGATATTACCCGGTCACACTCCGATATAAAGGATATAGACGTATTTGTACACCCGGCAAGTAAATGGAGGCTTCGTTCGAATTTTGAGGAAGGAAAGCAGGTTGGGGGCAAAATAGAAACGATAAAGCTATTCAGCCTTATTGCCGGCTTTATTTTGCTGATAGCCTGTATCAACTTCATGAATTTAAGCACCGCCCGGAGCGAGAAGCGTGCGAAAGAAGTGGGCATACGCAAGGTAGTTGGTGCCGGTAAAAGCAGCCTGATAGCTCAGTTTATGGGAGAGTCGATTCTGATCGCCATCATATCTGGTGCGATAGCCTTACTAATTGTACAGCTTTCGTTATCCGGATTTAATACACTTACTCAAAAGCAATTATTTATACCCTATAGTAATCCGTCTTTCTGGCTTATCGTTTTTGGCTTCATCCTATTAACCGGTTTATTAGCAGGAAGCTATCCAGCACTGTACCTATCATCATTTGCGCCGGTAAAAGTGTTAAAAGGTACATTTAAAGCGGCCAATGCGGCAATTTCGCCACGCAAAATTTTAGTAGTTACCCAATTCACATTTGCCATAGTGCTCATCATCTGCACTATCATAGTTAAGAACCAACTGGATTATGCACAAAGCCGGGATACTGGATATGCCAAAAATAAATTGGTATACACATTTATGACTGGCACAATTGATAAAAATTATTCGCTAATACGAAACGAATTGCTTTCAAGTGGTGCAGCCACTGCTGTAAGCAAAACCAGCGCACCAATAACCGAAGGTTGGAGCGACACCTGGGACTATACCTGGGATGGTAAACAGGAGGGCGCTAAAATAGACTTTAACGTATTTAATACAGATGGCAGCTTCACTAAAACAATGGGCCTTAAGATAGTGGACGGCCGTGATATTGATGCTACCAGATATCCGGGCGATTCAACCTCTATCATGCTGAACGAAGCCGCTGTTAAAGTTATGGGTTTTAAACATCCGGTAGGCCAGATTGTACGTAACGGCGATAGGAAGCTGACTGTGGTGGGAGTAGTGAAGGATTTTATACTGCAATCTCCTTATGAACCTGTTAAACAAATGGTTATTCATGGCCCGGCATCATGGTTCAATGTAATACATTACAAACTGAATGATAAAAAATCCGTAGCCGAATGCCTGAAACTGGCCGAAGGTGTTTTCAAAAAATACAACTCCGAATACCCGTTTGATTACAATTTTGTAGATGAGCAATACGGCTTAAAGTTTCAGGATGAGCAACGCATGAGCACACTTGCTTCGTTGTTTGCAGGCCTTACCATCTTTATATCCTGCCTCGGTTTGTTCGGGCTGGCCACTTACATGGCTCAAAACCGCATCAAAGAAATAGGTGTCCGTAAGGTATTAGGTGCCTCGGTGTTTGGTGTTACCACCATGCTGTCAAAAGATTTTCTTAAACTGGTAGGGGTAGCCTTTGCCCTTTCGGTGCCAATTGCCTGGTATTTAATGAACCAGTGGCTGCTTAAATACTCGTACCGGGTAGATATAAGTGTATGGGTATTTATAATAGCAGCAATTTTAACTACGCTTATTTCCATATTAACAGTTAGCTCGCAGGCTGTTAAAGCCGCGCTTACTAATCCTGTAAAAAGCCTCAGAAGCGAATAAAAAAAACAAATAATTGTCGGTTACTAACATCTACAGAAATGATAAAAAATTATATCAAAACCGCTTGGCGAAACATATTGGGAAATAAGTTTTACGCTACCATAAATGTAACAGGGTTAACGGTTGGCCTGGTGGTTGGCTTATTTATGCTGCTGTGGGTACAGGATGAGCTAAGCTTTGACAGGTTTAACAAAAAGGCCGACAATATTTACAAAGTTGGAATAGTTGCAGGCACAGGCATCAGCAAACAGATATTTAATAACATTATTGCTCCTGTGGCAACCTTTGCTAAAAGCGAAATACCAGAGGTTACAGACGGTGTGCGTATAATGGGAGTGGGAAGCGCCCCTTTCAAATATAAAGACAAGGTTTTTTACGAGGATAATTTTGCTTTTACAGACCCATCTTACTTCAGCGTATTTGATTTTCCGTTGATAAAAGGCGATAAACGCCATCCATTTCCCGATAACAATTCGGTAGTTATTACACAAAGTATAGCTCAAAAATATTTTGGTAAAGATGACCCCATAGGCAAGTTTGTGATTATGGGGCAGAATGAGCAGGTAAAGGTAACCGGTGTGATACCCGACTATCCTGTAAACTCAAGTTTTCAATATAAGGTACTATTGCCGTTAAGCAGGTTCAACTATTTGGCATACGTTAAAAACAAAACCAGCTACGATGGTAAAACTGTCATATCATCCATGGATGCAGACTGGTCGGCATTTGGTTTCCAAACCTATTTGCTGGTAAAGCCAAATACTAATATAAAAACACTTGAAAAGAAATTGCAGGCAGTGCATGAACGTCAAAAACCAGAAGATGCTCCTGTGCCATACCTCACCCAGCCACTGCCCCAAATGCACTTATACCAGGCAGATGGTACGGATGCCGGTATGTCTACCGTGCGCACTTTTGCTATTGTTGCCATAATGATACTGGTGATCGCTTGTATAAATTATGTAAACCTTTCTACAGCACGATCTATGCTGCGCGCTAAAGAAGTAAGTATGCGTAAAATAATTGGAGCCGGTAAACTTCAGCTGTTTATGCAGTTTGTTGTAGAAACTACCCTCTTGTTTGTTGTAGCGGCAATATTTGCATTTGTATTAATGTATCTACTGCTGCCTTACTACAACCAGTTCTCCGGCAAGCAGATCAGTTTAAGTTTAACCAACTTCAATATCTGGGCTTGTATTTTGATAACGCTGCTGGGTACGCTTGTAGCCTCAAGTATATATCCGGCATTGCTGTTATCATCTTTTGAGCCGCTAAAAGCTCTTAAAGGAAAAATATCTGCCAGTATTGGCAACGTAGCGTTTAGGCGGATACTGGTTATACTACAATTCACAGTATCTGTAATTCTGATTGTTGGCACCCTGATCATTGGAAAGCAATTGAAATATATGCTTTCTAAAGACCTGGGGTATGATAAGGAAAACATACTATCCTTCAGCATGCGCAATGACATGCATGATCATTGGGATGCCGTGAAAGCCGAACTGGAAAAAGACCCTTCCATACTGGCTGTTACCAGATCGAGCCGCAATATAGTAGTCAACGGCTCATCTACCGGAGATAACGACTGGGATGGTAAACCTAAAGGGGATAACCTGTGGTTCAATCAGATACATGGTGAAAGAAATATTATTGATTTTTTCAAGATAAAATTTGTCGAGGGCAGCAATTTCACCGGCTCAGTAGCGGATACTTCTCACTTTATCATTAATGAAACAGCGGTTAAGGAAATGGGGCTTAAAGGCCCTGTTGTAGGCAAGCGCCTGCGTATACAAACCATCAACGGAACGATAATAGGGGTTGTTAAAGATTTTAACTTTCAGACCCTGCATAAAAAGATAGAACCTATTGTTTTTCAATACCGGCCGCAAAGCTGCTGGCGTGTGTATATCAAAACAACTAATAAAAATGCAAAGCGCGCTATAGCGGCCACTCAAAATATTTGGAAGCAGTATAACGATGATATACCGTTAACCTATGCATTTTTAGATGAAAGTTTCCGTAACCTGTACACTGACGATCAGCGTCAAGGGGATCTGTTCAACATCTTTTCTGCTATAGCTATTATCATTTCCTGCCTGGGCCTTTTTGGCCTGGCAACTTACTCCGCACAGGTAAAAACCAAAGAAATTGGTATACGCAAAGTTTTAGGTGCAAGTGTCTCAAGAATCATCGGACTGCTGGCTACAGAGTTTATGATACTCATTATCATCGCCATAGTAATTGCTGTGCCTGTTGCCTGGTATGCTATGCAAAAATGGCTGCAGGATTTTGCATATAAAATTACTATAAGCGCGGGTGTATTTATCATAGCCGCAATCGGCGCTATGGCTATCGCCTTGTTAACCATTAGCATACAATCTGTTAAAGCGGCGCTGGCCAACCCGGTAAAAAGCCTTAAAAATAATGACTGAACCATAATAAACAACCCAATCACCATTAAACCAAAGAATTATGATAAAGAATTATGTTAAAATAGCCTGGCGCAACCTGGTGCGCAATAAAGGCTTTGCCCTCACTAATATATTAGGGCTAACTATAGGTATGGTATGTACCATTTTTATTTTTCTTTGGGTAAAGGATGAGTTATCATTCGACAAGTTCCATACCGACCATGATAACATTTATCAGGTAATGGCTACGCGGGATTTTAAAAACAATATTTTTACCGACCCCAATATGGTTTTGCCCTTGGCTAAAGCAATTGAGGGCGGTAATCCGTTGATAAAACGGGCAGTTGTTACAACGCATCAGGAATCGCACATTGCGCAATATGGCAGTATAAAAGTTAAAAAGGACCTTTACCAGGTTAGCGAACAATTCTTTAATATTTTTAGCTGGAAATTTCTGAAAGGAAACCCTGCGACAGCTATCACAGATCCTAAATCAATAGTAATTACCGAATCGGCCGCCAAATCCTTTTTCGGGAACGCCGATCCGATAAACAAAGTACTTAAACTGGATAACAGCAATAATTATAAAGTAAGCGCGGTAATAGCAGACCCGCCCGGTAACTCAACATTTAAATTTGATTTCATTATCCCTTTCGACTACACCAACCAGGACATCAAAAACAGGATGAATGAGTGGTATAATTCATCGCATAGTGTGTTTGTACAAACAGTGCCAAACGCAAATATGGCCGCTGTAGACAAATATATCGATCAGGTCAAGCATCAGCACGCAACTAATGATAAAATAAGCACCTACTATACCTTCCCGATGAATAAGTGGCACTTATACAGCGAATTTAAGGATGGCAAAAATGTAGGAGGGATGATAGAATATGTGCGCTTATTTACCATTATAGCACTTATCATTTTGCTTATTGCCTGCGTTAATTTCATGAACCTTAGCACCGCACGCAGTGAAAAGCGTGCGAAAGAAGTAGGCATCCGAAAAACGTTAGGATCTGATAAAAAGCAACTGGTCACCCAGTTTTTCTTTGAATCCGTAATACTTGCATTAATAGCCTTTGTGTTGGCCATTGTTGTAGTATTTGTAACAATGCCGTTGTTTAATTCGCTGGTTAACAAAAATCTGCACCTCCATATTTTTGAACCGGCTTTCCTGCTTGGTGCACTCGCGATCATCGTTTTTACTGGTATTGTTGCAGGCAGTTACCCGGCATTATACCTGTCGTCATTTAACCCTGTTAAGGTATTAAAAGGCACTTTTGCTGCTGGCAAAGCGGCCATTTTGCCAAGGCGCATTTTGGTAGTAGGGCAATTTGTGATGTCCATCCTGCTGATTTCAGCTACTATTATAGTTTATCAGCAAATACAGCACATTAAAAATAAAAGTATAGGCTATAATCCGGATAATCTGATCATGATACCATCGTCAGATAATATCAATAAAAATTACGCGGCAATAAAGCAGGACCTGTTTAACTCCAATATGGTCAGCTCGGTCACCCGTACTTCATCGCCCATTACTGAGATCTGGTGGAAGTCGCCATCCCCGGACTATGATGGCCGCCCTGCAAATGCTGATATTATTTTTTCGGGTTTGCAAACCGATGTTGATTTCACAAAAACAATGGGCACAAAAGTATTAATGGGCCGCGATTTCATAAATACACCCGGCGATTCATCAGTAATGCTCCTTAATAAAGCAGCTGTAGATGCCATGAACCTGAAACACCCCATAGGCATGGTTATGCGTTATGGCCCCAGAAAATATACCGTAGCAGGGGTAATTGATAACATTGTTATGGCTTCACCGTTTGACCCGGTTGACCCATTGATGGTATATTATAGCCCTAATGGCTCAAGTGTTGTAAGTGTGCGTCTTAAGAATGGTGTGCAGCCGCAAAAAGCCTTATCATTACTGGAAGGCATGGTAAAAAAATATGATCCGCAGAACTTGTTTGAATACCAGTTTGTAGATCAGGAATTTGGGAAGAAATTTGCTACCGAAGAATTAATCAGCCGCATAACCAACATATTTGCCGGGTTAGCCATATTTATATGCTGTATAGGCCTTGCAGGTTTGGCATCATTCACCATCGAAAAACGTTTCCGGGAGATAGGCGTACGCAAAGTACTTGGGGCAACGGTACGCCAGCTGCTGATGCTGATATCAACAGAGTTTTTGAAATTGGTATTGATTGCCTTTGTTATTGCCGTGCCCATTACCTGGTACTTAATGCATAACTGGCTGCAGAAATATACTTACCATATTGGCATTAGTATTTGGCTTTTTGGTGTGGTTGGCGCCTTGATACTGTTTTTAACGCTGGTAGTTGTGAGCCTTAATACCATAAGGGCTGCGCTTGCAAACCCGGTAAAAAGCCTTCGGGTAGAATAAATCCTAACCTGAAAAAGAAATAATTGACTGATCGCTATAAATTATTGATATGATAAAAACTCACTTCAACACCGCCTGGAGAAATTTTTGGAAACACAGATCGACAGGCTTTATAAATATTGCCGGTTTATCTGTTGGTATGGCAGCCGCTGTGCTCATTTTTATATGGGTACAAAACGAGCTAAGCTTTGATACCGACCAGCCTGATGCCCAAAACATCTATCGGATAAAAAACTATCTGGCCTTAGACAAAACCACCACATGGGTATGGGAAAACTCGCCATACCTTGTAGGGGATGCTGTTAAAAAACAATTGCCCGAAGTAGAAGCAGTGACAAGGATAAAGCCAGTTAACTACGCACCAGTTTACTTTAACATAAATGGCGAATTTTTTCCGGAAGAAAATGCAGCTTATGTAGACGAGAAATGGTTTAAAGTGTTTAAAAGTGATTTTGTAAGCGGTAATGCTACAGCATTTAATCAGCATCCATTTAGCATTATATTATCTGAAAGCAAAGCAAAAAAATACTTTGCCAATCAGGATGCTATTGGTAAAATAATTAAAATAGACTCCAACAATTACCAGGTACAGGCCATTGTAAAAGATGCTCCAGCAAATTCCAGCTTCAGGTTTGATGCTTACATACCCGTTGCCGCACGGTTTGCAGATGTAAAAGAGCAAAAAAATGAACTGCAGTGGGGGAATTTCTATTACCTTACTTTTTTAAAACTACGGCCTGGTACAAACACAAAAACTGTTTCTGGCAAAATAAAATCCATCCTTGAAGAAAACCGTAAGCAAAAGAACCTGGAGATCGGTTTAACACCTTTGGCCGACATGCACTTTGAAAATGATCTGCAAAACTCCAGCATTATTCACGGAGAAAAAAAGATAGTTTACATATTTGTTATCCTGGGCATTTTATTATTACTGATAGCGTGTATCAACTATGTTAATTTAACCACAGCCAGGGCCAGTTTAAGGGCGAAAGAAGTAAGCATCAAAAAAATAGTGGGGGCAGAGCGGTCCCAGCTTTTTATGCAGTTTGTGGCCGAGTCGGCACTGATAAGTGTTATGGCGCTGGCCTTAACTATTTTAATTATAGCGGCCTGCCTGCCATCGTTCAATAGCTTTACAGAGCGTAATTTTACCTTGTCGGTAAGCTCGGGCTACTTATGGTTAATTCTGCTGGGTACTTTGTTTGGTACCATTGTTTTAAACAGCATTTACCCGGCCTTATTGTTATCATCGTTTAAACCCCTTAATACTTTCAGAGGGGCAAGCGTATTGCGTTTAAAAGATGTATCATTACGTAAGGCTCTGGTAGTACTGCAATTCACCTTTTCCATATTTTTGATTGTAGGGGTTATAACCATATACCGTCAGCTGGCTTTTATACGTAACCAAAACCCGGGGTATGACCGCTCGCAGGTAATGTCATTCAATGTATCCTATAATTTGCTTAAAAAATACGAGGACAAACAGCGGGCCGCGTTTATGAAAACCATTAAACAAAGCTTGTTATCGCAATCAGCAATTCAGTCTGCTTCGCTTACTAATTTTGAATCGGTACTCAACAATAATAGTTCATCATCCGGCGAAAGCAATGATTGGGATGGCCGTCCGAAGGATTTTGTACCTCCAATTACATTTGCAAGTGTCGACAATGATTATACACGTGTTGTAAATTTAAAGATGGCTATGGGCAGATGGTTTTTACAGGGCAATGCCGACCAGCATAACGTGATACTAAATGAGACAGCCGCCCGCGAGTTTAACCTTCATAAGCCTTACATTGGCCAGCGTTTTGTTGCCCAGGGCGATACGGGCCGCGTAATAGGTATTGTTAAAGACTTTAATTTCAGAAGCTTTCATGAAAAGATAACTCCGCTCGTTATCAGATACGATGATGAATGGTGCTTTAATTTCCAGGTAAAGGTAGCGCCCCATAAACAAGCGGACGCCATAAAAGCAATTGAGGGAATATGGAAGCAAAACTTTCCGGGCGAGCCGTTTTCATACAAGTTTGTAGATCAGGAATTTGATAATATGTACCGCAACGACGCGAAATCATCGGGCTTAATGGCTGTGTTTGCGATTGTGGCAATCATAATTTCGTGCCTTGGGTTGTTTGGGTTAGCTGCCTTTACAGCCGAGCAACGCGGAAAAGAGATAGGTATCCGTAAAGTGCTTGGTGCAACGGTATCAGGCATTGTATCGCTTTTATCGGTTGATTTCATTGTATTGGTATTTATCGCGTTGCTTATAGCTTCTCCATTAGCCTGGTGGTTAATGAATTTATGGCTTCAAAATTTTGCGTACCGTATTGAGATGCAATGGTGGGTATTTTTAATAGCTGGTACTTTAGCTGTGGCAATAGCCTTTGTTACAATCAGCTTTCAGGCCGTTAAGGCAGCAATTGCTAATCCGGTTAAAAGCTTAAGAAGCGAATGATATAAAGCCGATAGTCTATAGATTATAGTCGATAGTAAGGATTAAGCTTGTTTATAGTTCACAATTCCATGATTTATAATCTATGACTATGGATTATCTGCTATGGACTATCGACCATCACCCAATTGTATCATAACCGAACAGTTGGTGTTACACATGCGAACAAGCCCTGTTGTACTATTTGTTTATAAATTGCTGTAAATTAATATTTTATGGTTATGGCATTATGTTTAAGTTTACAATACCAAACTACATCGCCATGATTAAAAATTATATTAAAACAGCCTGGAGGAACCTGCATAAGCACCGGGCGTTTTCTTTTATAAATATTTTTGGCTTAGCAATAGGCATCGCTGCTTTTTGGCTGATTACACTTTATGTTGCCGATGAGTGGAACTATGACCGCTACCACACCAAGGCCGATCGTATTTTCAGGGTAACGCAGCATGGGCAATGGAATGGTGGTAAGTTTGATCTGGCGGTTACTTCGCCGCCTTATGCGCCTACTTTAAAATCAGAATTTCCGCAGGTGGTTGAAGCCTGCCGTATAGATGCCGAAGGCGGAAGTAAAATTACCTATGGTGATAAAACCATTAATGAAGGCAGCATGCTGTTTACCGATAACAGTATCTTCAAAATATTCACTTACCACTTTTTATATGGCGATGAAGCAAATGCGCTTGCAAAACCAAACTCAATTGTACTAACAGAAACTTTAGCCAAAAACATTTTTGGCAGCACCGGCGATGTAGTGGATAAAGTTGTTTTGCTTGACGGCACACCAACAACTGTGAGTGGCGTTATTGCGGATGTACCGGAAAACTCACATTTCACTTTTAAAGCTTTACGCTCATTTCCGGCTGATTATTACAGCGGCTATAATTTAAACTGGGGCAACTCATCTATCTATACCTACCTGCTACTTAAAAATGCAGACGATTATAAACAGATCGAGGCATCCGGTGAAGCGTTTTTTAGCAAGTATGTTCAGAAAGACCTTGGGCCGATGAAATTTAAGCTGGAACTGCAGCCGCTAACATCCATACATTTACATTCAAACCTGAGTTATGAACTGGGCAGCAATGGCAATATTACTTATGTTTATGTGTTTGCTATTACCGCTTTACTAATACTGTTGATAGCCATCATCAATTATGTAAACCTTACAACCGCCCGCGCATCCATTCGGATTAAAGAGGTTGCAGTACGCAAGGTCATCGGCTCTGGCAGGGGGCAGCTTGTGGCCATGTTCTTCGCCGAATGTATATTACTCACTTTCATAGCAACTGCCATTGCATCCGCATTTATACAACTGTCTTTGCCTTACTTTAACCAGGTATCGGGCAAAACCCTGCAGTTATTACAATTTGGTACGGTTAATACTGTTGCTTTATTCATTATTTTTTCACTGATGACAGGTTTAATAAGCGGTATATATCCGGCCTTATTTTTATCCGGCTTCAAGACAATTTCTGCAATGAAAGGTCAAACTGGTAATCAATTAACTACTGTTATGTTCCGTAAAGGGCTGGTGGTATTTCAGTTTGTCATCACCATTGTATTGATAGCCGGGTCATTCATCATCTACCAGCAATTGAACTACTTTAACAAAAAAGAGCTTGGTTTCAACAAGCAACAAACGCTGACGTTCCATATAAACAACCGTGATGTACGCAGCAAGGTAGATGCGCTTAAACAACAGCTCTTGCAAAATCCGCATATTGAGGCGGTTGGCGTGGCAGGTAATCCTATAGGTAATAATAATATCGGTGGTGGCGATTTCAATCTTGGCCCGGATGGTAAAGCTACATCAGAATCTAAAATTGTACAAAACCTGCAGATCGACGAAGATTTTATCCCGGCCATGCAGATAAAAATGGCAGCCGGTCGTAACTTTTCAAAAAGCATAACCACTGATGTAGCCGATGCCATTATTGTAAACGAAACTCTTGTAAAAGAGATGGGATGGAAGGATGTGATAGGCAAGCGTGTACGTACCGGCGTTGATGGCAATGGCCATGTAATTGAGCAAACCATAGTTGGGGTTGTGAAGGATTTTAATACTTACTCACTTCAGCATAAAATAGCGCCGATGGTATTGTCCCTGCCGGCACAGGCAAAAGATAAAGACAATCTATATGTACGCATCAGCCGCAATGACATCCAGGCATCCCTGGATTATATAACTAAAATTTACAGCGCCTTCGATATTGAAAACAAAGCTGAGATTCATTTCCTCGACCAGAACTTTGCTGCTCAGTATCAAACAGAGCAAAAACAGGGTAATATTTTATTAGCATTTACCATCCTGGCTATATGCATTGCCTGCCTTGGTTTATTCGGACTGGTAACATTTACTGCAGAGCAACGCGTTAAAGAGATTGGCATACGTAAAGTGTTGGGTGCAAGCGTAGCGGGGATTGTAAAATTATTAACTGCCGACCTGATGAAACTGGTAGGTATAGCCGTGCTTATTTCGTTCCCGATTGCGTGGTTTGCCATGCATAAATGGCTGCAAAATTTTGCTTATAAAATAGATATTCATTGGTGGGTTTTTGTTCTGGCCGGTGGAGCAGCAGCAATAGTTGCATTAGCTACTGTAAGTGTACGTTCGGTAAAGGCAGCCACTGTCAACCCGGTTAAAAGTTTAAAAAGCGAATAATTGAACTACTATACTATATCATGATTAAGAATTACTTTAAAATAGCCCTGAGAAACTTGTGGAGAAACAAGGGATTTACTTTTATCAATTTATTCGGCCTTGTGATCGGCCTGACCAGTTGTCTGCTCATTGGTATATATATTATACATGAGCTGAACTATGATGATATGCAGCAAAACGGCGACCGAATTGCGCGTGTGATAATGGAATATAAATTTAATGGAGGTTCCGAATCAAAAAAGGGCAATTACACAAGTGTTAAGGTAGCGCCTGTGTTCAAACGTACTTTTCCGGAAGTTACCGATGCGGTACGTATGTCCAACGATAATGTAGTTATACAATACAACGATAAGTTGCTTAACGAAAAGTCGTTCATGTATGCAGATTCATCGTTTTTCAAAATGTTCTCTTTCCAATTGTTAAAAGGAGATAGAAGGACAGCGCTTAATGCACCGCATAAAGTGGTGCTTACACAATCTACCGCCAAAAGGTATTTTGGTGATGCAAACCCTGTAGGTAAAAGTTTAAAGATAGATAACGACAGCATCTTATACCAGATTACCGGCGTTATGCAGGATTGTCCTTCAAATTCGCAGATTAAATTTGACTTTCTCGCCTCTTTCTCATCGTTAGGCATTACTAATGAAGAACAAAGTTACTGGAGTGCAAACTACACTACTTTTTTACTATTAAAAGATCCGGCTGCTATTAAGCCTTTGCAAGCCAAGATAGGTCCGTTTATGCAAAAGGAAATGGCCGGGCAGGGAGCAAGTATTAATTTTACACTGGAGCCATTTAAAAGTATTCACCTGCACTCGCCTTACGATGGATTTGAACCCAACAACAACATCAGGTACATTTATATACTGGAAGCAGTTGCTATTTTGATATTAGTTATAGCCTGTTTTACGTATGTAAACCTCAACACAGCCCGCTCTATGGAAAGGGCAAAGGAAGTTGGTGTCCGGAAAGTTATAGGTGCGGGCAAAAAGCAATTATTCTGGCAATTTATTGGCGAATCGGTTTTGATATCGTTTGTCGCAATTATTATCAGTGTATTTGTGGCAATAGCGGTATTGCCATCATTTAATAACCTTGTCGACCGTCAGCTGCACATAGGTGCCTTTTTTGCACCCCCGTTTTTGATAGGGGCAATTATGGTTGTAATAATAGTGAGCTTTTTAGCTGGCTGTTATCCGGCGCTGGTACTTACCAGTTTTCAGCCGGTTAAAGTTTTGAAAGGCGCATTCAAAAACACAGGCTCGGGGCAAATTACCCGTAAAGCGCTTATTGTTTTCCAGTTCTCAATCTCGGTGATGCTGATCGCCTCAACTATTATTATACAAAAGCAGCTTAGCTTTATCCGTAATAAGGATTTAGGGTACAACCGTGAAAGGGTGGTTGTTTTACCCTATGAATCTCGTATGCTAAATCAGCTTAACCTGATAAAAAACGAATTTAAAACCGATAAAAACGTTTTAAGTGTTTCGCGATGCGTTAATCCGCCGATAAACATTGTAAGCGGCTACAATATGCGTAACGACGTAATGCCCGAAAGCCAGCAGATAGCGGTTACGGCTAACCCTGTTGATGAAGATTTTATAAAAACCACAGGCCTGCATATTTTAACAGGGAAGGATTTTACGCAGCAGGATGTTAAAGATGTATCGCACGATGATTATAAGCAGGACGTTTATCAATTTATCCTGAATGAGTCGGCTGCTAAAGAATTGGGCTGGACGCCCGAGCAGGCCATAGGCAAACGCATGTACCTTGATGCATCAAGGCCGGGTTTTGTTAAGGCGGTTATTAAAGATTTCAATTTCGAGTCGTTACACCATGCTATAAAACCGCTTGTATTGTTCCCCGAGCCACGAGGCCGTATGATGCTGGTAAAAATCGGCGGTAATAACATCCCGCAAACTATCAGTCACCTTGAGGCTAAATGGAAAGAGCTGATCACTTACCGTCCGTTTGAATACCGTTTTCTGGATGATGATTTTAACGCCTTATATAACTCGGAGCTAAGACTTGGTAAAGCGCTTAACGTATTTGCTGCCATAGCCATTGCACTGGCTTGTTTGGGGCTTTTCGGTTTGTCATCTTATGTAGCCAAACAAAGGGTTAAAGAAATTGGCATCCGTAAAGTGCTTGGCGCAAGTATGCTTAACATCAGCGCATCCTTATCTGCATCGTTTATAAAGCTTGTCTTTATTTCGATCATCATTGCATTGCCTTTAGCCTGGTACGCAACAAATGCCTGGCTGCAGGATTATGCCTACCGCGCAACAATCAGCAGTTGGTTATTCATCATATCGGCTGCTGCAGTTATAGTAATTGCATTGGTAACTGTAAGCTTCCAGTCGATAAAGGCCGCATTGGCAAACCCGGTAAAAAGCCTGAGAAGCGAATGAGGCAGTGAGTGGTGAATAAATAGTAGTGAATAGTTAATGGATATTTTAAGTGCTTCAAGTAACACTCACCATTTATAATTCACTATTCACCGTTAACTACTCGCTACATGCAACTAATTAGATAAAAAGAGCATCTTATAAGAAACTTAAACACAATTATGAAAAAGCACCTATTCCTTTTAATGCTTGCAGCGCCTGCAATTGCATTTGCCCAAACCGATAGAGCACCTTACTATACCCGCTCGTTAGCTAACGATGGTATCAAAAATGTATTTGTTAATACCAGCGGGGGCAGCATTTTGGTAAGTGGCAGCACAAGCCAGCAACCCCATATTGATGTATATGTGGTAGGGAACAACAACCAGGATTTAACCAAGGAGGAGATTAAAAAGCGCCTTGAGGAAGATTATATCCTGAACATTGACATTCATGACGGCGAACTGCATGCAACCGCTAAAAGCCGCAGAAATAACATGAACTGGAGGCGGTCGTTAAGTATTGGTTTTAAAGTTTATGTAAACAGCCAAACTTCTACCAACTTAAATACCAGCGGTGGCAGTATCCAGATAGATAACCTTAGCGGGTCGCAAAACTTTGAAACCAGTGGTGGTAGTATTAGGGTGAATAGTGTTTCCGGTAGAATCAAAGGTGAAACCAGTGGTGGCAGCATTAATGTTATTAACAGCAAGAATGATATTGACCTGGAGACTAGCGGCGGTAGCATCACCGCTACAAATTGCAATGGTAAAATACGCCTTGAAACCAGCGGCGGCTCTTTAAACCTGAATGATTTAAAAGGCACTATCAATGCCGAAACCAGTGGTGGTAGTATTAAAGGCAGCAATATTGATGGCGAACTGATCACCAGTACATCAGGGGGCAGCGTTAGCCTCAACAACATTTCAGGCAGTGTTGATGCAGGTACCAGTGCCGGCAGCATACACGTACAAATGGCACGCGTAGATAAATATGTTAAGCTTGATGGCAGCGCAGGCCATGTAGACCTTTGGTTACCTGCAAAACAGGGGTTGGATCTGGATCTTCGCGGCGATAATGTAAGCCTTAACGCGGGCGGCAACTTCAAGGGGCGTAAAGAAAAAGAAGAGGTTGTAGGCAAACTTAACGGTGGCGGCGCATTGGTTGAAGTACATGCTGATGGCAGTATAAATGTAGCATCTAACTAAACACTTATTTCAATATCAGGCTCATGATCCGGAATTATTTTAAAATCGCGTGGCGTAACATTACCAAACGCAAGGGGTTTTCTTTTCTAAATGTAGGCGGGTTGGCATTAGGCATGGCAAGCTGCCTGCTGCTATTGTTGTATGTGAGCTATCATTTAAATTTTGATAAGCAGTTTAATAACATCGATAACATATACCTGGTAGAAAATAACCAGCAGGGCGATGGTAAGACTTATACCTTCGGATCTACACCCCGTTTGGCTGCCGCGACCATCAAAACCGAGATACCAGACGTAGTGAAAGCGGTTAGAGTGATAAATTACACCGCCGAAGGTTTATTGACTTATAAAAACAACAGTTTCAAAAAACAAGGCCTTTTTGCCGATGACGGTTTTTTTGATGTTTTCTCTTACAATTTCGTTAAAGGAAGCGCAGCCAATGCCCTAAAATTACCTAACTCGGTAGTGGTTACCGAAAAGCTGGCTAAAACACTTTTCGGAGATGAGGACCCGATTGGTAAGATAATCAAACGCAACAACCAGTTGCCTTTACAGGTAACCGGTGTAATTAAGGATGTGCCCTCAAATGCTACCTTTCAGTTTGAGTTTGTGATGCCATGGGTGATGTTTGAAGACTCGAACGCATGGGCCAAAGATGCATCATGGGGAAGCAACTTTGCCCGTACCATTGTACAGTTAAAAAGCCCGGCCGCATTGGGCGGAGCCAATAAAATAATGAAGGACATGGTAGCCCGCCATAACGACGGTAATACCAACCAATTGTTTTTGTATCCGTTTCCAAAGCTCCACCTGTATTCCAATTTTGAAAACGGCAAACCGGCGGGGGGGATGATAGATCAGATAAAGTTATTTGTGCTGTTAGCTATATGCTTATTGTTAGTAGCATGCGTAAACTTTATGAATTTAAGCACCGCCCGGTCTGAAGAAAGGGCTAAAGAAGTAGGCATCCGTAAGGCCATTGGTTCTGGCAGGGGAGCGCTTATCAGCCAGTTCATTACCGAGTCGGTTATCCTGTCGTTACTTTCAACAGCTATAGCGGTGGTTATCGTCATTGTATCTTTACCATATTTTAATACCCTTTTAGGCATACAACTGCAATTGCCATTTGGCCAGTGGGAGGCCTGGGCAGCATTAATTGGTATCGGTTTATTTACCGGTTTGCTGGCGGGGAGTTATCCGGCGTTTTATCTATCGGCATTTGAGCCTATTAAAGTATTGAAGGGCTTGTTTAAGGGTAGCACATCAGCATTATCGCTGCGCAAGGTTTTAGTGGTGGTTCAGTTTGGCTTTGCGGTTTTCCTTATCATTGCTACGATATGTATTTACAAACAAATCAAATTTGTTCAGGATAAATCTACAGGGTTTGATAAAAATAACCTGGTGGAAATACCGATAGAGGGCGACCTGCAAAAACAAAGCAACGTTTTAATCAATAAATTAAAGGCCGATGGTGTAATAACCGGCGGCACCACCTTTTCGGCCAGCATAACATCGTCAGGTAATAACACATGGGGGGTGAGCTGGCCAGGCAAGCGGGATGATCAGACAGTTTTAATTGATATATTTCATGCTGGGGATGATTTTACCAAAACAGCAGGTGTTAAATTACTGGACGGGCGCGAACTTTCGTCATCTAATCCGCTTGATACTGCCCGCAAAACGGTGATGATTAACGAGTCGGCTGCTAAAGTGATGAATTTAAAAAATCCTGTAGGCACTATCATTAACTGGGGCGATGCAAGGATGACCATAGTAGGTGTGTACCAGGATTTTGTATGGGGCTCCCCTTATGAAAAAACAAGGCCCATGATGACACAGTTTGCAGGTGATTATTCGTCTGTAATTGATGTGCGTTTAAATCCTGGTAAAAGCATAACCGCAAATGTGGAAGCCATTAACAAAGCGCTTAAAAACGTTAATCCGGCTTACCCGCCAACGGTAAACTTTGTGGATAGCGATTTTGAAAAGAAGTTTCAAAACGAAAAACTGCTGGCTACACTTGCCAACCTGTTTGGCGGCCTTGCCATAATAATATCTTGCCTTGGTTTATTTGGTTTAGCAGCCTATGCGGCAGAGCAGCGCGTTAAAGAAATAGGCGTGCGTAAGGTTTTAGGTGCAAGTGTTACCAATCTGGCGGCGTTACTATCTAAAGATTTTTTGAAGCTTGTTGCTATCGCGATAGTTTTAGCTGTGCCTTTTGCTATATGGATGATGAACAAATGGCTGCAAAATTACGAATATCACATTACCTTAAGCTGGTGGATGTTTGTAGTAGCGGGTTTGATCACTGTTATAATAGCCGTTGCCACAGTCAGCTACCAGGCTATTCGCGCAGCCTTAGCAAATCCAGTAAAAAGCCTTCGCAGCGAATAATTTAGTGAGTAGTGTTAGAGCTAACCACTTTTTAAAAATTAAACTAAAAGAGTGAATAACACATAATGTTATTCACTCTTTTAGTTTAATCAAAAAAAATTGTTGCAGTTTTACCATTCACCATTCATTACTCACCACCAGACTGTATCAAATCCGAACAGCAGGTGTTACATAAGCGTACGGATAAAACATACTATTCGTACTTAATCACCTGAAAATCATATTATTATTGTTTTGGTATCTTTTTAAAGATATTAACAGCATGATCAAGAATTACCTAACCATCGCATGGAGAAGCCTTACAAAAAACAGGGTGTTTTCCTTTATAAATATGTTTGGGCTGGCTATAGGTTTAGCCTGTTGTATGCTGATAAGCGGTTACCTTTACCAGGAGCTTACTTATGATACTTATTCGGCCAACTCAAAGCAATTATACAGGGTAAACCTTGGGGTTTTGGCCAATGGCGGATCTGACAATTATCCATTAGTAGATATAGCGGTAGGCGAGGGCATGAAAAACGCTTTCCCAGAAATAGAGGCATCTACCCGTATGTCGCCCAATCAACCGGTATTTGTTGAATATGGTAACCAACAGTTTAAAGAAAGCAACTTTGTGCGCGCAGACGCCAATTTCCTGCAACTGTTTTCAATACCACTTATAGACGGTGATGCAGCCACCTGCCTGGCCAATCCTAACTCCATAGTTATTACAAAAGACTTAGCTAAAAAATATTTCGGGGCAGACAATGCTGTGGGTAAAACATTGCTGGTAGCAAAACAACCCATGAAGGTAACCGGAGTAATCAACAAAGTGCCCGATAATTCACACTTTCATGGTGATGCCTTTATGAGCCTTATCACGTTTACACAAAACCGCCCCCAAACCTGGAGCAATGTTAGCTTTTTTACCTACCTGTTGCTTAATAAAACAGCCGACCCTAAAAAGCTTGAAGCGCGTTTCCCTCAGTTAGTTGCAAAATATGTAGTGCCGGAAATTCAGCGGGATATGGGCATAAGCCTTGCCGAGGCACAAAAATCGGTAAATACATTTAAATTTACTTTAACCCCTATAACCGATATACACCTATACTCGCACACCAAATACGAACGCGAAGCTAATGGCGATATTAATTATGTTTACATATTTGGCGCGCTTGCAATATTTATTTTAGTACTTGCGGGCATAAACTTCACCAATTTATCTACCGCTGCATCTGCCAAACGCTCAAAAGAAGTTGGTATACGCAAAGTATTAGGTTCACTCAAAAGCAGCCTGGTATCTCAATTCTTAACAGAATCCGTACTACTTACTACCCTGGCAATGGTGCTGGCTGTTGTAATGGTATATTTACTGCTGCCATACTTTAATGATGTTGCGGGTAAAAACATATCTATTAAATTTTACCTAAGCTACATGGCAATTGCTATAGAATTATTGGTTGCACTTGTAGTAGGTTTAGCAGCAGGTGTTTACCCTGCGTTTTTCATATCATCATTTAAAATACTTAACGTATTAAAGGGTAATAGCAGCAGTGATGTAAAGGCAAGTAAAAGCTTGCTGCGCAACAGCCTTATTGTGTTTCAGTTTTCTATTTCCACGGCGTTCATCATTGCTACTTTCATAGTATACCAGCAGTTAAACTTTATGCAAAACAAAAAGCTGGGTTATGATAAAGACCAGGTGTTGGTACTGAATGATGTTTATACCCTGCAAAATAATCTGGAGCCTTTCCGCAATCAGCTATTGCAGGATAAGCGTGTAATTAACGCAGCAATATCCAGTGATGTGCCTATCCGCACGGCTGATGGTACCCAGATCTTTTTGAAATCATCTTCAAATAATTATAATCAACCACATGCCGAGGTACATGCAAACATTTACCACATAGATGAAAATTACCTGCCAACTATGGGCATGAAAATGGCTGTTGGGCGAAACTTTTTACCTGCATACCCCGCAGATTCAGCAGCTGTAATTGTAAATGAAAGTGCAGTGAAAGAGCTTGGTTTGGACAAAACCGACCCGATAGGTAAAACCATTGTGCGCTCGGGACAGCATGAGTTTACCATTGTAGGCGTTGTTAAGGATTTTCATTATTCATCAGCCAAAGAAAAAATAGCACCATTAATGATGCTTTATGGCCACAGTAACGGCAGCATGATGGTAAAAGTAAAGGCTGCCGATATGCATAACCTTATAGAAGCGGTTAAACAGCAGTGGGAAAGCTTTCACCCGGGTACGCCGTTCAGCTATAATTTCCTTGATGACCAGTTTGCGCAATTATATGTCTCAGAGGCGCGCACCGGAAAAATATTTACCTCATTTGCTATACTGGCTGTAATTATTGCCAGCCTTGGGCTGTTTGGCTTGTCGGCTTTTAGCATACGTCAGCGCGTTAAAGAAATTGGTATTCGTAAAGTCCTGGGTGCGTCTTCAGTCACTATCACCAATATGCTATCTATACAATTTTTAAAGCTTGTTGCTTTAGCGGTTATTATAGCCGCGCCATTAACCTGGTTTGCCATGCATAAATGGTTACAGGGCTTTGCTTACCGCATAGATATACAATGGTGGGTATTTGCACTTGCAGGTTTGATGGCGCTTGGTGTTGCATTTATTACGGTAAGTTTTCAAACTATCAAAGCAGCGTTGGCCAACCCTGTAAAAAGCTTACGGAGCGAGTAATCTGTCTGTTTAACTAATGGTAATACTTAAAATTACTGATCATTTAATCTTATCGTCATGTTCAAAAACTATATAAAAACAGCTTACAGGAGTTTAATAAAAAATAAGGCATTCACAATTATTAATGTGCTTGGCCTTGCAATGGGGCTTTGTATTTGTATGCTGATTGTTTTTTATGTGATTGATGAGTTAAGTTATGACAGGTATAATACAAAGGCCGACCGTATTTACCGTGTTAACAATGATGTAAAGTTTGCCGGCCAAACCAGGTCGTTTGCAGAAGCACCGGCGCCTTTGGCGGCCACTTTTATTAAAGACTTTCCTGAAGTTGAGAAGGTGGTGCGCCTGAGAACCTGGGGAGAGTACAAGATAAGGAAAGGCGACCAGAATGTGCAGGAACACGGCGTTGTTTATGCCGATCCGGAGCTGTTTAAAGTGTTTACCCTGCCGATGATCCAGGGCGATCCAAATACTGCACTAAAGGAACCTAACACGGTGGTAATCAACGAGACCGTGGCAAAAAAGTATTTTAACAGCACCAATGTAGTTGGCAAAATGCTTTTAATGAACGATTCATTAAACTACAAGGTAACCGGTGTAATTAAAGACATGCCTAAACAATCGCATTTCAGGTTCGATTTTTTCTTATCGATGGAAGGTTTGGCAGATAGCAAAATAGAGAACTGGCTAACCAATAATTATAATACCTATGTTTTATTGAAACCAGGTGCGAGTCCAGAAAAATTGGAAGCAAAGTTACCTGAAATGACAAGGCAAACCGTTGGCAAACAACTGGAGGCGGCTATCAGGATAAATTTTGATCAGTTTGAAAAAGGGGGTAATTATTATAAAATGAACCTTACCCCGTTGAAGGATATTCATTTATACTCAAACCGTATTGCAGAGATGGAAAGTAACAGTAATATACAATATGTATATATCTTTTCTGCTATAGCGATTTTTATACTACTTATTGCCTGCGTTAATTTCATGAATCTGTCAACAGCGCGTTCATCAAACAGGGCGCGCGAGGTGGGCGTACGCAAGGTGCTGGGCTCGGCCAGGAAATTTCTAATCGCACAATTCCTGTCAGAATCTATCATCGTAACCTTTGTAGCAACCGTTATCGCGGTAATAGGGGTAGTGTTGTTGTTGCCACTGTTTAATGAAACATCCGGTAAAGAAATTGCATTAACCTCGCAAACTTTGTTGTGGTTGATACCCTGTCTGTTAGCAGGCGTATTTCTGATCGGAAGCCTTGCAGGCTCATATCCCGCGTTTTTTCTCTCGGCGTTTCAACCGATAGATGTATTGAAAGGAAAGTTGTCAACTGGTTTTAAAGGGGGCTTTTTACGCAGTTTTCTGGTTGTGTTTCAATTTGGTATATCCATCTTCCTGATAATAGGTACTATGGTTATTTATAATCAGCTTAGGTATATCCAAAGTAAAAATCTGGGCTATGACCGCGATCAGGTAGTAATTATAAAAAATACCAATAATCTGGGTGAAGGGGTAAAACCCTTAAAACAGGAGCTACTACGCTTACCTGAAGTTAAAAGCGCATCTTTAACAGGCTTTACACCAACCGGCGGTTACCGTAACAGCACTACGTTTTTTACCAGCGAGGCCAGGGATAGCAAAACAGCGCTTGCTACCCAGCTTTGGGAAATAGATGAAGATTATGTGCCAACAATGGGTATGAAGCTAACAGCCGGCAGAAATTTTTCAAAAGATTACACAACCGATTCACTATCGCTGATTATCAACGAGTCGGCTGCAAGGCAGTTAGGCTTTACCAATCCAATAAACAAGGAACTTTATTTGCCTATGGATGATAAAGCATTAAAGCTGCAGCGTATGCATATAGTAGGTGTTATTAAAGATTTTAATTTTAACTCGCTGCGTGATAACGTTACACCCTTAGTATTCACTTTATCAGATAATCACGGTCAGCTTTCACTAAAGGTAAAAACGGCTGATATGAGCGGCCTTATAAGCCGTATAAAAGCCAAGTGGCAGGCTGTATCACCAAATTTGCAATTCGATTACTCATTTATGGATGAAGAGTTTGACGCAACCTACCGTACTGAACAGCGCATAGGTACCATCTTTATTTATTTTACCACAATGGCCATTATTATAGCCTGCCTTGGTTTATTTGGGCTGGCTGCTTATGCTGCCGAACAGCGCACCAAAGAAATAGGAATCAGAAAAGTACTTGGCGCAAACGTTTCAACCATTGTTACTATGCTATCGGCCGATTTTATAAAACTGGTGATCATAGCTATACTGATAGCTTCGCCGCTGGCCTGGTATATAATGCAGGGATGGTTGAATAGTTTTGCTTATCATAGTAGTATCAAATGGTGGATAATTGCCACTGCAGCAGCAGGCGCTGTAATCATCGCCTTTGCTACCATTAGCTTCCAATCGATAAAAGCAGCGCTGACAAATCCGGTTAAAAGTTTAAAAAGCGAATAGAATATTATTACAACAATGTTTAAAAATTATATTAAGATCGCATGGCGAAGCTTGCTTAGAAATAAGAGCTACACTACCATAAATATCATAGGTTTAGCCATTGGAATAACGGCTGGCTTGCTTATTTTCCTGGTTATTGGCTTTGAAACCAGTTTTGATTCGTTTCATGACAGAAAAAATGAAATATACCGTGTTATAACGGAACGACATGCGCCGGATGGTATTAAATACAAGCAAGGTGTGCCGTTCCCTACAGGGCCGGCATTAAGGTTAGCCTACCCGCAATTGCCTTTGGTTGCATCAATTTTCAACGGTGAAAATGCACTCGTTACTATTACTGATGACCGTAATCACCAGATTAAAAAGTTTAAAGATGATGACGTGTATTTTGCCGAGCCAGAAATACTTAAGATGTTTAATGTTGAATGGCTTGAAGGAGATAAAAAAGGAGCATTGACAGAGCCAAACACGGTGCTGCTATCACAGCGTATTGCCGAAAAATACTTTGGTAATTGGCATAATGCAACCGGCAGGATCATCACTTACGAAAAAAAGGTAAACCTGAAGGTTATTGGCGTATTGAAAAATCCTCCCCGCAATACTGATATTCCGTTTGATATCGCTGCATCATATCTTACACTTAAAAGCACTGACCAGGGGCCGATATTGACAGACTGGGGAAGCAATATGAGCGCTCATAACTGCTTTGTTGTACTGCCGCCAAATGTTACTGCTGCAAATTTTAATAAGTTTTTAAACGGCTTTACAAAAGCGCAACGCGGGAATGAGAAAATTTCTGATTATTTAGTTTTGCAAAAGCTTACCGATATGCACTTTGATGTAAGGGTTGGTGCTTTCAATGGCCATATATTTAGTAAAGAGTTGATCAATACCCTAACGCTTATAGGTATTTTCCTTATCATCATAGCCTGCGTAAACTTTATCAATATGGCTACTGCGCAGGCAGTAAACCGTTCAAAAGAAGTTGGCATCAGGAAAGTTTTGGGTAGCGCACGTTTATCACTCATCATGCAGTTTGTGAGCGAAACATTTATTATAACCGTATTTGCAGTGGTTTTAGGAGTTGTTTTGAGTATAGCTGTGTTGCCATGGTTAAATAAGTTACTCGAGCTTGATCTTACGGCTAACTTTATACAAAACCCTAATGTGCTGGGCTTTTTAGTAATCGCAACCATTTCCATAACCTTACTTTCGGGCACTTACCCGGCCCTTGTGTTATCGGGTTATAACCCCGTAAAGGCGCTTAAAAACAAGGTGACATCCGGCAACAAAAAAGGTATTACTTTAAGGCGCGGCCTGGTGGTATTACAATTTGGTATAGCCCAGGTACTGGTTATAGCAACAATTATTGTGATCAATCAGTTGGATTATTTTAAGACAAGCCCGCTTGGGTTTGATAAGGATGCCATGTTAACGGTTCAGTTGCCTAACGATAGCCTCAGCAGGCACACACTTAAATCATTAAGCAGTCGTATTTTAACTTTGCCCGGTGTTAAAGATATCAGTTATAGCTTTGGAAGTCCTTCCGATAATAAAAATTGGGGTACAACCATTAATTACAATGATAAACCAGAAGAAGAAGATTTTAAGGTTTCCTTAAAATGGGCCGATCCGGAATTTTATAAAATTTACAATATCAAGTTTGTTGCCGGCGGGCCCTACAATCTTAGCGATACCATAAGCGGTTTTGTAGTGAATGAGGCATTTGTAAAAAGCCTGGGAGTAAAACAGGCCAAAGATGTTATCGGCAAGAAAATTACTGTATGGGATGATAAATCAGCCCGGATAGTAGGCGTTGTAAAAGATTTCAACACAACCTCGTTACGTGATCAGATACCGCCGGTGCTTATGGCTTCATGGGCAGAACAGTATGAGATTGCCAATATCAAGGTTCAGGATAATAATCTGAAGCAAACCCTTACATCCATTCAAAACATCTGGAACCAAACATTTCCGGATGATGTTTACACCTATAAATTTCTGGATGAAAAAATAGCCAACTTTTATAAAAAGGAAAGTCAGCTATCCCAGCTTTATAAAATCTTTGCCGGTATAGCGGTGTTCATTTCCTGCCTTGGGTTATATGGCATGGTCTCTTTCATGGCCATGCAGCGCACAAAGGAGGTTGGTATACGCAAAACGCTCGGCGCATCGGTAAGCAGTATCGTTTACCTGTTCTCTAAAGAATTTACTTTACTTATTTTAATTGCATTTGGCGTTGCGGCGCCGTTTGCATGGTATTTCATGAACCAATGGCTGCAGGATTTTACTTATCGTATACATCCCGGTATAGGGATGTTCATCACGGCTATAAGTTTATCATTAATTATTGCCTGGCTTACCGTTGGATACAAAGCGTTTAAAGCCGCTTTAACAAACCCCGTAAAAAGCCTGCGGAGCGAATGAATACCCCAAACAACTACTAAACCACAATCGATCATGATAAAAAACTATTTTAAAATTGCGCTGCGCGGATTCAGGAAGCATAAATTTTTTACAGGAATAAATATTATTGGATTATCTATAGGCATCAGCGCTGCACTGGTAATTTACCTGATAGTACAATTTGATTTCACTTTCAATAAGTTTAACGGGCGCGATAAAGACATCTATCGCATAGTAACACAATACTCCTTTTCGGGCGAAGTAGGGTATAACGGCGGAGTATGCACTCCATTGGTTGAAGCAGTTAAAACTGATATAAGCGGCATTGAAAAATCGGCGCCTATTTATACGCTTTGGGAACCTCGTGTTGAAATTAAAAGCAATGCAAACGCACCGGTAGTTTTTAAAAAAGAAAAAAACATAGCTATAACCGACGGCAGATACTTTGATATGTTTGAATATAACTGGCTTGCCGGCTCGCCTAAAACTTCTTTGGCCCAGCCGTTCCAGGTTGTATTGACAGCCAGCCAGGCAAAAAAGTACTTTCCTGGAATGCAATACGCTCAAATGCTGGGACAACAGGTTGTTTACGAAGACTCGGTTAAAACAACGGTGACTGGTATTGTGGAGGATTTGAAAGGCAATACCGATTTTGCCTTTCATGATTTTATCTCTTACAGCACCGGGCAGGTTAACAGCCTTTTTAAAGATTATTTTCAGCCTACCGAGTGGGGCAGTACAAATTCTGCATCTGTACTAATGGTTAAGCTTGCAGCTAATACGTCCCCGGCAAACGTAACTAAACAGCTTAATGTATTACGCAGTAAACGTGTACCAAAAACACCGGAAAATAGGAGCAGCACTACCGAGTTTCATTTGCAAAAGCTGAGTGATATGCATTTCGACCAAAACTACAGCAACTTTGATGGCGCCCGTACAGCAAGCAAAACCACCCTGTATGGTTTGCTGGTGATAGCAGGGTTTTTATTGCTGCTGGGCTGTATCAATTTTATAAATCTTACCACTGCCCAGGCTTCGCAGCGTGCAAAAGAGATAGGTATACGTAAAACTATGGGTAGCAGGCGTGGTCAGCTGATACTGCAATTTATGAGCGAAACTTTTTTGGTTACTCTTTTTGCTGTTATTATATCAGTAGGCCTTACACCGGTTATCTTAAAACTATTTGCCGATTTTATACCCGAGGGCGTTAAAGCCGATTTTATACACCCGGGCATCATTTTATTTTTAGTAATGCTTACGCTGGTGGTAAGTACACTGTCTGGCTTTTACCCTGCCCTGGTATTATCCGGATATAAACCGGTATCGGTGTTAAAGAATCAGGCGGGTACCAATACCGCTAAAACACGAAATGCATGGTTAAGAAAGTCATTAACGGTTACTCAATTTGTAATTGCGCAATTCTTTATAATGGCTACCATCCTGGTAAGCAAGCAAATTTATTATGCGCTGCATAAGGACCTTGGCTTTAAAAAAGACGCCATACTAACGGTTCATACACCCTGGAAAGGCACCGCCGACAAAAAAGATGTTTTCAGAAACAAAATAAGCGCTATCCCGCAGATCAGCATGATGGCTGTTGGTGGCGAGGCGCCTTCATCTGGTGGTATCCACTCAACAGAAGTAACTTATAAAGACGGTAAAAAAGAGGTTAAGGTAGATCTTCAGCAAAAGTTTGGCGATGAAAATTATGTCAAGGTATATGGCATTAAGTTCCTGGCCGGGCGAAACCTTACCGAGGCCGATACAGGCAAGGCTACCATTATTAACGCTACCTACGCACGGGCGTTGGGCTTTAAAAACCCGGCAGACGCAGTTGGTATCACACTTGATTACAACAGCAAGCAGCGCCAGGTAGTAGGAGTAATGGCCGACTTTTATCAGAAATCATTACGCTCGCCTATAAAGCCATTAGCTATTATAGAGCCTGCCCGCTATAATAACCGTACCTTCCATTTAGCGCTTAAACCGCAAACTGCCGGTGGACACGAATGGAAGACTGCTATCAGCACAATGGAAAAGGCCTGGAAAGAAGTATATCCTGATGATGAGTTCGACTACTCGTTCTTCGATGAAGATATTGCTAAATTTTATACAGAAGAGCAACATACCTCAACACTTTTATCATGGGCCACCGGCTTATCTGTACTCATCAGCTGCCTTGGCTTGTTAGGGCTGGCCATGTATACTACCAGCCTGCGCACCAAAGAGATTGGTGTGCGTAAGGTGTTAGGTGCAACCGTAACCCAAATAGTAACACTGCTTTCAACAGAGTTGATCTGGCTGATTGTACTGGCCTTTGTACTGGTAACACCACTGGCTTATTATGCCATGCACAAATGGATGGAAAACTTTGCCGACCGCACAACCATCAGCTGGTGGATATTCGCGCTTAGCGGGGCAGGGATGTTGTTTATAGCGCTTTGTACTTTAAGCTTGCAAACAGTAAAAGCGGCTGTTTCAAATCCGGTAAAGAGTTTAAGAAGCGAGTAAACCCGCCAAATTCCAAAAAACCAAATAAGTTCAACAGCAATGCTTTAGCATTGCTGTTTTTGTTTAGTTAAGATATGTTAAATGCTTAGGCTTTAATATTTAAAGTGTTGATATTGCAGCTGTAAACCTAAGCAGATGGTCAGGAATTACTTAAAAATAGCATGGCGAAATATCATACATAACAAAGTATCATCATGTATAAATATCAGCGGACTTGCAATTGGTATGGCGGTAAGTTTTATGCTGCTGCTTTATGTATATAACGAGTATAGTTTTGACAGATTCCATACCAACAACGATAGGCTTTACCAGGTATTTAAAAACCAGCCAAATAATGGCGAGATAAAAACCAAGGATATTACACCCCGGCCCCTTGCCGCTGTATTGCAAAAAGATTTTCCCGAAGTAGAAAGCGCTGCCCGTATGAGCGAGGCAATGAGCGCTTTGATTGCGCATGAAAACAAAGCCCTGAAGTTACAAACCGTGGCGGCCGACCCGTCATTAATGCGGTTATTCAGTTTTGATTTTGTAGCAGGTAATCAAGCGGCGGCGCTTACAGACGAAAAGTCCATTATACTTACACAATCTGTAGCTAAAGCAATTTTTGGCAGTACAAACCCTATAGGGGAAGTAATAAGATATAATGATCAGTTTCCGTTGAAGGTAAGCGCTGTTATCAAAGATCATCCTGTCAATTCCTCCTTTAAATTTCAGGCAGTTATTCCATGGGAAGGTTTTATGGACCAGCAGCCCTGGCTTAAAGATACAGGGTGGGATAATTATGCTTACGCAACTTATGTTTTATTAAAGAAAGGTGCGTCAGTTGCATCGGCAAACGCCAGGATCAAAAACCTGATAGGAAAGTATTTTGCGCCTGATAAAGATATCAAGCTTTTTATGTACCCATACAACCGGCTGCACCTATACGGCGAGTTCAAAAATGGAGTAAACGTAGGTGGAAGCATTAACTATGTGCGGCTATTTCTGCTTTTGGCTGTGGGCATATTGCTGATAGCCTGTATCAATTTCATGAACCTTTCTACGACACGGTCTGAGCGCAGGGCACGGGAAGTGGGCGTACGTAAAGCAATAGGGGCAAGGCGTTTTGCTTTAATAAAGCAGTTCATGACCGAATCGGTGTTGATGGCGCTGCTCGCTTTTTTGATATCGATACTTTTAATGATGTTGTTGGCCCCGGTGTTTAACAACACTATGCATATTCAATTGTCTGTACCTTACCTTAATCCGGCAGCCTGGTGCATGGCATTGGCTGTTACCATATTAACCGGAGCACTTGCAGGGAGTTATCCGGCCTTGTATCTGTCATCCTTCAACGCAGTTAAAGCTATCAAAGGCCAGTTAACGGCAAGTACATTTGCTTTTAAACCGCGGCAGGCATTGGTTGTGTTCCAGTTCAGTTTTTCCATTTGTTTAATATTGGGCAGTATAGCCGTATACAGGCAAATAGCCTTTATTGCAAATAAACCCGTTGGCTACAATAAAAGCGGTTTAATTGAGATGCCGGTAGATGGCGCTATGTACAATAAGTTTGAAAGCTTTAGACAGGAGGCTATTGCTGCCGGAGCGATATCAGACGGCGCCTCGATTTCTGAACCCATCACTAAAATCACCAGCGCCAACTGGAAGAATTACTGGCCCGGCCAATTACCTGGTGAAGATAAGGTGCCGATAGATTGCATTGGAGTAACGCATCATTTTGTTAATACCTATCAATTAAAGATTGTAGAGGGGCGGGATTTTGATACAGGGCGACCGTCGGACTCTACCGCCGTTATCCTTAATAAAGCTGCGGTGAAGTTGATGCGTTTTAAGGACCCGATAGGGAAGGTCATCAAATGGATGGGCGCTGAACGTACAGTTATAGGTGTAGTAGACAATTTTGTATGGGGATCGCCTTACGAACCGGTTAAACCAACCATTATCGGTTTTGTAGCCGGTTGGTCGGGGAATATCGGGTTACGTTTAAACCCGCAATTATCTGCATCTAATAGCATTGCGTTACTTAACCAGTTATATAAAAAATATAATCCTGCCTATCCGTTTGAATACACTTTTACAGATGAAAACTTCGACAAAAAATTTCAAAGCGAGCAGGTTTTAGGTTCAATGGCGGTAACGTTTACCTGCCTGGCGGTTATCATATCCTGTTTGGGGTTATTCGGCCTCGCCTCATTCTCAGCCGAACGCAGGCGTAAGGAGATCAGTATACGCAAAGTATTGGGGGCGAGTGTAACCGGTATATGGTTCAAACTCTCAAAAGAGTTTGTGATCCTGATTTTGGTTTCTTTCGTTATCGGCTCGGCCATTAGTTTGTATTATATAAATAACTGGCTTTCGGGTTACACCTACCATACTTCAATAACATTCGGTGCTTATGTGTTTACGTTGATAGCAAGTGTTACGATATGCCTGCTGGCCGTTAGCTGGCAAGCCATAAAAGCGGGGTATGCTAACCCGGTAAATAATTTAAGAAGCGAATAATGTCCACGAGCGTTCATTTTGCTGCTGTTCGTGAATACTGGGTTTTATGTTAAGCTTTTGTTAATCAGTGTTATAGGTTATTTTTATTTTTTGGATACAAAATATTATAAAAAATAAAATGTCTGATTATCAGTACTTTATTGATGTTCACGATGTTCACTTGTGTGTTCGTGAACACGTTATGGGTTATGCTAAGTTGGGCTATAAAGCAAGCTTATAAAACCGTAATTTCGCATTATGAATTTTTCGTCGAAGTTGTTGGAGGATGCTGTTGCAGAATTTTCTAAACTGCCGGGAGTAGGGCAAAAAACGGCTTTGCGCCTGGTATTGCATTTATTGAACCGTGATGTTGAAGAGGTACAAAAATTCAGCGGCGCTATTAGCAGGCTGCGTAACGAGATTCAGTTTTGCCAGGTTTGCCATAATATATCAGATAGTGCTGTTTGCGAGATCTGCTCATCCCCACGGCGCGATAAAAGCCTTATTTGCGTGGTGGAAGATACCCGCGATGTGATGGCCATTGAGAATACTAATCAATATAATGGTGTTTACCATGTGCTTGGCGGATTAATATCACCCATGGATGGTATCGGCCCCGCCGACCTGGAAGTGGACACCCTTGTGGAAAGGTTAAGCGATGGTATTGTGAAAGAAGTGATATTTGCCCTGAGCGCTACTATGGAAGGGGATACCACGATTTTTTACCTGCACAAACGCTTAAAACAATTTACTGTAAATATATCAACCATTGCCCGTGGCATAGCTTTTGGGGGTGAATTAGAGTATGTAGACGAAATAACTTTAGGCCGATCTATTGTTACCCGTGTACCATACGAAAATTCATTATCCTGACGCTTATGAAACTTTCCGTTATTGTAGTTAGTTACAACATGTGCGATTTGCTTAGGCAATCATTACTTACTTTAAATAGGGCTTGCCATGAAATTAATTCTGAACTGATTGTGGTTGACGACGCCTCTACAGACAGATCAATGGCTATGCTTAAAGAAGAATTTGCAGAAGCGAAAGTTATTGCAAATACCGAAAGAATTGGCATTGCCAGATCCCGCAATCAGGGTCTTGATGTAGCAACCGGAGAGTATGTTTTACTGGTCAATGCGGATACAATAATCAGCAAAAAAACAGTTGAGCAGGTCTTGGAATTTATGGATAGCCATAAAGATGCCGGGACAGTAGGCGTCCGTATGTTATCGCCGCAGGGAAGGTTCCTGTCAGAGTCGCGCACGGGTTTTACAAAACCCTGGAGCACTTTGCTAAAACTGACCGGTCTTGCCAAATACTTTCCAAAATCGCGCCTGTATAAAAACAATGATAACTGGATGCGTGAGGAGGAATTTGCCATTACCGAAGTAGATGTTGTTAACGGCGCCTTTATGGCTTTGCGTCGGCAGGCAGTAAAACAGGTGGACGGTATAGATGAGCGTTTTGTGATGTTCGGGCACGATATAGACCTTTCTTTAAGGATCCGACTTGCCGGCTATAAAAACTACTACTATCCAAGGACTTATATACTCAATTTCAATAAGCAGTCTGCCCCCAAAATAACCTGGGAATATATTAAGCACTTTTATGGTGCTATGGTTATATTCGCGGCAAAATATCTGTTCAAAATGCCTCAACTAAAATTACCGGGCGTACCGCAACTATTTACGCCTAAATATGAAGTTGAAAGATAAAGTAGTCATCATCACAGGTGCTTCATCTGGCATCGGTAAAGCACTTGCTTATGAATTGGCATCTCGTGGAGCAAACCTCATCCTTGGTGCAAGGCAATATGTTACTTTATGCCAAATAACGCAGGACATTGAAAAGCAACACGGCATAAAAGCCGTTGCCGTACAATGCGATGTAACAGTTGAAGATGACTGCCATTTATTGATCAAACAAAGCCTTATAACTTTTGGACGTGTGGATGTATTGGTAAACAATGCAGGTATATCTATGCGGGCGCTATTTAATGATGCTGATGTAGATGTTTTGAAAAAGTTAATGGATGTTAACTTTTGGGGAACGGTGTACTGCACCAAATATGCACTGCCTGAGATTGTCAAAACCCAAGGCAGTATTGTAGCGGTATCATCCATTGCAGGTTACAAGGGCTTGCCTGGACGTACAGGATACTCGGCTTCAAAATTTGCTGTGAATGGATTTATGGATGCTTTAAGGGTTGAAAATTTAAAAACAGGTGTACACATTATGGTAGCCTGCCCTGGCTTTACAGCATCTAACATCCGGAATACGGCCTTGAACAAAGATGGTGTCTCTCAAGGCGAAAGTACACTCGAAGAAAATAAGATGATGACCGCTGAGGAGGTTGCCCGCATTATAGCTAATGGCATAGAACAGCGCAAACGCACGCTTACCATGACATTTCAGGGAAAGCTTACTGTACTTTTAAGTAAGCTATGGCCGTCTTTTTTAGATAAGCAGGTTTATAATCTGTTTGCAAAAGAACGTAACTCATTATTGAAGTAGCGTTTCAGCAGCTAAACATGGTCTGATTTTTCAAATTCGTTAAGCTTGTCCAGGTATAAAACTATGCGTCCATCCTCGTCTCGGCTAAACATCGGCATAAATCTGGCATTCCACACCAAGTCAGCGGCGGTATAAGCAGTGCGCGAATGAACCGTCTGTGAAAAGGTGTCATCGAAAGCTTTAAGTAAAACAGAGAATCCTGCTTCATTGCGGATCAACTCTTCATTGGTCATATCCACAAGGGGGCTGTTTTCATCCAACGGATGCACCACCGTCCAGTTCAGCGTTAGCAAACTGACGTTTTTTCGCTCGAGCGTTAGCGGAAAAAAACGGCGTACCGGTTTGCCATCAACCACTTCATTATAAGAAAAAACCACCTCCACAAATAAGTCTATCAGCACATTTTTACGCATGTTTGCTAATCTGAACATCAACCCCTTTCCACCATCACGATAGGGTGCAACCAAAATATTCTCGCTATAAATTATCTTAGCCGATGGTTTGGAGAACCGGCCGTAAAGCAAACCTGTAGCCAACGCAAACGCAAGCAAACCGAGCATGGACTCAAAGGCCGCTATACTGTTTGCCACAACACCCTTGGGGTTGATATGACCATAACCTACGGTTGAAATAGTTTGGGCCGAAAAAAAGAATGCATCTAAATAATGGCTCATACCATTATGTGCGGATGTTCCATCAAGGCTTTCTTTGCCAATGACGACATAAGCCGTAGCAAACACAAGATTTGTAAATAAGTAACCGCTAAGTACAACCACCCAGAATTTGCTCCAGCTCATGGTGATCAGCGTATGGTAAGTATCGGCTGTATTGAACCTTGATAATCCGCGACGCTTAATATTTACTGATCCATCTTTATTGAGTAGGGGTTGATTTTTAATAACAGGTTGAGGCCCAAAACCAAGGTCGTTCTCTGGATTAATTTTTTGTGTGCGTATAGACATGTAAACCGATAAGTGTGATTAAGGTATGTTAATGAGCTGTTTTACCAATAGCGTATGCATTTGATCAGTAATAAATCATTAATTTACTCACTCAAAATTACTGCTTAAAAATAATACTTGCATATAGCAAAAACAATCTTCATATTTGCCCATATCGAAATGAAATTACAATTGAACAATAACTGGTGGTGGCTTAACGAGATATCGTAAGGCAACCTCATTTTTTGTTTTTAACATAGCATTTATTACAGAAGGGTTGCCGTAAGGTAACCCTTTTTTTATGACTCGATGAAACAGATACTTAATCATTTATTTGAACATAAAACTTTCACCCGTGAGCAGTCGCGGGATATTTTAAAAGATATTGCCCTGGGCAAGTTCAATAACTCCCAAATGGCCGCTTTCATGACGGCTTATTGCATGCGCAGCATCACCGTTAATGAGTTGGAAGGCTTTAGGGATGCCATGCTGGAACTTTGCCTGCCTGTTGATCTGGAAGGCAATGAACTGATCGACTTGTGTGGTACGGGGGGCGATGGTAAGGACACGTTCAACATTTCTACCTTGGCATCATTTGTTGTAGCAGGTGCAGGGTATAAGGTAGCTAAGCATGGTAATTATGGCGTGTCGTCCGGCTGCGGGTCGTCAAACGTGATGGAGCATTTGGGTTATACGTTTACCAATGATAACGACATGCTAAATAGAAATATAGATAAAGCCAACATTTGCTTTTTGCATGCGCCACTGTTCCATCCGGCTATGAAAACGGTAGCACCTATCCGCAGGGAATTAGGAGTTAAGACGTTCTTCAATATGCTTGGGCCGCTGGTTAACCCGGCTAAGCCGCAAAACCAGATGGTTGGGGTGTTTAATCTGGAACTGGCGAGGGTGTATGCTTATCTTTATCAAAAATCTGGTATAAAATATACTATTTTAAATGCTTTAGATGGATATGATGAGGTGTCGCTTACCTGCGATTTCAAAACTTTTTCGGCGGAGGGTGAGAAGGTCAACAGTATAGAGGCGCTTGGTTTTACTAAACTAAACGAGGATGAAATAACCGGCGGACATACAGTAGCAGAATCTGCCAAAATATTTATGGAGGTGCTGAACGATGAAGCAACCACCGCACAAACAAGCGTGGTATTAAGCAATGCAGCGCTTGCCATAAAAACTATTCATCCCGAACGTAGTTTTGCCGATTGCTTTTACGAAGCAGAAGCATCGTTAACAAGCAAAAAGGCGCTTAATAGTTTTAAAACTTTAATAGCTAACTAACATGCACATTAAGGTTTGCGGGCTCAAGTATCCGGATAATATAAAGGCTGTTGAACTTTTATCGCCAAATTATATGGGTTTTATCTGCTATCAAAAATCGTCAAGATTTATTGATGAAGTTGATGAGCGGGCACTTACAGATATACCACCTCATATAAAGAAAACCGGTGTTTTTGTGAATGAGGAAGCACATACCATAAATACCTTGATCGATAAATACCATTTTGACGCTATTCAATTGCATGGCAACGAAAGCGCGGAGTTATGCAAATTATTTAAAGGTAAGTTTGAAGTGATAAAAGCTTTTGGCGTAGACGATAACTTTGACTTTAGCATACTGGATGCATATGAGAGTTCCGTCGACTACTTTTTGTTTGATACCAAAACAGTTGCTCATGGTGGCTCTGGCCAAACATTTAACTGGGGAGTTCTCGAAAAATATAAATTAAGCACTCCATTTTTCCTGTCGGGCGGATTGAGTGCAGAAAACATAAAAGAGGTAATGCAGATAAAACATCCTGCATTTTACGGTGTAGATTTAAACAGCCGGTTTGAATTATCACCCGGACTAAAAGACATAGATAAACTGAAACAAGCATTTGATACTATAAAAAATTACAGCAATGAAGTACGGAGTTAATGAACAAGGTTATTACGGAGATTTTGGCGGCGCATATATACCCGAAATGCTGTATCCAAATGTAGAAGAACTACGCCGCGAGTACATAAAAATACTTGAAGATCCAGACTTTCAAAATGAGTATAACGAGTTGCTACGCGATTATGTTGGCCGCCCTTCACCTTTGTACTATGCTAAACGTTATTCAGAAAAATATGGAGCAAACATATTTTTTAAGCGAGAGGACCTGAACCATACCGGCTCACATAAGATCAATAACGCCATAGGGCAGATATTGCTTGCCCAGCGCCTGGGTAAAAAACGCATTATCGCTGAAACCGGCGCCGGCCAGCACGGTGTGGCAACAGCAACTGTATGTGCATTAAAGGGCATTGAATGCGTGGTTTATATGGGCGAGATTGATATGGAGCGCCAGGCGCCAAACGTAGCCAGAATGAAAATGCTGGGTGCTAAAGTAGTGCCGGCAACATCCGGCAGTAAAACGCTTAAAGATGCCACCAATGAGGCCCTGCGCGACTGGATAGCCAATCCGGTTGATACGCATTATATCATCGGGTCGGTAGTAGGGCCTTTTCCTTATCCTGAAATGGTTGCCAAATTTCAATCTATTATATCTGCAGAAACTAAAAAGCAACTGCTTGAGCATACCGGCAGCGAGTTGCCACAGTATGTGCTGGCATGTGTTGGCGGCGGTAGTAACGCCATGGGTATGTTTTATAATTTTTTAGATGATGAGGAAGTTAAATTGATTGCTGTAGAAGCGGCGGGCAAAGGTGTGAATAGCGGACACTCGGCAGCAACAACGTTTTTAGGCCGTGAAGGTGTTTTACACGGCAGCCGCACTATTTTAATGCAAAGCGACGACGGGCAGGTGATTGAGCCATATTCTATTTCAGCTGGGCTGGATTACCCCGGGATTGGCCCGCAGCATGCGCATTTATACAAAATAAACCGCGCCAAATATGCAAGTATTACAGACGATGAAGCATTAGATGCAGGGCTGTTATGCTCTCAGTTAGAAGGTATTATTCCTGCTATAGAAACGTCGCACGCTTTGGCTTATCTTGAAAAAATGACTTTTGAAAAGAACGATAACGTAGTTATCTGCATATCTGGCCGGGGCGACAAAGACCTTAACACTTACATCAAACATTTCGGATTTTAAGAATTATGAATAGCCTACGGTTGAGTAGTGAATATGGAGTGGTAATTTCAGGTTATTAATCATCTTTAATATATTACTACTCACTATTTGCTACTCAGCCCTCACTACCGGATTGTATCATTACCGTACACCGGTGTTACACATACGTACAGCGTACACTAATGTTTTATATTGTAAGTACTTGATTTTAAATATATTATTGTTTTGGTATAGGTTTTAACCTTTTATAGGAAATACCTTAAAGCAATGATAAAAAATTACGTTAAGATAGCGTGGCGCAACCTTATTCGCCATAAGGCTAATTCCATTATAAATATTTCGGGTTTAAGTGTTGGGATCGGAGCATGCCTGCTCATATTTGTTATCCTTCAGTTCGAGACCAGCTACAACAAGTTTAACAACAACTACAGTAACATTTACCATATCATCACCGAGCAAACTCAGGAGGGGAATATGGCTTATAATCCTGGTGTTTCTGTGCCGGCGTTAGAAGGGTTACGTACCGACTATCCTCAAATTACATTTGCCGGTTTAAACTCCAGCTACGGCAGCCAGATAACCGTTTTAGGTAGTAATGGAAGTACCGATGCAGGCGATAAAAAGTTTATCGAGCCTATTGGTGTCTTTTTTATGGAGCCGCAATTCTTTGATATTTTCACTGCTAAATGGCTAAGCGGCGACAAAAAAGTATTGTCGCAACCCAATATGGTTGTATTATCTAAATCTGCAGCTGATAAATATTTTGGTAACTGGAAAGAAGCGCAGGGTAAGGCCTTAAAAATGGACAACTCACTTACACTGCGTGTGGCAGGCGTTATAGATAATATCCCCAACAATACTGATATCCCTATGAATGTAATGATATCATACATTACCTGGAAACAAGGGGGCGATCTATATGGATATCAAAATAACTGGAACACATTAAGCAGTAATCACCAAATGTTTGCTTTGTTGCCGAAAGGGTTAAGTCAGCAAACCTTTCAAAAGCAGCTGGATGCATTTACAAAAAAGAATACGTCTGAAAAAACACGTTCTACCCGCATGCATCTGGCGCAGCCACTAAGCGAACTGCATTTTGACACTAAGGTTGGCAATACGCTTGGCGATCATTTAACCAGCAAAGCAACTTTAAAAACGTTATCGTTTATAGCTGTGCTTATTATCCTGATGGCATCTATTAACTTTATCAACCTTTCTACAGCTCAGTCAGTAGGTAGGTCTAAAGAGGTTGGCATACGTAAAGTGTTAGGCAGTACACGTAAGCAGTTAATAGGCCAGGTTGTTGGCGAAACGACACTGGTGGTGCTGCTTTCTATTATAATAGCGGTTGCAATAGCTCGTATTGCATTACCATACTTGAAGAATATAGCCAGTGTACCTGATGATATCAGTTTGTTTAATGCAGGTACAATGGCGTTCTTAGCTGCTACACTTATAGTTGTGATCCTGCTATCAGGCATTTACCCTGCCTTGGTGATATCAGGCTTTAAACCGGTGCTTGCCCTTAAAAATAAAATTACAGCCGCTTCTATCGGCGGTATACCGTTGAGAAGGGCACTGGTTATAGCACAATTTTGCATCGCACAATTTCTGATCATCGGGACGATCGTTGCGGTAAGGCAAATGAACTATGTTAACGAGGCCGACCTTGGGTTTAACAAAAGTGCGGTGCTTATTATCCCGGGCTATACCGATAGTATCAGCCTCAGTAAAATGCAATCATTTAAGCAGCAGCTGCTGCAACGTTCAGATGTAAAATCAGTAAGTTTTGCTTCAGATGCACCATCTTCAGAGAACAATTGGGGCTCAAACTTTTATTTCGATAACTCGATGAAAGACCCTGATTTTAGCACTTTCCTTAAATATGGCGATGCCGATTACTTCAAGACATTCGGGTTCACCTTTGTTGCCGGTAAAGGTTATGATCCAAGCGATACCGTAAGGCAGGTTGTAGTTAACGAGACCTTTATACATAAGCTTGGCATTAAAAACGCTGCAAACGCCATAGGCAAAACACTTAAGATAGGCGGGGCAAAAACATGGTCGCCTATTACAGGGGTAGTCAAAGATTTTAAAACCAATTCATTGCGTGATGCGGTAAAACCGATTGTAATCTCACCACGAAAAACATTCCTGTCGCAGGCTGCGGTAAAAATTGAAACGAAAAGCTTAACGAAAACTGTTGCAGCCATACAAAAAATGTGGGAGAACACTTATCCAGAGTATGCATATAACGGATACTTCCTGGATGAAAACATTGCGCAATTTTACAAACAGGAAAATCAATTAGCGTTAGTTTACAAGCTGTTTGCCGGCATCGCTATATTTATTTCATGCCTTGGTTTGTATGGCCTTGTATCATTTATGGCAGTACAGCGCACTAAAGAAGTAGGCGTGCGCAAAGTATTGGGAGCATCGGTATTTAATATCGTGTTGTTGTTTTCAAGAGAATTTATGATACTTATTACCATATCATTCGTGATTGCTATCCCGGCTGCCTGGTATATGATGACGGGCTGGCTGCAAAACTTTGCATACCGCATACCGCTAACCGCAGGTGTATTTGTATTGGCCATTCTAGGCTCTATGGTTATTGCATGGTTAACAGTAGGTTATAAAGCAGCAAAAGCTGCGCTGGTGAACCCCATCAAAAGTTTAAGAAGCGAATAACATTAGCCTTTATAAAGCCTGCCATGATTAAAAATTATCTCAAAATCGCTCTGCGTAACCTTTGGAAAAACAAGGTTTCGTCTATTATAAATATTGTTGGGCTTGCAGTTGGCATGGCCGCCTGTATTGTAATAATGTTATTTGTGACTTATGAAAAAAGTTTTGACAACTTTCATAGGCAAAACATTGTAAGGCTCAATGAGGTACAAAAATTTCCTGGTATGGCGGCATCCCAAAAAGTTGCGCTTTCCATGTTTCCGATGGCTCCGGCTTTAAAAGCGGAGTTTCCTGAGGTTAAAGAATTTACAAGAGTAAAGTGGGACCGCAAATATCAGGTTACTTATAAAGAACGAAGAATGTTCCTGCCGCAGGTATTCGCAGTGGACACCGGTTTTTTAAAACTATTTAAGTTTGATGTTATAAAGGGTGATGCGCACAAAGCTATCGAATCTCCTAATAGTATAGCCATTACACAACAAACCGCAGAAAAACTTTTCGGCAATGAAGACCCCATCGGAAAGGTAATTAACCATTATGGAGGCGACACGGCAACTTTCACCGTGACTGCGGTAATGGCCAATCCGCCGCAAAATTCACAACTGCAGTTCGATGCTATATTTTCACTACCGGGAATTCATCAAAAGTGGATGGATAACTGGGGCGGTAACTGGCTTAACACTTATTTGCAATTAGCCGATGGCACAAATATCAAGTCGTTTGAAAAAAAGATGCCTGCCTTTCTTAAAAAGCACATCAACGGCGATGGCTGGAAATATTACGAGCTCTTTTACCTGCCCTTAAAAGATGTGCATGCCAACTCAGCTGATATAGGTCTTGATTATTTAAACTATCAAAAATTTGATAAAAAGTCCACCAACCTATTTGCTGTAATCGCTTTTATTGTATTGGTCATAGCCTGTATAAACTTCATGAATTTATCTACCGCCCGCTCTGCCGACAGGGCAAAAGAGGTAGGCGTGCGCAAGTCAATTGGAGCACAGCGGGCGCAGTTAGCGATACAATTTTTAGCAGAAACCATCTTGTTATCTTTGTTTGCCTTGATTTTTGCTATCGTTTTGGTTGAACTTGCACTGCCCTACATCAATAACTTAAGCCAGCGCAATCTTAATCTGGATATTTTTAACAGCCCGCAGTTAATGGTGGTAATTTTAGCAGGTACTTTATTGGTTGGCACGTTATCGGGCATTTATCCAGCCATTTTTTTATCCTCATTTCAACCGGCAAAAGTTTTGAAGGGTTCGGTTGAAAGCGGGAAAAACAAGGGCACATTACGTAATGTACTTGTTGTTGGCCAGTTTACCAGCGCTGTCTTTTTGATGATAGCAACCATCTTTGTATTAAAGCAACTTGATTTCATGCAGAAAAAAGATCCGGGTTTTACGCGCGATCAGATAGTTACTGTACCTATGGATAGGATATCCGACAAAAATTATGAGTTGTTGAAACAGGAGCTATCAGGAAATACGCTAATAAAAGGTGTTACAGCATCTCAGGATCAGTTAGGCAGCCACCTTGATCAATCAGGTGTTGAGTTTAAGTATAACAACCAACCATTGCGCGAATTATCCGGTACCCAGCTTGTTGTTGATAATAACTACTTAAGTACTTACAACATCAAAGTTATTGAAGGTAAAAACTTCTCATCTGAAAAGTCTGCAAACGGAAGGGAGTATATCATCAATGAGTCGATGGCCAAAGAACTACTTAAAGATTATCCCAAGGCAGAGTTATCGTCACTCATTGGCCAGCGCTTTGGTTACGATTCATTGGGTGTTATCACCGGTATTGCAAAAGATTTTAATTTCAATTCCCTGCATTATAAAATTGAGAACCTGTTCATTGTCAATCAAAGTAAATGGGGTTTTAATACCGCATCTATAAAAATCAAGGCAGGCCAATCTAAAGAAGCCGTTGAGTTTATTAAAGCAACCTGGAAGAAGCTTAACCCTGATCACCCCTTCGAATATCAGTTCCTTGATGACCATTTTGCCGAGGTATATCAGGCTGATAACCAGGTAAGTCAGATAGTAGGCATATTAGCTGCATTGGCTATCATCATCTCGTGCCTTGGCTTATTTGGCCTGGCATCTTTCTCGGCCGAAAAGCGTGTAAAAGAAATAGGCGTTCGTAAGGTGTTGGGTGCATCTGTGCAGAATATTGTACTGCTGCTATCCGGCCACTTTATAAAGCTGGTCATCATCGCCAATTTAATTGCATGGCCTTTAGCATGGTACGTAATGCAAAAGTGGTTGCAGGATTATGCTTATCACATCAATATCTCTGTTACAGTTTTTCTGTTTATAGGATTAGTTTCTGTAATTATTGCCTTGCTCACCATTAGTTTTCAATCCATTAAAGCGGCGGTTGCCAACCCTGTAAAAAGTTTAAGAAGCGAATAAAACACTTATCACAACCAATAACATGTTAAAAAATCACTTTAAAATAGCGCTTAGGAATTTGTGGAAACACAAAGTATTCTCGTTTATTAACATCACCGGTCTGTCTATCGGTATCACCGCGTGTTTTTTTATTTCGATGTATGTGGCTTTTGAGCTTAGTTACGATAAGTTTAATACCAAGGCCGACCGTATTTATCGTTTGGTAACGGATATTAAAACACCATCTGAAACCATTAACACAGATGCCACATCCTGGGCTTTTGCACCTAACTTGAAGGCGGATTTCCCGGAGATAGAGTCGTTTGTGCGTGTACAACGTCAGGACTTCCTGATTCGTAAGGACAACATCAAATTCCAGGAAGACAACTGTATGTTAGCCGACTCGTCGTTGTTTAAGGTTTTTGATTTTAAACTTATCAAAGGCGATCCAAAAACAGCATTGAAGGCGCCTACAAGTGTCATATTTTCAGAAACTGCTGTAAAAAAATACTTTGGCGACAGCGACCCAATAGGTAAAACTGTTTTAATATCCGGCGATGCCGTACCTGCTCAGGTTACCGGTGTAATGAAAGATATGCCTGCTAACTCGCAGATAAAAGCAGATGTCCTGCTGTCTATGACCAGCCTGACGCAAAAATTCCGTCCGGATATAGATACTCAGTGGGGTAATTATGGTGCTAATACGTACCTGTTGCTTAAACCAGGTGTAAACGCCAAAAGCTTGCAAACTAAATTTCCTGCCTTTGTAGAAAAGCATAACGGCGTAGATGCAAGGCGCAATAAGATGTTTGCCACTTTATTACTGGAACCATTAAAAGATGTGTACCTGCACTCTACCAGGGGCGGGCAGGAAACCGGCAGTATGAGTAATGTTTATATTTTTAGCATTGTGGCTGTGTTCATACTACTTATTGCCTGTATCAACTTTATTAACCTTACTACTGCACGCTCTGTAGAAAGGGCCAAAGAGGTAGGTATACGTAAAGTGGTTGGTGCAGCAAAAGGCGAGCTGGCAGGGCAGTTTATTGGCGAGTCGGTGGTGTTATGTATTATCGCGTTTTTAATCACCCTTGCCTTATCGGCTTTGTTGTTGCCAACTTTTAATCAGCTTTCGGGTAAGGTTATTAGCCCGGGTATATTTTCAAACTCATCATACATTCTAATTCTTTTTGTTGTAGCAGTAATTATTGGTGTACTTGCAGGCATATACCCGGCAGCAGTATTAACTTCATTTAAACCTGTTATGGTGTTGAAGGGCCGCTTTTCTGCGGGTACTAAAGGCAATCTGCTGCGAAAAAGCCTTGTAATAGTACAATTTACAGTTTCAATAGTGCTTATTATCGGCACCATCATCGTATATAATCAGATGAACTTTATGCAAAACCGCGATCTGGGCTTTTCTAAAGATCAGATGCTGGTCTTTAGTACTGATAATGATAGCGGTAAACAAGCTTTTAAACAGGCTGTAGACGGTATACCGGGTGTTAAGGCAACCACATTTTCATCAAGTGTACCAGGCGGTGGCTATAACGGTGCTTACTCAGAAATTGAAAATAATAAAGGAGACCTGCAAGTGGCCAATCTTGCACTATATTTTGTAGACTTTGATTACATCAAACAGTTTGGTATAAAGATGGTGGCCGGTAGGCCTTTCTCCCGCGACTTTATCAGTACTGATACCTCTCAGGCTATGATCATCAATGAGGAAGCCGCAAAATTATTCGGTTATACCTCACCTCAGCAGGCTGTGGGCAGGCGCTTTAAACAATGGGGACGTGAGGGCAAGATAGTGGGAGTGATGAAGAATTTTCATTACAAATCTTTGCAAGAGAAAATTGAGCCTTTAACAATGCGTGTTGAACTTAATGCTTTAAGCCTGATCTCGATCAAAGTAAATACCGCAAATTTAAAAGGCACATTGGCAGATATTGAAGGTAAATGGAAACAATATATTCCAAACAAACCGTTTAGTTACTTCTTTTTAGATGAGTTTTTCGACAGGCAGTACCGTAGTGAACAACGCTTTGGCAAGCTGTTTTTCAATTTTGCCATACTGGCTATTGCTATATCTTGCCTGGGCTTGTTAGGTTTGGCATCTTACAGTACCTATCAGCGTACCCGCGAAATAGGCATACGCAAGGTTTTAGGTGCTTCAACGCCCGGTATTGTGAATATGCTGTCTACCGATTTCATGAAACTGGTGCTGATCTCGTTTTTTATTGCAACGCCTCTTGCCTGGTATTTCATGCACAAATGGCTGCAGGATTTTGCTTACCGTATTGATATTCAATGGTGGGTATTCCTGGTTGCTGGTGTGCTTGCAATGATAATTGCGCTCACAACTATCAGTTTTCAGGCTATACGTGCCGCACTGGCAAACCCGGTGAAAAGTTTAAGGAGCGAATAATAAGATTACCTTGCGATAACGTCTCATGATCAAAAACTATTTAAAAACCGCCTGGCGCAACCTGCTAAATAACAAAAGTACATCATTGATCAGTATGGCTGGTTTAGCCGTTGGTATATGCTGTTTTTTGCTGTTAATTACATACATAATTAACGAACTCCGGTATGATAGGTTCAACATCAATGCCGACAGGATTGTACGTGTGGCTTACAGTGTTAAATCTGCAGATGATAAGGAAACGCGCACAATTGCTGTTACACAAACGGCCCCTGTGCCTGTTTTTAAACAGGAGTTTGATGAGATTGAAGACGGGGTTCGCATTTTTAATTACTCATCCTCGAGGCCTGCAACTATCCAATATAATGATAAGCTGATTGCTGAAAAAAATGTGTTGGCTGCTGATCCATCTTTTTTTAAGATATTTAGTTTTAAGTTTTTGAAAGGGAATGCAGTCGCCGCTTTTTCAGATCCCTTATCAGTAGTTATCACACAATCTATTGCTAAAAAATACTTTGGCGACGAAAACCCGGTAGGTAAGGTGTTAAAGGTCAACCAAAATAAAAACCTGGCAGTTACCGGTGTAATTGAAGATGTGCCGGCTTACTCGCAAATAAAGTTTGATTTGATGGTTAATGCCGCCAGTATGGAGTCTCCAAAGGTTTACAAGTGGGATTCTGCTAATAACTACTCTTACCTGTTACTTAAGCCAGGGGTAAGCATGCAAAGCGTTCAAAACAAAATGAACGCTTACCTGGATCGTTTAATGAAAGCAACTCCTGGCGGTACAAAATCATGGTATACGCTGGAGCCGCTTACAAATGTTCATTTACGTTCGAAGGCAATTTACGGATTGGAGCCTGGCGGCAATATCAAATACATTTATATACTGGGGATTGTAGCCTTAGTGCTTTTACTGCTGGCTTGTGTAAACTTCCTAAATCTTGTTACGGCGCGCTCTGCCGAAAGAAGCAAAGAGATTGGCGTAAGAAAAGTAATGGGTGCTTTACGCGTGCAACTGTTCAGCCAGTTTATCATTGAGGCGGGCATTATCACATTTATATCACTGGTGACAGGCGTTGTGATAACAGCGTTTATTTTTCCGCTTTTCAGCGATTTTGCTGGTCAGCAGTTGAGTTTTTCAACTTGGAATGTTTCATGGCTTGCACTTGCTTTAATAACTTTACTTGTAGGGGTAACTTTTTTAGCGGGTATTTATCCATCGCTTTATTTATCGGCGCTTAAACCTGTAGCATCGTTAAAGGGCAGGTCGAATTCAAAGTCTGGCGGCAACATGGTAAGGCAATCGTTAGTGGTGTTTCAATTTGTGGTATCGGTATTCTTTATAATCAGTACGTTGATAGCCATACGGCAGTTAAGCTATATGCGCAGTTTAGATACCGGTATAAACCGGCAGCAAATTGTAGTAATAGATATTGGTGGGATGCCTTTCAGCAGCATTGAACCGTTCAAAACGGAGATTTCCCGTCAACCGGAAGTATTATCTTCCACGGCAAGTTATGATTCGCCGGTTAATATTCGCGGAGGGTATACTATTAATAGTGCCGAAGGTAAAGCATCTAACTTTGAGCTATCTGTAACAGCTATCCCGGTAGAAAAAAATTTCACCAACACTTTAGGAATAAAGCTAATAGCAGGAAACGAGTTTAATCTGAGCGATGAAAAGCAGGTACAGGATACCGCTTTCAATAATCGTAGGTACAGCTTTATACTTAATGAGACTGCTATCAAAGCAATGGGATGGACGCCTGAGGAAGCTATTGGCAGGCGAATGAACTTAAACGGCCGTGCAGGTACCATAAAAGGAGTGGCTAAAGATTTCAACTTTGCATCGCTGCACCAGGAAATAACGCCGATGGTAATGTTTGCCGAGTACGACTGGTTTGGCAAAGTACTCGTAAAAACCACGGGCCGTAGAATGGCAGCAACCATTGAAAACATACAGGCGCAATGGAAAAAGTTTTACCCTAACAGTCCTTTTGAATATTATTTTCTTGACCAGGAATATGAGGAGATGTACAAAACGGAACAGCGTACCGGTGCTATTTTAACTGCATTTACCGGTGTTACCATATTTATCTCCTGCTTAGGCTTGTTTGGTTTGGCTGTCTTTTCAACACGCCAGCGTATAAAAGAAATAGGCATACGCAAAGTACTGGGCGCAGGGGTATTAAGCATTACCAGGATGGTATCTTTTGAGTTTTTAAAGCTTGTAATCATCGCTATAATCATTGCATCACCTTTAGCTTATAGCTTTATGCGTACCTGGCTGCAGGACTTTGCCTTCAGGATACAAATACAATGGTGGATATTTGCTTTAGCAGGCGGTTTAGCTATCGTTATCGCGTTTTTAACGGTGGGATACCAGTCTGTAAAAGCCGCGCTTAGCAATCCGGTACAAAGTATACGATCAGAATAAAGAAACGCTCAACACCTTCACAATGCTTAATACTAACTTCAAGATAGCCTGGAGGAGCTTATGGAAACATAAAGCTTACTCTCTCATCAATATCATAGGTTTAACAGCAGGTTTAACAGCCTGTTTAATTGTTGCGACCGTTGTTTTCGATGAATTATCATACGATAAACAATGGACTAAAGGCGATAACATATACCGCATACTATCGGTAAATGCTAATGTTAAAGACGAAGGCGTTATGCCGGTAGCATTCTCGGGCATTGCACCGAATCTGAAAAAAGACCTGCCTGAAGTGATTGATTACTGCCGTGTTTCTGTTGGTGAGAGCCGGTTAAAGTTCAACGAAAATGCCGAAGGCGTATCCTTTAATATACTGCATGCCGAGCCCTCCGTATGGAACCTGTTTGACTTTAAAGTTCTCCAAGGTACGCCCCGCAGTTATGTCAAAGGATATACTAATCTGGTAATCAGCAAAAGTATGCAGCAGCAATACTTTAAAGGTAATAACATGATAGGTAAGGTAATATCTACAGTGCCCGATTATGGTAAACCCAAAAAATATCTAATAACAGGCGTTATTGAGGACATGCCGCAAAATACACATTTAAGGGCACAGGCCATGGCGATAGCCGAGCACAAGCCCGAGAGCAATGCCATGCCTGTTGAAGACACTTTTTATTATTTCGAAACCCAGTATGTTCTGCTAAAGCCAGGTGTAAATATCAATTCGTTCACGGACAAGGTGAACAACTGGTATAAATCAAAACTAAAAAATAAGAAAGTTGATTACCTGCTTAAATTTCAACCTTTAAAAGATGTTTACTTAAAATCTGATTTTGCCTCAGTACAAACTGTACATGGCAGTATGCGTAATGTATACATCTTTGCCGGGGTAGCGGTGCTATTGCTATTAATAGCGTGTATAAACTTTGTGAACCTTACCATTTCCAGGGTGTTCACTCGGGCAAAAGAAACCGGTGTACGTAAGGTGCTTGGTGCAGCAAAAGGACAGCTGATCATTAGGTTTCTGGCTGAATCGGTATTATTCTTTGTAATTGCTTTAGCGCTTGCTATGGTTCTTTATCCGCTGACATTACAGCCGGTGCAAACCTATATTGGCCATACACTTGTCGTTAATTTCTATGATTCTGTTTTTTTGCTGTCGACCGTATCGGTTGTTTTATTAGTAAGTATAGGTACCGGTTTGTACCCGGCATGGTATCTTTCAAGGCCTCAGCCTACAGTGATACTTCGCGACAAACTATCTGGGGATGTTGGCCTTAACACTTTAAAAAAAGTATTGCTGATTGGTCAATTCGCCATTTCGGTAATAATTATTGTGGTCACACTGGTGGTACATAGCCAAATCACCTTTATGAGCAGTAAAAATTTAGGCTTTGATAAAGAAAACCTGGTCAACCTTGATTTTACCGATTGGGGCACAAGCGGCGAAGCCTTTAAAAATGAAGTGAAACGTTTGCCCGGAGTATCCAACGCCAGCATCAGCGACTGGTATCCATCATCGGGCTCTGGCAGTATGTCAAGAATGGTTGATGTGGGTGGCGAAAAGCTGAACGTATTTTTTATACAGGGTGACGCCGATTTGCCGGCAGTACTTAAATTGCACTTACAATCAGGCAGGTTGTTTGACCCACAGTCGGCTACTGATGCTATCGACCAGGATTCATTGATGAACCAGGGCAGAAGCCCGGAAACAAAGGCTTTGATACAGCAGCAGCCGCTTATTGCTACCACGTATACTGCCGGTTTGCTTGGCCTGAAATTAAATAGTAAAACACCAAAGTTTGAGGGCATACCTGTTGGCATTGTCAGCAATTTTTACAGCGAATCGTTACATAATAAACTTAAGCCAACCCTTATACAGGCTATAAGTACTCCTAAATATGGCGCTATGCTGATAAGGGTGTCGCCTGGGAAAAACAGGGCATTCCTGACCGCATTAAGTAAGCTGTATAAAAGTTATTATCCCACCAAACCATTTAAGTATAATTGGGTGAGCGATCTGGTTAACGAGCAGTATAAAACCGAACTTAAGTTGCAGCAGCTTTTTACTTGTTTTAGTATATTAACATTGTTTTTGGCCTGCCTTGGCTTATTTGGGATGGTAACCTTTACGGTTGAGCAGCGGGTTAAGGAAATAGGTATTCGTAAAGTGCTGGGAGCCGATGTAATTGATATTATCAACCTGATATCAAAAAGTTATCTCATTTTGGTGATGCTGGGTTTCATAGTGGCAGCGCCGTTAGCCTGGTATGCTATGGACAAATGGCTTCAAAACTTCGCGTATCGTATTAATTTAAACTGGTGGTTGTTTGCACTGGCAGGCATAGCTGCGATAATTATTTCTTTACTTACTATCAGCCTGCAATCTGTAAAAGCTGCATTGGCTAATCCTGTTAAAAGCTTAAGGAACGAATGATATCGTGAGCAGTAAGTACGGAATGGTGAATAGTGAGTGGTTGGTTGACAATATTCAGGTTTTATTAAATATTGTAAAAAATTATATCGATTCAACATTCCTTACTTAATACTTACTATTCACCATTCACAACTCCCCATTCTGCATTCCATTGTATCATTACCGAACGCACGATGTACAGAAGCGTACAGTCAAGTCGTATTGAAATCTATATAAGTTGCTGATAATTAAATAACTAAGTTTTTGGTATGTTATTCATGCCAGCAATACCAAAACTGTTTTAGAAATTGCAGATCAAATAATCTATTAATTTATCATTTACATTACCAACCAATGTTATCACTGCAACACATTTCAAAGTATTATCAGGTAGGCGGAAATAAAAATTACGTAATTAACGATATAAGCCTGGATGTTGATGAAGGCGAATTTGTTTCAATAATGGGTCCTTCAGGCTCTGGCAAATCAACTTTGCTGAATATTATCGGCATGTTAGACGAGCCATCAGGAGGCTACCATTACTTTGTAGATCAACCGGTGCATCAGCTTAAAGAAAAGCAGCGTTCTGCCCTTTATAAACAGTATATCGGCTTCGTTTTTCAGGCATATCATCTTATAGATGAGTTAACCGTTGCAGAAAATATCGAAACACCCCTTATTTACCAGAATGTAAAAGGATCTGAACGTAAAGCGATGGTAGCTGATATGCTGGACAGGTTTCAGATAGTAGGAAAAAAAGATCTTTTTCCTTCACAATTATCTGGTGGGCAGCAGCAACTGGTTGGTATTGCCCGGGCGCTTATTGCCAAACCCAAATTACTGCTTGCCGACGAGCCTACAGGTAACCTTAACTCTAAACAAGGCGAAGAGATTATGGAACTGTTTAAAAAGCTTAACAAGGAGGATGGTGTTACCATCATACAGGTAACACACTCAGAAAAAAATGCCGAATACGGTTCGCGCATTATCAACCTGCTGGATGGAAGGGTAGAGTCATCCAAAAACCTTTGAATTTTAACACAAAATGCGACACTTTAAATCAATACTTTTTAGTTTAATTATTTTAGTACCGGCCCTGGCCCACAGCCAAACTGCCGACAGCGTACTTACTTTACAACAATGCATAGATATCGCATTAAAAAATAACCTTGATGTCAGAAAAAGCGGGCTCGACCTGCAAAGGGCCAAGGTTGATAAAAATCAGGCGAAGGAAAACCTGTTGCCCTTTATCAGCGCGCAGGTTGATCATGGTATCAACAATGGTCGCAGCATTAACCCATACACTAACACTTATGTTGATCAATCCTTAAAATTTGCCAATTACAATGCAAACGGTGATCTAACCTTATTCAGCGGGCTGCAGAATCTGAACAAGATCAAGCAAACTTCACTGGCATATAAGGCAGGACAGATGGATTTTCAGCAGGCTAAAGACCTGGTAACTATAAACACCATTACCGCCTATCTGCAGGTGCTGGATAATGCCGAGTTACTTGCACAGGTAGAAAACCAGGTGCAGGTTTCAAAAAAACAACTGGACAGGCTGGAGATACTTGAAAAAAAAGGCGCCAATAAGCTTCCGTCAGACCTGTATGATCTAAAAGGAACCTATGCCGATAACCAGGTTAATTATGTAAACGCTAAGGCAACTTATCAAACCTCGAAGCTTAACCTGTTACAGATATTGAACATCCCGTACCGTGCAAACCTTAATTTCGAGAGAATCAGCGGAAGCGATATTGTTAAGCAAGATAACACATCAGACGAGGTGTACCAAACCGCATTAAACCAGTTGGCTTATGTAAAAGCTGCTACTTTAAGGCGTCAGAGTGCTGAAAAAGGAGTTTCGGCTGCAAAGGGGGCTTTATTTCCAACGGTGTCGTTATTTGGTGGATTGAATACTAACTATTCAAGCGCTGCACAGTTGAATGATAAACCGATAAGATACTGGGATCAGTTTAAAAACAATTATAATACCCAATTTGGTGTAACCGTACGCATACCAATACTTAACTATTTCCAAAATCGTAACAAGATTACTCTCGCCAAGATTGATCTGGAAGAACAGAAGTATGTTGAAGAAAACACAAGGGTGCAATTACGACAAAATGTTGAACAGGCTTATATGAACATGAGCAATGCCTATGATCGTTATCAGACACTGCAGGAACAGGTAAAAGCTTATGCAGAGTCGTTCAGAATTGCAGAGATACGTTTCAATGCAGGTGTACTTACCTCGGTAGATTACGTACTTGCTAAAAACTACCTTGATAGGGCCAATCTGAACCTTATCAATGCACGCTATGATTGCTACATCTACAATAAAATATTAGATTATTACCAGGGCCGTTTATCACTTTAATTAAACCTTATACAATTACAACCCGGCCTGTATTAACAAGCCGGGTTTATTTTTAGCAATTATTTTTGCACCAACAGTTACCTGTCAACACAAAAACACGTATATAGTGTTAAACGATATAAATCAAATTAAACCAATGAAAAAATCATTACTTACCCTTTGCATAGTTATAGCCGGTATTACCGCCGGTAAAGCGCAGTTATTGCCAAGCGTTCAGGTAGGGGCCAAGGCTGGTGTCAACCTTTCAAGTTTATCCAATACATCAGGTACATTCAGTGCCGATAACCGCGCCGGTTACCTGGCAGGTATATGGGCCCGCTTTGGCGCAATCGGCTTCAACTTTCAACCAGAGCTGTATATCACCAGCAAGAATGTAGATATCAATACCAGTAATGGTACAAGCGGCTCAGCTAAGTTTACAAGCATTGATGTGCCATTACTTTTAGGTGGTAAAATTGGCGCTTTTGGCCTGGGCGGCAGGTTTTACGCCGGTCCGTTGCTTTCTTTCGCTATTAATAAAGACAACAATTTCGGCTCGGCAGTTGGCGATGCTGCACGTTTGCGTTACAAAGACTCAAACTTTGCTTTAACAGCAGGCGCCGGTGTTGATATCCGCAGAATTTCTATCGACCTGCGGTATGAAGCCGGCCTTACCAAGCAAGAGTACATAGACGGTTCTACTAACATTAAAACACGTGTGAGTTTATTCAACCTATCATTAGGCTACTCTTTCTTATAAGCGTTGTATTTGTTAGGATTTATGTAAAAGCTGCCTTTATAGGTGGCTTTTACAGTTTAATAGGCATGGGTAAAGGAAGGGGGCAGATAAATGATCGCAAATGTTGCAAGTTTATTATAGGTTACGATATTTGATAGATTATTATTCAAATTAAGCAGATATGCCATTAAATATAGTCTACCAGAGAGAATTAACGCTTAATCCTGGTGAATTTATAGACGTTTTAAATCGCAGCACCTTAGGCGAACGCAGACCTGTTAACGATGCCGATCGCATTACAGCCATGCTTCAAAACGCCAATCTGATCATAACGGCTCGTGTAGATGGTAAACTGGTTGGCGTATCCAGGGCCCTTACCGATTTTGCTTTTTGTACATACCTTTCTGATCTGGCGGTAGATGAAACTTATCAAAAGCAGGGCATTGGCGTTAAGCTGATACACGAAACAAAGAAACACTCGCCGCAGGCTAAACTCATATTGCTGGCTGCACCCAAAGCGGTGGGTTATTACCCTAAAACAGGGATGACCAATTTTACCCATTGTTTTCTGCTTGATGACATCAACGATTTAAAGATCAAAGAGGAATAAGATTAAAGCGATTGTGTACTATAATGTTCAGGTTTCCCAGATCTTACATCGCCTGTATTGTAAAATTTATAACTTTTGTATTAAGATAACGTTATATAAATGTATATTGAATATAACCAGTTTGTTAAGCCGTGCGTTTGCTTGTAAATTATTTGTTTGTACTGTATCTGATAGTACCATTAACCATCGCTAAAGGGCAAGGGCAGCAAATTCGTGTTGATTTTTTTAAAGACCCATTTATTATTTCAATTAATGGGAATGAATTATCCAAGACAAGCATAAACCCAGACTTTAAAGCTGGCGACTTCCAGGCAGCTTATGCAAATGTTATCACAGCAAATTATTATTCTTTAATAGATTCACTTAAAGCATATAAAAACCGGCATCAATTGAACGATTGGTTGTATTACCAGCTTGTTCGGCGTGTTGCACAGCAAATAGCGCCTAAAGAGCGTAATTACGGTACGTATACTTTTTTTAAGTGGTTCATGCTTACCCGGTCTGGTTATGATGCAAGGTTAGCGTTGTCGGGTAAAAAGGTGATCTTTTACGTTTACAACGATGAGGATATCAGAGATATTCCTTATTTCATGGTAGATGGCAAACAGTATGTATGTTTAAATATTCATGATTATGCCAACGCAAATTTAAATGAAGACCCGCCGGTTCCTGTAAAGCTGCCGGTTGCTGAGGCCATACATCCATTTTCTTATAAGGTTAACATGATGCCCGATTTTAAGCCCGAGCATGATGTTGAAAAAAGCATGTCCTTTAAATATGGGAGCAAAGTTTATCACTTTAAGTTAAAGCTTAATTCTGATCAGGAAAAGGCATTTATCAACTATCCGGGTGTGAATTTCGAAACCTATTTTAATATTCCGTTAAGTAAGCAGACCTATAGCTCTCTTATCCCTATCCTTAAAAAGAATCTTAAAGGTATGGATCAGCAAAAAGGAGTGGACTACCTGATGCGTTTTACCCGTTATGCATTTTTATATGAAAACGACAGTGAAAACTATGGAAAGGAGAAACGCCTTTCCCCTGGAGAAACGCTTGCAGCAAAGTACAGTGATTGCGACGACCGAGCGGCTTTGTTCTTCTATTTGGTTAAAGAAGTGTATAATCTGCCTATGATAGCCCTTTTATATCCTACACACATTACCATGGCTGTTGAATTTAACAGCCCGGTTGGAGAGCCTGTAGTATACAATGGCAAAATTTACTCGGTTTGCGAACCCACTCCACAGTCAGAAGATCTGGCAATTGGCCAACTGTCGGCTAAATTAAAAAGTGTGCCTTACCAGGTAGTGTATGCTTATGATCCGGCTGGTAATCACTAAATCATAAAAACTTATCACTTTCCCGGTAAGCTTGTATTACCTTTTTTTCGCCCTCTTTCCCTGGCTGCGAATTGCCGTGCTCCATACCTAAAATGCCTTTGTAGCCTTTTTTATGTAAAAACTTAAAGATATTTTTGTAATTAACTTCGCCGGTCGTAGGCTCGTTCCTTCCCGGATTATCGCCTATCTGGAAATAGCCTATCTCATCCCAGGTAAATTTAATGTTATTGATAAGGTTACCCTCGTTTTTTTGCATGTGGTACATATCATACAAAATTTTACAGGAAGGGCTGTTTACCGCTTTGCAGATCATGTAAGTTTGGGCTGAATTACGCAGGTATAGATCGGGCGTATCGCTCAAGGGCTCCAGAACCATTACAATGCCATGAGGCTCAAGCATCTCCGTACCTTTGCGTAAGGCTGTTATTACATTGGCATTTTGTATATCTAACGGTAGGTTGCGTTGAAAATCTCCCGGAACAACTGTAGCCAGTTTTCCTCCGCAACGTTTAGATACTTCTACAGCTTGTTTACATCCTTTTAAAAAAATGTCAATATGTTCCTGTTTACCGGCAGTTAAAGTATTGGCGCCATTACCACCTTTATCTACTACAAAAACACCCATTTGCATGCCTAACTTTGCTAGCAAGTTACCAATTTTTTCCTGCTCTTGAGGCGTGCGGGCGGCCATTCCGTTATCTTCAATTGCCCGAAAGCCCTGATCATACATAAAGCGTATCTGGTCAAGAAAGTTGTTACCAGCCAGGTTTTTGAACATGCCATCATGCGGGGCATAGTTTAAGTTAAATGGCGCGGTTGTTTCAACGGCCGTTGCGTTACTATTACAACTTGCTGCTGTACTTCCTAAAACCGCATTACCGCTTAATACTGCGCCGGCTGCCAAAACACTGTTTTTTAAAAAAATGCTTCTGTTCATGATCTGGGAAACTGATTAGGGCTGTAATATCACATTTTACAATTAAATACCATAGTAAACTGCATTATTCTATACAAAGTTTACTTCGTAATAAATATAAAATTACAACTAATTACACTAAGCTATTTTAAATTTAAAATAAACTTTGTAATTATGCCTAACCAATTATACATCAAATTTTACCATCTATATATGTCTCCACACAAGGAATATCAGCTGTGGCCTGATGCAGAGTTGCTGAAACTGCTCAGGAATGACGATCGTATGGCATTTGAGGTTCTGTACAATAAGTATTCATCTAAGATTTATTATGCCGCTTACAATCTTTTCCGCGATAAGGATGTGTGTGAAGACCTTGTACAGGAATTATTTATCGACTTGTGGGCAAAGCGTAACCAGCTAAATATAAACTCGGTGGAGTGGTACCTGAAGGTGGCAATCAAAAACAGGGTATTAATGTATATACGTACAAAAAAAGCTACGCTTGATCTTTCTGCAATTGCTATGTTAACCGAAAAGTATACTACAGACAGTAAGGTGATGCAGAAAGATATCAGTGGCCTGCTTGATGAAAATGTCAGGCAGCTACCTGATAGATGCCGTGAGATATTTACACTAAGTCGAAAAGAATATTTATCTAACAAGGAAATTGCATCCAAGCTTAATATTTCTATCAAAACGGTAGAGAACCAAATAACCATTGCGCTTCGCTATCTGCGTACCGGCCTTAACGATTACCTTCCGCTGGTGATAGCCGTTTTGTTACTACAGCTTTTCTAAGCATCTTTTTTTAATATTTTTTTTAATTTTTATTAGGGGGTGCATACCGTCGGTGCATCTTACATATAATAAACCAAATGAGAAAGTTCACTTTTCTGAGAAAAAAAATTGAAGCAAAAGACCGCGTTTTGCAGGAAAAGCTTGTAAATGAATATTTTAACAAGCTTGAGCTTGGTGGCAGGTCTGCTAAAGATCAGAACGCTGACTTTGACCATGCTGCCGTTTACCAGCGTATTACAACGGCTATTAATCAAACGCCCGAAAAAAAGGTGGCCTCTAATAAAAAGTGGGTGGTTGCTGCATCGTTAATTGTGTTAATTGCTGTTACAGGGATTACTTACAAGTACCGTACTACAATACTTGATGTGGTATCGCCAATAGCAAAAATAGAGATTACGACATCAAAAGGGCAGATAGCAAGTTTAACTCTTGCGGATGGGACAAAGGTTTGGATAAACGGCGAGAGTAAACTGACTTATCCGGAAGAGTTTCGTGGTGAAAAGCGGGAAGTTCAATTAACCGGAGAAGCTTTTTTTGATGTAGCACATGATGCTAATAAGGCTTTTATTGTAAATACAGGTAGTATAAAAACACATGTGTTGGGTACAAGCTTTAATGTGAAGGCATATAAAGATGAGGATTATATAAAAGTTGATGTAGCAAGCGGAAAGGTAGGTGTAGTTGCCCCATCTGTTAAAACCGTATACCTCACACCCAAACAGGAGGCTGTAATTGATAAAAACAACTATGCTGCCATTAAAAACCACGGCGTAGATATGGGGGTACTGACCAGTTGGAGGGATGGTAGTTTTATAGTTAAAAATATGCCATTACCCGAGGTGTTAAGCGCAATTCAGCGTCGTTTTGGGATTAAGATAAAAGCAGATGATAACCTTGTAAATTGTTCAATTACTGCCAATTTTACTAATGTGTCATTTGAGAATGTAATGAAGATTGTTTCTAAACTGGTTAAAGGCCGCACCATAGCAGTTGATAATGGTAACAGCTACCAGCTTAGAGGTAAAGGATGTTAATAAAACCAATTGTATAAAAGATATAAAACCAACTATCCATTAACCTAAATTAAAAAACAGATGATAACATAATTACATAAAAAACCCTGCTCAAATAGGCATTTGATACAGGGTAATTAAAATGCCGGGTTATTATTAAGTATACGTTACCGAGGTCCAATTCAGATAGCGTATTACTTGAGTTTCAAACACTTTAATTTATTCAAATCTATGAATATATCTCTATTTTCAAATGGAGTGGTTCGTTATGTATTAATATTAATGAAATTTACCTCGCTCGCCTGCTTTGCTGTCTGCCTGATGTGCTTAACCGCTGTTGCAGACACTTCTTATGGTCAGAAATTTTTAGAGCAAACGGTAACGCTTAAGCTAAAAGACCTAAAGCTTAGCGATGCCCTTGATAAAATTGCGGCCAATAATCAAGTGAAATTTGCTTATGCAGACAACTTGTTAAAGCAATCGTACAGGGTAAATCTAAATGTTAATAATAAAACCGTTAAGGAAGTACTTAACGAGGTTTTAACTCCTTTTAACCTTGGTTACAAGGTTATTGACGACGTGATTGTTATTGGCGAGCATTCAGCCGATGCATCTACTATTACAGCTAATAAGTTTAGCTCAGTTAACGCAACAAAAATAACAGGTACCGTTGTAGATGATACCAACCTGCCGCTGCCTGGTGTTACTGTTAAAGTAAAAGGTACTGCTATAGCTACCGTATCAGATGTAAACGGTAAGTTTGTAATTGAAGCACCAAATGCTGATGCAACTTTAGTATTCAGCTTTATTGGCTTTGAAACAAAAGAAGTACCACTAAATGGTCAAACCGCAGTTAATGTACAACTAAAAGCTGCTGCGAACTCGCTTAACGAGGTTGTAGTAGTAGGTTACGGTACCCAGAAACGTGTGAACGTTATCGGCGCGGTTGACCAGGTTACTTCTAAAGACATTGAAGGTAAACCGGCTGTAAACCTTACCCAGGCATTGCAGGGAACTTCTCCTAACTTAATTATTCAGCAAACCAGTAACGAGCCCGGCGCTTACCAAACTATCAATATTCGTGGTGTAAGTACTTTTAATAATAATAATCCTCTTATTGTTATTGATGGTATTACAGGGGGAGACCTTAATCTTTTAAACCCTAATGATATAGAAAGCATTTCAGTGTTAAAAGATGCAGGTAGTGCCGCTATTTATGGCTCACGCTCTGCTAACGGTGTAATTTTGGTTACTACTAAAAAAGGAAGTAAAAATGGTGGCGCGCAATTAACTTATAACGGACAGGCTGGCGTACAGGTACCCCACGTAGGTTATAAACCAGTACATTCTTATGAAAACGCCATGCTGCGCAACGAGGCAGTGGTAAATGCTGGATTAACACCAATCTACTCACCTGCACAAATACGTCAGTTTCAACAGGAAGGCGACCACGAGTGGTTTTTAGACGAGATCTTGCAGAACGCGGTTCAGCAAAATCATAATTTAAGCCTATCCGGCGGTAATTCCACATCAACCTACCTGGTATCTGCAGGTGTGCTTGATCAGCGCAATAACTTAGTTGGCCCGGGCTACGGTTTAAGGCGATATAATTACAGGATGAACCTAAGCTCCGAGTTTGGCAGGTTGAAGTTGACCAGCATATTAGCATACTCTCGTACAGAGATCAAAGAGCATTCTTTCAATACGGGTACATTGATAGTTGATGCGGGCCGTACACCAACTTATTATCCAATAAAAGATGAAAACGGCAACTATCTTACAAATGATGTACTTGCTGAGTTTAACCCGCTTGGTATACTTGAAAAAGGTGGTTACCGCAAACGCGATAATGATAACATTTTTGGTAACCTGACTGCTGAGCTTTCTATCACCAAAGATCTGAAACTGAAAGGTGTTTTTGGAGGTACATTATTGTCGAACCACATGTTTGGCCGCGTAATGCAGGTTAACTTTTTACCAAAAGGTTCTTATGGATCCGACAGAAACACAACTGATGATAACAATAAAAACCTGTTTATCAACTCGCAGTTTTTAGCACAATACACTAAAACTTTCAATAAAGATCATAACGTTGATATATTGATTGGCGTAGCTAACGAGTCGACCAATAACGAAGCTAACTACCTGCGTTTAAAATATACCGATCCGGAATTAGGAACGCCTGTAACCGGTACAGTTATTGAAACATCATCAACAGCAACAAATAATAATAAGACTGAAAATAGCCTTAATTCAATATTTGGAAGGGCATCATACTCTTACAAAAACAAATATTACGGAGAGGTTGATTTCAGGGTGGATGCCTCATCAAGGTTTGCCCCTCAAAACCGCGATGCTTTCTTCCCATCTGTAACGGCTGGTTACCGCCTTACTGAAGAAAATTTTATGCAGAATTACCGCAACAATGTGGGAGATTTAAAGCTACGTGCTTCTTATGGTATATTGGGTAATCAAAGTGTTCCCGATTACCAGTTTTTAAATACTTATGGTATTTCTACAAGTTCATATTATGCCTTTAACAATCTACCGGTAAGTACAGCAACTATTAATTTTGCTAACCCGGATATCCGCTGGGAAAGGGCTTCTACTTTTAACGTAGGGGCAGATGCAACTTTCTTTAAAAACGCTCTTACTGTCTCTTTAGATTATTTCAATAAAGTAACAAGGGATATTTTACTGCCGCCGGTTGTGCCTGGTACTTTTGGTGCAGGGCTGCCAAATTATAACGCCGGCGAAGTCCAAAATCGTGGATGGGAGCTTAATGTAACATATCGGGCCAAAACCGGGGCCTTTAATCACAGTTTTTCGTTTAACGTAGGCGATACCAAAAATAAGGTTCTAAAGCTTGAGGGAGGCGATCAGCTACGCAGTTACGACGAAATGCAACTATTAAACAAAGTGGGCTTGCCAATAGGTTCTTACGTGGCCTTAAAACGCGATGGATACTTCCAAAACCTTGATGAAGTGCAAGCAGGACCTAAGCCGAACGGTTTAACAGTAGCGCCTGGTGATAACCGGTATGTTGATGTAAACGGCGATGGAGTTATTGATGATAACGACAAATTTGTTTTCGGCAGTGGTTTCCCTCGTCTGACCTTTGGTTTTACTTATAACCTTAACGTTAAAAACTTCGATGTAAACTTGTTCTTCCAGGGCGTAGGTAAACGTAACATGTTTGTACGTGGTGAGCAGGTTGAGCCGTTTCACGTAAATTATTCACAGGTAATCTACCAGCACCAATTAGATTACTGGACACCACAAAACCCTGATGCACGCTATCCTCGTCTGTCAGCAAGCGGAAGCCAGTCAAATGAAAACAATTTCCGCCGGGGCTCTGATATGTACTTGTTTGATGGTAAATATATAAGGCTTAAGAATGTGCAGATCGGCTATACCTTATCACAAAACGTAGCTAAAAAAATAGGAATGAGAAAAGTGAGGGCTTATGTTACAGGGCAAAATGTGCTGACGTTTTCACCTATGAAGTTCATCGATCCTGAATCAACAGAGTTAGGTGGCAACGTATCTGCAGGTGGCGCCAACAGTGCCAGAGCATATCCGCTGCCAATTTACTATGGTTTTGGTATTGATCTTACACTTTAATCTACACAGGACATGAAAAAAACTAATATCAATAAAATAGGTTTCGCTTTAATGCTTATTACATCGCTTACGGCATGTAAAAAGCTTGATCTGGTACCAACTAACAAGTTTACCGATGCTAATTATTGGACAACCACCGATAAAGCCAATAATGTTTTAAATACAGCATATTCACAAATATCCAATAGCGGTTATTTTTTCTCAAATGAAGCGCTGTCAGACAATGCCTATAATGGGCGTGGAGATATTAATGGCGTAGCTTCTATTGCGGCCGGCACCTATGACCCATCGCTTGGCCGTTTAAAAGATGAGTGGGGTTACCACTATTCGGGCATAAAAACCTGTAACATCTTTTTAGAGAATGTAGACAGGGTTGCTTCTATGGACGCCAATTTAAAAGCGCGTATGAAAGCAGAAGCAAGGTTTATACGTGCATGGCATTATTTCATGCTGGAAACCTGGTGGGGCGATGTGCCTTTAATTGAAAAAGACCTTACTATCGAAGAATCAAAAACTATAGCACGCACACCTAAAGCACAGGTTATCGACTTTGTTTTAAGTGAGCTTGATGCGGCTGCAGCAGATCTGCCTGTTAATACAGCTTTGCCAGCAGAAGACCGCGGCAGGGCAACCAAAGGCGCTGCCATAGCGCTTAAAGCAAGAGTATTGTTGTATGAAAACAGATGGGCAGACGTGGTTACTGAAACCGAAAAACTTATTGGAAAAACTGATTACGGCACCTATTCGCTTTTCCCGTCTTATGAGGGCTTGTTCTTATCTCAAAACGAATATAACAGCGAAGTAATGTTTGATCTTCAGTATATCCCGCCGTCAGTTGGTACCAGGTTTTATACCGATTTCAGGGACATGGCGCCATTATCTGTAAACGGCAGGCTTAATGCCATAGCACCAACACAGGAATTGGTAGATAGCTATCTAATGCTGAATGGTAAACGCATTGGCCAGCAAGGATCTGAATATAATGAAAACAATCCTTATGAAAATCGCGATCCACGCTTAACGTATACCGTTGTTTATCACTTATATCAGTGGAAAAAGCCTGATAACAGTATCAAGGTTATTTATACCAAGCCAGGTACCGATCCGGATCAGGCGCATCCTGACGAGTATTCACCAGGTTCAATTACCTCACCAACCGGTTATTATACCCGTAAATACTATGATCCCACTTCTAATGCCGCGGATTTTGGCTCGGGCTTAAACCTGATACTGATACGATATGCAGACGTATTATTGATGTATGCCGAAGCAAAAATGGAATTAGGACAGATGAATGCTTCCGTATGGGACCAAACCATAAAGGCTATTCGTTCACGTGCCGGCTTTAGCCAAACCACTGCGCTTAACTATCCATCGGTAAGTGATAGCGAAATGCGTGAGATTGTACGTAACGAGCGCCGCATTGAATTTGGTATGGAAGGCTTGCGCATATTTGATATACGCCGTTGGAAAATTGCCGAAGATGTACTGAACGGATGGGCGCATGGCGCCAAATTTGGCCCTGCCGGTGTAGATGATGGTTATATCAGGGCCAATCAACGCACATTTGATCCGAGTAAGGGTTACTTATGGCCAATACCAAGGGATGAAAGGGCCGTTGATCCTAACCTGACACAAAACCCGGGATGGTAATAAACACATTTTGTAAAAAGAATTCAAAAATCAAATAAGATCATGAAAAATATTTTTTACTGCTTAAGTGCAGGTGTAATGGCATTACTGTTAGTAACAGGCTGCAAAAAAGATAAAACTATAGATACTGCTGATGTAACCCCGGTAAACAACCTGTTTGCGCCAGAGGATGCAAAGTATGTAAAGATTCCGTCAGGCGCTTCTGGCTCAGTATCATTTGAGTGGGAGCAGGCGCGCGCTGCAGATAATGGGTTGGTTTTATATGAAGTGGCATTTGATAAAGAGGGCGGAGACTTTTCATCGCCTCTTTATTCGGTGCCCTCTGATGGCAATGGTTTATACAACAAATTAACCCTGTCTTACAGCGATTTGAATAAAATTGCATCTATGGCCGGCGCTAAACCACAGGAAACAGCAAGTATAATCTGGACTGTACGTTCATCAAGGGGTGTAAATGTAAAAAACAGTACAACAACCCATACCATTCAGATTGAGCGGCCGGTTGGTTTTGAAAGCCCGGATGCGGTTTATTTAACAGGATCTGCAACAGAAGCCGGAACAGATGTAAGCCAGGCCATAAAGATGAAGAAGGTAGGTGATGGCAAATTTGAGGTTTATACTTCGTTAAAAGCAGGTACTTATCAGTTTATTGACAGCAAAACAGGTGGCATCAAAAAGTTCTCTTATGATGGAACCAGATTAGTTGAAGATGGCGAAACAACCTTTACAGGTGACACCAAAGTGGTTAAACTGGAAGTAAGCTTTTCTGATGCGCTGTTTAAAACTACAGAAGTTACGAAAGTAAGCCTATGGTTCTCACCCGATAATAAATTCTGGTTTGATTTGCCATATACAAGCAATGGTACATGGGAGGCAGATAACAAAACTATTGATCTATATGAAGCAAGCTGGGGACTGGATGAGCGTTATAAATTCAGGTTTACGTTCAAAAATGCTGATGGTTCAACTACCGATCAGTTTTATGGAAGTGTAAATGCAGACAACAGTGCAGCTACAGCAAGCACACCTGCATCATATTATTACATGGTTCCTGTAAATAATTCACAATGGGATTATACTTATAAATTTAACCATGATTTTAATAACAAAAATGCAGATATCAAGGTGATGTTTAATGCTGACGTCCCTGCTTATATGCACACTGTAACAGTTAAACAATAAAGTTTATAAACCTGGTAGGTAGAAATTTCTGCCTACCTATTAAATTAAGTTTATGACTATAAATATTAAAAATATAAAAAAGCTTGCGCTGTTAAGTACCGCTGCTATAGCGTTAACATCGTGCTTAAAAGATAAACCCTTTCCGCTTTACGGCAACAAGCCATCGGCAGTAATCAATTACACATTTGCCGAAACTGCTGATACGTTGCAGGATAAAACTTATTCTACATTTTTATCATCAAACGGGAATTATTTTGTTGCAAATAATCAGGGAAGCACCACTTTTAATTACTGGCCCCAGGCCCATACACTTGATGCATTAACGGATGGCTTTTTACGCACCAAAAATGATGTATACAAGCAACGCATGAAATCGTTATTAAATGGCATTTACAAAACCAACGGCAACCATTGGGAAAATGACTATTACGACGATATGGAATGGCTTGCCCTTGCAACTTTACGCGGATATAATGCCACAAAAGACGCAGATTATCTTAACGCTGCTAAAATTTTATGGACAGATATCAAAAAAGGTAAAAACGATAATGAAGGTGGTGGTATTGCATGGCGTAAATCTCAACCTACCTATAAAAATACACCAGCTAATGCACCTGCTATAATTTTTGCAGCACGCTTATATCAGTTAGAAAAAAACCAGGCAGATCTTGATCTTGCGAAAGAGCTTTATACCTGGTTAAAAGGCAAATTGCTTGATGGAACTGGTATTGTGTGGGATGGTATAAACTCTAAAGGCGATGGCCAGATAGATAAAAACAAGTTTACTTACAATCAGGGTGTTTTTATGGGTGCAGCTTTAGAGTTGTACAACGCTACCGGTGATGGAGCTTACTTGACTGATGCGATCACCAATGCTGATGCCACAATCAAAGACCTTGACATTTCACCAGGTGGCTTACTTAAGAACGAAGGTCAGGGCGATGGTGGTTTATTTAAAGGCATACTGGTTAGATACCTTACCCTGCTTACCCTTAAGGACGATGTACCTTCTGCAAAACGCGACGCTTATGCAACTTTTCTGAAGTATAATGCCGAAACATTGTTTGCTAAAGGAATAAGCAGGCCAGATTTTATGGTAAGTCCTGATTGGAAAACCAAGCCATCTGGAACAACAGATTTAACAACACAAATAAGTGGAGTTACAACGATAGAAGCCGCGGCTACATTAAAAGCAGCAGGCAAATTTTAAACATTGAGATGATCTTCCGGTAAACTTACCGGAAGATTTTTTATTTTACACCCAAAAAAAGTAATGAAGAGAAGGCAGTTTATAGGTAGCACCTCGCTATTAGGTGCAGGAGTATTAATGAGCAAGTTATCGTTTGCAGCATCTGCTGATGCTGCATTTCCTGTTGTAAGGGTACCGGCTTCGCAACGCAGGTTTAAAAGCGCTTCAATAGAAAAGGCTATAAAAGAATTTAAATCAAAAGTTAAAAATCCTGAATTGGGATGGCTTTTTGAAAATTGTTTCCCTAACACACTTGATACCACAGTAACCTATAAAAACTTAAATGGTAAGCCAGATACATATGTAATTACCGGCGATATTGATGCTATGTGGCTTCGGGATAGCAGTGCGCAGGTTTGGCCATATATCGCTTTCATCAATAAAGATAAGGAGCTTAAAGATCTGGTTGCTGGTGTTATTAACCGCCAGGTGACCTGTATACTGCGAGACCCATATGCCAATGCTTTTTATGATGACCCTAACAAAGTAGGTGAGTGGAAGGATGATATTACTGATATGAAACCCGGTTTACATGAGCGTAAATGGGAGATCGACTCATTATGCTATCCCATCCGCTTAGGTTACAAATACTGGAAACTTACGGGTGATACTACACCATTTGACGCTCGTTGGAAATCGGCTATACAAAGCGTGTTAAAAACTTTTAAAGAACAGCAGCGCAAAGAAAGCGACGGTCCATACTCGTTTCAACGTAAAACTGCCTGGGCTACAGATGGCGTACCGATGAATGGTTTTGGCTATCCTGTTAAACCTGTAGGCCTTATCTGCTCGGCTTTCCGCCCAAGCGATGATGCTACCATTTACTCATTTCTTATCCCTTCAAACTTTTTCGCGGTTACCAGTTTGAAACAAGCTGCTGAGATGGTGAGCAATATTTCAAAGGACAATGCTTTAGCTGCCGAACTTACTGCACTTGCCACCGAGGTGGATACAGCTTTACAAAAGCATGCGGTTATAGATCATCCTGAATATGGTAAGGTGTATGCCTATGAAGTAAACGGCTTTGGCAGTTTCAACTTAATGGATGATGCAAACGTGCCAAGTTTGTTGGGCATGCCCTATCTGGATGCTATTAAAAATACCGATCCAATTTATATTAATACACGAAAAATGTTGTTATCGCTTAATAACCCATTTTTCTTTAAAGGTACAGCAGGCGAGGGTATCGGCGGCCCGCATATTGGTAAAGATATGGTTTGGCCTATCAGTATTATCATAAGGGCTTTAACAAGCAATGATGATAACGAGATCAAGACATGTATTGAAATGTTACGTAAAACACATGGCGGCACCGGCTTCATGCACGAGTCGTTCCATAAAGATGATCCAACTAAATTTACCAGAAAATGGTTTGCATGGGCAAATACGCTTTTTGGTGAATTACTTTGGGAGACTTATACGCAAAAACCACAATTATTAGGCTAAATTAAAGTTAGTTGATATATTTAGCCAAATTAAATAACTGTTAAATTAACATCTATTCATGAGAAGTACTTTAAAGTATGCTTGTTTGCTTGCAGGCATGTGTGTGAGTTCTTTTGCACACTCGCAGGCAACAAAAGCGCCGGCCTATCCGCTGATCACCCATAACCCTTATTTTAGTGTCTGGTCTTTTACCGATCAGTTAAACGAATCGACTACCGTTCATTGGACAGGTAAAAACCAATCACTATTAGGATTGATTAAAGTAGATGGTGTAACCTACCGTTTTATGGGGCAGCAACCGGTAACTTATCGTACGCTTGTAGCATCAGGCGAAGAACAACCATACACATGTAAGTATACCGAAACTGATCCGGGTGCAAACTGGGAAAAATCAGACTTTAATGACAGCTCATGGAAAAACGGCACAGCGCCTTTTGGTGATGATGCAAAACAGGTAAAAACTGTTTGGACCAGCCGGCATTTATGGGTACGCCGAACCTTTTCTTTTGTGAAAACTGATGTAAATAAACTCATACTCAGGCTTCGCCATGACGATGCAGCAGAAGTTTACCTGAACGGCGAAAAAATTAACGTTAGTGAAGGTGCCAATGGCGACTTACAACCCATTGAGTTAAGTAAAAGCGTTTTGAGCAAATTAAAAGATGGCGAGAATGTTTTAGCAATGCATTGCGAAAATACAGGTGGTGGCGCTTGGCTTGATGCGGGCTTTGCCGATGAAGTTAAACCTGCAGCATACAAAAATCTTAAAGATGCCAAACAAATAGGGGTGTTGATTACGGCTACACGTACTGTTTATAAATTTAATGCAGGTGATGCGAGCCTGGAGCTTGCTTTTACTTCGCCTTTGCTTATGGATAACCTGAGTTTAATGTCGAGGCCGGTTACTTACATTACTTATAAAGTAAGATCAACCGATGGTAAACAACATGATGTACAGGTTTATCTTGGTGCATCAGCCGATATTGCCCGTAACAAACCAACACAGGAGGTAATCGCTACAAAATCTACAGCAAATGGCCTGAACATTTTAAAAGCCGGTACTAAAGAACAGCCATTGTTGAAGAAACGGGGTGATGATTTACGAATTGATTGGGGTTATATGTATGTTGCTGCACCGACTGCTGAAAACGCTTCGCAATACATTAGCAACGATGATGAGGCAATCGGCTCATTTGCGGGCGCTATTAAACCTGCTGCAACCAACGGCACAAGTGTTATGCTTAATACCGTTATACCATTCGGAAAAGTAGGTAATGCACCTGTAGAAAAGTTTGTAGAGTTAGGGTACGATGATATATATTCAGTTCAGTATTTTGGTAAAAACCTGCGCCCTTGGTGGAATAAGGATGGCAAAAAAACAATAATAGGCGAACTACAGCAGGCCGCAGCAGATTACAAACGAATAATAGCAAAATGTATGGCGTTTGATGATCAAATGAGTATTAAAGCTGCCGCAGCAGGTGGTGAAGAATACGCCAAACTATGCGCTATAGCATACCGTCAGGCTATTTCGGCACATGCGTTGGTAAGAAGCCCTCAAGGGGATATTTTGTTCTTATCAAAAGAAAATTTTAGTAACGGTTCCATTAATACTGTTGATGTTACTTATCCTTCGGCACCATTGTTTTTGGTATACAATCCTAATTTACTTAAAGGTATGCTTAATGGTATATTCTATTATAGTGAAAGCGGTAAATTTGCTAAACCCTGGGCCGCGCATGATTTGGGTACATATCCATTAGCAAATGGCCAAACCTACGGCGAAGATATGCCTGTTGAAGAATCGGGTAACATGGTTTTGCTTACTGCGGCAATTGCCAAGGCAGAAGGCAATGCTCAATACGCAAAAAAACATTGGAAAACTCTTACACAATGGGTTAACTTTTTAGTAGAAGACGGTCTTGATCCTAAAAATCAGCTTTGTACCGACGATTTTGCCGGTCACCTTGCCCGTAATGCTAATTTGTCGCTTAAAGCCATTAATGGTATAGCTGGTTATGCTATGCTCGCCAATATGCTTGGTGACAAAGCCACTTACAACAAATATAACGCTATTGCAAAAGATTATGTCAATAAATGGATGCAAATGGCTGATGCAGGTGATCACTACTCGCTGGTATTTGGAAAACCCGATACATGGAGCCAAAAGTATAACCTGGTATGGGATAAACTGCTGGATTTGGATAACTTCCCCAAAGAGGTATATACTAAAGAGATCAAATATTATCTTACCAAGCAAAATGAATTTGGTTTGCCGCTCGATAGCCGTAAAACCTATACTAAATCTGACTGGATTATATGGACAGCTTCATTGACCGACAATCCACAGGATTTTAAGGCGCTGATAGATCCGATTTATAAATTTGCTACCGAAACACCTACCCGTGTTCCGCTTAACGATTGGCACGAAACTACTAATGGTAAGCAAGTAGGTTTTCAGGCGCGTAGCGTTGTAGGCGGATACTTTATGAAGGTGCTGGAAGAAAAATGGAAGAATAAATAGCTATTATTAATAATTGAAAAAAGTGCAATGGAATAATTTCCATTGCACTTTTTGTTTAATCAATCAGTTAATACCTTTGCCCAACTTGTATTTTAAGAATCAAAAGTAGTGCTCAATATGCAAACACAACCTAATAATCCGCTGCATGGCAAAACTTTAGAGGCTATACTTACAGCACTTGTAAGTCATTTAGGCTGGGCAGAAATGGGTTATCGCATCCGTATTAATTGCTTTTTACAAGATCCAAGTATCACCTCAAGCCTTAAATTTTTACGTAAGACACCATGGGCGCGCAAAAAGGTTGAAGACCTTTACATAGAATACTATAATGAGCTGAATACTTAATGCTTCTTCTTTTTGTTCATCTTAGCTTTCATTGACGAGCTATAATTGTAGCTTTTAGCATTTTCAGGCTTTTTCTGATGAAAGGCTTCGCCGGGGGTATACTTATCTGCAGGCTTATGCACCTGTTTGGGCTTAGCAGCTTTCTCCGCTTCTTTATCTTTTCTGTCTTTTTCTATAACGAGGTCTTCAGGCAAATCGGCCCTTTGCATTTTATGGCCTGTCAACTGTTCTATGCGCCGTACCTGGTCAAGCTCAAGGTCGGTAGCAAAAGTTAAGGCAATAGTTTCAATATCTGTATTGCTTTCGCGCTGTTCAATGTGTTTAATATAGGTGTCATTATCCCCGGGTAAGTCCAAATGAATAATAAAAGGAATTTCAGTTAAGTCTACAATTTCATCGGTTTCATTAGCAATGATAAGTAAACGTAGTTGATCATTAACTTTAAATTCCTCTACGTCCTTAACGCTCTTATGTTCAAAAGACAATGGTTTTACGAGTGCTGTCGCCAACCGCGCCTTTCTTAAAAGGTTATTATAAACGGTTTCAGCGGTTTGCCTTGTATTGCAGAATAAAACTACCTTGTTAAATATTTCTGCATCCTGCAAAAACAGGTTCAATAAATTAAGCTTAGTGCCAAAATTGGGCACATGGTAAAGCATTTGTGAAAGTACCGAAACTTGTTGTTCGCCTAAATCATCCACTTCAATAGTAGCCGGTAAGTGCATCAGCGGAGAGATCATCTTATCCAGCTTATCATGCATCACCTCGCTAAATACAAGGCGTTGTGCTTTACCTATACTGGTTGAAAGCTCCGTAGTGGGTAGTTGTAATCCTTTTTTAACTATATCCTGAGCTTCATCAACTATCAATAGCTCAACCTTGTTTAAATTCAGGCCAAGTTTTAAATAAACGGCGCGTGCCCTGTCAGGGGTGGCAACAACAATATCTGCTCCGTCGGCAAGATCGTCCATTTGCTGGTCTATGCTGTTACCAGTATGTAATGTAACAATACGGATAGTTTTATTGCGGTTAAATCCATCAAACTGTTCAATAATCTGCTCAACCTTTTCCTGGTCGGCTGTTAGAATTAAAACCAGGGGTACGTTTTCCGCGCTATGTTTAAAGCGGTTAAGCGCTGCCAAAATCAGCGTAGTAGTTTTACCGCTGCCTTGCGGGCCAATGCCTACAATATCCTGACCGCCAATAATGCGGTTAAGTGTTTTTAACTGCAGTTCTTTTGGCAAAGTAAACCCGGCATCAATTAATGACCGTACCAGTTGCTTGTTCAGTTTGATTTTTTCCCAGCTCATATTCATAAACAGGCAAAGATACCAAAAGCCCTTCGCTTTATAGCAATTGGCTTAATGGAGTATCACTGTTGTTTAATGCGTCCGAAAATATATTTTATTACATTTAGGTTTTAAACCTGCAAAATTATGAAGAAGCTTTACTTCGTTGCTGCCTTGTGCGGCATGCTTTCATTTACTGTGCGTGCACAGCAAAAGTTTAACGGACTTGATGCTAATATGGGTAATATATTCAGGACATCTGATGCCGTAAGCCGTTCTATCAGTCCGGAAAACTTTACAGGAGAAAAGGGAAAAGGAGGTATGGCCACTACAGGCACGGGCGCAAACGCGTCGCGTGAGCTTGGGCAGGGATGGAAGGTTAGTCCAAGTGTTGTCATAAAAAAGCATTCCACGTTTACAGTAGCCGAAATAAATGGCGAGGGTGCCATACAACATATCTGGATGACGCCAACCGGTAACTGGCGCTATTCTATTATCAGGTTTTATTGGGATGATGAAACAACGCCATCCGTTGAAGCGCCCGTAGGCGACTTTTTTTGCATGGGCTGGGGTAAGTATGCCCAAATAAACTCACTTGCTGTTACTGTTAACCCGGGCAGCGCCTTTAATTGCTATTGGCCTATGCCGTTCCGCAAAAAGTGCAGAATAACAATGGAGAATATCAATGATGAGGATATGATACTTTATTATCAGGTAGATTATACATTAACCAAGGTGCCTGAAGATGCTGGTTACTTTCATGCGCAGTTTAGAAGAATAAATCCGCTGCCTTACAAAAAGGATTATGTATTGGTTGATAGCATCCGTGGTAAAGGCCAGTACGTAGGTACATACCTGGCTTATGGCTCAAACAAAAATGGCTGGTGGGGCGAAGGGGAGATTAAATTCTTTATGGACGGGGACACTAAATTTCCGACTATAATAGGTACCGGGACCGAAGATTATTTTTGTGGTTCGTATGATTTTGACAGCCGCCAGAAACGCCCTGATGGAACCGAGGGTGTTGAATACACCGAATTTAGTGGGCCTTACACAGGTTTACCTCAAGTAATCCGGGGTGATGGTCATTATAATGTGGCCCAACGTTTTGGACTGTACCGTTGGCATGTTACCGACCCTATACGCTTTGAAAAAAGCCTGAAGGTAACTTTACAGGATCTTGGCTGGCGCAGCGGTGGGCGATATCTGCCGTTGCAAGACGATATTGCTTCAGTAGTGTTTTGGTATCAGCAAGGGCCTCATGGGCCTTTCCCTAAATTGCCATCAAAAGACGAGCTTGAGGTTAATTAAACTGTTGTAAGCTACACTCAAATAACTATATTGGACCGCCAATTACTGATCTGAAAAAATAACTATCATAATGCCAAAAGACAAAAGCTTAGCTGCCGTAGCACTAATTACCTCGTTGTTTTTTATCTGGGGATTCGCTTTAAATCTTAATCCTATATTGATTCCGCACCTTAAAAAAGCTTGTCAGTTAACCGATTTCCAATCTTCGCTGATTGATTCCGCATCTTATGTCGCTTACTTCTTTCTGCCTATACCTGCCGCGCAATTCATGAAAAAATATGGCTACAAAGGCGGTATTATTTTAGGTTTACTGCTTTTTTCGGCTGGGGCAATGTTGTTCTACCCCGCCGCCGCTGTTCGTAATTACGCGTTCTTTTTAGGCGCGTTGTTCGTGGTGTTTTCCGGGATGGCTTTTTTAGAAACCGCTGCAAACCCGCTTATTACCTTAATTGGCGACCCTAAAAGCGCTACACAGCGAATTAATTTTGCACAATCATTCAATGGCATGGCTGCCGCGTTTGCACCATACATAGGCGGGACTTTTATTTTATCTGGCAAAGTGTTAACCGATGCTCAGGAAAAAGCTATGGCGCCCGAAGAACTTAATGCTTATTTGAACCATGAGGCGTCATCTGTACAGTTACCATTTGTTATTATAAGCATTACCGTATTGTTTGTTGCTGTTTTCGTATGGCGTACTGCCTTCCCTGCTATTAAGGAAGAATCCCCTGAAATGAAAGCTGTGGAAGATAAGCCGTTGTTTGGAAGAATTAAAGCTTTGACAAAAAATAAGCACCTGATGTCCGGGGTAGTTGCAGAGTTTTTTTATGTAGGTGGGCAGGCTTGTGTTACCAGCTTCTTTATCCGTTACAGCGAGTATGTAGCTGGTTTTGGTGAACACCGCGCAGCAAAGCTGCTAAGTGTGGCCTTACTATTATTTATGTTAGGCCGGTTGTCCGGGACGGCATTAATGCTTGTATTCAATCCTGTAAAATTATTGGTAGCTTATGCTATAATTAATATTGGCCTTATCGCAGCGGCGGTAACTTTACACGGAGCAGGCGTAGTTTACATATTAATGGCTGTGTTGTTTTTCATGTCGATCATGTTCCCAACCATCTTTTCGTTAACCATCAAAGATTTAGGCCCTCAAACCAAATTAGGTTCTTCATTAGTGATTATGGGGATTGTAGGTGGTGCTATTTTGCCTCCGATAATGGGCCGCATATCTGACGTATCAAACATCCAGTTGGCATATATGGTACCCGGAGTGTCTTTTGTGGCGATACTTTTGTTTGCGTTAAAAAACCTGAGAGTAAGAAAAGTAGAGATGGTTGTTGGGCATTAACATTTCTGCCTTATGGAATTAAATTTAAAAAATAAAGTAATTATAGTTACCGGCGGCGCCAAAGGGATAGGAGAAGGCGTTGTTACTTTATTGGCCCAGGAAGGAGCCATACCAGTGATTGTGGGCCGTAATGAAGAGGATAATAAAATTGTTGCTGAGCGTTTAACAAGTAGGGGGCTACAGGTAAGCCATGTTATAGCAGAACTGACAGACCCGTTTCAATGTGAAAGTGCAGTTAAAACTGTAGCCGACAAATACGGGCGAATAGAAGGGCTTGTAAACAACGCAGGTGTAAATGATGGGGTAGGGCTTGAACAAGGTAATTACGACGCCTTTATGGCTTCACTACATAAAAATTTAGTGCATTACTATTTAATGGCGCACCACGCCTTGCCTTATTTGAAGCAATCAAAAGGTCCTATCGTCAATATCTCATCAAAAACAGCGGATACAGGCCAGGGGAATACTTCTGCATACGCAGCCTCAAATGGTGGCCGTAATGCGCTTACCCGTGAATGGGCGGTAGAACTGCTTAAATATGGCATCCGTGTAAACGCGGTGGTTGTAGCCGAATGTTGGACACCGTTATATGAAAGCTGGATAAATACTTTGCCAAGACCCGAAACTAAATTAAAGGAAATAGAGGCAAAAATACCTTTAGGTAACCGCATGACCACTACTGCAGAAATTGCCAATATGGTGGCCTTTTTACTGTCAGGCAGGTCAAGCCACACCACCGGGCAAATTATTTATGTAGACGGTGGCTATGTGCATTTAGACAGGGCGCTGGCAAACAGCTAAGCACCTTATCTTGCTGCCGCTTCGTCAAGGCACTTTTGCAAAACTTCGGCAAACTGCTTATCATTTGGCGGTGCAAAAATGGTATTGTGTTCGCCTGGGATATCATGTACCCGGACACCCTTTAGCGCGTAAGGCTTCCACCCAAGAAATTTGAAATCGTCCATGTAAAAGGTTCTCTTTTTAGCACGAAATAGTTCGATCTCAATATTTACAGGTGTTAACAGGTAATTTTTCTGCGCCGCCAAACTACGCTCGTGTATTTCATTGGTATAAGCAGCAAAGCTCTCTTTCTTTTTAACCTTATCCGGAAAAAGCTTCTTAAATATCTTTTGTATTCGCCTTCCTATTTCACGGCTTTTATACTCAATAGTTCTTTTAGGATCTTCTAAAAATAATACCGGCGTATAGGCAACCTGCTTGATCAGCGTCCAGCTATCATCTATCACCCGCTTTAACTTAGAGTCGTACTTCTGTGTTTGATCGGCATAGGTATCAAACATAGCCAACATCTTCACCTCTTTACCCATAGCCAGCATTTGCTTGGCCATTTCATAAGCAATCAACCCACCTAACGAATATCCGGCTACAGCATAGGGCCCAACAGGATCATGGTTAATAATTTCGTCTACGTAATTAGCCGCAATTTCTTCCATCACATCCAGCGGTTCATCTACACCATTCAAGCCTTTCGCCTGCAGACCGTACACGGGCTGCTCATCGTCCATGTTCATAGCAAGCGCATTGAAAAGCAATACATTGAGGCCGGCGCCATGTACTATATAAAGCGGCATTTTGCTGCCCTTGGGCTTGATAGGAACTAACGATTCCCATGTGATTGCTTCTGCATCTATTTCCAATCTGGCAGCCAGTTTTTCAACTGTAGAATATTCAAAAAGTGTAGCCAAAGGAAGTCGTTTGCCGGTTTCCTGTTCCAGGCGGGCCATTATTTTAACCGCTACTAAAGAGCGGCCGCCAAGCTGAAAGAAATTATCAAAAATGCTGATCTTTTCAAGCCCCATCAGTTCTTCCCATATTTCTGCTACCAGTTTTTCATTGCTGGTGCGGGGAGCTACATATTCGCCGTCACGGTTGATATGGCTATAATCAGGTTTTGGCAAGGCTTTACGATCAATTTTTCCATTTGGGGTAGACGGTATGATGTCCATTAGCACATAATCATCGGGCATCATGTATTCGGGCAGCACCTCAAATAATGCTTTGTCCCAATTGTCCAGCATGCTTTTCTCAGGAATGCCGGTTTGCCCAGATTCAAGCACTACATAAGCTACAAGGCGTGGAATACCGGGGGTATCTTCGCGCGCAATAACTACCGCTTGTTTTACACCTTCCTGCTTACCCAGGTTATGTTCAATCTCACCCAGCTCAATACGATAACCACGCACTTTTACCTGATGATCTATGCGGCCAAGATAAACTATATCCCCATCAGGTTTATACTTACCTAAATCCCCGGTACGGTATATCTTTTCCCCGGAAGCAAATGGATTGTCAATAAAGCGCTCGGCAGTAAGTTCTGGGCGGTTGAGGTATCCGCGGGCAACGCCAACGCCGCCAATAAAAATTTCACCTATATCACCATTGGTAAGATTGTTTTTCTGCTCATCTAAAATATAGATCTGCGTGTTGTCTACCGGCCAGCCAATAGTTATATCGTTGGCATCTGTAATTTGTTTAATGATAGAGTAAATGGTCGTTTCAGTAGGGCCATAAAGGTTCCAAACCTCTTTACTGCGGGGTACAAGGCGTTCGGCCAAATCTTTTGCCATAGCTTCGCCACCGCAGAATACCTTTATGGGCAAATAATCATCCCATCCTACCTCCAGCATCATACGCCAGGTGTAAGGGGTTGCCTGTAATATGGTTACACCCTGGTTCCGCACAATATCCAACAAAGCGCGACCATCTTTAGCGGTTATAGAGTCGGCCAGTATTATTTGAGCGCCGCTGGTTAAAGGCAGATAAAGATCGATACCTGCAATATCAAATGAGATAGTGGCAACCGCCAGTACCTTATCATCTGGTGTAATGCCCGGCTTTTTTTGAAAGCTCAGCATTATATTTACCAGGCTATGATGCTCTATCTGAACACCTTTAGGCTTCCCTGTAGAGCCAGATGTATATAATACGTAAGCCAGATCAGCGCCGGTTACATTTACAGTCGGATTATCTGTTGAGTGGTTTTTCGATGCCTCCAGTGCATCTTCTATCAATACTTCAATTGTGTTAGATGCAAAGTGACCTTTGTATTTTTTTGAAGTAAGCAGGATAGAAGCTCCGGAATCATCAAGCATAAATTCAATCCGGTCCTTAGGGTACTCAGGGTCAAGCGGCACGTAAGCGGCTCCGGATTTTAATATGGCCAGAAGCCCTATCACCATTTCTGCAGAACGGTCAAGCGCCAGGCCTATGATTTTACCCGTTGCCGCGCCCCGGGCAATCAATTCTTTAGCAAGGCGGTTGGCAGTAACATTAAGTTCGGAATAAGTAAAGGTTGTATGATGAAAGGTAAGCGCCACATTGCCGGGATAGGACTGAGCACTTTCCTCAATAAGCTGATGAAGCGGTTTTCCTTTCGGATAATCTATTTGTGTATTATTTAATACTACTTCCATATAATAAAAGCCCTAATAATTTAAGTGGGTAGCAAATTCCCCGTTATTCCCTGATTGATTGCCTTTTTTCAGTTAAATACGATTTTATTTGGTACCCGGGTTGTGCGGCGTGTGAATAAACTTTTTATTTGCTCCCTTTAATTTGAACAGTAATGCCAGCATTGTAAAAAATATCAATGGTAACCTTACCATTGCGCTTAGCAATTTACTATTAAAAAACTCTGCTGGTACTGCAACTAATATACCAATGTAACAGCAAACCGTGGCTGCAAGCCATAATTGCCAGGTTGGGCCTATATTGGGTAGTAATAATGAAAGTAAAAGCATAAAGGGCATCAAACCAAGCATTAATATACGTGGAAGGATAGCCGTTTGATAAATTTCGTTGAAATAATCGAAATTGCCATTTTTAAACAGTTCTTTGAAACCGGTTGAGCCGTAAGTTTTCAATAAATTGAATTGTGCTGATAACCATCGGCGACGTTGTTTTTTAAACACTTCAGGGTTACTTACTTTTTCATCATATATGTAAGCTTTATCGGCATAAGCTACATGTATCTTCTGGCGTGTAAGTACCAATCCCATTTCTTTGTCAAAGCCGCCTACAGCATCTATCTGCGCCATAGTGTCTTTAAATAATTTATATTCCAGCACCATGCCTGAGCCAATGATAGCCGCAGATAATTTAAATACCTGCTGAGCCTTACGGAAAATATGATTGTTGACTTCTTCGCTGATAGCATCCAAAATTGCTACGGGTGTTTCTGTATTTTTTGCTATGCGATGTCCTTGTATTACCCGATTGCCTGCATGCAGATAGTTGTTTATCTGTTGCAAATAATCCGGTGCGGCAATATTGTCTATATCAAATACAACCGCCGCGTCAAAATCGCCATGTGTTTCGGCAATACCCCGATGTAGCGCCTTTGATTTTGTGCTGTTTTCAAATACCACTTCTAATACCTGTAAAGGCATAGCCTTAAGCTGAACAATAGTTTCAGGTTGCATAGAATCGGCGATAACACAGACATGAAATTTGTCTTGAGGGTAATTTATTGTAAGTGCCTGTGCCGCCGAATTGAGTATGATCGCATCCTCTTTATAAGCACATATATAAATTACAAACTTACTATAACCGCTTGCAGAAGGGGGAACAGGCTGTTTGATGATTTTTCCTGAGATTGAAAAAATAAACAAATAAAGGCTATAGATACCCAGATATATAAATATGAGTGTAAATAGTGCAGAAAAAACAAATACAACGATATCCATAATTAAACTTTATCTTATAGCTGAACTTTATTTGGTTGAGACTTCTTTAACAAATCGCCCACAACTCTTTTTAACTCACTGTAACCTAATTTAAATATATCTCTGATAGTAAATTTTAAATGTTTTTTTAAAGCCCAGTAGCCAAATATGGCGCCTGAAAAAAAAGTAAAAAGCGACACTATAGCAACAGCGTAAAGGCTTTTAAAAATCAGTATGCCTACAAAATCACCTACAACGTTTACTATCAGCATAATAATCACCTTCATCATATTAAGCTGCGGTTTATTAATGATATCGAGGGTGATTCCAAAAAAGCGGTCGATAGGCATTAACATTACATAGCACATAAACAGCCTGAAGATATTTAACGCTTCGGTATCATGATATTTTTTACCGAATAAAAGGTCTATAACCAATCCCCCTAATATAAATGACACTATAGCGATGGGTATAAGCGCTACAGTTAACATGCCCGCATATCGTTTCATGATGCGTGCCACGCTTGTCTGATCGTCCTGGTGTACCGCTGCCGAAAGCTCGGGCATCGCGGTGGCTACACCAGCCCGCATCGGAATTTCGAACACTTCCATTAAACGCTGCGGTATGTAGTATACTGCAAGCAGGGCAGGGTTAAACATTAATTTGATAATAAAAGTATCTGAGCTTCGTAAAAGGTAAGAGCTGATGGAAGTACCCACGCTAAATTTGCCAAAATGGGCCAATTTTTTGACACTTAAAGATGTACGATGTTTTAAAGTCCGGATTTTTGACCACCCGTTTAAAATTGTAAATATAGAAGTGATTACACTACCACCAAAATAAGCATAAACAGCAGTTTGAAATGATAAGTGACGGGTGAAGATAAGGATTAAGATAAAAAGCAGAAATAAACCCTGATTGATAACCTGCAACAGCAACATCTGACCAAATTTTTCTTCGGCCTGTAAAATATACGATGCAATAGCTGCAGGTAAGGTTGACAAGTAAATGATGCCGAACCACTGTATGGTTATCTCTGCGTCCACGCTTTTGCTATGATAAAATAAATACACTATGGCATCTATTGCTATAAAAACAAAGGTTTGTATTAAACCTACATACCAAGCTGACCCGGCTATTTCAAAAGAGCGTTTTTTTGAAGTGCCGGCATAAAATTTTATCAAAGATGTTTGTACAAAGCCATTCCTGAAAGTATCGGCTAACAAAATGGTAATGAGCAGGAATATATAATTTCCAAAATCAGCAGCAGAAAGGTTATGAGACATTAGCGATAATACCAACATGCCTATTACCGGCATTGCTGCACTGGTAGCTAACGAAATGGTATGTTTATTAACAAGCTTTTTTAAATTAGGCATATTAGGGTTATACGGCTAAACCTTGTCCCAGTTACCGGTTTCATGATTATATTTTTTTATAACCTTCGCCGGATTACCAACAGCCACACAATACTCAGGGATATCCTTAGTTACTACGCTGCCGGCACCAATTACAGCGTGTTTGCCAATGGTAACACCAGCCGTAACCACACTATTTGCACCAATCCACACTTCATCGCAAATATTGATTTGTTTAGTAGTCACTTTTTGCAGCCGGATAGGGGTATGTATGTCTTCAAAACCATGGTTAAGGCCGGAAAGGACTATGTTTTGCGCCAAAGTAACATAATTGCCCAGCGTTACAGGGCCAATAAGTGTGTTACTTAAACCTATACCGGTATGATGCCCTATTATGATATCTCCTACGCCGTTATTTATAGCAGCAAAATCTTCAATAACACTGTATTCGCCCATACTAAACTTATTAAAAGGAAAAATGTCCATACGGGCGTAAAAGCGCACAACAGAACGTTTGCCACGTTTATGAATAAAAGGATTAACAAACCATTTTACCCACCATCGCGGCGTAGCCCGGCCAGGGATAACAATCATCCAGTGTACAAGGCTTTTTAAACGAGGGTTTGACTTTATTACTGACAGTAACGACATATGTTATTTCTCAAACGTTTAATAACGGGGCTTGCTGTGCAGCCTGCTGTTCTCTTTCCTGTTTATCTAAGCGTAATGTAACATTTAGTAACGCGCATGCCAAATAAAACAGAATATTTGACGGGTATTGTACCAGTGCCTGTTGAGGATAATTACCAATATTAAAAACAAAAATTATAAGCACCATTGCCATGCAGTACATTTTAAGCTCAGGATCCTTTATCAGGTAATAATTATTAATACCGGTTCTTAAAATTACAAACATCAAAGCACTAAACAGCAACAGCCCAATATAACCCATCTCTACGGCAACCCTAACATAACCACTATCAGGAGGAAACTTCGCCAAAAATGAATTTGGTGCAAAACGACGTCCCCATATTCCTACCGAACCCAGCCCGCCCCCGATAGGGTGCGATAATATATACGGCTGTATACGTTTTTGGTTTTCGGCCCGTACATTAAAAGAAGCGTCGTCTGAAGGCCGGAAAGCTGTTTGAAACCTTTTGATGAACTGGTTTGATGTGGGCATAAATATCAATGCCGTTAGCATCAATCCTGAAGTTATCACTACGGCTAATATTTTTTTATTAAAATTCATTACAGCCAGCATTGCAAGTGCTGCCGGAGGCAAAACAAAGGCGCCACGGGTACCTGAGTAAAGCATCACTAAAAAGAAAAAAGGTATGGCTAAACCAAGTAATACTTTTTTATAAGTTTTAATTTTTGTGAAAATAAGACATAAGCACAAAACGGCAGCTACTACCATATTGTATGAAAAAGTAACCGGATCAGGAAAGATAGCAACCTTCCGCAGGTGCCCGTTTATATATAAAAAACTCAATCTCAAAGGATCCTGGTAATACCATGTTTTTTCAAACGGAAACAAGCCGAAGTTTTCTTGCTGAAAACCGGAAATTGCTGCAAGCAATGCCAAAAGTAACCAAAGCTTAAATAAAACTTTAATTGTTGCGCGGCTACGTATCTGGTAAACAAATATAAAGTACATCAGCATAATAAAGGCTACCGTACGAACAGTATATACCCAAGCCAGTATTGAGGGCGACTCAGGATTAATGGCCTCGAAAAAATTATATGCCAGCCATGCAAGCACCCAGTAACTTATTGGGGTTTTAAAATAACTCCAGTCGCGGTCGTATTTAAACTTTAAAAGGAACCCAAATATCAGCAGGTAAGTGATTCCATCAAGTATAATACCTGTAGGAGTGTCTGGTGGAACAAACTCTGATACGTAATTTAAAAAGAACGCCACCACCATAAACACTGCTATACCAAAAATAGGGTATGCCACTATAGCCAGTACAAGCGGAATGCCTACAATGATCACTAATATCCCGCCAGCCGCAACAATGCCGCCATAAGCTATGGCTACACCAATAAGTATAGCCACAGGTAGCATTAGCAATACCATGGCAAGCGTTGAAAGCTCGCCGGCAATAAGCCTTTTAAAAAAGCTGGTTATTGAATTACTGCTATGTGCTTGATTATTAAGCATTCGTGTTGTTAGAGAAATAGAATTTTAACCGCCCAAACAAATACCCCTACAAAAGCAAGTATAATGGCTGCTAAGCGTGTTTTTTTTTGCAGAAGGGTAAGTTGGTCAAATTCATTATCTGTTTTGGATACTGGCTCTATCTTCATCTCTGTTCCACATCTTGATTATAGGATAGCTTTAAAACCTATTTTGGCTCGCATTGGTTTTATTTAATACCCAACCTGCAAATTTGCTGTTCAGATTTCGTAAATATTGAAGATTGTTGTTTTGCCATTTAGCAATACCTTTATCCGCTTCAAAAACTGCTACAATCTTATTGGCAAACAATAACCACTCTTTAGATTTATTTAATTCTGAAAGTGGGGGAGTCTCAATAATGATAATATCATATTTCATTTTGAGTTCGTTAAACTTGCTGCGAATATAATTTTCATCGCTTAACTCAAGCAAGGTTATATCTCCGCCATGGTTACCCATAACATTGGTGGTACTACTTAATGTTTCGTAATTGTCAGGGTTGTTTTTAAAATAGTCTTCAATATATATTTTAGGTTGTACGGTGTTACTTATTGCAGGGTTTGAAAAGTTGCCATCTATCAAAAGCACCTTTTTATTGATCATGGCATAAGAATAGGCCAAGCTAACTGCCAGAATGCTTTTTCCCTCAGCATTAGTAAGGCTTGTAATGCCCAAGATCTTTTCCCCTCGCAACTCCTGGTCAACTTCAAAGCGAATAGACCTGATAAGCTCTTTGAAAAGCCTCATTTTATCCCGATTTTCAACGTCCCAAAGTTTGCGCAGATCAAGCGTACCTTCAACCGTATTTGAATATCCTAACAATGGCAGGTGTGTGCGTTTTACTAATTCGGCTGGCTCTTTGATTGTATCATCAAAAAAGAAAATACCAAATAAAACCACTACACAGAAAGCAAAGCTTATTACACCGCTTAAAATAATAAGTAGTAATTTTTTTGATGGTTCTGCTGCGTCTGGTGTAGCTGGCTCAACCTGGCGTAATTTTATGGAGAAAGTCGACTGCAGGTTAGTTTGGTTGTATTTATTCAAAACATCCAGGTACTCTTTGCTGGCAATGTCAATATCGTAATTATAAGTTTTAACTGTAGCATCAAAAGGTACCAGTTTATTGAAACGTGTATTTAGCTCATTTAAACTGGTATTAATGGCGTTTATGCTGTAACGTGCCAGGTCGCGGTTAACTTCGAGCCCAATCTTTTGCCTGATAAGTTCATCTTTACTTGTTAAGGGGCTGCTGATGTATTTATCAGAAGTTTCGTTTATCTGGGCGGTAAGTTTGTTAGACAAGGAATCTACAGCGGCCTTAAGTTTAGGGTCAAAGCCGCTTCTTATATATCTGTCGTTAAGTATGTGTAGCTGATCTTGGGTGTTAGTCACCGCCTGGTTATATTTACTTACATTGGCTTCGATATAACCTCTTTCCTGCGGAGTAAACTTATTATTTAGCTTTTGTATAGCGCCGTTATAAGAAGCAACGTCTTTTTCGGCTTGTTGCTTACGATCGTTAAATACCATTATCTGATCGAAAATGGCCCTGGATTGTTCATCAAGGTTAAGAATGCCGTTCTTTATACGGTATTCCTGTAGCTCATTGGTTTTTTTATTTAGTATCTGCCTTTTTTGTTCAAGTAAATCTGACAGATAATTTACCGCGTCCGTTTCATTTTTGCGAACAGTGTGGGTATAATAATCAATAAACTGACTGCAAAGCACATTAACTACAAATGCCGATAACTGGGGATTATTAGACTCATAAGCAACGGTAATAAAATCGCTGTCCTCGTCACGGTTTATGTATAAATCTTTTCTTAATGACCTTTCGTCGTACTTCATTGAGCGTAACAGTTCGTTCAAACCGTTTTCGTCTTTGTTGTAATAGGATAGAGGCTGTTTGTTTTTGAACTTCTGGGTAAAAACTTCAATAGCATGAGCTCTTGCGCGTGGGTTCATTGTCTTGAAAAGCTTGCTTTCCGGCTTAAAAGGCACGTCATTGCTAAGATCATGAAGTATTAGCTGATACGAAACCTGATTGATAAGCGTTTTCAGCTTCATAATCTCAATCAGGTTACTGAACTCATGAGCAATTGACTGCTCCTTTGCTGATCCTGTAGGGTCGGCATCAAGCAATTGCCGCGACTGGTCTACTATACCTGTAGCAATCTGGGCATTTGATACGTATTTATCAGCAAGATTTTTAACAAGAAAAAAAGAAATGATTATCGTAACAAGCGGAACAATAATTAACAGGAGACGATGTTTCCATAATAGCTTAAAAAAATTTCCTAATTCCATTTCTTATTTAACATCTTCTAATTTAGCACCCAAAATTTCTTCGAGATTGGCCTTTGCCGTAAGCATTGAAAGTTCGCCTTGTACCTTAAATGAGTTTTGATTATACAAACTTGTTAAGGCTTCATTATAATCATGAAAAGTGCTTTCGCCTTTTTGAAAACTGTATTTTAATTGTTTTACCGCTATTTCGCCATCAGTTACAGCTCTTGCACGGTTTCTTAAATCGGCCTGTGCCTCAAGGTAGGCATAGTATAGGCGTTTTACATTTGCTTCTATGTTTAAATTGTATTGTTGTTGCTGGTATTGAGCAATGTTATAATTCTCTTTTGCCACTTTTGTTTCAAAAGGTTTTGCGAAAAAAGTTCCCAGGTTGATTGAAACACTTAACTGGTAGCCATTGAATATTGTAGGGTTAACCAGGTTAAGGGCGTTGCGTGGGCTGTAGATGTATGATGCCGTAAAAGCATCAAGCCACGATACCTTAGTTTGCGTTAAGCTTGCCTTTGCAGCGTTTACTTGTGCCTGTCGTAGCTTTATTTCCGGATAGTTCTTTTTAGCTGTAGCAATTAACTTTTCAAGATATTGATAGTTAACCTCAGATACAAATGATTCCTGTTGTGCATATAACCGCGTTGTTGTGATTGTAATAAGAAATAAACAGGTTATCAGTAACTTACTTTTCATGTGCTATACTTTCTCTTTTTGAAATAAAGCTGGAACAGTACCAATAATTATTTTCAGGTCCAGCCAGATAGAATACTTTTGAGCATAAAAATTATCCAGTTTTTTTCGCTCTCTTTCACTCATATCTTCCTTCCCGCGTTTGCTTATCTGCCATAAACCGGTAAGCCCGGCAGGCCCTAAAAATCGCATCGACCACTCGTTAGATGTCAGCATTTCGGCCTCATATACAGGCAAGGGCCTGTTACCTACAACAGACATGTCCCCTTTAAGAATGTTAATCAGTTGGGGTAACTCATCCAAACTGCTGCTACGTAAAAAGCTGCCCAGTTTAGTAATACGTGGATCGTTCTTTATTTTAACAAAAGCGGCTTTTTTTGCACCATCTTCGTCCGCCGCATACTGGTTATTCTCTACTGCCATCTTAGCAAGTAACTGGTCGGCATCGGTACGCATGCTTCTGAATTTGTAAAAATCAAAAACCTTGTATCCGGTTCCTACACGTTTACTGATATAAAAAATAGGGCCCTTAGAATCAAGCTTAATTAATATAGCCACAATAAGCATAACAGGCAGCAGGCATATAAACATGATGCCGGCTATCGCCAGATCGAGCAGGCGTTTGCCAATGGGCATTTTGTAAGTTGTATCAACTTCTTTTGAAAGCTCAAGCAAGCGTGGTTTGATCAACTTAAATTTAACCAGAAAATTCAGTCGTTCCCGCAAATCGGAAGTTGTAAAAGGAAAAGTATAAAAGTCATGTAATTTCATTTCCATGGCCTTTTGCACTAATTTTTTATCCTTTTTGGTTGATAACATTACAATTATCAACCCGTTCATTAGAAAATTTTTTCTCAGCCTTTCAACCAATGCAAAGCACTGTTCATTCTGATCAACCTCTACTAATATGATATCAGGTACTGTTAAAATAGATTGTTCACCTAAATAACTTTCAAGGTCATTTATAGAATCATTAAACTTAATGTTAAAATAACCTGACAGATCTGATGCAATCAGATCTTTATGTTCCAAACCAGCATAGGCAATCCTGATCTGAGAATTAGAACTTTCATTCCAATCAGTTGCTGTTTGCTGTATCATAAACGTTTAGTGCTTTAATAATGGCGTTTTTTAGCTCGGTAGGATTAAAGGGTTTATGCATATAAGCATCAACTTTAAAAGGCATATTGGCAACCTGTTCATCAAGATCATGCGCTGCAGACAGCATGATAACAGGAATATCGCGATAAAAACCGCTTATTTTAACATTCTTTAAAAACGATTGCCCATCAAAATAAGGCATCTGCAGATCTGAAATAATCAGTTCGGGCAGGTTTCCGTTCTCAAGCCAGCTAAATGCCTCAATTCCATTGTTCTTAACTACTATTTCATAGTCCTTAGATAATATAAAATTAAGCAATTTTAAAATGCTCAAATCATCATCAACAATCAACAGGGTTTTTTTCATACCTACCTATTCGTAGTTTAAGGATATAAATATGATGTTTTTATACTAAATTTAACTAAGAAATATCATGCCAAATAGCTATAATTACCTTAATAAACCAATAAATCGTTATATAACAGCTTACTACGCAAAAAAAATATTTAACTAATATTTGCCCAATTTAACTTGCCGAGAATTAATTTCCGCAGTTCGGGGAGGTAATGTTAACAAATAACATCATTGTGAATTATTTTGTAATAATCTTCTGCTAAGTTTACGCATTCTTTATAATAAAGTTTCGGGCATGCAAAAATACTTTATTGGGGTTGATTTAGGTACCGGAAGTACTAAAGCCGTTGCGCTAAATGAGAATGGTAAAACACTCGCAACTGTACAGCACCATTATTCGGTAAATAGCCCACAGCATGGCTATAGCGAACAAAATCCAACTTTAATATGGTTGGCGTTTATTGATTGTATAAGCAATATCACAGCAAAAATTGGTTATACACCTACTGCAATAAGTTTTAGCAGCGCTATGCATAGTATATTACCTGTAGACGAAGCAGGAAATGCTTTAACAGATGCTATGCTGTGGTCTGATGTACGGAGCGGAGAAATTGCCGAAGAATTGAGAAGTTCTGCGTATGCTGAGAATATTTACCGGCATACCGGCACAGCTATATATGCCATGTCGCCATTATGCAAAATAATGTGGCTAAGTAAAAACAATCCGACAGTTTTTAATAACGCTTACAAATTTATTTCCCTAAAAGAATACGTGTGGTTTAAACTGTTTGGTGTTTTTGAAATAGATTATTCTATGGCATCAGCAACCGGAATGTTTGATATACTCAATCTAAAATGGTACGAAAAAAGCCTGGAATTAGCCGGCATAAGTAGTTCAAGGCTTTCTACAATTGTAAGTACACAGCATAAAAGGAGTTTAAAATCCGGTGATAATGTAGCAGGAATTAACCCGAGTACCATTTTTGTAACAGGTGCCAGCGATGGATGCTGCGCCAACCTGGGCGGTAATGCAATAAAGCCTGGCGTAGCTGCTTTAACTATTGGAACAAGCGGTGCAGTACGTGTTGGAAGCACTAAACCTGTGTATAACTTTAATGCCATGACCTTTAATTATTTGCTGAAAAGCAATGTATTTATATGTGGTGGCGCGGTTAATAATGGCGGCGCAGCGCTTGACTGGCTGCTAAAAAATTTTCTAAACACCAGTAACCTGTCAAGCGATACTTACAGCCAGGTTTTTAAAGAGATAGCTACTGTAAAAGCAGGTAGTGAAGGCCTTGTTTTTTTACCCTATCTATATGCAGAACGTGCGCCGATTTGGGATGCAAAAAGCTCAGGCGCGTTCATCAATATCAACGCAAAGCACCAGCAAAAGCATTTTTTAAGGGCAGCGCTGGAAGGCATCTGCTTTGCACTTAATGATGTGCTTAATGCAGTAGAGCAACCGGAAATATCAATACAGGAAATTGTTATAAGCGGAGGGTTTATATCATCGCCTGTGTGGGTGCAGGTACTGGCCGATATAACCGGTAAACGTTTATCTGTACTGCAATCTGAAGATGCATCAGCGGTAGGAGCTGTGTATCTGGCAATGGATTGTTTAGGTGTAGATATCCAAACAATTATGGCTAAAGATACCGCCGGGCGAACCATTATTGAGCCAGATATGGAAGCATATCAATTATATCGTAAGGTTTTTGTAGTGTATAAACAGCTTTATTCAAATATTCGTTCATCGGTACACCAACTGCAAGTTATAGATGGGTTATAATATCATCACACCAGGTTTATTAATTACCGGTAGCTTAATGAAATTATTATCAACAATGCTCTCTGGCAAGAAAATAAATTTTTTATCAAATATGTCGCGGCCTATGTAATAGCTCAACCAATATTCATTGTTAAGCCCAAAAGTCTGCTCATCAATCGGTTCTATTAACTTGTATGAATTAGGTTCTACCAAAGGTATCGAGTGCCTTAGTATAGATGTTTTTACCAGTTTTCCTTCTTTTTCACCGTAACCCTTGGAGGTTATGAGTACATTCTCAATAGGCTGGTTCTTAAGGTTGATCAAGTACACATACCATACTTTGCTTTCGGCATTCTCGCCTTCCAGGGCAACTGCAATGGCTATATCCTTAACAATATTTGGAGGGAGATCTTTAATCATTTTTATTGTTGTAAGTAGTGAGTATCAAACGCACTACATTATTTCTTTTTAGCCGGCGGTTTTTTGGCCGTAGCCTTAGTAGTTGTTTTAGATGATGCAGCTTTACCAAAACGGCCTTTTTTTGCATCTTTTGGAGTTGCATCCGCAAGGGCTTTACATTCTTCGTAGGTCAGCGTTTTTGGATCTTTATCCTTAGGTATTTTAACGTTTAACTTACCAAATTCAATATAAGGCCCCCATCGTCCGTTCAATATTTTAACATCGGGGTCTTCATCAAATGCTTTGATTAACTTTTCAGCATCTTTTTTGCGCTTTTCGTTTATTAACTCTATAGCTTGTTGTTCAGTAACATCAAGAGGATCCAGGCCTTTAGGTAAAGATACAAAGGCACCGTTATGGCTTATGTAAGGGCCAAAACGTCCAACCGCAACTTTCATGATCTTCCCTTCGTACTCGCCAACTGCTTTAGGAAGCTTAAAAAGTTCAAGCGCGTCTTCAAGCGTTATGGTTTCAATACTTTGGCCCATACGCAGGCTTGCATACGCAGGCTTTTCTTCCTTATCGTCGGCAGGAGTTTCACCTATCTGTACGAAAGGCCCAAAGCGACCTATCCGTACAGATACTTTTTTACCACTTTCGGGATGAACGCCCAGTTCGCGCTCGCCGGTTGCTTTATCAGCGGTTTTTATGGTACTCTCTACATCTTTGTGAAAAGGATCGTAAAAAGTACGTATCATCTTGGTCCAGTCCTTAAGGCCCTGAGCTATCTCATCAAACTCCTTTTCAACACTTGCTGTAAAATTGAAATCAACAATGCCCTGAAAGTGTTGTACCAGAAAATCATTTACCACGGCGCCGATATCGGTAGGGAACAATTTACCACGTTCTGCTCCGGTATTTTCTGTTTTCGTGTCTTTGCTGATGTTACCACTTTTAAGCGTCAGTACGTTAAAGTTGCGCTGTTTGCCTTCACGTTCTTCTTTAACTACATACCCACGGTTTTGAATGGTTGATATTGTAGGGGCATAGGTAGATGGACGGCCGATACCTAACTCTTCGAGTTTTTTTACCAGGCTGGCCTCGGTATACCTTGCCGGTGGGCGCGAAAAGCGCTCGGTTGCGGTCATTTCCTGAAGATCAAGAGATTGCCCTTTTTTTAAAGGTGGCAGTATGGCATTTTCGCCATCTGCTGCCTGGTTATCATCCTCATCATCATTTGATTCAAGATAAACTTTCAGGAAACCATCAAACTTCATTACCTCCCCATTTGCAGTAAGTTCCTCTTTACGGGTTGATATACTGATCTTTGCAACTGTTTTTTCAAACTGAGCCTCACTCATTTGTGAGGCGATGGCCCGTTTCCATATCAGGTCATACAAACGCTTTTCAGAGTTATCGCCATCAATAGTATGCTTATCGAAATAAGTAGGGCGGATGGCCTCATGAGCTTCTTGTGCCCCGGCACTTTTAGTTTTATATTTACGTTGCTGATGGTATTTAGCGCCATAAGCACTGTTAATTTCATTCGCTGCTGCAGCCAATGCGGTATCAGAAAGGTTGACAGAATCCGTACGCATATAAGTGATGTAACCAGATTCATATAGTTTTTGGGCTACCTGCATGGTACGTGCTACTGAGTAGCCTAATTTGCGGCTGGCTTCCTGTTGTAACGTTGATGTGGTAAACGGTGCGGCCGGTGAGCGTTTGGTTGGCCTTGTTTCCAATGATTTGATCTCGAAAACAGCATTCAAACAATCCTGAAGAAATTTTTCGGCATCTTGCTGCTTTGCGAAACGCTCTGACAGTTCTGCTTTGAAAGCGCTTTTGCCTGTACCAAATACAGCTACTATTTTATATGCGGCTTCACTTTTAAACTTATTTATCTCACGCTCACGCTCAACAATAAGCCTCACAGCTACCGATTGTACACGGCCAGCTGAAAGTGAAGGTTTAACCTTTTTCCATAAAACAGGCGAAAGCTCAAAACCAACCAGGCGGTCTAAAACGCGGCGGGCTTGCTGGGCATTCACCAGGTTATAATCAATTTTGCGCGGATTTTCTATAGCCCTCAAAATTGCGGGCTTGGTAATTTCATGAAATACGATACGACGGGTGGCGGGCTCTTTTAAGCCCAGGGTTTCATATAGGTGCCATGATATAGCTTCTCCTTCGCGGTCCTCATCGGATGCGAGCCAAACCATGTCTGCTTCTTTAGCTAATTTCTTTAACTCACTGACTACCTGTTTTTTATCCGCAGGTACCTCATATTTTTGGTTGAAGTTATTATTGATGTCGATAGCATCTTCAGACTTTACTAAATCGCGGATATGGCCGTAACTTGATTTTACGGTGAAGTCTTTTCCAAGATAGCCTTCGATGGTTTTGGCTTTCGCCGGTGATTCAACTATGAGTAAATTTTTAGCCATTTAAGCCCCTTTTTTTTGCAAAGAAAACATAAAGTAATAGAAACGCAAATTGTTTTGCGCTGCCGCAAGGTTTACAGGCTGTTAAACAGGAATGTTTTTAAAGGAAAAATGTTTGCAGATTTTACGCTTTTAACGTAAAGTTTATAACAGAAAGCCGCCGCCAAGCAAGTCGTTACCCTCATAAAACACCGCCGACTGGCCAGGTGCTATACCCGATACCATATGCTCGAATGATACTTTCATATGGTCGCCTATCTGCACAATCCTGCTTTCGGTACCAGCGTCTTTATAGCGTATTTTAGTTACAGCTTCAATAGGTTCTGTAATGCTTTCGTATTTGATGAGATTCAGGTTACGCACCCATGCTTCTTTACGTTCAAGTTCTTCGGCGGTACCCAAAACAACAGTGTTGTTATCGGCATTGATCTGGGTAACAAACATAGGTTTACCCAAAGCTATTCCCAAACCCTTGCGCTGACCTATGGTATAGTAAGGGTATCCCTGATGCTTACCTACAATGGTACCATCTGTCAGTACAAAATTACCCGGGCCAATACGCTCATCCAGATCGTCGACTTTATGCCGCAAGAAAGCACGGTAATCGTTATCAGGAACAAAGCAAATTTCATAGCTTTCGCTTTTGCCGGCAAGTTCTAATTGGCCCATGTCCACAGCCATTTGGCGGATTTCTGGTTTAGAAAAACTGCCTAAAGGAAATTTAGTGCGGGCAAGATTACGCTGAGATACTCCCCAGAGTACATAAGATTGATCTTTATTTTCGTCTTTACCTTTTGAGATTACATAACGCCCGTTATCCTGCTGACGGATATTAGCGTAATGTCCGGTTGCAATGAACTCGCAATCCAGTTTGTCAGCGCGTTTTAAAAGTGCTTCCCACTTAATGTGCGTATTACAAAGTACACATGGGTTAGGAGTACGTCCGGCCAAATATTCATCCACAAAATTGTCGATCACAAAATCGCCAAACTCGTTCCTAATATCCAGTATATAATGGGGAAAGCCGTAAGCAACGGCCAATGAACGGGCATCGTTAATGCTATCCAAACTGCAGCAACCTGTTTCTTTAGAGCTGCCACCGGCAGACGCGTAGTCCCAGGTTTTCATGGTAAGGCCAATAACTTCATAGCCCTGCTCATGCAGCATTACTGCTGCTACAGAACTATCAACACCGCCGCTCATGGCCACCAGAATTCTACCGTGCTTACTCATATCGGCTGCAAAGATACGCTTTTAGTATTAATGGCATTAATAGCTTGGGTCAGAGCAGGGTAAAATGGTAAGCTTCAAGTTACAGTCAACAATAACCATTATCGGTATTTATCAAATATTGGCTTATCCATAGGCGTCCATAAACATGCGCGTTGCCCGCAAGCTTTCAAAGCATTGTTGGCCCAGGTATTACATGTGTAAAATAAGCTGTATTTACGTTTAGCTTCATAAAAAGCATCTGTATCGCCATAATTGGCATTGGTTCTTATATTGATAGTGTTTCCGTTGGCGCTTTGCTGAAAGCTATTTTGAATGTAAGCTATCAATCTGGCGTATTGCTCATTATTTATCTTAATCTTTTTACAGGATGAGCTTTCTGATAGGTGCTTATAAAAAGTTGTATGAATGGCTGATGTGCTTAGAGCAAATGCGGCTTTAAATGCCACACTGAACTTTAGGTCTGCCCAGGTTGGGGTGTTTAAATAAAAGCCTTTATCGCCCCAGCCAAATGCTACTAAACTGGCTGTTGTATCGGGCCGTATCGTATTACTAAAACTTACTTGTTTGCTCCAGTCTATCTGCCTGGATTTTATTGGCACAACTATATCGGTATGCACGCCGTTGGTCAAAATATAGATATCAATATCTCCATTTAAGGATTTTTCAGCTGGTACTGTGATTTTCGAAAGCGTAAAGGCAGTTAAGATATATAATCCAATAAATATTATTAAACTCAATAATACGCGAAAACTTATTTTGATTACTTTTTTCAAAGGATAATAATTACTATGCCTTAATTACCGCATTATATATAAAGTAACCCTTGCGTTGTATTTTTATAAATACACTTTTAAGGCAGTCGCTCTTCACTACTGCGCCTGCTTTCTACAATACGTTCGCGGTGCTGAACACCCCATTTACGCAAGCTGTCGATTATTGGATCGAGGGTAGCGCTATAAGGTGTTAGTTCATAAGTTACTGTGACAGGAAAAGTATCATAAACCTTCCGGATGACAAACTCATTCAACTCCAGTTCTCTCAATTCTCTTGAAAGTACTTTAGGCGTGATATCTATTAAAGCCCGCTGTATCTCATTAAATCGCATAGGCCCATCCCGCAGAATCACTATCAATTGGATCTTCCACTTGCCGCTTAAAACATAAAGCGTATCTCTGATAGCGTTAAGTGCTGCATTGCACTGTTCGGTGACATGTTTTGCCTCATTAGCCATACTGCAAATCTACCAACTATCCTAAAGCATAGTACTATCCTTTGGGATACTGATATCTTTTGAATAGTTAGGATACATAGGTTTGCTGATGTAACAAAACAGAATAAAAATGAAAATATTGCATTTAATATCAAGCCCTCGCGGCAACGAATCTTTCAGCATTAAACTTGGAGATGCCATTGTAAAAAAGCTGCAGCAGGCAAACCCTGGCAGTACGGTAACAATCTACAATCTGGTTGACCAACCTTTTCCGCATCTGGAAGAATCGCACCTTACCTCGTTCTTTACACCACCCGAACAATTTACGCCCGAGCTGGCTGAAGCCGTAAAACATTCAGACCAGGCCATTGCCCAACTAATGGATGCCGATGCCATAGTTATAGGCGCACCTATGTACAATTTCACAATCCACTCCAGCCTTAAAGCATGGATTGACCATATTGTAAGAGCGGGTAAGACATTCCGTTATACGGAAAGCTGGCCAGAAGGGCTTGTTAAGGGAAAGAAGGTGTATGTTGCTATATCTTCAGGAGGAATTTATTCTGAAGGTGATCTTAAGCCTATTGACTTTATTGAACCTTACCTTAAAACCGTGTTAGGATTTTTAGGAATGGCTGATATAAAGTTTTTCCGGGCGGAGGGTTTAAAAATACCCGGTGTTAAGGAAACGGCATTAGAAAAGGCCATTGAATCCATAAACCTTTAATACAGCAGGGCAGAGGCATACTCTGCCCTAAATTACACCTTCCTGATTTGTCCGTTGCCTTTTATAATCCATTTATAACTGGTCAGCTCATCCAGGCCCATTGGGCCGCGTGCATGTAATTTTTGGGTGCTGATGCCGATTTCAGCGCCTAAACCGAATTGGGCGCCATCTGTAAAAGCGGTTGATGTGTTCACATATACCGCCGCCGCGTCAACTCGGTTTAGAAACTTCTCTATGCTCAATTCATCTTCAGATATAATGGCCTCGCTATGTTTTGAGCTGTTTTCGGCAATGTGTTGCAATGCCTCATCAAGCGTATCTACTGTTTTAACGGCCATCTTAAGCGACAGAAACTCCGTGCCGAAATGTTCAGGCTGAGCCTTAGTTAACAACTTGTCAGAATATATTCCATCAAGCACTTCAAAGGCTTTTTGATCTGCATAAAGCTGTACGCCTTTAAGGCTAAGCGGTTCCGCAATGTGTACAAGGTCGCCAAGCCGTTTGCTATTGATGATAAGGCAATCCAACGCATTGCAAACACTTACCCGGCGTGTTTTTGCATTATCAATTATTGCTACCGCTTTTTCCAGATCGCCTGTTTCGTCAAGGTAGGTATGCACTATGCCCGCGCCGGTTTCTATAACCGGCACTTTGCTGTTGTTACGAACATAATCAATCAGCGACTGGCTTCCACGGGGGATAAGCACATCTACATAGCTGATTGCGTTGAGCAATGCGTCTGTCGCTTCTCTTTCTATTGGTAATAAGGTAGCATAATTAGTGTCTACGCTATTGCTTTTTAAAACATCATGTATCACTTTAATGATCGCTTTATTAGAATGCTCAGCATCACTGCCGCCTTTTAATATGCTGATGTTACCTGTTTTAAAACAAAGCGAAAATACATCAAAAGTTACATTAGGCCGTGCCTCGTAGATAACGCCCACCACACCAAGCGGAACACGTACCTTTGATATTTTAAGGCCATTGGGCATAGTATTCGCCGATAATACCCTGCCAAGCGGGTTTTCCAATCCCGCTACATTACGTATGTCGTTAGCTATGCTTTCAATCCGTTCTGCTGTTAACTTAAGGCGGTCATACTTAGGATCAGCAGCATCCATACGCTCAAGGTCTTTTGCATTTTCTTGTAGCAAAAAGGAAGTTTGTTCAATAGCAGCTTGTGCAAGCTCCAGCAGAATCTTGTCGATTATAGCAGGAGAGAGGATTTTATTCCTTCCGGCTTTCAATGCGTTTTCAAAGTAATGATTATAATCCATGATGTTATCACTGCAAGTAAAGGTAATCGTAATGTATTAGCGCTTTCTGATTTTTTTGGCCAACGCGCTCACGTGCCTTATCAGATCCATACTCAGCTATGCCTATTCCGACTACCTTATCATTTTCATCTAAAATTTTTATAATATCACCTTTTTTAAAATCGGTTAAAACGGTTGTTATTCCAACAGGTAGCAGGCTCGATGCCTTGTTAGAGGTTAAAGCAGCTTTAGCACCTTCATTAACCTTAACAATACCCTTGGCTGCATTTTCTGAGTGTGCTATCCATTTCTTTTTGCCTGATGCCACCTTAACAGGTACAAAACGAGTGTGTTCTGCCTTGTTGGTCAAAACATTACTAAGGATGTTGCCCGTTGTGCCATTGGCGATATGTACGGCAATACCTAATTGTGCTGTTTTAAGCGCAATGTTCGACTTGGTGATCATTCCACCCCGACCAAACTGCGACTTTCCGGAGCTTACAAAGGATGCAAAGTTCAATTCGCCGCCCTTTATTTCGGTTATTACAGATGAGCCGGGCAGCTTCGGGTCGCCGTTATAAATACCATTTACATTGGTAAGTACTATCAATGCATCAGCATTAAGCATAGCGGCTATTAGGCCGGCCAGTTCATCGTTATCAGTAAACATCAGTTCTGTTACCGATACTACATCATTTTCATTAATAACCGGTATAACGTTATGCTGCAGCAGTATTGTTAAACAGTTACGCATGTTAAGGTAATGCAGCCTATCGCGAAAATCTTCTTTGGTTACTAATACCTGCGAACAAAGGATTCCGAATTTGTTAAACAACTCAGCATATATATTGATCAATTTTACCTGACCGATGGAAGCCAGCAATTGTCGGACTGCAACCGCGTCTGATTTCTCTGAAATTTTAATAAGGCTTCTGCCTGATGCCACTGCACCCGATGATACAAGAATTACTTCAATACCCTGTTTCTTTATCTCTGCAACCTGTGTTACCAAGTGTTCAATACGCGCAATATCCGGCAGGCCATCAGATTGTGTAATCACATTAGAACCTATTTTAATAACTATGCGGCGATAAGTAACAGACATTATTGTATATAAGATTAGTAGACAATAATACGCATTTAGCAGTTATAAGCCGCCATAATACAGTATATGAGCTTACTAATTCAAAAATTTTTACAATTAATTTGGTGAAAGATAAACAATTTATATTTTTGTCTAGTAATTCTATAGACAATGTATTATTTATTTACTTCCTCATTAAATCATACAAATCGAATGCAGTGCACTGCTGCATGTTGTTGCTGCTGTTGAGCCAAATCAATAGTTAACTGATCCATTTTTTCATTCTCACAACCTTATTTAATGAAGTCCTTTAAAAGTTTAGTAAAACTTATTGCGCTTGTTTTAGCGCTTGTACCGGGTTTGTCAAAAGCACAGCTTAATGGCAGTTATGTATTAAGCGGCCGCGTGAACGACGACCATGGCCAGCCCTTGGTGGGGACAACAGTTTCCATAAAAGGTACTTATAATAAAACATCTACCGATAGTGCCGGTAAATTTTCGTTGACCAGTAATATCAAACTTCCATTTACACTCATATTTACTGCGGTTGGCTATCAAAGCCAGGAATTTATAATACGCAATGCCAGTAGCGCCATTAATGTTCAGCTAACCAATCAGGCTTTGCTGATCAACGAAGTTGTAGTCACCGCATCACGCCGCGAGGAAAAGTTATTGAAGTCGCCGGTAGCTATTGATAAACTAAGCATTACCGCATTGAAGCAATCGCCCGGGCCCAGCTTTTATGATGCTTTAGAAAATGTTAAAGGAGTGCAGATGACCACTACCAGTATAACCCTGAAAGTGCCGAATACCAGGGGATTCAACAGCCCTAACAATTTCAGATTTATGCAGTTGGCGGATGGGGTGGATATGCAATCTGCAACCTTAGGTGTACCATTGGGTAACGCTATCGGCCCTACAGAGTTGGATATTGCCAGTATAGAGATCACACCCGGCGCTGCGGCAGCCTTGTATGGCACAAATGCCATTAACGGGTTATCTAACTTATTCACTAAAGATCCCTTTAAGACACAAGGCTTAAGTTTTTATCACCGCACTGGAGTAAACCATGTGGACGGAATAGGTGTTGATCCAAGTACTATTAACGAAACTGCCATACGCTACGCCAAAGCATGGAATGATAAATTTGCATTTAAAGTAAATGCCAGCTACCTTACCGGTACCGACTGGCAATCTAATACCCGCCTGGACCAGAACCCAGGCAATTTGAAAACTGCTAACCCTGCTTATCCGGAACTTACCGGCGCTAATAATGCCGCTTATGATGGTTGGAACAAGTATGGTGATGATGCACTTGCCGGCAGTAACACTGTATCTATAAAAGGCATTGTAGTAGATGGAGTAGCAAGGCCAAACCTTACGGTTGCACGTACGGGTTACAATGAGATTGATCTGGTTGACCCAAAAGTGACTAACCTTAAACTGGATGGTACAGTAGCTTATAAATTAAAGCCTGATTTACAGTTATCATATACTTACAGGTACGGCCGTATGGACGGCGTTTTTCAACGTGGTAATAAAATATCGTTAGATGGTGCCACCGTGCAAAACCACAAGGTAGAATTGAAAGGCAGCGACTTTTTAGTGAGGGCCTATGAATCTATTGAGAATACGGGTAACTCCTTCAATGTTAAACCGCTTGCCGATAACCTGGATTTGAATCATGCCGGCAACTCTGCCTGGGGCACAACTTATAAAAATGCACTAAATACTTACGCTAATGCAAACGGTGGACTGACCTCTGCTAACCTGGCTGCTGCAACACAAGCTGCACGCGCCGCCGCGGATGCCGGGAGGGTGGAGCCCGGCACCCCGGCTTTTGATGCCTTACGCAAAACCATCATCGGCATAAACAACTGGGATATTAAATCGAGCCTGATACCTAACGCACCTGAAACCGGCGGTGCTGCTTTAGTGCAAAAGAGCCACCTGTACAATGCCGAGGCACAATGGGACCTAAGCAATAAGATCAAATTTATTGATCTGTTGGTTGGTGCCGATGTGCGTGTTTATTCTATCATCCCAGATGGTAATAACTTTGTTGATTTTAGCCGCCCTATTGCAGATCGGAATACACCATTAGCCGATGGCAGCTTTGGCGATAATGTAATCTATAAAAAATATGGTGCTTTTACACAGGTTACTAAAACGTTGTTTGATGAAAAGCTGAAGCTATTTGGATCTGTTCGCTGGGATTATAATCCTTATTTTCAGCCTAAATTTACACCACGTTTAGCAGCTGTTTACTCGCCTGCAACAAACCACAACTTTAGGTTTACCTTTCAAAACGGTTACCGCTTTCCGTCTTTGTTCGAGGCTTTGTCATACGTGAACAACGGCCGTGTTAAACGTGTAGGCAGTCTTGAGTTTATAAACGAGGGATTAGGTTACCTCAACAATAGCTACACACAACAATCGGTAACCGCGTTTAACGCGGCGGTTAAAGCACAATCAGCAACCGGCGATGATGCTACTGCATTGGCTAACCGTGGCCTTTTACAGGTGGCAGATCTGCCTAAGGCACGACCGGAGCAAATCACTTCTTTTGAAATAGCCTACAAAGGTATTTTTGCTGATAACAGGGTGTTTTTAGATATTGATGCCTATGCTAACCGCTATAATGGATTTTTAGGCCAGGTGCAGGTATTTGTACCAAACGGAACAACAGTTGGTACAGACCAGGCCGTATTAGCCATGCTGGATATCAACCGTGATCCAACTACTGCTACGTCAACAAATGCTGCAAGCCAGGGGCAAAGCCGTTACCGCGTATACACTAATGCAAAAAATATTTATAATAACTATGGATCATCAGCAGGGTTAAGCTATAATTTTTACAAGCGATATACCGTATCCGGCAATGTAAGCTTTAATAAATTAAAGGCACAGAAAGCTTCAGACATCTTTGTGACAGGTTTTAACACGCCTGAATGGTCTGGCAATATTTCATTTGGTAACCGCGAAGTAGTGAAAAATTTTGGCTTCAACGTGGTGTATAAATGGCAGCAATCATACCTATGGGAAAGCCCGCTGGTGACCGGGACAGTGCCGGCCATACACACCGTTGATGCGCAGGTTACCTTGCGTGTACCTGTATACTATGCAACCTTTAAAATAGGGGCAAGCAACGTATTTAATAAAAGATATATACAATATGCAGGCGGCCCAACTATAGGCGGCATTTATTATGCTTCTGTAACGCTGGATGGATTGTTGAGTAAGTAATTAGTTTAAAGTCTTGAGTCAAAAGTTCAAAGTATTCGACATAAGACTTTAAACTTCTGACTTCCGGCTACTTTAAAAGGTTCTATTTGTTTTTTAGGTATAATTTAGTTTTTCTCAAAAAAAGTGGGTGGGCGAGCTGCCCGCTTTTTTTATGCATTACACCATTTGGTTTTAACTGCAGGTAAATTAAATAAATCTGAAAATAAATTTTATTCGTAATTGTGACTTTACCCTTATTAAACTATGAAGTCGCAATCTGCAAGAAATATAGAAGCTATTATTCAGAATATCCGTAAGGCTCGAGAAGACCATAATTATACCCAGGAATATATGGCTATGCGTATGAAGTGTTCGCAAAACGCCTATTCAAAACTCGAACTTGGTTACAGTAAACTTACCGTCGAAAATCTTCTTAAAGTTTGTGAAGTACTCGAAATTGATGTGAATGAGGTAGTAAACATCCATAAATAATTTTGTTAGTACCTCAGATCAAAGCTTGTTAAACCACCCTTTTTTCCAGAAAATAAACAACTGAATTGCTCCTATAACAAACATCCCGACAAGTGCATAAACATAACCATGATGGGCATATAGTTCCGGCATATTATCAGGAATAACATGACCATGGGTATCTTCGCGACTGAAATTCATGCCATAAATGCCGGCAATAAATGTAAGTGGAATAAATATAACCGAGATGATAGTAAGCACTTTCATAATTTCATTCATCCGGTTGCTTACCATACTTAAATACAGATCTATAATACTGCTGGTTACCTCTTTATAACTTTCAATCATATCCATTGCTTGTATACAATGGTCATAAGCATCTCTTAGGTAAATTTTTGTATCCTTGGTTATCAGCGGGTTTTCGCTGCGTATCATATCATTGATCTTGTCTCTTTCTGGCCAGCATGCCCTCCGTACAACTATTAAGGTGCGTTTAAGGTGCTGCGCATCAAACATAATAGCTTTGTTAGGGCTTTGATATAACCTGTCCTCAGTTTCATCAATACTATCGCCCAATTGCGCCAGCAGTACAAAATAATTATCTAAGATAGTATCAATTAAGGTATATAATATGTAACCTGGGCCAGCAAGTCTGATCAAGCCTTTACCTGCCTCAAGCCTCTGTTTAACCGGCTTGAAATAATCATTATAGCTTTCTTCAAAGCTGATGACGATGTTATCCTTAACAATGCCGCTAAATTGGCAGTTCACCAGTTCGTTCTCTTTGTTAATATATAAAATGCGGCTGGTGCCAAATACATAACCTTCATACTCATCAAATTTGGGCCGTTGGTGTGTATTTACTACATCCTCAAGCACCAGTTGGTTGATGCCTAAAAATTTACCAATATCTTCTATAAGGGTTGCATCACCAAGCCCGTTAATCTTTATCCAATGGGTATGATCGGTACATTTTGCAATTTGCTTGGTAATAGTTTCCATATTCTTACCGGTGCTTACCTGCAAATCTTTTTCATTGAACGAGTAGACCTCGATTTTTGGTTCCAGTGCATCATCAGGGATAGAGATAGTGCCCGGTCGGGTACCTACTTCAAAATTTCGTCTTTTATGTTTATAGCGTACCCTGGATGAGTATGTTTTCATTTACAGATAATTTACCGCCTGTGGTCCCTGATTAAACAGCAGATCTACAATGCTTAGGTTTTGGATAAAACCCATTCTTTCATCAAAAACCTGGAAATATTGTTTTTGTTCATAATAAGTTGGCGTTTTGGCGTTAAAAGCTTCCCTTAAATCAGTTATATCCTGATAGCTTTTTTCGTAAGTCTCTGTAAATTTCAGATCAAGCTTAATTTTCATAAAGGAGAGTATCAACTCGAGCAGTTCCCGGTTGAAATCAAAAAGGTATTCGTACTGCTTTTCGTAAAATGGTGCGAATTTGTCTTCGTAATATTCAAAATAAGCCGAACGGCGATAACATGCCTGCAGGCTCATCCAATGCAGGCGCTGCCACCTGAAATCGTAACTTATCTTTACATCCCTGGTTTTAGTATGATTTTTCGACCCTTTTATCACAGGGACTACCAAACTTAAAGCGCCGTCCGGAGAATAAATATTGGCCCTGTTACGATAAGTTTGTTTAGGGAAATGTTCTTCGCGCTCAAATACTATGTTAGGTTTAAATGTGTTTAGTTTACTGAAAAACTCAACTGGTGGTAGATAAAACATCGGCAAAACAGCACCGTTAGCAATCATATATATTTTTTATGTTTGTGGCAAAATTGGGAAAAATGTTAAGAAAAGCGGCTTCATACGCAGGTATATTTTTTTTATACCTTATATCGTTATTGCCGTTTTGGCTGCTTTATTTTATTGCAGATGTACTGTATGTTGTTATATATTATTTGATCAGGTACAGAGTAAGTGTAGTAAGGCAAAACCTCACAAATTCTTTTCCGGAAAGGAGCGACGCTGATCGTCGTAAAATAGAAAAGCAATATTTTCATTATTTAACTGATCTGGTAGTTGAAACGGTAAAAATGATAAGCGTTTCAGAGAGTTCATTACGTAAACGAATGAAGCCAACTAATCCGGAGTTGGTACAGCATTATTTTGGCCAGGGCAGAAGCATCATTGCGGCAGCAGGGCATTATTGCAATTGGGAGATGGCGGCTTTGGCCTTTGGCTTATTAACAAATGAAAAGCGCGTGATAGTTTATAAACCCTTGCAAAACGAGGATTTTAATAGATTATTTAATAACGTGCGGGCAAGGTTTGGGGCCATGTTAGTTTCTATGAAGCAAACTTTGCGTACCATGATAGCTATTAAAAATGAGCTTAGCTTTAGTGTATTAGTGAGCGACCAGACGCCTGTAGCCCATGAGATAAATTATTTTACCACATTTCTGAACCAGCCAACCGCAGTTTTTCTGGGGATTGAAAAGCTGGCAAAAATGATTGATGCTGTGGTAATATTTTATCGGATCGACCGGGTTAAGCGGGGATACTATACTTATACACTTGTGCCTTTAATAGAGCAGCCTAAAACAACTACAGGGCATGAAATAACTGAAGCACATGTACATTACCTTGAAAAATTGATACAAGAAAAACCGCAATACTGGCTATGGAGCCATCGACGTTGGAAACACCGGCCGGAGGATATAAATTTATGACGAATCCGCCAAAAGTCGCCGTGGTGATATTAAACTGGAACGGCGTTAAATACCTCCGGGATTTTTTACCTTATGTGCTTGCATCAACCTGGCCTAACATGCAGGTTGTGGTAGGGGATAATGGTTCTTCTGACGGTTCTGTTGAGTTTTTAAAGACTACATACCCCAATATCAGAGTAATAGAAACCGGTGCCAATTATGGGTTTACAGGTGGCTATAATCTTGTGCTCAATCAGATAGAAGCAGATTATTATGTATTGCTTAACTCTGATGTTGAAGTACAGCCCGGCTGGATAGAGCCGGTGATCGCCTTGATGGAAGGCGATGCCCTTATTGCAGCAGCTGCACCCAAAATCCGTTCTTACTACCAGAAGGAGTACTTTGAACACGCGGGGGCAGCCGGTGGATTTATAGACAAATTTGGTTACCCGTTTTGCCGCGGACGGATGTTTTATGAAATAGAAGAAGATAAAGGCCAGTACGACAAAAGCTGTGAAGTATTCTGGGCGACTGGCGCAGCCTTATTTGTTAAAAGAAAGTGTTGGCAGGAAGCTGGGGGCTTTGATGATAACTTTTTCGCCCACATGGAAGAGATTGACCTGTGCTGGCGATTAAAAAATTTAGGCTATAAAGTAATGTATTGTGCCGAATCTACTGTTTACCATGTTGGTGGCGGAACATTGAATGCCGAAAATCCACTAAAAACATACTTAAACTTTCGTAACAATTTATTGATGTTAAAGAACAATCTGCCGCTATGGAGAGGATTGTGGGTTATAAGTTTACGCTTTTGGATGGACCTGGTTGCCATATTTCGGTTTTTGGCCGAGGGCAAGCGTAAGGATGCCTGGGCAGTAAGCAGGGCACACCAAAATTATGTGCGCAGATTGTTTAGTAAAACTAAAACTGGAACCCAAGGTAAGCTGAAGAAAAAGTGGCAATTAACCGGCATGTATAACCGCAGCATTGTGTGGGACTTTTTTGTAAAGAAGAAGAGATACTATACTGACCTGGATGTAAAGGCAATGAAATAAAAAGGGGGAAGTAAATCCCCCTTTTTATTACTCACCAACCTTTTGCTGGTCTGGGAGTTCGTTATATCCGGCTACATCGCCATCGCTGTTTATGCCGGTGTTATGGCCGTCGTTGTCAGCGGTGCCTTCCTGAAAATTTTCATTTTGATCATTTTTATTTTCATCAGAGCCCTCTTTGGCAGGTGCTGCGTTTTCCTCGTCTGATTGGCCGGTTGGTACAGCGCCTGTCGCCTCACTGTAATTTGGCTGCCCTAATTGGTTAGGATCCTTAAAATTCTGAAACTCCGGGTGCTCTTCTGAGGGTTCGGCACGTTTAAAATATTCATTATCATACCCCGCGTTTTGGGATGGGTTGTTAGGGTCATCGCCGGATGGCGTAACATTGCTTTCTCCAAAGTTTTGGCCGCCGGCACCATTGGCTTCCATACCTGGTTCGGTACCATCCTTTTCTTCAGTGCCAAATAAAAAGGTTTGCTTACGTAAATCTTTTTCTTCTAAATTATCGTCATCATTAACACGATAAGCCTTAGGCTCTTCATGCTGATTATCATTTTGTAATTCCATTTGTTTATAGATTGATGCTATTTAATAAACACTGGTAATATATTTTGTTTGATTTTTTTAATTGTAGGTTAAGTAATTTGATTGGAAGACTGCGGTACTTAGAAAATACAATGTAAAAATTATATTATGCATGCATAGTATTTGTTTTGAATACTTAGATTTGTGGTAACCAATTATAAACATGAATAAAACAGTAAGCGGCGCTGACGAGGCCATACGCGACATAAAAGATGGCATGACCTTAATGCTTGGTGGTTTTGGGCTTTGCGGTCTGCCAGAAAAGTGTATAGCTGCACTGGTAAAAAGCGGTGTAAAAAATCTTACCTGTATTTCTAATAATGCCGGCGTGGACGATTTTGGGATCGGGTTGTTGCTGCGTAACCGCCAGGTGAAAAAAATGATATCCTCTTACGTAGGAGAGAATGCCGAGTTTGAAAGGCAACTGTTAAGCGAGGAACTTGAAGTTGAACTGATACCACAGGGAACATTGGCAACGCGTTGTATGGCAGCAGGCTATGGCATGCCCGCTATTTTTACGCCTGCAGGCATTGGTACCGAGGTGGCAGAAGGCAAGGAAGTGCGCAATTTTTGTGGAAAAGATTACTTAATGGAAATGGCCTTTGATGCCGACTTCGCCATAGTAAAAGCATGGAAAGGCGATACAATGGGAAACCTGGTATACCGGTCAACTGCACGTAACTTTAATCCGGTAATGGCCATGGCTGGTAAAATCACAATAGCCGAGGTAGAAGAACTGGTTGAACCCGGTGAACTGGATCCGGATTATATTCATACGCCGGGTATTTATGTGCACAGGATATTCAAAGGTGAAGGGTATGAAAAGCGGATAGAGAAACTTACAGTTAGGGGAAGACATAATTAAACCCTGTCATTGCGGGGAACAAAGCAATCTCATAGCCAGTTAACTTAATAAGGATTGCCACAATGTCATCAAATAAATAAAGATGTTAGATAAAACAGGTATAGCTAAACGCATAGCAAAAGAAGTTAAGGACGGTTACTACGTTAATCTTGGTATAGGCATCCCAACACTGGTAGCCAACTATATACCTGATGATATTGATGTAGTGCTGCAATCTGAAAACGGCCTGCTGGGCATGGGGCCATTTCCAGTTGAAGGCGAGGAAGATGCGGATACCATTAACGCGGGTAAGCAAACAATTACCAAGTTACCGGGATCGGCTATATTTGATTCCGCCATGAGCTTTGGCATGATCCGCGCAAAAAAAGTGAACCTTACCATATTGGGCGCAATGGAAGTATCAGAGAATGGTGATATAGCCAACTGGAAAATTCCGGGTAAAATGGTAAAAGGAATGGGCGGGGCGATGGACCTCGTAGCGTCTGCAGAGAACATTATTGTAGCCATGCAGCATGTAAATAAAGAGGGTGAATCAAAACTATTAGCTAAATGCACTTTACCACTTACAGGCGTTAACTGTGTAAAAAAAATAGTAACGGAATTAGCTGTACTTGATGTATTGCCTCAGGGTGGTTTTAAATTGCTCGAACGGGCGCCGGGGGTTACCGTAGATGATATAAGAAAAGCTACAGCCGGAAAATTGATAATTGAAAGAGATATACCCGAGATGATTATCTAAAGGTAAGTAAGATCACTGCAAAAGGTATTGATTGCACAGTGGATGTCACAATTATTTACTGTTGTTTACATCCTTAAAACAATATTATATATTTACCGCATGGACCATTTGATAGCACCTTCCGTATTATCCGCAGACTTTGCCAACCTGCAACGCGATGTTGAAATGATTAATAATAGCGAGGCCGATTGGTTCCATGTGGATATCATGGATGGAATGTTTGTACCTAATATATCCTTTGGTTTTCCGGTGTTGAAGGCTATTAAAAAGCACGCAAAAAAGCCACTGGATGTTCACTTAATGATAGTAGACCCCGACCGTTACCTGAACGATTTTAAGGATGCGGGCGCTGATAGCATCACGGTGCATTTTGAAGCTTGCACGCATCTGCATCGTACTGTACAGGCTATCAAACAGCTAAACTGTAAAGCTGCCGTAGCTATAAATCCTGCTACTCCTGTTTCATTTTTAAAAGACATTATTGCTGAATTGGATATGGTGTTGATCATGTCGGTAAACCCTGGGTTTGGCGGGCAAAAGTTTATAGAGCATACCTATACAAAACTTGCAGAAATAAAGCAGTTGGCTATTAATGCCAATCCGAACTTGTTGATTGAAGTTGATGGTGGTGTAGATACAAGTAACATTAGTAAATTGAAAGAAGCTGGTGCAAATGTATTTGTAGCCGGTAATTCAATATTTTCCAAGGATAGCCCATCTGATACAATTAGCAGTTTAAAACACATTTAATTGCAAAACTTGCATTCTTAGTATTTAAATATCTCTTTTCATTAACAAATTCATAATTTTTGCCTTTTTTCAAAAATCTATTTGTTAAAAAAGTGTAAAAAAAGTCTATGAAAATTGTCGAAATTGCTAACTTCGGCACTTTCAAATATAAACTTTATAATACCTGATCATTTAATAAACATTGTTATGAAACATAATTTTGGTGCCGGCCCTGGTATTTTACCCCAAGAGGTATTTAAACAGGCTGCAGCAGCTGTACTTGATTTTAACGCAACGGGTTTATCATTACTTGAGATATCGCACAGGTCGCCTGAATTTGAAGAAGTGTTAAATGAGGCGGTTGCATTGGTTAAAGAATTATTTAACGTGCCTGAAGGTTACTCTGTATTATTTTTACAGGGCGGTGCAAGTACGCAATTTGCCTTGGCTCCATATAACCTGTTACCAGAAGGTGGTAAAGCAGCCTATCTGGATAGTGGGGTATGGGCAAGCAAAGCTATCAAAGAGGCTAAATTTTTTGGTACTACTGAGGTTGTAGCAACTTCAAAAGAAAGTAATTACACCTACATTCCTAAGGACTATACCGTACCTGCGGATGCAGCTTATTTCCACATCACATCAAACAATACTATATACGGTACCCAATTGCAAGAGTTCCCTCAATCGCCGGTGCCTTTAGTGTGCGATATGTCTTCAGACATTTTTAGCCGTAAAGTAAACATTGCGGATTTTGGTTTGATCTACGCCGGCGCTCAGAAAAACATGGGACCTGCCGGTGTTACCCTGGTAATTGTTAAAGATGATCTGTTAGGTAAAACAAGCCGTAAGATACCCGCTATGTTTAACTACCAGGTACAGATAGAAGGCGGCTCAATGTATAATACACCACCATGCTTCGCCATTTATGTATCTATGCTTACTCTTAAATGGTTAAAAGCTAAAGGCGGTGTTGAAGCAATGGAGAAAGATAATAACGAGAAAGCGAGAGTACTTTACGAAGAAATAGATCGCAATCCGTTATTTAAAGCGGTTGCCGCGACCGAAGATCGTTCAAGAATGAACGTATGCTTTGTGATGGAAAACCCCGAACTTGAGAAACCTTTCCTGAAACTTTGTGACGAAAAGGGAATTGTGGGCATAAAAGGCCACAGAAGCGTGGGTGGTTTCCGTGCTTCTATTTATAATGCATTACCTATCACCAGCGTTTATGTGCTGATTGATACCATGCGTGAGTTCGCTGAAAAAAATAAATAATGGTTCAATTGGTTCACTGGTTTAATTGTTCATTAGTTTTCTATAACAATGCGAACCAATAAACCAATGAGCTGATAAACTAAAGAACATTCAAAACAATGATTAAAATATTAGCTAATGACGGCATCGATCCCATTGGGAAAAAGATGCTGGAGGATGCGGGTTTTTTGGTAGATACTACTAACATACCTCAGGACGAATTACCCGTACGTTTACAGGAATACGATGCCATTACTGTACGCAGCGCAACTAAAGTGCGCAGGGCCTTGATTGATGCCTGCCCTAATCTTAAACTGATTGGCCGTGGTGGCGTAGGAGTTGATAATATTGATGTTGAATACGCCAAGGAAAAAGGCATAGGTGTTTACAATACCCCTGCTTCTTCATCATTATCTGTGGCCGAACTGGTATTTGGCCATTTGTTTGGCGGCGTTCGTTTTTTGCAGGATAGTAACCGAAAAATGCCGGTAGACGGAGCTACAAAATTTAATGATCTGAAAAAAGCTTATGCTAAAGGTGTCGAGCTTCGTGGTAAAACTTTAGGTATACTTGGTTTTGGCCGTATTGGCCGCGAAGTAGCAAAAATTGCTATTGGCGTAGGTATGGAAGTGTTGGCTTATGACGTTTTTCCGTTTGCACCTGAGATTGAAGTGGTTTTAGGTGGTGGCTTTGTTGCTAAGGTTGCTGTTAAAACTGCTACCAAAGAAGATATTATCACAAATGCCGACTTTATATCGCTGCATACGCCATTTGTCGACAAGCCACTGATAACAGCTGCTGAATTTGAGCAAATGAAAAAAGGTGTTGGTTTAGTTAACTGTTCACGCGGTGGACTGATTGACGAAAGCGATCTGATAGCTGCTTTAAACAGTGGTAAGGTTGCCTTTGCTGCACTGGATGTTTTTGATAATGAGCCGACGCCACGTCAGGACATTTTATCACACCCTAAAATTTCTTTAACGCCCCACATTGGTGCTGCTACTAACGAAGCGCAGGAACGTATAGGCGTGGAACTGGCCAGTTTGATCATCCAACATTTTAAAGGATAATAATTAAACATATTCAGGAAAAGCGGCTATCGGGCCGCTTTTTTTTGTTGATGTCAGTAAGGTTTATGATATTAAATTTTCTGCTTGTCCCTAAAATCATATTTTTGCATCAAGTTGAAAGATCGCGTTAGTATGCGATCATTTTTTATATCACACATTTTATAAAATTTAAATCATAGTTGTAGATGATTAACATTACACTCCCTGATGGTTCCATTCGTCAGTACGACAAGGGGATCACTTCCATGCAGATAGCACAATCTATCTCCGAAGGTTTAGCACGTAACGTATTAGCAGCCGAAGTAAACGGCGAAGTTTGGGATGCAAGTCGTCCTATCGAAGAAGATTCATCCGTAAAGCTGTTGACCTGGAATGATACCAAAGGCAAATCAACTTACTGGCATTCGTCGGCACACTTAATGGCCGAAGCACTTGAGGCATTATATCCGGGTACCAAATTTGGTATCGGCCCGGCTATAGAGACCGGCTTTTATTATGATGTAGACTTTGGCGACCGTGAATTCTCATCAGAAGAATTTAAAAAGATCGAAGATAAAATGATTGAGCTGGCTAAAACCAAGAGCGAGTATATTCGCAAACCGGTTAGCAAAGCTGATGCTATTGAATATTTCACCGAAAAAGGTGACGAGTATAAGCTCGACCTGATAAAGGACCTGCCGGACGGTTCAATCACGTTTTATACACAAGGGAACTTTACTGACTTATGCCGCGGTCCGCACATCCCTAATACCGGCCATATTAAAGCCGTTAAATTAATGAGTATGGGCGGTGCCTACTGGCGTGGTGATGAGAGCCGCAAGCAGCTTACGCGTATTTATGGTGTTACTTTCCCTAAAGCAAGTGAGCTTGCTGAGTATGTACACCTTATAGAAGAAGCGAAAAAGCGCGACCATCGCAAGTTGGGAAAAGAGCTTGAGCTTTTTGCCTTTAGCGAAAAAGTGGGTATGGGCTTGCCATTATGGCTGCCTAAAGGTACTGCATTGCGCGAACGCTTAGTACGCTTTATGCAAACCGCACAGGTTAAGGCAGGTTACGAGCAGGTAATCACTCCGCACATCGGCCATAAAAATTTATATATCACTTCAGGTCATTATGAAAAATATGGCGCTGATTCTTTCCAGCCTATAAAAACTCCGCAGGAAGGAGAGGAGTTCTTGTTAAAACCAATGAACTGCCCGCATCACTGTGAGATATACAAAACTAAACCACGCTCTTACAAGGACCTTCCGGTGCGTTTTGCCGAGTTTGGTACCGTATACAGGTACGAGCAAAGCGGCGAACTGCATGGACTGACACGTGTACGTGGCTTTACACAGGATGATGCACATTTATTTTGCCGGCCTGACCAGGTGAAAGATGAGTTTAAAAAAGTAATAGACTTAGTGCTATACACCTTTGGCGCGCTTGGTTTTGATAATTATACTGCACAGGTATCGTTACGAGATCCGGAAAACAAGAGCAAATACATAGGAAGCGACGAAACATGGGCATTGGCAGAATCGGCAATTATTGAAGCCGCTAAAGAGAAGGGCCTGCCTACAGTAATAGAGTACGGTGAAGCTGCATTTTATGGTCCTAAGCTTGATTTTATGGTGAAAGACGCGCTTGGCCGTAAATGGCAGTTAGGTACCATCCAGGTGGATTATAACTTGCCAGAACGTTTTGAATTGGAATATACCGGAAGTGACAATCAAAAACATCGCCCGGTGATGATACATCGTGCGCCTTTTGGATCTCTGGAGCGTTTTGTGGCTGTTTTAATTGAGCATTGCGCGGGTAACTTCCCATTATGGTTGTCGCCGGAACAATTCATCATACTGCCGATTTCAGAAAAGTATGAAGATTATGCAAAAAAACTTTCAGATGAGTTAAAAGATTCCGATATTTGCGGGCTGATTGACTTTAGAGATGAAAAAATCGGCCGTAAAATACGCGATGCTGAAGTCAAAAAAATCCCGTATATGCTTATTGTAGGCGAAAAAGAAGCCGCAGAAGGCAAAGTTTCGGTACGTAAACATGGTGCCGGCGATATGGGAAGTATGAGTATTGAAGAATTTAAACAGCAAATAATAAAAGAAATAACAGTATAACTTGGCATTAAACAGACCATTTAACAGAGGACCACGGCCTCCTTTTAAGAAGAAAGAAGCCGAACATAATATCAATCAGTTCATTAGGGCGCAGGAAGTGCGTCTTGTGGGTGACAATGTAGAACAGGGTGTTTACTCGTTAAGAGATGCTTTGGCTATTGCCCAGGAACAGGAGCTTGACTTGGTCGAAATTTCTCCAAACGCTAACCCACCGGTTTGTAAAGTAACTGATTACAATAAGTTTATTTACGAGCAGAAGAAAAAGCTGAAGGAAATAAAAAATAATGCCAAGCAAACCGTTATTAAAGAAATACGCTTTGGGCCGAATACTGATGACCATGACTTTGATTTTAAATTAAAGCATGCCACCAAATTCCTGGAATCAGGCGAAAAGGTAAGGGCTTACGTTCACTTCAAAGGCCGTGCAATTGTGTACAAAGAACAAGGCGAGATACTACTGCTTCGTTTTGCACAAGCATTAGAAGAGGTTGGTAAAGTAGAACAATTGCCTAAACTTGAAGGTAAGCGTATGTTTTTAACGGTAGCGCCTAAGGCAGGTAAAAAATAGATAAAAGACGTTAGATTTGAGATTTGAGATAATTCTCTTTGATTAGGTCTTTGAATTAGTAACAGTGTAAACACAGGAAATGAGGTGTGGCTGAGGTAGGTTTTCTCAGATCTCACATCTCAAATCTTATATCTAAATAAATAACAGTTATGCCAAAAATGAAAACCAATTCCAGTGCAAAAAAGCGTTTTAAGCTTACTGGAACCGGTAAAATTGCCAGAAAAAACGCATACAAAAGCCACATCTTAACCAAGATGTCAACCAAACGTAAGCGTAACCTTGGTCACACCAGTTTAGTATCTGATGCTGACATGGGTAACGTAAAACGCATGCTTTGTATCGGCAAGTAATTAATTAATTTTTAACCAGGTATTAGAGTCTGAAGCTTCCGGGTAAAACAGGAACACTCACTACCAAAAAACAAACAAAATGCCACGTTCAGTTAACGCAGTAGCGTCGAGAAGACGCCGGAAAAGAATCATGAACCTCGCCAAAGGTTATTGGGGTTCACGCAGCAAGGTTTACACTATTGCTAAAAACACAGTTGAAAAAGGTTTACAGTATGCATACCGCGACCGTAAAACCAAAAAAAGAGAGTTCAGGGCTTTATGGATCCAGCGTATTAACGCGGGTGCCCGTCAGCATGGTATCTCTTACTCACAGTTAATGGGTAAGTTAGCCGCTAAAGAAATCGGTTTAAACCGTAAGGTGTTAGCTGATTTGGCTATGAACAATCCAGATGCTTTTAAAGCTATTATAGATGCTGTGAAATAATTTAGCACAACGCATAAACAAAATGGCCCCGAATTTCGGGGCCATTTTGTTTATAGTCGGTTTTGATTTTATAATACAGCACTTTCTAATTTGCGTTCTGCTAAGGTAATGCCGGTCAATTGATCAGCGAAAGCCACAAAAGCGTTGTCAGCATTTATCAGCTCCAGATTTTGAATAAGTGACTGCAGGTTGATTTTACCTATCACAAATTTATAATTGCCAGAATAAAAGCGCTCGTGAATTTCTTCAAAATTCAGTGCGTCTACCAAAGCCTCATCCTCATAGCGCAGATAAATATTTATCTCCACGTTATTCGTAAACTGTAGGTTGGTTAATCCTTTGGCTTTTTTGTACTCATAAGCATAATTATAGCGTAATGCAGCAATATCTGATAGTACTGCAGAACCAGTGGGGTGACCACCTGCGCCCTTACCAAAAAAGAATTGCTGATCGGCAAATGCAGCCTGCACTGTTACACCATTATATTCATACTCTACGTTATATAAAAACTCACTTTCATTTACAAACTTTGGCAGCACAAATAGGGTGACATGGCGGTCATCAAGCTCTTTGGCAACCGGTACCAATTTTATTTTAAGGTTTTTCTCGCGGGCGTATTGCAAATCATTGGCTGATAAATTTTGAATGCCTATGTTTAATACATTTTCAGGTTTGATAACCACCCCATAAGCATGTGATGCCGCTATGATCAGCTTGAACTTAGCATCAAAGCCGCCAACATCCATAGTAGGGTCCGTTTCAGCAAAGCCAAGGTCCTGCGCCTGTTTTAAAGCAGAATCGTAATCTAAATTTTCCAAAAATCCTTTGGAAAGGATGTAGTTTGATGAGCCGTTGAAAATACCGCTTATAGAGTGCAATAATTCATTATCATAATACTCTTCCAGATTACGAATGATAGGTATACTGCCGCAAACAGCGCCTTCGTACAATAAAGAGGTGCCATGTTTATGCTGAAGTTCGATCAGCTCATCCAGATAAATGGCAATCATCTTTTTACTGGCCGATACTACATTTTTACCAGAGCTAAGCGCTCTTGAAACAATCTCAAATGCGGCTTCGGTATCATTTATCAGCTCAACAATAGTGTTAATTTCTGGGTTATTCAGTATTTCATCCCTGTTAGTAGTAAAAAGCTCTTTTGGCAAAGAGCGCTCTTTTTCAGGGTTCTTTATTGCGATCTTTACAATTTCGAGATTCAGGTTTTTCGTTTTGATGATGTCATATAATCCCTGGCCTACAACACCAAATCCGAAGAGGCCAATATTCAATTTCTTGCTCATTAAGCTATTTTTTGTAATTCAATAATTTTTCCTTTTACATCCGTTTTCAAAAACGATGTAATAACTTTTGTAAGGTCTTCGGTTTCAATTAAAAAACCGTCGTGACCATAAAACGAATCCAATTCGGCAAATGCTGATTTAGGTATGTGCCTGAAAAGATATTGTTGCTCCTCTACAGGAAACAACACATCAGATTTTATACCAATTACAAGCGTGCGCGCTTTAATTAAACTTAGCGCCTTATCAACGCCATGCCTGCCTCTCCCAACATTGTGCGAGTCCATAGCTTTTGATAAATACCAGTAACTATAAGCATTGAACCGGTTAACCAGCTTTTCGCCCTGGTAATTCTGGTATGAAGCTGCTTTGAACGTTCCTGGTATATCATCACCATCTTCTTGCTGTGTAATGCCATAGGTTTTATAATTACGATAGGATAAGAGCGCAATGCTGCGTGCAGCCTTTAACCCTTTGCTGCCACCATCTGCAGAGCCGGCGAAGAAAGTACGATCTGCACTAATAGCCAGCCGTTGCGACTCATTGAAGGCGATTCCCCAAGGAGAGTGGCTGGCATTGGTAGCAATAAGTATCAGGTTTTTGATACGTTCGGGCTCCAGTATGCTCCATTCCAGTGCCTGCTGCCCGCCTAACGAACCACCTAAAAGTATTTCGATATGATCAATACCTAAATGGTTAGCCAACAATTGATGCCCTTTTACAATATCGCGGATAGTAAATTCAGGAAACGCTAAAAAATAGGGTTGACCTGTGGCAGGGTTATTACTAAGCGGGCTGGTTGTGCCGTATGGAGATCCCAGTACATTGGCACATATTATGAAATAATCGTCCGGATTGAAATGATCCTGATGGCCAAAAAGGCCTTTCCACCATTCAAAAACGTCGGAATTTGCAGTGAGGGCATGGCATACCCACACTACATTATCCCGGTTTTTATTAAGCGTGCCGTATGTAGTGTAACCTATCTCAATACCTTGTAAGCTACGGCCCGCTTCAAGTTCAAATTTTCCTGTATAGGTAAAGGTTTGTGTACTCATTTCTCTTTTGTTGTTATTAAGGGTAGCGCTTAGCGGCTACCCCTTCATAACCATCACTTAAAAACTAAAACTATAATATCAGGCATATATCAATTGTGGTAACTTCGCTAATGCCTGCTCGAAATCGGCTTTAATATCATCAATATGTTCAATACCAACAGCTACACGTAACAGGCCAGGGGTAACACCGGCAGACAATTGTTCAGCATCACTCAACTGCTGATGTGTGGTTGCAGATGGCTGAATGATCAATGTCTTTGAATCGCCCACGTTGGCCAGATGGCTAACAAGCTTAAGGTTATTTATTACTTCTGAAGCATTTTGCTTACCGCCATTTACTTCAAAGGATAAAACAGCGCCAAAGCCATTTTTTAAATACTTTTTAGCGTTAAGATGTTGTGGGGACGATTCAAGCCCGGGATAATTGACCTTTTTTACCTGCGGCTGCTGCTCAAGCCATTTGGCAAGCTCAAGGGCATTATCTACATGGCGTTGTACACGTAATGACAGGGTTTCCAACCCTTGTATGTTCAGCCATGAATTAAATGGCGATTGCGCAGGCCCAAAATCTCTTAAGCCTTCAACCCGTGCACGAATAATAAAATTGATATTACCAAATGGCCCGTTTTTGCCAAAAACATCGTTGAATATCAATCCGTGATAACCTTCGCTTGGCTCAGTAAATTGCGGATATTTACCATTGCCCCAATCATAAGTGCCCCCGTCTACAATTACACCACCAATGCTTGTGCCATGGCCGTTTATCCATTTAGTGGTCGATTCAACTACGATATGAGCGCCATGCTGCAGCGGCCTGAACAAATAACCTCCGGCGGCAAAGGTGTTATCTACTATTAAAGGCAAATCATGTTTATTAGCCAGCTGTGCAAGCTTCTCAAAATCGGGGATATTGAAACCGGGGTTTCCTATTGTTTCAACATAAAGCGCTTTCGTTTTATGGTCAATAAGTTTTTCAAGGTTCTCAGCAGAGTCATCTTCGGCAAAACGAACTTCAACACCAAGGCGTTTAAATGCCACCTTGAACTGATTATAAGTTCCTCCGTATAGAAAAGGAGAGGTGACGAAGTTATCACCTGCCTGCAATATATTATTTAAGGCGATAAACTGTGCTGCCTGGCCAGATGCTGTTGCAAGCGCAGCTATACCACCTTCAAGGGCGGCAATGCGCTTTTCAAAAACATCGGTAGTCGGATTCATGATCCTGGTATAAATATTACCGAATTCTTTAAGAGCGAAAAGATTTGCACCGTGCTCGGCATTATTGAAAACGTATGATGTAGTTTGATATAGCGGAACAGCACGCGAGTTAGTTACACTGTCCACTTCCTGGCCTGCATGTAACTGCAAAGTTTCAAATTTTAGGGCTGACATGATAGTAATGTTTTAAAATTGATTTAATTGTGTTGATTGACAAGGGATACAAATATCCACACTGGTTTGCACGTATTTTTTCGAAAAGAAAGGTGGACGTGGCTGCGTTAACAACAGCAGCAACACATACAAATACATCCTGCAGATTGGTTGTATACAGTTTGACCCGGTAGGGCTTTTGATGTGTTTGTTTTAGCTAAATAAATCAGACTTTTCATGATAATTAATTTATATCCCCCGGGTAATCTATTCTTCCGGGACAGGAATTGGCACCTTCTACACTTTGCAGGGTTGCCAGCGGTTCGTCGAGCCTGATCTCTCGCCGCTTCTTTATAAATCAAAATCCTTACGAAGGAAAATTGATCATGGTATTACTACCAAATAATGTTTCAAATATAGGGCAATAAAAAACTATCTTCCAAATAATATTTTAAAATTATTGTCAAATTTCATATAGATAGATGTAATAATTTTTTCTAATAATGTGCATTTTTATCTTTATACAGTGATACTATACAAGCCAAATTATATTTGGTTAATTAAATTTATAAATCTTAATTAGCTTATATTTAGCATTTTATATAAGTTTTATAAATAAGGACTATAAAGCATTTATTAGTTTAGTAAGAGTTAAAGCTAAATAATGAATATTTATGCCAAATAAAATTTTGTAATCAAAAATAATTTTTTATAACACAATGTATTTAAATGTATTATGATTTTTATTTATACTAATAATTATATCGATAATACGCATCCTGATAGTCTTGGCCCATTTCTTTAAAGCGGGCTGATACTTTTGCTAAAAACTCTTCGTCCAGTAGTTCAAATACTGAGTTTACTCCATCTGTCAAATCCATTTCAGGAATTTTAAAAGTTTGTTCAAGTGTGCCTTGTTCCATCTTAACGATGAATTTTTGGTTCATGCTCATGATGGTAATTTTAAAATCGGGGTGTGGTAATTCTGCAACAACTCTCATGGTGTGGTATGTAATAAGTGCTGCAACGGATCTTTTCCATTTAATGATCCGCTGCTGTCTAAAATTTTAAATCGGGCAAAAAGCTCCTCGCTATACCATCCTTCGCTACGTGTTTTTTTGATAACTTCAGCGTGCTCTTTGCTGCCATAAGCAAATGCTTTCATCTTATCTGCGTTTTCCCATATAGAAAAGGTTGCCTGCCTGTAAGCGGGCGCCTCGCCAATGCCAATGGAGGTAACATAGCCCGGCGCTTTAGTCATTAAATCTGCCACATCATCAACATGCGACCAAAAGTTTTTTAATCTGCTTATGCGAATGGTTGCACGTGTTAATACCGCAATAGGGCCTTCAATATCGCGGCCGGTTGGCTTTCCAAACGGCTCTTTTCCGTCCCACTTGCCATGGCTTTGAATAGGGCGGCATAATAAAGTCCAGCTTTCTTTAGTTAAGGCATTCCACCATTTACTAACAAAGGATTTTTGAGCAAAGCGATCGTAAGCTTCCCGGTCGTCCCAAACGGCCATTAATCCCCACTGTTGCCAATCGGGCTGCAGGTCAAATGTTCCGTTACTCCCGGTGCCAAGCAGTTTCCAAAAACTGCAGCCATTTTGTAATGACATAGGCAAACGGTGTATGGCCATTGCAAACAAAGCGAAAGGCACAAAAAGCTTTCGGTAACGTACTATAGTAAGGCTTACAATCATCTGTGTGCTAAATAAAATATTAAATATGATATTTGTCTTATTTACTTTCAGCTTAGTGTCATTACTTTTGCCTGCATGGCAGAAGACTTGAAAATTATAGGCTCGGCAAATAAAGTAGAGCAGTATCAATCGCTCATACCTCAAATAGAAGCCTTACTTTACGGCGAAACTGATCTGATAGCTAATCTGGCAAATATTGCTGCTGCGCTTAAAGAACAATTTAAATGGTTTTGGGTTGGCTTTTACCTGGTAAAAAACGATGAGCTTGTTTTAGGGCCGTTTCAGGGGCCGGTTGCCTGCACGCGCATTGCTAAGGCTAAGGGTGTTTGCGGCACAGCATGGAGTAAAGCAGAAACACTTATTGTTCCTGATGTAGATGCTTTCCCTGGGCATATAGCCTGCAGCTCGTTATCACGTTCGGAAATTGTTTTGCCATTGTTTCACCAGGGAGAAGTAATAGGGGTGCTTGATGTAGACAGTGAAGAACTGGATAAATTTGATGATACAGATGCAAAGTATCTTGAGCAAATTGTACAACTTATAAAATTCAATGCCTAAGGTCTTTTTGATATCTGGTTTGGGTGCAGATAAGCGCCTATTTGGCAACATAGTAATCCCTCCGCAGTATGAAGCGCTGGCTACCGACTGGCTGATTCCAGAGCAAAAGGATACTTTAGCTATTTATGCACAAAAAATTGCAAATCAATATCATATAACTCCATCAGATGCGGTTATTGGCGTGTCTCTTGGTGGGATGATAGCTACTGAAGTTGCCAAACACTTAAAGCTAAGTAAGGTGATTTTGATATCAAGTATCAAAACTGACAGTGAAGCACCTTTTTATTTTAAAGTTTTCCGTCGTATACCGCTGCAGCGGATAATTCCCGGCAAGCTATTCACTCAATTAGGTTTTTTAGTTAAATATATATTCGGATCTATGTCTGCCGTGGATCAGGTTTTATTTATGAGCATGCTTAAAGGATCGTCGCCAGTGTTTTTAAAATGGGCGATGGAAGCGGTACTGCAATGGAAAAATGATACGATACCCGATAATCTTTATCATATTATTGGCGATAATGACCTGGTGTTTCCTTATCAAAACATTAAAAACCCTACAGCAGTTATAAAGGGCGGCACGCACGTAATGGTGATTGACAGGGCCACTGAAATAAATGCCCTGCTTGCCGATATATTAACATAATGAAGTTACCGGAATTTTATTATCATAACCCCGATGTTGTAGCTCTTAGCCGAGACCTGATCGGCAAGTATTTGTTTACTTGTATCGACGGTGATCTTACCGGCGGATATATTGTTGAAACAGAAGCCTATGCAGGTGTTATTGATAGAGCATCACATGCTTATGGTGGGAGGTTAACGCCACGTACACAAACCATGTTTGCACAGGGAGGGGTTATTTATGTTTACTTATGTTATGGCATTCATGAAATGCTGAATATCGTTACATCTTCTGAAGGGCAGCCCCATGCCATTTTGATAAGAGCCATACAACCTACCGAAGGATTAGATACCATGCTTGCCCGACGTGGAATGGATAAACTTAAACCCAATATTACTAAAGGCCCGGGTTCGGTTGCAAAAGCCATGGGCATATCACGCAAAATAAACGCTGAAAGCCTACAAGGCGATACTGTCTGGATAGAAGACAGGGGGCTTACGTTTGCTGACGAAGAAGTTGCGGCTTGTCCGCGTATTGGGGTAGACTATGCAGGCGAAGATGCATTACTGCCTTACCGTTTTTATGTAAAAGGAAATATTTATGTAAGTAAGCCCAACAAATAACTGTCTTGATTGGTTATATGCTCGTCTATATAAATGAAATAATACTATGAGCAGCGATTGGTCAAAAACAGAGAGCCTGCAGTATTTGCAGGAAAGAGTAAAAGAAATAAAAACAGCTATGCTTACTACTTATAGCCCGGAAAAAGGCTTTAATAGCAGGCCAATGGGTACGGCTGATATCGATGACGAAGGAAATATCTGGTTTTTTACCAATGAATATTCACCTAAGGTAACTGAGATATCCGTAGAAAACACAATTTCGGTAACTTACTCAGATCCTAAAAATCACACCTATTTAAGTATTGTTGCCGAAGCCACAACAGTAGATGATAAAGCTAAAATGAAAGAGCTATGGAACCCTTTTATTGAAGCTTTTTTCCCAAAAGGCTTGGATGATCCGGCACTTACTCTTTTGAAAGTAACACCTACCGATGCAGAATATTGGGATAGCAGCAGCAGTAGCATGGTGGTACTATTTAATATGCTTAAAGCGCGGCTAACCGGTAAACAATATGATGAAGGGAAGCACGGCAACGTAGCTTTGTAAAATTAAGGCGGGTACACACCCGCCTTTTTTGTATAATTGAAGCATGGTTTACCAAAACAACCTTACTTACGCCCAACAGCAGGATGAGCATGATGAACTTAAACTATTCAGAAATGAGTTTTTGATACCGAGGCATAATGGCCACGATGCGGTATATTTATGCGGTAATTCATTAGGCTTGCAACCTCGTGCAGCAAAACAATACCTGCAGGAGCAACTTAACGCATGGGAAGACCACGCCGTTGAGGGATGGTTTACCGGTAACCAGCCATGGCTAAGTTATCATGAAGGTTTGTTACCGTCATTAGCTGAATTGTTAGGTGCGCAACCTGCAGAAATTACTATCATGAATTCGCTTACAGTGAATCTTCATTTAATGATGGTAAGCTTTTATAAACCAAATAGTAAGCGGTATAAAATACTAATGGAAGCAGGTGCTTTCCCGTCAGACCAATATGCTGTTGAAAGCCAGTTGCGTTTTCATGGATTCGACCCTCAAACAGCAGTTATCGAAATAGCACCCAGGGATAGGGAGTTAACCCTGCGAACAGAAGATATAATACAGGAAATAGAGGATAACGCCGATGAACTTGCCTTAATTTTATTCAGTGGTATTAATTATTACACCGGGCAGCTATTTGATATGGAAGCTATTGCAAAGGCCGGACACAGGGCAGGGGCAATGGTTGGATTTGATCTGGCGCATGCCGCTGGTAACGTCCCTGTAAAACTGCATGATTGGGATGCCGATTTTGCCTGTTGGTGCTCGTATAAATACATGAATTCAGGTCCTGGTGGTATTAGCGGAGCGTTTGTACACCAAAAGCATTTTAGTAATAATACCCTTAACCGTTTTGCCGGATGGTGGGGGTACCGCCGCGAAAAACAATTTTTGATGCAACCCGGATTTGAAGCAGAGAGAGGCGCGCAGGGTTGGAACGTCAGTACAAGCCCGATCTTGTTAATGGCTGTGCACAAGGCATCCTTAGATATTTTTGAAAAAGCCGGGGGGATTATACCCTTACGAACCAAGGCAGACAGGTTGACTGCCTATCTTGAGTTTTTGATTAATGATATCAATACCCAGGTTGGCGAAGAAGTATACCGCATTATTACACCGCAGGACATTAAACAACGTGGTAGTCAGCTTTCTGTAATTTGTAAACGTAATGCCAAGGACATATTTAATTATTTATCTGATAATGGCATTATTGGCGATTGGCGTGAACCTGATGTGATCAGGTTAAGTCCGGTACCATTGTATAATACTTTTACCGATGTGTTTAAAGCCGGAGAAGCCTTGTTTAAAGCTATTAGAGCTATTAATTTATAAAAGATGATATACTATAACCCTAAGCAGTGGTTTGGGCTCATATTTCGTTTTAATAAGGCCGATACACTGCGGGAACTTTTTCCATTGATGCTGTCGGTTAGTATTTATGCCGGGGTTATTACATTTTTTCTGATAGATGTTTTTAAAATACCTGAGACATCTTTTATCAAAAAAGTGATTTATATCCATCAAACCATTGGCTTTGTATTTTCATTGCTGCTGGCATTCCGTATCAATTCAGCTTATGATCGTTGGTGGGAAGGCCGCAAACTCTGGGGCAGTTTAACCAATAACAGTCGTAACCTTGCCATCAAGCTTAAGCATCTAACAGAAACACAAGACAGTGCATATTTCAATTACCTTATTCCGCTTTATGCCCGTGTGCTTAAAAATCATCTGAGGGATAGATTTGAGCCTGAAGAAAACACTCATTTAAAAATCGATCCAAACAAGCATGTTCCTAACCAGGTAGCCTCTGCAATGCTTGAGAGGGTTTATCGCCTGAATAAAACAGGGCATATTAATGCGGAGCAGCTATTGAGTATCAACCCCGAGCTTACATCTTTTACCGACATTTGCGGCGGATGTGAGCGAATTAAAAAGACACCTATACCATACTCATATAGTGTTTTTATTAAAAAATTCATATTTACTTATATCATCACTCTGCCTTTTACATGGGCTTTTGATTTAAAGTATTTTATTATGCCGGTCATTGGGTTCATACTATTTGTGTTTGCAAGTATTGAATTATTGGCAGAAGAAATTGAAAATCCATTTGGTACCGATGCAAACGACCTGCCTTTGGATGACATCTCCAGGGGAATTGAACTACATGTTGGTGAAATATTTGAGTAGGCGATGTTATGCTAAAGATAGCTTACGACCCAATATATGCGCATCCATTGCCTCCGGGCCATCGTTTCCCAATGCTTAAATACGAGCTTATACCCGGGCAGTTATTGCATGAAGGAACAATCACCCCGGAAAATCTTTTTTCGCCGAATATACTTGATGAAAAAAGTATTCTGCTTACACATGATGCCAATTATTGGCAGCAGTTACGGGATTTAACTTTATCACCAAAAGACCAGCGACGTACAGGTTTCCCGCTTACAGCCCAACTTATAGAAAGGGAAAGAAGGATAGCTCAGGGAACCATTGATGGGTGCAGCTATGCTATGCAATATGGTGTAGCCTTTAATGTAGCCGGTGGTACACATCACGCAGGTACTAATTGGGGAGAGGGTTTTTGCCTATTGAATGATCAGGCTATAGCGGCTAATTATTTGTTATATAATGCGATATGTAAATTTATATTAATTATTGATTTAGATGTGCATCAGGGTAATGGCACCGCACAGATATTTGAGCATGAGCCACGGGTTTTCACTTTTTCGATGCATGGAGATAAAAATTTCCCATTCAGGAAAGAGCGCTCAGACTTGGATATACCGTTAGAAGATGGTATTGAAGATGAGCAATATTTGAGCATCTTAAAAAGTACTTTGCCTACATTAATTGAAAAAGCGAAGCCAGATTTTATTTTCTATCTATCAGGTGTTGATGTATTGCGATCAGATAAATTAGGCAAACTTTCGCTTACTAAAGAGGGTTGTAAAGAGCGTGATCGGTATGTACTTGAACTTTGCAGGTTTCATAACATCCCCGTACAGATAAGTATGGGTGGAGGGTATTCGCCCGATATAAAAGACATAGTTGAAGCGCACTGTAACACTTACCGGGTTGCTAATGAGTTATATTTTTAAATCATTTATCAGCCTTACTTTTTCGCTTACGTACCTAAAACGTACGAATAGCATTACAGATGATGCCATCAGGCCTGATACCAGCCCAAACCATACACCAATCACACCTAATTTTAAAAATATCCCCAGCAGGTAAGCTATTGGCAACCCAATTATCCAGTAGGAAATAAAAGTTATTAATGTAGGTTTATTTACATCACCCATGCCCCTTAAAATGCCTAAACCCACAACCTGTGTTCCATCAAACAACTGAAACAGGGCTGCAACCATAAGTAATTGAGAGGCAATATGAATAACAGCCTTATCTGAAGTGTATAGCCAGGGCAGCCATTGATTGAAAACAGTAAATATAAGGGCTGTGCTAAACATAAATACTATTACAATATGGTAGTTTGATATAGCCGACAGCCGTAATTCATAATGATTACCGGCACCATAGTAATTACCCGAACGGATAGCAGCTGCTGATGATATGCCACTGGCCATCATATAAGTCATGCTGGCTAAGGATATGGCTATCTGGTGTGCAGCCTGTGGTACCGCGCCAATGGTACCAATCAGGATAGATGCTCCACCAAATGCGCTTAGCTCAAAGGTAGATTGTAGTGCTACCGGCATACCAATAGCTAATAGCTGTTTTAGACTAATAAACGTTATACTTCTTAACTTTAGCTCTTCCAGAAATTTTTTGAATGAAGGTGACCTCAATACGTATATACCCATCGCTATCGCCATAAGGCACCTATCCACAAGCGTACTAATGCCTACACCCCGAATACCCATAGGACGGATGCCAAACATTCCTTTAACCAGTATTATTCCTAACAATATATTCAGGATATTGCCCACTATAGTAATATACATGGCTTGCTTTGTGAAACCAAGCCCCTGTGCAAACTGTTTAAAGGCATCAAATACCATCAGCGGAATAATGGAAAGGCTGAGCAGGAACATAAAAGGTTTTGCCTGTGCAACTACGGCCGGTGATTGATCGAGCTTATCTACCAGCAAGGCCATTCCAGAGTACACAACTGCAAATAACACAATACTGGTAACTAAGTTTAAGAGTAAGCTGTTACTTAAAAGTTTACCGCATTCGGCAAAATTATTGCGGCCATTGTGCTGCGCAATGAGGGGAGTGATTCCATAGCTTATACCTAAACCAATGGCCAGTGGTACTAAAAAGATGCTTATAGATAATGAAATACCTGCCAATGCATTTGTCCCTGCAAACTGGCCAACAATTATAGTATCAGACAGCTGCACAAGTGTATGCCCAATCTGTGATACCACAACCGGTATAGCAAGCTTCAAGCTGTCGCTGTAGTAGGGTTTGTATTTAATGAACAGATTTCTCATTGCCGGTTTACAGAAGCCGGCAAATGTAATAATTTGGGTTTACTTTAGGCTAAGTAGCCGTATAAAACTCTTCCTTTTCTGTGGTATGCACCAGTAAAACGCCAGACAAAACTAAATCAACCAGTATGCGTTGAGCACGCCTTCGGCCAATGTTCAGCAGTGTGCAAAATTCTTTTACCGTTATTCGGTCCTGCTTATCCAGATACTCTAACAATGCTTTCTCTTTTGATGAATATTCAATTAAAACTCCTTCATCAGCAGCCGATCTTTTAAGCACATCAACCACAACTTTACTTGCAAGCACACTTTTATCTTTTACGCGTATATAAACCCACCACTTGCCATCCTCGGCGAGTGCATAATGAGGTTTTTCGTTGCTTTCTGGTATATCAACCATAAGCACAATCTTATCATCATAGTAAACTTCTTCAAACAAAGGCTCAAGGGCAGGCCGACAAAAAAAGTGTGCGGCACGTGTTATCATATATCGTTCTTCGCTATCATCCTTTACACCTTTAATGGTGCCGTCGTCAAGTACGCCAATAAGCAGCCTGCCGCCAACATTATTGGCGAAAGAAACCATTGTCTTGGCAATTTTTTCGCAGCTGGTAATCGTTTTTTTAAAATCGAGTTTTACGCCTTCACCTTCTAATATCTGTCTCCGTAAATTCATTTTTAACTTTCTTTATTGCTCTGTGTAGGGCGTAAATATTTGCATCCAAATGCCTGGATTTGTTATTGGTTCAAAGCCAAATTGCTTATATAATCCATGTGCATCTCTTGTAGCTAAACTCCATCTTCGTATGCCTTGCAGATCCGGGTTTGCAATGATGGTTTGCATTAACCATTTGGATAGACCGTTATTTCGATACTCCGGTAATATGAAAACATCACACAAGTAAGCAAAAGTGGCCATATCCGTAACAACCCTTGCAAAACCAGCCTGCTGGTCATCTTTATAAACGCCAAAACAAACCGAGTTGTCTATAGAACGCTTTAATTTTTGTGGAGTGATGCCTTTAGCCCAATAAGATTGCCCGTTAAGATAATTAAATATTACATCAAATTTGAGCAATGTTTTATCTGTTGATATCTTAAAGCCCTTATTTACAAAGAACGCATCGTTCATAAATATTTTCATTGGCTTTGTTTAGTTACAAAATTGTAATCGCGCACATATACTTCGTTTATTAATGATGCGCATACATCATTATTGCTATCAATAATCTGTATTTGAAAACTATGCTCAAACTTACCGGTATTATCAAGCATATCAGCAGCCTGTTGTATAAATGTATCTGTTATAAAGATTTGAAAATATAAATCAGAATATGCTGGTTTTAAGAAATCAATTTTGGATGATTTTGACCATATTTTAAGTTTTCTATGGTTAGTGTTTAGAATCTGATTGAACAATACGGGATAAAAAGGATCTGCCGCTGAAAAAATTGTACCGCCAAAAACCGAACCGTTATAGTTTTTATTAAAAAAACTTTTGAAAATCCTGACCTGTACACCCCTAAAATTTTTATTGAACTTTATAACCCAAATGCGCTGAAATAACAGGGGAGGATAGAGGCGCAATATCCACTTCAATTTTCTTTCAGATAATATCATTATTGTTAAATATCATAAAATATTTGAGTTGAATTATTAAAAATATGGATCCGGTGCTATTTATTGGCAAAAATTTAGGAAATTAATAATTGTAATACTTAAATAAACAAGTTTAGAGTTTTAGGGTTAATTAATATGCTGTAACTAATATTTTGATTAACACACATTTAAACTTATATCGATGAAAAAGCAAATTTTGAGTTTTGCCTTAGTGGCGACGGTGATTGGTTTGATCACAATGGGATGCGGATCTGAAAAGGCTACAAACGGTTCTGATAGCACAGCTACAGATTCAACTGTAACCACTGCACCGGCAACTACCACAGATAGTACTGCAAATACAGATACTACAAAAACTGACACAACCACCAGCGATACCACTAAAAAACCTATGTAATAAAGGTTTTATCGCATAAAAAACCCGGATCAACATATCCGGGTTTTTTGTTTTAAATAACTATTGGTTCATGCAATTTAACCAGAATATCAATTCCGGATAACCATTAAAGCAGAAATCATTTTTTTAAAATTAGCTGTCAAAATATAAATATGGTTGCCAGTCTCATTAGTATTTGTGTGCCTTTCATCTAATTTGTTTTATTGATTCCAATACCTTTAAAAGCCATTAAACAACCAGGTTTATGGCCTGTTAAAATTGTTTTGTTTTAATAAATGCAAGTGCATATAAAAAATAAATTATTTTTCCTATAATTAACATTATGTTAAGTAATGGATTTTATTTTTAGCCCATCCTATTGAATGGGCTAAAAATATATGATAATTATTTTAATGCTTTTATCTGTGCAGAAATCTTAGCAGCGTTAGCATCATCTTTTTTGCCTTTATAATAAGTAAGCAAGTTATTCAGCGCATCTAACGATTTAGGGTTTAACTCAACTGCTTTTAACAAATATGGTTTAGCTGCATCAAACTGAGAGTTAGCTTTCGCAATAGCCGCAGTATACTCTTTTTGTTTGTTTGCTGGTAACTTATTAGCATTGTTGTATGTATCAATAGCTGGTGATATAGCTGCATAACCTAAGTTTAAGTTAGCTTCAAAGTAGTTAGGATCTATAGCTATTGCTTTTTTATACATGTCAGATGCTTTTGCAAAATTTTCATCTCTTTGAGCTTGCAACGCAGCTTTATTGGCTGGAGTTGCTTTATTTATTTGTGATAAGTATGAATCAGCTATTTGTGAATAAACTAAGCCTGCATAATAATAAAGATTTTTATTTTGCGGATCATTTGCTATAGCGCTTTGTATTTTGCTTAAAACTTCTTTTTGTTTTCCCTGTATTAAGCTGATCTCAATTTCGGTGCTTCTTAAACTTGTATTGTTAGGATATTTGGTAAGGCCTTCTGAAATTGCTTTCAAAGCGTTAGTAGTATCTTTGCTTGTCAAGTACATGTTTACCAGGTCTCCATAAACAGCCTCAGCTTTTGAATACTTGGTAGTAACTAATTTGCTGTAGTTTTGAATAGCAGCAGGATAGTTTTTAGAATTATATGCTGCCAAACCTGTATACAAAATTGCTGTTGTATCTTCCGGCACTACACTGCGGTAAAAATCAAAAGCTTTGTAAGCTTCATCATATTTACCCGCCTGGTACTGTTTAACACCCCTGTTTAATTGATACTGCGCTAAAATCAGGTTTGCGTTATCTACCAGTTTTTTGTTTTCGCCTTTAGTATCCAGCTCTTTTGCTTTTTTTAACGCATCTTCAGCAGTGGTAAATAGCGGTAAAGATGTAGTTTCTACCGAATCAAGATTGGCAAGTGAACCATAGATATTAGCTTTCAATGCCAAAGTTTGAGGTAAATTAGCTGTTTTCTCATTCGCTGCAGCTTTATCTATAGAAGCTTTTGCTTTTGTTAAACTGGGCATAGCTAATTGGGCCTGGCTTTTTAAACCATCGTAAGTTTCAAAACTTTTCTGTGCATCATTAAGCTCTCCCTTTTGAGCAAATGCCGTTATCGAATAAAGGCCTAACAGCCCTGCCATTAAGAATTTAATTTTCATTTGAATCTGTTTTAAATTGGTAATGAGTGTATGGCTTATTAACAGCCATTTTATAGTTTATTAGTTTAACTGTTCCAAGCGGTCATTAACCCTATCTAACTGTATCTGGTTGCCGGTTTTAGCGTAAGCCAGATGTAACAGTTCAAGGCATCTTTTATCACGGGGCGATATTTCATTCGCCTTTTCCAGCCACAATATAGCGCTTGTTATATCTTTCTTATCGTTAATGCCTTTATTCAACGTGCTTTTTTTGAAATACAGCAATCCTAAGTTCAATACCGGCTCATAGGCCATGGTATTAAGTTCTATAGTACGTAAATAAAGCGATTCTGCTTTATCAAACTGATTTAAATTATCATAGCAGTTTGCTGCCACAAAAGTAATATCCGCATTATTTGGGTTATTGTCTATCAATTGGCCCAGCAATGGTTCTAACGATTTATAATCGCGTTTGTTGTTGTAAATGTTAGCTTCATCCTGTAATAGCTGCTTATTTGTTGGCAGCAAACGCCTTCCCTTCTTAATTACCTCCAATGCTTTAGCCGTATCCCCCATTGATTTGTAAATTGATGATGCGGTTTCCAGGTATTCAAGTTTTGTACTATCGGTATTGATCAAATTGGAGTAATATTTCGCCGCGTCCTGCAAATTACCCTGCTTATTGCTTGTATAAGCAATGTAAGCGTTTATTTGCTTTTGGCCAGGTGCATATTTTTTTGCTTTCTGGAAAGCAATTCCTGCATTTTTGAAATCGTTATTTCTGGTAAGTACAAACCCTTTTCTAATGAATGCATTTGCCAGGCAGCGTTTTGCATAATCCATTTCGGGCTGATACTTGTATATCTGACCTTTTGAAGCAAATTTATCAAATAAAGCAGCAGTCTGATTAAGGAAGTCCTCAGGCTGGTTTAAAGTATTTGTAGAATCTATATACAGAATACTTGAGTTTACAATAATGCGGTAAACATTTTTTTCAATGTCTGCCGAATCTTTTTTTGTTACAACCAGGCTATCAGCCGATTTTTTTGCTCTTGCTAAAAAGGCCAGATCTCCCTTTTGTTTGTAAAAAGCAAGATTGTTTACCACAACCTTTAGCGCTTCTGATTGCCCAAACGCTAATGATGTGATAAGCAATCCTGCTATTAATAACCCTAATTTATGTTTATACATAAGTTATTCAATTAGGTCCTCGTCGGTAGCGTTATCGTCAGCGTTACCTTCGTCAATTTCAGTATCTTGTTTTATAGTTGAATCTTCAGTTTCCGACACTATATCACTGTCGGTTTGTTGGGCTATTTCTTTATCAGCAATAGCTTCTGCAACAATTGCTTCATCAAGTGCCTCCTCATCATCATGTTCTACACTTGCAACCGAGGCAATTTCGTCGTTGTTTTTCAGTGTGATAAGCCTTACGCCTTGTGTTGCACGACCCATTACTCTGAGTTCGCTTACCGCTATACGGATAATAATACCCGACCTGTTGATTATCATCAGGTCTTCTTTATCAGTAACACCTTTTATAGCTACAAGGTTTCCGGTTTTTTCAGTGATGTTTAAAGTTTTTACCCCTTTACCGCCGCGGTTCGTTACCCGGTAATCGTCGATATCCGTACGTTTTCCATAACCTTTTTCAGACACTACCAATACGGTTGTTTCAGCATCGTTGATACTTATCATACCAACAACCTCATCGTTATCGCTATCCAGGCTTATGCCGCGCACGCCGGTTGCGGTACGGCCCATAGGCCTTACAGTAGACTCGTTGAAGCGTATAGCCCTACCCGATTGAAGCGCCATAACAATCTCGCTGGTGCCGGTTGTTAAAGTAGCTTCTAACAAAGAGTCGCCATCGTTTATGTTGATTGCATTAATACCATTGGCACGCGGACGTGAGTATGCCTCAAGCGATGTTTTTTTAATGACACCCTTCCTGGTACACATAATGATGAAATTGCTTTCCAGATACTCACGATCTTTTAACGACTTCAGCTTAATGTATGCCTTTATCTTTTCTTCTTTAGGAATGTTAATGATGTTTTGTATAGCGCGCCCCTTTGAAGTTCGGGTACCTTCAGGTATTTCAAATACCCTCAGCCAGAAACACTGCCCCGACTCTGTGAAGAACAGCATATAGTTATGATTAGATGCTACAAGCAGATGCTCTATAAAGTCGGCATCCCGGCTGTTGCTTCCGATTGACCCTTTGCCACCCCTGCCCTGTCGGCGATATTCTGTTAAAGAAGTCCTTTTAATATAACCTTCATGCGATATAGTAATAACTACATCCTCATCTTCAATAAAGTCTTCGGTTTGCATTTCTGCGGATGAATGCACTATTTTGGTTTTGCGCTCATCTCCATATTTATCTTTAATTTCAGAGAGCTCGTCCTTAATAATGCCCATACGCAGGCCTTCATCTGCAAGTATCGATTTTAAATATTCTATTTGCTTCATCAAGGCATCATACTCATCCCTGATCTTGTCGCGTTCCAGGCCTGTTAAACGGCGAAGCGTCATGTCAAGTATAGCACGCGCCTGGATGTCTGTCAAACCAAACTTTTCAATCAAACCTTCCCTTGCCTCATCAGGGGTACCCGATGAGCGAATAAGGTTGATCACTTCATCCAGATGGTCAAGGGCTATCAGCAAGCCTTCAAGTATATGCGCTCTTTTTTCTGCTTCAGCAAGCTCAAATTTGGTACGGCGAATAACAACCTCATGCCTGTGCTCAACAAAGTGATGAATAAGATCTTTAAGATTAAGCAGCATTGGCCTGCCGTTAACCAGTGCGATGTTATTTACACTGAATGAGGTTTGAAGTGCTGTATACTTATAAAGGTTATTAAGCACTATAGATGCGTTGGCATCTCTTTTAATTTCGTAAACTACGCGTATACCTTCGCGGTTAGATTCATCGCGGATAGCTGATATACCTTCAATTTTTTTCTCGTTAACCAGCTCGGCCGTGCGCTCAATCATTAATGCCTTATTGATCTGGTATGGCACATCGCTGACTATGATGCGTTCTCGGTCGTTATTGTAAGTTTCAATTTCAGCGGTTGCCCTTATGATAATACGGCCTCTGCCAGTTTCAAGAGCCTGCCGAGGGCCTTCGTACCCGTAGATGATACCGCCTGTAGGAAAATCAGGGCCTTTTACATGTTTAATTAACTCACCAACTTCAATTTCATTATTATCAATGTAAGCTAATGTAGCATCAATTACCTCATTAAGGTTGTGTGGCGCCATGTTTGTTGCCATTCCTACCGCAATACCCGATGCGCCGTTAACTAAAAGATTTGGAAATTTAGCAGGCAATACAGTTGGCTCTTGTAAAGAGTCGTCGAAATTAAGCTGGAAATCAATAGTGTCCTTATTAATATCGGCCAGCATCTCTTCTGCTATCTTTTGCAGCTTAGCCTCTGTATAACGCATAGCCGCTGGTTGATCGCCGTCTATAGAGCCGTAGTTTCCCTGCCCTTCAACAAAGGGATAACGCAGGCTCCAGTCCTGCGCCATACGTACCATGGCATCGTAAACAGAGGTATCGCCATGCGGGTGATATTTACCCAGCACCTCACCTACTATACGGGCAGATTTTTTATATGGTTTATTATTATTGAGGCCCAGATCAAGCATACCATACAGTACGCGCCTGTGAACAGGTTTTAACCCATCACGAACATCGGGCAGCGCCCTTGATACGATAACCGACATTGAATAATCAATGTAAGCTGCCCGCATCTCTTCATCAATATTTATCGGAATTATTCTGTCTTCTTTGTGGGAATTTTCGTTTTCTAAATCTTCAGCCATTTCAAAATTTTTCTGTAGACAATTGTGCGCTTCAGTATAGGTTTATTGCAAGCAAAGCGACCTGCGAAGATAAGAAATTATGTATAAAACCGAGGCTTTTTTACTAACATTCGGCACGTTTTACACAGCTATGCAGTGCATGGCGGTTTACATATAACATGGTTGTAAATAACAAAAACTGTTCAGTTATTTGTCTGCTTTTTTCCAGTACTCCTGCACTTTGGTCCCGTTGGGTAAAATGCCTTCAAAAGTTAATGTGTCATTCTTGATCTGATAATGGTATTTCACTGTTACATTAATCAGGTTGGAGGGCTGGGCACTAAAGGTTTGGGTTTCAAAGCAACTATCCTGCAACAACTTGTAGTTGCCGGCCTCGTAAGTTACAGGTGGAGTGTCTTTTTCGATTAAAAGGGCGGCGTAATGTTCGGCATCATACTGCCGTTGTAAGGTATAATCTTTTGGTGCCGGTTCGGGTTTTCCATTATAGATACCCCCGCTGTAAATCCACCTGCCGGATAAGCTCTCGCCGATTTTAAATGAGCAGAGTAATGCCAGAACTAAAATTAAAGGAAATGCTTTCTTCATGCTATGCCCAGTTAATTCCTTTTTTAAGTAATGATAGTGTTCTTTCTTCTTCGCTGCCCGGTTCAGGATGATAATCATAAATCCATTTGGCGGTTGGCGGCAGGCTCATCAGTATAGATTCTATACGGCCGTTAGTTTCCAGCCCGAATTTTGTGCCTGCATCATAAACCAGGTTAAATTCGGCGTAACGGCTTCGGCGAAGATATTGCCATTGCTGTTCCGCGTCATTAAAAGCCTTATTCCTGTTACGTTTCACTAATTCAATATAAGTTGGTGCAAAAGTGCGGCCAACGGCTTTAGAAAACTCAAAAACATCTTGCCAGCCAATATCATCCGTGGCAGTTAACCTGTCGTAAAAGATACCGCCAATACCACGGGTTTCATTGCGGTGCTTGATATAAAAATAATCATCAGCCCAAACTTTAAAGCGCTGATAAAAGTCAGTATGAAAATTATCACAAACACCTTTTAGCTGCCCATGAAAGTAACGGGCATCCTCATCAAAAACATAATGCGGGGTCAGGTCTATGCCTCCACCAAACCACCTTACCGGTGGCTCCTCACGGTTGAAGGATGAAGGCATCTCAAAATACCTGATGTTCATGTGAATTATTGGCACCAGCGGATGATTGGGATGAATCACGATAGAAACACCGGTAGCAAAAAAGTCATTCTGCTCAACTTTAAGTGCTTTTTTAACACTATCCGGCAACTGGCCGTGTACGGCAGAAAAATTTACTCCGCCTTTTTCAAAGATATTACCATTTTGTATAACACGGGTACAACCGCCGCCGCCACCATCCCGCTCCCAAAGCTCTTCTTCAAACCTGGCTTTGCCATCTGTTGCTTCAAGCGCGGTACAAATCTCGTCCTGTATCTGTTTGTATTCGACAGCTATTTGTTCTTTACTGATCATTTAATAACGAATGAATGATTATAGGAACTTCAAAGGTAAGCAAACTGTTAACATTCATTCTGATTTTTGCTATCAGAACGTACCAAGTCTTAGGTAATTTGATTTTACTGACCCGAACTGCTTCAGCTTATCCCGGCTTCTTCCTCAATATAATTAAGGTCTTTGCCAAAAGTTTCCTTCAGCTGGCTTAACGAAAACAGAGATATCACGGTAAGCAGCACCATCATAATGTATCCGCTGCTTATCATGCCATAATGGCCTTTAAAAGCATTAAAAGCCATGTTAATGGGTATTAACGAACCACGTACAAAGTTAGGGACAGTTGTTGTAACCGTAGCGCGTATATTAGTGCCAAACTGCTCGGCAGCTATGGTTACAAATGTAGCCCAGTAACCTACCGTACAGCCCATGAAAAAGCATATCCACACAAATTTATCATGTGTAATACCTGTTGACCCCAAATAAGTGAATGAACTCAGAACTGACAATAACAGAAAAACCAGCATAGTCAGCTTTCTTGATTTTGTTATTTGAGCCAGCAAGCCCGCAAAAATATCGCCTATGGCAATGCCAATGTATGAGTATAATACACCTTCACCCGCACTTAAAGGACTGGTTGCGCCCAATGCTTTGCCAAACTCTGGTGATAAGGTAACTAATACACCCACCACATACCACAGCGGCGCACCTATGAGTATACAGTAAATGTATTTTTTAAACCTGCCGGTATTTGTAAACAACATCAAAAAGTTGCCCTTTGACACATTGCTTTCCTTTACGTTTTTGAACATTCCAGATTCAAATGTGCCTACCCGCAATAACAAGAGTACAACGCCTAAAACACCTCCTACTTTATAAGCGGTCTGCCAGCCATATTTAGCGGCTTCATAAGCTGCTGCAGCACCAAATAAACCTATAACCGCAACTATCATGGTGCCGTAACCGCGTTTCTCTTTACTTAATGTTTCGGCTACAAGTGTAATACCCGCTCCAAGTTCGCCCGCAAGGCCAATGCCTGCAATAAAACGTATAATAGCATAAGTGGTAACGCTGCTTACATAAGCGTTAGCAAAGTTTGCAATAGAGTATAGTAATATTGATCCAAATAATACTCTTATACGGCCCAGCTTGTCGCCAATTATTCCCCATAATATGCCACCCAAGAGCAGGCCGGCCATTTGTATGTTGATAATGAGCTGCCCCTTAGAAGTAATTTCGGCTTCAGATAAACCTAATGCGGTAAGGCTTGGTACCCTCACAATTGAAAATACAAGCAGATCATATATATCAACAAAATAACCAAGGGATGCCACTAATACCAGGAAAATAGCGTTTCTGGAAATTTTAGACGAAGAAATATCGGTCATAACAATTTGATGTAAACAATTGGATTTGCTAAGGTAATTATTGCTTGTAATGGTGCAAATTATTGCCAATAAAAAACCCCTGCTTAACAGGGGTTAATATATTTTTAAACGTTGATTAAACTTTTTTGACTTTTACTGCCTGCATACCTTTTCGGCCCTCTTCTTCTTCATATTCAACGTTATCATTATCCTTTATGGCGTTTACACCACCTTGAACGTCTTTAAAATGAACAAACAGATCTTTGCCCTCTTCTGTAATGATAAAGCCGTAGCCTTTTTGTGTATTGAACCATTTTACTTTTCCGGTTTTCATAATTCTTGTATAACAGTATTAATATAATTGTGTTAAGATCAGTAAGTAATTCAAGACTGAGTATAAAAAGGCTTAATAATCAATGGAGAAATACAACTATCTGTATCAAATATAATAAAATATTAATACCAAAATAAATTATTAATTTAACTGATATACAAAAGCTTGCAATAAAAAAAAGCCGCCCGATACCGGGCGGCCTCAATATATAGTGAGTTTTAATTATTTTACTTTTTGAAAGAAGTATACGCCAGCATACGGAGTTACTCTTACTAAAAGCTCCTCTTTGTCGTTTTTAAGGTCAACAAAGTATACAGTTGAATCAAAGTTATCTTCGTTTTCAAGTTTGATTACCTCATTAGCAAAATAACCTTCATATTTTGCAGCGATTTCCTTACGGGCTTTAGCTGGCAGTTCATTAAATAATACGTTTTGAGTTATGCCTATCAAATCTCCTTTAGCATTGTAAAAAGCAGATTTTTTTACACCGTCAATTGTAAAGGTAACTTTCTGAAAGTTTGCAGTTACTTTCCATGATACATTTTCTGCACCGTAAAAATCTTTGTTGAATTTTGTAACAGCAAGGTATGATACGTTATCATCACCACCTGTTACAGGCTTAGTTGAAGCGAAAACATTAACGCTTAAAAGGGCTGCTATGGCGGTAGTTATAAATAGCTTTTTCATGACTTTCAATTTTAATTTATGCAACAAAAATACTTTGATATTAAACATTTTCATAATTTTTGGTAATTATTATGAATATTTAATAATTAATGCCAATTAAAACTGAATTTTTGAAAAATTTTGTAAATACTTAGTGTATATTTTACAATATGTTAATTAAAATCGATTATGCTTATTGTAAAAAGTACACTAAGTAAAATAGCTAACTAATTAGACCTCTTTTCTGACTTTATAATGACAAATTATCAGCCATTATCTACAAAGCCTGGATACAAAGTCATGCCTCCATCTATAAATATTGTTGTACCGGTAATATAATCAGCTTCATCAGATGCAAGCCAGGTAGCCAGTAAGCCAATATCCTCCGTTTTTCCAATGCGTTTATAAGGTATTAGCGTTAAAAGTTTGTTTAAAGCTTCAGGGGTTTCCCAGGCATCTTTATTAATAGGCGTTTGAATAGCCCCCGGGCCAATGCCTGTTACACGTATTTTATGAGGAGCAAGCTCCTGAGCGACACTTTTCATAAAAAGACTGATGCCCCCTTTACTTGCAGCATAATTTACATGCCCGGCCCATGGGATAACCTCATGTACACTGCTCATACAAATTATTTTGCCTGCAGCCCTGCTCACTCCTTCTCTGATACCTTGTTTAATAAACAGCTTAGCTGCTTCGCGCGAACATAAAAACTGCCCGGTTAAATTTACGTCTATTACGGTATTCCAGTCCTCAAGTGTCATGTCAACAAATGCTGCATCTTTTTGCAGGCCGGCATTGTTTACTAAAATATCCAAATAGCCAAATGCATCAAGGTGCTTTGAAAACATATTCTGCACATCGTGTTCTTTACTTACATCAGCCTGAACAGCTATTGCTTCGCCGCCACTGGCTTTTATTTCATCAACAAGCTCCTGCGCTGCATCGCCATTATGCGCGTAGTTAACGGTAATTTTAGCCCCTGCTGCTGCCATTGCCAGCGCTACGCCCTTGCCTATCCCGCTGTCGGCGCCTGTAATTATTGCTGATTGTCCTTTAAGTTTCAATTGTTCCATACACTTAATTAAATTATAGCATAAAAACGCCCCGGTTTTCGCCGGGGCGTTCTACAGTTTAAACTTTACTTTTGTTTTCGTTGAGGCTGGTGAGCGCCATCACGACTGGAGGTTTGATCCGAACGCTGTGCGCCACCATTACTTACTCCTTTAAACTTCTGAAACTCACGTGCATCGTTACGCCCGCGATCTGCTGTTGTACTGCCCTGGTGGCCGTTATTGTTGTTTTTTAAATCCCGAGTTTTCATAGTACAATGTATTTTATGTTTAAAAAGGCTTAAACCCTGAATTGTTAAAAACACAACAATTGTACCGAATTGGTTGTAATGAATGGTATTCGGTAAAGGTACGGTTAATTATAGTTAATTTATTATCACTCTCTACTACCACTCAATACTCACTGATAGATTGTATTGTATACCTCAAGCAGATAAACAGCTTCCAACATGGCTGTATTAAAACTTTCCCACTCTTGTTTGGTATAAACAAAATTAATATCTCTGTTAGGGGTACAAAGCACAACCCTTTCAGACCCATCGGGAAACGGAAAGCATCTTTCCTCAAAATTCATATCGTTTGTGAAGCGTTGAAATGCAAAAAACTGCAAAGGTGTAAAGCACAACAGCAGATTTTGATGCCATATATTCAGCATACCGCAATCCGGACAATGGCTGATTACGGTTAAGCCGTTTTGTGTGAGTATTGTAGTTTCGCACATAGGAAAGATGGTTTTGGTGCCTGCATTACCCGCGGCAAACGCTCAAAGTCCGCGGGTAAAAACAGGGCTTGTATTAACTAATCACTTGTTAATTCAGTTTAGTACTGCCATTTGCCTGATAAGCAAACCGAAAGGTATACCACCTTGAGGCTGGGCGTTTAGTCAAATCGGCAAAGTCGGCAGTAGTAGTATTTGGGTTACCTTTATAGTAGCTTAGCATCTCAAGCTTGGCATAATTGCCACTGCTTGTTTTAATTACAATTATTTTTCCTGGTACCGGCAGTATAGCGTGTTGCGGTTCGGTAGTAGCAGTGTAGGTATACCAACCTGATATCGCATTTGTCCCGGTGGCGTCGGCTTTGTAACCATCAGCAGGAGCGGTTGTTAGCTCAGCAAAAGTGTTATTAACTACCTGTGCCTGCGTAGTTCCTGAACCGGAAGAACCACTATTCACAAAAATACTGGTAGACGAAAATTTGAGGTCCCATTTATTAGTATTAATGTCGTTTCCAGTCACGACAGAATTTGTACCCAGGCTATAATAAACGTCGCCGGCGGTGCCATCAAGGTCGGCCACTGTTTGGGTGGTTAGTGTTGGTTCTTCCGGTTCAGGCGCACCATTATCTTTTGAACAAGATGCGAACATTAAGCTGCTGCTTAATAATACTAATGCAATAGTTTTAAGTTTATTCATGTTTAAGTGTTTAATATGTGTGTGATTGTTGTTGATTAAAACTGTAAGTAATACCTGCATATAGTAAGCGGCCAGGCAGGTTGCTTATAGCTGCAGGATTTTTATAATTGCCTATATTTTCGGCGGTTAACTGCATGCGGAACTGGTTGTGGAAAAGCAACTTTGAAACCGATGCATTAAGCAGTACATAGCCTTTTACATACTCATCATCGCGGTTTACAATGCCGTTGCCATCTACATCAGAAAAACCGTATCTGCCCCTGTAAATGGCTCTTACCGATGCTGTAATACCTGTCTTATCATCTGTATAGGCTACACGTGTGTTAGCCATATATTTTGAGCGATTAAGTAAACCGCCATACATGCTTTTTTTTATTCTGACGGTTTCTCGCGTGGCCTTGTCAATACCAAAAACTTCGCCTGCTTTGATGTTATCTAAAACGCTTCTATCGTAAGCTTCAAGGTATTGTAAACCACCGGCAACCGTCCAGTGATTTAAAAAGGTATAGCTAACATCTGTTTCGGCGCCTTGTGTGTAAACATCATGGATATTGAAGTAAGAAAAAACCGATTGTCCGTTGGTTTTGATGGCTATGGGCTCAGAATCTATCAGATCACGGATATTGTTACGGAAAGCATTTACGGTCCACATCAATCCCATCCAGGGGCGGTAACGATAACCAAAATTGTATGCAGTAGAACTCTCGGCGTTCAACCTTTGTAAGGTGGATGGATCTATCAGCACACTTTGTATCTGCCCGGCATCCTGTAATTTTTTTAGCTCAGTGGCGGCCTCTTCATAGCCAAATACGCTGTAGCCCACTATTGCATTGGTAAAGTTTAGGTATAGTTGTCTGAAATCCGGTGCTTTGTAGCCTTTGCCTGCAGAAGCTAACAAAGTGAAGTTGTCACTAAGGCGGTAGCTTGCTGCCAGTTTGGGGCTGAACTGAGATTTGTAAACGCTGTGCGTATCATACCGCCCGCCTGCAATTATGTTCAGCTTTTCTAAAGGTGACCAATCTGCCTGATCATAGATATAGCCGGAGTTAAAAGCCTTCTTTTCGTTATACCGAGTAGCTAAAACGCTCTCATTTTGTGCGCCGCCGCCACCTGTAAAGCGCAGGTTACTTAATATTTTATAATCGCCCTGCAATTCGGCACGGTTAAAATTCTGATTAAAGAAAGTTTCATCGTATACCGAGTTATCAATGGTATTCAATAACAGCGATTGGGTTTTATAACTGGTATGATAAAGTCTAACATCGCCGATAAATTTTCCAGAGAATTTATGCGTTAAACCGCCCGATATGTTCAGGTTTTTTTCAGTACCATCACCAGTTACCCGGTCGCCTTCTACCAAAAAGTCGTTATCTGCCGTGCTGGTGTAATCCCGCACTTGTAGGTTTAAGCGGGTGGCGTCACTGATCTTATAACCCAACCTGCCATTAAATGTGTAACTGTAAAAAGGGAATACTGTTGCACCACCAGATTGCGGCTGCAACGAGTAGCCACTGCTGCTGTACCGGTTAATAAATCCTGAAAGTGAAAGCCGCTGATTAGCATATCCCCCATTTAATGATACATCAGCATTTTTATTTGTACCGTAACGTGCACTTATGCTGCCCGATGCGCCAAATGGCGGTGCTGCAGATATGATATTGATTACACCTGCCATAGCCTCGCTGCCATACAGGGAAGATACAGGGCCTTTTACGATCTCAATCTTTTCTATATTGATAGTAGTAATGCGTGTAAGGTCAAGTATGCCGGTTGTGCGGCCTATCAGCGGAAGGCCATCAAGCATGATCATGGTATAATCCGGACTAAAGCCTTGTATTTGTATCCCCTGTCCATGCGCATCTGGCAAGACCGTTAGGCCGGTTTGTTCTGCCAGTATTTCGTTTAACCTTACTAAGCCTCTGTTTTTTATCTCCTTACTGCTGATAGTGCTTACCGGCATGGGCACCTGCATAAAGTTTTTGCTGGTACGTGTAGCGGTAACTATAACTTCCTTTAATTTTTTAGACGTATCTGTATGTGCGGTGTCTGCCTTCTGCGCTATCGCGCCGGTAGAAATAAATAAAAGGCTGACAAAAATATTTTTCATTTATTTAGACTAATTATAAATAATGATGCAAATTTGCACTTAACATATCAATGTGGTTAACGCCAAACGGATTGAAAACAACGCTAAACGGATTTTATGTATCTTACCTTCACATCACCTGCATCTGATATTCAAAGCATTCAAATAGGCGGTAGCACGTTCGCTGACGCTGATAATTTTGATAAGCAAACCATACATGTATCTGATAATTGGGGTAGTTACAATGCCGAGCAATTTTGGATAGAAGGAGCATGTGTTTGCTACTCTACTTACCGGATAACCGAAGAGTGCAATACGTTGTTACAATGCAAAAACTATAACTGGCTTTTAAATTTTATTTTAGAAGGTGAATTGTCAATTATCTCATCAGACAAACAAACTAATTTATTGACAGAAGGGAATTACTATAGCTTTCACTGCTCATTGGATGAAAAGCTTATCAAGATCAAGCAATCAACCAAATTATTAACTATTTGCCTTACAAATAATTTTATGGATAAGCTGATAAATAAAGATGTTTTGGCAAGTAAACTGCATAATATGTATGCCCCACTTACCACTATAGCCACCGGCAGTTATTTGCACAGCCGCATGCAACCTATACTGGCTGATATGATGGATCAAACTAAACCGATTTATATCAGGCGCATATTGATCGAAGCGAAAATCCTGGAAATATTATCAATACAACTACATCAGTCGGAGCAGCAGAAAGTTGTTGAGGCTTTCAGTCGTGAAGATATTAACAGATTAGAGGAGGCAAAACAAATAATAAGCAGCAACCTGCAAAATCCATGCTCGCTTATGGAACTGGCCCGTCGCACAGGCCTTAATGATTTCAAGTTGAAGAAAGGTTTTAAATCTTTATTCGGCACTACGGTGTTTGGCTACGTTACCAATTTGCGCATGGAAAGCGCTTATCATCAATTACAAAACGGCCGAAATGTGGGCGAGGTGGCCGAAATGGTTGGCTATAAAAACGCACATCATTTTACAGTTGCTTTTAAGCGCAAATTTGGTTTTTTGCCCAGCCAGGTAAAATGATTTATACATTTCCCCAACCGTGGGCTAACACATCGGCAATATGCATAGTTTTAATTGGTATGCTGTTTTTTTCGATATATCCTTGCAGGTGCAGCAGGCAGGATGCATCTGTAGATATAATATACTCGGCGCCTGCAGCCAGTGCATTATCTACCTTTTGTTGCGCCATAGCGGTAGATATAGCATCAAATTTTACGGCAAAAGTACCGCCGAAACCGCAGCAGGTTTCGCCTGCCTGCAGATCAACCAGCTCCAGACCATGTACTTTTGACAAAAGCTGACGAGGTTCTTCCTTAATATGACACTCGCGCAGGCCGGCGCAGCTATCGTGGTATACAGCCCGGCCATCCAGTTCGGCGCCAAAATAGTCAACCTGTAAAATGTTGACCAGAAAATCACTCAGCTCGTAAATATTGCTCTGTATATTGCGGCACTTGTTATGTGACATAGTGTTGGTAAACAAGTCATTATAGTAATTTCTTACCATGCCGGTACAAGATGCCGATGGCGAAACAATGACACTATCTTCCTTAAAATCGTTCAGAAACTTGGTACCCACAACTTTAGCATCGTCCCAAAATCCGGCATTAAATGCAGGCTGCCCGCAGCAGGTTTGCTCGGGGTTGTAATTTACCGTACAGCCAGCCTTTTCTAACACTTTAACAGTATTAAAAGCGGTTTCAGGGTACAGTTGATCAATGAAGCATGGAATAAACAGATCGATAGTCATCGGCAAATATCAAAGGGTGCTAAATTCCGAATTTTTCCTGTAAATCCTTTCGGCTTTCAGTAATGAAAACAAAATCAACAAGCCAATAATGAAAAATGTTCCCAGTACGAGCGTAGAGTTGCGCATGCTGCCAGTGATTTCTTCTATAAAACCAAAACTAAACAGCCCCCCTACTATTGCCAGTTTTTCGGTTACATCATAAAAACTAAAAAAAGATGCCGTATCAGGAATGTTTTGCGGTAAATATTTAGAATAGGTTGACCGTGAAAGCGATTGGATGCCTCCCATAACCAGGCCCACAACAACAGCTATAATGTAAAACTCGGTAGCAGTAGTTGTAAAATAGGCGGCTATGCATACTCCTATCCATATAAAAACCACAAAGATGAGTATGCGAACGTTACCATATCTGTCAGAAAGGCGCGACATTATTGTAGCGCCTGCGATAGCTACTAATTGTATGATGAGTATGATAGAAATTAATGCTGATGTTTCCATGTGCAGTTCTTTTGCTGCAAATGCAGTAGCTACCAGCATAATGGTTTGCACGCCCATGGAGTAGAAGAAAAATCCAGGCAAGAACCGTTTCAGAAGCGGCATGTTCTTTACTTTTCGCCACACCTTGCCTAATTCTTCAAAGCCGCCTCTTATAATATTGCGGTTGTGCAATTGTGCGTTTGGGCTGCCTTTTGGCAATACTGTGAACGGTATTATTGCAAAGCTTATCCACCACAGGCCTACTAATAAAAAGGATAATTGTGCAGGTAACGACTTATCTGTTATACCAAACAAATCCGGCTTTAACACAAACGCAAAGCAAACCAATTGGAGTAGAACGCTACCGATATAACCAAATGTAAATCCCTTGGCGCTTACTTTGTCCTGCATATCAAGTGTGGCAATTTCAGGCAGATAGGAATTATAGAACACAAAACCGCCGCTGTAGCCAATGGCTGCCAATGCAAAGCAGATGATACCCAGCTCAAGCCTGTCTGCGGTAAAAAAGAATAATCCGCAACACGCTGCTGATCCCAGCAGTGTAAAAAATTGCATGAATATTTTTTTATTGCCACGGTAATCGGCTATTGAGCTTAATACAGGTAACAGTATAACCATTATTAAATAGGCAACAGCTAAGGCGTAATCGGTCAAGGCGGTATTTACAAAACTTAATCCGAAAAAGTCTACACGGTTATTTGTAGCTTTATTTTCGGTTATGGCAACATAATATGCCGGAAAAATTGTGGATGTGATAACCAGGTTGTAGGCAGAGTTCGCCCAATCGAACATGGCCCAGGCACGTATGATTTTAGGGTTGTTTTTTGCTTCCATTGCAGCTTAAAAGTATGCATTTTTTATAGTTTACCATTATCATAATAAAATGTATTAGCTTGTTTAAATACAATCTTTACATCAAATTGAATAACAATAGCCTCATAAAGCTTGTTATAGTTATACGGATTATCTAAAGCTCCGTATCTTAGCACATTATAATATATATGTCCAAAAAGAAAAAAAATAAATCATCAATCAATCAGGTGCTTACGCAGATGGTTCTTGATGTTTTTGAAGAAAACGGTAATACACCACTCAATTATAAACAGGTTTCGGCAAAATTAAACGTTCGGGATCCAGATGCACGTACGGTTATACATGATATACTGGAAGAGGAAACTTTTAAAGGCATTTTAAAGGAGCCATCGCCAGGTAAGTTTCAACTGATAGAGCTAAAGACATTTGTTGAAGGACGTGTCGATCTTACTAATGATGGTTCTGCCTTTATTATCACCGATGATGAGTTTGAAAGTGATATTTATGTAGCGCCGCGCAAACTGCGAAATGCTTTAAATGGCGACCGTGTTAAGGTTTATGTTTATGCAAAAAGCCGTGGTAAACGTAAAGAAGGCGAAATTGTAGATATACTGCAACGCTACAAAATGGAATTTACTGGCATTGTGCGGTTATCTGAGCATTATGCTTTTTTACTGGCCGACGACCGTAAAATGATGCATGATATATTTATACCGCTGGGTGAGCTTAACGGTGCACGCAATGGTATAAAAGCAGTTGCAGAAATAACCGACTGGCCGGCCGGTGCTAAAAACCCTGTTGGTCGTATAAAATATGTATTGGGCGAACAGGGCGAGAACGATACCGAGATGAATGCCATACTGGCCGAGTATGGTTTCCCCCTATCATTTCCCACTGAGGTTGAACGCGAGTCGGAGGAAATACCTGATGCTATAACTGATGAGGAAATTGCCAGCCGACGGGATTTTAGGGAAGTACTGACCTTTACCATTGACCCTCACGACGCCAAGGACTTTGACGATGCGCTGTCTTTTAAGAAGCTTGAAAACGGTAATTATGAAGTAGGCATTCATATTGCCGATGTATCACATTACATCGTGCCAGACTCTGAGTTGGACAAAGAAGCTTACGAGCGCGGCACATCGGTTTATCTTGTGGATCGTGTTATACCTATGCTTCCCGAGCGGCTTTCGAATGGATTATGCTCATTAAGACCTAATGAAGATAAGCTATGCTTTGCCGCCGTGTTTGAGCTGGATGAAAACGCCAACATCAAAGAGCAATGGTTTGGTAAAACAGTGATCCACTCCAACAGGCGCTTTACTTATGAGGAAGTACAGGATGTTATTGAAACACAAACCGGTGACTTTGTTGAGGAAATAATAAAACTCAACGAATTAGCCTATAAACTTCGTGAACGTAAGTTTAAAGCCGGGGCCATTAGTTTTGAAACTACTGAAGTGAAATTCAAGCTGGATGAAAATGGCAAACCTACAGGTGTGTATGTTAAAGAGCGTAAGGATGCGCATAAACTAATTGAGGATTTTATGCTGCTGGCCAACCGCAAGGTAGCCGAGTTTGTAAGTAAAATGGGCAAAGGCAAAAATAAGTACACATTTGTTTATCGTGTACATGATTCGCCTAAACCGGATGCCTTGAACAGCTTTGCACAATTCGCCGCCAGGTTTGGTTATAAGATCAACACCAAGTCTGATAAGGAGATAGCAAAATCTTTAAATTACCTGATGGAAGATGTTGAAGGTAAAAAAGAACAAAATGTGCTTACACATCTGGCAATCAGATCTATGGCTAAAGCTATCTACACTACAAAAACCACCAGTCACTACGGTTTGGCATTTGACCATTATACACACTTTACATCTCCTATACGCCGCTATCCGGATGTTATGGTGCATCGCCTGTTGTTTCATTATCTTAACGGTGGGCAAAGCGCTAACGCCGACCATTACGAGGAATTATGTAAACACAGTTCGGCCATGGAGAAAAAGGCCGCTGACGCAGAACGCGCTTCTGTAAAATATAAACAGGCCGAATATCTTAAAGACCAGGTAGGTAACAATTTTACCGGCATTATATCTGGTGTTACAGAATGGGGCATGTATGTAGAGATCATTGAAAATAAATGTGAAGGAATGATACGTTTGCGAGATATTACTGATGATTTTTATACCTTAGACGAAAAGAATTATGCCATCATTGGCCAGCGTAAAAAGAAAATTTACCAACTGGGTGATGAGGTGCAGATCAGGGTTAAAAATGTCGATCTGACCAAGAAGCAGATTGACTTTACCCTGGTACAGGATTAATTACTTAAATTATGATTAGTGAATAGTTGTAAACCATTTTAATTATAACGTTCACGCAATCAACTGTTAATGAGACAACTTGATGAGCTGCAATCGCTGATTGCCAACGCCGTTTCTGATCTGAAGTTTCCGGAGTATCCGGCAGAGTTATACGAGCCGATAAAATACATACTTGCGTTAGGGGGCAAACGCATGCGCCCTGCCTTGCTTTTGATGGCCTGCGATTTATTTGGGGGAGATGTAAACGCAGCCCTTCCCCCTGCCCTTGCCATTGAAGTGTTCCATAATTTCACGTTGATGCACGACGACATTATGGACAATGCGCCTAAACGCCGCGGTAAAACAACCGTGCACGCAAAGTGGAATAACAATGTAGCCATCCTTTCCGGCGATGTTATGCTGATTGAAGGTTATAAACTAATGATGCAGGTACGTGGAAATATTCTGCGTACCGTGCTTGATATTTTTAATGATACAGCAGTAGGTGTTTGCGAAGGCCAGCAACTGGACATGACTTTTGAAACCATCAATGATATAAGTATTACAGAATACATCAATATGATTCGCCTTAAAACGGCTGTTGTGCTGGGTGGCGCTTTAAAAATAGGTGCGCTTATTGGCTATGCCGACGATCAAGACGCTGATTTATTAGCTGACTTTGGTGTTAACCTGGGTATCGCCTTTCAACTGCAGGATGATATATTGGATGTATATGGCGACCCCGAAAAGTTTGGAAAGCAAGTTGGCGGCGATATTATCTCTAATAAAAAAACATATCTGCTCATTAAAGCTCAGGAACTTGCTGACAGCGAAACGGCAGCTAATTTAAGTAGATGGCTTACAGCAACGGGTTTTAACGCTACTGAAAAAGTAGCCGCCGTTACGGATATCTATAATCATGTGAATGTGCGGCAATATGCAGAGGCCGAAATGCGAACTTATGCTGAAAAGTCATTTGCAGCTCTTGAAAAAATCAAATTGCCGGAAGAAAACAAGCAATATCTTCGCGAATTTGCAGATGGTTTACTGGTAAGGGAATTTTAAGGGTATTTCTATTACAATATCGGCAGAATGGGTTGAGATGCTTATATTTAAGCACACACAAATCAATCCTTGTCTGATGAAGTATAACTTTACTAAATTTTTCTCTGTCGCAATTTGTTCGCTTGCCTTTAGCTTTCAGGCAAGTGCCCAAACATCAGGCGGCAAACTTAAGCCGGAGCAGGCCATTATGGATGTCCGGCATTACAGCATAGCCATTAACTGTAATTTTGAGCAAAAATCAATCGACGGAAATACCACCGTAGATGTAATCACCTCACAGCCTGCTAAGTTGCTTGTACTGGATCTGTTGGATTCTTTAAATGTGAGCGCTGTTACTGTAAATGGTAAAAAGGAATCCTTCGAGCATAAAAACGGACTAATCAATATTAGCCTGGCTAAAGAATTGCCTGCCGGTAAGGCAAGCATCAGAGTTGCTTATGGCGGTAAACCGCGTATAGCTAAAAGACCACCCTGGGACGATGGTTTCACCTGGACACAAGATTCAACCGGCCACCCCTGGCTGGCCGTTACTGCCGAGCAAACTGGCGGCAAGATCTTTTTCCCTTGTAAGGATCATCCAAGTGATGAGCCTAATGAGGGTGCCGATATGTATATCACCGTACCATCAAACCTGGTTGTTGCCGGCCCTGGCCTGCTTAAGGGGGTAAGTAAAAAAGGTAACACTGCCACTTATCACTGGCAAACCAAATATACGATCAATAACTACAGTCTTGTTTTTAATGCAGGCGATTATACTGTAAAAAGCACTACTTATAAATCTGTTGCCGGCAGAACCGTTCCTGTGCAATTCTATGTACTAAAAGAGCATGCGGATAAGGCCGATCATTTATTGGGAATGGTTGTTAAAGCGGTACAATCAAAAGAAAAATACTTTGGTGAGTACCCATGGGCCAAAGAAAAACTGGGCATTGTTGAAACACCGCATTTAGGTATGGAGCATCAGAGCATGAATGCCTATGGCAATAAATTTAGGTATACTAAAGTTGGTGGCGAGGATTTTGACTGGCTGATGTTCCATGAGTTTGGCCATGAGTGGTGGGGCAATAAGGTAACTGCACGCGATTGGGCCGACTACTGGATACATGAAGGGATTGACACTTATGCAGATGCCTTACCGGTTTTAGACCTGGAAGGACACCAGGCTTATATTGATCGTTTTAAAAAGTCGGCTTTCGGGATTCAGAATAAGCAGCCCATTATATTAGGGAAGGATATAGATGAGGCCTCGGCATATAATGGCGATATCTACAGCAAAGGCGGCTATTTTATGCACACGTTGCATTATGTTATGGGCGATACCTTGTTCTTTAAAACCCTTAAAGGATTGGCAACTGATCCACAATTTACCTACGACCACCAGAATGTTACCGACGAGGTGGAACAATATTTCAGCAAAGCTTATGGTCAATCGCTCAAACCGTTATTTGATATGTTCCTTCGTACTACTGATAAACTTGAAGTAGATGTTAAAGCCCGTCCCGGTGATAAATATCTGATCAAATTACAAAACATCAACATGACCTTACCGGTGGATGTAAAAACAGATAGCGGCACGCAAAAGCTAATGCTAAATCAGCAGGGTTTAACCGTGAGCAGCAAAACTGTACCGGTTATTGATGCCGATGGATGGTATCTGAAGAAAGTAATATTAGAATAAAGTATAAGTGAGTAACAGCAGGAATAGGATGTGAATGCCTTCACATCCTATTCCTGCTGTTATTATTCCGCAGCGCCTACATTACCGGTTTCCACTTTTCCTGCCCGCTTGTAGTTTGCCATAATAAGTCCTTTTGGCGTTACATGGCTCTCCACTAATTCAAATGCTGCCGGCACTGCCTGGTCGTCAAACAGTTTTTTCCCTTTACCCAAAAACAAGGGATGAATGTTCAGCCAGAATTCGTCCACCAAATCATGTTGTAGCAACAACTGAACAAGGTTACTACTGCCCCAGATTTTGATTTCGCGACCCTCTGAGTTCTTGAGCGCCTTAATTTCTTCTACGCTGGTAAGAAAAGCTACGTTTTCCCAGTCGGACGTTTGTCTAGTATTAGATAGTACATATTTTGTGACATCATTAACGCCAGGCCAGTGCTCGGCATGCTGAGGCCAGTACGATTCAAAAATATCAAATGTCTTTCTGCCCAAAAGCAGGTCTGCAGGTTGCATCTGCTTTTCCATCACCTTGCCAGAAATATCGTCACCGTAAGGTGCGGTCCAGCCACCGTATTCAAAACCGTTTGATGTATCTTCATTTGTTCCGCCAGGTGCCTGCATTACTCCGTCTAATGTGATAAATGCTAAAACAGTTATTTTTCTCATATCTGTACAAATTTAATTAGTTGCGTTTCTGATGTAAACTTCATGAATATCAGCTTAATATTTATGGTATAGATGCGGCTTATTAAAGGGTGAAATACGACAAATTAAACAAAAAAAAGCCCCGGCCAAATTTTGACCGGGGCTCTCTGTATATTAAAGCTGGAATTACTCAGCTACAACTTCTTCTGTTGTATCAGCAGCTTCTTCTTTTTTAGCTTTTGAAGCAGTTTTTTTAGCTTTTGGAGCTTCTTCTGTTACAGGTGCTTCTACAGCCACAGCTTCAGCTTGTACAGCTGCTTTAGGTGCAATAGTTTCAGCAACAGGAGCATCTTCTAACGGAAGCACAGAAACGTATGAACGATTATCTGCTTTCTTTTTGAAAACCACTTTGCCATCAATTAAAGCAAATAAAGTGTGGTCTTTACCAATGCCTACATTAAGGCCTGGATTGTGTTGGGTACCACGCTGACGTACGATGATGTTACCTGCAATAGCCGGCTGACCACCAAAAATTTTGATACCTAAACGTTTGCTATGCGATTCGCGGCCGTTTCGTGAACTACCGGCCCCTTTTTTATGTGCCATTTCTTAATATCTTTTTGTGGGATCAATATCCCGGTTTAAAATTTAATTATAATGTGATACCCGTGATCTCGATCTTGGTGAATTGCTGACGGTGACCGTTTTTCTTTTTGTAGCCTTTTCTTCTTTTCTTTTTGAAGATAATTACTTTATCACCTTTTAAATGAGACACGATCTTAGCCGATACTTTAGCGCCTTTCAGGTCTGCACCTAATTTAAAGCTACCTTCGTTTTCTGCTAACAACACGCTGTCAAATTCAATATTAGCGCCTTCATCTCCCTGTAAGCGGTGTACAAAGATCTGCTGGTCTTTCGCAACTTTAAACTGTTGCCCGGCTATACTTACTATTGCGTACATTGTTGATTAATTATTGTTTTAAATTTTGAGGTGCAAATATATGGATTAATATTTTATATCCCAACGCTTATAAACTATTTTTTAGTCCTGGCTTCTGCTTCTGTCAATACTTTTTGTATTTCCTTTATCAGGCGTTGGTTAGCATCAACCAGTTTTTCATTACCGCTGTAGGCAGCATCAAAAACAACTTTTTTGGTTTTGCGCTTATATTTAAACTCCATCAAATACCGGGGCGAGCGTTCATTTGAATCTGTTTTTAATTCATTGGCCGGGAAATCCCAAAACCCAAGTTCGGCAGCTTTGCGGTGTAAATAAAGCAAATCATCCTTAGTAAGTTTCATGTTCATTTTAACCACTGAATCACGGCGGTTAACAAACTGATATTCACCCGTTGCAGAATTATACTTGTTGAGCAGACTATCGTTATAGCCAAACTCAAACTTTAAGGATTCAAACTCCGAAAATTTATACGGCGCGTTTTTAATCATCATACCGTAGTAGTACATACAATACAGTAAAAACGGTACGGCAACGCTGAGAATAAGAAATATCTTTTTTGAACGATTAGACATTTGTGTTTAGTGAGTGAAGGATTGAATTAATGATTTATTGATTCTTTAAATTTTATTGCTTGGTGTCTTTTGATAACTGAACAGTTTTGCGGGATTCAGATACAACTTTTAATTCAGGAATTTAACCTACTTTTCCAGCTCCCCTTCCCACTTACTCACTACCGCCGTTGCCATGGCATTGCCAAGTACGTTAGTGGCAGAGCGGCCCATGTCCAGTAGTGGATCGATGCCGATCAGTAAGGCAAGGCCTGCTTCGGGAATGTTGAACATTGAAATGGTCCCGGCAATAACCACTAAAGAGGCACGCGGAACGCCGGCAATGCCCTTGCTGGTAAGCATCAGCACCAAAAGCATAGATAGCTGCTGTTCAAAAGAAAGATGAATATTGTACGATTGTGCCAAAAACAACGATGCAAAAGTCATGTACATCATAGAGCCGTCCAGATTAAAGGAGTAACCTAAAGGCAGTACAAAGCTTACAATCTTATTATTACATCCAAAGCGTTCTAACTCTAAAAGCACTTTAGGATATGCCGCCTCGCTGGTTGATGTGCTAAAGGCTATCAGCATGGCATCCTTTATATTGCCTACTAAAGTAAATACCCGTTTGTTCAAAATAATAAAGCCTGCAAAAATGATCACCAACCATAATAATACCAATGAGAAATAAAACTCGCCGATGAAAATAGCATAAGTGGATAAGATCCCTAAACCTTGCTTGGCTATAATGGCCGTTATTGCTCCAAACACCGCCAATGGCGCCAGTTGCATTACATACCCTGTAATTTTTAATATTACATGAGCTATGGCATCCAAGGCTTTAATTACGACCTCGCCTTTCTCGCCAATAGCGGCCGTAGCTACACCAAAAAATAGTGAAAATACAACGATCTGCAATATCTCGTTATTAGCCATCGACTCGATAAAGCTTTTAGGAAAAACATGACTTATAAAATCACGTAAGGATAAGGCTGTTTTTTGGATGCCGGTAGATAAGTGACTATCAGGCAATGGCAAATGCATAGTTTCTCCCGGTTTAAAAAAGTTAACTAACGCCATTCCCAACAATAATGAAACAAGCGTAGCGCTTAAAAACCACAACAGCGTTTTTCCGCCAATGCGCCCCACCGCTTTTATATCTCCTAACTTTGCCACACCAACCACCAGCGTTGTAAAAACAAGTGGTGCCACAATCATTTTAATGAGGCGTAAAAATATATCGCTTAAGATAGTGAATACCTCAAGCTTATCTTCCCGTTTAGTGTTGTTTTCTTTTAAAACAGTTGCCTGTGCAGCACGTTCTTTTTTCAGCGCCTTAAAAGTTACAGTGGAAGTATCGGCAGTGGTAGCAATTTGCTGGTCTAAGGTTTTTATATTTACCTCGGCAGTACTGATGCCAGTGTTGATGCTTTTAATTACAGTAGCGTTGTAAATATATCCGGCTACTACACCGAGTATCAAAGCTAAGAATATGTAGAGGGTAAGTTTACTTTTCTGCATGTGCTTATTGGTGCCGCAAAACTACAAAATTTAAGCTTATATAAACCGATGAGTATTACTACCTACGGCTTGCAACAAATAAAAAAGGAATTGCAGCATTTGCCTGCCGAACAACTTGCTGAGTTATGCCTGAGATTGGTACGTTATAAAAAAGATAACAAAGAGCTGCTTGCCTACCTCCTGTTTGAGGCGCATAACCAGGAGGAGTTTATTGAAAGCGTTAAAGCCGAGGCCGGTTTTATGTTTAGTCAGTTACCTTCCCAAAGTTACTTTGCAGCTAAAGCGCTCCGTAAAATATTGAAGTTTCTTAATAAGTACATCAAGTTTACTGGCAGCAAAACGGCCGAAGTTGACCTTTTGATCAATTTTTGCCAAAACTATCTGCAATACGTTACAAGGCAAACCTCACATAAGCCTATACGTTTGATTTTGACACGCCAGATTGAAAAAATAAAGGCAAGTATCGGCAAGTTGCACGAAGATGTGCAAACAGATTACATGAGCGACTATGAGCAGTTGCTGGCAACCGCAGAACAGAAATACACGTGGTTTAGCAAAAAAAGTTACCAGTTGTAACATTTAGTAACTTACTTTGTCAAATCGTAAAACTATTAACAGGTGGCAGATAATAAAGAAGACGCTTTCAGGAGAATTTATGAAGCCAATTCAAAAAAGATCTTTCACCTGTGCTATGGTTATACGGGAGATGATGATGCGGCGAATGATCTGCTACAGGAGACTTTCTTAAAGGTTTGGCAAAACCTTCACAAATTTCGTAATCAGGCGCTTATTTCTACATGGATATACCGTATTGCAGTAAACACATGTTTAACCTATTTGCGCTCTGAAAAAAGACAGGCCAAGGATGAGTTAACCCCGCAAATTGCCGAAACCAAGCGCGAAGAATTTTCTGAAAAGAACGAACAGGTTGCTTTATTATATAAATGTATTTCTAAGCTGGAAGAATCTGAAAGGATTATAATTACGTTGGTACTTGATGAAGTACCCTACTCCGAAATTGCTGAAGTTTCGGGTATATCTGAAGGGAATTTGAGAGTGAAGATACATCGCATTAAACAAAAATTGACAGAGTTATATAATCAGTATGAAAGACTTTGATCATTTAATGTCGGTTTGGCAGGGACAGCCAAAAAAGGAGCATCTTCCTGTTGAAGAAGTGCTTAAACAGGTTAAAAAGGGTATCCGGAGCATAACCTCGAGATTGTATTGGGCAATAGTGGCCATGGTTGCCACCATTATAGGTGCCTTTATCCTGATGTTTTTTATGGCCTTTAAATCGCCTGCAACAACCATAGGCATATTAATTATTTTAATTACTATGGCTATGTACCTGTACATGATCGTGCGCCATTATCACATACTTAACAAACATGACCTTACTCAAAACCCTACAGACTACCTTAATAGCCTGAAGCATTATCAAAAAGACCGCAGCCGTGTAATAGGATGGTTTTATTATGCCTATATATTAATGCTAAGTGCCGGGCTTGGGCTTTATTTTATAGAAGTGCTTGAATATGCACCGCTGTATTTTAAACTGCTGACTTATGGGTTCACGCTGATTTGGTTCCTGTTTACTACATTTTATATTAAACCGCGGATGCTGAAGAACGAAGAGGAAAAATTGAACCTGATGATAGACAGACTGGAACGCTTACAGCAGCAATTTGACTGATTTTATGATAATACAGCAAGTGACATTAGCTGATGCCCCTGTTCTTTTACAGTTAAGCCGTACAACATTTTTCGATGCTTTTCTTCAGCAAAACAATCGGAATTATCAAACCCCAACTCAGAGTTCCATTTTGCCATTATAGATAATCAACCTGTTGCTTATTTAAAGCTTAATTTTGGAGATGCACAAACAGAACTGCAGGACACTAATGCACTTGAAATTGAACGTATCTATGTGCTTCAACAGCATCAGGGTTTAAAAATAGGTAAACAGCTACTTGAATTTGCTATCCAAAAAGCAGCAGACAATGGTTTGTTATACCTATGGCTGGGTGTTTGGGAGCATAACCTAAAAGCGCAAAAATTTTACAAATACCATGGATTTGAGGTTTTTGACAGTCATCAGTTTGTTTTAGGTAAAGATGAGCAAACAGACCTGTTGATGAAGAAGTTGCTTTGATCCCCACCTCCTTCTGATATTCATTAGTTTTATTGCAAACATCAAAAGCTGGCTGTTGTTAAAAAATAACAAACACATTTACTATGACTGAAGAATTTGATGCAGTACTTACCGGGACAGATACGCCTGTTAACGGGACCGTTGTTGAAACAGCAGCTGGCGTTTATACCTTTAAAGCAATTGACGAAAGTATAGAATTGACCATTGCACACAATGAGGATGGCAACTGGGAACGCATTGCCGGCTCGGAGCCTTATTTATCAGGATGGGTTGACGAACTGGCCGAACAAATACAAATAAATAACAAACTGGTATAAATGGAAAAACGAGAATTAGGAAAATCGGGGATTGAAGTGCTTCCATTGTGTTTTGGAGGTAACGTTTTTGGCTGGACCGTAGATGAAAAAACCTCCTTTGAACTTTTAGACGCCTTTATAGATGCTGGTTTTAATTTTGTTGATACTGCCGATGTTTATGCCCGATGGGCTTTTAACGGCGTTGGTGGTCAATCTGAAACCATTATTGGTAACTGGTTTAAGCAAAGCGGCAAACGAGATAAGGTAATATTAGCCACAAAAGTGGGCAAGCCTATGGGGGATGATAAAAAAGGCCTGTCAAAGGCTTATATTTTTAAAGCGGTTGAAGATTCATTACGCCGTTTGCAAACAGATTATATAGACCTTTATCAGTCACATGAAGATGACGCTGGTACCCCGCTTGAAGAAACTATGGAAGCCTTTACCGATCTGATTAAACAAGGTAAGGTGCGAACTGTAGGTGCATCAAACTATGGTGCCGAACGCTTACGTGAAGCACTTAAGGTAAGTAAGGATAACGGTTTTGCACGTTATGAAACCCTGCAACCCGAATATAACCTGTATGATCGTGAAGATTATGAACGTCAGTACGAGGCCTTATGCCACGAAAATAATTTAGGCGTGATTACTTATTACTCGTTAGCCAGTGGCTTTTTAACCGGAAAATACCGTTCAGAAAATGATTTGAACAAAAGTAAGCGTGGCGCAGGTGTTAAAAAATATCTCAACAACCGGGGATTTACCATATTACGAACGCTTGATGAGGTTGCCGAAGAATATAATACTACATCAGCAAGCGTGGCACTGGCATGGCTGATGGCAAGGCCGGGCATTACCGCCCCTATCGCCAGCGCAACAAGCACTGCTCAGTTAGGCGATTTAGTAAAATCGGTACAGCTGGACCTTGACAGGACTACAATAGAAAACCTTACTGTAGCAAGTACTTACTAATATTGTTAAAATAATTAAAAGCTGCCGCAACGGATAAACACGTTGCGGCTTTATAGTTTATATTATGGGGGAAAAATTTTAAAAACGTCTGTGACCTATTACAGGGCGGCCACCCCCATTATTTTGGGCAAAGCGTTGGCCTATGCCCCGGCCGTTGTTATCGTTATTACGGCGTTCATTACCGTTGTTTCGGCCTGGCTGGCTCCAGCCACCATTATTGCTGCCTTCTTGCCCACGGCCCTTATTATCATCTCGTCGGTCCCAGCCACCATTATTCCCTTGGTTATGATTTCGGTTCTCATCCGGTCGGTTCCATCCACCCCGGTTGTCGTTCTGGCGTCGGTTATTGTCCGGGCGATTCCATCCGCTACGATTGTCGTTCCAGCGGTTTCGGTTCTCATCCGGATGATTCCATTCTCCGCGATTGTCATTCCAGCGGTTTCTGTTATCATTATTTCTTCTACCTGGGAAACCGTTATTATACCTCCTGCCGGCATATACGTCACTACGGTGGTTCCAGTCGCGGCCACGATTAAAGTCTCCGCCCCAACGGCCACGGTAAACATCATGATGCATATATGGCCTGCGTGCCCTTACCTCATAACGTACAGCAGTACGCCAGTCGTAGCTGCGGTATGCGCCGGGTAAATAAGCTGCAGAAACCCAACGCCCACCATCCATGTAAAAATAGCAATGTCTGGGTACGCTATAATAAGCCTCCACTTCTGGTAAATAATAGTAATCATCACTATCGTCAAACTCATCGGTATCATACACTACAACAGGTTGTGGCGGCGGAGGCGGCGCTGGGACATAAACCGGACGAGCTGGTATATTAAAGCCTATATGAACGGATATCTGGGCTTTGGCGCTGTTATAGCCTAATGCGCCAAGCAATATGGCTGAAAGTAAAACTGATCTTTTCATAACTTACGATTTACAGTTATGACTGCAAGTGATATCGATGGTTTAACCCAAGCATTGCATCATTAACTTAACCGTTAACAGTTATACCTTCTGCTCTCCCGTAAATTAGATCGGATTTGAATTGTATTGAATCGGGAGTTATATATAGTTCAGATACCGTTCATCAAAGCTACCATCATCATATAAGTCTATTACGCCATAACCCGGAGCGGTTTCCCGTCGGTTGCCATTCCACCAGGCACCGCTCACAGCGCCATCACATATATAAGTAACATTATTGTACACCACTTTGTCCCGCAGGTGAATATGCCCGCTAAGGCATAGCTTTACATTTGGGTGGTTATAAAATAGTTTGATGATCTTTGAAACATCGGTATGCATATCACCGCCCAGCATTTGCCATCTATTCACAATGTCGTCCTCTATCATCAGCGTTGCTGTTAAAATTGGTATGTGCGATAAAATAAGTACCGGTGTTTTTGCATCAGTGGTATTCAACTCATTTTCAAGCCAGCTAAACTGCTCATCGCCCAGTTTGCCAATATACCAGGTATTGTCAATATCCAGATGAACGCTATCCAGCACAATCAACTTCCAGTTTTTTTGCATGAAGCTGTAATATGGTTTTGAGAGCTTTAGCTGATCGAGCGCAAAGTGCTTGCCGTAAAATGCATCGCCTTTTGTATTTTCATTCCACCAGATATCATGATTACCCAGGCAGTATTTAATTGGCAGGCTACACTCGTTTTTGATCATGTTATGATAAAGTGTCCATTGGTTGTTGATCACCGACAAGTTTTCTTTATTCATATCAAACACGATGTCGCCACCGTTTAAAATAAGGTCCACTTTTGGCAGGAGGCTTTGCACATGATGCAGGCATTTCTTAAATTTTGCCGGCGCGCCCAAATCATTTTTTAAATGTACATCTGTAAGATGTGCAATGCGTAATACCGGTTTTTTAGTTTTTGAAGAAGAGGCTAAAACAATTCCGGGTGCAGCTATGATGCCGCTGATATTCAATAGTGCATTTCTTCTATTCATAGGTATAAGGTGTCATGATCTGCTTGATGAGCGTAATCATGGCAAACTTACCTGTTAAGGATTAATTATATATTAAGCCATAATGATTGAAGTGTTCCTGGAAATCTTATACAGGACTACCTTTCAGGCAAATGCGGTTTTGACGACTCAAACAAAAAACGCCTCTTAGTTTCCTAAGAAGCGTTGCGGATAGGTAACGGTGCAAAGTTCGAATCGTTTTATTGAAGATTTGATTGAAGTCGGTAGTTTTTCAAATATAATCAGATAATTGAACTTTGAAATCGGCCATTCTCATGCCCTTTCCGGTCAGTTCAAAATTTTTCAGATTAATTTGTGCGACGGCAGGCCAAACATATCCATAATCTCCGCCAGTTGTGTTAAACCAATCAAATGGAATTATATTGATATTTATCTGATCTATTATTAAAATAACAAATGTTTCAAAGTACTCTAAATTGTATATTAAATCTTTTTTTCTAACGAAAGTCACAAAGTTTCTTAAACCGTAGTTAAAAGAAAGTTTATTTTTTCCTAATTGAAAATCCGCCAAATTAATAGTAAAATCAACTTTCTCAATTAATCCATTATTCAACCTAATTTTTGTCAACCGAATCAGATCTTCCTCAGTTTTCCAAATCAATAAATTACCAAGAGAATCAAACATTATGTTACTGAAATAATCAATTTCAAATCCAATGTTGGAATAATCAAATAAATATAAATATATAGGATTAAATATGTTATCTTTTTTGTTGATAGTTAACTTATATGACAATCCAAACTCTCTAATTTGTTTTAGAAATTTTTCTTCGTCAAAAAAATATGGAAAACAGTATTGGTTGGGAGTTAATGACGGAGAAAATAAAGACGACAGAAAAGCCATAAATAAAGATAATAAAAAAGCCTCTCATGAGAATGAGAGGCTTATGGGTAAGCAATGGGGCTCGAACCCACGACCCCCAGAACCACAATCTGGTGCTCTAACCAACTGAGCTATGCCTACCGTTTGAGGAAGGCAAAAATAGAAATTTGCCTACTATTTACAAAGTTTTTTAAAAATATACCTTTTTGCGTTATAAATGAGCCGTTTAAAGCAGTTCAAGGGGTAGTCCGCCTAACAATAGCAAGTTTTCTGTTACTTTTGCAACGTACGTAGTTGCGTTTAATATGATAGAAATTTTTACTGATGGTGCATCGAGCGGTAACCCCGGTCCCGGCGGTTATGGTGTTATTTTAAGGGCTGGTAAGCATTATAAAGAACTGTCTGAAGGCTTTCGCAAAACTACCAATAACCGCATGGAACTACTTGCAGTCATAAAAGCGCTCGAAGCGCTTAAAACACCTAATCAAAACGTCACTATTTACTCCGACTCTAAGTACGTTATCGATGCTATTGAAAAACGCTGGCTTAATGGCTGGTTGGCTAAAGGCTTTGCCGGTAAAAAGAATAAGGATCTATGGCTTCGTTACCTTGCCATAGCTAAAATGCACAACGTTAAATTTGTTTGGGTTCGTGGTCATAATGGCCATCCCGAGAACGAGCGCTGCGACCAGCTTGCAGTAGCAGCCGGCAAACAAAAGGATTTGCTTATAGATACTGTATTTGAGGCAGAAGCAGCGAGTGGGATGTGATTTTTTAGTCTAAAGTCAAAAGTTAAAAGTTTGAAGTCAAATATTTTAAGACTTTGGACTCAAAATTTCCTGCTTAGATCCCAATTCAATAATTTCCATATCATGAATTTTATCAGCTGTAATGCTGAAGCGCAATAGCGTACGCACTTTGTGCCATCCGTGCTTACCGGCGGCTCCGGGATTAAGATGCAAACAGCCAATCTTTTTATCGTAAATTACTTTCAGGATGTGTGAGTGACCGCTGATGAAGAGCTTGGGCGGATTAGTATAAATCTCGGGCTTAACAAACGGACTATACCTATCGGGATAACCGCCGATGTGGGTCATCCATACATCCACCTCTTCGCATTTAAAACGTAAATGTTCTGGGTAAACGCGCCTGATATCTGCGCCATCAATATTACCGTAAACACCCTTTAATGGTTTAAAGGCGGCTAACTGATCGGCCAGTTCCAAAGTACCAAAATCGCCGGCATGCCATATTTCATCGCACTTGTCAAAATGCCTGAACACGGCATCGTCAAGGTAACTGTGTGTATCTGAAATCAAGCCTATTCGAGTCATTTTGATTTATGATTTTTGATTTAAGAATTACGATTGATGTTAGAATATAGTCAGAAATTCTTTAAGCAACGTAGCGTATTGATCTGAGTAAACTTTGGGCTTCCTGTAAATCACAACATTACTATCCTCAAATTTAACGGTCGATCCTCCGAATGTAATTATCTCACGGTGCGGTACCGAATTCTCAAAAGATTTTATACTTATCACATTTTGCAACATCAAGTCATAATTGTTCAATAAGCTTTTAACCATTTCAGCTACAGGCAAAGGTAATATCAATTGGCATTTACCTGTATCGCTAAGATGAATGCTGACGCTTTCGATGAGCCTTTCAAAAAAAGCCATATCTGTATGCCGTGCCAGGCTTTTGTTTTCTGAAGCTGAGGCTAAAGAATTTAAAAAGAACGGTGGGTTAGAAATGATCAGATCGTAGTGCCTGCCGGGGTGATCGTAAAGAAAACTTTCAAAGCTATTCGCATAAACGCAAACACGGTCGTTAAATATCGAAGTTACAAAGTTCTTTTTGGCAGTTTCCGCAGCAGAAGCATCAATTTCTACCGCATCTACTTTCGCGTTTGGAAAACGCTGTGCCAGCATTAGCGCTATTACCCCTGTGCCGGTGCCTATATCTAAAATCTGTTGCGGATCTTCGGCCGAAGCCAAAGCACCCAACAAAACGCCATCGGTATTTACTTTCATGGCGCAACCTGTTTGATCTACTGCAAATTTTTTGAACCTGAAAACACCCATCGCCTACTTTGTATTTAACAGGCCGTATTTTAATATGCAGAATATCGCCCGGACGCCATCCTTCCACCCTATTTTCTTGCCATCCTCATACGTACGGCCATAATAGGAAATACCCACTTCATAGATACGTATACTTGGCAGGCGCGCCATTTTGATGGTCACCTCCGGCTCAAAGCCAAAACGTTGCTCTTTTAATTGAAGCGATTGCAGTAGCTTTGTATCGAACAGCTTGTAACAGGTTTCCATATCAGTAAGGTTAAGGTTGCTTACCATGTTACTCAGAAATGTGAGCCAGCGGTTACCTATGGTATGCCAAAAGAAAAGGATACGGTGCGGATTACTGCCCATAAAGCGCGAACCATAAACCACATCGGCAAAGCCCTGGCAAATAGGTTTTAACAAGTCGTTGTACTCGGCAGGATCATATTCGAGGTCGGCATCTTGTATAATGGTGTATTCGCCGGTTGCCTGGGCTATTCCGGTATGTAGTGCAGCACCTTTACCTTTGTTTTTTGTGTGCCTGAAATACTTAATTGGTAATTCAGGGTTTCCGGCAGCATAACTGTGTATAGCTTGTTGTGTGTTGTCAGATGAGCAATCGTCAACAATAATTACTTCTTTTTTGATGTCATCAATAAGTTCAACCGCTTTTATCTTATTCAAAATGAAGTGAATGGTAGCACCTTCATTATAAGCCGGGATAATTATTGATAATTTACTTATTTTCATTCGCTGATAAATACGCCAACCTATTAATGCAGCTACGCGCAAAAAGTTTAAAGCAATACATCAAAAAGCCAAAAGTAATTATAATTACTGCCATTTTACTGGCTTTAAGTATATGGTTTGCACTTTGCCTGCCTGATCCGTTATTTGACAGCCCTACCTCCTATGTTATCGACGATGATTGTGGCCAGCTTTTAGGCGCTTCCATAGCTCCGGATGGCCAATGGCGATTTCCCTATAATGCCAAGGTACCCGATAAATTTGCTAAATGCATAATGGCCTTTGAGGATAAAAGGTTTTTGTACCATCCGGGATTTGACCCATTAGCATTTGGCCGGGCAGTTAAGCAAAACATACGATCAAACCGCGTTACCAGCGGTGGCAGCACCCTCACTATGCAGGTTATACGGCTGGCTACCCGCCACAAACGTACTGTATGGAATAAGTTAGGCGAAATATTTGTAGCTATGCGCCTGGAGCTTACACACAGCAAAAAACAGATAATGGCCCTATATGCAAGCAATGCCCCTTTTGGCAGCAATGTTATCGGCCTTGATGCTGCCGCGTGGAGATATTTTGGGCGAAGTCCTGATAAACTTTCCTGGGGAGAGATGGCTGCGTTGGCGGTATTGCCAAATTCACCCTCGCTGGTGCATCCCGGTAAAAACAGGCAGATATTGCTTAAAAAGCGCAATATGTTGCTTAACAAGCTTTATAAGCAAGGGGTTATTGACAGTACAACCGCTGCCCTTGCCCGTTTAGAGCCGGTACCTGACAAACCGGTGCCCTTGCCCCAACTGGCCCCTCACCTGCTGCAACGTTTTAAAGCCGATTATAAGAACAAAAAGCTGTCTGAAACCCGCATCACTACAACTATAAAAACAAACCTGCAAACACAGGTAACCGATATCCTGGAAAAACATCACCAGGTATTAAAAGCCAATGATATTAATAATATAGCCGCCATAATTGTAGATGTTGAAACCGGCGCGACATTAGCTTATGTAGGCAATATTTCGCACCGTGAAGACCCGGAGATGGAAAGCGATGTGGATGTGATCAGCGCTCCGCGCAGTCCGGGTAGTACGCTTAAGCCGCTGCTTTATGCAAGTATGCTGCACGATGGCTTGATCTTGCCCAACAGCCTTATACCCGATGTACCCACGCAGATTGCCGGTTATCACCCGGAAAACTTTGATTTGGGTTATGATGGCGCCGTACCGGCCTCAAATGCCTTATCACGTTCGTTGAATGTTCCGGCTGTGAAAATGCTGCAGCAGTACAAATACGAGCGCTTTTACGATATGCTTAAAAAAGCAGGTATTACAACCTTAAATCAACCGGCTGATCATTACGGCCTTGCTTTGATATTGGGCGGCGGTGAGAACACGCTATGGGAGCTTGCCGGCGCTTATTCAACCATGGGGCGTGTGCTTAATCATTACAACAAAAATGGCGGCAAGTACAGTACAGCCGATTATCACCACCCGATATATCAATTAGAAAAGGGCACACATGGTAACTTAGAAAAGAACGGACTACTTGATGCGGGTTCGATTTATTATACGCTGCAGGCTATGGAAGAAGTAATGCGCCCGGGCGAAGAAATGCTGTGGCAGCAGTTCAGCTCTACCCAGCGTATAGCGTGGAAAACAGGTACCAGTTTTGGCTTTAGGGATGGATGGGCAATTGGCGTTAGTCCTAAGTATGCGGTTGGCGTGTGGGTAGGTAATACGGATGGCGAAGGGCGACCAGGCTTGACAGGCATCAATACTGCCGCGCCTGTTTTGTTTGAGTTATTCCGGCTGCTGCCTGTATCGCGCAATTGGTTTGAAATGCCTACAGGCGAAATGGTGAAGATAAACGTATGCAAAGAAAGCGGTTACCGGGCCGGGCAATATTGCAACCATGTAAACGAGCAGTATGTACCTAAAAGTGGCCTAAAGGCGCCGGTATGCCCCTGGCATAAGCTGGTGCATCTTTCTGCAGATGAGCGTTTTCAGGTAAGTAGTAATTGCGTTTCTGCGGATGCCATTATTAATAAACCCTGGTTTGTGCTGCCTCCGTCGATGGAATATTATTACAAAACAAAAAACTACCAATACCAGCTGCTTCCGCCTTTTGCCCCTGGGTGCAGCGATAATGAAGGTAACCCCATGGAACTGATTTACCCGAAAGACGGCGCTAAAGTATATGTGCCAATAGAAGCGGACGGGCAGCGCGGCCGGATGATATGCAATGCCGCCCACCGTTTGCCCGGCGCTAAAATATTCTGGCATCTGGACAATAAATTTGTGGGCGAAAGCAGCGCCTTTCAGCAGATGGCTTTGGAACCCTCGGCCGGTAAGCATAAGCTTACTTTGGTTGATGGCGGCGGTAACACCCTGCAAATAAACTTTGAAGTGCTGGATAAGAATAAATAACTTAGCCCTATGCTTGAGCAATACGATTTGAGTAACCTGATGGTGCTGGATATTGAAACTGTACCGCAATATGCTGTACATAGCGATATGCCTGTAATAATGCAGGAACTTTGGGCGCATAAAACCCGTAACATGCGCGGCGAAGAAACCGCCGAGGATTTTTATGAGCGTGCCGGTATATGGGCAGAGTTTGGTAAAATAGTCTGTATTTCGGTAGGTATATTTTCAAATAGCGGCGGCAAACGGCCCGGTCTGCGGGTAAAATCATTCGCCGGGCATGACGAAAAACAACTGCTTACCGATTTCTCTAAAATGCTTAGCGGGCAACCGCTAAGCATTATTCTTTGCGCGCATAACGGTAAAGAATTCGATTTTCCATACATCTGCCGTCGTATGTTGATACATGGTGTACCGTTTCCACCGCATTTACAGATACAGGGCAAGCGCCCCTGGGAAATACCACACCTGGATACCATGGAGCTTTGGAAGTTTGGCGATTATAAAAATTTTACATCCCTTAACCTGCTCACCGCCATATTTGATATACCCACTTCCAAGGACGATATAGATGGCAGCCAGGTTGCCCATGTTTACTGGGTACAAAACGCCCTTGAACGTATTTGCACCTACTGCCAAAAGGATGTTATAGCCACCGCCCAGCTTATCCGCCGCTATCGTGGCGAGCCGTTGATTGAGGAAGATTGCGTGACAATTGTGGGGTGAGTTAACGGAATCAGTCACTATTGAAGGCTTACAAACTTAGCGACCTACAAGAATTGCAGCTTTAAGGGCAATGTGCAGGTAAAATGAGTGTACAAAGCCGGACTTTGTCGAGGTATTTTAATAATTGTTCGCTTTTTAAATCTTCCCATCTATATAATAGACAATTTTATCTTTCGGATTAAGGAAAATTAATTGAGCAGAGTAGGGACGAACCCCGTGATACCCCATGCTCCATGGATAAACATAAAAGTTCTTTGTTCTTAAATCTTGTTCTTTTGGGAACCAAGAGATTTCTGCTTCAAAACCTGCCATAAATTCAATAGCATCATCTAATGTCTTTGGCAAACTGTCACAGCGGTACCATCGCCCCATGGTAATATTTTCTTTCTGCAGTTCAGACAAAGTAACATCAGTTATTTTGATCGAGTAAGCGTCAAGGTGATCTCCGGTAAGTGAAGTCGGAGAAGCGTAGCTTTTAATAACTTTATTTATTCTATTATCGCCAAGTCCACACCAATTTAAAACAAACCTAACGTCCGACTTGCTGGCCTCATCTATGGATGTTTTATTTCCAAAAGTTAAACTATAAGCGATATAGCTTACAAATAAGACGATTCCTGCTAAACAAATTGCGCCCCAAGTAATTAAAATTCTATGCCATAACTTCATATTAGACTAAATTATAAAAAGTACTTTGTATATCAAAGTAAATAAAATAAAAATACTTAATATATAAACTATGCCTAATCCCATAAGGTAAATACTCAGAGCCGGAATCGAACCGTTATAATTTACTTCATTTACCCGAGTTATCCTCGTTTCTTAATTTTTTTATTTTTTCCAACGCTATAACATCACTTCGATCTTTTGGACGGTTGATTACCTTTTTGTTATCAATTAACTGATTAATATGTAAAAAAGGTACCTTCACACCATCAATTTCGGCTACTGAAGCCATCGATAAGCATTCTTCAAATGAATATGCTTCTAAGCCTTTCATTTCTGTCATTATATCTAGCCTAAGACCATTGTTAAGATAAAATTCAGTCCAGCCGGCAACAAATTGCATGGTTTCAACCATCGGATAATCGCCTACACCATACTTAACAAATGCTAAACGAAGACGCTTTCTATTATCTACACTATTTTCCAGCCAGATATCCATATCACCGGTAAAGCGAGAGTAACCATGTAAATTTATCGCATATCCACCAACCATAATATAAAGCACCTGATTTTCCTGAAGAGCTGCCCAAAAGCTTAGTATTTCCTCGTCAAAAATATCCACATTACTTAGCAATAAACGGTTTATGAGTTATAACGGCTTTTTGCATGGTTTGCTGTATCTTATAAAGCTGTGTAGCCATCAGAAAGCGTTCTTTATAAGTACGCTTCAAACCTTCCTTTAACAGCTCAAGCTCAGCTTCATCAAATGCCTGCTTTTCGGTTTTCATGCTTTTTGTTTTACTCAAATTTACACAAAGTTCTTTAAGATTTGTTTCAACCAAGAGGCCGGCATATTCATACATTCATCTTATCCTATTCTATCACCGGCAATACCACCTTGGATTGATTCTGATAAATGTTGATAGTTTCCTTTACAAAGTCGCTGTCTTTGGCGTGGTAGATATCTACAAACTGCTGTGGGTTTCGGTCGGCCAGCGGGAACCAACTGCTTTGTACCTGCACCATTACTTTATGCCCTTTCTTAAAAGTATGGGCAACATCAGGCATGGTAAATTTAACATGCTCGGTTTTTCCCGGCGTAAATGCTTCCGGTTTTTCAAAGCTGTTGCGATATCTGCCGCGCATTATGTCGCCGCGTACCAGCATCTGGTAACCGCCCATCGGGTATTTGGTATCAGGGTTAGTGCCCGCATCTTCCGGAAACACATCTATCAGCTTTACTACAAAATCAGCATCGGTACCAGATATATCAACCAGTAAGTCGGCAGTTACCGGGCCGCCAATGGTGATGTCTTTGTCCAGCACCTCCATCTCGTAGACCAATACATCCGGGCGGCGGGCGGCAAAGCGCTGATCATCGGTCATGTATTCGCGGGTGCGGTTAAAGTGCACATTCTCTGCATAGGGCACGGGCTTGGCCGGGTCGCTTACGTAGCTGTCAAAAGCAGGCCTTAAAGTTTGCACCTGCTGAAATGAAAGCTTACCACCCTCGCGCAGGTAAACCGGTGTTTGTACAGCGGTTTTAAGTGGCCATTCATCAAACGTCCGCCATTTATTTTCGCCGGAGAAAAAGATGGTGGCTTTTTTAATACTGTCTATCGAGCCCTTACCTAATAGATAGTAATTAAAAAATGGAATTTCAATATTTTGTGTGTACCAGGTAGCTGTGTTACTGTCAAAATTGATGTTGCCTAAATGTGTGCCATTGCTGCTGGCCCACTGGCCGTGATACCATGGCCCTACCACCAGTTTACTGCTGGTTTTTGGGCTTTGTTTAACCAACGCCTGGTAGGTATTCCACGCCCCGTAATTGTCTTCTGCATCAAACAAGCCACCTACTACCAGCATGGCCGGCTTAACATTTTTTATGCCGCTGCGCGCGTCGCGTGCTTTCCACCAGGCATCCAGGTTTGGGTGGTTCATCATGTTGTTCCAAAACTCCAGGCTATCGCCGGCTACCCGGGTGAAATTTGGCAGAGCGCCCATCCTCAGGTAATAATCATAATTATCCCTATTGGTAAACTGATAAGTTTTAGCAGGCTTTTTTGTGGGTTGTGGCCGGGGCTGACTAAAGCCATACCCCACATGAAAATCAAAGGCATCCATTAAAAACAAAACGCCATTATGGTGATCGTCATCGCCAAAAAAGCGGTCGGTTACGGGTGCCTGCGGACTGACGGCTACCAGCGCCGGATGCCCGCTTAGTGCGGCCATAGTAGCATAAAAGCCTGGGAAGGATATACCTGTAACGCCAGCTTTGCCGTTATTGCCTTTTATGTTTTTTACCAGCCAGTCGATAGTATCATAGGTATCGCTCGCTTCATCAATATCCTTATTAGACTTTTTATTGGGATTGAAAGGCCTGACAACCTCAAATTTACCTTCGCTCATCCACCTGCCACGAATATCCTGTGTAACCATGATATATCCTTCCCTGCAATAAGCCATCATAAAACTGCGCCAGTATGCCTTATAAGCATCCCCATACGGGTAACAGGAATAAGGCGTGCGAGTTATAAGTATGGGATGTTTTTGTGACGCGTTTTTGGGCATATAAACAGAAGTAAACAATTTGGCTCCATCACGCATGGGGATCATTACTTCTTTTTTGATGTAGTTATTTACAAACCAGGCCGAGTCGGCATTTTGTGCGAAGCTAACCGCTGGAATGAGCAGGAAGACAAACAAGTAAAGTTTCTTCATATATACTGTTGTTCTTGTAAAGATATTGATTGAAACAGTTTTTAGGAAGGCAGTGAACAAAAAATGTATTGACATGTTTTTATATACAACTCTTAATTTTTAATTTAATAAATACTATCATTTGTTGTAATGATTATTTTTTTAAACATTAAGCAAGCTAAGTACAACTATTAGTTGTATATTTGAAAATATAGGGTAATTAAAAGTTAAAATGAAACGACTTTTGCTATATATACTCTTTGCACTTTGTTTACCTGCAATACTTTGTTGTTTAACAATAGTATATTATGCGTATATACCTGCGTCGAAAAAAACAAACTATTCACTTATTCACTGCTGGCAAGAATCTATTAAAGAAGCATGGCAATATTTCAACAATAAGAAATCATCTGCGCATGAAAAAACATTAGGAATAAATAATCTGCAAAAGCATTTCTAATTTCATAATAGGATTGTTTAGATTACTATTATAAAAGTTCTGTAGCCAGGTTGGCCAACTCGCTCCTTTCGCCCTTTTGTAATGAGATATGCGCATACAGCGGATGGTTTTTGGCTTTATCTATAAGGTATGATAAACCATTACTTTCAGCATCCAGATATGGGGTGTCTATCTGGTAAATATCCCCTGTGAATACAAACTTGCTGTTTTCGCCCGCCCTTGAGATAATTGTTTTTACCTCATGCGGGGTGAGGTTTTGTGCTTCGTCTACAATAAAGAATATTTTGCTCAGCGTACGCCCTCTTATAAAAGCCAGGGGTGTGATGGAAATTTTGTCGGTACTAACCAGTTCATCAAGTTTGGCCTGCATTTTAGTATCATCTGCAAACTGGTCTTTGATGAATTTTAAATTATCCCATATAGGTGCCATATACGGGTCGATCTTTGAAGATACATCGCCTGGCAAAAAACCTATATCCCTGTTACTTAACGGGATAGTTGGCCTGGTAACAAATATTTGCCGATAGTTTTTACGTTGTTCTAAAGCACAGGCAAGCGCCAGCAACGTTTTACCGGTACCTGCGTTACCCTGTATGGTAACCAACTTAATGTCCGGATGCAGCAGTGCATGTATGGCAAAAGACTGCTCAATGTTGCGGGGGCTGATGTTGAGTGCAGGTTGTTCGATCACTTTTTCCAACTGCCCGCTTTGAACATTTAAAAATGCTGGAACGCTTTCATTTTTACTATTAAATATAAAGAACTGGTTGCCGGTATCTGCTGCCAATTGCATATCAGCGGCAGGCACTACATTGTTTTTATTAAGTTTTGCAAGTATTTTACCGCTGACTTTGTCAAGTGTAGTTTTGCCGCTGTAAAGCTCATCAAGGTTTTTAACTTTACCGGTTTCATAATCTTCTGAAAACAAGTTAAGCGCTTTAGCCTTAAGGCGCAAGCATATATCTTTTGAAACTAAAATTACTTTACGGTCGGGATGCTCAAATTGTACCCCCAGGGCTGCATTTAAAATGCGGTGGTCGGTTTTGTCAGAGCCAAATACCAGTTCAGCATCGGCACTGGCATTTTTTGCATCTAAAATTACCTTAAAGCAACCTTTGCTTTTGCCGTTAAGGGGTAGCCATTGATTGATCAGCCGGCTTCGCGACATGTCGTCCATCAGCCTGATAAAGCTGCGGGCCTCAAAGTTGCGGGTATCATTGCCGGCTTTCATGTTATCCAGTTCTTCCAGCACCTGTATGGGTATGGCTACATCATGTTCCTGGAAGTTCTCGAAGGCGTTATGGTCATAAAGGATCACTGAAGTATCCAGTATAAATATTTTCTTTTTACTGTCTGTTATTCCTGCGGGTTCCTTCATACAGGCTAAAGTAGATAATTTGAGTAAAAAACGTTTACTCAAATTGTATTTGAAGTGTTGATTAAAGGATCATATAAAGGCTATAAAATGGAAAACGGAAGCCCCTCTTGCGAAATGACTCCCGTTTTTCCTGCCTTTATGGTAGCCTTAGCCAACATAAAGCATCAAGTTTTGTGTATCCTTAACCGACCCGACCTCACCATTGTTAAATGCGGACATTGATAACTCTTTTTCACTGCGAATACTGATACATCAAATGTTGATACGTACATGCGGACTTTGTCTGTTACCTTGCGGAGGTAGCGCTTTCAAATCCTTACAAACCTACGCTGTGTCCCTACTCTCGCGAATGTGGGCAGCTTTATGTCTGCGGATGTTGCTTTTGCCAATCTCCCGAGGGGATGTCGACTCTGTCGTTATTACGTGCAACGCTGATTGATCTTCTTCTATAGTAAATACAGATGTCTCATTGTTACGCTAACGCCGGTTGCTTCAAAGGTCATTATCTTAACTGTTTCACTCCATAGAATTCTTCAGTTTTTGATAATACCTCATTAATTACTTTCCTGGAGAACATACTGTCGTATTTTATTCCATTTAATCGTAATTCAGGCACTTCTCTGATCTTTAGTTCGCCCGGAGGTCTACCCGATTCAGTTTGTGTTATCCTGTAAGGCTGTCAAAGTACGTCGTTCTTGATATTCACAATATCGGAATATCTTATAATACGTGTCAAGTGTTTTAAAAAATTTCTTATAAACATGTTCTTAACACTCCCGTAGTGTTTATTAACAATGTAAACGTTATAAAATTAAGCTGTTTGCTGGATTAGCCTTGTTTATTAACATCTTTCTAATTAACAATTTGATGCACTTGAGCATAATTTCAGATCTTTTCAGTTAAGTGTTTCCAGTACCTTTTAGGGATATGGCGCACATGCAGCTTAGTATTTTTACGTGATGGTATGTTTACGCTTTTAAAGTAATTCTGCCATAATTGCTGGTAAATTCTTTCATCATTGGTATAAGCCGTTACCACATCGGCAGCTTTTAACTGCGCTTCGAAATCGAATGTTACAAATTGAGTATCATGTAAATCATAATAAATACCGTACTTACGCCTTATATCATAAATAATCCATTTCTGGTCGGCGTAACGGCTTTTAAAATGGCGTATCAACAAGGGTAGTACATTAAAATCTGGCTCAATACCGGCATAAAAAGTCTCGTCCTTTAACTTTTGGAAACGGATAAAAGCTTCCATCCTGTGCTTCTCGCGGCGAACCATTCGTACCAATTCAGATATACGCAATACATATCTATTGCCATAATCTTCTTCAATATTTTGCTGAGAATCAAAAGCATAGCGGATAAAACCAAGCAAAGTATTATCCTCTCCTGCTATTTCAGCCAGGTGGGCAGCATATAAACGCTGAACGCCAATTGAAGATACGCGTAATTTTAATCCTTTGAGTACGCGGTTAGCTCTGGCTTCGTCGGTTACAACGTAAATTGTATTGCCAAATAAAGCGCCCTCAAGCTCTTTGCTCTGGTGAAGTTTAACAAGGCCCAATTTATGTTCATAGATTTCAAATACCGCAGTAAGCAAGCCTTCAAAAGTACCGTCATAGATAAGCGTTGTCATCATTCAAAAAAGATGAAGCTGTGTTTGCACGGCCTTCAAATATTTGCTTTGTGACGATGCGAGTATGAACTGCTTGATGTTATTACCTGTCAGGTCGCGCCGCTCAAACATTTTACTATTGCAGGTAATAAAGTATTTAGCCCGGTTCAAGCTTACTCCTATTTTTTTAAGTTGCTCCCAGCCTAATTTGCCGTATTTGCGTGCGCTCACTATTTTTTGTGCCGATTGCATTCCTATCCCCGGTACCCGTAAAATCATTTTTAAATCTGCTTTATTGATATCTAATGGAAACTCATGCATATTTCTGATAGCCCAGGCTAGTTTAGGGTCGATGTCCAGATCCAGGTGCGGGTAAACGTTATCAACTATTTCGTTTACATTGAAACCATAAAAGCGCATCAGCCAGTCAGCCTGATAAAGGCGGTTCTCGCGTACCATAGGTACATCAGTATTTAGCGCTGGTAATCGTTTATCTGCCAGAACAGGTACATATCCTGAATAGTAAACACGCTTAAGATTAAATTTTTTATAAAAGTAATTGGCCGATTGTAATATCTGGCTATCATTCTCTGGCGTTGCGCCTATGATAACTTGTGTGCTTTGCCCTGCCGGGGCAAATATTGGCGCTTTTTTAAAAAGCTTTTTTTCTTCGGTCCGCTGGATGATTGCATTTTTCAAATAACCCATCGGCTTGATCATGTCCTGCTGATTTTTATCCGGAGCAAGCAGTTTAAGGCCGGCTTCGGTAGGCATCTCCAAATTAACGCTTAGGCGGTCGGCATAAAGCCCCGCTTCATTCATCAACTCGTCGCTGGCCCCGGGAATGGATTTCAAATGAATATAACCATGAAAGTTATATTCGGTACGTAGTTTTTTCGCCACCCGCACTAACCGCTCCATTGTAAAATCAGCATCTTTAAAAATACCCGAACTCAGAAACAAGCCTTCAATATAATTACGGCGGTAAAAATTGATAGTGAGGTCTACCACTTCCTGGACGGTAAAAGCAGCCCGTTGTATATCGTTACTTTTACGGGATACACAATAAGCACAATCAAATATACAATGATTGGTGAGGAGGATTTTTAGTAAGGATACACATCGCCCATCTTCTGTATAAGAATGACAAATACCATTGCTTGCATTACCAAGCCCTTTATTTTCGTTTTTTCGCTTACTGCCGCTGCTTGCACAAGAAACGTCATACTTTGCAGCATCTGCTAAAATGCTTAATTTTTCGTTAATCCTATCCGCGTCCATAAGTCAAAAATACTAAAAATATTAGCATTTTAAATAGATGTATATAGTTTTCTTAGCGCTAAATGGAGTATTTTAAAATTCAGGTATGTGAGTTGATAGATTGATACAAATTATTTTACATGGAAGAATTTAAAACTAAAGATCAGCAGAAAGAGCATGCACAGATCTATAAAGAATTTAAAGTAGCAGTAAATATGTCGGCCTCTGCATTAAAAAAATGGTTAGCTACGGAAGAATCAAAAAAAGTTGGCTGGGACAGCGGCGATGGGGAATCAATTGGCCATAAATCAGGAAAGCATATTATTGATATTCTGCAAAAAAAGAAAGCAGACTTAACCGATGCCGATTATAAGCACATGGCAAAAGTGCATGGATATATTGCACGCCACATGGCTCAAAAACCAGATGGTCCGGAAGGCTCTAATTGGGATTACTCATTAAAGAACTGGGGGCACGATTACAGAAAAAAATAACTTATGGCTGTAATACTAAAACAAATCCGCCTTTGGGTAATACATTAACCCCAACCTTATCACCTGTTTTTGCTGTTAGCTCTTTGTAGGTAATTTCTCTTGAGCTTTTGCCGTCAACATATAACTTAGCTTTGTACCTTTTTTTGACATCTAAAAATGACAAGAATACTTGCCAGTTTTTAGCCACAGTTTCACCATTGATGCCTGCAATATACCAATCCTTTCCTTTACGGCGGGCAAGTACAGCCTCTTTACCAGGTTCGCCCTGAAGTAGTTTTACATCATCCCAGGTGTTGGGTACACTGCTTAGAAACTGCTTTACTTCTGCGCTTTGTTTATAATAGGATGAGTCGCTATCGGCAAAATGCATCATACCCGATTCAAATACTACGCTTAAGGCTAACTCGTGAGCGTTGGTTGTTGTATGCGGGCAGCATTGGTAATCTGAAAATGTAACCGGCGTATAGTCCATTGATCCGGCTACATTGCGCGTAAACACATATATAGTATTCAAGACAGCAGCATCAGCGGCAAACTCCGGCGACCAGCCATAGTTTTCTGCCCCGCGCACTGATTCCATCGACAACAAATTCGGATAAGTACGCGCCCATCCCCGAGGCATTGTGCTCCCGTGGAATATCACCATGATCTTTTCCTTAGCTGCATCTTTTAATATATCCTGATATAGTTGCATTACGTTTTGCTTATCGCTTTGAAAAAAGTCGACCTTAATGGCTTTCACACCCCAGTCGTGCAGTTTTTTCAATTCCTGCTTGCGCTTAAGCGAATCAAACATAATGTCGCGCGGCTGTTCGCCAACGTTATTATGCGGCCCGCCGGAATTATACCAGAATGTGAGTTTGACATCTTTGCTTTTGGCGTAATCAATCAGGTCTTTGATATTACCGCCATCTTTTAACATGTTCCAGTTAGCATCTACCAGGGAGTATTCCCATTTCATATTTGCGGCCAGATCTACAAAACGTTTAAGCGTAGTAACATTGCGGCTGCTGGCATGGTCGCTCCACCAGCTCCATGACGAACGGCCTGGTTTAACCCAGCCGATATTGCCAATAGTATTAGGTGCAGACAGGTGATTTATTAAAGCCGATTGTACAACAACTGAGGGATTTTTACCAATTATAAACACCCGCCATGGCATTGCAAACGGTGCTTTAGCAACAGGGTAGCTACTACCCTGCCCCAGGCCCTCGCCTTTTAACGGGAAAGCTATTTTATATATACCATTGCTGCACATAGGTTGCAAATGCATGCCTGCATTATCAGGAGATATATTACTTTCTGAAAGGAACAGCCAGTGGTCTTTCGTATGAAACAGTGCCGGAAAGGCCCAGCCTGTACTATCAGGAGCGGCGGTGCCGGCAGGAATACCGTTTTTAAATACATTCTCATAGGCAGGATCATTGCCATATTGCTGCATCCATGCTGATGCCTGCGGAACAGCAAATTCCGTTGATTCATTTACCAGGGTATACGTTTTGGCAGAATCCGGAAAACGGTACCTGAAAGCTATGCCATCATCATAAGCGCGCAAATCAACAGTCATTTTAGCGCTATAGCTGTTAGTAAATGTCACACTTGCCTGGTTGGCTTTGGCTTTATATACACTGTATTTACCTGTAGGCAACACATAAATTTCACTTACAGGCCGGGTCAAAACATTTGCAAAACTTAAATGATCGCTAAATTTTTCTGTGGTTGATTCGATACCCAGTTTTGATGGTTTTACAATTACCTCACCCTTATCAGTCACTGAATAACTTAATGCGCCGTTATTCAATTTCAAATTTATTTGCAGTGCGCCGCTTGGGGATATGACTTTCCACTCGCTGGCTTTTTGTTGAGCCTGGGCCTGGCCGTTAAAAAATATAATTAAACTGATTGCAGCAAATACTTTTAAGCAATATATCATAATGGCAGATTACAGAATAGCAAACCTAATTATAAGTTACTATAAATGCATAAGTAACCTGCCATTTTATGATATTTTAGTTAACCACTAAATTGCTGCCATCACTCTGTTTGCGTTTTAAGATCAGGGCGGTGATCAATGACACAATGATCCCTACAGGTAATATCTCCATATAAGTAAGCAGAATCACTCCGAAAATTGAATTATACCATTGCTTCATGCTGTTTATAAACTCCTTTTTCTCGGCAAGCTCCTTTGCCGGAAGATGGCTTTGGTTCAGTTCGCTTATCTGATGGGCGGTATACCGGTTCATAAAATCGGGTATAAAAAAGTAATAATATATCAGCCATGCGGCAACATAAATGGTTGATGCTATAAGGCTTATTAAAATGCCTATTTTAAACGCTTTGCCGAATGATATAACATCATTGTGCTGAACACGATATTTTTTTACTGCTACAAAAATAAAGGCAAAGGCCAGTATCATGGAAGCATAACCCAGCAGCATGCTGCCATCATAACTACCGGAGCCATAACATTTCACTGCGTTGTAAAGCATCCATGCTGTAACGATGCATCCGGCAATGGCTCCATAAATAAATACTTGTTTTTTCATTGTTCTAAGTTTTATTAATGGCTCAAAAGTGAAATATTAAGCGCTACTTAGGGTCATACTTTAGGGTGATTTTACAGAAAATTGCCTATAATCATACTAAAGGAGGAATTTTATTAAGGGATCAGACTTAGCTTTTTAGCTTTATTGACAGCCTGAGTACGGCGCTGTACTTCAAGTTTTTCAAATAGTCTGGAAGAGTGTGTTTTAATGGTATTAAGCGAAACAAACAGCTTCTCGGCAATATCCTGGTTGCTGAGGCCCTGGGCCATGAGTTGTAATACTTCAAGTTCGCGTTTACTTAGCTTTAATCTTTTTAATTCATCCTCATTAAAAATAAAGGTATCAGTATTTATTAAAACCTCTTTTTCTAAATACACAGTTTTATACCGGCGCTTATTGATGCGGAGTGCTAACCAAACCCCTGTTAAAAGAAATAAAATTGCTATCGCACTTGTATATAACTCGTATGCATGGTTAACAATAATGTATTGCCACTCCAGCCATTTCATTAAAAACAGCAAAACAGCCAGCAAAAAGGCATAAACTATAACAGACTGATTCTTTTTTACTAAATGAACCAACATCAATTGAACAGTAATAGGAAGCGAATTTAATTAAAATATCAAAGCTTTGAATCAGATTAAGAATGTAAGCTTCGGCTATCTTTTTTTAATATTAAAGCCCGAAGTATCAAATATACCCCCGCAAAAACTATTATAAGAGATATCAGGTCCATCAGTGTTACACCATCCTCGGCATTAAAATGAATAATGGTGAACATCTCAAAATAAGGCGGCGCAGGCATAATTATCATGGCCATGCCTAAAGTGATCATCACTATTCCTATAATCAATAGTACGATTTTCTGTATTGTATTAATATTTTTTATCCGCCTTTTGTGCTGATGCGCATAACTTTCATTTATTACCCTATCTATCTTTTCCTGAACTATTTGCAGGTCGCGGCTGTCGTACTGGTTACACCTTATGAGTGTTATCAGTTTATTAGCTGTACCTTCAAGTAATTCGATATTATCAATAATCGGTTGTTCTTTCAAAACTTTACGATGTTTTTTGTTATTATTAGGCTTTAAAATATTGCTGATTTTTCAATGAAAAGAGTATCTGTCGTTACCATCAATTTTAATCAGGATAAAATAACCGAAGAACTGCTGATATCTATCGCCGAAACCAATACGTATGAAAATTTAGAGGTCATAGTGGTAGATAATGGCAGCACGGTAAATCCTGTTCCGCAATGGACAACAAAATATCCCGATATAAAGTTTATACGCTCGGAAGCCAACCTTGGTTTTTCCGGAGGTAATAATATTGGAATTGCACAAGCTACCGGCGATTACTATTTCCTGGTAAACAACGATACCGAGTTTACCCCCGGCCTTGTAAAAAAACTGGTTGATATATTAGATACCCACCCACAGGTAGGTATCATATCTCCAAAGCTGGTTTATGATTTCGATAGAAGTATTATACAATATGTAGGTTTTACCCAGGTTGATTATTATACCTGCCGTAACAAAGCCGTCGGAAAAAATGAAAAAGACTTAGGGCAGTATGATAATCTGCTTGGCCAAACCGGATACTGCCATGGCGGTGCCATGATGGTTAAACGTGAAACCTGCCAAAAAGCCGGATTAATGGCCGATAATTTTTTTATATACTATGAAGAGGTAGACTGGGGCGAACGCATCAACCGGTCTGGCTACCAGGCATGGGTACGTGGCGACGCCGTTATTTATCACAAAGAGTCTATGACCGTAGGAAAAAAAAGCGCTTTTAAAGAATACTTCATGAACCGTAACCGTATACTTTTTATACGGCATAATGCCCCGGCGCTAAAAGCTTTTGTGTTTTACTGTTACTTTACACTACTGGTGGTTCCAAGAAACATCATCGGTTATATCAAAGAAAAAAAATACGATTTTATAAGCATTCTGTTTCGTGCTATTTGGTGGAATATCACTCACGATAAACATAGCACCGATTTAGGTTATACCATAAATAAAGTTTCATGACAGTATTGCTCTGGCTAAGCTTATTTATCGTTTTCTACACATTTGTAGGGTACGGTATACTGTTATATTTCATCATCAAAATTAAACGGTTGGTAAAGGGTAAAGCTGTATTGCCTTTGGTTGTTGATGCTGAATTACCATCCTGTACACTTGTTGTAGCTGCTTATAACGAAGAGTTTTATATGGAACAGAAAATAAAAAACAGTTTGCAGTTACAATACCCTGCCGGTAAACTGAAATTTGTTTTTGTTACCGATGGCTCATCAGACCGAACGCCAGAGATCATATCGGGCTACCCGCAGATACAATTGCTGCACAAGCCAGAGAGAGCAGGTAAAATTGCCGCAGTACACCGCGCCATGGAATATGTAGATACAGAAGTGGTGGTATTTACCGATGCTAATACATTTTTAAATGCAGAAGCCATAACCAGGATATGCCGTCACTATGCGGATAAGACAGTTGGATCTGTTGCCGGTGAAAAGCGCGTACATATTGACAAAAGTGCCGATGCCAGTGCGGCGGGCGAAGGTTTTTACTGGAAATATGAATCGACCCTGAAAAAATGGGATTCTGAATTGTATTCTGTTGTTGGTGCCGCGGGTGAGTTATTTAGTGTGAGGCGAAATTTGTATCAAAATGTTCCTTCTGATACCGTGCTGGATGATTTTATGATATCAATGCTGATAACAGAGCAGGGGTACCGTATTGTTTATGAGCCGAATGCTTACGCCTTAGAAACCGCATCAGAAAACGTTTCTGAAGAGCTAAAACGTAAAATACGCATTGCTGCCGGAGGCATGCAGTCTGTTTTGCGTCTTAAAAGCTTATTGTTTTCAACCAAATACCCTCTCCTGTCTTTTCAATATGTTAGTCACCGCGTTTTGCGGTGGACGGTAACGCCATTTTTCTTATTGCTGGCATTCCTGTTAAACCTGGTTATGGTTATTAACGGAACAACCTGGTTTTACCAGTTGCTGTTTGCAGGCCAGGTGGTATTTTATTGTCTCGCCTTATTGGGGTATATGATGGAAAAGCGGCAGATCCGCATAAAAGCCTTATTTATTCCCTATTATTTCTGCATCATGAATTATGCTGTACTTGCAGGTATAATACGCTACTTCACTAAAAAGCAAAGTTCAATTTGGGAAAAAGCGCAACGAAAAATTTAGTTACAATATCAATTAAATATTTTTCCGGGGTTTAAGATATTGTTCGGATCGAAGGTTTGTTTAATGCCTTTCCATATTGCAAAATGCACATCGCTATACTTTAACGGCATATAGTTTTTCTGTACAAGGCCGATACCATGCTCGCCTGAAAGTGTACCGCCGAGTGATATGGTTAGCTCAAATATCTCGGTAATACCATCTTTGAGCTTATTGTTCCAGTCCTCATCACTCATGCCAGCTTTAATGATGTTAACATGTAAATTACCATCGCCGGCATGGCCATAACAAACAGATGAAAAGCCATACTTCCCTCCTATTTGTTTGATGCCGTTTATAAGTTCAGGCAGTGCTGCACGAGGCACTACGGTATCCTCTTCTTTATATACCGAGTTTGATTTAACCGATACAGCCATTGTACGCCTGATGCGCCACAACTCCTCTTTCTGTGCAGACGAATCTGCAAATAAAACATCTTTGCAATTGTACTGTTCAAGCACGCCATTTATCACTTCGCAATCGCCAAATATCACATCCTGGTTGCTTCCGTCCACTTCTATCAGTAAAAAGGCGCCTATGTCATCTTTAAGGTCAAAGGCTATCCCATCATGCTCTATCACCCACTCAATCCCCTTGCGCTCCATAAATTCCAATGCCGATGGCACCACCCCAGCCCTGAATATGGCCGATACCGCTGCACATGCATCCTCGTTGCTTGCAAATGATGCCAGCATCAGAACATCCTGAGTAGGCCTTGGGATAAGCTTGGTTACTATTTTAGTAACAATGCCCAGGGTGCCTTCAGACCCGATAAGCAGTTGCGTTAAATTATAGCCCGATGCATATTTAAGTGTATTGGCACCCGTCCAGATCACTTCGCCGGTTGGCAGTACCACTTCCAGGTTTAAAATATATTCCCTTATAGTGCCATATTTAACCACCCTGGGCCCGCCCGAACAATTGGCGACATTGCCACCTATATAACAACTGCCTTTACTTGCAGGGTCAACAGGGTAAAGCAAATTCTTTTCAGCCACCGCGTTCATGAATACTTCGGTGATTACGCCCGGCTCAACGGTAGCTTGCAAATTTTGCTCATCAATAGCAATTATCCGGTTAAAACGCTCCATTGAAATGAGCAAGCCGCCATTTACCGGCAATGCGCCGCCTGCAAGGCCTGTACCAGCGCCACGGGGTGTAACAGGTATCTGGTTTGCATTGCAGAGCTTCAACAATGCGGCTATCTGGTCCGTATTTTGAGGCTTAACTACAACTTCGGGATAGTAAATAAGGTCTTCTGTTTCATCATGGCTGTAGTTTTCAATCTCAGTTTGCCCGGTTATAACTGAATCAGCACCTACTATATCAGTTATCGTATTTAACAGATCCTGATTGATATGATTGTATGGCATATGTTATTGCTTGTTATAGGATAGTTTAACAACCGATTGTTTAACTGGGCCGTTAAAAGGTGGATTTTGTTTTCTGATAGTTACTTCAATGGTATCAATGAAGTTAAAATTAGCCTGTATTCGTTTCATTATTGCTTCCGCAACGGTTTCCAGTACTTTGCGGGTGTGCTGCATCTCTTCGGTAACAATCTCATATAGCACCTCGTAATTAACAGTATTAGCAAGGCTGTCGTCGCTAAAGGGTGCATTATTGTTAAAGCCTACGCTAACATCAACTAAAAAACGGGTACCTGTTTTTTGCTCTTCAGGGTAAAACCCATGATAAGCATAAAACTCCACACCCTCCAGTCCTACTTGTATCATAGTTCAAAAGTAAAAAATAGATCGGGTATGTGTTGCTATACGTTTAAATCAGTATATTTCTTTACAATATCCGGATGTGGGATATCTTAATTATATTAATATTGCATGCTCATATACGTATGAACGCCTTTAACGCTTATCATTATGCTAATAAAAACGCTTAAAACTACTTTGCTGCTTACCGCATTGTCGGCATCTTTATATGCGCAACAAAATACCGAACCGAATTATAAATTTCGTGATAGCGTAGTTGTAAAGGTGCACCCACGTTATGATAGTGTGGGCAAAGTGCATCGCTGGTTTTTTGGTAATAATTATCGTAAGGAATGGGCTACACCTGTTAAGCTGCCCGTGATAAGAATATCTGAAGTGATGGGTGGTTTAATACCCGAAAAAGAGGGCGGCGGCATGCAGTCTAAGTCGTTACGTTTAAAGGATAAAAGCGGAAAAGAATGGGTGATAAGAAGCGTTGAGAAAACACCCGATAAATTAGTGCCCGAAAATCTGCGCCAAACCTTTGTAATAGATTGGCTGGACGATGCCTTGAGCGGCCAGCACCCATTTTCGGCGTTAGTAGTTCCGCCACTTGCGAAAGCCGCTGATATTCCGCACTCGCATCCGGTAATTGGCGTTATAGCTGCCGACCCTGCATTGGGTGAATACAATAAAGTTTTTACCAATATGGTTTGCCTGCTTGAAGAACGTGAACCTGTAGGCGATTCTGACAACAGCATCAAAATGCTGGGCAAACTGGTTGAAGACAACGATAATCGTTTTGATGGAGATGAGTTTCTGCGCGCCCGCATGCTTGACCTGCTGATTGGTGATTGGGACCGCCATGAGGACCAATGGCGCTGGGCCGACCTGCAAAAGGGAAAAGGTAAAATGTACATTGGTGTGCCCCGCGACCGTGACCAGGTATTTCATCTGGAAGAAGGGTTATTTCCGGATATTGCTGCACTGCCCTACATCAACCCGTTATTGGGCGATTTTACCTATGATATACCTAAAGTAAAATACAATATTGCCAAAACCCGTTTTATGAATCCATACCCAGATTTCCAGATGACCCATGAGCACTGGATGAAGGTAGTGAAAGACTTTGTTGCTGTTGAAACAGACGCTGTGTTTGAACAGGCACTTAGACGCCTTCCGGGCGATACTTATAAAATGGGGCATGATGTATTACTGGCCAAACTAAAATTGCGCAGGGCCGCCCTTCCTGATGCGATGGACCGGTATTATAAATTTATAAACCGTATTGTTGACCTTAGATTGAGTGATAAAAATGAGAAGGTGGACATAACCGGTTTGCCGGATGGTAGGCTTAACATACAGGTAAACAAGATCAGTAAGGAAGGTGAAGTTAAAGATACCATCATGTCTGTTGTATACGATCCTGAATATACCAAGGAGATCCGTTTATACACTTCTAAGGGAGATGATAACGTCAGCATCAATAACACTACATCGCCTATTGATTTAAGGCTGATAGGTGCTGAAGGTGAAAAAATCTTTAACGTTGCACAGTCCCGTAATAATTTAAGGGTGTATGCAACGCCAACGGCCAAATTTATGGGCCTTACCAACAGGATAAGCAAACATCTTTCGGCTGATACGCTTAATACCCGCTTTTTGCAAACCAATCTTTATAATGTATGGATGCCACTTGTTACTGCAGGTATAAATGCAGATGATGGCTTTTTATTAGGTGCCGGGTTCAAATACGTTAAAAAAGATGGTTTCCGTAAAGTACCTTATACCAGTTCTCAGCAGTTATTGGTTACTCATGCGTTCGCTACAGAGGCATTCCGTATTAAATATAATGGCGAGTGGATAAAGGCCATTGGCAATGCCGATCTGCTCTTACAGGCATATATACAAGCTCCCGATAACACGGCAAACTTTTTTGGGCTGGGTAATGGAACCTCTTTGAACAAAGATCAGCCCAACTATCGCAGGTATTATCGTGCACGTTTTGACACTTATGAAGTTGACCCTGCACTCCGCTGGAACATGGGTAATAACAGCAGCTTTAGTGCAGGGCCATCCTTTCAGTTTTACCATCTTGACCTTAAAGATAATGCAGAGAGGTTTATTAATAATACTTCATTAATCGGCTCTTACGACAGTGCCATAGTTGATAAAGATAAAGCGCATCTGGGAATAGTGCTCAACTTTAACAGTAACCAGCGGAAGGGCGGCGTGTTGCCACTTAGCGGATATTATTTTAACATCAATGTTCAGGGTTATAATGGACTTAAAAACTACTCCAAATCTTTTGTGCAGATACGCCCCGAATTTACTTTCTATCAAAAGTTAACCCATAACGGTTCAGTAGTATTATCAGATCGTATTGGTGGCGGCGTTAGTTTTGGAAGGCCGGCATTTTATCAGTCTATGTTTTTAGGTGGGCAAGGTAATTTGTTAGGCTACCTGCAGTATCGTTTTGCAGGTAAACATATGGTTTATAATAACTTTCAGGGACGGGTTAAACTGTTCAATATTGCAAGTTATATAGTGCCTGGCCAGTTAGGCCTCAGCGGGTTTTATGATGCCGGCAGAGTTTGGGCTGATGATGAGAAATCTGATAAGATACATCAGGGTGTTGGTGGAGGGTTGTACTTTTCTCCTGCCGGCTTAACCATTTTCCAGGTACTCGCAGGCCATTCAGAGGAAGGATGGTATCCTTATGTGTCGCTTAATTTCAGGATTTAAAATATAATTTCATCTCAGATTCGATGCCTACTTCGTGTATTTTATACACATATTTAGTCATGACATTATTTAAAAGCCTGACTTTTGTCATACAAAAGTTAAAACACACCAATAATGGTAAATTTAGTTGACTAATATAGTCAACCAAGTTTACATTTGTGCCATTATTACAAGGCACAATGAAAACGTTTACCTTACCTCACATAAATACTAATTACTCCTTTAAAAAAGGCGCTGATACTTCTCATACTTTACAAGTGTCTTCCGCGTCAGATCAGGATAAACATACCCTTACTCCAACCGAGTATGTAATGGGTGTATTAGGCGAAGGTTTAAAGCAAAATTTTTTAGGTGCTGATATCAACATGGAGTTTTTAACCCTTATGGTTCGCAGCTATGCAAACGAATCTGTAAAGGCAGTAAAAAAAATCATGAAGAAAGCTGCAAATGGTAAGCAGCCCAACCAAACCTCAATTTAAGCTCTCAACACAAAAATGAAAAGTCACTTTATCCCCTACTTCAATAGAATTATACTCACACTTTTAATGCTGATATCATCGTTCACGGTGGTATTTGCACAAACAAGGGTGAGCGGTGTGGTTACCGATGCTAAAACCGGGCAGCCAATGTCGTACGTTACGGTTTCTTTTGCAGGTACAGGTATTGGCGCAGGTACTAACGCGCAAGGCCGTTATGCGATCAGCACAACGGATGATGTTAAGAAAATACAGGTATCTTTTGTAGGTTACCGCACCGTTACCCGTAACATTATTTCCGGCCAGGAACAAACCATTAATATTTCCCTTACGGAAGATAACCATTCGCTGAATGAAGTTATTGTAAGATCAGGCAAAAAGAAAAAGTACAGCAATAAAAATAACCCGGCAGTTGAACTGATACGCCAGGTGATTGCCCATAAAAAGCAAAATCAGGTAGAAAATTATAACTATGCCGAGTATAAGCAGTATGAGCGCATGAATGTATCTTTAAGTAACCTGAGCGATAAATTCCGTAATAAAAAGATATTTAAAAATTATCAGTTTTTATTTCGTGAGCAGGCCGATTCAACTGCTATAGGCGGTAAAACCTTATTACCGGTTTATCAGGAAGAAAAGCTATCTGATATCTATTTCCGTAAAGATCCTTATGCTAAAAAACAGGTAATAACAGCAAACAAACAAGTAAAGTATGATGAAAACTTTGTTGATAACAATGGTTTAAAATCGTATTTCGAACGTATGTACCAGGATATTAATATCTATGATAACAATGTATCTTTATTAAGCAACCAGTTACTAAGCCCAATTGCTGATAACTCTCCTACCTTTTACAAATTTTTTATTACCGATACGCTTAAAGACCAGCAACCCAATTTAATTGAGCTGAGTTTCACGCCGCGTAATACCAATAATATGCTGTTTGAAGGACGCATTTACATTACTATGGATGGCAACTATGCCGTACAAAATGCCTTTTTAACAGTTAATAAAAACATTAACTTAAACTTTGTTCGGCAGATGCAGGCTAATTTATCGTTCGAAAAAAATCCTGACGGACGGTATCATTTAAGCCAGAGCGACCTTAAAATAGAGTTTGGTATCAATAAAGAAAAGGGCGGCGGCATGTACGGCGAGCGCCTGGTGAATGTAAGTGACTTCGTAGTAAATAACCCACGTCCGAAAAAAACATACGATGGACCTTCACAGGAAATCGCAGTAAATGCCGATGATAAAAACGATGCTTATTGGGCTATGGCCCGGCCCGATACGCTTGATGCGGCATCGGCAAGTATCTATAAAAATATAGACAGCCTGCAAACTATTCCATCGTTCAAAAAAACAATGGATATAGCAACCTTGGTTTTGGCCGGTTACAAAAATTTTGGAAAGTTTGAATTAGGCCCTGCCAATACCTTTTACAGCTTTAACCCCGTTGAAGGTTTCAGGGCGCGTATTGGTGGCCGTTCTACTACAGAGCTTAGCAAGCGTTATTATTTTGAAACCTATGGCGCCTATGGTACCCGCGACGAAAAATTCAAGTACTTTTTAAGCAGTACTTACTCACTTAATAACAAGTCCATTTATTCATTTCCGCAGAATTACATCCGCGCAAGCTTTCAGCATGATACAAAAATACCGGGACAAGAGCTGCAGTTTGTGCAGGAAAGTAACTTTCTGCTATCGTTTAAACGCGGTGTAAACGATATATGGTTATACAACGATATTTTCCGTTTAGACTATGTACACGAGTTTAGCAACCATTTTTCCTACTCACTTGGTCTGAAAAAATGGAACCAAACTCCGGCTGGTGCACTGGTATATCAGAATTTACTGCCAAACGGTGTAATTAATAATGTTGACCTGTTAAAAACTACTGAGCTATCTGCGCAGGTGCGCTGGGCACCTCATGAAAGGTTTTACCAGGGTAAACTCTACCGTACACCCATACCTGATAAGTACCCGATATTTACATTAAGCTATACGCAGGGCATCAAAGGTTTCTGGGGAGGCGAGTACAACTACCAGAATGTGATAGGTAACATCAATAAACGTTTCTATCTGTCACAGTTTGGTTACACCGACGTTACTACCGAGGGTGGTTACCTTTTTGGCAAGGTGCCTTTCCCGCTGCTGGATATTCATCATGCTAACCAAACTTATGCATTCCAGTTACAGTCATATAACCTGATGAACTTCCAGGAATTTGTGAGCGACCATTATGCCAGCATATTTATAGACCACAATTTTAACGGCTACCTGTTTAATAAGGTGCCTTTATTAAAGAAGCTAAAGCTGCGTGAGATCATAGACGTTAAAGCGCTTTGGGGCGGTGTGCGTGAAGAAAATAACCCGGCGAATGACCCTTCGTTATTACGCTTTCCAACAAATATGGGTGCAGGTGGCGTAGGAACTTATACATTGGGCAGCACACCATATGTTGAAGGTAGCGTGGGTGTAGGTAACATATTTAAACTTTTAAGGGTCGATCTGGTTAAAAGATTTACTTACCTTGATCATCCGGGGGCTCCGGAATGGGGCATCAGGTTCTTTGTTAAATTTGATTTTTAATAATATATTCGTAAACCACCTGAACCTTACACCTGTATAATATTTGTTATGGCAGAACCATGTGTGATTACTGAAGAAAGTAAAAAGGTTGCTCCGAAACTGGTTTACCTGTTAAAGCGCCTGTTAGATGAGTGGATGGGAAAGAAACTTTGCCGTATTGAGCAACCTGGTTTTAACAGCTCCCATTTGCCTTTGTTTATGACTATAGGCAAAACAGGCATATCTAATAACGAGCTTGCCGCTAAACTTAATGTAAGCAAACAGGCAACCAGCAAGATTGTTAAAGAGCTTGAAGCCATAAACATGGTAAAAAGTGAAAAAAGCCCGGAGGACGCCCGGGTGGTTATGCTTCACTTTACCGCGGAAGGTGAGGCTTTCTACCATCGATTGAAAAGCCAGGTGATGGATCTGGAAGCGCAATATAAAAAGGTGGCGGGAGCAAAAAATTACGAAATTGCCATTGAAGTAATGTTAAAATTAGTGCAATTTCATGAAGAGCATAATTGTGCTGAATAAAAATCAATTTTTTTGAAGCAAATGACATTTAAATGAAACGGTTTTTAATTTACCGTTGTACATTTGTTTAACACTGTTAAATAATCTAATAGGAGTAAAAATAAAGCAATGGCCAGCAAGGAAAGAATTGCGAGGATGAAAGAAGAGACCAGGATAAATATCCTGAAAGCTGCGCTTGAAATTGTCAAAAAGGAAGGGTGGCAGGCACTCAGCATGCGTAAAATCGCAGATGCCATTGAGTACACCGCCCCTATCATATATGAATATTTCGCGAACAAGGACGCCATTATATTGGAGCTTACACGCACAGGTTTTTTAAAACTTGCCAAAAAGCTTCAGGATGCAAAAGATAAGCATGATTCACCAGCCCAGCAATTGGAAGAAATGTGGCTTGCTTATTGGAACTTCGCATTTGATTACACAGAATTATACCAGGTGATGTTTGGTGTAACTACAAGTTGTAGCTGCGAAATGGTAAACAAATTACCTGAAGCTGAGTGTCCCTGGAGTATTGTTACGCCATCGATAGCCAAACTGATGAACATCGATGATATAGATTCAGATGTTGTTTGTACCAAGTACTACACTTTCTGGTCTGTAATACATGGGTTGGTTTCTATAAACCTGGTGAACCGTGGCAACTCTGATGAAATAAATAAACAAGTACTTAGAGACGCGATAACGGGCATAATCAGGTCGATAACCCCTTAATTGAGGGCAGCATAATATCGCTAATGCATTTAACGATGTTATAAGATTAGACTAAGGAATTTAAAAACTCATGCAACTAATTTTTCATATCTACTTAACAATGTTAAATAATTTATCAATGTTAATAACATTCCTGATCCGCTATCATTAGGGCGGGTGATATTTTACAATAAACGAACACCTACTTACAAGACTTAACTGTACTAATCATGAACTCTCATACAAAAACAACCGACACAATATATATAAACAGCCTTCGGGCTGAACTCACATCAGTTAACTCATCATCAAAACTCATCATCATGAAAATTATCTTAGCTGCTATTATAGCAATATCATTATTCAGCTGCTCCACTAAGCCGGAGACGCCTCAGGCCCCACCCCCACCTGTTTTACCTGTAACCAATGTAGTTGCCGGCAACAGAACTACTTACCAGGAATATCCAGCCTCGATAGAAGGTACAGTAAATGTTGAAGTGCGCCCACAGGTTAGCGGTACTTTAGATAAAGTATTTGTTGACGAAGGTGCATTCGTATCTGCCGGTCAGCCGATCTTTAAAATCAACGATCAACCTTATCGCGCAGCATTAAACAATGCGCTGGCAAGCCTGCACGCTGCAGAAGCGGCTTACGCAAACGCTCAGTTAGAGATAGATAAACTTACCCCGCTTGTGCAGAACAAAGTGGTATCGGAATTTCAACTTAAATCTGCCAAGGCAACACAACAGGTAGCAAAAGCCAATATCGAATCGGCTAAAGCAAACGTTTCTACTGCTCAGATCAACCTTGGATACACTCTTATTAAAGCGCCCGTAAGCGGTTACATAGGCCGCTTGCTGAAAAAACAAGGTAGTTTAGTATCGCCGCAGGATGTGGAGTCACTTACCCAACTATCAGATGTACATAATGTACACGTGTATTTTTCATTGGGCGAGAAAGACTTTGTTGCCTTTAAACAACAGTATGAAGGATCAACCCTGCAGGATAAGTTAAAACACCTGCCACCTGTTGCATTGATATTAGCAGATAACAGCGAATATACCAAGCCAGGCCATATCGATATGATAGACGGACAGTTTGATAAAACTACCGGTGCTATCAGCGTAAGGGCAAGTTTCTCTAATCCGCAGGGGTTATTACGTTCGGGCAATACAGGTAAGGTTCGTTTGAGCCTGCAGCACGAAAACGCATTGATTATTCCGCAGGAAGCTACTGTTGAAATGCAGGACAAGGTGTTTGTGTTTGCCGTTGCCGATAGCAACAAGGTTAAAAAGCAGCCTATCACTATTATTGGCACCAGTGGCAACAATTACCTGGTTAAAGATGGCGTAAAGGCCGGCGACCAGATAGTTACAAGCGGTGTAGACCGCTTGCAGGAAGGTATGGTGATAAAACCACAACCTCAGCCAGACAAGGTAGCTGCTAACTAAATAAACGAAAACTCATAAACAAGAACTAAGGATAGGAACAGCAATAACGATTTAAAGCGGGTAAAAACCCAGCTTTCAGCCACCGCTTTGCTGTAACAATCCTGCAAAACTTATCAAAATGTTTAAGAAATTCATAGAAAGGCCGGTATTATCAACCGTTATCTCCATCCTATTGGTGATAGTTGGTATACTCGGTTTAACAAAACTGCCCTTAGAGCGTTTTCCAAACATTGCCCCTCCGGCTGTATTGGTATCTGCTGTTTACCCGGGCGCAAACGCCGAAACAATTTTACGTTCGGTAACCCCTTCTTTGGAAGAAGCAATTAACGGTGTAGAGAACATGACCTACATGACCTCTACCGCCAGTAACGACGGTACATTGGGTATTACCGTATACTTTAAACAAGGCACCGACCCCGATCAGGCAGCGGTAAACGTACAAAACCGGGTATCTCAGGCTACCAGCCAGTTACCTGCCGAGGTTGTGCAATATGGTATTACCACCACCAAGCAGCAGAACAGCTTTATTGGTGCGATGGCTATTTACACCGAAGATCCTAAAAAATACGATGCCACATTTGTTGCAAACTATGCGCAGATCAATATCATACCTGAAATTAAGCGTATCCCGGGTGTAGGTTCTGCACAGGTATTTGGTGGTGTTAAGGATTATTCAATGCGTGTTTGGCTTAATCCGGCACAGATGGCAGCCTACAAAATTACCCCTGCTGAAGTAATGGCGGCTATACAGGATAAAAACCTGGAAGCTGCCCCGGGCCGCTTTGGTGAGCGCAGTGAGCAGGCATTTGAATATGTAATTAAATATAAAGGTAAACTTACCAAGCCCGAGGAATATGAGAACATCGCCATCCGTGCCAATGCAGATGGTTCTGTACTGCATTTAAAAGACGTGGCCCGGGTTGAATTGGGTGCTTACTCTTACAATAGCTACAGTAACCTTAACGGGCATGATGGCGTGATCATTGGTATTATCCAGTTATCAGGATCAAACGCCAACGAAATTCAGATAGCTATTGATAAGCTGATGGAAAAAGCATCCAAAGATTTTCCGGTCGGCATTAAATACAATCAGTTCTATCGTACAAAAACAGATTTGGATGAATCTATCAGCCAGGTTGAGCACACTTTGATAGAGGCATTCGTTCTGGTATTTATCGTAGTGTTCATATTCCTGCAGGATTTCAGGTCGACCCTGATACCTGCTATAGCCGTACCTGTTGCTATTATCGGTACTTTCTTTTTCATGAACCTTTTTGGCTTCTCGGTTAACCTGCTTACGTTGTTTGCACTGGTACTCGCAATTGGTATAGTAGTGGATGATGCCATTGTGGTGGTAGAGGCCGTGCATGCTAAAATGGAGCACGACCCGAGCCTTACCCCAAAGAAAGCCACTACAGATGCCATGCATGAAATTACCGGCGCTATTATATCCATTACACTGGTTATGGCTGCCGTGTTCTTGCCGGTAAGTTTCATGTCGGGTTCAACAGGTATATTTTACAAGCAGTTTGCGTTGACTATGGCCATAGCCATTATCATTTCTGCGGTAAACGCCTTAACATTAAGCCCTGCGCTGGCGGCTTTGTTCCTTAAAAACAAACATACCGCAAATGGGCACGAAGCACCTAAGAAAGGTTTTGCAGATAAATTTTATGCAGGCTTTAACGGCAGCTTCAATTACATGACCAATAAGTATGTAGACGGTATAAAACTTCTAATTCGTAACAAATGGGTTAGTATGGCCGGTCTTGCATTGCTTGTTGTTGTTACGGTATTTATGGTTAACAGAACCAAAACCGGCTTTATCCCTACTGAAGACCAGGGCTTTGTGGCGATAGCTGTTTCAACTCCATCCGGAACATCTTTGAGCGGTACCAACAAAATTTTCAAACAGGCAGAAGATCAGCTGAAAACACTGCCTTCAGCAAGGTTTGTTACCGCCCTATCCGGTTTTAACTTTTTAACACAATCAAGCAGTCCGTCAGCTGGTGTTATTTTCCTTCTTTTGAAACCTACCGAAGAACGCGGTGAGGTAAAAAACATTGATGAAATACAAAACATTGTAAGGGGAAAATTAGGCTCGGTACCGGGAGGAACATTCTTTGTATTCAGTTTCCCTACTGTTCCAGGTTTCAGTAACGTAGAAGCGTTAGATGTAATGCTGCAGGATAAAACCAACGGCAGATTGGATAAGTTTAGCGGAATAGCAAATAACTTTATAGCTAAGCTGATGCAAAAACCGGCGGTTGCTTACGCCTTTACTTCATACAAAGCTGATTATCCTCAGCTGCAGTTAGAGATCAACGACGAAAAGGCCAATCAATTGGGTGTAAATGTTAAAGACATCCTATCAACCATGCAGGCTTACTTTGGTACCGCGCAGGCTTCAGACTTTAACCGCTTTGGTAAATACTACCGCGTGGTGGTTCAGGCTGATATAGCCGACCGTACCGATCCTACAGCCATTGACCGTGTGTTTGTTAAAAACAAAACAGGAGAAACTGTACCTATCAACACTTTAGTTAAATTGACCCGTGTTTATGGTTCAGAAACAGCATCCCGGTACAACCTATTCAATTCTATAGAGGTGAATGCCATACCTAAACCGGGCTACAGCTCTGGTGATGCTATCAAGGCGATTGAGGAAACGGCTAAGGAGCAACTACCTGCCGGTTATGCCTATGAATTCTCGGGCCAAACCCGCGAGGAGATATCTTCAGGCGGTCAATCTGCCGTAGTATTTATGCTTTGTTTGGTGTTCGTGTACTTCCTGCTATCAGCACAATATGAAAGCTATATCCTGCCACTGGCGGTTATCCTTTCAATCCCTACTGGTATATTCGGTGTATTTGCTGTATTAGGTTTAACCGGTATTGAAAATAACATTTATGTACAGGTAGCGCTTATCATGCTTATTGGTTTGCTTGCCAAAAATGCCATTTTGATTGTGGAGTTCGCGGTACAAAAAAGAAGAGCAGGACTCAGTCTGGTCGACGCGGCTATCGAGGCTGCCAGGCTAAGGATACGCCCTATAGTGATGACCTCGCTGGCATTCGTATTCGGCTTGTTCCCGATGAGTATAGCTACCGGCCCATCTGCCCAGGGTAACCACTCCATCAGTATTGGTGCAGCAGGCGGTATGGTGTCCGGCGTTATCTTAGGTTTATTCATTATTCCTGTCCTGTTCGTAATATTCCAATACCTGCAGGAAAAGGTTAGCGGCACACCTATAGAAAAACATCTGGATGGCGAACATGGTGAGCACCACGTAAAACAATTGGAACCGGAATTATCATAATTAACTCACCTCGACTACGCTTCGCTGGTCGACCCTCTCTGCTACGCAAAGAGGGTAAAAAAAAGACAGCCCTCTTTCCGCTTGCGGAGAGAGGGTGGTCGAACGGAGCGATGACCAGGTGAGTCTATCATCAACACAACAACAATGAAAAAAATATTAAGCGGGTTAGCCTTATTATTGATTATAAGCGCCTGCAACGTTTCTAAAAACGTCGAAACACCCAAACCTGCATTGCCTGTAGCATTCAGAAATGCAGCCGAAAACAGCGATACCAGCAGTATTGCTGATATACAATGGAAAAACTTTTTTACTGATGCAACTTTGCAAAAGCTGATTGACAGCGCCATTGCCAACAACTATGATATGCAGATAGCATTGAAGAATATAGAGCAATCAGAGCTGTTATTTAAACAGGTTAAGTTTAATTATACACCACAGGTGAACTTAAATGTAACTGCAAGTACCAGCCGCCCATCAGACAATAGCCTTAATGGTTTAAGCTTAAGCCAATTCGGTGTGGGGACAAAGCATATTGAAGATTATAACGCTAACCTGGCGCTATCATGGGAGGCTGATATCTGGGGTAAAATACGCAACCAAAGCAGGGCTGCATTGGCGCAGTATCTGCAAACAGCAGAAGCAAGAAAAGCCATCCAGACCAATATCGTATCTTCTGTATCACAAGGTTATTATAACCTGCTGATGCTGGATGAACAGTTGGATATAGCTCAGCGGAATGTAAGGCTTAACGACAGCACCCTGCGCATCATCCGCCTGCAATTCAATTCCGGCCAGGTAAGTTCGTTAGCTGTACAACAAGCCGAAGCGCAACAACTGGCTGCTGCACGCCTGGTGCCCGAATTTGAGCAGAACATTACTATACAGGAAAATGCTTTGCGTGTTTTAGCGGGTACCTTACCAAGTAAAATTGACCGCAGTACTAAGCTGGCAGAGCTGCCAGTAACAGATAACATTCCTGCTGGTTTGCCATCAGCTATTGTTAGTCGCCGGCCGGATGTTAAAAGCGCCGAACTGCAGTTAAACGTAGCAAACGCCCAGGTAGGTATCGCTAAAGCAAATATGTATCCTTCGCTGAATATTACGGCTACAGGCGGGGTAAACTCTTTTAAAGCCAGCAACTGGTTTAATATCCCTGCATCGTTGTTTGGCACTGTTGCCGGTGGTATCACACAGCCTATCTTCAACCGCAAACGGTTGAAAACACAATATGAGGTTGCGAAGATAGAGCGCGAAAAAAACGTATTACAATTTCGCCAGTCTGTTTTAAATGCTGTTGGGGAAGTGTCTGATGCCTTGGTAAGGATAGAGAAGCTGAAGGCCCAGCACGTTATTGCTGCAAACCGCGTAAATACCCTGCAGCAGGCAACCGGCAACGCTAACTTGTTATTTAAAAATGGCATGGCTAATTACCTGGAGGTGATTACCGCGCAAAGCAATGTATTACAAAGCGAACTCGAACTTGCATCCATCAAACGTGCGCAACTCAGCGCCGTGGCCGAACTTTACCGCTCTTTGGGCGGCGGCTGGAAATGATCTTCTGTTGATGAGTGATTTGAAGAAAAGCCGCTTCTCCGATTCGTTGGAGGGCGGTTTTTTTTGTGGCTAATGCTTTCGTTAACTTAATGGTAATCAACCCTAAAAAGCAATATCACCAAAACAACTGCGTTATTATTTTGTGTAGTATTATACATAATAAACCTAAAAGCCATGAACGTTATTCATAAAATTGAGCAGTGGGGCGACAGGCATCACCCTGCATTGCTTGATGTTTTGCGTATAGCACTCGGCCTGTTCCTTTTTTTAAAAGGCTTTGCATTTATGCAAAACATGACTTTTCTGAAATATACTATTGAGGAACAAAATATTGTAAACCTTTCGGAGCCGGTTTTGCAATTTGTAATGTATTATGTTGCCGCAGTACACATGGCGGGTGGCCTGTGTATAATATTGGGCTTATTTACAAGGTTGTTTTGTATTTTACAATTGCCGGTTGTGGTATCAGCGCTTTTTCTGATCAATATATTTCGGTCGGGGTTTAACAATGATCTTTGGATGTCGGTATTTGCCTGTACATTACTTACACTGTTCCTGTTGATAGGTTCAGGCCCTTTTTCAATCGATCATCTTGTTGAGACCATGAATCAGGATAAATCTGATGCTAATAAAATTTAGTAAGTTACTGCTACATTTGTTATACTTATAAATCGCCGAAAAACAAATAAGCAGATATTTATTTGTGTAATTATTATTCGTTCTAAATTATTAAAATCCTGCAATTTATGCTATGATACGCTTGCGTAGTATTAAACTTGCAGTATGGATAATTTCATGGCCGCCAGGTCGCAAATGGCACTATCGCTTGGCTTTCATATTATATTTTCTTGCATAGGCATGGTAATGCCCTTTTTTATGGCGGTATCGCACTTTATATGGTTAAAAAGCGGCAAACCTGTTTATCAGAACATCACAAAAGCCTGGAGCAAGGGCGTAGCTATTTTTTTTGCTACGGGGGCTGTATCAGGCACAGTACTATCTTTTGAGCTTGGCCTGCTATGGCCAAATTTCATGAAACATGCCGGGCCTATTTTCGGGATGCCATTCTCGTTAGAAGGTACCGCTTTTTTTATTGAGGCGATAGCCCTTGGGTTTTTTCTGTACGGCTGGAACCGTTTTAACCGCTGGTTCCACTGGTTTACAGGTATAGTAGTTGGCATCAGCGGGTTAATGTCAGGTGTATTGGTTGTAGCTGCGAATGCATGGATGAATACCCCTACCGGCTTTAATTACGTAAACGGCACATACCTGAATATTGACCCTATAAAGGCCATGTTTAACCCTGCCTGGTTTTCACAGGCGCTGCACATGTCTATCGCGGCTTTTGCTGCTACAGGTTTTGCGGTTGCAGGTATACATGCCTTAATGGTACTACGTAAACGTAATGTCGACTTTCACTTACGTTCTTTCAAAATCGCGGCCATATTTGGGGTGATTGCTGCCATATTGCAACCCTTAAGCGGAGATATATCGGCAAAAATGGTAGCTAAAAGGCAACCTGCAAAACTTGCCGCAATGGAAGCGCATTTTGTAACCCGCCCTGCTACCCCGCTTCTGATAGGCGGTATACCGGATGAAAAGAACAAAAAAGTTGATCATGCGATTGAGCTGCCGGGAATGTTGAGCTTTTTAATTTATGATGATTTTACAACCCCGGTAAAGGGACTTGACCAGATCCCTGAAAAAGATCATCCGCCGGTGGCGGTAACGCATTACGCCTTCCAGGTGATGGTGGCCCTGGGCATGATGATGATGGCTTTAGGGATTTTATACCTGATAGCCATCTGGAAAAAGAAAAACTGGTTTGAAAAAGGCTGGTTCCTTAAACTGTTTATTGCGGCTACCCCTATTGGTTTCATTGCCGTTGAAGCCGGGTGGACGGTGACGGAAGTAGGCCGACAACCTTGGATCATTCAGGGAGTTATGCGCACTGCCGACGCCGTGACGCCAATGCCGGGTATCCATTATTCCTTCTACCTGTTCACAGCAGTATATTTTACGCTTAGCCTTGTGGTAATATTCTTATTATACCGGCAGATAAAAATGGTTCCATTTATTTACGATGTTAAACCTAAAACCCTTCACCAAGATCAGTCACTATGATATATGTTGTAATAGTTTTTTTATGGGTAGCGCTGCTGCTGTACCTGGTGATGGGTGGCGCCGATTTTGGGGCGGGTATTATAGAGCTGTTTACTTCCTCGCCCAATAAATCGCGTACGCGGCGGGTGATGTATAACGCCATCGGCCCGATATGGGAGGCCAACCACATGTGGCTGATCATAGCCATTGTAATACTTTTCGTAGGCTTTCCGGTGATATATGCCACCATGTCCACCTATCTGCATATACCGCTCACCATCATGCTGATGGGTATCATCGCCCGTGGCACTGCCCTTACCTTTCGTAATTATGATGCCGTAAATGATAACATGCAAAAGGTGTACAACAAGATATTTGTATACTCAAGCTTTATTACACCTTTGTTTTTAGGGATTATAGCCGGCAGCACGGTATCCGGGCGTGTGGATCCTGATGCGACCAACTTTTTGGATGCTTATATTTATAGCTGGCTTAACTGGTTCTCGGTCGCCATAGGTTTTTTCACTACATCATTGTGTGGGTATCTGGCGGCCGTCTACCTTATAGGCGAATCAACAGAGGATCTTGAAAGGCGAAGTTTCATCCGCAAAGCAAGGTTAATGAACGTTGCTGCCGTATTATCCGGAATTGCGGTATTTATCGCTTCTATATCAGAAAAAATACCGCTTATACAATGGGTGTTTGGTAATATTATAGGTATCGCCGCAGTGGCTTTGGCTACCATTTCTTTGGTATTGATGTGGATGTTCATTGCTAAGGGCAAGCGCTATATCATCAGGGTATTGGCAGGGTTTCAGGTCACCATGATTTTGCTTACAACAACCTATAAGCATTATCCCAATATCATTATTCTCAAAAATGGTAAATATTTATCCTTAATAGGCAACCGCGGGGCTGATAAAGCCATTGAAGCTTTAGGCATCGCTTTGCTTGTAGGTAGTGTTTTCATTTTGCCTGCGCTGGTTTACCTGATCTGGAGCTTTCAGAAGAAAAAAGGGGTTGCCAATAACGAAAGTTATCATTAAGCAACACTTATAAAAATAACAGTCCTAATTACCCGGCCCGTATTGTAAAATAGTAGTTCAAAAGTAAACTATAAGGAATATTTAGATTACAGCAACATAGATAAATGTGCTAAAAATCAAACAAAATAGTACCAGTAAGTTGTTATCGCTTTGTTAACCGCAGTTGCATACCATTAGGTATAATCTAAATGTAACAACTATGATGTTCAGAAAAACCGGCTATTTAGCATACCTATTCCTATCGTTTACAGTCTTAAGTTTATGTATAACCAGTTCTCGCGCACAAGATATACAGCTGAAGTCAGATTCAGGGCAAACCATTCCTGATACCTTGTTATTCAGGCTTCAACGCGCCCAGGCAGCCATTACCGAAATAAACGCATCTAACAAAAAAGGTTATGGCACACGTGATGCCACAGAACAATTAGCCTCCATAAAGGAAAACATTAATCCTATAAAAACAGATTTGGGTGTTGCCCAGAGGATTATTGAGCCTAAAACACTGATGAACTATGATTTGATCCTCAAAAACTCGCGCGATAAGTTGCTTGAGTTGCAGGATAGGCTAACCAAATCGACCAATAGTTTGCAGCGGATGGCCAAAGATGTCATGGACCTGAGCAAAGATTCGGTGCTGATGGTTCAGGCAGATGACACTACCGCCAGAAAGCTTTACAAAGGGCAGTTGGTTGATGTAAAACTGCGCTTGCAGAACGCGGGTAAACTAACCACCGCTAACTTGGATACCGTGAGCCGTTTGCTGGCAGATGTTTCTGCCGTAAACCTGGAGATAGCGCAATTACAAGCCAATATAGCCGACAGGCTGCAAACATCTGGTAAAAGTGCCTTAAGAAAAGAGTCGCCTTATATATGGTCGGCCCCTACCGAAGTGAAAGGACAGGAACTTTCAGAACTGATAACATCTTCTTACGCCGGCCAGAATAAAATTCTTAACTATTTTATTAAATCCACCTGGGATAACCGGGTGTTACTGTTACTTTTTGGTGGCATATTTTTCCTGTGGGTGTTGCTTAACTACCGAAAGGTACAAAAAGCGGAATTTAGAGAAAAAGCAGGTGAACTTAATTTTAAATATATCACTCCATTACCTATTGTTCCAACGCTTATAGTGATATTGATATTTACACCAATTTTTGAGCCCGATTCACCATCGTTGTACATAGAGATCATTTCTTTCGCGCTGCTTACACTACTTACAATCGATTTCAAAAAACGATTGCCTGCAAAGGACTTTCGCCACTGGCTTTTAATATTTGGTTTGTTTATAGCTATAATGGGGGTATCGGCAGTGGTACATGATGCCATTTTTATGCGCTTACTGCTTATTACCATTAATGTGGTTTCATTGTATATAGGTTATCAGTTCTATAAAAAACTTAAGGAAGCCAATTTTAAAAAAGGCCTGGTAAAACCGGTATTGATCATTTATATCATACTCAATTTACTGGCTATTCTGCTTAATATATTTGGCCGCATCAGTTTAGCTAAGATTTATACCACAACGGCTATAATAGGCCTTACACAGGTGATAGGTTTAGCTGTATTTATCCAGATATTTACAGATGCACTGGAGTTACAAATAAAAGTAAGTGCATGTAACGGGGGCATATTTTCCAGATTAGATATTAGCCGCACCAGAAAATCTTTCCAGAAAATGCTATCCGTTATCGCGGTGATACTTTGGGTGTTGGTGTTTTTTATCAACCTGAGCATTGCTGGTGGTGTGTTTGGCTTTTTCCATGATGTGCTTGTTAAAAAGCGTTCATTTGGTACTATCAGTTTCACGCTTAGCAATGTACTTTTTTTTGCAGTTATAGTTTATGTATCTAACATCCTTCAAAAAAGTGTTGAGGTTTTGTTTGGTGAAAAATCTGTAACGTTTGGCAACCAGGTTGAACATAAAAGTTCAAAGCTTACATTAATAAGGCTTGTGATAGCTATTGTAGGGATTTTACTGGCAGTAACTGCATCGGGTATACCTATGGATAAACTCACCGTTGTATTAGGCGCATTAAGTGTGGGCATTGGCCTTGGTATGCAAAATATAGTCAACAATTTTGTGTCGGGTATCATTCTGATATTTGAAAAGCCTTTTGATATAGGAGATTTTATTGAACTTGCCGATAAAAAAGGAAAGATACAGGATATTGGTATCCGGTCCAGCAAGATGCTGACACAGTATGGTTCACAGGTGATCATTCCTAATGGCGACCTGCTCTCTAACCGGCTTGTTAACTGGACGCAAAACGCAGCCTATGTTAAGTCGGAGATAGTATTTAAGGTTAACGTTGCCACAGATCTTAATAATGTTATGAAGATCATCCAGGATGAGCTATCTAAATCGGAACATACAGTGAAAAACCTTACTCCCGAAATCCTGATTAATTCCATAGCATTAGATGTGGTTGAACTGAAAATATTGATATGGATAACCAATGTTTATATCGAACCTACGTTTAAAAGTATGCTGTTAGCTAATCTGATCAACCGCTTTGCCGAAGCGCAGATAAAGGTAATGTAGCTGTATATTTTGCTTTAGCCTGCAACTGAAGGTTAATCGGCACAAGGCTTTTTACATCTTCAAAATAAGTGTCGGCCAGTGTATCCCAGCTAAGTTGTTGCGTGTACTTAAGGCCTGCTGTAATAAACTGGTGGGCCAATGTGCGGTTATTGATTATAGCGGTTATTTTTTCAATGTAATCTGCAGCGTTATAAGGGCTGCATTTAAACCCGTTTACACCATGATCTATAAAATCTTTAGAGCCTCCGCCATCGGCAACAACGCATGGCAAGCCCGAGGCCATAGCCTCTACCACTACATTACCATAGGTTTCTGAAACAGAAGGGAACAGGAAAACATCTGCCGAAGCATATAAAGAAGCGAGGTAATGATGATCTACCCTACCTGTAAAGACAGCTTTTTTCATACGTGCCTCACATGCTTTACGTGCGCTGCCATCCCCTGTTATCAGAAAATTGACCGGCAAATTTTGTGTTTGTACCTGGTTATATATTTCAATAAGGGTTTCCAGGTTTTTTTCCCAAACAAGCCTGCTTGCAAATATTATTGTAGGATGAGTGTTTCCTGTAAGGCGTTCAAGCACCCGTTTGTCCCGGTTTAATGGATTGAATAAAGTGGTATCTACCCCTCTTTTCCATATTTGCATTTTAGTTGAACTAACACCCATGCCTGCTAACTCTGCTTTTATACTGGTTGATGGTACATAAACTTTAGTACAGCGGTTATAAAATTTTTTATGGCCTGTAGAAATGCCACGTTTAACAGGCTTAATAAAAAAAGGGAGGTATTTTAAGTAGTAATCTACATAAGATATAAAATGAGTGTGATATATGCTTATTACAGGTAAGCCAGTTTTGTTGGCATATTGTAATGCAAAATTACCAAGAAAAGCAGGTGTAGCAATATGAACTATATCGGGGGCAAAGTATTGCAGCTTTTCCTTAAGCTTTGAACTTGCCACGCCCGGTGTTGCCAGCGAGTAACCTTTATTTACAGGCAACTTAATAAACGGAACCCTGAATGTATCGAAAGTATTGATTGTATCAGGCCCTGCACCGTATATGAACAGGTAATCAAAAACCGTAGTATCAATCCTGCTGATGAGCTGGTACATTGTGCGTACAGCGCCATCAAGGTTTTCTGTCAGTATATCGGCAAAAAACGCGACCTTTATTTTTTTCAAAAGAACCGCCTCCGTTATTAATTATAACGAATGAGAGTGTTTGCTCTTAAGTCTTGTTCGCATCAAACGCTTGTGTGCATCATTCTTTTTCATGGGGATGCGTGAGGCTGCCCATATAACAAACGCCGCTATTAAAAGCATAAACAGATCAAGTGATGAATAGCCCATTTCCATTATATTTAACATTATAACACAAAGCTATCATGTTAGTTTAAGCAAAATGTTAAAAGCAAATTATCAGATAAATAATATTTCGCTTGTAAGTAATTTTTATGTTAACAGTTAAAATACCCCTAAAAGTTGTTTAATAAACCATTGTTTTGTCTTGGATTAAACTATACCTTAGCAAAATACATCTGCTATTTACATTATACATGTTCTTTGCTTAATATTCCATTATAAACTAAGCCGATATTTTGTTGTTAGCAGATATTATTGCTGGTATTAACTATTACTAATGGGTAAAAAAAAGAATTACGATTCGGAATTTTGTGGCAGCCTGCCGCTTAACCATATAAATGTCATACAATCCTACGGATACCTTATTATACTTGATAAACAGTCGTTAGATATTTTACAGCTAAGTGAAAACGTAGCTGATCTGCTTGAAAAGCCTGTTCAGGAATTGATAAATAAGCCGTTTTCAGACCATGCGGATGTTGAGGCACTAAAAAAATTGCAACAGCGGTTTAATGAGAACATAAGCAATAAGGTGCCGCTTGCCATAAGTGTAAAAGGCACAAAAATGCAATCTCTTGTACACTTTAAAGATGAGTACCTGATACTTGAGCTTGAAAAATGGGATCAATCATCAGAGCGCAGCTTTACCAATGTTTTTGAGGAAGTAAAATATGCTATTGCTGCAATAGAACAGGCAGGTGATATTGAGACGGTAAGCCGCATTGCAGTGCAGGAACTGCGCAAGCTTACAGGTTTTGATGGCATTATGATGTACCGGTTTGACAGCGACTGGAACGGTACCGTTATAGCTGAAGATAAGGTGCAGGGACAAGGCCTGGAAAATTATTTAGGCCATACCTTCCCGGCATCAGATATACCTAAGCAGGCCCGGCAGCTTTATCTTAAAAACACTTACAGATTAATACCAGACAGAGATTTTGAGCCGGTTAGGCTATATCCTGTTATCAACCCTAAAACAAATGCCTTTATTGATCTGAGCGATTGTAACCTGCGTGGTGTGGCGGCTGTACATTTGGAGTACCTTAAAAACATGAATGTTTGCGCATCCATGTCTATACGTGTAACCCATAATGGCGAACTTTGGGGCCTTATTGCCTGTCATCATCTAACGCCGCTGTATTTAAGTTTTGAGCTTTGCGGCGTTTGCGAACTGTTATCATCGGTAGTCTCAAACAAAATAACATCCATTTTGTATAAACAAGACTTTGAGTTAAAGGCCGGTTTGCAAAAGCAGCAAACTGCCTTAATAGCTCAGGTTTATGCCAAGAATGATCTTTTAGATGGTTTGTTAAACGATAGCGAGTGCAACCTGATGGAAGTATTTAACGCTGGCGGCGTAGTTGCTATACAAGATGGCATGCCGCACGTAATTGGAGATGTGCCCGATAATGCTTTTTTAGAAAACTTTGTACTTTGGTTACAAAACAAAAACATAGAAAAGCTTTTCGTGACTGACGAACTCCCTGCAGAATATGACGAGGCCCTGCCCTATTCCCGTATAGCCAGTGGAGTACTGGCAATACCGGTTGATGGCGAACAAGGTGATTTTATTATGTGTTTCAGGCCAGAGGTAGTGCAAACAATTAAATGGGGAGGCGACCCAAATCAGGCCATTAATTTTGAGCCTGACCGCAAAAATTATCATCCCCGAAACTCATTTAAACTATGGCAACAAACCGTGCACAACACTGCCGTAGCCTGGAACAGGCATGAACTGGAGATAGCTGAAAACATGAGAAGCTTTATTTACGAGTATACAACAAAAGGAAGACAAATTAATTAAGTGAAAAAGAACGGCGTAGCGCTTAAACAACTATCAATTCCTGATCGCTATATCATCGCAATCGGTGCGTCTGCCGGTGGCCTCGAGGCGATACATGAGTTTTTTGATAACATGCCGGCAAATTCGGGCTTTACATTTGTTGTTATTCAGCACCTATCGCCAGATTACAAGAGCCTTCTGGTTGAGCTGGTATCAAAGCATACACACATGAAAGTGTATGAGGCTGAAAATGATATGGCTTTACAACGCGATTGCGTTTACATTATTCCAAACAAAAAGTTAATGACCATCCGCGGTCATAAATTAAAACTGGCGGACAAGGCTAACGATAAGGCGCCCAACACAGCCATAGATACCTTTTTATTTACCCTTGCAAAAGATCAAAAGGAAAAAGCAATAGCTATTATCTTATCTGGCACAGGTACTGATGGTACAAAGGGTATAGAGGTGATTAAAGAATGCGGCGGTATGGTGATAGTGCAGGACCCCTCAACCGCTAAGTTTGATGGTATGCCTAACAGCGCAATAACATCCGGCAATGCAGATTATATACTCCCACCAGCTAAAATGCATGAAGAAGTATATAATTATGTAAATCAAAATCATAAACCCTTACTTGAAGAGAGCCATCTGGACGACAGCCTGATGAATGAAATTTTCAGGCTGGTACATAATAACAGCGGCCAGGATTTTAACCTGTATAAAACCCCTACTATTTTAAGGCGTATAGACCGCCGCATGGTTACCCTTGGTATTAAGAAGCTTGAGGATTACATAAATGTACTGCACGAAAAACCTGCTGAAGTAAAAACTCTTGCCAAGGACTTTTTGATTGGTGTGACCAAGTTTTTTAGAGACAAACCGGCTTTTGATATACTGGCTAAGGATGTTATACCTAAAATAGTTGAGGGAAAAACAGAAGGCGAAATGCTAAAGGTTTGGGTTTGCGCATGCAGTACCGGCGAAGAGGCCTACTCTGTTGCCATACTCATTAATGACTATCTGCAGAAAACAGGAAAAAAACTGGAGGTTAAGATTTTTGCTACCGATGTAGATGAATCAAGTATCGATATTGCATCGCGCAATAACTATCCGCTATCTATTGCCAAAGAGATACCTGCAGATCTGTTAAAAAAATATTTCATCAAAGAAAATAAAAGCTACTCTGTTATACCCTCTATTCGCAAGCAAATTGTATTTGCAAAGCACAACGTTATCAAATCGCCACCGTTCATAAAAAATGATCTGGTTACGTGCCGTAACATGCTTATTTATATGAATAATCTGTTGCAGCAAAAAGTAATAGCCACCTTTCATTATTCGCTCAATCAAAACGGTTATCTTTTTCTCGGTTCAAGCGAAAACACATCAAGTATAAAGGAGGGCCTTACAGAAATAAGCGGTAAATGGAAAATATTCCAAAAAACAGGTACCATTAATTATGGCCTGCATCATACTTATACAGCAGTAACCTCGGGCTTAAGATACAACGAAAAAAAATCCCTTTTACAAAACAACGAACCGGTACGAAGCCTCGAAGAAGAGTTTCGGGACCTGATGATCGAGGAGTTTGATACGGTAGGGATATTTATTGATAAGACGTATACTATTAAAGAAACCATAGGAAACTTTAATCAGTTTTTATCGCTGCCCGATAAAAAACTTGACCTGAGTATTCTTAACATGGTGAGCCGGGAAGTATCCATTGTGCTCAACACTGCTATCCGAAAAGCCTGGAAAGAAAGTAAAAAAGTACGCTTAAACCGTGTGCGTTTTAAACGTGCCGGTACAGATATTTTATTACAGATAACGGTTAAACCACCCGATACACGATCTCCTAACGGATACACTTTACTGATGTTCTCCGAGGTAAAGGGCGAGAATGTCATTAAAGATGGTATTGAGTTGCCTCCGGTACCTGGTGAACACCAGGCTGAATACATGATGGAAATGGAGGCCGAATTAAGTGAAACCCGCATTAACCTGCAGATGGCCATTGAAGAGATGGAGACCACTAACGAAGAGCTCCAATCCAGTAACGAGGAGTTACTATCTGCCAATGAGGAGTTGCAATCGGGTAACGAGGAGCTGCAATCGCTTAACGAGGAACTGCATACACTGAATACGGAACATCAGTTAAAAATAAGAGAGCTGATTGAGCTGAACGACGATCTGGATAATTATTTCAGGAGTACAGATATTGGCCAGATATTTATTGATGCTAATCTGCGTATACGCAAGTTTAACCCGGCAGCCATTAAGATGGTTAACTTGATAGAAGCGGACATAGGCCGGCCTATCAACCATATCTCGAGCAATATAAGGTACGATAACCTGATCAATGATATACACGCCGTACTTGCCCGCGAACAGGTTATTGAAAAAGAAATTGAGCTGAACAACGGCAAAAACAACCTGATGCGGATAATGCCTTATCTAAAAAAGGATAAAACCAGCGATGGTGTTGTTATAACCTTTGTTGATATATCTGTTATTACCGAGCTAAATAACATGATAGCAGGTGTATTTAATGCAAGCTCTGCTGCTATATTGGCTTTTAAGGAGGTGCGTAATGCCGGCCGGGCTATAAAAGATTTTACCTGTATGGCCTATAACCATGCGGCCATGGTTCTGTTTAAAAAGAATACTGAAGAAATGGATGGGCACCCATCTATCAAAAATTTTCCGGATCTGGTTAACCTAATGAACTTTGAACAGTATGTAAAAATATCAGAAGGATCAAAGCCTATCCAAACAGAACTAAAAACCCCTGCCAACGAATGGCATCAGGTTGTGGTAGCCAAGATGAATGATGGCTTTGTAATAAGTTTAACCAACATTACTGAGCGTAAACAGGCTGAGCAGAAACTCAAGAAAAATTATAACGAGCTTATCACCGTACGCGAAGGTTTACGTAACCTTAATAACGAGCTGGAAGAGAGAGTATTAAAGCGTACGAAGGAACTGGCTGAAAGTGAAGAGCGTTTTAAGCTTGTTGCCAAGGCTACTAACGATACCATTTGGGATTGGAACCTGGTTGATAACACTATGTGGCGAAGCGAAAACTTTACCACTATGTTTGGTTACGAACTAAGCCAGGAAAGCACCCATATAAGTTTCTGGTTTGAAAAAGTGCATCCGGATGACAGGCGACGTGTAGAGCAAAGCATTTACGATGCCATCAACACCCATCAAAAGCAATGGTCGGCAGAGTACCGCTTATTAAAAGCAGATGGTAAATATGCCACTATACTTGACCGGTGCAGCATACTTGAAGATGAATTTAAAACGCCTTACAGGCTGGTAGGGTCAATAATTGATATAACACGTTTAAGCGAAACAGAGAAGCGCCTGGTAGAAAGCGAGAGCAAATTCCGCAAGGTATTTGAAAGTAATATGATAGGCATGGTGTTTTCAAATATGGACGGGCGTATCATAGAAGCAAACGATGCGTTTTTGAACATGCTTGGTTATAGCCGTAGCGAAATTGAGCACAACCCGCTTAACTGGATAGAAATAACGCCTGATGATTATAGGGAAGCAACCGACCAGGCAGTTGCACAGCTAAAGGAAAATGGTATAGTTCCACCGTTTGAAAAGCAATATAAAAAACGGAACGGCGACAGGCTGCCGGTACTAATGGGGTCGGCCTTATTGCAGCAAAATGATAGTGATATTAATTCGGTAAGTTATATTATTGATATATCTAAACAAAAGCAGGCAGAAAGCCGCCGCGCGGAATTGCTGCATTTGGTTAAGAAACAGCAGGACGAGTTTTACAGCATATTTACCAATGCGCCGGCATTGATTACTATAAAGCGTGGCCCAGAGCTGATATATGAATTTGTAAACAAAGCCTTTGAGAAATTTGACGGCCAGCGTAGTTACCTGGGCCGCAAGAGCGCAGATGTACACCCGGAGATGATTGATTCTGAGCTTGCAAAGGTTGAGCGGCAGGTGCTTAAAACGGGTAAAACCATTGTAAAAAATGCCTTTCATGTTAATCGTTATGACCACAGGACAGGTGAAAGAAAAGATTGCTGGTTTGATTTTATTTATACCCCTGTTTATGCCGAAGATAATAATGTTGACGGTATTGCCTTTTTTGGCTTTGATGTTACCGACCTGATAATGGGGCGTAAAGCTGCCGAAGAGCTGATGCAAAAAAAAGATGAGTTTATGAGCATAGCCAGCCATGAGCTTAAAACGCCTATAACCAGTATCAAAGGTTCGTTGCAGATATTGCAACGCATGGCCAATACTTTGAATGGCCATGATCCGGCTCTTACCTCATTTATCGAGAAGGCTAACAAGCAAACAGCCAAACTTACAACACTTGTAGATGATCTGCTTGATGTAACTAAGATACAGGAAGGTAAAATGGTGCTTAACTACTCAGATTTTGATGCCGCTGTTATGGTTAAGGAGTGCCTTGATGAGGTACAGGCTCAAAACCCTGCATACCACATTGAGTACAATGCAAGCTGCGAAATGAAAGTTCATGCTGATAGAGTAAGGCTTGAGCAGGTAGTGACCAACTTTTTAACCAATGCTATCAAATATTCTCCTAAAAGCGATAAAGTGGTAGTTACCTGTGATGTAGACGATCAGAAATTTAAATTAGCTGTTAAAGACTTTGGAATTGGCATCCCCGATGATAAAAAGGAATTTTTATTTGACAGGTTCTATCGCGTACAGGAATCGTCCAGTCATGTTTCCGGTCTTGGCCTTGGCCTTTATATATCTGCGGAGATCATTAAAAGGCATCAGGGTGATATAGGCGTGGAAAGTACCAGCAACCAGGGTTCTGTCTTTTGGTTCACTATTCCGGTTAAGTAAAATCTAATTTTTCATTTCACAAGCGTAGTATACTTCGCCTTCAACCAATGTAAGTTGCTAAGACACACTTTTGCAATTCATACCATTAATGGTTTATTATAAGCCAAATAACAATTATTTTAACAAAAACCCATATCTATCACTTTTTTTACATAAATATTTAAATTATTTTGCAGCATCTGGTGTAAAAGTCCATTTTTATGTGTTAATTTCGCAATAAGGAAAACAAAATGTGTGTTATTACGTTATTAGCTTGAACGATGCTGAAAAAATGGACAAATATCATACTTTGTGCATGGCTGATAAATGCACTGGTTTGCTTCCATCCTACTAATCCGTTTGAAAATCACCGCATAGATGGCCATTGCAATATCGGAAATTGTTTTTCCGATAATACACTGCTGTCTTTTCTTATCAACTACCCGGGTAAGTGTAAAAAAAGCGATATTCAGGCCCAGCATAAAATCAGTGCCCGAAATCGTTATACAACAAACAGCCAGTTAAATTTTATTACCAATCTGCCTGTTTGCGAAACATTTAGTTTTACCAATTTAATACAGCACCTGCGTGCAAGCAGTCATAGTTTTTTAGAGTACCGCACTTTTGCACTTGCACAATATCAAAACCTGTTCAGGTTAAGCCCTTTCTAAATACTGTAAATACCTTATCCTAAACTGCTTACAGCAGCTTATCTAATGGTTTATGCAGCACTTGCTGCCCCAAATTTTTTTACAGTAAAATCTAATGAAAAAAATATATGCGCCGGTATTTGTCTTACTGGCAGCTTTGATAATATTAAATTACGGATGCACCGGCGGTAACGCTAATGATAAAAAAAACGTTGAAACACCAAGTTTCCCGGTATACACACTTGAACAGAAAGATACTGTTTTACAAACTGGTTATGTGGCCGATATACAGGCTATTAAAAATGTAGAGATACGTACACGTGTTAAAGGTTTCCTTGAAAAAATATACGTTGATGAAGGAATGGCCGTAAAAAAAGGCCAGGTGCTTTTTAAAATCAACGACGAAGAGTATCGTGTTATGCTAAGCAAAGCCAAGGCTGCTTTAAGCAATGCCGTTGCTGATGCCCGTGCAACAGAGGTTGAAGCAGAACGTATTAAACTGCTGGTTGATAAAAAAGTAATATCAAAATCTGAGCTTGATGTAGCCCATTCTAAACTAAATGCTGATAAAGCAACTATTGAAGAGGCACGTGCTGCAGTACAAAGCGCTAATAACCACATTGCTTATACCAGTATCAGGGCACCTTTTGATGGAATTATAGACAGAATACCACTTAAAGCAGGCAGCCTTCTTGAAGAGGGCGTGTTGCTTACCAGTTTATCAGACATCAGCGAGGTGTTTGCCTATTTCAGTTTCCCGGAAAATGAGTATCTGCAATATGAACGTTCTCGTCGTAGCGCTACTGGTAAAGATAATCAGCAGGTTAACCTTGTGCTTTCTGATGGCAGCAAATATTCTTATCCAGGTAAAATAGAAACCGTTGAAGGACAGATAGAACAAACTACCGGATCAATTGATTTCCGGGCCAGGTTCCCTAATCCGAACAAGCTTTTAAGGCACGGCGCATCTGCAAAACTCTATATTACCTCAGATATCAATGATGTAGTACTTGTTCCGCAGCAATCGGTATTTGATATACAGGATAAAAGCTATGTGTACACTGTAGATGCAGGTAATAAGCTGCACATGCGTGCCTTTACACCTATTACAAGGCTGTCAAATTACTACGTGGTAAAGGAAGGCCTTAAGCCCGGTGAAAAAATACTACTCGAAGGAACGCAGAGCGCGCGCGACGGTATGACTATCAAACCGGTGGCAACCCCTGGCAATACGCTTGCCATGAAGTTAAGGACCATGAATTAATAGCGTCCTACTATTTTAACATTTCATTTATCTATTTGTATAACAAATGTTCGACATTTTTATAAAAAGGCCGGTGTTATCACTGGTTATTTCACTTATTATAACGCTGCTGGGTGTTTTGGCGCTGATCAAGCTGCCGGTAACCCAGTTCCCCGATATTGTGCCACCCTCGGTTACGGTAACCGCGAATTACACAGGCGCAAATGCCGAGGTTTGTGCTAAAGCTGTAGCTACGCCGTTAGAGCGGGCCATAAACGGCGTGCCGGGCATGACCTATATGTCTACCGTTTGCAGCAACAGCGGATTGACTGTGATCGAAATATTTTTTGATGTGGGTATTGACCCCGATCAGGCGGCTGTAAACGTACAAAACCGTGTGTCGACCATTATTGATGAATTACCAGAAGAGGTAATCAAAGCCGGTGTAACTACCGAAAAAGAGGTAAACAGTATGCTGATGTACCTCAACGTAATGAGCAAGGACAGTACATTGGACGAAAAATTCATATACAACTTTGCAGACATAAACGTACTGCAGGAGCTTAAAAGGATTGATGGTGTTGGCCGTGCCGAGATCATGGGTGCCAAAGAATATGCCATGCGTGTTTGGCTAAAGCCCGATCAAATGTCGTCTTATCACGTATCTACCGATGAGGTAATAGCAGCCATCCGCGCGCAAAATGTTGAGGCGGCGCCTGGTTCTACAGGTCTAAGTTCAGATAAATCCCCTCAACTGCTGCAATATGTATTGCGTTACCCGGGTAAGTTTTTTGAGCCTGATCAATATAAAAATATTGTACTGCGTGCTGACAGCAGTGGTACGGTACTGAAGCTCCGGCAAATTGCCGATGTGGAATTTGGGGCTTTAACCTATGGTATGGTCTCTAAAACAGATGGCCGCCCCTCTGCGTCTATCATGATCAAGCAGCGTCCCGGTTCTAACGCACGCGAGGTGATCAACAACATTAAAACCCGCATGGCCGAGCTGAAGGAAACCTCCTTTCCATCAGGCATGGAATACAATGTAAACTATGATGTTTCCCGGTTTTTGGATGCTTCCATACATGAAGTGTTACGTACACTGGTTGAGGCTTTTATACTGGTATTCATTGTAGTGTATCTTTTCCTTCAGGATTTCCGGTCTACCCTGATTCCGGCACTTGCCGTACCTGTCGCGTTGATCGGTACGCTGTTTTTTATGCAAATGCTGGGTTTCTCTATCAACCTGTTAACCTTGTTCGCCCTGGTACTGGCCATCGGTATTGTGGTGGATGATGCTATTGTGGTGGTTGAGGCCGTACACGTAAAAATGGCCGAAGAGCACCTCTCGCCAATGGATGCCACCCTAAGCGCCATGAAGAGCATCAGCGGCGCCATTGTGGCTATTACACTGGTAATGTCGGCAGTGTTTGTGCCGGTTGCTTTCATGACTGGGCCTGTAGGGGTATTCTACCGTCAGTTTTCGCTCACTCTGGCTATATCTATCGTTATATCCGGCGTTAACGCGGTAACCCTTACCCCGGCGTTATGCGCCATCTTATTAAAACACCACGACCCTGAAAAACACACCGGCTTATTATCCCGGTTTTTTAAAGGATTCAATAAACGGTACGATGGCCTATCCAACAAATATTCCGGTTTAATTACCCGAATAGCCGGCCGGAGGATGGTGACTGTTGCCATGCTGCTATTCTTTTTTGCGGCTACATGGGGTTTAAGTGCCATATTACCTACAGGTTTTATTCCTACAGAAGATCAGGGAGTTATATACGCAAACATCACCACCCCGCCGGGTGCTACGGTAGAGCGTACCGAACAGGTATTATCAGCCATTCAGGATCAAACTAAGAGAATGCCTGATATCGAATCCACCTCAACCTTATCCGGCTACAGCCTTGTGAACAGTGTTGCGGGTGCATCATACGGCATGGTAATGATCAACCTTAAACCATGGGAAGAGCGTAAGGCATCCATTGGAGCAATTACACATGAGCTGGAAGAAAAAACCAGGATGCTAACAGATGCATCCATACAGTTCTTTCCGCCGCCTACGGTGCCGGGCTTTGGTAATTCCAGTGGTTTTGAGATACGTGTACTTGATAAAACCGGTACCGGCGATCTGCAAAAAACGGCAGCCGTAACCAATACCTTTGTTGATGCCCTTAATAATACCCCGCAGGTAGCAGGCGCGTTCAGTAATTTTGATGCAAGCTTTCCGCAGTACATGGTATCTGTAGACCAGGTGATGGCTGCCAAAAAAGGCATCACAATAGATGAGGCCATGTCTACCCTGCAAACACTAATGGGTAGTTTCTACGCGTCCAACTTTATCCGTTTCGGGCAGCTTTATAAGGTAATGGTGCAGGCATCGCCAGAGTTCCGGTCAAAACCGGAGGATGTTTTGCAACTCATGATAAAGAATAAGCATGGCGAGATGGTACCATTTTCCACATTCATTAGCATGAAGCGTGTTTTTGGCCCCGAGCAGCTAACGCGTTATAATATGTACACCTCTGCCATGGTTACCGGCGATGCCGCGCCTGGCTATAGCAGCGGTGATGCTATTGAAACCATTAAGCAGATAGCTGAAAAAAACCTGCCCAAAGGCTACACGTTTGAATGGTCGGGCATGACAAGGGAACAAATTCTCTCAGGCAGTCAGGTAGTATATATCTTCATTATCTGCCTGATATTTGTTTACCTGCTGCTTGCCGCGCAATACGAAAGCTTTTTGCTGCCTATACCGGTAATATTGTCTTTGCCTACGGGTATTTTCGGAGCTTTTTTCTTCCTGAAGATCTTAGGGCTTGAAAACAATATTTATGCCCAGGTAGCCTTAGTGATGCTGATAGGTTTATTAGGTAAGAATGCTATCCTGATCATTGAATTTGCCGTACAACGCCAGCGCGAAGGGCTGACTGTATTGCAGGCGGCTGTTGAAGGTGCAGTATCCCGTTTACGCCCTATCCTGATGACCTCTCTGGCATTTGTAGCCGGTTTGATACCGCTATGTATAGCCAGTGGCGCCGGTGCCTTAGGTAACCGCTCGATAGGTACCGCGGCCGCCGGGGGGATGCTATTTGGTACCATATTCGGTTTGATACTCATCCCTGGTTTGTACGTCATCTTCGCCGGATTAGCAAGCCGCAAACCCAAGCAAAAGCGACACAAGCCCGAAGGGCATTTGATTGAAGTTCCTGAAAATGTAAACTAAAATGTATTATAAAAGTCTTTCAATATATAAATACCTTGCCCTTTTTGCAATTATCCTTGCGGCCGGATGCAAGGCATATAAACCGATAGAGCCGCAAACCAATTCACCAATGCCGGCATCTTTTAATGCTAATGCGGATACCCTGACTGCCGCAGCACTGCCTGTTAATACGTTTTTTAAGGATGCTTTTCTTTTAAAACTGATTGACACGGCCCTTAAGGCTAATCTTGACCTGAGGGCGGCGTTACAGCGGGTAGAAATGGCCGGTGCTAATGTTAAATACAATAAATCGTTACTGTTACCATCCGTTGAGTTTAACGCTACGGCAGGTTTAGAGCGTTATGGAGATTATACGATGAACGGCGTTGGTAATTACGATACCAACCTTTCACCAAACGTTAATGGCGATAAGCGTATTCCAAATCCCACTCCCGATTATTTTATCGGTTTCCGAAGCTCATGGGAAATTGATCTGTGGGGGAAACTGAGGAGCCAAAAGAATGCCGCCTTAGCCAGGTTCCTGGCATCGCGCAGCGCTTACAGGTTACTCACAACCGAGCTAACAGCGCAAATTGCCACTGCTTATTATGAATTGTTAGCGTTGGAGGTTGAGCAGAATATTATTAATAAGAACATCAAGCTACAGGAAAACGCGCTTGAAATTGTAAAGGTACAAAAGCTTGGCGGCAGGGCTACCGAACTGGCCGTGCAACAGTTTGCCGCCCAGCTTAGCCACACTAAAAGCCTTAAGTACAGCACTGCTCAGCAAATCACCGAAACAGAAAACCAGTTAAGGTTGTTAACGGGCACTTTTGATGCACCTATAGCACGCGACACCTCATTACTGACACTTAATATGCCTGAAAAACTGGGCACGGGCATCCCCTCTCAAATGTTGCTTAACCGGCCCGATATAAAGCAAGCCGAGCTTGAACTTGCCGCCTTAAACGCTGATATAAAAAGTGCCCGCGCAGCGTTTTTTCCGTCGCTAACTTTGTCGCCGTACGTAGGATACAATTCTTTCAGAGCGGCTTTATTGTTCGATCCGGGATCAGCGGTATATGGGCTTATTGGAGGCTTAACAGCACCTTTGCTTAATCGCGGACGTATAAAAGCTGATTATGCATATAAGATAGCGCAGGGAAAGGAGGCACTGTATAATTATCAAAAAACGGTTTTGGCCGGATACCAGGAGGTAATGAACAACCTGAAAGGGATGGAAAATTACTCGCAGTATTTTACTCATAAACAGCAACAGGTAACCGCTTTAAAAAATGCGGTAGATGTAGCCAATGACCTTTATGTAGTTGGCCGGGCCACGTACCTGGAGGTTATTACGGCACAGCGTGATGTATTGGACGCCGAACTTGAATTGGCTAACACCAAAAAGAACATTTTTATAACGGATGTAAATCTTTACCGGGCGTTAGGCGGCGGTTGGAGATAAATCTTTCTACTCGTGTTTTAATGATTGGAGCCGTACATCGCGAGGATGTGCGGCTTATTTATTCAGCATTTAAAAACTCATCAATTAAAGTGGCAGTGATTTCCGGCTGTTTACTGCCTGGCTTAATACTGCATACCTCACCCAGCAAAGTGCCATGAAAACCCGGTAGAATTATCAGCCGGGCATTGGGTATAAGCTGGCTTAACTTAACTATCTCTTCCGTAAGGATAACATCCTTATCCCCTGCCATTATTAGTGCCGGAGATTTTATGGATTTTATATCCTCTTCTTTAAAGTCTTCAAAGGCTATGGATTTAGCTTTATCCTTATTAAACATGTTTAACAGCTTGGCAGGATCATTATTCACTTTCAAAAATCCGTCTTTAAGCGGCTGAGGCATATCCGCTAAGGTCACATTTTCCATCCCCTCATAAAAACCTGGTACCATGCCCGCACGGCTGTAGTTTGAAGAAATAATTATCATCTTATGAATAAGCCCGGGATGATCAATGGCCAATTGTAAAGCAGTGCATCCTCCGTGGCTAAAACCTAAAATATTAGCCTTTTCAATTTTCAGATGTTTCAGTAATGCGGCAACATCTGCTGCATCCTGCTTAAAAGATTCAGGCTCATTGCGGTCGCTGGTGCGGCCATGCGCCTGCAATTCAACAGCTATAACTTTTTGTGTTTTTGCAAACAGCGGCAGTATAGCGGCAAAATTGGTTTCTATTGTAGAGCCGCCGCCATGTATAAGCACTAATGGTATACTGTTGTCTCCATGTATCTCATAATACATATCAATGCCATTAACCGGCGCATAGCCTGTGATAAATTGGGGTTGCATAATATGATTGTTTATAGGTTTGCCTTAAAAATCAACAATATAATCATTATCGTAAATTTCAAATGTATATATTACTCTAATGCAGCTGCCGCAAATTGCAAAAAAAATGCCGGAGGTTTTCCGGCATTTAGTTGTGAGTTTTTTAGCAATTATTTTGTGGGCACCAGCTGCATAAATGTAACTATACTGCTCGACTCGTAGGACTGCATTACACCAGTTGCTGCAGGCAGCGCATAATTTCGCCAGGTTAAATTGCGTGCTTTATCACGGTTATTCCAGCCGGTATTAACGTTGGTCTTTATCCAGTCGAGATATTGTGTCTGGCCGCCTTCGTTTATCAGCTGCGTAATGTATTGCGCAAAAATTGCTTTTAACACACCCTGCTCGTTAAAGTCGCCTTCGGCAGGTAAAATGCCGTTGGTGCACATTTTATTTTTAGTGTAATCGGCATATAGTTTGGCATCGGCCATAAAAGCATTGTCCTTGGTCTCTTTGTAAAGCGCGTAAGCAGCTCCTATGGCGGTACCCTGGTTATAGGTATAATCCTCGTAACCTGGAGCATTATTACCAATTTTATGGTCGGCTACGCGGCCGTTGGCGTCAACCAGGTTGGTTTTAGCCCAGTTGTAAACAGACTTGGCTTTGTCAAAATAAGCGGCATCACCGGTTATTTTATATAAACGCATGGCCGCAATAACCGTTGGGAAATTAATGCATGCGTTTTTACCGCTATGCTTAAAATCCCAGAACATACCACCGTCAACCGGGTCGTAAGAACCATCCCATACCCTATTGAAACCGGCAATCGCTTTTTGCAAATATTCCTGGTTGCCGGTAAGCTGATGGGCACGAGCAAGTGCCATTACCCACCACATCATATCATCATAGATAAACCAGGTAGTGGTGTTATCCCAGTTATAACCATCGTACTGGTTAAAGCCGCCCTGGTACATGTCCTTAACCATGTTAAGTTGCGCATTGTCTTTGGTGCGCTCGTAAACATTCATGGCCATATCCCAGTAAATAGCTTGTGTCCAGATAGCGCCTAAGCCGTCTTGTAACGTGGTACTATAATACAATCTGGCCGTTGGATTATAGTAATACCGGTTAAAAGCGGTGTAAGCGGTTGTTGCATCAGCCGCGGTAAATGAGGGCGTTTCAGTTTCTGTTTTACCGCCGGTTGTTTTGCCAGGCGTTTTGGTTCCCTCACTGCCTTTGCTACAGCTTGCCGCTGTAATAAAAAGGCTCGTCAACAACACATAGATGGTTTTTTTCATAGGTAGATGTTATAATTTATTTCTCGTTGGATAACGAATACGGCGCATCAGAAGGCTTAATCCCCTTTTGCTTATTTGGCTGTGCCGACATCTTAAAGTTCAATGTAGCACCCTTCAACAAGGCTGAGTGGCTAAGCCAGTTTTGGCTGTAAGGTTTTCCGTTTACATTTAAGCTGTTTACATAGCGGTTTTGAGCGCTGTTATTTGCTGCAGTGATACTGATCTTTTTACCGTTCTCAAGGTTCACTGTAACTTTTTTGAATAACGGAGCACCCAATACATACTGATCGCTGGCAGGTGTAACCGGGTAAAAGCCCATTGAAGAGAAAATATACCATGCAGATGTCTGGCCGTTATCTTCGTCGCCACAGTAACCATCAGGAGTAGCTTTGTACAATTTGTCCATTGCATCACGTACGTGCAACTGTGTTTTCCAAGGTTCGCCTGCATAGTTGTAAAGGTAAATCATGTGCTGTATAGGCTGGTTACCATGTGCATACTGGCCCATGTTGGCAATCTGCATTTCGCGTATCTCGTGGATTACAGAGCGGTAGTAGCTTTCATCAAATATCGGTGGCATAGTAAATACCGAATCGAGCTTGGCTACAAACTTTTGTTTACCACCCATCAGGTCTATTAAACCTTGTATATCATGGAACACGCTCCAGGTGTAGTGCCAGCTGTTACCTTCTGTAAAGGCGTCGCCCCATTTAAACGGATTAAACGGCGACTGAAATTTGCCATCCTTGTTTTTACCGCGCATTAAGCCTGTAGACGTATCAAAAAGATTTTTATAGTTCATGCTGCGTTTGCGGTAGATCTCGGTTTCTGAAGCCGGGCGGCCCAAAGCCTTACCTAATTTGTATATCGCGAAATCGTCATAAGCATATTCTAAGGTACGTGCGGCGTTTTCATTGATCTTAACATCATAAGGTACGTACCCTAAAGTGTTGTAATAATCAACACCTAAACGGCCGGTAGCATCAGGGCCCACATTGTTTGCACCATGCAACAATGCCTGATAAAGGGTATTGATATCATAACCACGACCGCCTTTTAAATACGCTTCAGCAACTACAGATGCCGAGTTGTTGCCCACCATCACGTCGGCATAACCAGGGCTGCTCCATTCAGGCAACCAGCCGCCTTCTTTATAGTCGTTAACCAAACCTGCCTGCATCTCTTTATTGATAGATGGGAATACCAGGTTAAGGAATGGATACAGAGCACGGAAAGTATCCCAGAAGCCGGTACCGGCAAACATGTAGCCCGGCAGTACTTTACCATTATAGGGACTGTAGTGAACAATCTGATTTTTATTATCTAACTCATATAGCTTGTTCGGGAAGAACAGCATACGGTACAGGCATGAATAGAATGTACGTACCTGATCTACCGAGCCGCCATCAACCGTAAGGTGGCCTAAAGTTTTGTTCCAAACGTCTTTTGCTTTTTGCTTGGTGGTAGCAAAGCTTTCTTTACCAATTTCGCGCTGCAGGTTTAGTTCTGCCTGCTCTATACTGATGAATGATGAAGCTACGCGAAGGTTGATAGTTTCTCCTTTTTGTGTTTTAAAAGATAAAACGGCACCTGCATGGTCTCCTTTATATTCAAGTTCGCCCTTATCAATGTCCTTGTTATGCCATGTTGAAGCGGTAAAAGGTTTGTCTGTATAAATAACAAAATAATTTTTGAAGTTTTCCGGAACGGCGCCGCTGTTGCGGGTACTGTAACCAACAATTTTGTTCTGGCCGGGAATGATCTTTACATAAGATCCTTTGTCAAACGCATCTATAACAATGTGCGAGCTATCACTCTTAGGAAATGTAAACCTGAAGTTAGCCGCACGTTCTGTAGGCGCAATCTCGGTAGTTACATCATAATCAGCTAAGTAAACGCTGTAGTAGTAGGGTTTTGCAATTTCAGCCTTGTGCGAGAACCAGCTTGCGCGCTCGGCCTCGTCTACCTTAATTTTACCGGTTTCAGGGAAGATGGAAAACTGGCCGTAATCGTTCATCCATGGGGATGGCTGGTGTGTTTGCTTAAAGCCAACAATCTTATCAGAGTTATATGTATACTGCCACCCGCTACCCATTTTACCGGTTTGTGGTGTCCAGAAGTTCATGCCCCATGGCACGGCTATGGCCGGGTAAGTGTTTCCGTTTGAAAGCGAAGGCTTGGAATCGGTACCCATTAATGGGTTAACCAGATCAGCAAGATTGGCTGTATTTACCTGTGCCGAAGCAAGCATCGGTAAAAAAGCGAGAGTAGCTAATAGTTTTTTCATTAATTGTTTTACTAATAGAGTTTAATTTTCAGCTAAACTACGCATACATGGCGATATTCCATGTATGGTAGTCGTAGCTGTTCTTAAACCAACCCAATTTTACCAACTTAAATCAACCTTAATTCCATCCGGGGAATTGGCAAAACCCAGATAGAGTGTATTTGAAGAAGCGTCCCATGATGTTTTTACATCACTCTGCTCCTGCCCTTTACTATCGGTAACCTTAGTTGCCTTTGGCTTTGCAGGAAGCAAAACACGCATACTGTTTAATGTTTTTACAGGGCTTTTTACTACGAATGAATAATTGTTTCCCTGTATGTTTTCGTTGTAGGCACGGGCGGCAGCGGCTATGACCTGTGGGCGTTTTTTATCGCTAACGCGATTAATGTTATATAGTAGCGCCTGCTCGCCCGGATTAATTACTTTTTCTGAAAGCACCGGCAATTGCGGATCAAAAAGGTCAACAACAGGGCCTTTGATGGTATATGGCTTAGTGTCGGAGTTTTCATCCATTACCGAAACCACATCATAAGGCCCGCGCGCTACGTAAAGGCTATTTTTAAAAGTGAGTGAACCCGCTTTAGCATCCTTTTCATAGCCTTGTTTTACAATATTCACAAATTTACCATCGGCGTTGGCTGCCATGGCGTACTCTTTAGGGTTTTCCCTTAAAATATAAACGGTGCCCTTGCCTGCTTTATATTGTTCTTTACCCGCCTGCGGCTGAATGCCCAATAATTTAAACAAGTGCTCAGACGGTGCCTTGAAGTTATTTCCCTTTGTATCCCACCAATCCATTACAGATTGATACGGGTCATCATCTCGGCCGCAATATATAAGCACCCCTCCCTGCTTTACCCATTTGGCTAAAGCGGTGTGTACATCAGCCGATACCGGCTTCATATTGGAGTAGCTTACAACCAGTACTTTTATGTTTTTAAGCGTAGCCGCGTACCGCAGGTTTTCCATGTGTACGGTTTGTACAGGCACACCGCGTTTTAGCAATGGCAATGTTTGCCCGTAGAAATTAGAGAACTGCGGATCCTCAAAGCCATTATGCGTAGGAAAACGCTGAAACATTAGTGAGTTGCTCATTAAAACGCCAATGCCATTTTCGCCTGATACCCTGTTTGCCGATAAGGGCATACTGTTTAGCGCATTCACCATGATCTGCATCTGGGTGGAATAGTATTGAGGTATCAATACCTTCTCATTGCTATTTGCTAGCTTGTATGGACGAGTGTAAATACGTTCGGGCCATGGCATTACCTCGTAGTTATCTACCATCGGGTAAAGCAGCTTCGCTGTAAATGTTGCCTGGTAATTTTTCTTATAATCAGCCCAGTCGCGCGGCCAATCTTCAATTGGGTCTGTAAGGAAATACATTTTACGGCCTGTAGGCGCGGTCATAGATACCATCGAACCGTATTCAAGAAAAGCATTCTCAAAAACCCGCTCTTTCTCCTTACCGTTAAAGTATGTAGGCTCACGGGATGTACCTGTCCATACCTGGGCTATGTAGCCGTCAATGCCTGGCAAAGATGCCAAACTTGCTTCCGGACTAACAATTTTCCAGGATGAGTAGTTAACCAACGAGTGTGTGGCGATAAAAACTTTGATATCCTTGCCTTTACTTTTGCCATAAGCTTTGGCATAGTTTGATGCCTCTTTTATAGCTTCATAATAAAGGTGATATTTTAATTTGCTTGATAGATAGGTGTTTTCGGGCGACTCGTGTTGCGGGCGCCACGGAAAGCCGTAATATTTTTGCCATTCTTCCTTAAAGGGTGCGCTGTAACCAGCCCTGGCCCAAAATTCTGGCTCCTCTAAAAATATGGTTGTAATACCAGCGTCAATCACACGTTTAATGATGGCTGTTTTCATGTACTCGATAAATGATTTTACCGGTACAACGTAAGGCATGTTTCTGCCGTGAAAAATAGTATCACCTTTTTGAGTTACCTGCCCAACGCCAAGATGGTTTATGCCATCCCATTTGCCCAAAAAGTAATCTTCATAACTACCCCAGGCAATGCCTGTCATAAACTGGGTTTGATAGCATGGTCTCGCCATGATTGTACTTGTTGTTCAAAAAGGTAAGCTCAATACCTTCTATATCGGCAATTATATTCCTGAGGTGATTGATAGTTACCCCTTTAATGTTCTTAGTTTTAGCAACTTCTTTATCGGGCCATAAAATGGAAGATATCCGTTTAGAAACAACCCCTTGTCCGTTTTTACTGTTTAATAGTATTAGTATAAAAAGCTGTTTTATCTTAGGGCTAAAAAGATAGCTGATATCTTTACCTGCCTTATTGTATGCAGTAAACTCGCCGAGTAAATAAATTGCGTTGGGCTTTTTTTCGGTTTTAGGTTTCTTTTCCATAACATCAGCGTTTTCATTTTCTGATGTTTCATTTATAGCATTAAGCTTTCTTTTCCTAATCCTGAACCAAGCGAATACTGCAAGACCAAATAATAATAAGCCACCCAGATACCGATATAAATTATTATACCCCGAACTTTCAGGCTTTTGCGAGTTAAGGTAAGCCTGCTGACTAACAGGAGGAGCCGTCAAGGTGTAAATACGTACGGCTGATTGCGCCGGAGACACAAACTCCTGCGCAGTACAAATGAATTGATCCTGGCGGGTATCGTAAAACAGGTTAAAGTCACTTTCAATCCTTTCGGACGTAACGGGTATGGTACCGCTCACTATTTCGTATGAACCATCGGCTATCGAAAATTTATAGAGCCGCAGGTTTGTTTTTGGCTTTTCGTGCGGGTAACAAAGGGCATAGAAATATTTTTTGTCTTTGGATATGATCAGGTTATTGGCTGATACAAATGGTTCTTCCCCGGGATTGATCTCCCAGCATTTTTTTATGGTACGATCAGTTAGATTGACACGGTACAGGTCATAATAATGCTTACCACCAACTATCTGATTGCCCGATTGATTGCCATAACCTCCAAAAATATAAACATTATTGTGCTCATCAGCCTGGCTGCTGCCCGCAAAAAAGCGGGGGGAAATTGTATCGCCCCTGAATTCGATCTTCTGCCAGGTATCGGTAGCTTCAATATATTTATAAAAATCTTTGTGGTAGGAAAACGAACCGTAACCACCAAACAAATAAAAGTTGTTTTGATCTTTATCAAAAAATACGTTATGGTGATGCCGTTGTTCTTTTATAAATGCTTTGCCTCATCTTTCCATTTCAAAGTATTCAGATCGAGCGATGCTATGCTATGCATGGTGTCGGGCGGCAACACTTCATACACATAGCACTGGTTGGTTTTTGTGTTGATGACACTTTTGCCAAGCAATAAGGTTACAGGCAGCTTATTTTGAAAGGGCTTTGCTGAAAAGTTATCTTCGGCAAGGTTATAGCGAATAAGCGAATCCTTTTTAAACATGAACAGGGCCTGCCTGCCTGCATCAAAATTTAGCCCTGCAACCTCTTTAAAAACACGCTTATATTTAAGTGTCCAGAAATATGATTCGTTAATCAACCAGGCCGGATGATCCACATAGCCCAATGCGTCACCATCATCGGTGTGTACTACCTTTCCTTTCCATTCATTAAGTGCAAAGAAATAGCTTTTATCATCATCAGCAATTTTCAGGTTTTTAATGGCCATGTTTGGCACATCAGAGTAATGCGGATTTTTGCCGAAAGTGATTTTTGGCGTTATGCTATTTTCAAAATTGAAGCCGCTTGCTTTATACTTTTTTTTGTTAATTAAAAAGCTTACCGTTTGGGCATTCAAATCAATATCGGCTTTTACTTTTAACCACTTTCGTTTTTTTAATTGCTCAAGCGTTAAGGGTATTTCTATTTTATTGCTCTTACTATCGATATTAAAGTTTAAAGTAGGCTTACCATTATAATTATAAATATAGGTAAGGCTGTACGAGTTATTTTTATTATCAATGATGTTGAATACATAACCCAGATGATCATTATCCCAAAGCGACAGATCAAAGTCGATTATTAAGCGGTCATGAAATGTTGGGGCATCCTCCGCAAAAACAACGTATGAGGTACGTTTGCTCATTAAGCTGTCGTTTGAATTGAATTGCAGCCCTTGTGCTTTAACATACGTACATAAGCACGATATAAGTAACAATACACCAATAATTTTATATACTGATCTTACCAGCAATAAAATTGTACTGCGTACTTTCATTTTTGGGCCGAAACGATGGATAATGAGTGTGAACAAGCCTACAAAATTAGCTTTTTTTGTGAACCAAAAAAGCCAATATTTTATCTTCGATACACTATGTAGGGAACTGGTGTATTAAACTACGGTAAGTTGTATCAGAAAAAAAATAAGGAGAATTAAGACCTTCAGGAGGGCTATTTGGATATATTAAATATTGAAGTATTTGTTGATATAATCAAGCATTTCTGTGGTGATATGTGTATTGGTAGCCAGCAACTCTCTGGACTTAAGCACTTCGGTACCTCCTTTAAAATTTACCACCTCCCCTCCTGCCTGCTGTACAATTACAATACCTGCAGCTATATCCCACGGGTTCAGGTTGTATTCATAAAACGCTTCAAAGCGCCCGCATGCAGTATATGCCAGATCAACGGCTGCAGAACCCAGCCTGCGCAGGCCATGGCAGTTGCGCATCAGCTCGGTAAAAAGTTTAACGTACCTTTCCTGGTAGCTAAAATCATAATAAGGGAAACCGGTGGCTATCAGGCTATCGGCAATAGTTGGTTTGTTGCTTACTTTAATTTCATTGCCATTTAAATAAGCGGCAGAATCCTGATGCGCGTAAAAACATTCGTCCTGGTTAATTTCATAAACCACACCCAGCACCGGCTTTTCAAACTCCTGCAGGGCAATACTTACCGAAAACGTGGGCAAACCGTGTATAAAATTGGTAGTGCCGTCCAAAGGGTCAATTACCCAGTTATAACGATCCCCAAGTTTAGTTGTGGTTTTTTCTTCGGTAATAAAACCAGCCTCCGGTAATATTTTTTCAAGCGCTGCAACTATCTTTTGTTCGGCGGCTTTATCAACGTACGATACCAGGTCGTTAAGTCCTTTATATTCAATCTTGTTATCATCAAAAGTTTTCCGCTCCTGTTTAATGAAGTAGCCTGCTTCTTTTGAAACCCCAACAACCTGCTCTGTTATTTGATTGAAATTCATGATGCAACGGGTTTATGCGTTTGTAGCCCCGGTTTCGGCAAAACGTTTCCTGCCAAAATAAATAAGTAAAAGGCCTCCAACAACCATAATTACCGATATCATTTCGGCCTGGGTGAATGAGATACCACCTACTACATACTTAGTGTTAACACGAATCAGTTCTATAAAAAAACGTTCAATACCTGCCAATATCATATATATGCCAAATAACACACCGGGTGCCTTAAACTTGTGGCGAAGCTGCCACAGTATCAGGAACAGTATGATACAAACAACCGATTCATAAAAAGAGGTTGGGTAAACCGGCAGCTTCAATTCGTTACAAAATTTACCCACACAATCCGGTATGCGGTTGCCCGGATCGGCCGTATCAACATTATGCGGAAATTTAAAGCTCCACATCCAATCTGGCGCCCAGCTTAACCATCCGGGTTTTGCCGCCAAATTTGGTATCCCCCAATCCCCATCGCCTGCCATTTGGCAGCCTACGCGGCCAACGCCGTATGAAAGCATCATGCCGGGGCCACCTATATCAAGCATGGTAAAAGGCTTTACGCCGTTTTTGTTAGCTATGTAAAGTACTGCTGCACCTCCGCATATCAAACCGCCATAAAAGGTTAAGCCGCTAAAACCTATCAGCATACCAACAGGATCGCGCATAAACTCGCCCCAGTTCTCAAGCGCGTTAAATACTTTGGCACCAGCAAAGCCAAATATGGCAGCCCATAAAAGTATGCTACCCATCAGCTCGTGCGTGTGTACGGTAACACGGCGTTTCTCCGGCCTGGGTAAAACCTGCTTTTTGTTCTCTGCATAAGCCCAGTAAGCAAAGCCCGCTGCACCTAAAATGCCGCCTATTATATTACCTTTTAAAGAGAGTAAAAAATCCTGCGGATTTTCTATCAAAGCGTTATAATGTAAAGCGGCATCCAGTATTTTGTAACCTAAAATAAAGCCAAATATGCCGTTACCAACCAGTTCACCGGCAGAGATTGGCTCGCCAACAGTTACTGTTTTTTCAAACGGATGTATGTAACCTAATTTCTCTTTGCGTTTAAATTCCTGAGAAAAAGCCCAGTAAGCGGCCATAAAAGCGATAGCTACAAAAAACCCAAAAGTTTGTATAGGCAGCGGGATATTTACACCGAAAAGATAGTCTATCAGTGACGAAAGAGTTGGGAACATAATAAGTATTTGTGCTGCGAATATAATAGTTAATGCACTAATATTTCGTCGCTTTCTGTTATTTCAACATCACCATCGGGTGAAATTGTCATTAAGTATACTGATTTTATTTCGTTTACCAGTACAGGGTCATACTTGGTTTTTACCTTAACATAGTTGCGTGTAAAGCCATGCATAAAGCCATCCTTAATATCGCCTTCAAACAAAACTTCATCGGTTTTACCTATCTGTGTGTCATAAAAAGCGCGGCGCTTTTTGTCAGAAAGTATGTGCAGCATCTTACTTCTTTCGGCACGGGTTGAGCCGGGTACAACGCCGCCCATTTCGGCAGCCGGTGTATTTTCCCGTTCAGAATAAGTAAAAACGTGCAGGTAAGAAATGTCAAGCCCGTTCAGGAAGTTGTAAGTATCAATAAAATCCTCCCTGGTTTCACCCGGAAAGCCAACTATAACATCCACGCCGATACAGCAGTGAGGCATCAGCTCTTTTATTTTTGCTACCCTGTCGGCATATAATTCGCGACGGTAGCGGCGGCGCATTAAGCCCAGTATTTTATTTGAACCCGATTGCAACGGTATATGAAAATGAGGCACAAACCGTTTGGATTGGGCCACAAACTCAATGATATCATTACTGAGCAGGTTAGGTTCTATAGATGATATACGTATCCGTTCGATACCTTTCACTTCATCCAAAGCCTTTACCAGGTCAAAAAACCTGTCTTCGCGTTTACCATCGCGAATACCAAAGTCGCCAAGGTTTACGCCTGTCAAAACAATTTCCTTTACCCCTGATGCAGCAATTTGCCTTGCCTGCTCAACAGCATTCTCAATGGTATCGCTACGGCTGGAGCCACGGGCAAGCGGTATGGTACAAAACGTACATGAATAGTCGCAGCCATCCTGTACTTTAAGAAAGGTGCGCGTGCGGTCGCCAAATGAAAAAGAGGGTACAAACTCATTAGCTTCGGTCACCGGCTGATTATATACTACGGTTTTAGGCTTTTTGGTCAGATCGGTTATATAATCTACCAGCCTGAATTTTTCTGCGGCTCCCAACACCATGTCAACGCCGGGTATTTCGGCAATTTCCTGTGGCTTCAGCTGGGCATAGCAACCAACAATGGTTACAAAAGCATTGGGAGATATCTTAAGGGCTTCCTTAACTATCCTCTTGCATTTTTTGTCGGCATTTTCGGTAACAGAGCAGGTGTTGATCACAAACACGTCGGGCGTGTCGGTAAACTCAACCGTATCAAAGCCGGCGTTATTAAACAGCCGACCGATAGATGAGGTCTCCGAATAATTGAGCTTGCAGCCAAGTGTATAAAATGCGACTTTCTTATTCATTTGCAAGCCGCAAAGATAGTAATTATTGATTTATTGGATTATTGTTTTATAAAGTGGTTGTTAATGGAAGTGTAAAAATGAGTGGGAAGAGTGAATTTTCGGCCTTAGTCAGTCTGAGCTTGTCGAAGACCTGTCTAATGGTTCGACAGGCTCACCATGACTCTTTTTGATTTGTCAGTCTGAGCTTGTCGAAGACTTGTCCGCGTTGCTAATGGTTCGACAGGCTTATTATGACAAAAAGCAATTAAAGCTAATGTATTCAATTGTTCAAAGTATAACTAAACACTTCCTGAGTCCATTTTCCGTCTTTGCCTTCTTCATCTAAAATACAATCCAGCCTTTGCGTACTTAAACGTTTGTAGGTGATAAGAACTTTCTTATCCTTTGATAAATACGCCACCTGATTTTTTGTTACAGCAACAGCAGGCATCAGGTACGGCTTATCTTTATCTTCCCAGCCGATGCTACCTTTGTTAAAATGCCGGAGTATCAGCACCGGGCCACTTGCGGCTTGTTCTACAACCATAAACTCGTAAAATACAACCTTGCCATCTTTCACACACCTGAATGTGCTCATAAGGTTATCGCCCATGGGCTTGCTCCATATTTCTTCCATGTCGCCCCATTTATGTTTGAGTGTCCAGGTGCCGGTCATAAAGTTAAGATCACTAATGCTGGCTTTACCTTTTTGAGCAAAGGCTGAGATTGCTGTATTAATTAAAATGATTACGATTAGGCTAAGTTTTTTCATTGGGTAAGGTTATGAGTGCAATATAAGCGTTTTAACCTTATAATGAGCGATTTATACGTAAAAAGCCCCGCGGTGACATGGTTTTGCCACCATTATTTATATTTTTCTGATAGTGAGTGATTTACGAGTGTTCGCGATGTTCACTTGTGTGTTCGTGAACACGAAGTATCAATCAGATCCCCTCCCACCGGTAACTGTCGTTTTCCAGGCCTATCAGGTCGATAACCCTGTTTACAACAGTCATGGCCAGTTCTTCAATGGTTTTGGGTTTGCTGTAATAAGATGGTATTGCAGGGCAGATGATACCGCCAACCTCAGTCACTGTTTCCATATTGCGGATGTGGATCAGGTTCAATGGCGTATCTCGTGCTACCAGTATCAATTTACGGCGCTCTTTGAGTATTACGTCAGCGGCACGGGTTATCAGATCGTCGGACACGCCAGAGGCGATGCGCCCCAAAGTACCCATAGAACAAGGCACCACCACCATAGTATCATACCTTGCCGACCCTGAAGCAAACGGTGCCATAAAATCGTTCTTGGCGTAGTATTTAAATGGATAGCTGCCATGCGCAGCATCATCAAGTTCAAATTCCCAAACTTGTTTGGCGTTATCGCTCATAACAATAGCAACTTCGGCTATTTGCTGCTTTAACTGCTGCAGTTTATCTAATAATAATTTGGCGTAAATAGAACCGCTGGCCCCGGTAACCGCTACAACTATTTTTCTGTTCATGATAGTAAGGCAACAAAGTAACCAATAAAAAGTTAGGGGCACAAAAAAGGGTCGAATAACTCGTACTCGACCCTACATCTACCTATGAAAAACATGCCCTTTGAGCGGGCAGTACAAATATACAAGTGTTTTAAATTTTTTCAAACAAATTGTTAAAATAAATTTAACTAAATGTTGAATAATTTTTCTCGATAAGTGTCTGAATGATACCGTCTACCATACCTACTGTTGGGACATATATACTTTTTATATTAGCGCACTTAAGTACAGTAAGATATATTTCACAGGCGGGTATAATAACATCTGCCCTGTCCTGGTTTAAACCAAGTACATTAATACGGTCTTTAAGCGAGAATGAATTAAGATAATTATACAGGGCACGCAGTTTTACATAGCTCATTGGCGTGCCATCTTTTTCCTGCGACAAGCGGTATAATTTGTTGATGTTCCCGCCTGTACCAATGCCATAAACATTTTTTAGCCCGCGGGTTTGCTCGCGTATAAAATCTTTCATCTCATTCCAGGTTTCGTCGCGGTCCTGGTTATCCAGTATGCGGATAGTACCCAGATTGAAAGACTGGGACGCCAGTAATTCGCCATTGCTGAACAATGATAGCTCGGTACTACCACCGCCTACATCTATATACAGGTAGTTTTTGGCTTTATCTATGTTTACCTCGGCGTGGCTCGCATAAATAATTTTAGCTTCCACTTCACCATGCACAATCTGCAGGTCTATACCAGCTTCTTCTTTGATGCGGTCGGCTACCTGTTGCCCGTTTTTTGCTTCGCGCATGGCCGATGTGGCGCAGGCCATATAATCGGTCACTTTGTAAACATCCATTAAATTGCGAAAGGCCTGCATGGATTTAAGCAGGTCGTTAATTTTTTTGTCGGATAGGTTTTTATGCAAAAAAGCATCGTCGCCAAGCCGTACCGGCACGCGTATAAGTGTGTTTTTCTTAAATGACACCGAACCGTTGTTTTCTATTATTTCGGCAATTAACAACCTTACGGCGTTTGATCCTATGTCTATTGCTGCGTATCTCAAGGTAAAATATTTTTATTTTTCAGATAGGTGTAAATGTCTATTTGCGCACGTGTAAGGGTTTCTGTCTTGGTTTTATGATATCTGTTGATACTGTTTCCTGAGATATCCCGTGCCTTGGTATTATCTTTTAGCTGTATATCAATAATGTCGCGCACTTCTTTACGGAGGTCTTCATCTAAAACCGGGAAGCCAACCTCTACCCGGTTGTCAATATTCCGGGTCATGAAGTCTGCGCTGGTGAGGTATATCAGTTCATCACCGCCATTGCCATAAATATGCACCCGGGCATGCTCCAGGTATTTGTCGACAATACTAATCACCTCAATATTTTCACTGTAGCCTTTTATCCCCGGTATAAGGCAGCACATACCCCGTACAATAAGCTTTATTTTTACGCCTGCGTTGCTTGCCTGGTAAAGCTTATTGATGATCTGCTCATCGGCAAGGCTGTTCATTTTAAATATCATGTACGCCTTTTTGCCGCTTTTGGCAATCTTTATTTCGTTATCAATAAGCTTGTATATAGCCGGTCTGCTGTCAATGGGCGATACTATCAGCGTTTTGAGCTCCTTAGGTAATACACCCCGACTCAGAGATTTAAAGACTGAAATCAGATCTGTAGTGATCTTTTTGTTAGCTGTAAGTATGGTATGGTCGGCATATATGGCTGCGGTTTTTTCATTAAAATTACCGGTTGATAAGCAGGCGTAATATTTGGGTTTACCTTTTTCCATTCGGGTAACCAGGCAAATTTTTGAATGTACCTTGTATCCGTCAATACCGTACAATACGTTAACGCCCTCTTCTTCAAGCCTGTTACTCCAGTAAATATTATTTTGTTCGTCAAAACGGGCACGTAGTTCAACAAGACAATTTACTTTTTTACCGTTTTTAGCAGCATTGATAAGGGCATGTATCACTTTTGAGTTTTCGGCAAGCCGGTAAACGGTTATGCTTATCTCGCGTACTTTGGGGTCTATAGCTACTTCGCGCAGAAAGTGAATAATATAATCAAATGACTGGTATGGCGTACTGATCAGGTAATCTTTTTTCGCGATCAATTCTATTAAGCTTTTACCGAAAGAAAGACTGTCTACCCGTAATGCCGGGTTCTTTTTGTACTCCAGGTCCGGGCGACCAACGTTAGGAAACGCTATAAAGTTTTTAAAGTTATGATAACGGTTGCCCGGGATCAGGCTACTTTTGTCCAACTTCATTTTTTTAACAAGATACCCTATCATTTCCGGCGGCATTTCGCTATCGTATAATAAGCGCATTGGTTTGCCCTTACGTCTTTTCTGAAGGCTTTTGGCTAACGCGTCAATAAACTTTACACTTACTTCTTTATCCAGATCAAGCTCCGCATCGCGGGTAAGCTGCAATGAATATGCCTCCATTGAATCATGCTCGAAAATGAAAAAGATATCCTCTAAGCTATACCGGATGATATCATCCAGCAGAATGATGAACTTAAGGTTATTAGTTTCTGGCAGTACTAAAAAACGGGGCAGGTTATCCGGAAACTCTATCAGCGCAAACCTTGATTTTTTATTCCTGGTAAGCTTTACAAAAAGGTAAATAGCACGGTCGCGCAGTTCAGGCATCGGCACGTCATCATCAAGCATAATGGGTACCAGTGTAGATAAAAGCCTTTCCCGAAAAAAATTCTTAACAAATTCACCTCTTGTAACGTTCAGTTGTTTGTCGTTAAGAATAAAGATCTTTTCTTCAGCCAGTTGTTTAACTATGATATTTTCATAAAGATTGTTGAACTTGCGCTCCTGTTTTACAACAATATTTTTTATTTGGCTTAATATCTTTTTGGGATTATATCCTAATATTTCTTTAGCCTTTTCATTCAGGTTGGCCAGGCGGCTAAGGGTGGCTACGCGTACCCGGTAAAACTCATCCAGATTTGATGAAAAAATGGCTAAAAATTTTATCCGCTCTATAAGTGGTACAGTTGGGTCGGCAGCTTCCTGTAAAACCCTGTCGTTAAAATATAGCCAGCTTATTTCTCTGTTTATTAGCGGAATGTTCTTGTCCATAAGGCCTGTAATTGCAAAACTGCTTATTTATTTGTTAAGTTAATATTAACTAATCGGAATTTTAAGTGTTTGAGATGATAAGCAGAACAAATAATAATATTGTAGCTTATACAAGAGTAAATTACTTTTGCATAAACTTAACACTTTACTTATGCCTTCTTTTGATATAGTGAGCAAGATAGACGGACAAACACTTGATAACGCTATCAATAATGCTAAAAAGGAAATATTGAACCGCTATGATTTTAATGATTCGAAAAGTACGGTCGATCTTGATAAAAAAAGCAATACGGTAACCATTGTCACCGAGAATGACATGCGGCTGAAAGCCATACAAGACAGCATCATCAGCCGAATGGTAAAACAAAATCTTGACCCTAAAGCCCTGGATTTTGGCGAAGAACATGCCGCATCAGGCAATATGATCCGCAAGGAAATAAAAATTAAAGAAGGTGTTGATAAGGAGACCGCTAAAAAGATCGTAAAAAAGATAAAAGATAGCGGCCTCAAAGTGCAGGCTTCTATCATGGACGACCAGGTACGTGTACAAGGTAAAAAGATTGACGATCTGCAGGCGGTTATCAGCCTTTGCCGCGGCGAAGATTTTGGCCAGCCCCTGCAATATATTAATATGAGAAATTAAGCTGAGTTGGCTATAAAAGGAAAGCCGCCCCTTTTTACAGGGCGGCTTTTTAACTAAACCAACTTTTATGAAAACAAATCTTTTATTTAAAGCGCCTGGCTTTACTTATTTGATAGCTATTTCTCTTGATTGAAATTTAGCTTCTTCTCTTTTTGCTACGGTAAGTTTAAGTATACCGTCGGTGTAGTCAGCTTCAATTTTACCGTGGTCAGCAGTTTCTGGCAAGGTGAATGACCTTACGAATGAATTATAGCTGTACTCGCGTTTGCTGTATTTTTTAGTTTCCTGGGTGTTTTCGCTTTTCTTTTCGGCAGAAATGGTAAGCACATTCTTATCAAGATTGATCTTGAAATCTTCTTTCCTTAAGCCTGGCACAGCTAATTCTATATGGAATTCGTTGTCGTTCTCTGCAATATTAACTGCAGGTACTCTTGATACTAACCTGTCGCTTAAGAAAGAGTCGTTAAAAAATGAATCGAAAACATCACCAAATAATGGGTTCGCATTGTTTTTTAACCCGTTGTTAAATTTAACTAAAGTCATTTTTTTATCCTCCTGAGTTTTTTGTTTATTAAATTCGCAATAGGTTATTCAACTGTTATACCAATAAGTGCTTTGGAGTTATTGCGCGACATTTTGTCCGTGATAAATGTTTTTAACAGACAAACTGTCTTAAAATGGCTGAAAAGTTATCAGATTATAAATTTAAAACCAGCATTGCAATCAGGTTTTCAGATATCGATTCTGTTGGCCACGTGAACAATGCGGTCTACTTAACATATTTTGAAGTAGCTCGTTTCAATTACTGGCGCGAAGTTGCCGGTTGGAATATTAAGGAAAACGGCATTATCGTAGGGCGATCTGAAATAAACTATTTAAAGCCCGTAACTATCGATGATACGTTAGCATGTTATGTACGGGTAACCCGTATAGGCAACAGCAGCTTTGATGTAATGCACGTGCTGGTTAAACAGGCTGACGGTACTGAAGAGATATGCACTACCTGCAAAACGGTTTGCATAAGTTATGATTATAAAGCATGCAAATCGGTACCCATACCTGCTGAAGGGCGAAAAAATATGATAACTTATGATGAGCCGGGGCTGATACTGAACACAAATTGATTACTCTACACCTTTAACATTCATCTGCATTATGTAAACTGCCTTTGATGCGGTAATAAAAAGCTTATCCCTGTTTTTGCCACCAAAGCATAAATTAGATGTCCAGGGTTCAGGAATATCAATATGTGCAATCTCCTGCCCTTTTGTATTGATTACTGTAACACCATTACCCGCCAGATACAAGTTTCCCCGTTCGTCGAGCGTAATACCGTCTGCGCCTTTGTTAAAAAACAATTGCCTGTCGCTCAATAAGCCGTTTGGGTTAATTGCATACTTATATATCTTGCCATCGCCAATATCCGCCACATAAAGTGTTTTACCATCTGGTGAGCCTACAATACCGTTAGGCTGCTTTAACGTGCTATCTAAAAGAACCGGTTTGCTTTTTCCTTTCAGCAGCACATACACACTTTGTTTGCTCAGGTCCGGTTTTGTACGGGCCCAGTAATCGCGCTGGTAATACGGGTCAGTAAAGTAGATATTGTCTTTCTGGTCGATCCATAAATCATTAGGGCCATTGAATAATTTACCTTCATATGCGGTAAGCAATACTTTTATTTTTTATTCGGGCTGATCTGCCATACCTGATTATGTTCATCGGCGCAAGCTATCAGGTTATTTTTAGTGTCAAAGTACATTCCGTTGGCACGCCCGGCCTTATCTATAAATACTGATAATTTTCCGTTGATATCAGACTCCCAGATGTGGTTGTTGGGCTGATCGGTAAAAAAGATATTACCCTGCTTATCTACAGCAGGGCCTTCGGTAAATGTAAATTGCCGGGATACAAGTATTGGCTTCGCTGCTTTATCAAAAAGCTCCTGTGCAAATAATTTTGTAGTTAGAAATAAAAGTAACGCGGCGATATATAATGCTTGTCTTCTCATTAATTAGAACTATCCGGCTGTAAAAACAAACCAAAATCGCTAAGAGCAATACTTACCGGCGATTTGGTGATACGCAGCCTTACTTTCTGCGCAGTTACTTTTTCTTCAAGCTTAATCAATCGGTTCCCACCTATGCTGGTTGCTTTGGCTATTTGCTGCCATTTACCATTTTGCCAGGCATCAACAGCAACCTCGTCTATACGCTGCCCCAATTTTATATTTTCTCTTAACCTGATTACATTAAAAGTTTGTGGCTTGTGCATATCAATTAGCAGTTCGGGTGTGGTTAAATCATCATTTGTGCTCCAGTAGCTGTAACGATCATTATCGACCAAGTTTTCCGGGCCATACTTATGATTGGTTTTTTCTCGGATGTTACTTGCTTTAAGTGTAGCCCCCTTTGCAAGATTGACTGCAAAAGTCTTACTTAAAATGCTGCCGAATGTTTTTAGCGTAGCCACATCATTTTCGTTTAGCCGTCCGTTTCTGTCGGGCGACAGGCCCAGGTCAAGCGCCGCACCTCTACCAACACTTTTATAATATAGCTCAAGTAACTTTTCCGGCGTCTTAACAGAATCGTCCTGCCGCTGATGATAAAACCATCCGGGCCTTAATGATACATCGCATTCTGCAGGCATCCAAAATTTACCTTCCCGATGCCCTTCTGTTCCTTCATAGTCCTTTACATAGCCGTTACCAGGTTGTTTGCCTTCATCTGGTGCATGCGGCGTATAAGTAGCCCAACAGGTTTCACCAGCCATACCCTTTTCATTACCCACCCAACGCACATCTGGCCCCACATCACCAAAAATAACTGGGTTTGGCTGCAGCTTACGGGCAATGCCCCAGGTATCTGCCCAGCCATAGTAGGTTGATCGGTCTATCTTTCTTACTTCTTTTGCACCGCCATAGTAACCGTCGCCCCCATTTGCGCCATCATGCCAGGTAATAAATAAAGGGCCGTAATTGGTATAAAGCTCCTCCAGTTGTTTCCGGTACACTTCTGTAACATACTCGGGCTTTCCATAAAACGGACTGTTTCTGTCCCAGGGCGAACAGTAAACGCCCATCTTCATACCAAGTTTGTCGCAGGCATTGCGGTATTCACGTAAGATATCTCCTTTGCCATTTTTGTAAGGGCTGTTAGAAATATTGTGCTCAGTAGTTTTGGTTGGCCACAGGCAAAAACCATCGTGATGCTTGGCTACTACTACAATGCCTTTAAAACCACCGGCTTTAGCTGCGCCTACAATTTGCATTGCATCAAAATTAGAGGGATTTACCAGCTTAGGGTCTTCGTCGCCATATCCCCATTCCTTATCAGTATAAGTATCAGGTCCCCAGTGTATAATGCAATACATTTCTGTTTCCTGCCAATTTAATTGCCCTTGTGTAGGTAAGGGGCCATAAGGCTTTGGCGCTGTTTGAGAAAATGAGACGGATGATAAAAAGATCAACAAAAATGATAAATATTTCATCGGGCAGGGTTGAGTAACACACTACCGCTAAAGTAACATTTACATGGAAAATAATTGGCAGTGCGGGCTATTTCTTTTAAGTTAGCCTTTCCATTATACTATCATATGAAAAGCCGTATCCTCTGCATTCTCGTGATCTGTATGATGCCGATAATGGCATTAGCACAGCAAAATATTGTGTACAAGGATAGTAAGCAGCCTCTTAGTGCCCGCGTAAAAGATCTGCTTAAAAGGCTAACCCTTGAAGAAAAAATATCCTTATTAGGCTACAACAGCAAGGCTGTACCGCGTTTGGGTATCCCCGCTTACAACTGGTGGAACGAGGCCCTGCATGGAGTGGCGCGTGCCGGCGAGGCTACCATATTTCCGCAGGCCATTGGCATGGCGGCTACATTTAATGACGACTTGCTAAAGCAGGTTTCAACGGTCATATCAACCGAGGCAAGGGCTAAATATAACCTTTCTACCGGTATGGGTAGGCGTTTGCAATACATGGGCCTTACTTTCTGGACTCCTAATATCAACATATTTCGAGACCCACGCTGGGGTCGCGGCCAGGAAACTTATGGCGAAGACCCATTTCTTACTTCGCGAATGGGCGCTGCCTTTGTTAAGGGTTTGCAGGGCGATGATCCGCGTTATTTGAAAGCGAGTGCAACCGCAAAGCACTACGCTGTACACAGTGGCCCCGAAGCTGGCCGACATGAGTTTAATGCAATTATTGACCAGAAAGACTTGCGCGAAACTTATTTGTACTCTTTTAAATATTTGGTTGATGGCGGCGTGGAAAGTGTAATGTGTGCCTACAACCGCGTTAACGACGAACCTTGCTGCACAAGCAATACCCTGTTAAAGGATATTTTAATGAAAGAGTGGCAATTTAAAGGCAATGTGGTTACCGATTGCGGCGCCCTGGATGATATTTATCTGCGACATAAAAGCCAACCCGACCAGGTTATTGTTGCAGCAGATGCCATAAAAGCGGGTATAGATCTTGATTGCTCTACCCTGCTGCAAAATGATGTAATGAAAGCTGTAAAACGTGGATTACTGAAGCCAGGCGATATTGACAAAGCCTTGGCAGCCACATTACGCACACAGTTTAAATTGGGTTTTTATGATGATGCTGGACAGAATCCTTACCATGCCTACGGTGCCGATAGCGTGCATAACCCAATACATATAGAACTGGCACGCAAAGTAGCTCAACAAAGCATGGTGCTGCTAAAGAATGAAAATAACGTTTTGCCTTTGAGCAAATCAAAATACAGCAGCTATATGGTGGTTGGGCCAAACGCTACTTCCTATGATGCGCTGATCGGAAACTATCATGGGGCGGGCAAAGTAATTAACTTTGTAGAAGGTATTACATCGGCAGTGGGCCCTGCTGCCCGTGTTGAATATGACATGGGTGCTGATAATCGCGATACCACCCACTTTGGTGGTATCTGGGCTGCAGGTAATGCCGATGTTACCATAGCGGTATTAGGCTTATCGCCAGTGAACGAAGGTGAAGAAGGCGATGCCTTTTTAGCTCCCGGTGGTGGCGACAGGCTGAACATCAGCCTCCCCCAAAGCCATATAGCATATTTAAAAAGCCTTAGAAAAAGTATAAAAAAGCCCATAATAGCGGTTGTAACAGCTGGCAGCGATGTTGATATAGATGCGATAGCGCCATATGCCGATGCCGTTATATTAGCCTGGTATCCGGGTGAGCAAGGTGGCAATGCGCTTGCTGATATTCTCTTTGGAGACGTCTCGCCGTCAGGTCGCCTGCCCATTACTTTTTACAAGAGCTTAAGCAACCTGCCAGATTATAAAGATTATAACATGAAAGGACGTACTTACCGCTATTACAATGGCGCAGTACAATATCCTTTTGGCTTTGGCTTAAGCTATACGTCTTTCGATTATAAAATCGAAAACAATTTGAAAAGCGATTATAGATCGGCAGATACGATTGTTGTGAATTTACAGGTAAATAATACCGGCAATTACAGCGGCGATGAAGTGGTACAAGCCTATATACAATACCCTGATATGGAACGCATGCCGTTTAAAGAGCTGAAAGCGTTTAAACGTGTAAGTGTTGCCAAAGGAGGTCAAAAAAGTGTTTCACTTAACATTCCTGTAAAAGAACTTCAAAAATGGGATCTGGACAAAAACAGCTGGCACATTTATACCGGCAATTATAAGTTGGTACTTGGGGGAAATTCGCAGGATGAAAAAATTGTAAAAAGCTTTAAGGTGACCGGGAATTAATGTATAGTAAAGAACAGGCATCGCAATTACGCCAGGCTTTCTGGACGGCTTTCGGTCAATATATGGGGCCTATACCATCTGCCGAAGGCTTAAAAATCAACTGGATAAATTATAAAACCGGCGTTAAGCACATCTACTTCCGTATGCAGGCAGAAACTAAATCGGCCGGCATATCGATAGATATAGCTCATCCGGATCTGGAACTTCAGGAGTTGTTTTTTGAGCAATTTCTTACCTATAAAAATATCCTACACGCCACGCTTGCCGAAAATTGGGAATGGCAATTACATACCACCGATGAGTATGGCAAAACCATTAGCCGCATATACAAAGAAATTTCATCTGTAAGCATATATCAGCAGAGCGACTGGTCGCAACTGATATCTTTTTTTAAGCCACGCATTATTGCTTTAGATGAATTTTGGAGTGATGTTAAATATGCGTTTGGTGTAAGTGTATGAATTTGCTAACTTTGTTAGCATGAAGCGTTCCGGAAGTGCCGATCTGCCTTTACATTATGGCTATGTACCTTTGTGGCTTGCCGAGCGTATGGCTAAGCTTGGCCTTGCCGTTGTAGAGAACATTGTGCTTGATTATGGCAAGGACGAAGTATTGCGCCGCCTGAGCGACCCTTTCTGGTTTCAAAGCCTTGGCGCTGTCATGGGTATGGACTGGCACTCCTCTGGCATCACCACATCGGTCATGGGAGCGCTAAAAAAAGCCGTCAATCCACATAGTAAGGAGTTGGGCATCTACATTTGTGGGGGAAAAGGGAAACACTCCACTAAAACCCCGGCAGAATTAATAAATGTTTGTAATATCACCGGGTTAAACGGTGATTACCTTGTAAGGTGCAGTAAGCTGAGCGCCAAGGTTGATAATACCGCTATACAGGATGGCTTTCAGTTATATACCCATAATTTTATCCTGAGCGATACCGGCAAATGGGCAGTTGTACAGCAAGGCATGAGCGATGCCAGCCGCACCGCCCGGCGCTATCACTGGCACTCGGAGCAGCTTACTTCTTTTGTTGAAGATCCGCATACCTCCATCTATGGCAAAAGCACGGGTTATATTTTGAATATGGCCGACAGACAGGCAGATGGCTCGCGCAAAGCGGTGATGCAGATAGCTGCTGAAAAGCCTGATCTGATGCTAAAAGAAATCAATAAGTTAATAATGCCCGGCCATCATGATGTTAGGGCTAAAGATGTTGATTTAAAACGGCTTGGCGCTGTACTTTGGATGGCCCAGGAAACGCAACCTAAAGATTTTGAAGACTTGCTGATGCTGCAGGGGCTTGGCCCCCGCACTTTACAATCGCTTGCATTAATAAGTGAAGTGATACATGGTGCACCATCAAGATTTAAAGATCCGGCACGTTTTTCTTTCGCACATGGCGGCAAGGATGGGCACCCCTTCCCGGTTCCAACCAAAGTTTATGATGAAACCATTGGTACGCTGCAAACGGCTATCCATAAAGCTAAACTGGGCAATAACGAAAAGAATGAAGCGATAAAACGCTTAACTAACATTGCCCAGGCAGCTGAAAAAGATTTTACTCCCAACGCCGATTTTGATAAGGTGATTGAAAAGGAAAGAAACGACTCATGGAGGTACGGAGGCCGCACAGTATTCGGCAAGGTCATACCGCCTGTAAATCAGCAGTTGAAATTATTTTAATTCGATACAAATACTGTTTGCTTCATTAAAATGCTGCTGCAGCCTTGGCAAAACCTGTTGCGCAAAATCCTGTATGTTAGCAGCTGTTGAAGATGCCGCGTTTTTAAACAGCTTTATAGCAACTTCATGGTCATTTACCATTGCCTGGCTATAGGCCAGGTTGAAATCATTACCATTCTTCCCAAGCAAATCATTCATCAGTTGTTTATGTGCAGCGCTTAAAGTATCCTTGATGATTACATTTTCTTCAGATGCAATCTTGATCAATTGTTTATTTGCATTTTTATGATCATGGATGATCATTTTGGCCAGATTTAATATGGATGTATCTTTAGATTTTTTTAGTGCAAGTTCAGAAAGCACTATCTCCGCATGCCCGGATTCGGCAGCCTCTTTCATAAATGAAACCGCATTCTCATCAGCCGATGTCTTATTGTAATTTTTACCTCTACGATTATTACATGCCCACACCAATATAACTGTTAACACAAAACATATTGCTAATATTTTCTTCATTATCCACGAGTGAAATTTATTAATATATACTTAACAATTTTTAGCGCCTCATGTTTAATTAAAAGGAATTTAATTGTTAAAAGGTGTTTATATAATCACACAGTATATTAAGTATCAATCGTTTAATTAAAGTGTTTCTTTTTCTATACAATTTTATATATTAGCCGCAAACATTCTACCTGTAATTCAGTTTAAAACACATGGCTAAAATTTTAATTATTGATGATGAGAGGGCTATCCGCAGCACCCTCCGCGAGATATTGGAGTACGAAGACTATACCGTTGAAGATATAGATAATGGTGTTGACGGCCTGGAATTGATCCGTAAAAACGATTATGATCTGGTGCTCTGCGATATCAAGATGAACCGAATGGACGGTATGGAAGTACTTACCGAAGGTCTTGCTATAAAGCCAGATCTGCCTTTTATCATGATATCTGGCCATGGTACGGTTGAAACTGCGGTTGAGGCCAGCAAAAAAGGCGCGTTTGACTTTATATCCAAACCACCCGATCTTAATCGCCTTTTGATAACCGTACGTAACGCCCTCGACAGAGGAAGCCTTGTTGTTGAAGCCAAGACCTTAAAGCGAAAAGTATCGAAAGTACGGCCTATACTGGGCGAATCTCAGGCAATTGTCCGTATAAAAGAAACTATAGAACGTGTAGGCCCTACTGATGCAAGAGTATTGGTAACCGGTGCCAACGGTAGCGGTAAAGAACTGGTTGCCCGCTGGCTGCACGAAAAATCTAACCGTGCTAACGGGCCAATTATAGAAGTTAACTGCGCAGCTATACCTTCGGAGTTAATTGAAAGCGAGTTATTCGGGCACGAAAAGGGTTCCTTTACATCAGCCATCAAACAGCGCATAGGTAAATTTGAATCGGCAAACGGCGGTACCCTGTTTCTGGATGAAATTGGTGATATGAGCCAGTCGGCACAGGCAAAGGTACTGCGGGCACTGCAGGAAAGTAAGATTACCCGTGTAGGCGGCGAAAAGGAAATAGATGTAGATGTACGTGTTGTAGCGGCAACCAATAAGGACTTGTTAAAAGAGATTGAAGCCGGTAACTTCCGTATGGACCTTTACCACCGTCTGAGTGTTATCCTGATACATGTGCCTCCATTGGTTGAACGTAAAGATGATATCCCACTACTGACACAAAGCTTTTTAGAAGAGATTTGTAATGAGTATGGCATGCCTGCTAAAAAGATATCAGAAGCAGCGCTTGAAGAACTTAAAAGGCTACCGTGGACAGGTAATATCCGCGAGTTGCGTAACATGGTTGAGCGTTTGATAATCCTGAGCGATAAGATCATCACTGATAATGATGTTAAAGCGTTCGCTAATCCGTCAGCATCAGTAACACCTACCGAGGCTGCCGTAGCTACTGCACCACAAACTGATTATGACCGCTTTGCTAATTTTCAGGAGTATAAAGATTTTGCCGAGCGCGAGTATATCAAATTCAAGCTTGAAAAAAACAACTGGAATGTATCTAAAACGGCTGATGACATTGATATACAACGAAGCCACCTTTATAGTAAAATTGAAAAATTCGGCTTAAAGCGCGGTGAGTAATAACAAATTGGCTCAGGCCCGGTAGAAATATCGGGCTTTTTTGTTTACCGGCTCGTGCAAGGCCCGCAAACCAAATAACATGAATATCATCCACAGAAAAGATATTGGAACAAAACAAAAGGCGCTTACCATTAATCTCGATACTAAAATTTATGGCTCATTTGCCGAGATTGGTGCCGGGCAGGATGTTGCTGCACATTTTTTTAAAGCCGGGGCGGCTGCAGGTACCATCGCCAAAACTATGTCGGCTTACGACATGATCTTTTCCGACTCTATATATGGTGTACAGCAAACGCGTCGTTACGTAAGCGAATCCAGATTGATCTCTATGCTTAACCATGAGTATAGCCTTCTTATTGAAAGGCTTGCAGCATTGCGCGGAGAAACCACTACTTTTTTTGCCTTTGCCGCTACTTTTGCAGCCCTTAATTATCACAAAACCAATGATGGGCATGGCTGGATTGGCTTAAGGTTTCAGATGGAGCCAAACGGCGATTATAATGATGTGATACTGCATGTAAACTTACTGGATAATGATAATAACCTGCAACAGCAGGCAGCCGGTATTTTTGGGGTGAACTTAATTTATGCCTGCTATAACTATAACGAATATCCTTACATCTTTATCGAATCGCTGATGGACGATCTGAGCCGGGATCGCATCCAGATTGATATGATAAGATTTGAAGGAACCGGCTTCGCGAAGGTGGATAACCGCCTGATGAGTTTGCACCTGGTAAAACTGGGCTTTACAGATGCTGCCCTATTTGGCCCGGATGGTAAAAATCTTCAGCCTTCAGAGGTGTTGTATAAAAAACACGTTGTGGTAGTGCGTGGCAGGTTCAGGCCGTTGATAAATGTACATCTTGACATGATAAATACCGGAGTTGAGAAATTCATGTCGGAGCCTGATGTCAATAAGGAGAATGTTATTTTAATTACAGAACTCACATTACAGGCATTAAAAGAGCGGAATGCAGATGATGGTGCTGAAATAAATGAAAAAGACTTTCTGGACCGGGTGGACATCCTTTGCTCCTTAGGGCAAACGGTACTGATCTCTAATTTTTACCAGTATTACAAACTGGTCGCCTACCTGTCTAAATTTACCAAGTTAAAATTGGGGGTGGTACTGGGATATCCAAACCTGGAATATATCTTTTCTGAAAATCATTATAAAAATCTTTCCGGCGGGATATTGGAAGCATTTGCTACGCTCTTTAGCAGGGCGGTGAAACTGTTCATTTACCCTACCCTGCGCAACGGTGAGATATGGGACAGCAAAAGATTTTCGCTTCCGCCGAACCTGATCGACCTTTACGATTACTTGCTTATTAACGATAAAATTGCAGATATAGAAACTTACAATAAAAACAATCTGGAAGTAGAAACAGACAGTGTGCTTCAAATGATAAAAAATGATAGCGAAGGTTGGGAGCAATACATGCCGGTTGAGGTTTCAGCGATGATTAAAATGCGCAACCTGTTTGGATATGGGTCAAAAAATGAGCAGTTATAAAATCGTAACACTATTGCTATCTTCGTAAAAACTAAGTTAACCTTAATCATGAAAAAATTATCATTTCTGCTGGTGATGATGGCGTTTGCCTGCACATCAGTGTTTGCTCAAATGAGCAAAGATCAGATTGTTGCCGAATGGCAGCGCGCGAAAAAGTATACCCAGGCTTATTTGGATGCAATGCCTGCCGATGGTTACACCTTTAAAGCAACGCCTCAGGTTAAATCATTTGCCGAGCAGATGCTTCATCTTGGTGATGCCAATTACTTCTTTTTAGGCACTATCAGCGGCAAGGAAAGCCCGATTGGCAGAACTTCTATTGAAAAAACGGTAGAGCAAAACAAGGAAGCAGTAACCAAAGCTGTTATGGCAAGTTATGATTTTGCAATCAGCGCTATACAGGGAATGACAGATGCGCAGTTTAAAGAAGAAGTTACCATGGGCAAAGATATGAAGGTGCAGAAAGGTGTACTGCTTGCAAAAGCTTTTGAACACCAAACCCATCACCGTGGCCAAACCACTGTTTATTTACGTTTAAAAGGTGTTACTCCACCAAACGAGATGCTTTTTTAAAAACCAAAAAACCCAGGTAACAGCCATTCTTTAACAACGTTAAGGAATGGCTTTTTTATTTTCTACATATTTGATATTTGCTAAAATAATTAGCATTTTTGTTAATGTGAACCAGAACTCAACAGAAATAAAAGCCGAGCCACGGGTATTATTTGTAGATATGAACAGCTATTTTGCCCGTTGCGAGCAGCAGGTAAATTACTGGCTGCGCAACAGGCCTGTTGGCGTTTGTGTTTATACCGGTAAATATGGTTGCGTTATCTCTTTGTCTACCGAAGCCAAAGACCGCGGATTGAAAGCAGGTATGCGGCTTAATGATGCGATGGCTATCTGCCCAGACCTGGTGCCGGTAGAAAGTAACCCTGCTCGCTACCGGGATTTCCATAAAAAAATAATCAATGTAATGCGCCAGTATTGCAATGATGTGGTGCCCAAAAGCATAGATGAAGCTATTATTAATTTAACAAATTATGACCATGCCGATCCAATGAAGGTCGCTGTGAGCATCAAAGCCGATATACTCAGCAAAGTTGGCGACTGGCTTACCTGTTCGGTTGGTATAGCCCCAAATGCTTTTCTGGCTAAGCTTGCATCAGTTAGAGGGAAGAAACAGGGCGGCTTAATGATGATAAGCCCGCAAAACATTGATGAGGTTTTAAGTGGCCTGAAACTTGGTGACTTACCCGGCATTGGCGCAAACATGGCTTACCGGCTGGAGCGGGCTGACGTTAAAACACCTTTAGAAATGCGCTACTGCCCCCCACAGCGCCTTAAATCAATTTTTAAAAGCATAGACGGTATCTACTGGCATTATCGCCTCAACTTCATTGAAACCAATATTGTAGCGCATGAGTACCGGGGTATGCAGGCCATGCGCCAGATATCAGCCGAGAAAAGGCAGCATATTAACTACATCGACCAACTTTTTATGACCCTGTGCCTTACTTTGGAAAAACGCATGGTGCATCATAAGTTCTATTGTAAATCTGTAGGGTTTACTGCCCGCTACGCAGATAACACCCGTTGGGATGATGCCTTTACAATAAGCGTACCCGTGCAGGATGCTATCAGTCTTATGCGTATGATTCGCAGCCGTATTGAAAAGTTTGAGGCTGCTACAAGTAGCGGCCCGATCATCAATACAGATATTATACAAATGCGGGTTGCCGTAACCAATTTTGTTAACAACGGCAATATGCTGTACAGTTTATTTGAGGATATGGATAGAAAGGAGACCGCGCTTAAAACAATGCATCAGATTAAAGATAAGTTTGGATCAGACAAGCTGATCAGGGCGGTAGAGATGACAGACGGTAAAGTTATTAAAGATGTAATAGGTTTTGGGTCTGTAAAAGACCTTACCGATCTTGATTATAAATAATGTTTATTACAGTATCATTGAGCTATATTTAGCATCATTTAATAGACTATTTTATATAAATATTCTAAGTCGCCTTTATCAATATACTGCATGCACTTACTGTTATATAATAAATACTTTTCTCTTATTTTGATTACTTTCCTTGGCTTTTCGCAATGCCGGGTACAAAATAACGCACACCCCGTTAAAGACACGATCAGGATAATTGCAGATACTCCCGGAAATATCAATCAAAATATTCTTGATGACTCAAACCGCCCTCCATTGAAAAACATGTTTGGTATTAATGCGTACGAATGGAACTTCCTGGAAAACCCGGCTGCTCCTAACGACCGAAACCACATATACGAAGCTAACATGGACCTCTTTAAAAGCTTTAGTGCGGTAAGGCATTACATGAACTGGAAGAAGCTGGAAAACACCGAAGGCAGTTACACTTATAATCCTACAAATGATGGCAGCTGGTACTATGATGTAATGTATGAGCGCTGCAAGCGTGATAGCATCATGGTTTTAGCCGATCTGAAAAATCTACCGGTTTGGATGATGAACACCTACCCTGCCGATCAGCGGGATGATGAAAATGCACCAGTACCTTATGGTGCCGAAAAAGGCACCCCGGCTTCGTATATAATACAAGCACGTACCGCCTTTCAGTTTGCGGCACGTTATGGCTCAAACAAAAGCATTAATCCGGCCCTGGTAAAGGTTGATAGCCGCCCGCGTTGGGCAAATGATGTGGTTAACACCGTTAAAATTGGTTTGGGGCTTATTAAGTACATCGAGTGCGGTAACGAGAACGACCGTTGGTGGAAAGGCGATAAAGCAACCCAAACTCCGGAGGAATACGCGGCGAATATGTCGGCTTTTTATGATGGGCATAAGGGGACTCTTGGTAACAATGCCGGCGTTAAAACCGCAGACCCGGATATGGTTGTTGTGATGGGAGGATTGGCTACCGCCGACACCACTTATGTGCGGCGAATAATCAACTGGTGCAAGAACAACCGTGGCATGCGTGCTGATGGGAGCATCAACTTGTGCTTCGATGTAATCAATTATCACCTGTACTCTAACAATGGCAGTGTGTTTACACATCAAAAAGCCACAACCGGTGTAGCGCCAGAACTTTCCGGCTCGGGGCGAGTTGCAGATAGCTTCATAAAATTAGCTAATAGCATCAAAAACAAACCACAGGTATGGGTAACCGAAACTGGCTATGATATCAATTCGCAAAGTTATCAGCATGCGCCGGCGATAGGCCAAAAATCAGCCTTAATGACACAGGCCGACTGGATCCTGCGTTCCTCATTGCTATATATGCGTCATGGCATAAATCGTCTTTTCTTTTATCAGCTATTTGATGCTTCGCCCGATAACCCCGAGCAGTACATGACATCCGGTCTTGCCGAAAGCCCTAAACGCCGACCGGCTGCCGATTATGTTCTACAGACCAACAAACTGATGGGCAACTACAAATACATTAGCACCATAAACGCGGATCCGCTTGTAGATAAATATCAAAATGGAAAAAGCACTATTTATGTGCTTACCGTGCCCGATCAGAAAGGACGAACAGCCAATTATACCTTAAGTTTGGGAGCCACCAAAACGGCGAATCTTTATAGGCTTAAACCTGGGGCTGATGCCATGGCTAAAGAGAGTGTAAGTATTAAAAAAGGCAAATTACTTATTACCGCTACTGAAACGCCACAATTTATAGAAATAACGAACAACTAAATGTATTTTGCAAGGTTTTGTTTAAGCTGTAGTACATAGCTGCCACCAAACAAATTTACATGCACCAGTAGCGGGTATAAATTCCAAAGGTCTATCCTTTTCTGCCAACCCTGTGCTAAAGGGTAAGCTTCGTTATACGCGTTATAAAAGCCATTGCCAAAACCGCCAAACAAGGCACTCATGGCTATGTCCATTTCCCTGTGCCCGTAATAAACGGCAGGATCTATCAGCCAAGGTTCTCCGCTTTTATCAATAATGTAATTACCGCTCCACAGATCGCCATGTATCAGTGAGGGCGCTTCTTCATCAAACAGATCGGATAGTTTCAAAAAAAGTACGTCAAACTTCCGGCTATCATCTGCCTGTAATTTGTTGTTCTCTATAGCCAGTTTAAGCAATGGCTCAAGTCGTTCTTCAATAAAAAAATTGCTCCAACTGCTATGCTGCTTGTTGCTTTGATTTAAAGAGCCAATATAATTGTTGGATTGAAAACCAAAATGCTTTGATTGGTGCCTGTGCAACAAGGCAAGTTTCTGGCCAAGCAACTCAATTGCCGCGGCATTTTTCACTCCGGCTTCAATCCACTCCATCAACAGGAAACTATCTTCATTAACATCCGCCTGGGCGATCACATTTGGTACTTTTATAGTGGCAGTTTGCATGATAGCTTCCAGGCCTTCAGCCTCGTACTTAAACATATCCGGGAACCGTTTAGCAGAATTGAGCTTAAGCAGGTATTGCGCACTTTTTGTTTCGATACAATAAACAGCGTTGATGTCGCCGCCGTCAACGGGAGTTTGAGAAGTAATCTCATCGTTTAAAACGCCATTGATATATGTTAAAATAGCCGTAGAAATCATGTTTTTGTATTGCCTTTACAGGCTCTTATTAAATAGCTTAAACTATAACAAATTATCGGCTTAAAAAGTTATTTTTGCGGCTGAATGAAGCACATACGTAATTTTTGTATAATAGCACATATCGACCATGGCAAAAGTACCCTTGCCGACAGGTTGTTAGAATATACCAATACAATCACCCAGCGTGAAAGCCAGGCCCAATTGCTTGACGATATGGACCTTGAGCGCGAGCGCGGTATCACCATAAAAAGCCATGCCATACAAATGGACTACGAGCTTGATGGGGAGAAATATACACTAAACCTGATTGATACGCCCGGACACGTAGACTTTTCTTATGAGGTTTCGCGCTCTATAGCGGCTTGCGAAGGAGCTTTGCTTATAGTTGACGCGGCACAAGGCATCCAGGCGCAAACCATATCAAACCTTTACCTGGCCCTTGAAAACGACCTGGAGATTATCCCGGTTTTGAATAAAATGGACCTTCCTGGCGCAATGCCAGAGGAAGTAAAAGACCAGATCGTCGACCTGATTGGCTGTAAGCGTGAAGATATCCTTGCAGCATCCGGCAAAACAGGTATGGGAGTGCATGATATTTTACGTGCTATCGTAGAACGCGTCCCTGCGCCTGTCGGCGATCCTGATGCACCGTTACAGGCGTTGATCTTCGATTCGGTATTTAATTCTTTCCGCGGCATTATAGCTTACTTTAAAGTTGTTAACGGCGAGATACGCAAAAACGATAAAGTAAAATTTGTAGCTACAGAAAAACAATACCTTGCCGATGAAGTGGGCACTTTAAAACTTCGCCCAGTAGCTAAGGATGTTATTAAAACCGGCGACGTAGGTTATATCATATCGGGCATTAAAGAAGCACGTGAGGTAAAGGTTGGGGATACCATTACGCAGGTAGACCGCCCTTGTGCGCAGGGTATTCAGGGGTTTGAAGAGGTGAAGCCAATGGTATTTGCCGGTATTTATCCTGTTGATACAGAAGATTACGAAGAGCTGCGTGAATCGATGGCAAAATTGCAGCTGAACGACGCATCGCTGGTATTTGAACCAGAATCATCTGCGGCGCTTGGCTTTGGTTTCCGTTGCGGTTTCCTGGGGATGCTGCACATGGAGATCATCCAGGAACGTTTGGAACGCGAGTTTAACATGACAGTTATTACGACTGTACCTAACGTATCATACATAGCACACAGTACCAAAGGCGAAGAATATACGGTTAATAACCCATCAGATCTTCCGGATCCTTCAAAAATAGACTTTGTAGAAGAGCCTTTTATTAAAGCTACCATCATTACAAAAGCGAATTTTGTAGGATCGGTGATGTCTCTTTGTATTCAGAAGCGCGGCATGATAGTAAATCAATCATACCTAACCTCAGATCGTGTGGAGCTGATCTTTGAAATGCCAATGGGAGAGATTGTCTTTGATTTTTACGATAAGTTAAAAACCATTTCAAAAGGCTATGCTTCTTTTGACTATCATCAGATAGGCTACCGCCAGAGCGACCTGGTTAAACTGGACATTCGTTTGAACAGCGAACCTGTAGATGCGCTTTCATCACTTATACACCGCAGCAACTCTTACGACTTTGGTAAAAAGATTTGCGAAAAATTAAAAGAGCTTCTACCCCGCCAGCAATTTGAGATCATCATACAGGCATCGATAGGTGCAAAAATTATAGCACGCGAAACGGTTAAAGCTATGCGTAAGGATGTGACCGCTAAATGTTATGGTGGTGATATCTCGCGTAAACGTAAATTGTTGGAAAAACAAAAGGCAGGTAAAAAACGTATGCGCCAGGTAGGTAACGTAGAAATACCACAAAGCGCATTTATGGCGGTGCTTAAACTGGATTAAGGACTTACAGATAAAGGACAAAGGAGTGACATCTTTTATCCTTTCTCTTTTATCAATATTCATAGAAATGCAATTACTCGACGGAAAATACGTATCAGAAAAACTTAAAGGTGAAATAGCGGAAGAAGCGGCTAAAATATTAGAGCGTACCGGCCGTAAGCCTCATCTCGTTGCAGTTTTGGTTGGCCATGATGGTGGCAGCGAAACTTACGTGGCCAGCAAAATGAAAAACTGCGAAAAAGTAGGCTTCAAATCAACCCTTGTACGATATGAAGATACTGTTACCGAAGAAGAATTATTAGCCAAAGTAACTGAGTTAAATGCTGATGCAGATATTGACGGCATCATTGTACAGCTTCCGCTCCCAAAACATATCGATCCTGAAAAAGTAACCGAGCGTATCGACCCTAAAAAAGATGTAGATGGTTTCCATCCTGTTAACTTAGGCCGCATGCAGCGTAACCTGCCGTCGTTTATTCCTGCAACGCCCTACGGTATTACCTTAATGCTAAAAGAATATGGTATTGAGACTGCCGGTAAGCATTGCGTAGTAGTTGGGCGCAGCAATATTGTGGGCTCTCCTATGAGCATATTAATGGCACGTAATACTATACCTGGTAATTGTACAGTAACCATTTGCCATAGCCGCACACCTGATATCAAAAAGTTTACTTTAGATGCAGATATCCTGATAGTAGCTATTGGAAAAAAGAACTTTATTACCGTAGATATGGTTAAAGAGGGTGCTGTAGTAGTCGACGTAGGCATGAACCGCGAAACATCAACAACTACCAAATCTGGCTTCAAACTGTATGGCGATGTGGACTTTGAGAACGTAGCGCCAAAAGCCTCATGGATAACCCCGGTTCCCGGTGGTGTAGGCTTAATGACCATTATCGGCCTGCTAAAAAACACATTAGCATCCGCCAACAAGGAAGTTTACCAATAGAAATACATTATTCCCTCCCTCGGGAGGGTTTGGTAGGGGTTTATATTTGAGATATATAAACCCTGCTTTGCCACCTGTAAGGTCACTTACCAAACACCTTATCCCAAAAGGATTCAATACCTACGTATACCTGTCCTTCCTTGGTTTCTATCGGGTAGCTATCTATATAGTCATTTTGACCAGGGCTGCCTTTGCCTGTTTCCAAGTCGTAAGAATAACGGTGAAACGGGCAGATGATCTTACCATCTTTGCACCAGCCTCCGCTTAGCTCGGCACCGGCGTGCGGGCAGGTTGCTCCTACTGCATATAAGTTTTGCTGGTAACTTACAACACAAATGTTCTTACCGCCGACTTTAACCTTTTTGATGAACGGCTCATTGGTAAGCTCAATACCCGGCAGAGGATACCATTTCATACGGTTTTAAAAGTCGACTTTAAGGTTCATCAAATTGGGGTTCTTAATAACATCATCCATGGTAGTAACCAGGATAACGCTACGCCTGTCTGCTGAAAGAATAGCTTTGGGGTTACTCACTTTTTTTACAGGATGCGCAAAGTTCATCACAACTTTGTAAGGCATATCTATTAGCATTGCCTTTGCCATCGCAAGTGTGGATTGTGTTTTCTTTAGAAATTTGCCAAACTTAATTTTATCGATAATTCTTGAAAAACTATGCGGTGTAACCTCATATATGTAATAATCCTGCCCTGCTACAAACCGCTGCATAGTAAAGGCGTTGGAAGGTGATTTATCCTTTTTACTGTTTTCAGGCGCTCCCAAATCAACCGGGCTGTTTATTGATACGGTTGATATGTGTTGTAAAAAATACTCAAGCTCGGCAGGGGTTTTAGCCAGATGGCTCATCTCCATTTTCATGACGTTTTTTTTAAGATTCATTTTCACCGAGAGTTGGCTGTTTTTTGCCATGGCAATTTCTTCTGCGTTTAGTTTAGCAGCAGAAGTATCGGGCAAAGCGTCATAAAAGCTAAGTGTGGTATCTTTTACGATGTTAAATTGAGGCGTAGAACGGACTGAATCGCTCATCAAATTAGTAAGGATTGATACGGCTTTACCCATATCAAACCCGTAAATAACATTACATGATCCGTCTGTTTTAAAATCGTAGTGCTCTTCAATATCAACGCATGAACTAAGGCATATAAGTGCTAAAAATACTATTGGAATGTATAGCTTTTTCATGCGGCCTAAAATTATGTAATTATAACAAAAACAGCTGAAAGCTAAAAGCTTTACTACTAAAGCTTTGCAATTAGTTAATATCATTATCTTTTAAATATCATATTAAGCTACTTTCGTGTCAGAGCTTTCTCTTTCTCTTCAAAACACTTACCTTTGCACCCTTAATAATTATGGCACACCAGGTTCCGGAAGATGGCACATTGCTTCCTTTAATGGAAGAATTTTATACGATACAGGGCGAGGGATATAATACCGGTAAAGCAGCATATTTTATTCGCCTTGGCGGTTGCGATGTGGGCTGCCACTGGTGCGATGTAAAGGAAAGCTGGGATGCAGAAACCCACCCTCTTACTCCTGCCGACGCCATCGTTGAAAATGCATGCCGGTTTCCGTCAAAAGCGGTTGTAGTAACAGGCGGCGAACCGCTTATATATAATTTGGATTATCTTACCCAAAGCCTGCAACAACAAGGCATTAAAACTTTTATTGAAACTTCCGGCGCTTATCCCCTTTCTGGGCATTGGGATTGGATCTGTCTGTCACCAAAAAAATTCAAAGCCCCAATGCAGGATGTTGCCGATAGGGCTAACGAATTGAAAGTAATCATATTCAACAAGTCGGATTTTGCTTTTGCCGAACATCATGCAAAACTGGTTGAGCCGAATTGCAAACTTTACCTGCAGCCAGAATGGTCTAAACATCAGGAAATGACCCCGCTTATTGTTGATTATGTAATGGCCAATCCTCAATGGGAAATTTCATTACAAACCCATAAATACTTAAATATTCCGTAAAGTGATGTAACTTAGTGTATTGAATAACGTAAAGAGTTATTGATGCACAAGATCTACCTACCGCTTATAATTTTGCTCTTTATATATATAGGTGCAAATGCTCAGAACAGGCAATACTCTACCACCAATCAGCAGGCTATAAAATATTACGCCGAAGCTAACAGAAGCCTGGACGAACACTTATATGATGAGGCCATAGCGCAGCTGGAAAAATCGACAGAACTTGATAATAACTTTGTAGAAGCGCACTCGCTTGCCGGCGATATATTACGCATGCAGCGCAATTTTAAACCTGCAATTACTCATTACATTAAGGTGCTTTCGCTTTCTCCGGAGTATAACCGCGCCGTTTATTTAAAGGCTGCCGATTGTGAGATTGCTTTGGGTGCCTATGAATCCGCACTGCATCACCTGGAAAAATATATTAGCTATCCTAACCTCACCCCACAAAATCTGGCTTATGCTAAAAAGTTAATAGCCGATTGCCAGTTCAGTTTACAGGCCATTGCACACCCGGTATCATTTCAGCCGATTAATATGGGTGCCGAGATCAATACCGCTGACGACGAATATCTGCCCGTTGCGACTGCCGATGAAAGCACTTTGATATTTACACGCAAAACCAACAACAACGAAGATTTTTATAAAAGCATAAAATCAGCAGATAAGTGGAAAACCGCTGTTTACTTAAGCAACGTTATAAACACACCTGCATATAACGAGGGGGCGCAGTCTATTTCGCAGGATGGCCGCTACCTGTTTTTTACGGGGTGTAACCGGCCAGACGGGCTTGGGCGTTGTGATATTTACATTGCTCAAAAGCGTGGTAACGACTGGGCCAAGCCCTTTAGCCTTAGTGCGCCGGTAAATACCACAGGCTGGGAAGCACAACCATCCATCAGCGCCGACGGCCGTACGCTATACTTTGTGAGCAACCGTAAAGGCGGTTACGGTGGATACGATATTTGGAAGTCGCACTTAACAGAAAACGGCTGGAGCGCTCCGGAAAATATGGGCCCCGAGATAAACACCATGTATGATGAGCAGTCGCCTTTTATACACCCTGATGACAGCACATTCTATTTTTGCAGTAACGGTTGGCCCGGGCTTGGCGGCCGCGATTTATTTGTTAGCCGTTTAGGTAAGGATGGCAAATGGCAAAAGCCCGAGAATATGGGTTATCCTATCAACTCCAGCGGTGACGAGAACGGATTGACCTTAACGGCAAACGGAACTTATGCTTTTTTTTCTTCAAACAATCTTAAGGGCTTTGGTGGATATGATATTTATATGTTTGAACTACCGGTAGCCCTGCGCCCCAATATGGTAACGTATGTAAAAGGCACCGTAACGGATGGGAAAACAAAAGCGCCCCTTGAGGCAGCCGTTGAAATAATTGATCTTCAAAAAAACATGCCTATTTACCAGGATTATACCTCTGCCGATGCAGGTGAATTTCTGGCTACCTTACCTGCAGGTAAAAATTATGGCTTAAATATTTCCAAACAGGGTTACTTGTTTTATTCTGAAAATTTTTCACTTACCGGGCTTAAGGATAAAAAAGCGTTTAACCTGGCTGTAGCACTATCTCCAATAGATGTGGGTAATAAAGTTATCCTGAAAAACATATTTTTTGATACCGGTAAATTTGAGTTAAAAGCAGAGTCGAAAGCCGAACTGCAAAAGTTGTCAGAATTTTTGAAGATGAACCCTGCCATCCGGATTGAAATATCAGGCTATACTGATGATGTGGGTAATGATCAGGCCAATCAAACACTCTCCGAAAAACGGGCACAATCTGTTTATGAGTACTTAACAGCAGGTGGTACAAGCGCAGCCAGACTGGTTTATAAAGGTTACGGAGAAGCAAAGCCCATAGCGCCGAATACATCTGATGAAAACCGCGCGTTAAATAGAAGAACAGAGTTTATGATTATTGCAAAATGACATCAGGCAGAAGGATAGCTATTAAAGACTATCCTTTCTGTATTCTTCTATCATATTTTTAACATCAGGGATACTTGTCACTTGTTCCTTCAATGTGGCTATTACAGCGGGTGGTAAAACTCCTTTCAAATCTAATCCGTTCAGGTCAGTAATTGTAAAAGATTTGGGCTGACCATAATTCATATTTTTTCGTTCAACAATTTTTTTATCATAGAATCTCTTTAATGCATTTAAATAAGCAACTGTATCATTAGCAGCACTTATCGTATCTGTTAAATTATCAGGCTTAAATTTGTTGGCCGACTCATTGTAACTATCCTGTAATATTGTGAGTATATATTTTTTGCTGCTGTCGGGTTTAGCAATTTTGGCATTACCATTTTTATTTGTTGTGTTTTGACAACTTTGAGACAGTATACAGAGAGCTAAAATTGTAAAGGATTGTTTTAATGTCATAATAAGGTTAGTATAAACGTGAATATAAATAAAAAGCATATTCATTTATAAATATGCTTTCTAACACATGTAAATCTTCTTTAAAGCTTAATTTCCTAATTCCGACATAAACTTTATCCGCATTAGTTGTACTTCTTCGCGTGTATAATCGTCGGAGCCTAACTCGGCAAGGGCATTATCAATCGAATCGCATTCAGCACTTTTAAAATAGTCGTAAACTTCTTCCTGCTTATCCTCATCTATCACTTCATCTATGTAGTAATTCAGATTAAGCTTGGTGCCAGAGTTAACAATAGTCTCCACCTCTTTTAAAATCTCCTCATAAGTAAGCCCTTTAGATGCTGCAATATCCCCCAGATCCAGGTGCCTGTCGATATTTTGTATGATGAAAACTTTAAGTGCCGACTTGTTTGCTGCGCTTTTTATAACCATATCAACCGGGCGGTCGATATCATTATCCTCAACATACTTCTTAATCAGATCAAGAAACGGTGCGCCGAATTTAAGGGCCTTACCTGCACCCACGCCCGATATCTGTTTCAACTCGTCATTACTAATAGGATAATGCGTACACATTTCTTCTAAAGACGGGTCCTGGAAGATAACAAACGGGGGTAAGCCTTTTTGTTTAGCCAGCTTTTTACGCAAATCTTTAAGCATTTGCAATAGCTGTGTATCTAATGCACCGCCGGCTTGTTTAGGGCCTTCATCCCCTTCCTCATCATCAGTTGGCCCCATATCGCGATTTAAAATAAAGCGTATGCTGTATGGGTTGTCAATAAAGGATTTTCCGGTTTTAGTTAAATGCAGTAAACCATACTGATCTATATCCTTAGAAATAAAGTTGCTTAAAAGCGCCTGTCGTAGTAAGGATGTCCATAGATTTTCACCCTGCTCAATGCCCGATCCAAAATAATCGAGCTTATCATGTTGATAGTTTTTAACCTGCGCATCATCCTTACCCATTAAAATATTGATGATATGACAATCATCAAACTTCTCTCCTATCTGGTTGATAAGGCTTAGTACCCTATGCAAATGCTCCTCGCCGTCGAAATGAGTTTTTGGCGCACAGCAGTTGTCGCACATGTTATTACAGCCGGCCTCATTAAAATTTTCGCCAAAGTAATGCAGCAATTGCTTGCGGCGGCATACAGACGACTCGGCATAATCAATCACCTCTTTCAGTATCTGCGTACCAATTTCACGCTCGGCCACAGGTTTATCTTTCATAAACTTCTGCAGCTTATCAATATCTTTTTCGGAGTAGAAAGCTACGCAAACACCTTCGCCGCCATCACGGCCGGCACGGCCGGTTTCCTGGTAATAGCCTTCCATGCTTTTAGGCATGTCATGATGTATCACATACCTTACATCAGGTTTGTCTATACCCATGCCAAAGGCAATAGTAGCTACAATTACTTCAACGTCTTCCATCAGGAATTTATCCTGAGTGTCAGCACGCACCTTAGGATCTAAACCTGCATGATAAGGCAAGGCACGTACTCCGTTAAGGTTAAGCACTTCTGCTACCTCTTCAACCTTTTTACGGCTAAGGCAGTAGATAATGCCCGATTTACCTTGGTTTTGCTTAACAAATTTTACGATTTCTTTAATGACATTGCGTTTGGCGCGTACTTCATAAAAAAGGTTAGAACGGTTGAATGAGGATTTAAAAACCGTAGCATTGTTCATTTGCAGGTTTTTCTGAATATCCTGCTGTACTTTTGGGGTAGCGGTAGCTGTAAGAGCGATAATTGGTATATCGGTTCCGATATTGCTTATAACTTGCCGTATCTTACGGTACTCGGGCCTGAAATCATGCCCCCACTCGGATATACAGTGGGCCTCGTCAACTGCCACAAACGATACATGATTAAGGCGTAAAAAGTCAATGTTCTCTTGCTTGGTTAAAGATTCGGGTGCTACGTAAAGCAATTTGGTTTTACCGCTAAGCACATCATCCTTTACCTTCAGAATTTCCGATTTGGTTAACGAGGAATTTAAGAAATGCGCGATGCTATCTGATCCACCAAAAGCCCTTAACTGATCTACCTGGTTTTTCATTAATGCGATAAGCGGGGAAATCACAATCGCTGTGCCCTCGCTCATGAGTGCGGGAAGCTGATAACACATGGATTTGCCACCGCCCGTAGGCATGATAACAAATGTATCGTTACCCGCTAAAATATTGGTAATAATCGCCTCTTGCTCACCTTTAAAGTTATCAAAACCAAAGAAGTTCTGAAGGTTGTCAAAAAGCGATTTTTTTGTTTCAATCATTATTAATTGTACGTTTGGAATTATGGTTCAAAATAACAAAAATTAATAAATAAACGGCGGGTTTTGTTAAAAATTTTATACAGAAATGATTATTCTTTTGAAAACAATTTTGTTTTTTGAAGATTAATGGATTAATGAAATTTGAATGAAATATTTTAATTTTTCAAGTCACAATATTTAAAAATTATATACATATTTAGCGGGCTTTAGCCGAACAAAAAATCTTTCTACAGATGAATAAAAATTACTACGCCATAATCATGGCTGGCGGTATTGGCAGTCGATTTTGGCCAATAAGCAGAACCTCACACCCAAAGCAGTTTATAGACATATTAGGTACCGGCAAAACATTAATACAAAACACATATGAGCGTTTTTTAAAGGTTTGCCCTAAAGAAAATATCTTTGTAGTAACCAACGAAATTTATACCGGTCTTGTTAAAGAACAGTTGCCGGATATGGCTGACAACCAGATACTGACCGAACCGGTAATGAGGAACACCGCACCATGCGTGGCTTACGGATGTTTTAAGATAGAAAGTATGAACCCTGATGCTGCCATAGTTGTGGCACCGTCTGACCATTTGATACTTGACGAGGCGGCATTTATAACAGCTATAGAAAAATCGCTTAAAACCGCAGCGGAAAACAATTGCCTGATAACTTTAGGTATTAAGCCATCTCGTCCGGATACCGGATACGGCTATATCCAATATACCGATCAGACCTTAAATAATGAATTTCATAAGGTAAAAACCTTTACGGAAAAGCCTACACTTGAAATTGCAAAGACCTTTATACAAAGCGGCGACTTTTTATGGAACGCAGGGATATTTGTATGGTCGGCCAAAGCTATTGTAAACTCATTCGACGAGCACCTGCCGGAAATGCATGAGATATTTGCCGAAGCCCGCTCTGTTTATAACACCGATGAAGAAAGAGAATTTGTGCACAGGGTTTACCAGCGTTGTATTAATATTTCTATAGACTATGGTATCATGGAAAAGGCCCCTAACGTGTACGTATTACCTTCGGAGTTTGGCTGGAGCGACTTGGGTACATGGGCCTCTATCTATCAGCTGGCCGAAAAGGACTATGTAGGAAATGCGGTTATTCCGGCTGATAAGGTGATTATGTATGATAGCAGCAATTGTATGGTGAACGTACCAAGCGATAAATTGGTGATTTTACAAGGCCTGCATGATTATATTGTGGTTGAATCAAACAATTCCCTGCTGATCTGCCCGCGAGACCAGGAGCAAAATATTAAACAGGTTGTTGCTGACGTAAAAGGTAAGTTCGGAACAAAATATATATAGGGAATAGTGAAAGGTGAGTAAGGAGTTATTACAAATTCATTACTCACCACTACTCTATTAGTTATCCCTAATCAACTACTCAACTTTTAAACTAACCAACAAAGCGCTGCCTTATTGCCTCATATAAAATTATACCGGTAGATACCGAAACGTTGAGCGATTCTATCTCACCGTACATAGGTATCTTAGCCAGGTGATCGCTGATGCGGATAATTTCATTACGTATACCATCCTCTTCAGAACCCATTACAATAGCGGTGGGCATCGTATAATCGGGTGTATAAAGATAATCGGTCGTCTTTTCGGTGCAGCAAACCAGTTGCAAGCCAGACTCCTGAACAAATCTTACAGTTTGCAAAAAATTATCATGCCGGCATACCGGTATCTTATAAAGGGCCCCCGCAGACGTTTTTATAGCATCCGGATTTATCTGAGCCGACCCTTTTGCTGGTATAACAATAGCATGTACACCGGCGCATTCGGCTGTACGGGCTATTGCGCCCATATTGCGGACATCAGTGATGCTATCTAAAATCAATATCAATGGCACCTGCCCGTTCTCAAATATGGCAGGAATAATATCTTCAATTTTCTGATAAATTATTGGGGATATAAAAGCAATAACCCCTTGATGATTTTTTTGAGTGATGCGGTTAAGTTTTTCTACCGGCACCTGTTGCGCCATTATCCGGTGGTCTTGCAATACTGATTTTAATTCATTCAGTAATGCCCCTCCCAATCCCCGTTGTATATATATCGACTCAATTTCTTTACCTGCATTTACAGCCTCGATAACTGCCCTAATACCAAAAACCATCTGATTACCTTCGCGTGCAGGTTTTGAATTGAATGTCATTGTTGCTAATAATTTTTCGTCAAAAGTAGTTATATTAACTGATTAAACCAGTACAGTAATATCTGGAGTGCCTCACTTAATTTGTAATTATTAACATCGGGTTATATTTATTAACATCAATATAGATCAGGCACTTATATAGTAATTAACACGTTTTAAACATTGAGTGTTAATTTCAAGGTTCAAATTTTATAGCACTGATAATGATTTTGTTAAACAGTAAATACACTATGTGGACTAAATCTGTTAAAGTGAAGTTAAATTTTGTATATTTTTGTTTGCTATGATTTTCGAGAACGAGTCCCCTAATTACAAGCCTGGCACAACCGATCGCAGGACAAGGTTTAGTACTGCGTCTGCGCAAGTTGGTTTAGGAAAATTACCACCTCAGGCTGTTGATCTTGAAGAAGCTGTTTTAGGTGCATTAATGCTTGAGAAAGATGCACTTTCATCAGTTATAGATGTTCTAAAGCCCGAAGTTTTCTATAAGGATAACCACCAGAAGATATTTAATGCTATCCGCATCCTTTTTGAAAAAACATCCCCTGTAGATATACTTACTGTAACAGCGCAGCTTCGCCAGCAGGGCGAGCTGGAAATGGTTGGCGGCGCTTATTACATTACAGAGCTTACCAACCGTGTTGCCTCTGCTGCCAATATTGAATACCATTCGCGCATCATTATTCAAAAATTCATTCAGCGCGAGCTTATCCGTATATCAACTGATATTGTAAGTAACGCTTACGAAGATACAAGCGATGTGTTCGACTTGCTGGATAAAGCAGAAAAAAACCTGTTTGAGATAGCCCAGAATAACCTGCGTCGCGACTCGCGTAAAATGGACGACCTGATGCATGAGGCCCTTAGGGATATTGAGGCGCTGAAAGATAAAAAAGACGGCCTTACAGGTGTTGCCTCAGGCTTTACCGAGCTTGACCGCATGACCTCCGGCTGGCAAAAATCAGACCTGGTTATTATTGCCGCCCGCCCGGCGATGGGTAAAACGGCGTTTGTTTTAAGCTGTGCGCGTAATGCTGCAGTTGATTTTGCAAAGCCGGTTGTAGTTTTCTCCCTTGAAATGTCGTCCGTTCAGTTGGTTAACCGTTTAATATCCGGAGAAACTGAGATTGAGCAGGAAAAGATACGTAAAGGCAGCCTTGAAGAATGGGAATGGCAGCAGATACACTCTAAGATCGGTCGCCTGGAGCAGGCCCCGCTTATTATAGATGATACGCCTTCATTAAATATATTTGAGTTCAGGGCTAAATGCCGCCGTTTAAAATCTCAGCATGATATACAACTGATCATTATCGACTACCTGCAATTGATGCAGGGTAAGGCTGATGGCAAAGGTGGTGGTAACCGCGAGCAGGAGATCGGTAGCATCTCACGTGCGCTAAAAACCGTAGCAAAAGAACTTAATGTGCCGGTTATTGCACTATCACAGTTAAGCCGTGCCGTAGAGAATCGCCCCGGTGGCTCTAAACGTCCAATGCTTTCAGACTTACGTGAGTCGGGATCTATTGAGCAGGATGCAGATATGGTGCTTTTCCTTTACCGCCCGGAATATTACGGCTTAGATGTGGATGAAGATAATAACCCTACACAAGGCGTGGGCGAAGTAATCATAGCCAAACACCGTAACGGCGAGACCGGCCGTGTAAGGTTGAAATTCGTAGGTAAATACGTTAAGTTCCAGGATCTTGAAACCAGTATGGACGGCTTTCCTCCTATGGGAAACGCATTTTCAGGCTTGGCACCTTCACAGGATTTTGAAAAACCAAGCAACTTCATCATTCGCCCATCAAGGATGGATGATATAGAGGATGAACCACCTTTTTAAAGTTCAAGGATAAGGTAAAGGCGAAAGGATTGATCTCTCGCCTTTTTTATCTTCAAGCTTTCTTTTTTACCCTTCTCTTTTCACCTTTTCCCTTCCTTCAATAATCGTCATCATCGTCATCATCAAAACCTACCAGGTTGTTGTATACCCCCTGCAGTTCGGATAAGGCATGCATATCACGCTTAGCACGTGTTATTGCAATACCTTTTTGATAAATATTGATGGCATCCTCGCGACGGTTAAGGGCCTCATATAATTTACCTAAGTGATAGTAAGTGCCCGTATAATCAGGGTGATTGTTTACAAGGTCCTCATAATAGGCCAATGCCCTTTCGGTATCGTTCAGTCGTAAGTATTCAGTAGCCAATGCATACTTCAAAAACTCGTCATTGGGCTCGTTTTCTATAAATGCCAGCAACTTCTCCAATCTGCTTGTGTCCATTTTAAACTCGTTGTTTTTTATTTAGATTTGCCTACCCTAATAACTCATACCTATAAAAACCAATTATATGAAAGTACTGGTATGTATCAGCAATGTTCCGGATACCACGACAAAAATAACCTTTACGGATAATAACACGCAATTTAATACTAATGGCGTTCAATTCATATTGAATCCTTACGATGAGATTGCACTTGCCCGCGCTATTGAACTTACCGATGGTGGTAAAGGCAGTGTTACCATCATCAACGTAGGCGAAGCTAATACCGAACCTACCATACGTAAGGCTTTGGCCATTGGCGCTACTGATGCTGTCAGGATCAATGCAAAGCCGCATGATGCATGGTACGTAGCTTACCAGATAGCTCAATATGTTAAACAAAACCCGTTTGATCTTATACTAACAGGCCGCGAATCTATAGATTACAATGGCTCTAAAGTTGCAGGTATGCTGGGCGAACTGTTAGATATTCCGTCGGTATCTATCATTAAAAAACTGGATATTACTGATAATGAAGCAATTGTTGAACGCGAAATTGAAGGCGGTAAAGAGGTAATTACCATTCCACTTCCCTTTGTTGCAGGAACGGCAGAAGGTGTTGCCGAGCCCAAAATACCTAACATGCGCGGTATCATGAGCGCCCGTACTAAACCGCTTAATATGGTTGAAGCTGTTGAGGTGCAAACCTTTTCTGAAGTGGTTAGTTATGAAACACCTGCACCCCGCGGCCAGGTGAAGTTGATACCGGCTGCTGATGCCGCCCAACTTGTTGAGTTACTGCATACCGAAGCAAGGGTTATCTAACATATTTTTACAACTACCAAATTTCATATATGTCGATATTAATATATGCCGAAAATACTGACGGCAAGTTTAAAAAATCTACTTACGAAGCGGTATCGTACGCTAAGGCAATAGCTGGGCGAAACAACACCAACCTTATTGCCATTTCTATTGGCGATGTTGCTAATGATGAACTGGCTGCCTTAGGAAAATACGGCGCAGAGAAAGTTTTAAACGTTAGCAACGATAAACTCAAGAGCTTTGTTAACCAAGCTTATGCATTTGTAATTGCCGAGGCTGCCAAGGCAGAAGGCGCAAATATCATGGTACTATCCAACTCATTTAGCGGCCGTGGCCTTGCACCCCGCATAGCGGTAAAATTACAGGCCGGTGTTGCTGATGGGGCTGTTTCATTGCCAGAGCAAAACGGCGATAAATTCACCGTTAAAAAAACAGCGTTCTCGGGTAAAGCTTATGCTGTTGTAGAACTTACATCGGCCAATAAAGTAATTTCGCTTACACCAAACTCTTACAAAGTAGTTGAAACAGGCGGTACAGCTGTTGTAGAAGAATTTACTGTGGATTTCAAAGAATCGGATTTTAAGCAAATGCTTAATGAAATAGTAAAATCTACAGATAAGGTATCACTGCCTGATGCCGAGATCGTGGTATCTGGCGGCCGTGGATTAAAAGGCCCCGAGAACTGGGGACTTATCGAAGAACTGGCTGAGTTATTAGGCGCGGCTACGGCCTGCTCAAAGCCGGTATCTGACGCAGGCTGGCGTCCGCATAGTGAGCACGTTGGGCAAACCGGTATTGCTGTCAGCCCTAACCTTTACATTGCCATAGGGATATCTGGCGCTATACAGCATCTGGCAGGTATCAGCGCATCAAAAGTTATTGTTGCCATAAACAAAGATGCCGAAGCTCCGTTCTTTAAGGTAGCCGACTATGGAATAGTTGGTGATGCTTTTGAAATTGTACCGAAATTAATCGAGGCAGTAAAACAATATAAAGCATCGGCTTAAAGCGTATATTTGCAGTGATGGGGAATGATATGAAAAAGATAAAGCTGGATATTGTTGGGCTCTCCTACAGCCAAACACAATCTGGCGCCTATGCTTTAGTATTAGGCGAAATAAGCGGCCGGCGCAGGCTTCCAATAATAATTGGCAGTTTTGAGGCGCAGGCTATAGCTATCGAAATAGAAAAGATGACCCCAAGTCGTCCCCTTACACATGATTTATTTAAAAGCCTTGGCCAGGCGTTTAATATCAGTGTGCAGGAAGTGATTATTTATAATCTGGTAGATGGTATATTTTACTCTAAACTTGTTTGCTTTGATGGTAAACGCACAGTTGAGATAGATGCACGTACATCTGATGCCATTGCCGTATCGGTAAGGTTTGAATGCCCGATATTTACTTACGAGTTTATACTTTCAACCGCAGGTATTGTTATTGAGGGAAACGATTTTGTTTACCTTGAAAACATTAATGAAACGCCAGAAGAAAAAACACATGCCGCAACAGCCGGCTCGTATACGGCCCTGAGTGACGATGAACTTAAATCGCGTTTGCAGGAGGCTTTAGCTGAAGAAGCTTATGAAAAGGCCGCTAAAATAAGAGATGAGCTTAATAAACGAAAATCATCATAACAAAAAGGGAGTTACGATTAATTGTAACTCCCTTTTTGCTTTTAAACTTGTCTGATTAGAAGTTGATACCGATATTAATGCTTGATACAGTACTTCTTAAGGTAGAACCTTGATTATCTTTAATAAGATCTGTAACTCCACCCTGGCCGTTTAGCTCAATAAAAAACCTTGAGGCGTTAGATACAGGAAATTGCACGCCAATGCCCACATCAAGGCCAACGTCGGCAGTATTGAAATACTCTTTTAAATCCATATCGCTTCTGGTTTCTTTGGCATTTAGCAATATGCCAACATACGGGCCAAAGTTTAAGTACCAGTTTTTGGTACGGCCAAAATGCCAGTTAGCCAGTACAGGAATGCTTACGTAGTCAAGTTTGTAGTTGGTAATCATTGTAGCACCTCCAACCATGCCACCGGCTATATACCCGTTATCCCATCCTTTTTGGTCGTAAAGGGCTTTAACTTTTAAACTCCAGGAGTCTGAAAAGAAATGGTCGGCACTAACGCCTGCATTAAACCCGCTGCGGTAATCGCTGTTAGTTAAGCCACTTGCTGTTACTGTGGATGCATTGTAACCAACTTGTAAACCAAATTTAGTTGTGCCTTTAGTTTGAGAAAACGCAGCTGTAGAAAGGCATAATACAGCAGCCACTGCAGTAAAAATTTTGTACATAATTGTGATTTTAGTTCGTCGGCAAAAGTAGGTTTTTAAATCATTTTTCCTAATTGTTGCTTCAAATTTAACACTTTACCATTCGCCGATATTTTGCTATTTTCAGCCCTTGATAAAAACTGATTAACTGTTAATACCAAGTGCTGATATGAATATTAAGGTCCGCTTAATAGTGATGAATTTTATGCAATTTTTTATTTGGGGGGCCTGGCTACTCACTATTGGTGCATACTGGTTTCAAAATAAACAATGGTCGGGTGCACAGTTCGGAGCTATTTTTTCCACCATGGGTATATCGTCTATCCTGATGCCTACACTCACCGGTATCTTATCAGATAAATTTATTAATGCCGAAAAACTATATGGAATAATGCACATACTGGGTGGCTTAACACTCTGCGTGCTACCTATGGTAACCAGCCCTGTAACCTTTTTTTGGGTGATGCTTATCAATATGGCTTTTTACATGCCTACTTTATCACTATCTATTACGGTAGGTTACTCTGCCCTGAAAAGCCAGGGTATAGATGTAGTTAAGGCTTTCCCCCCTATCCGCACCTGGGGTACAATTGGTTTTATTGCCGCTTTGTGGACGGTTAGCTTAACGCATAACGAAACATCGGTTAACCAGTTTTATATCTCTGCCGCCGTTGCATTTGCGCTGGGGCTTTACGCGTTTACATTGCCTAAATGCCCACCATTAAATAAAAAAACGCAAAATAAATCCTGGATTGATGTTATGGGGCTAAATGCCTTTGCATTGTTTAAGTCATCCCGTTTTGCCATATTTTTTGTGTTCTCTTTACTCTTGGGTGCAGCACTGCAACTTACCAATGCTTATGGGGATACCTATATACATGATTTTAAAAACGTAGCAGCTTATAAAGATACTATTGCTGTAAGATATCCTGCTATAATTATGTCTATCAGCCAGATATCAGAAACGCTGTTTATCCTGGCAATTCCATTCTTTCTGCGCAAATTTGGTATCAAATATGTAATGCTATTCAGTATGCTGGCCTGGGTATTGCGCTTTGGCTTGTTTGCCTTTGGCGACCCGGCTAATGGTTTGTGGATGATCATCCTATCGTGCATTGTGTATGGAATGGCTTTCGATTTCTTTAACATTTCCGGATCGTTGTTTGTAGAGACCCAGGCCTCGCCCGAAATTCGCGGCAGCGCACAGGGTTTATTCATGATGATGGTAAATGGCTTTGGGGCGTTATTTGGCAGCTTTGCCAGCGGTATCATCATTGACAGATATTTTACCTTGCCCGATAATAGTAAGGACTGGCATGGCATATGGCTTACTTTTGCTATATACGCATTGGTTATATCCATTATTTTCCCCTTTGTGTTCAGGTATAAACATAACGCGGCGCTTAAGCATGCCATTGAACACGCTTAGACCAACACATGAAAAAGCATTACCGTAAAGAGAACGACTGCCTAAACTGCGGAACAATTTTACAGGGTAATTTTTGCCATAATTGCGGGCAGGAAAACCTACAGATGAAAGAAAGCTTTGGGCACATGCTTAATCATGCTGTAAGTGATTATTTCCACTTCGACTACCAGTTTTTTCATACGCTTAAACCACTGTTTTTTAAGCCCGGCCATTTAACCAACGAATATAATGCCGGCCGCAGGGCACAATACCTGCACCCCGTAAAGATGTACATCTTTATTAGCTTAGTTTTTTTTGTGGTAGCTTTTGGAGGAAGCAGTCACCACAAGGCTGAAGTGGAGCTTGAGCATAACCCTGAAACGATATATAAGGCGGATAGTGTTAAAAAGGCTTTTGTAGACAGCATTAAAAATAGCAGCAATCTTAGTGCTGCACAAAAAGCGGCTATTACTGATCATGTGACTGTTACAACATCTGAAGAAAAAGGAAAAGTAAAATATAATCTGGATTATAACCAAAATGGCAGCATGGACATGTTAGGTGTAAAACTTGAACATGACAAAACGTATGCTGACTATCTTAAAAGGCAGGATAGCTTGCCACCTATGAAAAAAGACAATATTTTAGAGAGATATATCGCCAAAAAAGCATTTGACTGGCAAAGCCAGGGCAAAAACGCGCAGGAAATGTTTGTTGAGGCTTTAAAGCATAATTCGCCTAAGGTGATGTTTTTACTTTTGCCGCTGTTTGCGCTGATATTAAAGATAGCATTTTATAAAAATCATAAATATTACGTTGAGCATATTATATATGCCATCCATTTACATTGCTTTATTTTCCTGTTTTTGATAGCGATACTGTTGTTAAAACTAATTATTCCGCATGACTGGAATAAAATATCCGATTGGCTCGAGTTTTTAGCAGCCTTAACTATCATTTGGTACATTTATCGTTCGCTGCGTGTAGTATACAACCGAAGCAGGTGGCGCACCATCACTAAAATGCTTGGGGTCTCGTTTATGTACTCTATAATATTTGGTTTAAGCGTATTTGTGATAGTGTTAATTACTGCCATAACTACGGTATAATGCTAACACTTATTAGTTTTGATAGTGTTTAATTTGTTAATGTCGAGTTTTGCTCTTAATATGTATATTGAATAATTATAACGATTTATTATGCCCCAGATAGACTCAAGCTTTTGTGCACACCTGCAAGATATAACTGAAATTAAAATAAGCGACGACCATGTTTGTGAAGAGTGTATTAAACAAGGCACTACCTGGTTTCATTTACGCACCTGCCAAACTTGTGGTGTAACGCTGTGTTGCGATCAATCGCCACAACAGCACATGACCAAGCATTATCACGCCACGCAGCACCCTGTAATTGCATCGGCACAACCCGGCGAAAGATGGTTGTGGTGTTATGTCGATGAAGAGTTTGCAGAGTATTAACAAAATTCATTGCCTTGTTATAATGATTGTTATATACTACCCTAAAAACACATTCGCCGGCTATTTTTTGGCTTTTCTACATTAGCGGTTAATTTTACATAATAGTGTTCGATTTTTAAAGGTTATGTACTAAAGCTGCCAACCAGGAATGGGTGTTTACAATGCCAGTAAAGCGGCTGTACGATCATTTGCCCGTACATGGACACTTGAACCTTCAGGCACATAAAACCCGTGTGAACATTATTAGCCGGGTATCTACAGATACTGCTACTTTCGAAGGTGTATAGCAGGAAGTAAAAGATTCCTTTACAAGTAAACACCTATAGGGCGATTCGATACATACGAAGAGATTGCGTCAGCACCTTTATTCCTCGCCTCTGCCCATTCAAGCTACATAACAGGTATTGAATTATTTGTAGATGGTGGATTAGCCTAAATACAAAATACTTCCATAACAACTTAAAAGCTCCTAATGGAGCCTTTTTTACTTTATAGCATTTTTGTGTTAAACAAAGTTGATTAAACCGGTAATTTCAATTTAATTTGCTAAAAATATTAGTAAATGCTGCGTATTAGGAAACAAAGGACAAAAAGAGATGTGCTGGGGTTCAGGCTTCCGATGCTTACTTATGAAGAACCACCACTGGATGTTACCGATATTATCGTAATGGATCCGGACAATACCTTTTTCATGCGCATGGGTTCTGATGCAATGACAAGTTATCATATTTTACCCGATCATGTGCTGGTGGTTGATCGCAGCTTAAGGCCCGCAACCGGTTGCATTGTAGTATTTTTCCACGAAGGCGAGTTTTATACTCGTGAATACTGCCCCGGTAAGGATAGATTGGTTTTAAGGGGAGACAGACCCGATGATAACATTGAAATAGTACATACTGAGCATTGGAATTGCTGGGGAGTGGTGACACTTACACTGAACCCTGTACTGCCGCCGGCTTTAAAAACAGGGAGGTATATAGATGTTTGCGCATGTTGACATCAATAACTGTTATGTAAGCTGCGAGGTGCTTTTTCAGCCACAGTTGAAAGGCCGCGTAATTGTTGTGCTGAGCAACAACGATGGTTGTGTTATAGCCCGGAGTAACGAGGCCAAAGCAATAGGCATAAAAATGGCTGATGCGGAATTTATGGTCAGAAAAAACCTGTCTGAGCATAATGCCGTGATATTTAGCAGCAATTATCCGTTATATGCAGATATGAGCGCCCGCCTGATGAATAACCTTGCACGCTATACTTATACCTTGATGGTTTACAGTATAGATGAAGCCTTTATGGCTTTAGGGAATATTCACAGCCTTAACCTGGAGGAACATGCAGCTACTATCAGCCGGGAAGTAATGCAGAATACCGGCCTATCTATAACCATAGGCATTGGCCCGACATTTAGCCTGGCTAAAATGGCAAACAAGGCGGCCAAACGGCAAAAGCGCGATTACCTGGTTTTAGATACTGAAGAAAAAATAAATGCTATTGTTGAAGATTTTCCTATAGAGGACGTTTGGGGAGTAGGCCTTGCCTATTTTAATAAACTATTAGAAAGTGGGATTAAAACAGCAGGCGATTTCCGCAGGTGCAAGGCCGATTGGGTGCGGCAGCAAATGACTGTACAGGGATGGCGCCTTCACCAGGAATTATGGGGCAAACCCTGCAACGTCATCCGGGATGTAGCAGAGCGTTCAAAAGGGATCGAGTCGAGCCAGAGCTTTAATACTTATCAAACAACGTTGGAGGCAATTGAAGAGGCCGTTTGCATGCATGCTGCTACCGTTGCGCTTAAATTAAGGCAGCAAAATAGCATGGCGCTTAACATTACAGTTTATCTGCGAACTAACAAGCATAATGTTAAGCATGACCAGTACTATCCCAGCCTTACCGTTAAGGTTCCGTTTGCTGCAAACAGTAATCATGCGTTTACAAGAGTATGTCTGCAGGCGTTAAGAGCTATATGGCAACCTGGGTTTAATTATCTGAAAACCGGAGTACGGGCGACAGGTATAGTGCCGGCCGGCGAGGTGCAATGCAACCTTTTTACCGGATACGACCATTCCCGAGAGCAAAGGCTTGCTTCATTGATAGATGAACTAAATGTCAGATACGGGCGTGGTACTGTACGTATCGCTGCTGAAGGTTATGAAAAAAAATGGGTAATGAAGCAGGAATACTTAAGCCAGCAGTATACCACTAAATGGCAAGATATCATCGTTACTAAGTAATTCTATTTAAACGATAATTTGTTTATAATTACTAAAGATATTAGCTTTGCTAATTAAATTATTTTATATGTGCGGACACGTTGAGATAGGCGAACAAAAGGATATCAAAATTATTAAGCGGGATGGCAGCGCTTACACTCCTAAGAATAATAACGGAGCGAGCGCCGGATCCATGCTACCGGTGGTAACTGATGCAATGCCTGACAAGGTGCAGCAATTTAGATGGGGCCTGCTTTCGCTGGATGATGATCGGATACACAGTAAGAACAAGCACGCACGTATCGAGTCGTTGTTGCATGTACCGCTATGGCGTGAATTAGTTGGACACAAACATTGTGTTGTAAGGGTACAGGCATTTTTTGAGTTTAACCGTGATAGGCAGGTCAGGTATCGTATTGAGCGCACAGATGGTAAACCTTTTTATATTGCCGGGCTTTGGGATATCTGGCTCGATATCAAAACCAATATTTTACTGCCTACCTTTGTAATGATGACCATGCCTCCAAATGAGGCCATGGCCCAGGTACACGACCGCATGCCGGCTATGATGGAGCGTAACGACATAAAAGCATGGATAGACCCAACTTATACCGGTCAGCAACGCATTAGTTACCTTTTATCACATCCATGCACTTCAGATCAACTTAAAATTACGGCTGAAAAAGATCCCAACCGAAGTTAACATATACCTGATATCAATCTTTAATAAACCTGATGTTATATCTTATGCCGGGGTCGTCGTTATCGCTGTAAAACATTAGCTTTAAATTGTTATTGTAATTTTCCTGTATACGAAATCCCAATCCTTCTGCTGTCCAGAACTGAGCAATAGTGCCATCTATTGATGGTACACTATCAAAATAATAGCCACCGGGATAAGCATTAAAACCGGATTGATTGTTACCAGGGATATATCTCCATAACGTAGATGATGTGAGCTTTTTAAGCGACGTAACATCAATAATCTGATCGTTAACATCCGTAACACCAATTGCCTTAGTTAAATCAACAAAGTCTTTTTTGGTAGGCAACCTCCACCCTTTTGGCAGCTTCAGTGCTTTTACTTCAGCATAAGTATAAAATTTTCCATATTCAGGATGATTATTATTGTCGCGATAAACACCTTCAGCTCCTTCAAAATTAGCATTAGTCCAGCTTTTACCGCCAATTTTAACAATATTATAAGTCTTACCATACAGCTTTATATGCGTGTCATCTATCGTTTCTTCCTTTTTACATGATGAGTTAAATAAAATAATGAACAGTAAGCCCGTTAAGTAGTACCTTGATCGCATAATGAAAGTTAATTTTTCACTATGACACATTTATACAAGCAAACGTTACTTATTAAATAATTACAATATAACTCGGTAGCATAAAGCCATAAAATAATAAAGCTGGTTTTTTAACCAGCTTTATTATTTACCTTAAGTAATACAACTACCCAAAACTCATTGGCTTCAAGGCTAAATGTTTATTGTACACCTAAATGTAAAGATGAGGTACATTTGACACTTAAAGTAAAGTATGCATGTCGCCCATTAATTTACAGTAAGTAATACCCTTATTGACCCTAAAAATGACAGTAAAACACATTGGAGATAATTGATATTACTTGGATCCTTTTTGCTGGGTTTTTAAACTTTATTAAGTATAAGTTATTTCTTAGTTGTGTCCGGAGGAGCAATGGTAGCCGAATCGGTAACGTTATTGTCGGCAGTATCCTGTGAACCAGCTCCACGGCCTGAATGATGCCCGTTAGTCATGGTATCGGTAGTTACGCTGCTGGTATCATTATCTTCCGGGTTATTACTGCCTCCACATGCAGTTAAAATTGTGCAAATACATAAGCAGGCAATAGCTATCTGTTTTTTCATGGTATGTGATTTATATGTTGTTATTTAATGTTAAAACCAACATTGATATAACACACACTGATAATGATGGTTTTAATTTAGAATTAACTATGTTAATCTTCATAAAAACACCTCATAGATATTTCTACTGCATAATCAGAAATAGTGTATTGATTATCATGGCAAATAGTCATTATTAAATCAATACACCAGATGTATTAGAATAAGAAAGGTAATTAAGAGAAATATTGGTTGCGGAGCCAGCGTAAAGGCCAATTTACTTATCTATGCAGGTATAACTTTAAAGTAAGCCTTGCCACGTATTTAATAAAAATAAACGCAGTGCCAATTATAAGCTACCTATAAAGGGAAACTTGATAAAACAGAGGAAATACTCTTCCTCTGTTTTTATCGAATATTATTAATATACCGCGTCTGGCGCTTTATAATCAAAAATAAAATCAACTATTTTTTTTAACTCGGGTATCTTTAATTTGCTACCCTTGTATTCCCACTTTTCTTTTTCCTTATCAATAGTAATAGCACCTAAAAAGTTAGGGTCATTTTCATCCATTGGTTCGTTCGGAATTTCTTTATGGGCTAATTTATTTAAAAATTTTGCAGAAAAAATCTTGTAAAGGCCGCTTCCCCAAACGCCTTTTTCTGTTACAATTTCTACGTGCTTTTCAGTATCGTTCTCTGTACCAACTTTTAAGATTACCATATCGCTTAGGCTTTAAAATATATTATAGTGACAAATATTACATCAAACTTGTTTGAACGTTTTTGTTTTTTTTAACATCCGGGCAAGCAAATCTATTAAAATAAAGATTATCAATTTGTTAACTATTGTTTAATAAATAGCATTATTTTGAAAATGCAGCTATTGTTTTTAATATCTTTGGCTTGCTGCTAAAGCTCCCTAATAAATTACTCAACGTGAATTTCCCCACGCGTATACTTATAAATGTGGTTTTTAATATAGTTTGGTGTTTAACTGCTCTATTAAGTTTTAACCTTGTTGCTAAAGCGAAAGAACCATCCTCATCTGCAGATACTATTGAGTTTTATAACAAGTTGGTTTCCCGCTACAGATACGATAAGCCAGATTCTGCTGTTTTTTTTGCCAACATTGGCCTTAAATTAGCCAAACAACTAAAAGACTTTACAGGTCAGGCTATTATGCTTAACCAGTTGGGAATGATAGATGATAATATTGGTGATTTTGAAAGCTCCCGAAAAAAATATATTAAAGCACTTAGCCTTTATAAAAGAACGGGCAATACAAAAGGCATGGCAACCGAAAATATACGCCTGGGAGTTGTTGAGATGCGTAAGGGCGAATATGATAAATCTATAGGTTACTTTTTACAAGCCCTGGATATCAGCCAGCATAACGGCAACAAAGCCGGGCAAATGGAAGCCTACATTACTCTTGGCGAGGCTTATGCAGGCCAAAAAAAACATGATAAGGCGTTAGCCTATTACCAAATTGCCGAAAATCTTAACAACCATTTGCCCTTTACTAACCTATCGTTAAACCTGTTCAATGATATTGCTATCTCCTACCGTGAAACAGGAAAGTTAAATGAGGCAAAACCTTACTTATTTAAGGGTATCGGGCTTAGCAATACGCCACAATACCAGGGCTTAAATATTACGCTTATTAATACGCTCGCATCTGTATACGCTAAAGCCGGAGAGCAGCAAACTTCTATAAAGCTACAGGAACTTGCTTTAAAAAAAGCCCGGAAAATAAACAATTACATACGCCAGATACAAACCCTTACAGGCTTAGCAACCACTTATGGAAGTATAAACACAAAAAAATCACTTTATTACTGGCAGGAGGCTTTAAAACTATCACAAAGCCGGCAAGCTTATAAAGAGCAGGTAGATGAACTTAATGCCATAGCAGAGTTGCACGAGAAAGAAAAAAACTTCAAAGCCGCTTATGATACCCGAACCAGGCAGTTTCATATAGCCGACGAGTTTTTTTATAAAAAAATGAGCAAGCAGATAGTAAACCTGCAAAATGCTTATGAATTAAATCAATCTAAAGCGCGCGAACAGGAATTACGTTTTGCCAATAATAAACAAATACTTGAACAAAGAATTTCATATGGTATAATCGCAGCGGCATTGATTATTCTTGTGGTAGTGATTGTTTACTATTTTAGGCTTCGTAAACTTAACTTACTGCTTAATAAAACCAATGCCGATCTACGGGAGTCAAATACGGTAAAAGATAAGCTGTTCTCTGTATTAGGGCACGACCTGCGTTCTCCTTTTATCTCCGTTATTAATCTGCTTGAAATTATTGACGATGACATTGAACCTGAGCAACGTAAAGCCTTGCTTGATCAGTTGAACATGAATGCCCGCGTATCGCTTGAAACCTTGGATAGCCTGCTACGCTGGGGGCAAAAACAGATCAAAGGCATACCAATTAATCCCTCCAGATTTAATGCGAAATCTGTTATAGATAAAGCAGCTGTTTTTTTATCGGCCGTTGCAGAGAACAAGCTTATTACCATTATTAATACCGTAGGAAGCCATATAGAAGTTTTGGCAGATGTGGATCATTTTGAATTTATTATACGCAATTTATTATCCAATGCCATAAAGTTCAGCAGCAACAACAGCACGGTATATGTAAATGCGGTTTTAATGGCAGATAAAAAAGTGGCAGTAAGTGTAAAAGATAGCGGAATAGGGATAGCCGGTGAAAAACTGAGTGAGATTTTTGACATCAACAATACAAGCACACGCGGAACAGGCAACGAAAAAGGTACCGGATTGGGTTTATTGTTATCAAAAGAATTTGCTGAAGCTAACGGCGGGACAGTAACTGTGAAAAGCGAACTTGGAAAAGGATCTGAGTTTACTGTAATCCTGCAATCTGTTTAATATTCAACAGTTTGATCGTCAGTTACCCCTGTAACTTCACGTTCTACGGTCACGCTGCACTCTCCTACAATAACAGCAATAGCACCAACTGCAGCAAGTACCGGGGCTAATACTGCAGCCACTACCCCAACAGTCAGCGGGAATGTCATGATTTCTTTGCCGGTTCTATCACTTATAGTTATACTGGTGATATTTCCTTCTTCAATAAGTTCTTTAATCTTGTTTACAAGATTTTTACCGTTGATGTTGAAAGTTTCCCTGGTTTTCATAATATTTAGATGTGTAACAGGACGTTATGTTACACATCAATGGATTTTTGCATAGCAATAGCAGTATCGGGACAAAGATGCGTGAATTCATCGGAAGTCTTTATAGCCTCGGGCAGGTCCATTCTTGCAATATGCTCATAACCAATACGTTTAAAATAATCCTTAGCAGTTGTGGTAAAAAGATATAACGCGACTAATCCTTTATTAGCGGCCAATTCTTCGATGTGTTTAACCAATTGTGATGCTATGCCTTTGTTACGATACAATGTGCTAACCGCCAATGAACGCAACAAGCCGTAATTACTGTAAACTTCAAGGCCAATTACGCCAATTGTTTTATTATCACTTAAAGCAACATAAAAATCTCCCGTTATCGCTGTGAAATCTACAGCCGGCAGGTTTTCCGTCAAAAGCAATATCAGGGCATCATCCTTATAAAGTTCAGCTGGTTTAATTTCTGTTTCCATATTTGTACAGCAAAATCTTAGAGGTTTTGTTTGTAAGACAAGTACTGAGTTTTAGGGGTTAACTCATCAATCTTTTTTTTCACATGATTGTATATTTAAGTATGAGAGTATACCAGCAAATAATTGATCTTACACAACACAGGCGTGGTTTTCATATTATAACAACAGAAGTAATACGTGCATTACCTCAAATTGCAGAAATCAAAACCGGCATTTTACAGGTTTTTATACAACATACGTCCGCATCGCTGTGTATTAATGAAAACGCCGACCCTACCGTAAGGCGGGACTTTGAAATGTATTTTAACAAAGCTGTGCCAGAAAATGACCCTGACTACCGCCACAATGACGAAGGCCCGGACGATATGCCGGCACATTTAAAGGCAGCAATGCTGGGCAGCTCAGTTACTATCCCTATCCACAACGGGCGTTTGGCACTTGGCACCTGGCAAGGAATTTATTTATGCGAACACCGTGATCATGGCGGCGAACGCACCATAGTAATTACTGCCTGGGGTGAATAACTAATGTCGCAAAAATCCTGTTGATTGTCGCATTCACGCTGTATTACAAAGGGAATGATTATTGAGATTTGTAAATAAAAACGAAAAATATGGAACTGATCGAAATCATCAATACTTCCAAACAGTTACATGTACAGGAATCAAGAATTGAAAAATCGAAGATTACCATGTCATGTATCAATCATTTGCAACTGTGTGATGTGTCTGCTGTAAATGTTAAAATAGTCGACGCTGATTTAAGCGATCTGGAAATTGAAGGTGCACAACTGGGTGGCGCTTACCTGCACAATATTGGTATGCCGCCTAAAGGGCACCCGTACCACGACCCGAATGCAAAACAGCGACCGCTTAGATTTGAAAATTGCGATTTGAATGGCAGCACTATCAATAACTGCGATTTAAGCAATGTTGCCTTAACGGATTGTGAAATTAAAGGAATGACCATTGACGGTATACCTGTAGAAGAAATGTTAGCGCTTTTTAAAAACAGGTAAAATAGCCCTGAAATATTCTGTTCATAAGTGTTTATAAAGATTGTTGCATATTTGCAATTATGGAAGTAAATGTATTGGCGTTTGGTATTGCTAAGGATATTTTTGGCGGCTCATCGGTATCCGTAAGCTTGCCAGATGATGCCAACACCGTTCAGTTAAAACAAGCTCTTGAAGAACATTTTCCACGATTAAAACTTATAGCCAGTTATTTGGTGGCCGTTAACAATGAGTATGCCGACGAAGATCTTTTGTTAAGCACGAGGGATGAAATAGCAATTATTCCACCAGTAAGCGGAGGGTGATATGGAAGTCCTGATTGAATTACTTGACGGCCCACTGAATGTGCAAACCTGTACACAATGGGTAACATCACCTGATGCCGGCGGTATTAATGTTTTTATTGGCACAGTTCGTAATGTTACAAAAGGAAAGCCTGTAATTAAGCTTGAATTTGAAGCCTATAAACAAATGGCTATTAACGAGATGCATAAAATAATTAAGCAGGCCTTTGAAAGATGGCCACTTAAAAAGGCACTTCTGCACCATCGTACAGGGACGCTTGAAATAGGTGAAATTCCGGTGATCATAGCCGTTTCCGCAGCGCATCGGGACGCTGCTTTTGAAGCCTGCAGATTTATTATAGATACCTTAAAGCAAACCGTGCCAATCTGGAAAAAAGAGTTTTTTGAAGACGGAGAAGTTTGGGTTGCAGCGCATCCATAATCTATTTAGTGAGTAGTTAGTGTGAATAGTAGGGGCTTAAATTAAATCTATAGTAGACTCTCAATTTAAACCTTTAGAATTTTAATATCAGAGTTTAACTCCTGGCTTCCATTTTCCTAACCCTCCCTCCAATGATAAAGCGGTGATATTAGGCGCTTTATCAAGCATTAATTTAACAGCTTCTGCGCTGCGTTTGCCTGATGAGCAATAGAAAACATAGGTTTTACCCTCGCTGAATTCGCCAAGATTATCGGCTATTTCATCCAGCTCAAAATGCAGGCCTCCGATGTTGATCTCATCATGTTCCTGATCGGTACGAACATCAACCAAAACAATGTTGCCGCTGGCCAAGCCTTTTCTGGCTTCATCTGCGGTAATAGTCAGTGCTTCATTAGTTGTATTAAGCTCCTTGATGATTGTTTTAGTGGTTAAACCTATTTTTATCACCCTGCTTTGCATGCTATAAGCATCAAACGTAAGCAGCTTGCCTGCAAGCAGGTCGCCCGTACCGGTAATTATTTTTATTACCTCATTAGCCTGTATACAACCAATTATACCGGCCAGAGTGGGTATAACACCGCCCACTGAACAATTTGGCACCTGAGCGGCGTTTACCTGCGGAAAAACGTCGCGATAGTTTGGCGACCATGTGCCATCTTCATTAGCAACATTCCATACCGCAACCTGTCCCTCAAACTGATAAATGGCCCCGTATATTACCGGCTTGCCGGTAATTACCCCCGCATCATTAATGAGGTAACGGGCATCAAAATTATCTGTACAGTCAACTATAATATCATAATTATTAACAAGTTGAATTATATTTAATGAAGTAATTTTTACCTGATGAGCTATAAGTTTTATTCCCGGATTTTGCTTTTGCAGCCTATGGCAAGCTGTACTTGCCTTTGAAAGTCCAATATCTGATTGATCATATAAGATCTGCCTGTGCAGGTTACTTTCTGACACAACATCATAATCTGCTATCCCAATTGTGCCCACCCCACTGGCTGTCAGATATTGAGCAGCAGGGCAACCTAAGCCGCCTGCTCCAATAATAAGCACTCTTGCCGCTTGCAACAGCCCCTGCACTCTTTCATCAAAACCAGGCAGGGCCATTTGGCAACTGTATCTCAACCAATCTTCTCTCATGAGGCGTTATTTTTTATTGTAAAATATTGCCTTATTCGTTCTTTATCTTCAGGTGTATTTACATTAGCCAACGCATCATTAGCAGGTGTTGGCAATAAGTTAATTTCATTGTTAATGAGTGCCTTTCTTGGACATGAATAACCCTGCCGCAGAAATTGAAGTAAAGTTAAATAACTCTTTGTTTCATAAATAGTTATTAATGGTTCTGGAAAATCATTATAATTACTCTTAAAAGCTGTTGCCATATAAGCCGTATTACGATTATTGGTTAGGCTATCAAGTATTTGTTTATCAACAAGGGGCAAGTCACACGCTACTACCAGCCATGCACTATCCGGCTGGTGCCGAAAAGCAGTAAGTATAGCTCCAAAGGGGCCTAACCCTGTAAAGGTATCCGTAAGGGTTTGATAAGCGGTATCTATCTGACTTAGTTGAGCTTCATCCCGGCAGGATATATATACCTCGTTGCAATAGCTCGTAAGCATATCCGCCATAAAGTAACGCTGCTCTTTTCCATGCCAGTTTATAGCGCCTTTATCTACTCCCATCCTTTCGCTTTTACCACCTGCCAGTACCAGGCCGTTCAACACAGGTTTAGTGTCCTTAAGCTTGCTTTCAAAAAAACTGACAATAGCAGGCACGTCATCATTTAATCTCATAACCGGGATTTCCTGCCAGTTAGTAATGTACTCCTTTATAAAATCAAAAAGATCATCTGTATTGTCGGCCAATAAAAACAATTGCACGTTGGTCAGCTCTTGTACCCGTTTCTGTAAGGATGCCCTTTTGTTGAGATCAACAATCACTACCTGGGCTTTTGCTTGTTGATGGTTACCATTTACCAATACCAGATCCGCATTGTTAAATAATTCACGCTGCTTAAAAACTGTCAGCGGTTCGTTGTAATTTAATTGAGAGTAATTGATCTGATCCGTATACTCCAAATAGGCATTATCCGCCAGGCGTCCCGGCAGCTGGGTTATATCATCACTGTGCGAGCTGTCTGCATAAGCACATTTATATTTCGGTGATAACGCTTTAATGATCTGTCCGGCCAAAAATTTAATAACCGTACATGGCCCGCCAACAATCGACCACTCGTTTCGTGCAAAGTTGCCTATCAGCGGGCGAGTGATGGCCGCATGATTTTTATTTTCGTTCAAAATCACTCTTACCTCCCGTTTTTAAAATTAGTTTTGTTTCCTTTATTACAATATCGTGGCTTAGGGCCTTACACATATCGTACACGGTTAATGCCGCCATAGATGCACCAACAAGCGCTTCCATCTCTACTCCGGTTTTTGCGGTAATGCTTGCAGTACATTGTATTAAAACTTCATTTATTTCAGATAACTCAATAGTAATCTTACAGTTATCCATACCAATTGGATGGCAAAGAGGGATTAACTCTCCAGTTTTTTTTGCAGCCATAATACCGGCTATAATTGCAGTCTGAAATACCGAGCCTTTTTTTGTCTGCAGTTCTCCATCAACTAAATGTGACAGGATTTCCCCGGGCAGCACTACAATGCTTTGTGCTGTGGCGGTACGGTGGGTTACTTGTTTGGCCGATACATCAACCATTGAGGGTTGATTTTTATTATCTAAGTGTGTAAGCATGGCAATTATGATTTGCTGGATAAAAAATTAATCATATCAGAACTTCCATACTTTAAACACCTCTCCTGCTTTAAAATTGGTACGGTTGGCAGGCAGTTCTATAAATGCATCTGTATCAACCAGGTTTGCAAAGTCGCCAGAACCGTTACCTTCAACAGGCGTAGCCGTAAGGACAGCCTCATGAGTAAAGTTAAGCTTTACCTGCAAAAAATACTGCAACGGCGGTGTAAAAGTGAAATCTGTTGCCAAACGTGCATAAATAGTTGGAGGTTGCGGAAGGTTTAATGATCTATTAAGCCATGGCAAAAAATACCGGTGCAGGCACATAAATGTTGCAACTGGGTTGCCCGGAAACGCGAACACCAGGGTACCGACCGGGTGTTTGCCAAACCAGAAGGGTTTACCGGGCCGCTGCGTTACTTTATGAAAAAGCTTTGCAGCCCCAGAATTTTCAAGTGCGGCAGGTATATAATCAAATTTACCCATAGAGATGCCGCCGCTTAACAATATCACATCATACTTTTGCAGGCAGTCCTTTAATTTCACTGCTATGATCAATGGATCATCCGGTATATGCAGCAGATCTGCAATTATTCCATGCTGACTTAGTGCTGCTTTAACCATATAGTTATTAGAACGTCGTATCTGGTATGTTAAAGGCTCAGCAACCACATCAACCAATTCATCCCCAGATGATATAACAATTATTTTTGGCAGCTTTTTCACCTTTAAACGTGTTTTACCAACCGATGCTGCCAAGCTGATAATGGCCGGGGTAATACGCAGGCCGGCTTTAGCTGCTATATCTCCCTGTTTTTTGTCCTTCCCTTTTTGATGGATGTTTTGGCCTTGTTTAATGTTGGCAGGATCAATCAACACAAAAACCAAACCTCCCTTTATTTCAATGTCTTCGTAACGAATAACTGTGTCAACTGAAGCTGAAAGCGCTGCACCTGTCATAATTTCAACGCACTCATTGATGTTAATGATATTAACCGGACTTTCACCCGCCGCTTGAGTGGATCTAACTGTAAAAGTATTTATTTGCTGTACAAAAGCCTGATAAGTTATAGCAATACCATCCATTGTAGCGCGATTGTATGGTGGCAGATCACGATCGGCAACAATATTTTCGGCCAGTACCCGGCCTAAAGCATGCTCAAAAGGAACAACCTCCGTACCGTACTCCTGTTCTTGCGCCAGGATAATTTTTTCAGCTTCCTCTACCGATATCATATCCATTATTTAACCACCAATAGTAGCCATAGACTCGCTTGCCGGATTTTCGAGCCGCTTCCGTTCTGCCTGCCACCCGTCTTTTTCTCGGGTATTTAAGGCTGCAAGTAATGTTCTTTCCAACTCTTTTTCAGTGATACTTAAGCGTAACAGATCTTTGATATTTAAAACCCCATCATCATACAGGCAGTTTTTAAGCACACCTTGCGGAGTAATTCGAATACGGTTGCAGGAGCCGCAAAACGTTCGTGAGTAAGCTGCTATAAGGCCGACCGTACCTTTATGACCGGGTATTTGATAATTATATGATGTTGAAAATTGAGGATCAGAGATTTTTTGAATAGCCGGAAAACTGTGTCTCATCTCTTCAAATATTCGCACATAATTCCATGCAATGCCGCTGTGTGTATGACCATCCCCATTAAAAGGCATTTCCTCAATAAAGCGAACGCTTACAGGCAAAACCCTTGTTAGTTCTACAAGCGGAATAATATCCTGTGTATTTTTGCCGCTCATTACAACGGTGTTTATTTTTACTTCGATGTTGTGCTTCAACAACATCTCCAGGGTTTCCATAACGCTGGCAAACTCATCACGACGGGTTATCGAGAAAAAACGATTCGCATCAAGCGTATCTAAGCTTAAGTTTACCGAACGTACACCAATCTTCTTAAGTTCAGGTACAAATGGCGCTGTTAGCACGCCATTTGTGGTTAATGTCAGCTCATTTAAACCATCCAACTTTGAAAGTGTGGTCAATAACTGCATGATGTCCTTACGTACAAAGGGTTCACCGCCGGTAATGCGTATTTTATCAATGCCCATTTTAACAAGCAATGTGCATGTTTGCAGTATTTCCTCGTAGCTCATTAGTTCAGTACGTGAAAGCCAGTCTAATCCTTCCTCCGGCATACAGTAAAAGCAGCGCAGGTTGCACCGGTCGGTTACGGCCAGGCGCAGGTAATTGATCTTTCTTCCGTGATTATCTAACAGCATAATGTATTAACGCAAGTTACGCAAAGTAACATATAAAAAAAGAGACACTAATTCGCGTCTCTTTAGGTGTTGTAATAGAATGATTTTTACCCTTATTTTACAACTGAAAATTTGTAGATAGACAGTGTTTTATATGTCTGCCCGGGTTTCAATTCAGTGGATGGAAATGTTGGCTGATTAGGTGAATCCGGGTAATGCTGTGTTTCCATCGCAAAAGATGTACGGAAGTCGTCTTTTTTACCGCCCTTCATGGCGTTTTGCGATTGCATAAAGTTACCGCTGTAAAATTGCAAGGCCGGCTCCTCTGTGAATATCTCCATCTTAATTCCGCTCTTATCGCCAATAACGGTTGCAACAGGTACAGTAAGATCATGGGCGCTTAGTACAAAGTTATGATCATATCCTTTACCATGTTTCAACTGTATATTGTCCTGGTTGATGCGATCGCCTATTTTAGTTGGTTTGGTAAAGTCAAATGGGGTACCGGCTACTGCTTCAATTTTTCCCGTAGGAATAAGAGTACTATCAACCGGTGTGTAATTGTCGGCATTTATTTGTACAGAATGATCTAAGATAGTACCGCTACCTTCGCCATTTAAGTTAAAGAAGGCATGGTTGGTAAGGTTAACCACTGTATTCTTATCTGTAGTAGCAGAGTAGTTCACTTTCATGGCGTTATCATCGGTAATCTGATAGGTTACTTTAACATTGAGGTTACCCGGAAAACCACCTTCCATATCTTTAGCCAGGTAGCTTAATTCTAAAGTAGCGCTGTCTATCAGCTTAGCATCCCATACTACTTCCTGAAAGCCCGGGTGGCCGCCATGTAAAGTATTAGGCCCATTATTGGTAGCTAAAGTGTATTCTTTACCATCAAGCTTAAATTTCCCTTTGGCAATGCGGTTACCATACCTGCCGATAGTGGCGCCGTAATAAGGTTCTTTAGAGTTAATGAAACCATCCACACTATCAAAACCTAAGACCACATCTGTCATCTTACCATTTATATCGGGCACTAAAAGGCTAACTATGCGGCCGCCATAATTGGTTACGGCGGCTTCAACTCCATTTTTATTTTTTATAATGTATAAATGGGTTTGTTTGCCATTTATGGTCTTTTCAAATGCTGATGCTGGCGGTAATTGAGGTTCGGTCTTAGTGCTGTCTGTCATTGTAGATGCTTTTTTTTGTGCAGATTGATTGCAGGCTGCAAATGTAACTCCGGCTGCGATCATCACGGCCAAAGTTGCTTTATTAAATGTGTTTCTCATAATTTTTTGTTGATGTATCTTATTTATCAGTTGGTGCAACTAATTTAACACCTTCTGCTATTGGTTCTCCAAAAATCGGGCTGCCGTCTGCATTCCACGTAAATTTTTGCATGCGAGGTGATCTGAAACCACCACAACCCTGCCCCGGTTTTGAATTAGCATGATATATTATCCAATCCTCCTTACCATCGGCAGATTTAAAAAACGAGTTATGGCCGGGAGCATATACTGCATTTTTAACAGACCGTTCAAATACCGGTTTTGTTAATTTTGTCCATGATTTTGGATCAAGTAAGTTGCTGTTTGCAGAAGCGGTCAACATGCCCAGCGCATAAAAATCTGTCCAGCAACCACTGGCGGAGTAGATAAGGAAAAGCTTATCTCCATGCATCAGTATCTCCGGCCCCTCATTCACATTAACATGCGGCGGATTACTGTCCTTACCCAGATCGCCATTTTTTTCCCAATCATAAAGCGGCCCCGAAATTTTAGAGCGCTGGCCGTCTATAGTCCAGGGGTTTTTCATTTTAGCGATATAAATATCCTGCTGTCCATTATAATCGCCTTCCCAACCAGACCATATCATGTATAATTGCCCCTTATGTGTAAACACAGATCCATCTATGGACCACTTGTTGGTGTCGTCACCTACTTTACCTTTAAACGTCCAGTTGCCTTGTGTTGGGTCTGCAGAAGCGTTTTCAATTACATACATACGGTGATGATTGTTATCGCCATCATCAGCAGCAAAATACATGTACCACTTACCATTTAGGAAATGCAGTTCGGGCGCCCATAATTCTTTAGAATATTCGGTATTAGCCGGTGGAGTCCAAACCACTTTTTTTTCAGCCGATGCAAGATCTGCCATGTTTTTTGTTTTCCATATCGCCAGGTTATGCCCTGTTGAATTGGTATAATAGTAATAACCTTTATGATAGATAACCCATGGGTCGGCACCTGACGGCAGTAAAGGGTTTGTAAACGTTTTTTGCTGCGAAAAAACCGCTAAGGATAGTAAAGTGAATATTATGCTTGTTAAAGCTTTTTTCATGATTTATAAATTTAATGCCTCCGGACCCAAAACTGCGCTATCGCAGATATAGGTAGGCACTATGCCGGTAGTTTGTATGCGGTTATCCGCATCTTTTGGCAAGGTATTGCCTGAAAGCACCAGTACTGTATCCAAGCCAAATTTGTTGCCCCCTACTATATCTGTTTCCAAAGTATCACCAACCATCACTATCTCTTTTTTTGTAATTGGCCGGTATTCGCGAATGAGGTCATACGCAAACATAAACATTTGTGAGTCGGGCTTACCAAAACGAATGAATTTTTTACCCACAATGGTTTCTATCATTTCTGCCAAGCCGCCAATGGCTATGCCTACATCCTGTTTAGATACCGGATAGGCATAATCGGTATTGGCAACTATTGCCGGTATGGTGCGTTTTCGTAAAATATTTACAGCCTTGTTCAGATCGTCAAACCAGTTGAAGCCCTCATCATCTAAAAAAACAAGCGCGTTCACTTTATCAATATTACTGTTATTGACATCACGTACCGGCAAAGTCTTTAAACCCGCGCTTTCAATATAGTGCGCCGACTCATCTGTACCCAAATAAGCTACGTAATCACCCTCTACCTTAAGTTCCAGATACTCTTTTGTGAGCTGGCCGGATGAAATGATCCTATCGGCAGATATAGCGTGCAGGCCCTTTACATGATAGGAATCTGCCAATTGAGCCGGGCTGCGCGACGCATCATTAGTAACTATATAGTATTCTTTTTTTTGATCTTCCAGGTAGGCAAAAGTACGCTCGATCCCAGGCAACAACCCACTATGTGTTTTTAAAACGCCAAATGCATCAAAAAATATAATCTCGTAACGGTCAATAATCGATTTAAAATCCTCAATGCGCTTCATCTGTCAGTTATAATTTGATCGAGTCGTTCAAGATAACAAAACCATCTGTAATCAACATTAATGCAATTCAAGTGCTTGTATTATTTTTTCAGCATCAAAATCCCGATCTACCGATGGCAAATAAATATCAAAGGCTTCAGCTTGAAGTTTTTTTGCATACTGTTCATTAAAAAAGTATTGCCCGTCCTTTATTACATAGTTGAGTATAAAAAAACGGTATGCTTCTTTTAAAAATCTTATCTCATCGGCGGTGATTGGGTTAACCGCATGGTATTCTTTCAAAAAAAGAATAAAACGGTCTTCCATCATAGGCCCTATCACATAACTAAACACTGTGCGATCGCCGATATCAGACACTACCCTGCTGAAAAAATAAAAATCAAGCAGGCGGTAACTCATCCTAAACCAGTCGTAATCCCAGCGGGAGTAAAGCTCCAGATCAGGCGTAACCGAGAAATTACCAATATTCCAGTCAATGAATACCGGGATGATCTCGAACGAACTCATCGTGTACCGCGACCGGTTTTTCAAAAACTGTTCACAATGATGTTTTAAAGTTTCAACCTGTGCAGGTGTCCCAAAATCGTCGCCATTTTTTTCTAAACGGCGCTGCAGGTCGTAAATATCTGTACGCAACGTTTTGGAAGACTTTGGCAATACGTTTTTTACCCTTGAGCATGCTTTATGAAACTTGCCTAACTGGCTGCCTAATTTCCTGATCATGTCATCATTCAGGCGCCGTGGCAGCCGCTCCATCATGCGTGTGGGATTATAAAACACCACCCAGGCATCGTCTTTACCCTGCTTATACCTGTAAATGTAAACACGGTTATTTTTTAATAACGATTTTGACAGCAGGTTTTCGAAAGGATACAACAAATTGTTTGACAACGACTGTATGATGCGATGGTCTTCTTTGAAATGCTCAAATTTACCGAAAAAGGAAAGTTTGGCTATCACTATATCGTCGTCATCAAATGTGATGCGATACACATGATTGGTGGATACCATCGCACTGATATCATCAATGCTTTTGATGATTTTTGAGTTATCATAGCCCTCCCAGGCAGATCTGATGATTAGGTGAAAATCCATTTTTTTTGAACCGGGACTGCAAATACAATAACTTATACTGTTGCCCTAAGTTGATATTGGTTAATACGGCTAAGATACTATTGTTTGTAACTTTTGTTAAACATCAATTTCACACACTTTCAAAGTATCTTTTCAACTCCCAGTCACTTACACTTTTAGCATATTGCCGATGTTCCCATAGGCGTGTTTGGGTAAAATGCTGCACAAAGCCCTCACCAAATAAATTTTTAGCTACTGAAGATTGCTGCATGGCCACCGCAGCATCGTAAAGATTGGTGTGCAGGCTACCGTTGGCTTTGTCAGCGTAGCCATTTCCCTGGGTAGGCGATACATCAAGTGTCAGCTTATTTTTTATTCCATATAAACCAGAGGCTAATGCCGCAGCGATGGCCAGGTATGGGTTGGTATCAGATCCGGGTATGCGGGTTTCCAGTCGGGTGTATTTTTCTGAAGTGTTGATAACGCGCAATGCTGTAGTGCGGTTGTCAATAGCCCAGGTAATAGTGGTTGGCGCCCAAGCTCCTTCTACCAGGCGTTTATAACTATTGATGGTTGGCGCATACATGGGCAATAAGTGTGGCAGGCAATACAACTGACCGGCCAGGTACTGCTTGTGCAGCTCGCTCATTTTATGGATATCGGCAGCATCATAAAACAGGTTTTGCGACAGATCTTTCGTCCACAGGCTTTGATGTATATGCCCGCTGCAGCCGGGAAGGTTTTCATTCCATTTGGCCATAAAGGTGGCGGTTATACCATGCCTGGCTGCTATCTCTTTTACCGCTGTTTTAAATAGCACCGCCCTGTCGGCAGCTTCAAGGGTTTCGGCATGTGTTATGGCTGCCTCGTAAACGCCTGGGCCGGTTTCTGTATGTAAACCCTCAATAGGTATGTTAAATTGTGTTAACAGATTAAAAAGGTCGTTATAAAAGCCGCTGTTTTGGGAAGGCCTGATGATCGAATACCCAAACATGCCCGGCGATAATGGCTGCATGTTGGCAAAACCTTTGTCCTGCAGTGTTTGCGGCGTTTCAAGGAAATTGAACCATTCAAACTCCTGTGCAAACTCGGCATGATAACCAAGTTCGTCGCACTCCGCTACTATTTTCCTAAGCAGGCTACGTGGGCAGGCATCTAAAGCCTTTCTATCGGGCCTGGTATAATCAGCCAGAAAAAAAAGTATGTTATCCTCCCATGGTATCATCCGGAAGGTTGAAAGATCTATATAACACTGTTTATCCGGGTAGCCGCTGTGCCAGCCGGTAACCGCAACATTGTCGTAAGGCGCATCGCTGATATCCCACCCGAAAACTACATCACAAAAACCATAACCACCCTGCAAACCATCTAAAAACTTTTGTTTGCTGATCACCTTTCCTCGCAAAACACCATCAATATCGGCAAAGGCGAATTTGATTTTTTGAATATTGTTATCGTTTATATAGGCTATAACCTGCTCTTTATTCATTGTAATAGGATAGAATTGGCAATTTAAATAAGAAAATTGAATTCTGGCAAAACTAGTGCTTCTATAATTCCGGGCGGCACTGGGGAATATTAATGTAACCACAAAGGCCAACTTTTCCGGTTGTTCACGAACACACATACGAACATCGTGAACACGAGTAATTAATTGATAGTCAGACATTTTAAAATTTCGGTGACACAACAGTGTCATTAATAACTCCAGCATGGTTATTAATCATAAAAAATTAAATTTATTATATTTAAAATATGACCAGCCTGCTTTTTGTTTACGGTACATTGCTGCAAACCGATAATGATTTTGCTGCTTACCTGCGCGCTAACTGCACTTTTGTTTCAACAGGGAAAATAAACGGCGAACTTTACGATTTGGGCGATTATCCCGGACTTGTACTTACTGATTTGCCGGATGAGTTTGTTTATGGAAGTATTTATAAAATGGACAATGTTGATGGCGTTTTAAAGCAGCTTGATTGGTACGAAGGTGTTGGCCCAAATGAGGAGCAGCCTAACCTATATATTAGGCAGAAGGTGATAGTTAATTCGGCGGATGGGGATGCAGCAGAGGCATGGGTATATATTTATAACCGCAGCATTGCTAATTTATATAAGATAACCGACGGCGATTATATAAACTATTTAAATAAAAAATCCCCCAACCTTAATAAGGCGGGGGATTAATTTTCAAATAGGTATAGGGATATTAAACGTTAGCAGATTTTACTGTTTTAATAATCACCGCAGCTACTTTATATGGATCGGCAGCAGAGTTAGGGCGACGATCTTCCAGGTAACCGCTCCAGTTATGCTCAACAGCATACAGAGGGATACGGATAGAAGCGCCACGGTCTGACACGCCATAGCTGAAATCATGGATAGAAGCAGTTTCATGCTTGCCGGTTAAGCGCTGATCGTTATCAGCACCATATACTGCAATACAATCGGCAACTGCAGGGCGGAACGCTTCGCAAACCGCTTTGAATTTTTCTTCGCTGTTAGCAGAACGTAGCAGCGAGTTTGAGAAGTTGGCGTGCATACCAGAACCGTTCCAGTCTAACTGGCCAAGCGGTTTACAATGCCAGTTGATAGCAACTCCGTATTTTTCGCCGATACGCTCAAGCAGGTAACGGGCAACCCATATCTGGTCGCCTGCTTCTTTAGCACCTTTAGCGAAGATCTGGAACTCCCACTGTCCGGCAGCAACCTCTGCATTGATACCTTCAACGTTAAGGCCTGCATCTAAACAAGCGTCTAAATGCTCTTCAACAATTTCGCGCCCGTAAGCATTTTTAGCACCTACAGAGCAATAGTAAGGGCCTTGCGGACCTGGGTAACCGCCTGCAGGGAAACCAAGAGGTTTGTTGGTTTCTGGGTCCCAAAGAAAATATTCCTGCTCAAAACCAAACCAAAAATCATTATCGTCATCTTCAATGTGCGCACGGCCGTTTGATTCATGCGGTTGGCCTTTTGAATCCAACACTTCGCACATTACCAGATAAGCATCTCTTCTTTGCGGATCCGGAACAACAAAAACCGGTTTTAAGATACAATCTGACGAGCCACCCGGTGCCTGCTCGGTTGATGAACCATCAAAGCTCCAGTTATCAAGATCTTCTACTTTGCCACTGAAACTTTTAACAATTTTTGTTTTACTACGAAGGCTTTGAGTTGGTTTATAGCCATCAAGCCAGATGTACTCGAGTTTTGTTGCCATTTTTAATGATTGTTTGTAATTTTTTAAGTTTAATATAGTTCTTTATAAGATCAGTTAGTTTTTACAATGCTAATTTAGATTATTTTTTAAAATCTTGTAGCAATTATGAGAAATTTTATAAAAAATTACAATAAAAATTAAAAATAATAAAAAAATGCTCTTAGTAAGGGGTAGTTAGTGCTTTAAGTATAAACTCAACTTAATTTTAACATAAAACATAGGGCATTTAACTTAAATATCAGTTACAAGAATGAGTATGGAGATTAACTATTATTTTGCTGATGCCACTCCCCAATAACAAGTATTTCTTATCCTGTTCAAATCTGCTTTTTTTACAGCAATTTCTGTTTTAGTGTTATTATTCACCGAGTAAAGTTTCAATTGGCTATTGCTATATATAAAAGATTGGGGCATGCGGATGTTTTTAGATTTATCCTGCAAAACTATTTGTAATCCATTTGTGCTTTTACTCTTACTTACACTATCGGCGCTGGTAGCTGCTTTTTCCCAGTTGATAATATAGTTGATGTTTCCAGGATCACCGCTTTTAAGCTGTTTAAACTCAGGGGTATTTTGTATAACCCCTATAAGGCATTTAATACATGGATCGGGCACGGTGGCAACACTGGTGTATTTCTTTTGTGGATTATTTATAATGCTGTCTTTTTTCCCATTAACGGTTACTGCAGTTTTGGTAATATCGTCAGAAACAGGTTTGGGTTTAGTGCTATTGTTGCAGGATGTGCCGATAATAATTAAAAATGCGAATAAGCTGATATATCTGACCATGGCTCGTATAATGTTTGTTATTAAACACTTATGTATGTTATTTTGTGTTATTTATAAAACACGCTCAATTAATTTAGATTAGTAGTAATGTAAAAACATTGAGTTTTTATTCAATATTCATCTATAAACAGAAAGTTTTTCTATAAAAATTATTAAAATTGCCTGATTTTGTTGTAGAGGCTTACGTTAATTTTCTTTAGTTTGTAAATAAAGATTAATTGTAAACTTTATATAGCTTGATCTGTATTTTAAGTATTAAATCCACCTAATTATTTATTTGAATGTATCTTTAGCATTCAATAATATCATGAATAACGGCAGTATCAGTACAAACACAACGGTTGATGTAGTTTTAATTGGCGCAGGCATAATGAGCGCGACATTAGGAGTAATGCTAAAGCAATTGCAGCCTGACCTAAGCATTGAGATTTTTGAACGACTTGATACCGTTGCAGCCGAAAGTTCTGATGCAATGAACAATGCCGGTACCGGCCACTCTGCTTTTTGCGAATTAAACTACACCCCGCAACTTAAAGATGGCTCGATAGAAATTACCAAAGCCATTAAAATAGCCGAACAATTTGAGATATCAAAAGAGTTTTGGGCATTTTTGATTGAGAACGGTTACGTTGCTTCTCCTCAAAGCTTTATTAACAAAACACCTCACATGAGTTTTGTTTGGGGGGCCGAAAATGTAGAATATCTACAGAAACGCCAGCAGGCGCTTACCAAACATCATTTTTTTAAAGGCATGGAATACTCTGAAAACCATGACCAGCTAAAAAAATGGATCCCGCTTATTATGGAAGGCCGTGAACCCGGCCAAAAGGTATCTGCTACGTATATGGATATTGGTACCGATGTAAATTTCGGTTCGCTTACCCGCAGCCTTTTTGATAAGCTTAAACAAAAACCCGGGGTAAATTTGAATTTAAACCACGAGGTGGATGATATTAAACGTAATAAAGATAATAGCTGGCAAATAAAGGTAACCAACAACGCCGGTGGCAGCAGCCGGAAGCTTAATGCTAAATTTGTTTTTGTTGGTGCCGGCGGTGGTGCCTTGCCCCTGCTTCAAAAATCCGGAATACCGGAAAGTAAAGGTTTTGGCGGTTTCCCGGTAAGTGGCCAGTGGTTGGTTTGCACTAACCCTGAGGTAATTAACAGGCATGCCGCAAAGGTTTATGGTAAAGCCTCGGTGGGCTCGCCCCCAATGTCGGTACCGCACCTGGATACCAGGATGATCGATGGCAAAAAAGCACTGCTGTTTGGCCCTTATGCAGGTTTCTCTACCCGCTTTTTAAAGAAAGGCTCATTGCTTGATCTGTTCAAATCAATCAAGCTGACTAATATATTACCACTGTTAGCAGTTGGACGCGACAACATGGCGCTTACCAAATACCTGATCTCGCAGGTAATGCAATCCCCCGCCGATAGGTTAAAAGCTTTGCAGGAATATTTCCCGGAAGCTAAACAGCAGGACTGGCAACTTGATATTGCAGGTCAGCGTGTGCAGATCATTAAAAAGGACGCAAAACGTACCGGAGTGCTTGAATTTGGCACCGAGGTGGTAACCAGTGCCGATGGGAGCATATCTGCTTTGTTAGGAGCTTCACCAGGTGCATCAACATCGGTGCCCATCATGCTTGATCTGATAAGCCGTTGTTTTAAGCAACACGCCCAAAGCGCGCAATGGCAAGAAAAATTCAGGCAGATGATACCATCCTATGGACAATCGCTTACAAAGGATGAAGCTTTGGCCGATGCTACACGTGAGCGGACGAGTAAGGTTTTGGGGTTGGGGTAATAACTTACTATGGTTTCAATACATACAAAAGGAAGCCTTAAAATTCCTCAATTTCAAGTGCAAAGCCTATAGGCATACTGTATCTTACTTTAACAGGACGATTATCTGTTCGGGCAGGTATCCATTTAGGAGACATGGATAACACCCTAATAGCCTCTGCGTCTAATTCTTTGCCCGCAGATCTAATGACTTTAATTTCTTTGAGTGATCCGTCCTCATCTATTAAAAATGCTAAAATGACCCTTCCTTGAATATTATGTTCACGAGCGGCTTGGGGATATCTTATGTACCTTCCCAAAAAATGTCCAAATGCTTTTTCGCCGCCAGGAAATCTAGGAGGTTCTTTTGCAGCAATAAATGAAAGTTTCTTTCCTTCAATGAAGGGGCCCTGACCAGAAATCAGCTTTCCGTGATCATAAACTGCGCTAAAAACTGTATCTGTTAAATATTGCTTCCAAATACCATTAGGTAATCCGTTAGTAATTTGCCCATCCCAATACTCCTCATAATAAAAATCGTTTCTTAATCGCCATCTCCCCTCCCCGTTATTAGCGAGCACATTACCGATAGAATCCGAATATCTAATTAAAAAAAGGCTGTCATTCCGGTGCTCAATGATATTGCTTAATTTTCCATTTGGATAATAAGTCCGTTGATACCCTGTTAAATTGCCCTTTTTATAGTAAGATTCACTTTTTTTAATACCTGTTGGAAAAAATTCTGTGCACGGACCTTGCATGCCCGACTGGTAGTTTAAATCCCGTGTATATGAAGTTGCAAGTAATTTAGGTTTCGCATCAAGGTAATATTCCTCTATTCGGTATAAACCAGTATCCCCTTTTATAATTAACCTTAAAAATTTCGCATCGGCCTCACTATAGGCCATTACAGAATCATCAGCCATGTAGTAAGCAACAGTATCATGTTTAAGCCATGCTGTGTCATCTGCTTCTTGCGCGTAGCTTTTGACGCAAACAAAGAGTAATAATGTAAAGTAAAACAGTTTACGCATAAGTTATCTAAACAGGCTTATCTGATGATAGTGATATAACCGGATTGCCTGGTGTTTTTGTCTAAATAAATAACATAGTAATATACCCCTGCAGGCAATGGCTGGCCGTTACTGCCTGTACCATCCCAGGTGTTACTGTAGTTCCTGAAGTTACGTATCAAACTTCCCTGCCTGCTATAAATATATACCTGGTTATCGGGTAAGCGGTCTATATACCTTATCGTCCAGGTATCATTTACGCCATCGCCATTAGGTGTGAACGTATTGGGTATAGAAACCTGTTTCCTGACAAGTATCTTAACCGTCGCGGTGTCTGTACATCCGTTATCATTTAAAACTATTAATTGATAAGTGATATCATCTCCAGGTGCCGATACAGGGTTAGGGATATCCGTGTCATCCAGATATAAAGCAGGCTCCCAATGGTAGTATTTACCACCTTTTCCGTTGAGTTTCACTGTTGAGCCAAGTACTATAATTGTATCTTTATTAACAATGGTGGCAACCGGTTTATCAAAAATCAAACTTACTTTACGCATATCGCCTACACACTTACCATTGGTAAGCTGTACATAAAAGTTGGTATTGGTTTTTATTAACCCGGTATGGAATGTACCGTTGTTGTTTTCAAGGAAAGTTTTGTTACTGTCGAACCACGAGTAGGTTTCTCCGCTTTTTGCACCGGTTGCAGTGATGGTAGCCAATTGGGGTTCGCACAAAATGGTGTCGCTTACAATGCCGATGCTACTAAATTGATAGTGCTTTACAGTGATGGTATCTGTTTTAACACGATTTTGATAAGCATTAGTGATTTTTACCCAGTACTTACCGGTTTGGTTAACTGTTATAGAAGAATTGGTGCTGCCGTCAGACCAAAGATAACTTGCACCCGGTAAAGCAACATTCAGTTGAATGGTTTCACCAACGCATATGGTTGTATCGGCCTTCAAACCTACATTGATGACCTGGTCGTAATGAACATTTATAGTATCTGCACCCCCGCAGCCCGTAGGGCTTGTCAATTGCACGATATATGTGCCGGGTGATTTTACCAGGAGGGTTCTCTGGGTGCTGCCGTCGCTCCATTTATATATACTGCCAGGGTTGCCTGCATCAAGCAATAAGGATTGTCCATAAAATAACGTAGTGTCATTTCCAAGGCTCACAACCGGCAATTCATATACATTAACACTATTGGAATAGGTTGCAAATGTGCCTTGATAATAAACATTTACAGTAACATTATAGGTGCCGGCCTTTTCATAAAGGTGAGTAGGGTTTTGCTGCTTTGATGAGTTTTTATTACCGGATGCCGCATCTCCAAAATTCCACCTTACACTATCAATGTTACTAACGGATGACTTAAGTTTAAATGTTGTAATATCCCCCAAACATTGGCCTGAATTGCTAAATCCAACTTCGGCGAAAAAACTTTGGTTAAAGGTAGGCAACCCATAAGTACAGGTACGGCCTTCCAGATAGATCGCGTTTTCTTTAAATTTACTTTTTGCACCTTCTTCGTTAGGCTCTTCTATGGCATGTAAATACTGACTGTAAACCTGGTCTACATAAATTTTACCGTCCGAAGCAAGTTGTAATGCCCCAAAGCCATCTAACTTGGCAATAGATACACTGCGGTCCTTGATATCGCCGCTGGTAACAGGCAGTTTTACCTGGTAAAGGTTACAAGGAATGCCCGAATCATGTTCAGTTATATACAAGAATTTTTCGTTGGGTGAAAACTCTACGCCATAAGCACCAAACCCATTAAAGTTTGTAAGGGTCACCGGGTTAGATACTACTCCTGTCCCTTTATCAAAGTCATAAACTTCGGTCAGCTTATCCGGAAAATATACGGCAGCTGCAAGTTTGGTACCTTTGGGTGAAGCTTTAAGGTAACCAATAGTACTTGTATAGCTCATGCCCATTACACTACCTACTGCAGTAATCACAGGGGTAGGCTGAAAACCATCTTTTGTAATGAGGTAAGCATAAAATTTGTTGGATAGATATTCATGCGCTATTACCCACATGTCGGTACCGTTTTTATGCTTAACCGCAGTTATTTTCTCGGTAGAAAGGTCGAGGATTTTATTATTCTTTTCGATTACCTCTCCATACCCTGACTGTTTGGATATATCCACAATAGAATAATACAGCGAGCCGCCCTGTAAAGCTACAGTAAATACATAATAAAGGTTTTTGTTAGTAGGATGCGGTATAATCACCCCCGACTGTGTGGATGATGGGTCGCCGTATAAACCATATCCGTTTTCCATAACAGTATGGTTTTTGGTGTAAACCGTAATGCCGTCGGTGTAAAATAACAGGTTACCATCGTCGTTTGCAATGGTTGCGCAACCTTCCCAGGTAGAAATCTGCCCGTCGGTTAGTGCTGTGGGTGGTGAGGTATTAAAGTTTACACCGGCATTAGAACCAAAATACCAGATGTTTCCCTGCTTTTGCGCGTAAGTGGATATAGTACTGAAAAAAAGTACCAGTATGATTAACTTTTTCAAGTATTTAAATTTAAGCGGGTATTATAATTTACCTGAAGTAATCAAACAAAAACGGGAGTAATCCTTATCAGGATATGATAAGTTTTTGTAGTGGCAGGATACCAGTTTATTCATGTGAATTAAGGTTTAATCAACAGCTTAAATATGCAAATAATTAATCAATCTCAAAAAGACTTTTTTCAGCATTTATATAGCTTATCAACCGTCCCCTATTTTTTATACTTTTGCATCTGCCTTTATTAAAGGCTGTCAAATAAATGGATATATCTGTTGTTGTACCTCTTTATGATGAAGTAGAATCATTACCCGAACTTACCACCTGGATAAGCCGGGTAATGGATGAGAACCGTTTTACCTACGAAATTATCCTGGTAGATGATGGCAGTAAGGACGGATCATGGGATATGATCCTGAAATTAAAAGAAAACAATCCTTTTATTAAAGGTTACAAATTCAGGCGCAATTATGGTAAGTCGGCCGCTTTAAATACTGGTTTTGCTGCAGCTAATGGCAATGTAATTATCACCATGGACGCCGACCTGCAGGACAGCCCGGATGAAATACCCGCCCTTTACCGCCGTATTACCGACGATCAGTACGACCTTATATCTGGCTGGAAGGCAAAACGTTATGACCCTTTATCTAAAACCATACCTACAAAGCTTTTTAATGCTGCTACCCGTAAAATGAGCGGCATTAATAACCTGCATGATTTTAATTGCGGATTAAAGGCATACCGCAAAGCTGTTGTTAAAAACATTGAGGTTTACGGCGAAATGCACCGCTATATCCCGGTATTGGCCAAGTGGGCGGGTTTCACAAAAATTGGCGAACAGGTTGTTGAACACCGTGCACGCAAATATGGCAGAACCAAGTTTGGCTGGAGCCGGTTCATCAATGGTTTTCTGGACCTGCTTTCGATATTCTTTGTAGGTAAGTTTGGCAAACGCCCGATGCATTTTTTTGGCGCCATGGGCACACTGAGTTTTTTAGCAGGCATAGTGATCACCATCTGGATGCTTAGCGAAAAATTGTACCTCATTGCTCATAACAGGGCATATCGCAACGTTACAGACAACCCATTGTTTTACATAGCGCTTGTAGCTATGATTTTAGGGTCACAGCTTTTTTTGACCGGCTTTGTGGCCGAGCTGGTGTCGCGCAACTCGGTAGACAGGAATAATTATCAGATAGAAGAAACGGTGTAGTTGCTCATTATGAGCTTAGTTATCAACAAATTTTAACTTGCAGCTAAACATCTGCACATTTGCACATCAGCCATCTGCTTATTTATACGAATGTTTTTTTCCATCATCATCCCTTTATATAACCGCCCGAAAGAGATTGACGAACTGCTTGATTCGCTTACAAGGCAAACTTATAAAGACTTTGAGGTACTGGTTATTGAAGATGGCTCAAAGTTGAAAGCCGATGATATAGTAAAGAGCTATGCAGATAAGATCAACATCAGGTATTTTGAAAAACCAAATGAAGGCCAGGGCTTTACCCGTAACTTTGGCTTTGAGCGGGCCAATGGTGATTACTTTGTTATTTTTGATTCCGATTGCCTTATACCGGCTGATTATCTGGAAATTGTAAACAGCTCGCTTAACCAAAACTGGCTGGACGCTTATGGCGGGCCGGATGGTGCCCATCAATCCTTTACTCCTGTACAAAAAGCCATTAGTTATTCCATGACATCCCCTTTTACCACGGGCGGCATCCGGGGGAACAAAAAAAGTATAGGGCAGTTTCATCCCCGCAGCTTCAATATGGGGGTATCAAGGCAGGTATGGCAAAAGGTTGGCGGTTTCATAATTACCCGCCTGGGCGAAGATATCGAGTACAGCATACGTATTCATTCGGCGGGCTTTAAAATCGGGCTGATACCGGAGGCTATTGTTTATCATAAGCGCCGTACAGATTTTATAAAGTTTTATAAGCAACTACACTTTTTTGGGCGGGCACGTATCAATATCTATAAATTTTTCCCGTCTCAGCTTAAACCGGTCCATTTTTTCCCGGCACTTGTAACCCTTGGACTTTTTTTTACTATTATAGCTAATGTTGCCCGTTGGCGTATTGCCTTGTTATGTAACCTGTTGGTGCTTGTTTACATTATTTTAATATTTTTTCATTCGCTTATTAAAAACAAATCGTTAAAAATCGCATTTTTGAGCATAGTATCCGCCTTCACTCAACTGGTTGCCTACGGGTTAGGATTTATGCAGGATTTTTGGAAGCGTGTTGTGTTAAAAAGATCATAGTAGCGTAGTATGTACCACCCTTTTTCTGTTGCAGATACTTTAAAATCTGCATGGGATGTGTTAAAAAAGAATTTCATCACTATAATAGTTTATTCTGTTATATCACTTTTTGTGGTGCTTATATTTGCCTTCCTGGTTTATTTTTTTCTGTCAGAAACTGCAATTGCGTTAGCCGGGGCCTTGCTTTTGCTCATTATTATCAGTTATAACTTTTTAGCATTTATTAAGCTGATCTTTCAGCTGATGGATAACCAGTATCATGAAATTTCTCTAAAAGATATAATCCCAACGTTTCGCATGGTTGGCAGTTATGTTTTGCTGCTATTGTTGATGAGTGCTTTAACTGTTTTTATATCCAACGGCATACAGGATAATTTAGGCGAAGGTATCACACAAAGTGTACTTGGAATAGTTGCCGGATACTTTTTTCAGTTTTTCTTTTTGTTTTACTTTCCATTATGCACGTGCTATATAGTCGATGATCAATCCGGTCCGTTTGAATCTGTCGCTCAAAGCTTTCATCTGATCAAAGGAAATATTATTAAATACCTGATACTTTTTGTGGTGATTGAAGCTTTGATCTTCATCGGCTCATTAACCGTAGTGGGTATTGTGCTGGTAATACCATTCGTAAACATCATTTTGGCAGTTACTTACCGTAAACTGGTTTACAGCCATCAGGATGTTGATGACGACATTGCCGAAACCAACTGATGATGGGTTTAAAAGCAACCTTAAGCAAAGTGTTCGCTTTTTTTGTGAACAGGCAACTGGATAACATCAGGCAAAATGCCATTGCCATGCAGCAAAAAACCTTCAGTCAGCTTATTCATCAGGCAAAAGCTACAGCATTTGGTACCGATCATGGTTTTGATAAGATCAATAACTATGATGACTTTAAAAAACTGGTACCTGTACGCGATTATGAAGATCTAAGGCCTTACATAGAGCGCATTGTACATGGCGAAGCAAATGTAACCTGGCCCGGCAAACCTGCTTATCTGGCCAAAACATCAGGCACTACATCGGGTGTTAAATATATCCCGATATCAAAAGAAAGCATGCCCGAGCACATTAAAGCCGCCCGCAATGCTTTACTAAGTTATATTCATGAAACCGGCAATGCAGATTTTGCAGACGGTAAGATGATTTTTTTACAGGGAAGCCCGGTTCTGGATAAAAAGGCCGGTATACAAACCGGTCGTCTGTCGGGTATAGTAGCGCATCATGTACCCGGTTATCTGCAAAAAAACAGGCTTCCATCCTACTCAACCAATTGCATTGAAGACTGGGAGCAAAAGGTTGAAGCCATTGTGAATGAAACCATAAAAGAGGATATGCGCCTGATATCGGGTATTCCACCCTGGTGTCAAATGTATTTCGACCGGCTGTCGGCCCTTTCTGGTGGTAAAAAAATCAAAGATATCTTTCCTAATTTTAAGCTGTATGTGCACGGCGGTGTTAACTATGAGCCTTACCGCGCGCGCATGGAAGAAACCATAGGCTTCAAGATCGACACCATTGAAACCTACCCGGCCTCTGAAGGATTTATAGCTTTCCAGGATTCGCAAAAAGAAAAGGGCTTGCTGTTAATGGTTGACGCCGGTATTTTTTACGAATTTATCCCGGCTGATGAATATTATAATGATAACCCAACCCGTATCAATTTAAAGGAAGTAGAGCTAAACAAAAACTATGCTTTGATATTAAATACAAGTGCCGGCCTGTGGGGTTACAGTTTGGGGGATACGGTTAAATTTGTATCTAAAGACCCGTATAAGATTGTAGTTACCGGCCGCATAAAACATTATATATCAGCATTTGGCGAGCATGTAATTGGTGAAGAGGTTGAACAGGCTTTGATGACTGTAGCCGCCGCAGAAGGCGTTGAAGTAACAGAATTTACCGTGGCCCCGCAGGTAGCGCCTGCACAGGGCAGCTTGCCCTACCATGAGTGGTTTATTGAGTTTGGAAGAGAGCCGGCAGATTTACCAGCCTTTGCACTAAAAGTGGATAAGGCTTTACAACAAAAAAATATTTACTATTTTGACCTTATAGAGGGTAACATATTACAACCCTTAATCGTCAGGAGTTTAAAGAAAGATGCTTTTATAGATTATATGCGCTCACAGGGTAAATTAGGCGGGCAAAACAAAGTGCCCCGTTTATCAAACGACCGGAAAATAGCTGATCAGTTAAAAGCATATATAACTTAGTACATTGAACAATACAACAATCAAACCATATAACACCCCTAAATCCATTGCTATACTCGGGTCTACCGGAAGCATAGGTACACAAACACTTGAGGTTATTAAGGATAACCAGCAATTGTTCAGGGCTTTTATGCTTACCGCACACTCTAATGCTTACCTGCTTATTCAGCAGGCTATTGAGTTTGTGCCCGAGTATGCTATCATCTGCGATGAGAGTAAATACCAGGAAGTAAAGAGCGCCCTTGCACACCTGCCTGTGAAAGTCATGGCCGGTCATCAGGCTATAAAGGATATGGTAACCCATCCGGAAATTGATGTAGTGCTTACTGCAATGGTAGGTTTTGCCGGTCTTGAGCCTACCATAAATGCCATTAAAGCAGGTAAGGATATCGCTTTGGCCAATAAAGAAACGCTTGTGGTTGCCGGTGAATTAATTACTTCCCTTGCAAAGGAAAACGGTGTCAATATACTACCTGTAGATAGTGAACACTCGGCCATTTTCCAGTGTCTTGTAGGTGAGCAAAACAATTCGATTGAAAAAATCATCCTTACCGCCTCCGGAGGGCCTTTCAGAGGGAGAGACCGTGATTATTTAGCTACCGTTACCCGCGAACATGCCCTTAAACATCCTAACTGGGTTATGGGTGCCAAAATCACTATAGATTCGGCATCATTAATGAATAAGGGGCTGGAAGTTATTGAAGCAAAATGGCTGTTTGATCTTAAAGCCGAACAAATCGAGGTCATTGTACATCCGCAGTCAATTATACATTCGCTTGTGCAGTTTGAAGATGGCTCAATAAAAGCGCAGATGGGTTTGCCGGATATGAAACTGCCTATACAATATGCCTTAACCTATCCAAACCGTATAAAAACAAGTTTTAAACGTTTCAATTTTATAGATTACCCGCATCTTACGTTTGAAAAGCCGGATATGCATACCTTCCGTAACCTCGGACTGGCTTTTAGGGCATTGGAAAATGGCGGTAATATGCCCTGCATTATCAATGCCGCAAACGAGGTTGCCGTAGATGCTTTTCTGAAAAATGAAACCGGTTTTACGGATATGAGTGATATTATTGAAAGCTGTATGCAACAAATAATATTTTTAGAAAGCCCTTCTCTGTCAGATTATTTGAATACTGATAAAGAAACACGCATATTTGCGCAAAATTTAATACAAAATATGCCGTTAAAGGCTTAATATCTTAATAAAGACAACTAATGAGCGTTTTAATAATGGCCGGCCAATTAATACTTGGCCTATCAATTTTAGTGATACTGCACGAGTTTGGGCATTTTATAGCTGCCCGGGCTTTCGGAATAAAAGTGGAGAAATTTTATTTGTTTTTTGATGCATGGAATGTAAGCCTGTTCAAATTTAAGTATAAAGATGTTGAATATGGTATTGGCTGGCTGCCATTGGGTGGTTATGTAAAAATTGCCGGTATGATAGATGAATCTATGGATACCGAGCAATTGGCGGGCCCTCCTCAGCCGTGGGAGTTCAGGGCTAAACCGGCTTGGCAAAGGCTTATTGTTATGCTTGGAGGTATTATTGTAAATATTATAGTAGGTATTTTCATATTTTGGGTGCTTACCATCCGCTTCGGCGAAACATACACACCAAATTCTGAAATAAAAAATGGTATAGTACCCGGAATTATAGGCCAAAAAATGGGCCTTAAGGCCGGTGATAAAATTTATGCCGTTAACGGCAAACCGGTAGATAAATTTGAAGACCTTATCAGCTCCAAAGTATTGCTGGATAAAACCGTATTAAATGTGCAGCGAGGCGATAAAAATATTGATATAACCGTACCGCCTACTATACTCAATGATCTTTCTGATTACGGGATTGATGAGTTTATCAGCCGTTTACCACGCTCAAGGTTTGCTATAGACTCTGTTGCACCACGAAGCGGGGCCTTTAACGCGGGTTTAAAAAGAGGCGACAGCGTTTTGGCTGTAAACGGTAAAAAGGTTGTTTATTACGACGAAATGCAGGCGCTTTTGAAGCAAAACAAAGGAAAGAAGATAGACCTGTCCATAAAACGCGATACAGCTTTAAAGCAACTTACTGCACAGCTAACCAATGAAGGTGTTTTGGGCTTTACCCCTAAAGTTGTACTGCCAAAAGATACCACCATTAACTACGGTTTTTTTGCCGCTATACCGGTGGGTGCAACCAAGGCATGGGGAATGTTTATTGATAATGCCAAAGGCATAGGCAAGATATTTACCGGCCAGGTAAAGGCACGTAAAGCTATTTCAAGCCCTATAGGCATCGCAGTAATGTTTGGCAGTCATATCAACTGGATCAGGTTTTGGAGCCTTGTAGGCTTTCTTTCGATGGTTTTAGCATTAACCAACCTGTTACCTATCCCAGGCCTTGATGGCGGCCATACCGTATTCCTGATTATTGAAATGATAAAAGGAAAACCCTTGAGTGATAAATTTTTGGAGAGGGCTCAAATAGTGGGCTTTGTATTATTGATATCGCTTATGGTATTTGCCTTTGGAAACGATATAGTTAAACAGGTAATGAAAAAATAGGCAATAGCTTATTCCGTGAAACAGGAAAGCCCATCTGAGCAATTCAGATGGGCTTTTGTATTAAATGTCAATTAATTATTATACAGTTGGTTCAGTTGGTTGTGTATCGTCTGGAAAATCGTAAGCAGTACGTTCCTTTTTAAGGATAGCTGCACCTACAAGGCTAACTATACAACCAAAGATCAAGGTGCTGAGGGCAGTAAAAACACCACCAAGCATAGGGCCTAATTTTTTACCCATTTCAATCGCCTTGTCAATCTGCTCTTGCGACATACCTTTCTCAGCCATTTGCGACTCCTGTTGCTCCATTCCTTTTACGAGCATCTCCGGACTTAAATAGCCCAGGTAGATGAACACAAATACCCCTAAAAGCAATCCACCGAATAATGCATATCTGAAACCAGGATTAAATGCCTGCCCAAAAGTGATAAAGCCACCCAATTGTTCTTTATATTCTTTTTGAGCTAAAAAACAGAAGGCAATAAAGGGCAGATAACCTATCCATTTAGCACCAGAGTTTTGATCAATATCTAAAAATTGAAAAGTATAAGTAATCACGATTGATACCAATACATAGATTAAAGCCCATTTAGTGGCAATCTTGGTAGGGTTAGGCGTAACGGTTTCCATAATTAATTAGGTGTTTAGATTTATTTATTAGTTAAAGCTAAGCAATATTTCTAATACAGCCATATCAAATGGTTTATTTACCGCGTTGTCTGCAACTGAAGCCTTATCTTCCGCATCAGGATCTGTATTCTGGAAAAACACCATCATCGGGTAAAATAACTCTTTAACCTCCGAGTCATCCGGTACGGTATCAGCTATCTTGTGAATTTCGCTTACAGGGCTTTCAACCAATATCTGGTGTGCAATTACCGGCTCATAAATACGGTGCTCATCCTGAAACTCATCTTCATCCACCAGTAAAAACTCTTTCAGGTAATCTTCCAATTCCGGATCGATATTTTCATCCTCGCACTCGTTCAGGTACAATAGCAAATTCAATAATTCTGTACCACGATCCAATGTTTGCTCCTCTATACTCTCCCATTCCGGGGTTTCCAGGTAATCATCCTCAAGTTTTTTTACATCTTCACTGAAAAAATTGATCATCAGCAGATCAAAAAAAACTTCGCGCAATTCTTCAATCTGAGGATTATCATCAAACACTGCATCAAGCAGGTCAACTTTGTTCATAAAGCTTTCATCAGACAAGAAAACATCATTGAACCTGGAGTTTAACGAAACAGCATCAAAGCTGCCATATTTTGTGAAGGCCTGTAATGCTGCCGCAACAGCCGAGCTTACTTTAGGGTCTGTCATATAAAATTTAAAATTTAAATACTTGATTGTTATTACACGTTAACAATACTTTTCCCTTTAAGTTCTGCCCTATAAACGGCGAATTATAACTTTTTGAATAATTTTTGTCTTTTGTATAATCCCAGTTGGTGTTAACGCTAAATACAACCAGGTTTGCCACGGCGCCTTCGGTTATCGCGGCTGCATCAACATTCAGTATCTTCCGCGGATTGACAGCCAGTTTTTCCACTAATAATTCAGCCGGTAAGCCGGCTTGCAAACATAAGGCGAGTGTAGTTTGAAATGCTATCATACCATATTCAGCAACCTCAAACTCCACATCTTTAAATTCAATCTCCTGGGGTGTATGCTGTGATACAATGGCATCTATTGTACCGTCTTTAAGGCCCTCAATAAGCGCGTCAGCGTCTTTTTGGGTGCGTAGTGGTGGTTTTACCTTATACAAACTGTCAAAGCCCATTAACGCCTCATCTGTTAGCACCAGGTTATGCGCTGCTACATCGCAGGTAACATTTAAGCCCTTACGCTTAGCTTCGCGGATCAGCTCGACCGCGTGCTTGGTGGATATCGTGGTAAAATGAATAGCGGCCCCTGTCTCTTCAGCCAGGTAAAGGTCTCGGGCTATCATTAATTCTTCTGCAAGCGCCGGTATACCTTTCATGCCCAACATGGTACTCACAATGCCTTCGTTCACCTTTGCTTTACCGGCAATAGAGGTATCCTCCGGGTAAGATATCACCTTAGCCCCAAAGTTTTGTACATAAAGCATAGCGCGTTCCATCAAGCCGGCGTCCTGCACCGGGCGGTTGCCGTCTGTAAACGCTTTGGCGCCGCTTTTAAACATATCAAACATTTCGGCAAGGTCCTTTCCCTCACGTTTTTGGGATATAGTACCAAGCGGATAAATGTCTACCAATGATTTTTGCGAGCGGTTAAGCAGATATTCTACCTCTGTTTTTGAGTGTACAGGAGGTTGTGTATTGGGCATCAGCGCTATACCTGTATAACCACCGGCAGCCGCAGCTGCAGTACCGGTTTGCAGATCTTCTTTTGTTTCTAAACCCAGTTCGCCAATGTTGCAGTTCAAATCAAAAAAACCGGGAGCGATATTGTAGCCCTTGGCATCAACGATGTCTGCGTCCTCATCCAAAGAAGGCCCAATCTTACTGATTAGCCCATCTTTAATAAAAATATCGGCAACCTGGTTATTGAATGGCGATTGAGGGTCAATTATTGTGGCGGATTTAACGAGTAAATTCATCAGCGCTGTTTTATAGGTGGGTTTAGCTAACATCAATTGGCTTTAAAACGCTTCTATCTGCTATCTTAAAATATCTTATCAGCAAAATTTCAGCAGCCAAAAATACCAACGCCAAAATTATACAAAGTTTCCATAATTGGATGCCCGAATTTGCAGCCGTACCAATGGCGCTTGCAGTTAACTTTTCGCCGTTAAGTTGCCGCGAATGTTTACCAACCATTTTATCAAGCTCAGCACTGCTTAAATAAGTCAAGTCCGACTCGCTTTTATCATCATTAAAAGCCAGTACGGCTGCAGTACTATCCTGCTGTTTCAGGTTGTATAGGCCGGGCCCTATCAACTGATCAGGAAAATAAAGTTCAGTGCTTCCATCCTGCTGCCTTACTTCCGGAATAATCACTTCGTTGTTCCTTACCAGTTTTACAAGTTCTTTCTCTGTGGCTTGTAAAGGCACTGTTTCAATTGCAGTGTTTTTACCTATGGTATAAAACACAGGCTGCTCCTGCCCGCTCAACAGGGCAACTTTTAACATGATGGGCACAAACAAGGCATGTGCTACCAGGTTACTGTAATCTTCGCTAAGCGCAACGGCCGAGGTATAAACTTTACCTTTTTTATATTTAAACGACGATAAAAATGGCTGTCCGTTCTGCAGTTTCATTAAATACTCGCCGTTGCTTGCGCTACTCAGTTGATAATACTTTTTTACAATGGGCAGATCGGGGTTTTGTGGCTGCGCCTCAAAAATATCGCTGAATACCTTGCTTTGCATATTCAACGATGAAACCTTTGTTGCTTCTGTTATTCGTTTTTGAGGGGAAGCAGCACCCATCGGCTGTAGTAATGACTGATAACTGCTTAGATCAGCATTATCGGCCGGAAAGATGATCAAAGTGCCGCCTTTGCCTGCATAATCTCTTAATTGCTGGGCTAAACCAGCTGAAATGCTTTTTACATCGCTTAAAACAACTAAGGGATAACTGCCAAGACCGGTATAATTTACATTACCGTATGGTACCTGAGTGGTTTTAAAAAACCCATCGGTGGCGAATACAGCACCGAGATATTTGTTTGGTTCACCGCCGTTGATAAGCAAAACAGGTAACTGGCCGGCAGTTTTAAATGAAAAATAAAATTGATTATCAAATACCACCGGATTATCCTGCAGTTCGATCATACCGCGTTGCCAACCTGCCTGCAAGCCAGAAAAAGTAAGCGTATCTGTTTGTGATGAATGTGCCCCGATGCTGAAACCGGCAACAGCTTTTTGCACGCCATTGATGGTGAGCTTAAGCGGCACTTTATCCGCTGGTTTATCGGCGTAATTGACCAGTTTTACCACTAATTTTTCTGTTTGGCCGGGGCGGTGTACTGCATTAACAAGCCAGGCGGAATCGACAGTTACATTAGGTGCTTTGTTAGCGGCCAACCTGACAAGGTTAACCGTACCTGTTACAACATCAAGAGGAGTTTTAACGCCTATGTTTTTTTGAAAATCAGATATGATATAGCTTTGTTTTACAGCATCGGCCCTTTCACCGAGTAAGCTTTGCTGCCTCGAAACAATCTGGTCTATATGCCGACTTTGGGCGCTGATCTTTATCTCATCAACAGCGCTATTAAATTCATCCCGATTTAATAAACGCTGATGTTTGCCTTCAAAATCCTGTGTAAGCAGTTGAAACCTGTCGTTTACATTATATGCAGCGGCTATTTGCCTGGCCCTTTGCTTAGCCTGATCAAGCAGCGGGCCTTCCCGGTTTAGGGATTGCATACTGTAACTGTTATCTACAAAAATACTGATGATATGCTGTTTGCCCGCACTGGCTGCATCATTACTGCTTATAAGTGGTTTTGCAAAAGCCAGTATCAAAAATAAAAGTGTAAGTAACCGTGCTAAAAGTACCAGGCGATCTTTTAAATTACGCCGACCCGCCTGCTGTTCTTCCACCTCTTTTAAGAACTGCACATTACTGAAATATACCTTCTTGTACCTCCTGAAATTAAACAGGTGAATGATAACGGGTATTGCCAGTGAAACCAACGCAAACAGGAAAGCGGGGTAAACAAAATGCATTAAACAAATTTGCAAATTAATGCGGATAATTTAAGCCTGTTTGTGAATATGCCCCTAATAACTTATTTTAGAAACAAACTTAACTGCACCCAAAATAGATGAAAAACCTAACTTTTAAACTAATTGCCGCCGGCTTGCTTGGCAGCGTAACTGCTTTTGCCCAATTGCCGGATACCGCGGTTTTTAACCGTATACGCAAGGCGGAAATGAGCAGCTCGCAGATCCCTCAAATTGCCCATTATCTTACAGAGGTATCAGGCCCGCGCCTTACCGGCTCCCCTGGTTATAAACGTGCTGCCACCTGGGCGGTTGAAACCATGAACAAATGGGGCCTTAAAAACGCTGCCATGGAACCATGGGGCGAGTTTGGCAAGCAGTGGGACCTGCAGGATTTCAGCATTGTAATGAAAACCCCATACATGCAGCCGGTTATGGCTTATCCTAACCCATGGAGCGCCAGCACCAACGGCTTACAGCAAGGGCAAGTCACCCTGATAACACCCGCGCAGGCCATGGATACTGTTTACATGGCTCAACACTTGAATGACTTTAAAGGAAAGTTTATTTTGGTAGCTACCAGTAGCGGTGCCAACAAGCTGGTAAATTTTAAACCACTTGCCAAACGTTTAACTGATGACGAACTGGCTAAGATGACCGATACCTACATGGTAACCCACAAAGAAATTGAAAGCTACGCAGGTTACTTTAAAATATTTGCAAAAGTTGATCAGCTGGTTAAGCAGGCGGGCGCACTGGGCATGATCGGCGCGCAGGCCAGCAACAACAATGGCGCTGTGTTTGTACAGGAGCATGGCGCGCATAAGCTTACAGCACCTGAAACCGTCCCTAAATTAACCATGGCTTATGAGGATGGGCAGAAGATAAAACGCCTTATTGAAAGCGGCCACCCTGTAGAACTTGCGATAAATATACAGGCTAAGACCTCTACAGATGATACTAAGGGTTATAACGTAGTGGGCGAAATACCGGGTACCGACTCCAAATTAAAATCGCAACTGGTAATGCTTGGTGGCCACCTCGACTCATGGCAAGCGGCTACCGGCGCTACGGATAACGCCGCCGGATGTATTGTAATGATGGAAGCTGTCCGTCTGCTTGACTCATTAGGCCTAAAGCCAAAACGCACCATACGCATTGCCTTGTGGGGCGGCGAAGAGCAGGGCGTATATGGCTCTTATGGTTATGCTAAAAACCATTTTATGGGTACCGATTATAAACTTAAGCCCGAACAGGCAAAAGTATCGGCTTACTATAACTTAGATAATGGTACCGGTAAGATCCGCGGTATATTTACTCAGAATAATAAGGCGGTGATGCCGATTTTTGAAAAATGGTTTGCTCCGTTTAACGATTTAGGCGCTAAAACCGTTACAGATAAAAACACCGGCTCTACAGACCACCTTTCTTTCGACTGGGCAGGCATTCCGGGCTTCCAGTTTATACAGGATCCTATTGATTACGAAACAAAAACGCATCACAGTAACCAGGATAACTACGACCACCTTCAGATTGAAGACCTGAAACAGGCAGCCATTATTATTGCATCATTTGTTTATCAAACCAGTGTGGAAAAAGACATGCTGCCACGTAAACCGCTAACAAAAGAAATATTTGCTTTCGACGGATTGTAGGCACTGCGTTTACTTACCAAACAAAAGACCCGGCACGAACAGCCGGGTTTTTTGTTTGGTATTTTTTGGAAACAAAAGTACGGTGCCAGTTCTTATTGAAATATGGAATGGCATATCGGCTGCTCGGGTTTTCATTACAAACACTGGCGGGGTACATTTTATCCTGAAAAGCTTGCCATGACAAAATGGTTCGATTTTTATACGCAGCACTTTAGCACACTGGAGCTGAACGTTACATTTTACCGCTTTCCGCAACTCTCGTTTTTGCAAACCTGGTACAAGAAATCTCCACCGGAGTTCAGATTTGCTGTGAAGGCGCCAAGAGCTATAACGCATTATAAAAAGTTCACCAATTCGTTTGAGTTACTTAGCAGTTTTTATGATACCATTGGCGAAGGCTTACAGGACAAACTTGGGCCAGTGCTTTTTCAGATACCGCCAAGCTATAATTACACTGAGGAAAAGCTGGAGAAGATAATTAACGCTTTAAATCCGGCATTTAACAATGTGCTTGAGCCACGGCACAGCAGCTGGTGGCGGGACGATGTATATAAAAGCTTAGCCGATCATAATATTGCTTTCAGTGGCATGAGCCATCCTACCCTGCCGCAGGATATCATACAGAACACGCCGGTTATTTATTACAGGTTTCATGGCCTGGAGCAATTGTATCGCTCACGATATTCCACTAAAGAATTACAAGATATTGTGAACGCAGTTAAAGCAAACCACAAAATTAAGCAAGCGTGGTTCTATTTCAATAACGATGTGGAAACCCATGCCATTTACAATGCAAAAGAAATGATGGAAATGGTGGGCTTAACCAAACCAGAACATCAAGTAACAGAAACAGCAGGCCTGTTTAAATAGCGGTTATCCTCTTCTTCTGCGACGCTTTCTTCTGCTTTCTGTTTGCCTGCGCTTTTTTGACTTGGAAACGGTTTGCTTCTTTTCAGGTTCGGCTTGCTTTGCCTGTTGTGCAGCAGCGGTGTTTTTATTATCAGTAGAATCCTTACTTAATTGCTTAACAGAAAAACTATTACTACGAAGGCTGTATTCTAACTGGCGCTTAGCACCTGTTTGTTTAGCTGTTGAGTCATTACTATCATAAATTGGGAATTCACGTATCAGTTTGCCTTCGCGTATATAAAAATTATCATTACCACGATATCCTTTGCGTTGCGAAGAAGTAAGTTTAGGGAAATCGAGCTTATTTGCCTGGCTGCCATTAAACTCAAAGGCGTAAATTTTAGAATAATTAACCGTGTCTTTTCCTTTGGATTGGATAAGTATCTCTGGATTACCATCATTATCCATATCGGCATTATAAACGTCGCTGATACTGCCATCCAGATCGCCGGTGGTAGTTGTATACTTAATAGCTGCCGAGTCGGAATGCAATATAGCAAAGGCCCCTGCATCAGTAGCCCCCCTGCCCCAACTCACAATATCATACGTTTGGCCAGGAGATACCTCAATGGCTTTATGATACCTGAAAGGGGCCATCAGCACGGCTTTTGCAGGCTTAACTGCTACAGCAGGTTTTTGATCATTACTGCTGCAGGCTGTAATTAGGGTACATGCCGCAGCTATCAACCAATAGTTACCTTTAAACATATTTAAATTAATCAGTAGTACATCATGTCCGGCGAAATTTCACCTTTGGGCTTGGCCGGTATGGTCATATAAACCCGCAGGCCGCTTGCAGATGAATTGGCATCCACATACTTGATAGTTATCCTATGGAAACCTCTTTGCAACGGTATAACACCTTGCTGCTCAACCTGACCGGTGCGGCCATCATTGTCAACAATTGGTACATCGTCAATCAGTAATACCGATCCGTTGGATGAAGCTGTTGAGAAGCCATAATTTCCATCAACATCTGCACGCAAATAACCATTAAAGACAACACCGTATTTATCAAACGTTTTTTTGAATGCGCTTAGTGCGGTGCTGAAACTTTTTGCCACACCGGTATCTATAACCGCAGCCGGATTGATCTGGGTGGTATTTACATAAGTACCTTCTGATACCTGGTATTTTAAGCCTTGCGATGTACCATTGTAAGAAACCGGGGGCAACGGGTTTTTATTAAACACCTTTGCAGCGGTGATCACGCTTCGGCGGCCCGCGGGTGTGATAACAATGGTTTTCAGATCCCGGTACTCGTTCAGCGGAACAGTATAGGTCATCGGTTTGGTGTATAACAATTCCGTTTCGCGCGGTGTATAACCGTCTATGGTGTAATATATTTTAGCACCTTTTACCGGCGATTTTAAATTCACCGTCATGGCAGAGCCGATCATCACCGTATCGGTCGCCCCTATTGCTGGCGGCACCCGGAAGTTATAGCCTTCTTTATCAAGCCATGCCAGGTGTTCGGGCATGCGGGTTTCGTAAAAGTCTTTAAAGTTTTTGTTGGATAGCGGTGTCCAGGCTACTTCTGATAATGCCAGCATGCGCGGAAGTATCATATACTCTACCTTGTTTTCAGTAGTGATATACTCTGTCCAAAGGTTAGCTTGCACGCCTTTGATGTATTTTTGCTGATCGGGCGTTAAAGCGGCGGGTGTTGGGTTATAAGCATAGGTTTTCTGGATTGGCGCATTGCCACCTATGCCTACAGGCTCCTGATTAATTTTGCCTTGAGCATGGTCAAAATACAGTGCCTGGCTGCTTGGGGTCATGATCACATCGTGATGTTGTTTAGCAGCTTCAATACCACCTTGTTCACCTCTCCAGCTCATTACGGTGGCGTTAGGTGCCAGTCCGCCTTCCAAAATCTCATCCCAGCCGATAATGCTGCGGCCTTTGCTGTTAACAAATTTTTCCATGCGCTGTACAAAGTAACTTTGCAGGCCGTGCTCATCTTTAAGTTTAAGACGTTTGATCAGATCCTGGCAATATTTAGATCGCTTCCAAACCTCTTTTGGAGCTTCATCACCCCCAATATGGATATATTTGCTCGGGAACAGATCAATAACCTCTGTAAGTACATCCTGCAGAAAGCTAAATGTTTGTTCTGATGGGCAAAAGATATTATTAAATACGCCCCATTTACCGGTTACTTCATATTTCTGGCTTGGGTCGCAGCTTAATTCGGGATAAGAAGCCAAAGCGGCCAATGCGTGGCCTGGCATTTCAATTTCGGGCACGATAGTAACGTAACGCTCAGAAGCATATTTAATAACGTCCCGTATCTGGTCCTGAGTGTAGTAACCAGACACCGGCACCCCATCGTATTGTAATGGCTGGCGATCTTTATAGTTGCCTATCACGCTTTCTTTACGAAAGCTACCTACCGAAGTAAGCTTGGGATATTTCTTGATCTCAATGCGCCATCCCTGGTCGTCGGTTAAGTGCCAGTGAAAAGTATTCAGCTTGTAGGCTGCCATCAGGTCGATATATCGCTTTACAAACTCTACCGTAAAAAAGTGGCGGCAAACATCAAGCATCATCCCACGATAACCAAAACGCGGGTAATCTTCTATCTGTACACAAGGTAATTTAGCGGTAGCGGCGCGTTCGGAAGGGATTAGTTGTATCAGCGTTTGGATGCCATAAAACAAACCAGCGCCTTTACCGGCAACTGTAACTTGTTTTGGAGTAATGGTTAAACGATAACCCTCAGCAGGCAGGTTTTCGGTACCTGTGGATGTTAAATAAATAGTAGTTGTGCTCACACTGGCATTACGTAAAGCTACTTGTTTATTGTAAGCCATTTTATCGGCCAGGTATGATGAAAAGAACTTTACAGCTTTATTGTCCGGTGTATCAGCCTGTATTTTTGTTTCCTGGCTCAGTATAAACTCACCGGCATTCTTCTTTAATGAAACGGGCGCCGGTATGATACCTGCATAAGGGTCGGTATCCTGGGCTTTGGTTAACGAGCAAACAAATAAAAGAGCAGATAATAGAGCTATACGCTTCAAATTCATAATTTGACGACTATTGGTTATAAGAGCCGTGAAATTAACATTATTTGAAAATAATGAGCTATTATCACCTAAAAATTACACGTTTAAACACAAAAGGCAGATCTGTTAATGCAGATCTGCCTTTATAAGGACGCTATACCCGGCGCCTTTGATATTCTTAATACGCTTAGTACCGAGTCGCTATTTAAATTTACGCAGTTACCACGTGCTCTTTAGCTGCCAGGTAACGCTCCGCATCAATAGCAGCCATACAACCTGTACCTGCTGCTGTTACCGCCTGGCGGTAAATATGATCCTGTGCGTCGCCACAGCAAAATACGCCTTCTACATTGGTTTCTGTAGAGCCAGGGCGGGTAATAATATATCCTGTTTCATCCATGTTTATCCAGCCGCGAAAAACATCAGTATTAGGTTTATGGCCAATGGCAACAAAAAAACCGGTAACATCAAGCACGGTATCCTCGTTTGTTTGATTATTTATCACTTTTACACCATTCACACTCATGCCATCACCCATTATTTCTAAGGTTTCGGTATTGTAAAGCACTTCAATATTTGGTGTGTTCAATACGCGGTGTACCATTGCTTTCGACGCGCGAAACTCATCGCGGCGAACGATCATGTAAACCTTATTACACATTTTTGCCAGGTAAGTAGCTTCTTCTGCCGCTGTATCGCCAGCTCCTACTATAGCCACGTCCTGTCCCTTGAAAAAGAAACCATCACATACCGCGCAGGCTGATACACCAAAGCCACTGTATTTTTGTTCAGACTCCAAACCCAGCCATTTTGCAGAAGCACCGGTTGAAATAATTACCGTATCAGCAAGAATAGTTTTGCTTTCGTCAACGGTTACTTTGTGCGGCAATGAAGAGAAATCAACAGCGCTTACGTAACCAAACCGGATATCGGTACCCAGGCGCTCAGCCTGTTTACGAAAATCTTCCATCATCTCCGGCCCCATAATACCATTTGGGTAACCCGGAAAGTTCTCTACTTCGGTAGTTTGGGTAAGCTGCCCACCGGCAAGCATACCGGTGTACATAACAGGTTTAAGATCGGCACGTGAAGCATAAATCGCCGCGGTATACCCCGCAGGGCCTGATCCTATAATTAAACATTTAACGTGTTCGGTATCTTGTGACATGTATTTCTTAAATAAGATGCGAATTTAACAAAAAGTAAAAAAACGAAGGTCAAGCCTTAGTAAAACTTATTAACGTTACTATGTACTATGTTAACAATCACAGGTTCTAACCTCTGTTTGCCTTTAAAACCCTCAAAAAATTATCTCCTAAAATCTTTTTAATATCTTTTTCACTATAGCCCAATTTGAGCAATTCAGCAGTTATTTTTGCATAATCGGTAACACTGTCCAAACCCAAGGGGTAAGATTCGGCGCCATCAAAATCAGACCCTATGCCTACATGATCAACCCCCATCAGCTTTACCATATAGTCGATATGCTTAATTAGCAAGCTCAATGGCGGCCGCATTTGGTCGGCCTCGGTTTTATTGATAGCATTCAGGCGAATGCTTGCCAGATCGTAATCATTATAAATCTTAATAAGTGAATCGAGCTGTGTTTCATGCCGTTTCAGGTACGCTTCATGCTTAGCTTCATAAGTGCTATCCAGAAAACCACTGTAAAAGTTTAAGAATACTACGCCACCATTTTTTGCAATGGCTTTTAACTGGTAGTCTTTTAAGTTACGGCGATGCGGAGCCAATGCATAAGCGCAGCTATGCGATGCGATGACAGGCTTTTTGGTCAGCGCCATTACATCCTTAAATGTTTGTTCGCCGGGGTGCGAAAGGTCTATCATCACCCCCAGGTCGTTCAGTTTCTTTATAACCTGTTTCCCAAAATCAGTCAAGCCTTTATGTGGTAACGAGTCGCCTCTTAAAGTCTCATCTCGGGCAGAGGTAGCCCAGGTGGTGCTGTTATTCCAGGTCAGCGTTAAATAGATCATTCCACGCTTGGCAAGGCTATCGATATAGTCCAGCCTGTTCTCAATCATGTGACCACCTTCCACCCCTATCATCGCTGCAAGCTTGCCTTGTTTAACCGCCTTTTTTAAGCCCGACTTTTCAGTAACCACTGCTATTTTGTCTGGATTTCGCTGTATAAGCGCATACAATGAATCAATCTCCCGGTTAGCGAAGGCATAAGCGTCTTTATCGGCATGCTGCTCGCCGCACCATACTGAGAATACCTGTACATCTAAACCGCCCTGCTTAGCACGAACAAGATCGAAATTACCATCGGCCTGCAACTTGGCCAGATCCACACCTGTTATTAACTCGTTGGATAAAGCATCGTTATGAGTATCAACTAATATGGCTTTATTGTGGATTTTATTTGCCTGCTGAGCAAAAGTTACTGTGGATAACAATATGAATAAGGACAATAAAAGCGTTTTCATGCTGTTAAGTTAGTAATTTACTGCATTTATATGGCAGTACAATATCATACCTTTGTGCCATGATGCGTAAGTTATTCGCTTTAGTATTCCTTTTATTTATTTGCAAGGCATCATTCGCCCAATTTATATTTGATATCAAAGGAAAAAATCTCAGTTATGTAAAAGGCTTTGAAAAGTCAGCAAAAGGAAAGATCACTACGCTATCTGCACATTACATTAACCCTCCGGATGTAGCCCAACCTGTAGTTTACCGTCGTGCAGAGGCTAATGTACCCGATCTGTTGGTTTATTATTTCCCGAACGTGCAAGACTCTACCATCAATTATATTTTATATGAGTGGGACGAGGCAAATTTCGCTAAAGATGCACAGGCGGTTAAACAACCGGCGGCTAAGCTGGAGCAGTATATTAGTAGATACAAAGCCTTATTGGCTAAAGTTAGCGCTGATTTTGGCAACCCGGAAACTACCGGCTCTTTGGATAATACTTCATTAATTGAAACCGGGAGGTTCAAAAGAAAGGATATTTTTGTTAAAAATGGAATTGAAGTAGAGATGTATATCGCCCTGTCTAACAAACAAGTAAATAACGGTATTGTAAGCATAATGCCTACACACCGCATTAGGATGTATGTACGGCAAACTAATACCGACAGCCGTTAAGTAAGGTTGCGGTCTTTAAACCAAACTTCATCCGGTTTAATGTCGATTTTCTCCATCAGGTCAACCAGTTCAATCGCATCGGCCGAGGTTAATACCAGTTGCCGGTTGGCCGGCTTCAGGAAACGTTGCTCAACCATAACATCCATTTGCATAAGCAAACTATCGTAAAAGCCGTTTACGTTTAAAATCCCTACGGGATGGTTATGCAAGCCAAGTTGCAGCCAGGTCAGTACTTCAAAAAATTCCTCAAGCGTGCCAAAACCACCAGGAAGCATAATAATACCATCACTCAGATCGTTCATCAACTGTTTACGCTGGTGCATATTGTCTACCACGTGCAACTCCGTAATGCCGGTATGCCCAACTTCTTTATCCATTAAGAATTGAGGAATAACGCCAATTACTTCTCCGCCGCGACCAAGTACAGCATCGGCAAGCAAGCCCATAACACCTACCTTACCCCCTCCGTAAACAAGTTTGATCTGCTTTGCTACAAATATCTCTGCCAGTTGTTCTATTGCTTGTTGAAGGACAGGATTGCCATTAAAGTTGGCGCCACAGAAAACGCAAATACTTTTCAAGTGAGTAGTTGATTAGGTGAGTGGAAAATGGTTGTTAAAAAAAATGGTTGATTAAATGAAAAGTAAAACTACTCACTTAATCAACCATTCACTAATTACTTATCTTGAATAATTAGGTGCTTCTTTAGTTATTGTGATATCGTGCGGATGGCTCTCGCGCATACCGGCCGTAGTGATACGTACAAATCTCGCTTTTTGCAACGTGGTAATATCTTTTGCACCGCAGTAACCCATGCTGGCACGTAAACCGCCAACAAACTGGTAGATCACTTCTGCAAGCATACCCTTGTAAGGAACGCGGCCAACTATACCTTCAGGTACCAATTTTTTAATATCATCTTCTACATCCTGGAAGTACCGGTCTTTTGAACCCTGCTCCATAGCCTCTATAGATCCCATCCCACGGTATGATTTAAACCTGCGGCCTTCATAAATAATGCTTTCACCGGGCGATTCTTCAACCCCTGCGAACAGTGAACCTGCCATTACCGTGCTTGCTCCTGCAGCTATAGCCTTCGCTATATCGCCGGTATGCTTAATACCACCATCGGCAATTACCGGTATACCGGTTCCTTCGAGCGCTTTGGCGCATTCATAAACCGCATATAATTGTGGAACACCTACACCGGCAATAATACGTGTAGTACAGATAGAACCCGGGCCAATACCTACTTTAACAGCATCGGCGCCTGCTTCAGCAAGTGCTTTAGCGGCATCACCGGTAGCAACATTTCCTGCAATAACCTGCAGATCAGGATATTTTTCTTTTACCGCTTTTACCTGGTTAATAACCCCCCTTGAATGACCGTGAGCAGTATCTATCGCTATTACATCTACACCTGCTTTTACAAGCGCATCTACCCTCTCCATGGTATCGGCGGTAACGCCAACAGCAGCGCCTACACGTAAACGGCCATGCTCGTCTTTACAGGCATCAGGGTAATTCTTAAATTTCTGAATATCTTTAAAGGTGATCAGACCGATCAGCATACCGTCTCCATCAACAACCGGCAACTTTTCTATTTTATGCTCCTGCAGTATTTCTTCAGCCTGGCCAAGCGTAGTTCCCTTTACCGCGGTTATCAGGTTTTCTTTGGTCATTATGCCGTCGATAGGCATTTTCATGTCTTTCTGGAAACGCAGGTCGCGATTAGTCAGGATTCCCTTCAATTTACCCTCGTTATCAACCACCGGAATACCACCAATGTGATATTCTTTCATGATCTTTAAGGCATCGCCTACAGTAGCAGCCTCATGCAGCGTTACCGGCTCCTGTATCATCCCACTTTCTGAACGTTTTACTTTGCGTACTTCGTCGGCCTGGCGCTGTATGCTCATGTTTTTATGCAGCATGCCAATACCACCATTCTGTGCAATGGCAATAGCCAGTTTTGATTCGGTAACAGTATCCATTGCTGCCGATATCAAAGGTATTTTAACCCTTATCTTTTTCGTTAAAAATGAACTGGTATCTACTTCGCGTGGTAGTACTTCAGAGTATGCGGGGAGTAAAAGTACGTCGTCATAAGTTAATCCTTCGGCGACAAATTTTGATGGGTCTAACTGCATAGCAAATAATTATTTGGAGTTATTATTTGCCGGGCAAAGATAGTCTTTTATTTTGGATTTACGAATTACGATTTCAGATTTGATAAACCTTACAGTTTCTTGATAAATCTGAAATCGTACTTCTAAAAATCTTAGGTACTTAATATTTACCTACTATTACTTTATAAAAATCGTCGAAGTTGTAGTATTTATTTGCAAGCTGCTGTAATTGCTCAACAGTCACATTTTTTACGATCTCGGTATAACGATCGTAATAATCATAACCCAGGCCGGAAAAATAAAGGCTTTTAAATTTATCGGCATGAGACATTACATTTTCCAGACTGCCTAATAACGAGCCCAACATGAAATTGCGTACTAAAGAAAGTTCATCATCAGGTATCAGCTCGTTTTTTAATCCTGTAACTTCTTTTTCAACTTCAGTTAATGCGGCTTTACAAACGTCGGCGCCAACTTCTGATGCAATAAAGAATGAAGCTGCCTGTTTAAAAGAAGCCATACCTGAGCCAATGCCGTAGGTATAACCTTTATCCTCACGAATGTTACTCATCAGCCTTGAGCCAAAGTAACCGCCTAAAACTGTATTAAGTACTTGTAATGCCGGAAAATCAGGATGTGAGAGTTGTACAATAGGCATCCCCAAACGGATAGCCGATTGTAAAGCGCCCGGCCGCTCCTGGTAAATAAACTTTTCTGTAGCCGGTTGTGTAGCAGGTTGCGATATATCCGCTGATTCGTTATTATCACTCCAACTATTTTCAAATGTATTGGCAACAGCCGTTACAACTTCATTGCCTGCCTTACCAGCTATAATTATTGTACAATTGGCCGGTTGATACATTTGCCTGAAATGTGAAAGCATATCTTCTTGAACAAGCGACTCAAAATCGGCAGGCTCTGCGGCTACCCCATAAATAGTTTCACCAAACAATGCTTTGTTAAATAACCGGCGGGCAACAAAATCATTCTTTTGCAGGCTCACCTGCAATTTTTGTTGTTGGTTACGTTTATAAGTAGCAAGTTCCTTTTCAGGAAATACAGAATCGGTCAAGATTTCTTTTACAACCGGCAATATTGCACCAAGATGTTTGGTTAATGTATAAAGTGTTAACTGCGAATGATCAAAACTATAGTCAACCTGTAAAAAAGCACCGTAAAAATCAATTTTGTCGGCAATTTGGGCGGCAGATAATGTAGAAGTACCATCATTTAGCATGTTATTCACCGCAACGTTCAATAAAGGCTTATCCGCGTTAAACCGAAGATTACTAAAAATCCATTCTATTCGCACTAAATCCTGGCTGCCTGAATTAAAGGTAAAGAGTTTACATCCGTTAGAAAGCATTGTTTCTTCGGGATGAATCAGTCGTATATTTTCTACGCCGTTAAATGCCGGCGGTGTTTTTCTGTCAAGAATCATCGTTAGTTTTGTGTTTCTGCCAATTCGGTTTCGGTTACATCGGCTGTTTTTTCGGCCAGATATACCAGAGTAGAAGAGTTTTCTTTTTGAAAAAGTATATTGGCCTGTTCTTTTATCTGTGCGGGAGTAACAGCTAAAAATTTTGCTACCTCATAGTTAAAATCATTGGCGTCACCAAGTAATTCATAGTAAGCCAGGTTCATTGCTTTATCTAATAATGACATTTCGGCAAACACCATGGTCGACTCTGTTTTGTTTTGCACTTTGGTCAGTTCATCAATAGCTATCTCATTAGCTTTGATTTCTTCCAGTTCGTTCCACAATGCTTGTTCTGCTGCCTCTATGGTCACTCCTTCAAGGGGTTTGCCCTGTACTACAAACATGCCTTTATCTATGCTGCCGGTAATGTAAGCATGCACTTCGCTGAATAGCTGTTTCTCTTTAATAAGGCTTTTATATAAACGCGAAGAATTGCCGCGTGAGAGTATATCAGACAATAACTCAACCGGGTAATAGCTTGGGTGTTGCCTGCTCTCCATCTGGAAGGCAATGTAAATATCGTTCAAAGGCACCTTGCCGCTGGTAGTTTCTCGTCGCTCCTCGCGCTGAGCCGGTTCCTGTGGCAAATTCCGATTGTACTTTTCACCTGCAGATATGTTGCCAAACCATTTTTCGGCAAGCTGTTTAACCTGTTCAGTACTTACGTCGCCGCCAACTACCATTATGGCGTTCTGAGGATTATAATGTTTTTTGAAGAACGCTTTTACATCTTCGATCTTTGCATCCTCAATGTGTTTGATTGTTTTACCGATAGTTGCCCAACGGTATGGATGCGTTTTGTAAACCAGCGGGCGTAATTTAAGCCAAACATCGCCATATGGCTGGTTGAGGTAACGTTGTTTGAATTCTTCAACGACTACGTTGCGCTGCACCTCAAGGCTTTTTTCGCTGAAAGCCAGGTTAAGCATGCGATCGCTTTCCAGCCAGAAAGCTGTTTCTATATTAGCTGATGGCAGGGTGATGTAGTAATTGGTGATATCGTTGCTGGTAAAGGCGTTATTCTCGCCGCCTACGCGTTGTAAAGGGCCATCGTAATTAGGGATGTTGATTGAGCCGCCAAACATCAGGTGCTCAAACAAATGCGCAAATCCGGTTTGTTCGGGATCTTCATCACGGGCGCCAACGTCATATAAAATATTGAGCACCGCCATTGGAGTAGTACTATCTTCGTGGACAAGCACCCTAAGGCCATTGTCGAGTGTAAAGCGATTAAATTTAACCATGTATATAAATTAACGGTTAGCAAATGTATAATTTTTAGTAAGCTGCGCTGTATAAATGATGTAAAGTTTTGGCAGGATGATCTGATCAACTCATATAAACAGGCATTTAAATAGAAACTTAGAACTGTTATTTCTGTGGCCGGCCATACAGTTTGCGTAGCTTATTCTTGGCATTTTCAAGCGGCTTCTTTTGTGTTTTTGTGAGGTTTTTGCCGGCGCGATTAATATAAAAATTAAGCATAGACATCGCGCTTTGAAAAGGTGAACCTTTACGTCGATGACTTTCCTCGGCCGACTCTTTTAACGATTCGGCGATCTTCCCGGGGTTTTTGGATTTGAATATATCCTTTTGCAGATCGAGCGCATCACTTGTGGCATTTACCTTGGCAGACCACTTATGATTGTTTCTCCTGTGTTTACCTTTTACCGGCATAGTACGTTGGTTTATAAACTATTAATCTTTGCTACCCCCATAAAGTTTTTAATAATTTAATTTTTGATGTTTACTCTTGACAAGCTTCGGCTTGAATTAAGTACTGAAGCCAGCAAAGCCAATATACAAACCCTTGCGCCAGGCCTACCTAAGCAAATACCCTACTTTCCATTTTAACAAACAAATTGGCTTGAGAGCAGCTGGTTATCTATGGAAGGATTTGCAAAACTCCTGAAAAGGTATGCAAAAGTAATGATGACTTTAAAGCGGGAATTATACTTGATGAAAGAAGAACAGGCTTACCAGGTTAAGTTTTTTAATGCGTAGTGGTACAGATGTAATACAATCTAAAGGAAAAGAACTATAGGGAGTTACAGTAAGCAGTTAGCAGTCGGCTTACTCGTGCCAATTGCTAACTGCCAACTGTTAAGTAAAGCCTTAGTTATTCGTCGGCCTGTCTGACCCATGCAGGTTATCACTCACCTGATGATGGTGAAGTTTAGCCTGGATGGCCGATGAGCTATCGTTAGAATATACACCATAAGCATTAACTAAAATGCCTTTGATGCCATATTTGGCCGAGCTGATGCCATATACAATAGCCATATCATCTGGATTGCTTTGCCCCTCGAAACGATAAAATTCATCTATTTCAAAGTCATCAGCAGTCATATGTATATCGTTTGATTTATCGTCGATAGTTTCTCCTTCAAGGCTAAGGTTTTGAGTATATCCCCTTTTCGTCAGATCGTTAGTGGCATCCACTAATGTTTCAAAATTTTTCATGGTAGTAGCTTTTTTTATATGTGTGATAGATTATACAGGGTAAACTCAAAACTATGCCACCTTGTTTTGCTCAATATATCAGTTGAAGGTTAAATTTGAGATTCCGCTGTAAGTAACCACAATATTGATCAGATAATTTATAGAAATTAAAGGCCATAACTTTATTGAGTAGTGGCCTTATAATAATTTAATTGTTGATTTTGTTACAACGATGGTTTTCAACAAACGTTATACTTATTCTGATCATTAATATAACTACTTAAAAGAGCTGCCTTGTGTGGGGCAGCTCTTATTTTAAGGTATTTAAAATGCGCAGGCAGCGTTTAATCAATCATATAGCCATGTCTATAAGCTGCCTGCCCGTTCTCGCTTATCACTCACCTGCATTCATAAATACAAAATTGTTATCAAACATATCCAGCTTAATTTTGCTATCCCTATCCACTTTACCGGCAAGGATCTGTTTAGATAGCTCGTTCAGTATTTTCTTTTGTATCACACGTTTTAAAGGGCGTGCACCAAACTGCGGGTCGTAACCCAATTGTGCCAGCCAATCCAGCGCTTCTTCCGATGCTTCTATAGTTACACCCATTTCGGCAAGTGTTTGCTGTACCTGCTTAAATTGCAGCCTCACAATATCAGTTATCTCATCGCGGCTAAGCGGTGTAAACATAATGATCTCGTCGATCCTGTTTAAAAACTCAGGGCGGATAGTTTGCCTTAATAAATTAAACAAGTCGTTTTTTGTCTTAGCTATCACTGCCTCTTTATCCTGCTCATCAAAATTCTGGAAGTTTTCCTGAATAATGTTTGATCCAATATTTGAGGTCATGATTATGATGGTGTTTTTAAAATTCACCACCCTGCCTTTATTATCTGTCAAATGGCCATCGTCCAGTACCTGTAATAATATATTGAATACATCCGGATGGGCTTTTTCAATTTCATCGAGCAAAACTACGCTGTAAGGTTTACGCCTTACGGCCTCGGTAAGCTGGCCGCCTTCATCATAACCCACATATCCCGGAGGGGCGCCTATCAACCTTGATACTGCATGACGCTCCTGATATTCGCTCATATCAATACGCACCATCGAGTTTTCATCATTGAAAAGGTATTCGGCTAAAGCTTTTGCCAATTCGGTTTTACCCACTCCTGTTGTACCCAGGAAGATAAATGAGCCGATAGGTTTACGTTTATCCTGCAACCCTGCCCTGCTCCGGCGGATGGCGTCACTTATCGCTTCTATTGCTTCATCCTGCCCGGCTACCCGTTTGTGCAGCTCTTCTTCAAGGTGTAACAGTTTTTCGCGTTCACTTTGTATCATTTTGCTGACAGGTATACCGGTCCACCGTGATACAACACCAGCAATATCATCCGCAGTAACCTCTTCTTTCAGCATACGGCTATCTTCCTGGTTTTCCTGCAGTGCGGCTTTAAGTTGTTCTACTTCCTTTTGGGTCTGCACAATGGTACCATAGCGTAGTTCGGCTACCTTACCGTAATCCCCTGCGCGTTCGGCCTGTTCCGCTTCAAGTTTATAATTCTCAATCTGCTCAACCTTTTGGTTAATGCCATCTACAAGGTCTTTTTCGCCCTGCCATTTGGCACGTAATGAATCTCGCTGTGATGAAAGGTTCGCTATCTCTTCACTCAACTCAGCTACTTTATGGTCGTCCTTTTCGCGTTTAATAGCCTCGCGCTCAATCTCCAGTTGCATTATACGACGTTCCAGTTCGTCGACAGCTTCCGGTACCGAGTCCATTTCCAGGCGAAGTTTAGAGGCGGCCTCGTCCATCAGGTCAATCGCTTTATCCGGTAAAAACCTGTCAGATATGTAACGTTGCGACATCTCTACCGCGGCAATAATAGCTTCGTCTTTTATACGTACCTTATGGTGAGCTTCGTAACGTTCTTTTAAGCCACGCAGAATAGAAATAGCATCGGCAGCATCGGGCTCGTCAACCATTACTTTTTGGAACCGGCGCTCCAGTGCTTTATCCTTCTCAACATATTTCTGATACTCATTAAGCGTAGTAGCGCCAATAGAACGGAGCTCACCACGGGCAAGTGCCGGTTTAAGAATATTTGCAGCATCCATAGCTCCTTCGCCGCCACCGGCGCCAACAAGCGTATGTATCTCATCAATAAACAGCACTATCTCGCCATCGCTTTGAATAACTTCTTTTACAACGGCTTTCAGGCGCTCCTCAAACTCACCTTTGTACTTAGCACCCGCTATAAGCGCACCCATATCAAGCGAGTAAACCGTTTTACTTTTTAGGCTTTCAGGTACATCACCTTTTATGATACGGAATGCAATACCTTCGGCTATGGCTGTTTTACCTACGCCAGGCTCGCCAACCAGTATAGGGTTATTTTTTGTACGGCGCGATAAGATCTGTATCACACGGCGTATTTCTTCGTCGCGACCAATAACCGGATCCAATTTGCCGCTTTCTGCATACTCGTTTAGGTTACGGGCATATTTGTTAAGGGCGTTGTAAGTAGCTTCGGCATTCTGGTCGGTGACTTTGTTATCGCCACGCAGATCAATTATTGCTTTTTTAAGATCTTTCTCATTAACGCCGGCATCTTTTAATGCGCCTGCGGCTTTGTCGCTACCCGATAGTATGCCAAGCAGTATGTGCTCTACAGACACAAATTCGTCTTTAAACTCTTTTAAATATGATTGTGCCTTTTGTAATGCCGAGTTGGCGTTTGCAGATAAGTAGATGTTACTTCCGCTTACTTTTGGGAATGATGCAATCTGCTCATCCAATATTGTGTTTAACCGGTTAAGGTTAACGTTAAGTTTTTTTAAAAGGTAGCTTATAACGTTTTCATCAACCAGTAATAAACCTTTTAATAAATGCGCCGGCTCTATAGCTTGCTGCTGATTGCCGGTAGCAATTTCAGAAGCTTTTTGTACAGCTTCCTGGGCTTTTATGGTAAAGTTGTTAAAATTCATAGTAATAACTACTGTTCAAAACGTTTGCCATAACAAGTAAACAGGCTATTATGTGATTATTTGACAGGCAAAGCCATTGTTATCAGTCATTTTGTCAACCAAGCTATTCTATTTCAGCTATTTTGCCATTTAATACTAACATAAATATTTATACTTTTGGGTCCCCTTATTAATTGTAAACAAAAGTGGATACGCATTTTTTCACCAAACTTGCACCTAAGTACGTAGAACCTTATCGCAATTATTACACTTATCAAAACCTGCAAAGTGTACGTACCGCGAGTTTGATATTTCTTACGCTCAACATTATTATCAGGATACTTTACCATGTATTTCCTGAAAGCTTAACCAAGGCACAAAATTTTCCGGAGTTTAATTTCATTAACTGGATATTCATAACTGTTACTCCGGTATTTTATCTGGTTAGCCACTTGTTGGTTTTACATATGCGCAAAACAAGGCGCAGCACTGCATTAATGGCATTGTTTGTTTTTGTTTTTTCTTTGTACATCATTGTATGCGGCATGTACTCCAGCTTCATATCTACCTCCGACCCCAGCAACAGCCTTACCCTTTACCTGATAGCTTTAAGTGTTGTAAGTATGATGTTTACTTTTGAGTATTATGAAACGCTGGTACTTATTATCGGGACAGAACTACTTTTTACTATAATGCTTTATCATGCGCAGACCGGCCCGACCGAAATGACGTACAACCAAATGATATCAGCGATTTTACTTTCTGGATTTTATTTAACATCCCGTTATTTTTTCAGCTTTAAGGCCAGCTATTATGGCCAGATCATAGAAATACGTGAGAAAAACGTTGAGATTGAAAAGGCGAACATCTTTAAAAACCAGGTTTTAGGTACAGTAGCGCATGATCTGCGTAACCCAATAGCCGCGGTAGAATCATTAACGATGATGATGGCGATGGATGATATTGACGAAGATACGCAGGAAAATCTGAACATGATGCGCGAATCATGTGTTAAGGCCCGTACCATTATTGATGATCTGCTTGATGCCGCCCGCAACGTAGATAATACGGGGCTGGGAATGCAGCGCACTGAAGTCAGTCGTTTTTTACAGGAAATAATTAATACCTGGAAGATACAACAGGGCGGGAAACAAAGTGTAATACTGATCAGCAATATTCAGTCTGCCTATGCGCTTATCAACTCAGAGAAATTTACAAGAGTGGTAGATAACCTGATCAGCAACGCTTTAAAGTTTTCAAAAGATACGGATAAGGTTGAAGTTCTTCTTAACAGAGATAAAAGGCATGTTATCATTCAAATAAAGGATTATGGCATGGGTATTCCCAATAACATGCTACCTGGCATATTCGAACGTTTTTCTGGCGCGGGGCGTACGGGTTTACGTGGTGAGCAATCTACCGGAATAGGTTTAAGTATTGTTAGGGATATAGTAAACAGCCATAATGGTAAAATAAGCGCACAAAGCAAAGAAGGTGAAGGGAGTGTTTTTAGAGTTTTGCTGCCGGAAGTAGTGTGAGTTGTCTGAACTCGAATTGAAAGAATTTTATATATTAAACAGAATGTATTATTATTGATTTATAGTTATTTAAATAATTTTTTAAGTATTAAGGTAAAATCTTTCCATTTGCATAAATTCTTTTAATTCTTTTAATTCTTTTAATTCAAGTTCAGACAAAAAAATTTTCATTGAAATTCACCAGATATAATTCATTGGTAGCCCGGGTACAGGCGGTATAAAACCATCTTAGAAAATCGGTATTTACCATTTCTTCAGTCAGGTAACCCTGATCAACAAAAACCGCCTCCCATTGCCCTCCCTGCGCTTTGTGGCAGGTTATGGCATAAGCAAATTTCACTTGCAACGCGTTATAATAAGGGTTAAGTTTTAACTCATTATGTTTATCGCGTTTGTTAGGAATATGGTCATAATCTTTCATCGCTTCTAAATAGAAACGTTTCTGGTCTGTAGGCTGTAGTGCGGGGGCATCAGAGTAAAGGGTATCAAGTAATATCTTACAATCCAGTATCGGATCTTCTGCATAGTCTGTAAATTCGAGCTGTACATCGGCAAACCTGAAGCCATACATTTCCTCAAAGCGGCGCACTTTTCTTACCCGCGCTATATCACCGTTAGCAATAAAACCGGTGCTGTTATCCTCCTGGTCTTTAAGCCAGAAATAGTTGTTACGCACTACCATTAATTGGTCGCCGCCGGTAAGTTCTTCTTCGCGCATTAAAATGCGGCCCCTTATCTGCCGGTTATACAGGTTGGCATTTTTGTTACTGCGGCATATTATTAGCGTGCCATCATTACCATACTTATTATAAGCATAATTCAGCCCCTCCTCAAGCAGATCGCTCCGCATACGGTAAACATCTTTGTAACCCTTTGTTACTATGCGCGGCATCAACTGTTTACCTATCCTGATCATATCCCTTACCTTGGTAACATTAAGTAATATACCCGATTCTTTTTGCTGCCTCAAAACATCGGTTAACTCATAACTATGTATATCAAGGCCAAACTGACCCTTCATCAAATTGGCATCTAAAGCGGGGCTATCTTCGGCACCAACAGGAGGTAGCTGTGCTGTATCGCCCACCAGCATAAGTTTGCAATTACGGGTATTATAAACATAATTAACCAGGTCATGCAATAAGGTTTCCCTGTTATTTCCGCTTAACTCATCAGATATCATTGAAGCTTCATCCACAATAAATAAAGTATTGGCGCTCATGTTATCTGCCAGCATAAATGATTCATCAACATTCAATGCTGACTTTTTACGGTAAATGCGTTTATGAATAGTAAATGCCTTGCGTCCCGAATAATTAGTGATAACCTTGGCCGCCCTACCGGTTGGGGCCAGCAATACCGATCTGAAATTATATTTTGGCAAAGCTTTTACCAGGGCGCCTACAATTGTAGTTTTACCAGTACCAGCATAGCCCTTTAAAATAAAGCACTCATCACCATCTTCGCTTATCAGAAATTTGTGCAACTTTAAAAAAAGTTCCTGCTGCTGGGGCGTTGCCTCGTGCGGAAATACCTTACTTATATATTCTGTACCGTACACATTACAAAAATGCTCATAAGTATCTTAATGTATGTAATACAGAAAAAATATTAATTTTGCTTAACTGCATGATCGAAAATACAAACCTTTACACCAGCCACGATTTTAGCTTTAACCAGGCGGATAGTTATACTTTACTGCTACAGCTAAATGCTACAGCTTTTAGCTATGCGGTTATTAATGATAAACAACTTTTGGCCTGGGGTGAAAATTTCAATACTGACGAATTAAAAAATCCTGAAAAGTTAAGCAACATTTTAACCGCCAATTTTAAACTGGTGATTGCGGGATTAAAATCTGACATATTTACTCTATTACCCCGTAGCCTGTACGATAATAGCCGGCTTACTGATGCCGCACGTTTACTTGACGTACAGGAGCATGAGAAAGTAGGCTTCCAGGTAATAGATGATAATAATATAATTGCTTATAAAGCAGATAGGGTTGTAACTCAAATCATTAATGATTTTCATAACCCTGTATTATGCAATGCTGATGCAGGCTGGATTAAAGCCATCGGGTTAAACTATCCCAGTAATAACACATTGTATCTTAATATCAGTAATGAAACTGTTTCGATAGTGAATTACAAATTCAGTAAACTGCGGTTCTATAATACTTTCTCGTTTAAGAATCACGAGGAACTGGCCTATTTTTGCGCCCTTGTCGCCACAGAATTAGAGTTGAAACCTCAAAATGTAAAGCTGCTTATCAGCGGCAAAATCAACTCAACCGATGTTTCTTTTAATTACCTGAAAGATTTTTTTGGGGAGGTAACACTCAATGGCGTTACTGTACTTGATTTACCATCAGACGTAAAGCCTCATCAAATTCTCAATCTTTCTGCTTTGTCGTTATGCGTATCATCGGAGGAAAACTAAAAGGTTTGCGGCTCAATCCGCCAAAAAATTTACCCGTACGCCCTACAACAGACCTTGCTAAAGAGGCTTTATTCAACATTCTGCAAAACCAGATAGAATTTGAAAGCCTTACCGTGCTCGATCTGTTTAGCGGCACAGGCAATATCGCCATGGAATTTGCATCCAGGGGCGCCGAAAAGGTAACCGGTGTTGACCGCAGTGTACATTGTGTGCATTACCTTAAAGATGCGTCCAGGCAGCACGGGTTAACACAGATAGAAGCATTTAAAAGTGATGTGTTCAAATACCTTGCAATAGAAACGTTGCAATACGATCTGATCTTCGCCGACCCGCCGTATGACCTTAACCGTATACCCGAAATACCTAAAATAATATTTGACCGCCAACTGCTTAAACCCGGAGGAGTACTTATAGTTGAGCACCAGAGCATGCAAAACCTTAGCAATCACCCGGCATTTACAGAGCAACGCAAATACGGGCATTCTTCATTTTCATTTTTTCAATATCATAATGAGCCACCACATTCGTAACCTGCAAACCACGGTGCTTTCTGATAACTGGTATGTGCTTAAGAAAGCCAGCTACGAGCTTTTGGGCAAAAACGGCGAATGGCTTGCACAGCAACGCGAAGCTTATGACCGGGGTAATGGTTCGGTAATATTACTTTATAACGCTGAAGCAAAAAATGTGGTGCTTACCAGGCAGTTCAGGCTGCCTACATATTTAAACGGAAATGCCGACAGCTACTTAATTGAAGCCTGTGCAGGCTTACTGGATAAAGACAGCCCTGAAGATTGTATACGTAAGGAAACTGAAGAAGAAACCGGTTACAGGATAGGAACTGTGCAAAAGGTTTTTGAAGCTTATATGTCGCCGGGGTCTGTTACCGAGATACTTTATTTTTTTGTTGCCCCATACACTAATGATATGAAGGTTGGCAACGGTGGTGGATTGGAAGAAGAAACAGAAAATATTGAAGTGCTGGAATTACCGTTTGCCGAGGCACTAACAATGATCAGAACAGGGGAAATAAAAGATGCCAAGACTATCATGCTGTTGCAGTATGCACAAATTAATAATTTGCTTGCGGTTGAATAATAACTAATTTTGATAAGCCAATAACTCGTAACACATGAAAATAGCCCTGTTCCCCGGTTCGTTTGATCCTGTTACAAAGGCCCACGTAGATATTGTAAAACGCTCGGTAAACCTTTTTGATAAATTTTATATAGGTATAGGGGTAAACAGTACTAAACAGGGGCTTTTGCCTGTAAGTAAACGCGAAGAAATGCTCAGGGCTGTATTTGCGTATGATGAGCGTATACATGTAATTGCTTATGAAGGGTTAACCGTTGATTTTTGCCGCAGTATTGGCGCCGATTACATGATAAGGGGTATACGTACCGTAAGCGATTTTGAATATGAGAAAGCAATAGCACAGATGAACCACGCCCTTGAACCTAACATCGAGAGCATATTCATTGTAAGTAAGCCAGGCTACTCATCAATCAGTTCAAGCATCGTTCGCGAAATTATCAGGTATAATGGAGATGTTGCCCAGTTTATTCCGAAAGAGGCGATTCCGTTCCTTTAATTAATCCCTGCTTATCCAGCACATCTAATATTGACGGAAAAGTATTTTGCGTTATAGCAGGTATATCTTGTTTTTTAAACCAGCGTACATCTGTTATACCTTCTTCTAACTGCGGGATAAGTTTACACTTACCTTTAAAGCGCATTTTATACCAATGCGTTTTCTTAAGCACAACTTCACCCTTGTAAATATAAGTGTGATAGGTTTTACAAATTTTTTCTTCCAGTTTGTTTACTTTGATGCCGCATTCTTCCTCTACCTCACGCACTGCTGCTACCTTTTTTTTCTCCTTTTTTTCAATTTTACCTTTTGGCAGGTCCCACTTATCATTGCGATATATAAAAAGATAGTCGCCGTCCTGATTAATAACTAAACCACCGGCAGCCTCAATCAGCACATTTTTTTTTATAAGCCTTTTCATAAAGGCTTTGGCATCATCACAAAGCACATAAAAAAAATTGTTTTTCTGTGTTTGTGCCCAATGATAAATAACTTTAAGATCAAAGTGCTCAGCATCAATTTGTTGATAGCTTACTGATGTGTCAGGTGATTTCCCTGTTACCAAAATCACTTTTTCGTTAATATAAATTCTGTATTTTTGAGCCATGTATACTAATAGTGAAACCGAGCAGCAAGTTGCCGAATTTCTGCTGCAAATTAAAGCAATAAAATTACAACCTAATAATCCATTTACATGGGCTTCGGGTTGGAAATCACCAATCTATTGTGATAATCGGGTAACACTATCCTACCCACCAATCCGCACTTATATCAGGCAAAAGTTATCATCAGCCATACAGGAAGCCTTTGGTTCAGTTGGTTGCATTGCCGGCGTTGCAACAGCGGGCATTCCGCAAGGTGCCTTGGTAGCGCAGGAACTGGGCTTGCCATTTATTTACGTACGGGCCAAAGCTAAAGAACATGGAAGAGGGAATTTAATTGAAGGAGAAATAGCACCCGGGCAGCGTGTTGTGGTTATTGAAGATCTGATATCAACAGGTAAAAGCAGCTTGCAGGCAGTAGATGCCCTTCGTGAGGCAGGATATACTGTTGCCGGCTTGGCTGCCATATTCAGTTACGGTTTTGATGTGGCTGAAGAAAATTTTAAAAATGCGAAATGTCCTTACTTTACACTTTCAAACTATGATGCGCTGATTAAATATGCTGAAGAAAAACAGTATATAACCTCTGCCGATACGGAGATTTTAAGAAAATGGCGTTTACAACCCTCTACCTGGGGACAATAATAATTTTGTGAGCACTTTTGAAAGTACAGTAACTATAAACGCAGCGCCTGATAAGATTTACAATTTTCTGGCAGATATGAATAATCATCGGATACTGATGCCTGATAATATCACAAACTGGGCATCAACTACCGATACTGCAACCTTTACTATACCAAACATTACAACACTTTCTCTAAGAATCAACGAGCGGGTGACTAACACGCTTATCAGAATTATACCGGAAGAAAAGCCACCTTTCGAGATGGAGTTGAATTGGCAATTAAGCTATAACAATGAATTTACAACAATATCATTTTCAGTTACTGCCAATCTGAACATGTTTATGAAAATGATGTCAAGCACGCCTTTACAAAAGCTTGTTAACGACGAAACGGCTAACTTAATTAAAGCATTAAGTTAGCCGTTTACTTCATTACGCGTCGTGTCTCCGACCGTCTTCTACTCTGTTATAAACCATCATAGTGTTTACAATTAACAGAACGATAATAGTTACAGCAATAGCCATGATTAATTAAAGGGGGTTTTACGGGGTTTATAATTAGTTCTCTTCTCTTATACGGAACAAATTGGTCAAATGTTGTTCCATAACGCTAAAAATATACATTAATCGTAAAAAACAAACCTTTTGCTACCTTTTTTTTATAATATTTTTATTTCTTGAGGTGGCGGCTCCACAATGACTGGGAAAAACATACGCAATATCACCACATTTTCCTCAAAGCTGTGGAAACGCGGTACCTGGCTTCATTAAATTAACTATTTAGCTTACCTTTGCCGCAAATAATTTCAGCATGATTACGGTATCAAATTTATCTCTTCGTTACGGCAAGCGTACTCTTTTTGAGGATGTAAACTTAAAATTTACCCAGGGCAACTGTTATGGTATAATCGGCGCGAATGGTGCTGGTAAGTCAACCTTTCTGAAAATATTGTCTGGCGAGGTTGATGCAACCAGTGGCTCGGTAAGCTTTACACCAGGCGAACGAATGGCTGTTTTAAGTCAAAACCACTATGCTTTTGACGACTACACAGTTATAGAGACCGTAATGATGGGGCATAAAGAAATGTATGCTGTTATGAAAGAAAAAGATGCCATCTACCTTAAGGAAGATTTTACAGATGTTGACGGCGAACGTGCAGGTGAACTTGAAAACCTGTTTGCTGAAATGGATGGCTGGAATGCAGAAAGCAACGCTGCTACCTTGTTAAGCAACCTGGGTATTAAAGAAGATTTTCATTATAAATTACTAAAAGAGCTTGATAATACTCAAAAAGTACGCGTATTATTGGCACAGGCTTTATTTGGCAAACCGGACATACTGATACTGGATGAGCCTACCAACGACCTGGATATACACACCATTAGCTGGCTGGAAGACTTCTTAGCTTCTTACGAAGCGATTGTATTGGTTGTATCGCACGACAGGCACTTTTTAGACATTGTTTGTACGCATATCGTGGATATCGATTTTGGTAAGATGACTATCTATACCGGTAACTATACATTCTGGTATGAATCGAGCCAGCTTGCCCTTAAACAACGTGCCGAACAAAATAAAAAGGCCGAGGATAAAGTTAAGGAGCTGCAGGAATTCATTCGCCGCTTTAGCGCCAATGCATCCAAATCCAAACAGGCAACAAGCCGTAAAAAAGCGCTTGATAAAATTAATCTGGACGAGATACAGCCTTCAAACCGTAAATATCCGGGTATAATATTTAATAATCAGGGCCGCGACATCGGCGACCAGGTATTACAAACAGAAAACCTTGGGAAAACGCTTAATGGTGAAGTGCTTTTTGCTAATGTTAGCCTTATGGTTAACAAAGGGGATAAAATAGCTGTATTATCGCAAAACAGCCTTGCAACATCTGCTTTTTATGATGTACTAACAGGTCGTGATAGTGATTATACAGGAAGCTTTAAATGGGGCGTAACTGTTAACCTGGGCGATATACCTATTGACAGTGCTGCTTACTTTGAAGGCAAGGATGATAACCTGATCGATTGGCTGCGTGAGTTTTCACCGGGCGAGAAAGATGATCAGTTTATCCGGGGATTTCTTGGCCGTATGTTGTTCAGTGGCGAAGAAGTTCTAAAAAAATGCAATGTATTATCTGGTGGCGAAAAAATGCGTTGCATGTTTAGCCGTATGATGCTGCAATCTGCCAATATGCTATTGTTTGACGAACCTACCAACCACCTTGACCTTGAGTCGATCACTGCGCTGAATAATGGGATGAGGGATTTCAGGGGTAATATTATTTTTACCTCACGCGACCATGAGTTGGTGCAAACAGTTGCCAACCGTATTATTGAAATTACACCAGGTGGTGTTATCGACAAACTCATGAGCTATGATGAATACATTAACAGCGAAGCAGTACAAAAACAACGGGAAGAAATGTACGCGCTTGCGTAACCTTTTATACTAATTAAACGTCTTGCCGGTATGAAAAGCTTATTTCTGATAGGATATTTTGTTATTACAGCTTTTTGTACAAAGGCACAAACACTAACAGGAGTTGTTATTGATGCAAAGACTGCCAAACCCCTACCCTATGTTAATATTGGTATAATAGGCAAAAGCGTTGGTACGGTTACTGCCGAAAACGGCACGTATAAATTAGATCTGAGTAATCATCCGGCAGATAGTTTGCGTATATCAATGGTTGGTTATATCAGCCAGGCATTTAAAATAGCTGATATTGATGTAAATGCTGCAAAAACTATTTCATTGCAGCCATCGCTTACTCAGTTAAAAGAAGTAAGGGTAAGTAACCATAAGTGGAAACAAGTAATTCTGGGAAATACCACCCGTTCTAAAGGTACTAATGCCGGCTTCACATCCGGACGGTTGGGTAACGAAATTGGGGCGGTTATAAAAATAAAAAAGTCGCCCACCTATCTTAAACGCTTTAATGCCTCGCTGGCTTCTGAAATAGTAGTAGACTCTATAATGATGCGGCTTAATTTTTATACCGTTAAAGGCGGCCTCCCGGATCAACTGTTACAGAACCAGAATATTTTTGTCACTGTAAAAAAAGGTCAGGACTTGATAAGCATTGACCTGGAACCCTATAATATAATTGTTGAAGACAAGTTTTTTGTAAGCCTTGAATGGATAAAGCAAAGCCGCAGTCAGGGTATTATGTTTTCTGCAAGTTTATTTAGCGGTGCCATCATAGCGAGAGAAACCAGCCAGGCAAAGTGGGAAAAAGAAGGTATAGCAGGCCTCGGTTTCAATGTCCTGGCAGAGTATTAAAGTTTTCTCATCATATAATACATTCATTAAGGCGATAATATAGTTATCAACATGTATTGCTAATTAACTATAAATAAGTAACTTAGTTATACACCAACCAATTATCACCATGAATGCATTAGCAATTGTAAGCACAGTTTTAATGGCTGCGGCTGTCATTTCTATTTTAACTGTAGTTTTTTCGGGCTTACTTAAAAGCATCAGAAAACATTAAGTGCTGATTTGCATACTGATAAAAAATCTTTCTTAGCCATAGTTATGCCCTTTTAGCAACGGGTAAATTAAATTGAACAAAATTCACTTTTTTGCCTATTGATTGTATATTTGCAACCCTGTTACGTAATTGTCCCGACTCCGTAGCTCAGTTGGTAGAGCAACAGACTCTTAATCTGTGGGTCCTGAGTTCGAGCCTCAGCGGGGTCACAAACAAAAGCTCCTTGGATATTTTCTAAGGAGCTTTTTTGTTTACTCAAGAGATTATAGTTAATCTATTTTCAAAACTCATGATCCTTGTATTCTTTTGCCGGCTTAACGATCATTAATGCTATTGGCACCAAATCGTTATTTAAGTCAATCCAGGAGTCTTTATCTTATCTGGGTCATTTAAAAACAAATATATTTTATTGATTATTGCTATGTTTGAAGATGGTGCCATGTTGCTGGTGATGCCGCATTAATTACCTTAGTCACCCAACTGAAAAGCTTTAGTATAAGTCAAGATGGATAATTCAAGAGTTTATAAAATGTCCTTTGCAAGCGTTTATCCGCATTATATCAATAAAGTAGAGAAGAAAGGGCGTACAAAACAAGAACTGGACGAGGTGATATTTTGGTTAACAGGATATGACGCACAAACCTTGCAACAACATATTGACAATAAGACCAATTTTGAAGATTTTTTTGAACAGGCGCCACAATTGAACCCTAATGTCACTAAGATAACAGGTGTAATTTGCGGCTATCGTGTTGAACAGATTGAAGATAAACTTATGCAAAAAGTAAGGTATTTAGATAAATTGGTTGATGAACTGGCTAAAGGAAAGGCAATGGATAAGATCCTAAGAAAATAGGTGTTTGGTTAAAGAAACCATCAGCAATCCATCCTCATTTACAAGAAATTTAACAATTCTTATATGATAAAAACTAAACTCTTGATAACCTTATGCGGGTTTATCGGAATGTTTACTATTACAAATGCTACTGATACACCAAAACCTAAAAAGGTGGTTTCGAAAGACCCGGTGGATTATGTAAATCCTTATATTGGTAATATAAGCCACATGCTTGTACCTACCTACCCCACAACGCATTTGCCAAACAGCATGATGCGCGTTTTTCCGGTACGGGATAATTACACAACTAACTACCTGGGTGGCTTGCCACTGATCGTTACCCATCATCGTTCCGAATCAGGATTCAATTTTTATCCGTCACAGGGAAATGAAAGCAAGATCACACCGCAACAAAATTTAAGCTACGATCAGGAAAAGGTTACACCTTACCGCTACCAGGTTTATTTGGACGAATTGAATGTAGCTATTGATTTCGCGCCATCGCACCAAAGTGCGGTTTACCAGATATCTTTCGAAAAAAAGGGTTCACCATACCTGGTATTCAACTGTGAACGTGGCCAGATACAAGCACACGGAAACATCATTAGCGGCTATAAAGAATTAGGCAATAAAACAAGGGTTTATATTTATGCGGTGACAGATGTTGCTCCCGCTAAGGCTGGTGTGCCCGGCAGCACAGGCGTTGATTGGAGTATCGAATCTGGTACGGCTATCGCCCTGAAATATCCGGACGGAACAAAAAATATAGGCATGCGTTACGGCGTATCATTTATAAGCATCGATCAGGCAAAAAACAACCTTGAACGGGAGATTAAAAACTATGGTGTAAATGCAGTAGCTACAGCTGGCCGTAAAATATGGAATGATGCGTTAGGCAAGATCGCTGTATCGGGTGCCTCTGATAAGGAGACTACGGTGTTCTATACTTCGCTTTACCGCACTTATGAACGGCCTGTTTGCATTAGTGAGGACGGGCGATATTTTAGCGCGTCAGATGGTAAAGTACATAATGACGGGGGCCATCCGTTCTTTACAGACGACTGGCTTTGGGACACCTACCGTGCCGCTCATCCCCTACGCATTTTGATCAACAGAAATGTTGAAAATAATATTCTTCGTTCTTACATATTAATGGCCCAGCAAACCGGCCAAAACTGGATGCCGACATTTCCGGGCGTTAGCGGTGATGAGAGGGGCATGAACTCCAACCACGGTATAGCCAGCATTGCCGATGCATGGAACAAAGGGCTGAGAGGTTTTGACTTGGCCAAAGCTTACGAGGTAAGTAAAGGTGCGATAGAAGATAAGTCGCTTATCCCCTGGTCGCATGCTGTTCCTGCTGGCGAGCTGGACAAGTTTTATAAAGAATATGGATATTTTCCGGCATTGAAACCTGGTGATACAGAAACTGTGGCACATGTAAGCCGCTGGGAAAAACGTCAGCCCATTGCGGTAACTCTCGGGACATCGTTTGACGAATGGTGCCTGTCGCAAATTGCTTTTGATTTAGGTAAAACAGATGAAGCCAAACACTATCTGCGCGCTTCGTATAACTATCGTAATGTATTTAATCCTAAAACAGGCTTTTTTCATCCAAAAGATAAAGACGGAAATTTTATTGAACCGCTGGATTACCGTACATCAGGCGGCCCGGGTGCCCGTGATTATTACGATGAAAACAATGGCTATATTTACCGATGGGACGTACAGCATAACATAGGCGACCTGGTGTCGTTGATTGGTGGAAAAGAAAAATTTGTAGCTGCGCTTGAGGACATGTTTAACGAGCCTTATCCAATGGCAAGATGGAGCTTTTATAATATTTTACCGGATCATACGGGAAACGTGGGCATGTTTTCAATGGCTAATGAGCCAAGCTTTCACATCCCTTATTTGTACAACTATGCCGGCGCACCGTGGCGCACACAAAAACGCATAAGATCGTTGCTGGACCAATGGTACCGTAATGATCTGATGGGTGTACCTGGCGACGAAGATGGCGGTGGGATGACTGCGTTTGTTGTATTCAGCCAGATGGGCTTTTACCCGGTTACACCTGGATCCCCTACCTACAACATCGGCAGCCCTTGCTTTCCATACATGAAAATGAATTTAGGGAACGGTAAGTTTTTTGAGATTAAAGCAGTAAACGCTTCATTCAACAATAAGTATATACAATCGGCAAAGCTGAACGGAAAAGTATGGAATAAGCCCTGGTTCAACCATAGTGATATCATAAATGGCGGTGTACTTGAATTGGTGATGGGGCCTTTTGCAAATAAAAGCTGGGGAGTAAATTCGCCACCACCATCTGCAGCGCCTATGCCTTAAGCCGTTACTTTTTTGCAAATGATATAAAAAAACAAAAGCCTTTCCGTAAAGAAAGGCTTTTGTAATTCAAGTAAAAGCTATTTAGTTTTCTTTAACAACATGAAAGCTAAAGTTGGCAGCAGTATTACCTGTAAAATATATAACATATATTTTACCTGCTTCAAGCGAAGTTGGGATATTCAAACCAATGGTTGATGAACCTGATGTATACAGTTTAAAAGATGCATTAGCATCAACCTCTTTATACGCAGACGCTGTTCTGTAGGCAAGATCGGTAAATATCTTTTCGCCGTTAGCTATAGCCAGGTCTATTTTAGACGCAGCTGCTGAACTTAAATGTACAAAGCGTACTTTGGCTTTGCCAGATGCAGGTGCCGACATATCTTCTTCGGTAACAAAAGATGTTTTTGAGCTTCCATCGGCAGTGTAGTATACAGTGTAGTATTTACCAATGTCTAAAGATAAATCAAATGAGGTGTTTACATCGGTTGATCCTGAATTATGGAAAGTTGCTTTTCTGTCGCCCGTGCGAACCTCAGTAAAATCTGAGTTTTCTGCATACGCAACGGCAGAGCTTGTCACTTTGGTATCATCAACATACAGGTCTTGCGAAGCAGATCCCTCAACTGTATTAACAACCCTCACATGGGCATCGCCAAAAACACCATTGTTATCATCATCTTTACTGCATGAGCTTAATGATGCTGCAGTGATTAAAATAAGACCGGCTGATAAGGTAAGGTTTTTCAGTGAATTAAAAATTTTCATAAGACAAGTAGTGTTTAATTTCAAATGACCTTGCAATGTCAAACACCATACCAAAGGAATTATTTTCATTTTATCAGCTACCTGTAACAGCAATAAATGGGGCGTATGTGCTTAAACACAAGGGTTGTAATAAAATCAAAACAATTTGATTAATTATTCAACTCGTCATGCAAAAACTTTAAATTTTAGTAACTGACCGTTATATCAGACAATAAGTTTATTTACTTAATGGCAACCAAACCTGCATGTTTGATTTACCCCGGTTGGCCCACGAGTAATATGGGATAGCAGTTAACACCGAGTTATCCCGCATATTTGTTTTAAGTTCAACTATACCTCCAAGTACATCTTTTCTATACGCTGATGTAAAAACTGAGTTTTTCGAAACAACGATATCGGTCGGGTTATTTATCTCAGCTGATTGTTCTACACAATACACTAACGGCCCGCGTTGCAGTGCCACTTTACCTTGATTAGCCTTTACACTATCTATAGCCTGTATTTTACGCACTGGCATAGGCAGATCAACGGTTATCTTATCGTTGCTTGTCCAGTAATTATTAACTACTGCATAACCGTTATTCAATTCGTACTTTACCGGTTTGCCATTTAGTTTAATTGTAAATTCACTGTTATCAGCATCAATATATTTATAAGTATTGCCCGGTACAGGCTTATTTACTGCCCAGCCCGGAATACGTACATATAGCGGGAATTTACTTTTAGTATCAGGCGAAACCATGATCTCTATCTTCCCATCCCACGGGTAATTAGTTTGCTGGCTTATTTTTACGTTTCCTTGCTTTAACTTAATATTAGTATTACTGCCAATAAACAAGTTTACCCAAACCGCATTGTCTGCAGAAGCATAAATGTAATTACCCAGCGATTCTACCAGCCTTGCTATGTTAGATGGACAACAGGCGGTGCCGAACCACTCGCTTCGGCTGTTATTTCCTGATGAGGCCAAGGGGTTACCGTAAAAGAAGCGATCGCCGCTAAGCGAGAGGCCGTCTAAGGCGCCATTATAAAGGCTGCGCTCAAGCACATCAATATATTTGGCATTGCCTGTAAGCAGGTTCATGCGTTCGTTCCACAAAACCATCCCTACTGATGCGCAGGTTTCACAGTAAGCATCGGCATTTGGCAGGTCATAATCTACACTAAACCCCTCGTTACTGCCAGAGGAACCAATACCACCTGTGATATACATATTACGGTACACCACATCCTCCCAAACATTGTTCATGGCCGTCATATAACCGGCATCGCTTTTTGCAGCCCCTACATCTGCAGCGCCGGTGTATAAATACATAGCGCGAACCGCATGGCCCTCTATCTGTTTCTGATCTTTAACCGGTACATCATCCTGTGCATATTTAACACCCATATCTTTTCTATCCCAAATCATGCCTTTACCGTAACCGTGCCCGCGCTGTTGTAAATACCAGTCGGCCAGATTAAGGTATTTGCTTTGGCCGGTAGCATGATAAAGTTTCACTAAAGCCAGTTCAATCTCTTCATGACCAGATACCCAATGCCTGTTCTGCAAACGGAAAGTGCTATCAATATTATCTGCAACACGGATGGCAACATCAAGCAGTTTACGTTTGCCCGTTGTATTGTAATAGGCTACAGCCGCCTCAATTAAATGGCCGGCATTATAGTCCTCATGCTTTTCCATGTCCGTCCACTTACCTTCAAATTTTCTGAGGGTATAGTAAGTATTAAGGTATCCGTCAGGTTGCTGGGCTGCTGCAATTTTATCTATCCACTCATCAGCCTTGGCTTCCAGTTTGTCATCCGGATGATTTTTCAACGAATATGCAATAGCTTCGAGCGCTTTATAAACATCAGAGTCATCATAGTAAATACCTTCATGCTTTTCGCCTTGCTTACGCGCAACCTTTTCAAAATTACGGATACGCGGTGTTTTCACTTCAGTTTGTTCAACACATACCGGTATTGTAACATTGCTTACTGTTTTAATACGTGGCGCCCAAAAGTTATCGGTTATAATAACTTTAGAGAAGCTAACCGGCTGCATCTTAGAAATTGACTGAGCCGCTAACTGCTTACTGCTAATAGCAATAAAAGCAACGAAAAGAAAATGTTTTTTTGACAGAAGCATATAAGTGTGATTTAGACAGATAACTGGTATTCCAAATATATGTCTTCGACATCAAAAAACCGTAGTGAGCCTATAAAAGTTACTCAATAAAGCAATTAATGATTGGTCGTAAGCATCATATCAGTTTATGGCTATACGTCGCTGTAACTCATCACGTATCTGCGCGCACTGTTCGTAAAGTTCTGATTTTATTTTTTCCTGTAATAGCTGTTGTAGTTGCTGTGTGGTATAACTAACATAAGCTAAACTGGCGGTATTAAGTTGAGTTAATGGCACAAGCGCACCATCGTTGCTGTAAAAGCCAAATTCGGGTGTCATAGTATTAAATTAAAGGTAATGTAAGATAACATTTTGCGTGGATATTGCATCAACAGTAACTCAAAAATTACTTAGTTTATTTATGCTGCTAACTATTAAGCGGCTTTTGTTACACTTGCAAAAAAAATGATAATGACTAAACCTGTACAATCTATTTACAGCCTTCATTTTGCATTGGTTTGTCTCAGTTCATTCCTGTTTTCGTGCAGTTTTAACATGCTGATACCAGAGCTTCCAGCCTACCTCACGAGTTTAGGCGGCGCAGAGCATAAGGGGCTAATCATAGCATTGTTCACCCTGACAGCAGGCATATCACGTCCATTTAGCGGCCGGCTGACAGATACAATTGGCCGGGTACCTGTTATGGCAGTAGGGTCAATAGTTTGTTTTGTATGCGGTTTTTTATATCCGGTATTGGGAACTGTATCAGGGTTTTTATTTTTACGCCTTTTACATGGGTTTTCTACCGGTTTTAAACCCACAGCCACAGCCGCTTATGTAGCAGATATAATTCCACGCGAACGCTGGGGCGAAGCGCTGGGTTTCCATGGCTTATGTTTTAGTACCGGCCTTGCTGTCGGGCCAGCAATAGGGAGTACAATACGGCTCGCATTTTCGCTTGATGCCCTGTTTTATACTTCATCGTTTTTTGCACTCATGTCCATCATCATTTTGATGAACATGAAAGAGACTTTACAACACAAGCTGCCGCTTAACATCAATGCCTTTAAAATATCACGTAAAGATATTATAGCCATAGAGGTATTACCCGCAGCTATAACTACACTGCTTTCATACATAGCTTATGGCGCCATATTAACTGTAATACCCGATTGGAGCCAGCATCTTGGTATAGTAAACAAGGGACTGTTTTTCATGGTTTTTACCGTAGCCTCACTCCTGATAAGGTTTGTTGCAGGCAAGGCCTCGGATAAATATGGCCGAGTAAGTGTTATCAAAACCGGGTTGATATTACTTGTATTTGCACTGGTTGTTGTTGGTTATGCACGGTCAATAATAGGTTTAATAACCGGAGGCATAATTTACGGGATTGCTACAGGTATATTGTCCCCTGCCTTAAACGCATGGACTGTAGATTTGAGCGAACCAGGGCACCGGGGCAAAGCAATGGCGACTATGTATATTGCACTGGAGGCAGGTATTGGGTTGGGCGCATTATTTTCTGGATGGTATTACCAGGATGTATTAACTACTGTTCCGGTGATAATGTACAGCACTGCCGGAATCACTATTTTAGCTCTAATATTTATGAGCCTTCAGTATAACAGAAAACAAAAAAAATCCCGCCCGATACTTATCGAAAGCGAGAGTTGAGGCTTTTGATCTGAGCTTATGCAGTGACTTTTTCCGGAGATTTTGCAGCTGCAGGCTTAACAAGTCCCTGCGCTTTTTCAACCGTGTTGTTTTTTAACAGGTTTTCGCGATCGATCTTAATGTCTTTTGTAAATTTTTTAGCAAGCTTTTTTGCTTCCTTAGCAACTTTTTTATCTAACCGTTTTGATGGCGCAGTATATTTTGTAGTAATATCTTTCAACTGTGTTGCTATAGCTTGTTGCATAGCTTTATGAGCTGCTTTTTTCGCTTCTTTGATCAGGGGTTTAAGCTTATCTTTCATAAATTATGTATCTGTTTGATAATGTGCCACAAAGCTATGACATACCAACATTAAATCAATATTATCATTATGTTAAACATTGGCAATTGTTAACATACGTGATAACAATACTTTAATTGCTCAAGAGTAATTTATTAAGGAAGGTGGTTAGTTTTGTGTTTGAGTAATCTGCAGCGCCTTTATGATGAAATACTATTTGCCCATGTTGATTAATTATAAAAGATGATGGTATAACCTTCGAAGCAAGATTACCTTTTACTGATGAAGTTGTGCGATATACCTGTAAATCATAATTTCTGTCGCGCATAAATTCGACTGATTTACCAAGATCATTATCAATATCAACCATAATAAATACAACCTTGCCCTTAAACTCTTTTCTAAGACTATTTATTGAAGGCATTTCTGCTATACATGGTGGACACCATGTTGCCCAAAAGTTCATAAAGACTATTTTCCCCTTTAAATCAGATAAATGGAATGCCTTACCGTCCTGGACCTCAAGTATAATATCTTCGGCTACCGGGCCATCTGGCACTTTTTGTTCAGTCACCTCAGGCTGAAATAATCCGATATGCATTCCACCACGTATCAGCAATGCCTTAGCCGGAGGGAAAAAAAGGATGATAATAAGGGCTGCTATAAATAACAGATTAATCAACCAGGAAAATATTGATGGATATGTGTTTGCCACTTTAAAATTACTGGCAGTAAGATAGATATTATAAAGGGAAATAAAGGCTATTAAAAATTGTTCATCCCCTGATGTGGTTTTACTATTGCTTGGATGCTTTTTGAAAATACCGCCTGAATTAAGTTAAAAGCAAGATATTAATCAGGCTATGATATGTTTAAGCTAAAAAATTTTTAGACGTTTATAACACTGAAAAGATAATGAGTTAACTATCGCGTCTTAGCAATAAGCTTATAATCCCAAAAGGGGTTTATGCCCTTTTGGGATTTTTTATGTTTATTTTTGCAATACCATTACGCCATTCATAAGCAATGTGCTGCCACTATCAGCAACAATGTTGTAAACCTTTTGTACGCCACCAGCATTCTCAGATTTAAGCAGCACTTTATAAGGCTCATATTTACCGGTTTGCTCGTTAAGGCAAAGCACATCCTGCCCTACTGCTATCTCACCGATTTTTTGGTTACCTTGTTTAGTAAGCATCGGGTGATTGGGAGTGGCCTGTAATACTTTGCTATTAAGCTGCACAAAGCTTCCGGCATCAGTGTTTTTTACCTGCTCTGATATAAGTATCAGTTTGGTTAACGCATAATTTTTGGCTGCATGTGTGGTAAGCTCTTTTACTTTAACAGCGGCAGGTTGTTTGGTTGATGGGTCGATGGTAATTACCTGTTCACCGCTTTTTACATCTTTCAGCATCTTTTTAGTCCCGTTAGCCATAGTAACCAGTTCATCACCCGGAAAGCAGATATCATTGCCGTAAGTAGCACCCTCCTCTTTCATATCCTTACCACCATTAAGCAGTTTATATTGCTGGAAGCTGAATTCCTTTGAAAGCACATAAGACAACTTCAGAATAAAGTTAGTTTCAACCTTGTTGATATTATCTATATCCTGAAAGTATTGTTCCCACACCTTTCCATCAGCTGTAAAATCAGGTACTACGGCCTTATACAGCTTACCTTTTTCGTTAGTATAAAAAACCATGGTACCAATTTCCTGCATACCATCTTTGGCAATCAGCTTGTACAGATCAATGCGCTTTTTTAAACCATCGCTACCGGTTATAAAATAAGGTTTGCGGCCTTCATAACGGTCAAGCACGTAGGCATTCTCAAATTTTACGTAAGTGTCTTTATCCAGGTCGGCAATTGAAAACGTTTGTGCTTTGGTGTACTCAGCCATAGTAAGCGGTCGCGGATTAACCGGCGCCTGGGCATTACAAAAGTAAACTGATCCTGCAAAAAATAATGTTAATGTTAGTTTACGCATAGTATAGTATAAAGCTGATAAATTGGGTTCTTATTATTTATGATAATTGTTTAAATGCTTCTGCAAAGGCTTCCATTTCATCCATACGGCCAATACTTACACGGCACCATTCTTTACCGCCAAATGCCCAGCTACGAACGCCCACGCCACGCTTCATCATTTCGCCAACAAATTTACCTCCATTCATTTTAAGAGGGAACATAACAAAATTGGCTGATGATGGAATATATTCATAACCTTCCTTTTTAAGTACTGAATACAAGTATTCTTTAGAGGCATTGGTTTTTTTGAGTGCATCAGTTAAAAACTCTTTTTCCTGGTACGCTGCCAATGCACCTGCAAGTGTAACGGCACTTACATTGAAGCCGGCACTTGAGTAGCTTCTTAAAGCTTTAATAACATCGGGCTGGGCAATGGCATAACCTAAACGTAAACCGGCAAAACCATAAAGCTTGGAAAAAGTGCGGGCAACAATAATATTGCTTCCACTTTTAATCAGGCCGATCATAGAGGCTGCTTGCGGATCAGGCAAATAGTCGATGTAGGCCTCATCTACAAATACCATTGTTTTTTTTGATACACGCTCGCAAAAAGCTTTAAGCTTGGCAGTATCTACAACGGTAGCAGTTGGGTTATTAGGATTGCATATATAAACTAAACCGGTGTTGGCATCTACCTTTGCTTCCATAGCATCAAGGTCAAGCTTATAATCGGCTGTTAAAGGCACCTTTATCCATTTGGCATCAAACTCTTCTGCATAGGTTGGCAGGTCATCATAAGAGGGGTCACCGGTAATAACAGACTTACCGCCTTTGGTATAAAACAAAGCCGCAGCATGAAGTAAAGGTGTAGAACCCGAGTCCATAATCAGGCTTTTTTGGCCAACGCCTTCGTAAGTTGCAATTTTTCCGGCCAATTGCCCCATTTGCATAAAAGGGTATTGATAACTGGTATCCATAGCTTCGGCCATTGCTTTTTTTGCCGCCGCTGAAGGACCGAAAGGGTTTTCGTTAGCCAGCAACCTTGCTTTCAGTCCCGGCGGGCTGCTTAATACCGCTTGTTTATCACTTACAGCACGTGCAGAGGCTTTTAGTACTTTTGCCGGCATAGCATAAAGTTTATTTATTGCGCCCGAACAAAAAGCCAGTCCCCCGGCTACTAAGGCGCTGGATTTTATCCATTTCCTGCGGTTAATTGAATTTGACATTTTTAGTTAGTTTAGTATAGTTTAGTTAGTTCTCTTTTATCCTTTTTGAGCAGGGTACTGCACACGCTGTTCTTTCACCCTTGCATGTATAGCGGCAACCGTACTTCGTGCCGACTCGAATGCACCGGCCATCCAGGCATTCAGGTAAGTGACGTGTTCACCGGCAAAGTAAACCTGCTTATCCGGTTTAATCAATGCCGGATATTGCGTTTTACGGGTTTCGTTGCTGTAAACCGCCCATCCGCCCAAATTATATTTAGTTTTATGCCAACTGACAGAAAAGGAGTTTTCAAATTCTTTATCGTACTGCGGATGTATCAGCCTGCCTTTTTCAAGCGCGAACTTTTCACGGTCGGCGTAGCTTAACTCGCCAGTTCTTTGTGCCTTTTCGTTAAAGTTATAGTAGCCAATCAGTATCCCTTTTTTACCAAGATAATCGTATGACGGATAAAATATCTGTGTCAGATCGTTATTAGTATGCGTTATACCACCATACAAATGCTCATCCTCTTCCCAAAAACGCCTTTTAAATTGCAAACCGATCTTACCGGTTTGGATATAGCTAATATAATCAATTGCACGGCTAACATCACCAGAAAAATTGTTATTGATATTGCTTAATACAGGTAATGGTATTGTGCAGATGCACAGGTCGGCTTTAACTTCTTTTGGCACACCACCGGCTTTATATTTAATACTTACGCCTTCTGCCAGGTTAGTAATATCTGTCACCTCGGCGCCTGTTATAATGGATGGCTTTACTTTAGCTTCAAGGGCAGCAGCAATCTTATCCATCCCACCCACAGCCTGAAACATAGTCATTTGTAACTCATAAGTATATTCGGCGACGTTGTAAAAATCAGGGTCAATTAGCCCGGAATTAATTATATCAGCTAATTTGTAGGGGTCAGCTATTTTTCCTGGTTTGTTTCCGGCACCCGCTGGTTCTGTAAATCCCCGCCTTGCTGATGCTTTATAAAGTTTGTCTATATCCAGCCCCCCTTCGGCCATCAGATATTCCAAAACTTTTTGAACATCTTCTTTACTCAATGTACTATCAAGCGCACCATGATCAACGCTTTTGGCAAGCGTTTCGGCCATGTAACCCCTTATATCGTTATGTATCTCACGAACGCGGATCTTTTTGTTGGATAACGGCCCTTTGCCTTCGGCAAAGTAATAAGCACCTTCATTAACGTTGTTATAAACTTGTATAGGTACGCCCAGCTCTTTGCAATAATGCAGGGTTAGCTCATGGTTATGTGGTATGCGCGATGGCCCTGCATTAAAATACTGCCCCAGGTCAAACTTAGCTGTAGCAACCGGTTTATCAATTTCAGTTTGAGTACTTCCATTTCGTATGCTCCAGCAGCGCCCCCCCGTGCGTTCCCTTGCCTCCAGCACTGTACATTTATAACCCAATTTATTCAACTCATAAGCACAAGTCATACCCGCTAAGCCGGCTCCTAAAATTACAATGTGTTTTCCGTTGGCGCTGCCTTCCAGGTCAAAAGCATGCGCAGGCGCCGGGCGAAGAAGCCCTAAAGCCATCATAGCTGGGTAAGTGGCACCTGCAAGCATAGCACCTCTTCCCAAAAAATCTCTTCGGGTAATTGTTTTCAAAATAAGATCAGTTAGTAACAGTTAATGGGCTGAATATAGCCTGTTTTTTTCAGATTTGATAAAGATTTCAATGTAACATTCTCATTATTTCAAAAAATCACATTCATTATCAAACCTATAATAAATTAACCTGTTACTTAACAACCACCGGCCAGCCATCCTCCCATTTCAGCTTTTCAATTCCAAGCCGCTCATACGTATCTGTATAAGCATGAAAAATTAAATAATCAATCCCATTAAATGTATGCGCCGAGTTATGCCCGCGTGCATAAACTTTTTTTACGGCTGTTGTATCTCCACCAAGCACCAGTGTTCCGCCATTTTTGGCTAAATCAACACCATCCTTATCCAGGTAAGGGCCGGTTATTTTTTCGGATCGCCCTACTCTGATGTTATAGGTACTGTTTACTCCCGAGCAACATCTGTCCCATGATACGAACAAGTAATAATATCTATCCTTTTTAAATATAAATGGCGCTTCAATAGCACCATTACCTGCTTCTTCGTCGGTATACTTAAAGTCGCGTGGTCGGGCGGCAATTGTATACCATGTTTGTGGTTCGGCGGGTGTTTTGAAATCGCTTTGCAGCTTAACCAGCTTTAACCCATTCCAATGCGAGCCAAAGCTAAGCCAGGGCGTACCATTTTCGTCAACTGTCAAATTAGGGTCAATGGCATTCCAGTCGTCCCGCCCTGTTACAGATTGTAGCACCATACCGCCATCAACCCACTTGTAGTCTTTAGAAGCAGGATCAATCGTTTTATTGGTAGCCATACCAATAACAGAAGTATTTTTGCCGAATATGGATGTGGCATAGTACAAATACCACTTCCCGTTATGATAACTGAGATCTGGAGCCCAAAAGCCCAGGCCTTTAAAGCTTGGCAGCCTTTGAGCTACCCAGGCAGGTGCCTTGCTAAATACCGATGGCAACTTTTTCCAGGTTTTCATATCCTTTGATGCCCAAACCTGTATACCACCGCCTGTAAAATAAACGTAATAGGTATCGCCTTCTTTAGCCATACATGGGTCGCGTACACCCGGGTCGGTAGTAACGTCCCCAACCTTAAAGATTTCCTTGTTTTGGGCGATGACGGTTTTTCCTTGTCCACAAATTAAGCAGCATGTCAATAGCTGGATTGCAAATAATTTAAACTTCATGATTAGCAGGTGTATAATTATGAAGATAGTAATTTGATTGAACCGACCAATAACTAAAAAACAAATAACAGCAAATGTATAAAAAATGCTTTGCTAAATTGATTTAGTTATTATATTGCGCTACCTTTTATAAACGTATGAAGTATATCTTTTGGACGCTTCTGTTAGTTTCATTTTTAAGCAAACACACAAGTGCCCGTGCCACAAATGCTACAATAACTTCCAAACCATGGAACGCTCAATGGATTGCCACAATGGGCGATGACGGAAAAAGTTATGGCGTATTTTATTTCCGAAAATTTGTTGAGTTAAATAATAAACCCGCATCGTTTATTGTACATGTATCGGCAGATAACCGTTATAAACTATATGTAAATGGTAACCTGGTATCACTTGGCCCTGCGCGTGGTGATACTTATTACTGGAATTATGAAACTGTTGATCTTGCTCGTTATCTCACCCCAGGAAAGAACACGGTTGCTGCGCTTGTTTGGAACGAGGCTAATTACAGCCCCGCCGCACAAATAAGTGTCCGTACAGCATTTATACTTCAAGGCGATACCAAGCAGGAAGAAATATTAAACACCAACGAAAGCTGGAAAAGCATACGCGATAACGGCCATCAACCTATTCCGGGTTACTTTTTTGCAGCCAGTAAAGGTGAGTTAGTAGACATGAACCAGGCAGTTAAAGGAGATTGGACGGCTGCAAGCTTTGATGACAATAACTGGCCATCTGCTCTTAAAGTGATGGATGGCAAACTTAAAGGCGCCGCCTGGGGTATCGACTGGGCGCTGGTACCATCCACACTTCCAGCAAGGGAAATGACTTACCAACGGATCCTTAAGTTACGCAGTATTGAAGGTGTAAATGTGCCCCCGGCTTTTCCTTCTCAAAAAGCACCGGTAGTGGTACCGGCAAATACTACCACTGTTTTACTGCTCGACCAAACTTTTGAAACTAACGCTTACGTAACACTCAATTTTAGTGGTGGCAAAGATGCAGGCATTTCCCTTGGCTACGCGGAATCGTTATATGAAAAAGGAAGTAAAGGGGTAATAAAAGGCAACCGTAATGAGGTACAAGGAAAAGAATTTGTTGGCAGGATAGACAGCCTGATCGCGGATGGCAGCAAAGGGCAATCTTTCACTACGCTAAACTTTCGTACTTACAGGTATTTAAAGTTGCTTGTACATACTAAAAATGACCCACTCATCATTGATGATCTGTACGGTACCTTTACAGGCTATCCTTTCAAAAGGGCTTCTTCAATTAATACAGCCAACAAAGAAATCAATCAGATGCTGGATATAGGATGGCGCACAGCCCGGTTAAACGCATGGGAAACCTATATGGATTGCCCCTATTATGAACAGCTACAGTATATTGGCGATACCCGAATACAGGCCATGGTATCCTATTACAATACCAACGACGACCGGTTGGCTCGCAATGCTATCACACAAATTGACCACTCGCGCTTAGCAGAAGGGATTACCCGAAGCTGCTACCCAACAAATGGCACTCAAATCATATCTCTATTCTCATTGTGGTACATTGGCATGCTGCACGATTACTGGATGTACCGGAATGACAAAAACTTCATAAAAGACAAGTTGATTGGTGAGCGTGCAGTGCTCAACTTTTTCAGCAAATATCAGCAACCTGATGGTTCAATAAAGGACACACCATACTGGGCCTTTGTAGATTGGGCGGGGAACCTTTGGGGCGAGGTAAAAGGCAAAGATGGCAGCGCCGCAATTTATGACCTCCAACTGCTTTTGGCCTACCAATGGGCGGCCGAAATGGAAGGCCAGGTAGGCCTGCATGACTACGCCGTAATATACAACCGGAAAGCCGCCCAGCTCAAAAGCACTATTCAACAAAAGTATTGGGCCCCATTTAAAGGGTTATATGCAGATACTAAAGAAAAAAACGGTTTTTCGCAGCACGTCAATTCACTCGCAATACTATCTGGCATGGTAAACAAAAAAGATATGCCATTAATAGCACAAAAATTACTTAGCGATACCAGATTAACCCAATGTTCTATTTATTTTAAATATTATCTGAACCAGGCGCTTGTAAAAGCCGGACTTGGAAACGACTATATGAACTGGCTGGATATTTACCGCCAGAACATAGCTATGGGGCTTAGCACCTGGGCCGAGTATTCAGATGTCAATACATCCCGTTCGGATTGCCATGCCTGGGGTGCAAGCCCGAATATTGAGTTTTTCAGAACGATTTTAGGTATTGACAGCTACTCTCCTGGTTTTGAAAAAGTAAGGATCGAGCCACACCTGGGGCAGTTAAAACAAATAAGCGGAGAAATGCCGCATCCAAATGGACGGATCGCTGTTGATTATACTTTTGCTGATGGCAGATGGAAAGTCAATGTTAGCCTTCCTCAAAAAATCACAGGTATACTGATATGGAAAGCAAAACAATACAAGCTTAAGCCAGGGCTTAATAAATTTGTGATTTGAATTTATAACAGCGCTGCGTGCAGGCTTTTTATATATAAGCTATGGCAAACAATGCCATGGCTTGTATTAAACCCTTGGCCTGCGGGGGCGTTTATTATAGTTTGGATTTGGCCTTTGTTGTGGTGCCCTGGTATAATTTCGAACAGGCTTAACCGGGGCGTTACCCTGCTCAGGTACAATATTTAAGGTCAGCACACGATCGCCCATGGGTGTACCACTTAAACCTTCTATGGCTGCATTGGCCTGTTCTTCAGTGCTGACTTCTACAAAACCATACCCCTTACATTTTTTTGTTGCACGATCACACACCAATTTGATGGTTATTACATCAGCATAAGGTGCAATCAATTGCACAATTTCAATTTCCTGCATTTTTAAGGGGAAGCCACCTATAAAAAGTTTTGTCATGAGCGATAAATGTACGAAGCAAAAATAGCTTTTTAAACCGTAATATCAGTATCAAGTATCCGTGTATCGCGATTGGAGCAACCTGTATCTGCAATATTTGGCTTTTTACAAAATATATCTCAGTTTAATTATATGTTAGTTAGCTCCTCGATTCATATACAACATTTAATATAAATTTTTAAAATTTATTACAATTAAAGTGTAAACACAAAGGCATTGGGTTAGCAATGCCTTTGTGTTTACTAAGTTGAATAAAGCTTTAATTTAGCGCCACCCTAAACCGGGGGCCACATGCTCTATTATAGAAGATAAAACATGAACATTATAATCAACGCCTAAAGTATTAGGGATGGTCAAAAGAATCGTATCGGCTTCCTGAATAGCTTCATCTTTGGACAGCTCCTCAATCAGTTTATCCGGTTCGGCGGCATAACTTTTTCCAAAAACCGCACGTTTATCACTTTCAATATAACCAAATTTGTCTTTGCGGTCTGCTTCCTGCCCAAAATAATACCGGTCCTGGTCAGTTACCAGTGCAAAGATAGAGCGGCTCACAGAAACCCGTGGTTCACGTTGGTGGCCAGCATTTTTCCATGCTTCTTTATATAATCTGATCTGTTCGGCCTGCTGTATATGAAAAGGCTTGCCGCTTTCATCATACTTTAATGTAGAGCTTTGCAGGTGCATACCGTTTTCTGCCGCCCAAACAGCGGTAGCATTAGATGCGGCTCCCCACCAAATACGCTCCCGCAGTCCTTCTGAATAGGGTTCGAGCCTTAACAATCCAGGTGGATTTGGAAACATTGGGTATGGATTAGGCTCTGCAAATCCAACACCTTTTAGCTTATCTAAAAATTCCAGAGCCTTTTCGCGTCCCATATCCGCATCGGTTTTACCTTCAGCAGGTTCATAACCAAAATGCCGCCAGCCATCTATAACCTGCTCCGGCGAACCTCTGCTTATTCCCAATTGTAATCGTCCACCAGATATCAGATCGGCAGCGCCGGCATCTTCTACCATATATAACGGATTCTCATACCGCATATCTATTACACCGGTGCCAATTTCTATTTTGTTTGTTTTAGCGCCAATTGCCGATAATAAAGGAAATGGCGATGCCAATTGGGCTGCGAAATGATGCACTCGAAAATAAGCGCCATTTATGCCAATCTCTTCGGCAGCGACAGCCATGTCAATAGATTGCAGCAAAGTATCAGCTGCCGTACGGGTTTTATAGGCAGAATGGTTTGCCCAATGCCCGAATGATAAAAATCCAACTTTTTTCATTACTACAAAACTAAGGAATAGTCAGTCTAATTATGCATCAGGGAAAAGTCAACATTTTGTATATGGATGGTGTTTATCTGTAGTCAGATCATTACAATAAAGGCTTCGGCATGACCTATGCTTCCTTAGTGATATAGATACGGTTGTCATTCAGTTTGTAAATACAAGCGGAGGATACACCTGGAACCTGTCAGGAATTATATACAACAGAATTGTGAAAATATTAAGACATAAGGCGACTTAGGCTTAAGGGCCGTCAGGACAATAACCAAACGCTATAATGTTTGTATTACAGCACTTTATAGAAAGTAATACATTCGACTCACTTTATTACATTCGGGAGGCGCTTTGTTTCATCGAAATCCGGCTTTTTACGGTAAAAACAAAGATTTTAATTTTAAGTGATACAATTTGCACTTTCAACTGCCTATTTTTTAATATGGATGTGGTGCTACTGCGTTTTATGGTCGTTTGAGTCGCCTTTTTTGATGCCCGCTATCACATATCAACGCGTTAATGCAAACAAACAAAATAGCGCGACAATGGTATTGCTTTTTCATATACCATTCATACCGTTACTAATCTAACCGACGCATCATTTATATATCAGGTCAAGCATCTGCCTAATTGCCTTTTTAATTTCGCTTTGTCCGGCCGGTTGCTGAATATCAATGCCGCAAAAAGTATTTTCCTGCATTTTGGCATGTAAGGTGAGATAATAAACCCCTCCCATCAGTAAAGCGTATATTGCCCGAAAATTAACTTCGCTATCTGAAAAATGCTTGTCGAATACTTCACATAGTACAATCTCCCCAACATTTTCGCGCTTCAGATCAAGTTCCTTTAACATCGCCGACTTTTCGCTTAGCCCCCATGCGATGATGCGACGCATTTCTTCATTGCCGATCAGGCTATCAAACTGATCTTCCAATACGTTAAATGCAAGCGTTTTTCCGGCATCTTTCCTGGCTTCCAGGACAATATCTTCAACATCTTCAGGTTCCATTTTCCAATAATCTTTGTTGTTAAGGTATTCCTTAACCAGTCCCTCAAGGTCCCCAAAGTAATCGTAAATCAGCCGCCGGTCTAATTTTGCTTCCTTGGCCACGCTGCTCGCGCTTAAGCCTGCAAAACCCTTCTTATTCAATATTTTTCCGAGCGCATTTATCAATGTCGCCTTAGTACGTTCCTTGTTTCTAACAGGGCCGTTAGTGATCTTTCTTGTCATTTGCCTGAGCGTTGATTTTTTAAAATAAAGCCTTTCCGAATCTTAGAAAAGACCAAATTCGTCTCCCTTTCTTGCCAGTATCTGAAAGATAATCGCTGTCATCCAGATATTTTAAAAACGTCATTTCATAAACTTACTTGCGCTGCTCGCTATTGTGCTGCAGCGTATATCAGGTTATTTCAATATAGTGCCTGACTTAGCTGATGTTTTATGATGGTTTGTTTTAAATCGAATGCTGAGAGTGCGCACAAGTTCAGAATGAGCAGCTTAATTATTATCTATTCATCACTTAGTAACTTATTTGATCAGATAAAGCCTCTTGTCATCATTAGTAAATAATGCATAGGCTAATTGCGGATTGGTATAATACATGTAGGCATCAATATTATGCGGAGGCTGCCTTTTATTCTTAGTAAGCGTGCCAATATTTTCCCCGTCTATTTCAATGCTCGACTGGTGCCATTTCTTTTCAAGATACATGAACTCTTTTAATTTTAAAGTATCGGCTTTATATATAACGTCCGTGAAAAGATACCCATGGAAAAGCATCTCGTCAAAAGGAGCTGCATTTCCTCCGCCTCCTGAAAAGCGAACTTTCTCGAGCTTAAGCTTTTGGAAATAGCGATATCGTATATTGGGGGTTCTAATGATCTCTTTATTACCGCTAACTTTGGTATTAATGCGTTTAAACAGATTATTTAAAAGCAGTTGTTCTGTATAGGAATACGGAAAATCCTTACCTATATCCAATTTGGTAGAAAACCGGAAACATTTATCATTTATAAAATAAGTTAGGGTGGTATAAGTTTGCATAGATGGTACGGCCTGAATTTCACCATCGTTTGATGGTTTTTGAGGTTCAGGGCTATCAGTTCGATAGTCTACAAATACAGCCTTAGATTTTTTTACAATATCTGCAAATTGCTGCTTTTGCTTTTGCAAATCCCAATCAAGGTGTTCGTTTTGCAGGGTGATACTGTTGGCCTGCTTATTCCCGTCAAAACTCCATTTATAATACTGATGGTTCTTCTTATCGATAATATAACCTTTGACAAAGGCAATATCTGTCGGTCTGCAGTTGATCGTCAACGAGTCGATAACAACACCACTCTTGCTGATCTTGTAAAAAGAGTTTGCCGTTTTCTGTGGAATAGTATAGACGATTACCTCGTTATCCGGGGTCAAAAAGGATTGTATATCTTCTGTACTTTCCAACAATAGTGTCATAGATGCATTTTTGGCTTTGATCACATTCAAACTGTCAAGTGAGCTGTAACTCTCAAATTCCTTTGGAAGATCATCTGCCACGATTTGCTGTTTTACAAAAAATTGAAAACCAAGAAATATTAACAGGCCAATAATGGCGACTGTGCAAAATCCATATAACATCTTCATAAACCTTTCGTCTACGATCGAACATTAATAAATTACAGATAGATAAGTTCCTGGTGCTCCCTCTATCTTATCCTGCCCGACATTTGTTATAAATCCATGCCGGAAAAACAATAAATCCAACTATCGTAATAAATCTACCACGATAAACTTTTTAAAGCGCGTAATGTTTATATTATATCACAATATAGTGATATAATTATTAAATATTAATAGCCTTACGGAATGCACAACTTTACCATTCTTTTTAACGAAAAAACCTTTGGCCAAAGCAGATCAGCCTCAAAGCTCTTATGCCCTTTGCGCCATTCATCAATAGTGTACCTTATTTTTTGTTTAACCATGGCCTCCTGTGGAGGAAATACATCTGAAACATCAAAAAAACCGGAACAAAGAACAGATAGCTTAAAAGACTTTCAAAATAGCATAACATATTCCCGGCAAGGTGACAAAAGCATACACGGTACTAATAATGCTATAGAAGTAATGGCTGAGAAAGATATACTCTTGAACGGCAGATTGAAACGTTATTTCACTTTGAATGAGTTTAAGTCGGTACTGGGTGAGCCGGATAGTTCTAAGTTACTAAGCGACATTGAACCTTGCACAAATATTTTCCAGGGGGCCGATGGGTCTGTTGATCCTGAGGCAAAGTATTTATATAAAAACGGTTCAAGGTTTGAATGTTCACAAGATAAAATAGCTATCGACGAGATAAGATTTACAAACGGAGATTTTCTTGTTTTTCATCGATACAAACTCAATAAAAACACAACGCTGGCGGATCTGCGCAGAATATTTCCTAATGCTGTTAAAAATATCGGCACAATGAATGTTGCTGATGAAGGCACGCTTCAGGTTTTAAAATTAAGAGAAGATGATGACAACGTATCTGACGGTCACGTTAACCTTTTCATCAAAAACGGAAAGCTGTATTTTATACATTGGTGGTTTCCGTGTTAAAACAATTACTATTTAACTAATGACTTTATGATGAGTAGAATTTTTAGTGTTATAGTATATTTTGTTATGATTACAGCTATGGCCGATGCCAAATCATTTGAATTAATATCGGTTGATCAGAGTAAACCATTCAGTTTACGCATTTACTGCACTAACGAAGGGAAAGCAGCCCTTGCTCAATACAAAGGCAAGGCCGGGTATTTGGCTTTAAGGCTAAAAAAGTTCACAACCAGCGTTCTCAAAAACACTAAAAAGCAGCCAGAAGGTTATTATTATGAGTGGGATGAATTGGTGGAAGGAAAGGCTACAGGCAGCTACGGAGTAGTTGAACAATCAGGTAAGGTAACAGATGCCTGGTACATGCGTCACAAAGACGGCATGCGGTTCAAATTGGCAGGTGCGAGTAAAGAAGACTCTCGTGACGAAATACAAAAATACCTTCTCCATAATGTGCTCATTACTTTTGCCTGGACGAGTACAGATGATCAATTCATGTTTACCTATCCGGATGGCAAGATCATCACTCCTAACTTCCTTTCACTGGATGCGCCGGACGCAAGGAGATCATGTTATATCAAAGACTTTAATTTTGATGGTTATGATGACGTAGCCTTTTCGGTTCCGGATGCTGGAATGGGTGTTTATCAAACCTTCAATATCTGGCTGTATGATGTGGCAACCAAACATTTTATGCAATTAAAGGAAAGCCAGGATGCCCGTGCAAAATGTTCCTGCCTTTGCGATGTTACGCTGAACGCAAAAGAAAGGCTATTATACACCGCTTGCCGGGGAGGTGCGCGTTGGTGGCAGGATGTTTATCGCATAAGTAAAAACAATCAACTTATCTGGCTCCGCTCTACAGAAAAAAATAAGCCCTTATGAACAGACATTCAAAGCCCTTAGCCGTTTTATCGTTCATTTCAATAATGTGCTTATTTTCAATTGTTTCATGTGGAAAGCGTGAATACAAAGGCTACATTTATGACAAGGAAAGGCATATTCCATTAAAAGATGTTTCGGTAAAATATAATTACCAACAAGTTAAGTCTGACAAAAACGGATACTTTGTTATTGAAAATAATAACAGTAATGAGGTTTCTGATGCTATTACATTTTCAAAAAAAGGATATAAACCGGATACCGCAGAAACAATCATCATTCATTCGGGTGAAACTATGACCGAACGCTTCATAAACGGTCAGGATACTGTTTTTCTTTCACCCGTAACTGCAGTAATTGCACAAAAAAGAAATGACGATGACAGACCGAAGTCATTAGGCATCAAGTGGCCCATTATATCAACGGAACTTCAAAAATTCTATAAAAGAGATAAGGAAACTGGCAAATACACTTTAGTAATACCTAAAGGATATACCCTGAAAACTTATGCTGATACCGGCATTGCCTTTAAGGAAAGCCCTTTTGGGTATGAGATAAAGCCGGGCGACCGGTATTTGACAGCAGATCAGTTCCAACTTGCCGGAATGAATTGTAAGATCATCGTTTACAATGTAACAGGCGAAAACGATAGACCTATTTTGAATATTCAACTGAACAGTTACAATAAGCAAGGCCAATTACAAGATGTACTGCTTTTGGACAGTAGGTTCACTTTTGAAGTAGAGTACTATCGCGACTTTAGCATCGAAAAATCAGGAATTATCAAACTTAAATCAAATCAGATTGAACATTACACCTATAACGAACAGGGTGACATAACAGGATATATAAATGATCCGCAGGTGGAAAGTTCAGCGGCAACTTATCAATTACAAGCCGATGGAAAATTTCGGAAAATTAATCGTTTAAATAACTAAAACATTTTTTTCAAAAGCCGATACGTGACAACGTCACCTACAGTCAGTTTTATCGGGACAGGAAACAGACATCGCAGTCAGAACGAACATTAGCTATGTGGTATCTACCTGCTCATCGTGGTCTTATTAACTATCATGTTGACCGTCCTGGCGAGTTAATACATGGGAAGGATAGTGATAGTATTTCAAGCTGTAATAAAGCGAAAAAGAACAGGCTACACAGATTGTCGCTGCGTAACCTGTTCATATATATAAAATGTATTTGTAACTAACGCTCAATAATCATTTACCCACCATGCTTTGCATTTGCTGCGAGTATCGGTCACCCACAATTTTGATCGCACTTAAAGCATTTTCAATGTCTTGCAGGTCCTGTTCGGTTAATGCGAGATTGACAGCGCCTACGTTTTCTTCAAGACGGCTGATCTTAGTGGTACCGGGTATGGGCACGATCCATGGCTTTTGTGCCAATAACCAGGCAATGGCCACCTGTGCGTTGGTAACATTTTTTCTATTGGCAATGTCGGCCAATGCATCGATCAGTTTTTGATTGGCTTTGCGGCTTTCTTCACTGAAGCGCGGTACCAGTTTGCGTACATCGTTATCACTGAAGGTTGTTTCTGAATTGATGGCGCCGGTCAGAAAGCCTCTGCCCAAAGGGCTAAACGGAACGAAACCGATGCCTAATTCTTCCAGTACCGGAAATATCTCTTTCTCGGGCTCGCGCCACCATAAAGAGTACTCACTTTGCAGCGCAGCTACCGGTTGCACTGCATGTGCCTTTCGAATGCTGTCTGCACCGGCTTCAGACATGCCAAAATATTTGACCTTACCTTCAGCGATAAGGTCTTTTACCGTACCAGCCACATCTTCCATCGGCACATTAGGGTCAACACGGTGCTGGTAAAGCAGATCGATACGGTCGGTAGCTAAACGTTTCAAGGCCGCTTCCGTGTGGGCACGGATATTTTCGGGGCGGCTGTCTGTACCTTGCGCAGTAGTGGCATTTTTAAAACCAAATTTCGTGGCGATCACCACTTCATTACGAAATGGGACCAGAGCTTCGCCCAGCAGTTCTTCGTTGGTATAAGGTCCATAAGCCTCGGCACTGTCAAAAAAGTTTACGCCGAGTTCAACCGCCCTGCGGATCAATTTAATCGCTGCTGATCTTTCAGTGGCTGGTCCGTAACCAAAGCTAAGCCCCATACAGCCCTGGCCCAGCGCTGAAACCTTTAATCCACTTGTTCCTAACTTTCTCTTTTGCATAGTATATGATGTTATTTGATATTCAATGGTACAAATATCCTGCTGTTTTCCGCACACAACTTATACAGAACACGGGTAACAATAACTTTTTTTCACAGGTAGATTGCTTTGCGCCCGGTAAAAGCTAAATTTAGATCAATAAAAGACATAGCCATAATTGCAGCTGTATCAATACAGCAACTTTTGTAAAGTTACAACACTGCAAACGTAGCCTGGGTTGGGTCACTTAGATGTGACAACCTCATGTTTGACATTATAAGATCTTTTAGTTATTTTGTACATAGTTACATCAACCATCTTATTTTATGTTTCTGCATAGTGATTTAACGGACTTTGATGCAGATATCAAAGCAATTAGTCAAATACAGGCAATACCGTCCATTTTAGAAATGATCTGCCGCACGACCGGAATGGGTTTTGCAGCTGTTGCACGTGTAACAGAAGACCGCTGGATTACTTGCGCTGTACTGGACAAGATCAATTTTGGTTTAGTACCGGGTAGTGAACTGGAAATACGAACGACTATTTGTAACGAGATTAGGCAGCATCAACAACCTGTTATTATTGAGTACGTTAGTGCAGACGAGGTTTACGCTAATCATCACACTCCTGCCAAATATGGTTTTGAGAGTTATATCTCCGTTCCGGTCAAACTTAAAAATGGTACATTTTTCGGTACCTTATGTGCAATTGACCCTGAACCTGCGCCTGTAAACACTTCAGAGGTCAGGCAGATGTTTAGTTTGTTTGCAGAACTTATTGCGACGCAATTAGATGCTGCAGATCGCTTAAAACTTACGCAAGATAAACTGAACGAAGAGTTGAGAATTGCAGAATTACGGGAGCAATTTATTGCTATTCTGGGCCACGATCTTAGGAACCCAATTGGCGCAATATCGACTGTTGCACAGGCTTTACTACGGATGCCCTTAGACGAAAAAACCAAAAGGCTTGCGAACATACTAAAGGATTCTTCTTATCGTATGAAAATACTGGTGAGTAATTTGATGGATTTTGCCAGCGGGCGGTTAGGCGGAGGTTTGACGCTGAATATCAAGACTGACGAACCGATAGCAAATATCATAGCCCATGTGATAGAAGAACTTCGTTTGGTCTGGCCAAATCATTTAATTGAATATCATAATCAATTTGATACCGCACTAAAAGCGGATGGACAACGAATTGCACAACTACTTTCTAATTTACTAAGTAATGCACTAACTCATGGAAGTAAAAGTACGCCTGTTATTGTAAAAACGGCAGAGCGAAACGGTTCATTTGAATTATGCGTTATCAATGCCGGGTTAAAAATCCCGGAAGCTGTCAGGGAACGGTTATTTCAACCCTTTTCAAGGGGCGAAATTGAACCAAAGCAGCAAGGTCTTGGTTTAGGCCTGTACATAGCCGCTGAGATTGCAAAAGCTCATGCAGGTACGATAAGTGTTCAATCTAATGATGAAGCGACCTGTTTTACTTTTGCCATGCAGTTGCATAATTGATCAGCTGCTCCAGGTGCGTATTTAATTTACGCAACTCGTCATTTTTGGTCTTGCCATGCCTTTGGCTTCACTCCAGTCTGACGCTGCTACCTGTCTCTTCAAGGCAACTTCTTAGCGACTTTTGTTTACGACTATTCGAATGTAAATATTGATAGTCAGTTATTTAAGCGTTTTTTGCGTAGTGCGAAATGAATACCGAACGTGTTACTTGTCCTCATTTTTTTCCAGAATTTTAGATTAATAAAAAATTGTTTTGAACTGATAAAGCCCAAAAGCTCACCTCGAAGGAAAAAAGAGTGGTCTAAATGTGTCTTTTTTAGTCTAATTTTAAATGATGCAAATAACTGTACATCAAGTTATTATACCCTTTCTGGTGAGTAAATCTATAAATTGATTTTTACTCACCTCATAGCTCACATAAAGTATGGAATAGTATGTACTGAGAAGGATTTGAATAAAACAAAAAACCCTGTATATGAGACATATACAGGGTTTTGATACTTGTTGGTATCGCTTTTTGTCGGGATGGCAGGATTCGAACCTGCGGCCTCCACATCCCAAATGTGGCGCGATACCGGGCTACGCTACATCCCGTTTGGTCTTGTTTGGGATTGCAAAAGTAGCGTTTTTGTATACACCTGCAAACTTTTTTTTAAAAGAATAAGGTAATATTGCCTAACAAATTCATTTGCAAAGCATTAATTTTTATTGAATGTATATTTAAAGATTACAAGCGTGCTTTAACAACAAAGTATAAGGATTTAATTTTCGGGATATGTAGCTTTAATATCGGCTACAGATGCTCTTATCATTTGTCTGAGCACTTGTTGATTTATATCGCTCAAGTGCTTTATATAAATACAAGCCACTGCCGCCCTGTATTTACCAAGGTTTTTAAGTAATACTTCTTTATCCTTAAAATTTCGTGAAAGGTATAAGGAAAATTCTTTCGCCCGTGGTGAGAAACCTGTTAACGGTGCCTCACCTTCATGTCCGCTTGCATATTTGTAATGGTAGCTGCCAAACCCTATAATTGAAGGCCCCCACATCCTGGGTTTAAACCCTGTTTCTTCTTGCATTAAATCTACAAGTGCAAGCGCGTCAGAGCGTTTGTTTTTGTCTTCAATGTTGTTTAAGAAATCGCTTACATTTTCAGCGGTTTGGGTGGTTTTAATTTTTGCCATAGCAACTGTCAAAACAATTTATAACTAATTTAATTATTATGGAGAATTTATACTTAAAGTAACTTGAAAAATATTTCCCGTATCGCTATCATAGGCGGAGGGCCAAGTGCTCTTTTTATGTTTAAACGTTTTGTAGATACCGGCAACAAGAACGTTTCAATACAAATTTTCGAAAAGAACAACCAGGTTGGTGCCGGCATGCCCTATTCTACGGATGGTGCAAATGACGAGCATGTTACTAACGTATCAAGCAATGAGATACCTTTGCTTGTTACCACAATAGTAGATTGGATTAAAACGGTACATAAAGATACCCTTGATAAGTATCACATCGATAAGAATGATTTTAATGAATACAAGGTACTGCCAAGGCTGCTTTTCGGCCAGTACCTGTCACATCAATTCAAACTGCTGCAAGCGCAAGCTTCGGCCGCCGGCATGCAATTTAATGTGAATTACAACAGCGAAGTAACAGACATTATTGATGTACAGGATCAGCAGTTGGTGACTGTTGAGGTAAACGGTACAGAAAGATATAATTTTGATGCAATAATTATTTGTAGCGGGCATAACTGGCCTAAAGCCAATGAGGGCAAAATAAAAGGATTTTTTGATTCGCCCTACCCTCCTTCTAAGCTGGCATTTGAATGTAACACACCTGTAGCCATCAAAGGATCGTCGCTTACGGCCATTGATGCTTTACGTACCTTATCACGCTATAACGGAGATTATACTAAAGACGAGAACGGTATTTTAACTTATCATCTAAAGGATACAAGTACCGGTTTTAAGCTGATCATGCACTCGCGTAACGGACTATTACCTGCAGTAAGGTTTCATCTTGAAGACCCACATCTATCCAAGAACGAAACTCTTACACCAGATGAAATACAACAGCATCGGGAACAGAACGATGGTTTTTTATCACTGGATTATGTATTTGACCGAGATTTTAAAGCGGCCTTTAAACTCAAACGCCCTGAGTTTTATGAAAAAATAAAACTACTAAGTATAGAACAGTTTGTAGACAGTATGATGCAGCTTAGGGAAAGTATTGACCCCTTTGATCTTCTGAAAATGGAGTATGACGAGGCGGCACAATCTATCGAACAGCGCAGATCTGTTTACTGGAAGGAAATGTTGGCCATATTAAGTTTTGCTATGAATTATCCTGCTAAATATCTTTCTGCCGAAGATATGATGCGACTGCAAAAAACACTTATGCCGCTCATATCAGTAGTTATAGCATTCGTACCTCAAAGTTCTGTCGAAGAAATGCTTGCACTGCATAAAGCCGGTTTGCTTGAATTGATTACTGTAGATGATGATAGTTATGTAGAACCAGTAAACACCGGCGGCGCTATTTATCACTATATAGATGAAAACAAAAAACAGCAAACGATCTATTATAATACATATGTAGATTGCGTTGGGCAACCGCATTTAAATTATGAAGATTTCCCCTATGAAGGGCTTATAAACAAACATACTATTACACCCGCCCGTTTAAAATTTAGAAATGCTGATACGGGTTTAGCGGCCATGAACAGCGGAAACAACAAAGTGGAAACCGATGGCAAAGGAAACTATTATCTTAACGTACCGGGTGTTGTTATAAACGATAATTTTCAAACTGTTGATGAATATGGCGCATATAACGAAAGGGTTTATATAATGGCTGTACCGTATATTGGTGGTTATAATCCTGATTATTCTGGATTGGATTTTTGTGAAGCGGCGTCAAAAAAGATCATTGAAAGTATTATTAAAGATGAACCAGCAATCAGCAACTGAACCTAAATTATATATGTTGCTTTTAGGCTCAAAAGCACCTAACCGAAATGTAGAACAGCATGATTACTTTTTTGGTATTGCCGGATCATTAAAAGAACTTGTCCCGGAAATAAAAGCCTTTTGGCCTGAAGCGGGCACAAGCCTTCATATCGACGGATGGCGGGAGATCAATAATGTAGACGGATACAGTATAAAGGTGGTACCGAAAGATGAAAAGACAGATGAAGCTGGTCCAAAGCTTTTTTTCATTAACTTAGGTGGCTATCAGCCTGATAAGCTGGAAGAACAACATTATATCATGCTAACTGTTCAACCCGACCGTATCTCGGCAGTACAAGATGCAAAAAAGACAATCTTTTTTAAAAACAGCACCATCAAAACTGTAAAAGGCGCCAACTCACATATTGATGAAAAATATGGTATAGATGTAGATGAAATTTATCGGGTAGAAGAAATACTTGCCAGGCATCATAAGGCTAAATACCATATACAAGTGATCCCGGGTGCAGATAAGCTTCAGGACGAAATTCATTTAGGTTATTTTAAGCTTGATAAGATCTGACAATTAATAAAGCTCGCGCTTCATGTTTTGATAAAACATTTATACGCTATAACGTTTATCAAACTAATCAATATCACACAAATGAATTATCAAAGCCAATTAGAGCAGGTAAAGCAGCATGTTTTGATTTATTTTAAAACGCACTCTGATCAAAGATTTGTTTATCATAATCAGCAGCATACAGAAGATGTTGTAAACTGTTGTGCTCAAATTGCCAACCATTATCAGCTCAATAATACTGATTATTTTACTGTAATGGCTGCTGCCTGGTTTCATGATACCGGCTATTTGAAAAGCCTTTCAGCACATGAGCAGCATAGCGCCGAGCTGGCTCAGGAATATCTGAAATCCATACAAATAGATATAAATATTATTGATCAGGTTACTAAGTGTATAATGGCTACACAAATGCCTCAAAATCCATCAGGATTGTTAGAACAGATCATATGCGATGCCGACCTTTTTCATTTGGGAATACCTGATTTTATTAAGAAAACCAAAGCTATGCATAAAGAGGTTGAAGGCATTACAGGTAAAGATATCAGCAATCATCAGTGGAGGGTAAAAACCATTCAGTTAATGGAGCAGCATCACTATTATACCGATTATTGCCGTTTACTACTGGATAACGAAAAGCAAAAAAACCTGCTCTACCTTATAAAAAAAGAAACCGACTGGCAATTAAAAAACCCCAAAAAGGCAAAGGAAGAGGCTAAAGAAGCACCATTGCTGAATAGTAAAGGTACCGAAGCTTCAGGCATGAAAAAGAAAGAACGGCCGGACAAAGGCATAGAAACCATGTTCAGGGTTAGCTCAACCAACCATCAGCGTTTAAGTGATCTGGCAGATAATAAAGCCAATATCATGATAACTGTAAACTCAATTATTCTGTCAGCCATCATTAGTTTATTATTAAGAAGGCTGGAGGATTATCCTTACTTTGTTATACCTACCCTGATCATTATTATAATAAGCCTGGCCGCCATGGTATTTGCAATTTTAGCTACCCGTCCATCTATCCCAGACGGTACATATACGCAAAGAGATGTTGACGAAAAGAAGGTGAATCTGTTGTTTTTTGGTAACTTTTACAGCATGAGCCTTGATAATTACAAAGCAGGTATGATGAAAGTGATGGAAGACCGTGAATTTTTATACGGTAGTTTAATAACCGATATTTATTCGCAAGGTGTTGTTTTAGGGAAAAAATACCGTTTACTGCGTTACTCTTACAATATTTTCATGTTTGGTTTGATTATATCTGTTTTCGCTTTTTTGATCACATCCATACTCAACATCAAACATTAACAATTATAAGCAGGTTATATAATTGTTCACTTAATCAAACCGATGTCTGCTTTGTTAAAATTAAACGTATTTACTTTATTTCTGTTCTTATTAATTACGGCTTGCACACAATCACAAAAAAACACGCCTTTCAAAAGCCCTGCGGGATATGACCTTACCAAGCCACAGCGCTTTAGAATGCATGAGGACTTGCTCGAAATATCCGGAATTGCATTTAACAATGGTCAACCCGATACGGTGTATGGTATTGAGGATGAAGACGGAAGGGTATATTATTCGCGCCTTGGAGACAACGAAGTAAAATACACGCATTTTGCCAAGCAAGGCGATTATGAAGATATTACATTGTTAAATAATCGTATATATGCTTTGAAAAGTAACGGTACAATATTTAGCTTTAGTTTAAATGAAGTAAACCGGGACAAACCTGATAATGTTACAGAGAGTAAGCACATTTTACCTAAAGCAGAATATGAAGGCATGTACGCCGACAATCAATCGGGTAAAATTTATGTGCTTTGTAAAAACTGTGGTGGCAAAAACAAACAAGAACTGATTGGTGGCTATATTTTACAAACCGTTGCAGACAGCCTTAAACAAACCGGCAGCTTTACTATCAACGCTAAAACCCCGCTTACTGGTACAGATAAAAAGTCAGATACTTTCCGGCCATCCGGATTGGCCAAGAACCCGGTTGATAAACAATGGTATATTATTTCGGCAAGTAATAATATGTTGGTTATAACCGATGAAAAATGGAATGTTAAAGATACTTATAAACTTAAAGGTGCCAGATTTTTGCAACCTGAGGGAATAGCTTTTGACAAGGATGGAAACATGTACATTTCTAACGAAGGGGATGAATTAAGCAACGCAAATATTTTGAAGTTTGTTTATAACAAAGCATCGGTAAATAATGGCAGATAAATTGCAAATAATTCTTAAATGCAAACAAGTTTATTCCAGCTCAACACAAGTAATTTTTCGCCATCGTTCATAAAGCAAGAGTTGTCTTTCGGGCCGTTCTTTAAAATGATACTCAAAAAACAACATGCAGAAGTTGGTATAAAAGCTAAACTTTATCAACATATCCTGGATAAATTTTGGGGAGATAAAAAAACTCAAGATACAATAAAAGTTACTGATGCTGAACAATATGCAGAATTATTAGAGGTTATTTATGCTACCCTCTCTCCTGCAATTTTAGATAACAGGCCTTTTTTCTGGGCGCTAAGTACGCCCATACCCTATGATGTAATATACAGCACAGATCCGTTTTATGAGTTTGTACAGCAAAAAAAATCGACCAACGCTGAAGATACTGAAAATGAAAAAGAACAATTGCTCAGAAAATACTACGGTTATGCATATAGGCTAATACTTAAAAAGCTTTATAATTTACCCGGCGTGTTAGATAATGAGATATTTCATGCTCATACTGATCCTCAGCATCAAATAACCCGTTATTACCAGATCAATGTTGATACAACCTTTATAGATGTAGAAGTTGAGGGCGATCTGCCAAAACTCAGTTCGGACTTTATAGACGTTTACCTGCAAGAACATAACGGAATTGATACCCTTGCCTCTATCCTACCTCTAAATAAATTCAAATTAAAAGGCTTTTCGGTAATTACATTAACAGATGCCACGATGCGTTACGCCATTGACGGATTAAAGAACATCCTGATAGAAGAAAATGCGGATGAGGTAATTGCGTTTACGGAGTCCTTCAAACTCCTGAAAGAAATTGTTGGCACTAATGATATTGAATTTGGCGTACTTCCATTTTTCAGGATCAATAATAATCCCAAAGCATTTGATTTAGGCCTGTATAGCCAAAGCATTGTTATGCAAACAGCTAAAAATAATCCGGATCCTGAAAGCGTTTATAATTCTATTCTGACTCGTATCAGCCACCTGAAAAAAACTTTTTATGCACCAGTTGATGTTTCTGAGGATAACGAGGCCTTTTTAAATGCTTTATCACTCAGCAACACTAAATCATTTGCTGCAATTCCTTTATTTTATAACTCACAAATAGTTGGTGTATTAGAGGTTTTCTCTTATAAGAGAAATGTGTTAACTAAAAATTTGCTATTAAAATTAGAGAATGCGTTGCCGTTGTTGGCCCAAATGGTAAAAAATAGTATTGACAACTACAACATTTCGATTGACCAGATAGTACTTGAAAATTTTACAGCATTGCAGGCACCAGTATCATGGAAGTTTTACGAGGCCGGATTTAATTATTTAATCGCTGAAAAGGCTAACAATCACCGCCGTATGGAAACGGTGTGTTTTAAAGATGTTTACCCTTTGTTTGGGGCAATTGATATCAGAAACTCCACCGTTGCCCGTAATATTGCTGTGCAACAGGATTTCCAGTTTATCCTCAAATACTTAAAAACTACACTTGAAACCCTTAATGTTAATTATAGCTCTGTGCGTTTTAAACAAATTCAATCAAAATTAAGTGTTTTTTTAAAGCAAACCAGCCAAACATTAAGTACAACCGATGAGATTAAAATCACACGTTTTCTGAAAAAAAATATGCTTCCCTTTCTCAGGGCCGTACGTACTTCAAGTAAACAGGTTAAAAAGAGCATCGCTTTAATAAATGCCGATTGTGATGGCCCCGGCTATCGTAACAGACAAAAGCTGGAAACATCAATGCAAACCATTAACATCGCCATCAGCAATTATCTTGAGAACTCAAAACACCAGTTGCAAAAAATTTATCCTGCCTATTTTGATAAATTCCGTTCGGATGGTATAGAATACAACATTTACATAGGTCAATCTATTGCACCGAAATTGCCATTCAATACAGGTATGCTTGGCAAAGTGAAATTATGGCAGCTTAAAACTATGGCAGATATAGCCCGCCTTAACCAGCGTTTAAGGGCAAAATTACCGATAGACTTGCAAACAACTCAGCTTATATTTATCAATAACAACACCATTGATATCACATTTCGGAATGATGAACGGCGTTTTGACGTAGAAGGGGCTTACAACATCAGGTATGAGGTAATAAAAAAACGGATTGACAAGGTTTTGGTAAAAAACACTAACCATCGTTTAACACAACCCGGTAAAATAGCCATGGTTTATTTTTCGTCTGAGGATGTACAAGAGTACGAGAGTTATATTAAACAGTTGCAGCAGCAAAATCTTTTGAATAATGATCTTGAATATCTTGAACTTGAAGACCTGCAGGGATTAAAAGGCCTTAAAGCAATCAGAGTAGGCGTTAATTGTGACTCTTAATCATTGGTTACAAAAGCCTTGTCATATACCTTGTTATGGCGGTACATCAGCTTTTGTAATTTCCAGGTAAGAAAGGCGCTGCCGGTTCCCACAATTATCCCTCCTAATACATCACCAGGATAGTGCGCGCCCCTATACATTCTTGAATAAGCTGTAGCGGCGGCAAATGTGTAACTGGGTGCTATTACATACCATTTAGGAAAAGATAAACTAAGTGAAGTAGCGGTTGCAAAAGCGGTAGAAGTATGACCTGAAGGAAATGAGTAACCTGAGGTATGGCCTTGTAAAAATATAATATCCTTATTTGCTAAAAATGGTCGCTGGCGTTGTATAGTATTTTTTATGCCACTGGTTATTAAACCATTGGCTAATAACGCCACCCCGGTATTAATAGCATTACGTTTAAGTTGCTCATCCTTATTTATCAAACTAACGCCCAGCATTACAAAAGGCGTGGCTACAGAAACCGGTATGGCATTGTTTGTAATGAATCCCCATGTTTTACTCTCGCCCGAGTTCGGATTGATCTTAGCTAATAATTTAGTATCAAAATTTTGGGCAATGGTTTGCGATACTGAAAAGATCAGCACCGTTAAAAACAGTTTAAATTTCATTAAAGAAATAGCAAAGGGTAATAACTACTTTTTTTACCTGGAATAAACGTAAAAGCTGATAACTTATTGCTAAGCTATTATTCTTAATTTATAAGAAATTTAATTTCAACAATAAATTAGGGTTTGAACGCATCATAACTTATTCTACAGATTTTTAATTGCAAACATTAACAAAACATTGCTATATTTTTGCAAAACATAACCTGGCTTTTTTTGATGAAATATATAACCCTTACCCTATGTATATATCTGTTATTTACCGGTCAGCAAAGTTTTGCACAAAAAAGTATTAATGATAGCGTAACTGTTGCAGTTGCACCCGAGTATGATAAAGTAAGCAAATTACATCGTATACTGCTTGGTGAAAATTATCGTAAGCTTTGGGCTGTACCGGTAAAGCTAAAGGTGTTTCACTTAAGTAAGGAGAAAGGCGGCTTAACCATAGAACAGCAAGGCGGTGGTATGCAAACAAAGTCGTTAAGGCTTAAAGATAAACAAGGGCATGAATGGGTGCTGAGAACCGTACAAAAATTTGCTGAAAGAGTATTACCTCCCAATTTGCGGCATTCAGTTGCAAGAGATATTTTACAGGACCAGGTTTCTACGGCTAATCCTTTTGCTGCTTTAACTGTACCGCCTTTAGCTGATGCGTTAGACATTAAACATGCCAACCCGCAGATTGTATATGTGCCTGATGACCCGGCGCTTGGAAAATATCGTAAAGATTTTGCCAATAAAGTATTTCTTTTTGAGGAGCGTGAACCGCTTGAATCTGAGGATACTGATAACACCAAAAAAGTGCAAAAGGAATTAAAAGACGACAACGATACCAGGTACAACGCAAAACTTGTTTTAAGAGCTCGTTTGCTGGATATGATATTGGGCGACTGGGACAGGCACGACGACCAATGGCGATGGGACAAGGACACAGCAGGAAAGGGCAAATTGTATACACCCATACCGAGGGATCGTGACCAGGTTTATTATAAAACATCAGGCGTATTCCCGTGGATAGTATCACACCAGTGGTTAAAATCAAAATTTCAGCCTTATCATGATAAGATAAGGGACATCAAATCATGGAACCTGAACGGGCAGTACTTTGACCGCTACTTTTTAGTTCCATTAGGTGAGAACGACTGGAAAGAACAACTAAGCTATGTTAAGGCGCACCTTACTGATGCTGTTATAGAAAACGCTTTTGAAAGGCTGCCTCCTGAAATTTATAAACTATCAGCCCCGCAACTCATCAGCACCATGAAAGCCCGTCGGGACAACATGATGCAACAGGGTATTGAGTATTACAGGTTTCTTTCGCAGATAGTTGAGATACCCATGTCTGATAAAAAAGAGCATTTTTCTATCAATGAAGCATCCGGCGGTACACTTGAGTTAACTGTATATAAGATAAACAGAGACAACGAGTTAGCAAAGGTTATCTATCAGCGTGTATTTGATCCGCAGGTTACCAAAGAAGTCAGGCTTTATGGCTTTGATGGCAAGGATGTATTTAAAGTCACGGGCGCGGGCCATTCGCCAATAAAAGTACGCATGATAGGCGGCTCGGATACGGATACATTTATTGTAAGTGACAGCGTAAATAACAAGGGCAAATTATTCATTTACGACCGATCGGACAAAAAAAACATTCTGCCTTCCAGGTCAAGTGCAACCCTGAGGTTATCTAAAGATACAAGCGTAAATAAGTACGAAAAAGACAGCTATCAGTTTGATCGTTTTGAACCAATAATACTTGCTCAGTACAACAATGATTATGGTATTTCGATTGTTGGCGGTTTTGCCATAACAAAACATGGTTTCAGAAAAGAGCCGTATGCCTCTCGTAATGAATTTTTAGTTGATTATTCATTGGCACGCCATTCATTCGAAATAAGTTATAAGGGTGTTTTTACAAAAGCTATTGGCAATAATAACTTAATTATCAACGCTAAATCGCGCGGGCCAAATAGTGTAAACAATTTTTTTGGTGTTGGCAATGAAACTCCTTTCCTTAGAAACCAGTACCGAGACCCTGATGAAGAAGACGATGATGATGACAACGTAAAATCAATGGAATATTATCGTAATAGGTATGATCTGATAAACGCCGATATCAGGTTATCACACAGGTATGGTAAGTTTACTGTAAACGGTGGTTTAACGGGGCAGTTTTATACCAGTTCTGCAGATAATAATAAATTTAAGTTTTTAGGTACTTACAACGTGCAAAACCCCTCTCAAAAGGTGTTTTCAAATCAGTTTTCGACCGGTATTGTAGCGGGTACCGAATTCGATACACGCAACAGCGAACGGCCTACCAGGGGCATTTACTGGACAACTAATTTCATTGGCTTGCAAAACCTTAATGAAGGCCACAGGCGCTTTGGACAGTTTTTTACCGAATTTAACTTTTACTTGAATCCCGGAGGCGACTCTACGCTTATTATTGCCAACCGTACAGGCCTTGGCACTACCATAGGCAATGCAGATTATTACCAGCAATTAAAACTTGGGGGTATACAAACCCTACGGGGTTATCATACCTGGCGCTTTACCGGTAAAACCATGCTTTATAATGGGCTTGAATTTCGTTTAAAAGTACTGGACTTTAACTCTTACTTATTTCCTGGATCGATAGGCATAACGGGCTTTAATGATGTTGGCCGTGTATGGGTGCCAGATGAGTCGTCATCCAAATGGCACGATGGTTATGGTGGTGGTATTTATATCAACCCGGCCGAGCTCATCTCTATCCAATTTTCTCAAGGCTTTTCTACAGAGGGTTCTATTCATTACTTTTCATTAAACTACAGGTTTTAGAACAACCCTGCATTTAACAAATAAGCAATGGTTCAATACAAAATAAACCCTGAATAGCAAAAGTGTACTAAAAAGCAATTTTAGTGGACTGATGGTAAGTATGTTGCAGATAGTTTTGGCCAATTATAAACCAAATTATATCTCATAATGAAAAAAACTTATCAACTGATTGCCGGCGGCATTATGCTGTTGGCTTTAGGCTTTGGCTGTGCTAAAGACACAAACAAAGTGGAAAAGACTGATGCCGTTGACAGCAAAACAACAGCACGTGCCGCTTTACCACAAAGTGCTTTTAACTTATGGAAAACATGTAATGGAAGCCCATACAATATCTCGGGTACAAACGGGATATGTATACCGGTAGGTAATTGCAGTACTGACATTGATGCAGCCCAACAAAAAACAGGGCAGAATGCAACAGGTATGCAGTTTAATGGTTGTTTTAAGGGCGGCAGTAATGCAAACAGCGGAGCAAGTGAGGAAGCGGTATTTGTTTGCGATAACGTAAGCCAATGGAACGGTAACGAAATGGGATTCGTTAAAACTCTTGAAAACAATGATTTAAAAGCCTATTTGCAAGGCGGCGGCCAGTACATCACGGCGCTTATCTCACACAATGACAATGGGTATCATACCTTTAAATGCCAGGCCCGCTCTGATAATACACACATGGTAGATTTTTATGTTGATGGCGCTTACAAATGTACCCTTACCAATAACAGCGGCAGTTACTTTAATAAATACTACTACTTTGTTGGTACCAATCACTGGTATGGAGGTTCAACCCCAACCGGCCAGCAAATAGAAATGTATAACATGACTACTTTTTAAATAAATCTGCATGAATAAGTACTGACGGGCCGTAGGGGCCTGTCAGTATTTTAAAATCAACCCTCCAAAAATACGGTAACCGTTAAGGCTAACATTGTTTAGCTGTGTTTTTTGTGAAGGCCCCGTTATCAGAAAAAGTTCATCAGTGCCATTGCCTGTTTTCGCATAATATTGCTCTGCCCCTATCATAAAAGACAATTGATGGTTAAATATATAGCTGCATGATAAACCTGCCGTTAACCAATAACCATTGGCAGTATGCCGGTAGCTTACCGGATGTTGAAACGTTTGTATAAAATTCCAGTTGGCTTTGGCTGAATATACCGACTGCTGATAATTAATAATGCCGTTGAATTGTATTTTATCATACAAAGCATAGGTAGCTAAAACTTTAATAAAAGGCCCCTTCCAGCGGGTTTCATAAGTGCTGTTCAGATCAGGGGAATTTCCGGTTCTGTCAAGTATATGCAGCGATTGTGTGTTTTCGGAATAACCTATATAAGGGCATAAGGTTAAAGGGCCTTTATTAACCAGACAATAGCCCGCGCCGGCCAACCAATGCCGGGCAAACCCCAAGTTTCCGTTAAATAAATCATGATAAATCTGGTTGGTACGGTTGTCGCCATTGTAATCATCATCTGTAACCGTACCTGCTTTTATAAAAACACGCGAATAGCCTGCAATGGCATACACGCGTTTCCAGAGCCGCCAATTCAATGAACCGTTGATCACAGATCCGGCCACATTTTTCCACCGCAATTCAGATAATATATTGGGCTTTTCACCATTGATGTTTCCAGCTATTGACCATTTTAGGTTTAACTGCTCATAACCACCTGAAGCAGTTATTTGCAGCCTGGAAGAATCTGTTTGCGCATATACAAGTCCTGTATATCTCAGCAGCAAAAAACAGATGGTAAAAAGCTTTTTCATCTACAATCAGTAGCGCTATGAAACCTTTACACCTGGTAACCTGTTTTGTGCCCTGTACTCATTGGGCGAGCAGTTGTATATCCTTTTAAACTCTCTGAAAAAATAGGTTTTATTGTTAAACCCTGTCCGGTAAAATATCTCTGAAACGGTAAGGTCTGATCCGGTTAATAACCCTGCTGCCTTTTGTATGCGAATGCTGCGTATCAGCTCTGTAGGTGTCATATCAGATAGTGTCTTTATCTTTCGATAAAGCTGAATTTTGCTAAGGTTAAGGGCATCTTCCAGGAAAGCGCCATCCAGATCGGCATCTATGTTGTCTTCAATCACCCTTGTAACCTTTTCAATAAAACGTTTGTCGGTATCGCTTATATCGCGATTATCCAGCTGTGCGGCAAGGCTACCGCTGATAAACATTCTATGCAGCCTGTCACGATATTCAAGCAGCTTTTGCACCCTTACCAGCAGGTACTCTGTTTGAAATGGCTTAGGTATGTAGGCATCAGCCCCGCAACTGTATCCTTCTGTCATTTGCTGTATAGCCGTACGGGCAGATAGCAGTATAAATGGAATATGGCAGGTTTCTGATGTATTTTTTATCAGATCACAAAGCTGAAGGCCATTCATATCCGGCATCATGATATCACTTATGATCAGATCCGGGGTGGATCGGTGTATCACTTCCAGCGCTTGCTTACCTGTAGAAGCTTCATAGATAATGTAATTTTCTCCCAGGATATCTTTAAGTAAATACCTTATCAACTGCTCATCATCAACAATCAGTATAGCTTTCTTTTCATCTTGTTCAAAGCTTTTTACCAGGGATTTTTTATTGTTATCAGCCACAGAGCTGCCTGCTACCACTTTAGCACCCTTAATAAGCGAACTGAATATGTATGAGGCGCCTTCAGTCCTGTCAACATCCGTAATTTGCTCATGAGGGGCCGGAACATAGTTTAAAGGCAGCATTACCTTAAAGGCTATCCAGTTATTTTCGCAATTTGCAGTGATACTTCCACCAAGTAGCTGCATTAACTGCCTGGTAAAGGCCAGGCCAATACCCGAGCTTATTTTAGTTTGCTGAGTGCCATCGGCAACAAAAAATCTGTCGAACAGCCGGCTCACTTCCGTCTCGCTTAAATTGCAGCCCGAGTTGGCTACTATAATTTTAAGCTGGCCGGTTTCTTTACAGGTATCTGCCGAAAAAATAATGTACTCATTTTTACCGCAATGCTTAAAAGCGTTAGACAGTAAATTATATACTATTTTTTCAAGCTTATCTTTATCCATCCACATTTGTATACCGGGCTCGATATGCAATGAAAAATCAAGCTCTTTCTGATCTCTGAGTACATTAAACAGATCCGCACGCTTTGCCAAAAGCTCAGAAACATTAAAGTAACTGTAATGATTATTTAGCTGACCCGATTCTGCTTTCCTGAACTCTAAAAGCTGGTGAACAAGATAATGAAGCCGGGATGCTTCCTGGCTCACAATCGACAAAAAATCAACACCGTTATCCTGTTGCCGGTTACCTTTAGATTTGAAAAAATAACGCTCGAGCGACCCTAATATCAGGGTTAATGGTGTTTGCAGTTCATGAGCAATGTTCGTGAAAAAATTTATCTGTTCCTGATGAAGGTGTTCATCCTTTTCGCGCAGCATGTGTTCCATTTTTAACTCATGCTCCATCAAAAATTTGTTCTTGCGATACCTGATGAGCAAGTAAGTGCAAATTATAGCTATAGCTGCATACACTATGAAGGCAAATGGAGTTAACCACCAGTACTGTTTAACTTTTACTGTAAAAGCAGTTACGCCCGGGGTCCAGACACCCTCTCCGTTAGACCATTTTATTTTTAGTGTATAATTTCCCGGCGGCAGGTTATTGTAAATTATTTTCTCGTTACGGGCAATATAGTGCCAGTCTTTGTCGCTGCCTTCCAAGAAATAGGCATACCTGCATTTTTGCGAATTAGTATAGGTTATAGGCTGCAGATTAAGCTCAAAATAGTTTTCCTGGGGCTGTAAAACGTAATGACGGCTTAAAACTGCCCCATTACGGGTTAAAACCTTCAGGCCGCGTTCGGGCTGATCCTTACCTGCGAATTGCATATCAGATATCAGCAGATGAGGTTGTTCATTACTTACATGGATATCTTCTGGCAGGAAGTAGTTAAAGCCGTAAATACCGCCAAAATACATAAGGCCGGCATCATCCTTCCAAACAGCATTGTCGCTAAATTCATCGCTTTGTAACCCGTCCGACTCTTTATAATGAACTATTTTTGAACTTTTAGGATTGATCTTCGCTAAACCTTTATTAGTACTTATCCAGATGTTACCGGCATTATCCTCGCTGATAGCATGTATGGTATTATTGGGTAAACCATTATCGGCATGTAACTTATTAAAAACCGGTTTTTCGCTTTTAATAGCATCTGCCTCGTTTATCCAGTTAAGGCCGAAACTCGTACCAACCCATAACCGTTTGGCCTTATCAACATATAACGACAATACATCATTGTTTGAAATGCTGCCATTGTAGGAAAAAGCTTTCAGGGTACTGAATTTTCCAGTGCTTTTGTTAAATAAGCTCAGGCCACCATATCTGCATCCTATCCAAAGGTGTTTATTGCTTCCTTGTGCAAGCGTATAAATTACATCATTACCGGGCCCATTAGAATTGCCGGTTGCACGATATTGTTGTAAATAGGCTATCTCTACGCCGCTGTTTGCATTTCTTTGCAGCTTTAGATGTACCAGCCCGCTCTCATTAAGACCAAGCCAAACAGACCCATCAGTATCATATAAAACACAATGCACAGAACCAAATGCAGGATATTTGTTGCTATTGCCGATACTTTGCCATTTGACAAAGTTTTTTGTATACAGATCATATAACGTTATTCCCGGCGCGTCCGAGCCGATGTAAACCAATCCATCCTTGCCCTTTTCTATAGCGTAAACGCAGTTATCCAGCAGATCTACATTGGTATGAAATGACCGTATAGCGGAGAAGGTAGGATTTTTACTACCCCAATTTTTTATGGTGGTTATGCCATTACCCTTTGTACCTATCCATAATTCGCCATCAATTTGGGCAAAGGCCCTTACAGGTATATGGAAAGATTGTCCGTTGGGCTGCTTTTGTACAATGCCAAAATAGTTTTCTTTTTTTGCGATCTTTAAAACACCGTTCCCATCTGTCCCTGCCCATAACAAACCTGTCGCGTCGTTTAAAATGGAGGTTACCCTTACATTTTGCAAAACCGGTATCTGAGTAGCTACATTGGTAACGGGCTTAAACTGCTCGTCATACTCGCCTATACCTTTTGATGCCCATGCAAATACATAATGCTGTTTAAAAAAACTCATAGAACGCACTTCATGTGGTAATTGCGCTACGAAACGGGCTTTATAACCCTGGTCTATGCGATATAACTGGCCGTTTTTTGTTGTATAAAATATTTGATGATTAGCCGTAAACACGTTGTCAACATCAGTAGCGGCTTGAAACTGCTTAACAGATTCAAAACCATAATCAGTAGATCTGAATGCTTCTAAAGTACCTTCATCTTTTAGCAGCCATAATACTCCCTTATCGTCAAACAACATCCTGAGAAGCATAAAATTGCTTAACCCCTTGATCTTAACTTTTGTAAAATTATCTGCGTCAGCATTATAGCTGTAAAGATCTGAACTGTTTTTACAAGCAGCATAAACTTTGCCTTCATTATTTATTGATACTGTAAACCCGCTGGAGTTTGCTTTTGATGGGTTATAAAAGTAATTCATAAAATCACCCGTATTTTTATCAAATTTTGACAGCCCTTCAACAGTGCCAATCCAGATGTTACGGCTTTTATCGCCAGTTATCTGATAAATAACATTGCTGGCTATGGTGTTTTTGTTGTTTCCCTTTTCATAATTAAATACATGAATGGTATTACCGTCAAAGTAATTCAAACCGTCCCAACTACCAAACCAGATGATATTATCAGAATCCTGGTAAATTGTATTTATGCAACTATTAGATAAACCCGTACTGTTATCTATTTGCTGAAGGGTGTACTGTGCCTTACAGGGCGTAATCTGCAAAGCCATTGTTAAACAAAATAAAAATGTGTATAAATATTTCATAAGCAAATATTTACAGTATAAACCTGCACCGAACAGCAGTTGCCGGGTAGTGATGAATGCAGAAAAGCGTTATAACTGGTTACTCAAATATAAAATAAGCAAAGTAAAAAGTAATTACTTCTGTAACTTTATAATCAATATCTTTTCCTGCTTCGGGTTAAGCGTGATTGTTGTAATATTTATCGCGCTATTTGTGGTTTTGACTGTAGATACGGGAACCGTTGAACGAGTTGCCGGATCAAATGAGCTAACAAGTATACCCCTTTTATATGCTACTGGCAGGACCACATTGCCCGCCTGCGGCCTCAAAGTGTTATTAAGCAAATAAACAAAGTATATATCACCACATTTTACAGCCTGTGCATGCAAATTACCTGCATTTATACTTACATGTTCAAATTTCCCCTTTCCTGCATCAAGCATCATATCACTGATATATCTTACACCTTTAAAATATGGGGCCATTTGCTCATCGTCAAATAACTCCCACCACCAGCTCATAGGCAATATAGGCGTAGGGCTGAACATACCGTACCACAAACCGCGTTTATAATCAAAATCAGCTTCTTTGGCATACTTAGGGTCTGCGTCTTCCCACCTGTAACCAAATTCGCCAACTACATAGGGCTTACCGTAAGTCTGGATATAATCCGGATAAATAGCCGGGATTTTTTCCGTATGCTTGTAAATATGCTTCTGGTTAAAATCAATATATGCTATTGAATTCATACCGGCAATGTCACGGTGCGATATACTGGTGGTAACCAAATGATGATAGGGGTCGATATCTTTCAGGTAACGGCTCATATCATCGTGCCATTGGGTAACATCCTTATGTGGGATGAGTATGCTGTCCTGCTGGGTAAAAACAGCGTTATCTACCTCGTTAAAAAACTCAATGGCGGCAATATTAGTGCTATATCCCCACCGCGCTATCACATATCTAAGTTTGTTCTTGCATTTTAACTTAGATGCTGGCAAACTAAAAAATTCAGTAGGTGTATTTGCGGGCCCGCCATTTACTTTATTATAGGGGCTGTTTTTCCAGCCACCGTCCTTCATCAGATGGCCATGCCAGTCTAAAGTTAACATAAAATACAGGCCGAGCGAATCTGTAAGTTTTACCAGTTCATCCATACGCTTAACAGCTCCCGGATTAAAATAATCATTTGTGTTTTGATAACGCTTGGTAGAGCGTACGTTTTTCCACTCTAATGGCAGGTTCCAGTAACACATCCACGTACGGAAAAAATTCGCTCCATTTTTTGATAAGGTTGGCAGCAGATAATCATACGTCCATTTATCATTTTCAAATGAGCGTGATTCCCATGCGACGTTTTCTCCTATACCCCTGAAAAGTTGACCATTATCGAATTTAAAGGTCCAAAGATCATTTTTATGCAGGAAGCCGCTTTTAGAAGATGGATGAGCCATAAATGCGGAACCGTTGCTTTCTGTTTCCTTTCCTTTTTGCTTCAGCAAAAAATGATAAGTATACTCGCCCGTTTCCTGTGCAGCAAAACGTGCTTTCCATACAGAATTGTTATTATTACCGCTTTCAAAGAAACAAGGCAGCACCAGCGGCTTACCTGACGGACTGGTTAATATCATATCCAGGCTGATCTCCTGCTGATCATAAGGGTTATCAAAAGGTACCGAAAGATTGATATCCCACTCGGCCTTTTCAAATTCCATTACTTTGCTATTGCGCAGCTTAAATTTAATATCGCCTTGTTGTGCGCAGGCTATACCTGCACACAACAGCGATAATACAACCAGGAAACCAATTTTATTAAACACGCTCTTCATTAATTTTTACAAATTACCAACCAGGCATTTTATCTAAATTCAATACGTTTGAGGCACTGTAAAGCGCTTTTACCTGCGCATCTGTATTGGCCGAAAAAGTAAGCTCTGACCAGCTCATAAAGAAAGTCCATTTTGGTTGTGCAGATAATTGCGAGGCTGTTGGCAGCTTATCGCATTCTCCTATGGCAATAGGTTTGCCTTTAGCCGCGGCAAGCATAGTGTTGTATTTAGCTGTTGTATAGCCGCTGCCATCGTATACATCCAACGCGGCTATATCCCAATAATCACCACCGGGGTTATAAGTTGTTGCATCGCTTTCAAGGCTTCCAAAATCCTGGATATCCCAAATCCATACCAGGTTGGTAAGCCCTTTTGTCTTTACCATATAATCATGCAGTTGCTGATATAGCTTGCGCGTGCCGTTTGCTCCCGGCCTGCCACCCCACCAAAATGCACCCTGGTTCATCTCATGGTAAGGGCGCCACAGCACCTCAACATTCTTATCCTTTAACTGTTGCAGGTACACGCAAACTTCATCTACAAGATTTTTCCACTTGGTATTGATTTCCGTCCCGTCGGTCAACAAGTCTGTCCATTGAGCATCAGAAAGCTTGCTTTTTACACCATTTTCATCAAAGCCGCAAGGTTCAGCCAAAGCCGGGTTGCAGGAGTGCCACATAATATTAACTAATGCACCTTTTTTGTATTGATTAACCGCCTCATCAATCATTAATTGGCGGTTATTGATATTATCAGCCTGGAATAGAAAATCACCACTCCATAATGCGGGATACTTTCCGGTTACGCTGAACACTTTATTAGTCCATGCTGCCGGAGTAGCATTTGGCTCGCGATTGTGTATGCCAGACAGGGTTTGTTTGCCGCTTATGCCGTATAAATACCTAAGCGTTTTAAAAGGCGTATTAGGTATTACTACCTCTTCTTCCTGCTCATCGGGTTTAGCAGGCCTGTCAGGTATTGAATTGCCTCCATCCTTTCCGCATCGTACCATAAGCAATAGCACTAAGCCCGCCGCGAAGCTTATCAGCGGAAAATATTTTTTCTTCATTTGTTCAATTGTTAACTTCAACACTTGGTATACTTTACTTTAAAGGTTAGTACCGCGGCACAATATGGCCGCGGTAATTATTTATTGTTTTTTTACATCTATAAAGTACACCCTTGGGCGTTTAACAAACTTATCGTAGTCTGAATAGATATTATTCCAATCGTCGGTACCGTTCAGCTGAAAGGAAAAAGAGTTATCAGTAATAGTTTTAGATTTACCGTTACCCAGATCAACCGTACCGGCACTTAAAAACGATGCGGTGGAAGTTTTGCCATCAGCAAACGTAAAGATGATCTTGTTGGCATTGTAATCATGCACCCATGTACCCTGGCCTTTAGGTATTTTACGATAGAAATTATTTACATCAGTAGCCGGATTAAGTATATACTGAAAGTCAGCATATAAACCATCTGCACCCGAATTGTTCATTACCGTACCGGTTGTATTACCTTCGGCTGTAACGCCTGTGTAGGTAAAAGTTAAGGTATTATCCAGCTCGGCAGCAGGGCCACCTGTAGCCGGCCATACCCAAGGCTTATCCACCATATTTACTACACCACCACCACCATATTCGGGGCCGGTACCACCATATACGATAAGGGCATTTACAGAGAACGTTCCTAACAGAGGCTCAGTAAACGGTACAAGTTCAACCGTCCACTCGCGGGTTTCACCAGTTTCAGATTTTACCGTATAAGTTGCCTGGTTATTACCTGCAACAAAATTTACGGCTTCGCCGGATGCAGGTGAAACGGTTGATTTATAAGATGTCTGGATGTTTGGTTTTACGTTTTCAAAGCTGGTGCCATCCTGCATTAAAACCCTTACGGTAACTTTAGCGTTTGCCCTGTCTACGACAGCAGGCCCTACCTGTACAAGGCCTTCGCCTAAAGTAACCGCTTCAATAGCACGTTCATGGCTCTTAATACCTCCTGAGGGATCTTTTTTACATGCCGATAGAAAAATGACGGCAAATATGAATATATATATTATGCGTTTCATATTGTTAAATCTTAGTTATTATCGTTTAAATTGGGATTTCTATCCACCTCAGATTGTGGTATAGAAAAGAAATAGGCATCGCCGGTGATGGTTTTACCGTACTTATCAACCAATATATTTTCCATATTGTGCGTACGCCTAAGGTCAAACAGTCGCTGTCCTTCAAAACAAAGCTCCCATGAGCGTTCCTGCAAAACAGCGTCTCTGAATTGCTGTACCGATAGCGACGGCGGCAGGTTGCCAAGTCCCGCTCTTTTCCTGATAGCATTTACCGCATTATAGCCTTCTGTTGTTGGGCCGCAAGCTTCTGCATATACCAGCAATATATCCGAGTAGCGAATTATAGGTGTACTACAACTTGTCTGGTCACCCGCCTGCCATCCACTATCATTAAACTTATTGCTGAATGGTCTTGTATAAGAATCGGTAATACTCAGGTTTTGGGTAGGGCCCGTACCAGAGTTTCCGCTGCCAACGTCGTAAATAGTCGATATAATGAGCTCTGTTTTGCGCTTATCGTTATTATCAAAGCTATTGTATAAAGCGGGCTCGGTTAAAAACTCGTTAAAGCCTCCTGGCACAAAAACACCATTTGGTAATTTGAAGTTAAGATTGGGCATAAACATTTTTGGCAGCTTTGAATAAAGCCCTTCGTTTGTGCCTGTGCGGTCGGCAGAAGCATCTAAGATATGCTCGGGACCGTTCTTTTTATTAACGTCATAAATATCAACCAAAACCGGATCAAGGCCATAAACGGTCTGTTCGTTCACTACTTTGCCTGCATACTCTTTTGCCCTGGCATACATCTCGTCGGCATTGGTCACAAAATCATATCCTGGAGAGTTGCTCGCCTTAGCTGATGCAAGCGTTAAATATACTTTTGAAAGTAAACCCCATGCGCCAACCTGGTTTACACGGCCAAGCCTGCGTACCTGGTCCATCATACCAGAGGCCTTTGTCAGGTCATCAATAATCTGGTTATAAATAGCCTGTATGGATGATTTTGGCAAATTGGTTTTACTCGGGTCGTCCACGGGTTCCAGGTGCATAGGTACCGCGCCGAATAACCGTACAAGGTTAAAATAATGTAATGCCCGCAAAGTATACGCCTCGCCTACTATTTCATTGCGTGCCGCTTCCGGCATTGATGTGATCTGAGGCACGTAAGTAATAACAAGATTGGCACGGTTTGCCCCTACATAAGGTAACTGAAAACCCGGGCGTAAAGTTGCATTGACAGGTGTTGCAGAAAGTTTGTCAAGCAATACGTTATCGGCACTTTTACCCGCAGCAATTTCAATATCCTCAGTAGGTGCTTCAGTTAGTGTAATGAAGTTACGTGAATAATAATCAAGGTCGGGCAAAATGGAATAAGCGTATATTAAAGCCGAGTTTGCATCTGCTTCGGTTTTATAGAAATTGGCTGTTGAAAGAAAGCCGTATGGCTTTTCCTCCAGTTGCTTACGACATGCTGTAAAAGAGGTTGCAGCAACAATAAGCGCTATATATTTTATCTTTTTCATGTTATAGTCTTTTTATAGATCAGAAACTCACATTTACACCAAGTGAATACGCGCGCGGTTTGCGGTAGTTACCCCCAAACTGCCCGTTCTCTCCAACTTCCGGATCGAAACTTGGATTGAACTTGGTAAAAGTGTACAGGTTGTTACCAGAAAAGTAAATCCTTAAGTTTGATATACCTTTCACAAAATTTGGCTTGAAATTGTAACCGATATTCACGTTTTGGATACGCAGGAACGAACCATCCTGCACGTACCAGTCAGAGGCATAATTTACCCTTGTTGAGTTTACACTTGGGTACTCGTTAGTTGGGTTGTCAGGTGTCCAGCGTTTTAATTGGGCACTTGGCGTGAACTTTGAAAAATTGAAGATATCATTACCCTGCACTCCATAAAACTGTGCCGAAAGATCAAACCGGGCATACTTAACCGAAGTATTGAAGCTATAGGTAAATTTAGGATTAGGGTTACCAATAATGTATTTGCCATTTTGCCCTACCGGCAGCGGACCGCCTGCAATGTACCTGATATCACCTGCTTTTTGGGTGGTACCATCCACCGGCGAAACACCGCCGTTTTCCTGAACAATGCCATCAAACAAGTAGCCAACAAAAACCTGCGCCGGCTGGCCGTTAATGTAGTAATTTAAAGGTGCACGTATAGCTTCAATATCTCCTTGTGCTGCCTCGATGCTGTTGCCACCGCCAATCTTTAGCACTTTGTTGCGGTTAATGCTTAAGTTACCACCAACATTCCAACTAAGTTTGCCTTGTAAAATCTGCGCGTTTACACCTAACTCAAAACCTTTATTATCAATAACACCATCGTTTATTTGTATGACACTGTATCCGGAAGATAATGCAATCTGGTTCAAACGAAGCAGATCTGTTGTATGCTTAAAGTAATAGTCTGCGGATACTGTAAAGCGTTGATCAAACAAGCCCAGATCCAAACCTATATCCAGCTGTCGGGTAGTTTCCCACTTTAAGCTCTTGTTACCTAATCCGTTAAAAACTTTACCATTTACGTTAGAACCATCATTAAAGAACGGTGGGCCATAACCTGTTTGAAAACCTCCATCGGTAAAATACTTATAACTACCTAACAACGATAATGACTGGTACGGAGATATCCCCTGGTTACCTACCAAACCATAGCTACCGCGCAGCTTCAGTTCAGATATTTGTGGTATGTTCTTCATAAATGCTTCCTCATTTACCTTCCAGGCAACCGCGCCGGTTGGGAAGAAAGCGTATTTGTTATTTTCACCAAATTTGGATGAACCATCGGTACGTGCGGTGAAAGTAAACAGGTAGCGGTTGAGTAACGAGTAGTTAAAACGGCCATAGTACGACTCAAGCACCGTACGGGTAAGGTTATTACCTACCACGTAAGTAGTAGCGCCTGCCAGGTTTTCGTTGGCTAAAATATCATTAACAAAACCCTGCCCTTGAATAAATGAGGTACGAACAGTTGTATTCTCATAACTTGTACCGGCCACAAAGTTGATGTGATGGCCCCGGGCCAGATCGCGGTCATAGGTCAAAAAGTTTTCAACTATGAGGTGGTTTGAGTTGTAATTGCTTACCTGGCCGAAACCCTGGAACTGGTAGCCTGTACCTGTCGCATCGCGGGGTTGGTAATTATCACTGATAGATTCACCATAGGCATTGCTAATGCGGCTGCGCAGGTTTAAACCCTTTATAATATCCCAGCTTACGAAGGCCGAGGTCAGCAGGTCGAGCGTTTTGCTTTTATTAGTAACCTCGTTAGCGATCTGTAATGGGTTACTATAATCATTACTGCCAATATGAAAGTAACTGCCATCTTCATTATAAGCCGGGAATATGATATTGCGGTCGACGGATAATCCCTGTCCGTAATTTTTTGTCCAGGTTGTGATTACATTTACTCCTGCAGTTAAGTTTGACTTTAGTTTTTGCTCGATGTTAACGCGGCCAATGTATTTCTCATAACCGTTTTTAATGGCAAGGCCCTGCTCGTTGTAATAGTTACCTGATATAGAATAGATAGTTTTATCGTTACCCCCATCAGCGCTTAAAGTATAGCTTTGCGAAATTGGGTTGCGGTAAACCAGCTTAGCCCAGTCGGTATTGTATGGCCATGGCTGTTTATTAGTGTCAATACCACGCAATTCTGCAACAGAAGGGTAGTAAGTACCGCCAATTGTTTGCCCTACGTACTGCGGCGCTTCGCCCCCATTGATCCGCGATTCGTTACTTAAGATGGCTACATCAACCGGATCATGGAAAAGATCAAGTTTATTGCCAAGGGTAGATAAAGTGGTAAGCGTACTTAGCGAGATGCGTGCCTGCCCGCTTTTACCTTTGCGTGTTGTGATCAGCAAGACACCGTTAGCACCTCTGGAACCATAAATGGCTGCCGAAGATGCATCTTTTAAAACTTCGATAGATTCGATATCATCCGGGTTTACCTGTTTGATATCTCCCGCATCACCTAAAGGTATACCATCAATAACAACTAAAGCGTTGGCATCACTGCGCGAGCCATAGCCACGCACACGTATAGTTGCGCTGGCACCAGGCTGGCCTGAAGGTGCTATCACCTGCACGCCGGCAATTTTACCCTGTAAAAGCTGATCAACGTTACCGGCAGGCGTACGGTTAAGGTCGCTGCCCTTTATCTGCCCTACCGAGCCTGTAACATCACGTTTTTTTGTGATACCGTAACCTACGACCACTACGTCGTTCAAATCGCGTGTAGCGTTATCAAGCGTTACATCCAATTTGGTTTGCGATGCGCTTAACGCTATCTCGCGGGTTTGCATACCTATGTATGTAAAAACCAAGGTAGCTTGCGGGGCGCTCACCGCTATAGAATAATTGCCCTTTGCATCAGTAACCGCACGGGTTGTGCCACCTTTTACGGCTACGGTTACCCCGGGCAGGGTGATACCAGCCTGATCGGCCACAACGCCTGTAACCTGCCTCTGCTGTGCAAACGCATCAGGTGCGCCAAAGCAAAAGAAAATTACACAAAGAAAAGTTGCGTAAAAAATTGTCCTCATAAATTTTTAATTGGTTTATGAGGACAATATTAAGTATACGGTTCAAAGCGGCTAATCCACTATTGTTGCAATTGAGTACACAATCATGTAAAGTCAATGCTTTTTTGAGTGTACAAGCACATAAGCGGGCAGCTTTACCACACATCAGTGAATAATTATATGATCGTCATTTTGTTGCTGACCGGCATCAATGCCTTTTTCTTTCCAGTAGTTTTCAATATGTTCAAGTGATTTGCCCTTGGTTTCCGGGAGTAGCTTGTAAACTACAAAATAGGCTATGATACAGAAAAAGGAGAAAAACCAGAATGTACCCGAACTGCCTATACTGTGTAATAATATAGGCGTTAACTGGCCCACTATGGCGTCCGCTATCCACATTACCATAATGCTTATGGCTAATGCTCGCCCACGAATTGCATTCGGAAATATTTCTGAAGCGACAACAAACTTTAACGGGCCTATTGAAAAGGCGAAACAAGCTAAAAAAGCCAGTACGCAGATCAATAACCATATACTTGTAGTTGCGCCTGTATAAAAACAAACGCCCGTAGCTATTAACGTTATTGCCGCTCCGGCAGTCCCGTAAAGATACAAAGGCCTGCGCCCCCAACTATCCACCTTCCAGATGGCAATCAGTGTAAACAGCATATTGGCCAATCCGAATATAATCTGGCTCATCAGCGAGTTACTTAACGATATGCCGGCATTGCTTAAGATACTTGGACCATAATAAATAATCGCGTTAATTCCGCTAAACTGTGAAAAGAGAGGTAGTAAAATACCTATGAGCAAAGCTTTGCGCATTCCGGGGGCAAAAAGTTCTTTGTATGACCCTTGAGGTGCATCGGCAACTTTTTCAACCATCCCCTGATTTTCTTCATTACCATATAATTGTGACCTGATATTTGCCGCCTGGGATTTGCGTCCTTTTTGCATAAGCCATCGGGGGCTTTCGGGCACCGCGAACAAACCAAGCAAAAACAAAAATGCAGGTATTGCGCCCAGTCCGAGCATAGCGCGCCATATTTCTTTTTGAAAATAACCCGAACCGCCTGAAGTTTCTACGTAACTCACCAATGTTGCATTGGAAAGATAGGCTACCAATATGCCCAGTGTGACTGCCAGTTGATAGTATGTCACCAACCTTCCCCTGATATTTGCAGGGGCTATTTCAGAGATGTACAGGGGAACTACGTTGGATGCGACCCCTATGCCTACGCCACCTAACAAACGGGCTGCTATTACCCAGAATAATGACGGCATAAACGCACAACCCAAGGCAGAGAGCAGAAATAAGACAGCCGATAATAGCAGTGGTACTTTCCTGCCCATTCTATCACTCAATTCGCCGGAAAAGGCTACGCCTATAATACAGCCAACCAGACCTGATGTTACAAACCACCCTTCCTGGGCTGCGGTAAGATGAAATTGCTTTTCAATCAACGGCAGTACGCCTGATATCACAGCAATATCAAACCCGAAAAGGAAACCACCAAGGGATGCCACAAGGGTGATGGTGCTTAATTTTAAACCTTTTGTTTCTCTCATAATTTAACTTTACAATTATTTAGGTTTCGACATGGATGGCGGTGCGTCTCCTTGTTTGCTGCCCCAGCTTTCGTTAGGTTTTGGCCCCATCAGCAACACCAGTTTACCGCCATTTACCACATCCTGGTGATATATCCATGGCTTTGTAAGCGGCTTGTCATTAAACGTTGCCGATTGGATGTATTGGTTCTCGTCGGACGTGTTTTTGGCTTCTATAGTAAACGTTTTGCCCTTGTAATATTGGGGGTCGAGGTTTATTGTTACTTTCTCAAACAACGGGCTGCCAATTTCATAGAAGGGTTTGATAGAAGCGCCGCCATCGGTTTCGAACAGGCCCATTGCCGACATAACATACCAGGCGCCCATCTGACCTTCGTCTTCGTCGCCTAACCAGCCGTGATAGGGTGTGGAGCCATAGTACCTGCTCATGATCTCCCGTGTCCATTTTTGTGTCAACCATGGTTTACCCGAATAATTGAACAACCATGCTGCCTGCATATTTGGCTGATTGCCGTGGTTAATAGGTACCAGATCATACAAGTCGCCATCGGCATTAAAATTGAACCTGGCAGATTTTTCGAACCCCTCATTTAAGCGGTTGTTGAATTCATCCTTACCAACCCTGTTGATGACACCCTGCACATCATGCGGGTTAAAGAAAGTATATTGCCACGCGTTTCCTTCCAGATAGCCCGGCCCATCAAAGGCGGTACAGCAATAAGGCGACCAATCTTTCACCCAGCTACCATCACGGTTTTTCATGTGGACATATTTAACGGCAGGATCAAATACATTTTTATAGTTGTCGGCACGTTTTATAAATATTTGATACTCCTTTGCCTTACCCAAAGCCTTGCAAAACTGAGCAACGCACCAGTCATCATAAGCGTATTCCAAAGTATTTGAAACCTGGCCCTCCTCGTTAGGAACATAGCCCAGCTTTAAGTAAGATTGATAATATTTATTTCCTGCAAAACCATTTTCAGGTGTTTTTACGCCAGGGGTGGTTTGCTGATGTATCATTGCTTCAAATGCCAGGTTTGAATCAAAATCACGAATGCCCTTTTGGTACGCACTTACAATCAGTGATATTTCATGCGAGGCCTCCATTATACCAGAGTACTCGATACCTGCGGGGCCTTTTGGCAACCATCCGCCGGTTTTATACATTTCAAGAAATGAACGACTCCATTTGCTTGCAATATCCGGATTAACCAGCGTCCAAAGCTGATTGAGGTTCCAGAATGTGTTCCAGAACGCATCTGAGCCTAATACAGGCGAGTTAGGATCTACCTGCCGCTCTTTTTCGTTAGGATCGATATACTTACCATTTACATCACTCCAGGTAGTACGAGCTACATAGGAACGATATAAATTAGTGTAAAATTTCTTTTTGTTTTCCTCACTGCTACCCTCCACTTTTATTTTGCTCAGTAATGTATTCCATGTATTACGGGCATTTTGATGCACTGCTTCAAAATTCCAGTTGTATGGGTCCATCTCCGTTTGCAGGTTGAGCCTGGCCTGATCAATACTTACCAAAGATATTGCCGACTGCATTTGAATTACTTCACCTTTTTTTGTTTTAAAGTCGGCGTAAGCGCCCATTTTGCCTTTTCCGGCAATCTGTTTTACATCTTTTATAGCCTTAGCTCCTATCCAGCCACCAAAAGCTTCAATGGGTTTGTCAAACCTTACCACAAAATGAACTGTATATTCCTGCCAGCTCCACTTTTGTTTGGAGTATCCCTCAATCTCATGATCATTTACCCATTTAAACTTCCCATCTAAAACTTCGGCTGTATTTTCGAATGGTACGTCAAGGTCTAACAGGATATGGGCTTTCTCTTCTTGTGGATATGTAAACTTGAAAAAACCGGCGCGGGTGCTTGTAGTAATTTCAGTAGTGATATCGCCATTCATCAGCTTGACGGCATAATAACCCGGGCTGGCCTTTTCAGTTTCCTTGTAGACACGTGAACGGTATCCGGTTGTCCATCCCGTGGTAGGGCCATCAGCCGGGCCACGGCGGGTATTTAAAACGCCTACAGTTGGCATTATGGATAAGCCGGCCATAGTCCAGGAGTGTATATGGCTAAAGCCACCTACATTGTTCAATGTATATTCATAGCCAGACTTCCAGACACTCCCCTGGTTGTCTGGCCCCAGTTGCACCATACCGAATGGCATAGTAGCATAGGGCCCTAACATCCAGCGCGACTCTGAACTGCCTATAAGCGGGTCGGCGTAGTCAACCGGTTGCTTCTCCTGCGCCTTTGTTACTAACGTAAAGCACAACAGCATAGGTAAGGTTAGCTTTTTAATACATGACATCATCTCTATCAGGTTTTATGGTTTCAAGAAGGCCTTAACCACTTTAGCTTTACCGGCCCCCTTGTTAATCAGTGTATATGATTGCGCTGCAGCCGGCACTACAAATGTTTCAGCATAATGATACGTATTTTCGGTGCCATTTGCAGTTTGTATGATTACAGAAGTGCCCTCAACCAGCATCAATACATGGCATGAGCCCGCTGTTTCAACCTTTACTTCTGAATCAAACTCCAGGCGGTGTACATCATAAAAATGATCGGCATGCGTAGGTACATGGACAATCTCCCAATCCTCCCCTTTTTGTATGGATTGTTGTTTGGAGATCAGCTCCTGGTTTACCCTGCCTCCTTTGCGCTCAAAATTGAGGTTATTAAAAGCATGGTCAATGTTAATCGCCCGGGGTTTACCATTAAGATCAAGCCTTAGCCAATCGTACATTTTAAAGGTAAAAATATAAGGCGTAGCGCTTATTTCAAGTACCAGGTTACCCGCACCGGCACTATGTACAGTGCCATTAGGTATCAGGAACAGATCATGCTTGTTTGCCTGGTGTAATTGTACGTATTCGGTAATTTGTATTTCCTTACCGTTATCGCGGCTATCTTCCAGTACTTTTTTAAAATCCGCAGCATCAATATTTTCCTGAAAGCCCAGGTACACATTAGCCTCAGGCTGGCAATCAAGAATGTAATAGGTTTCATCCTGTGTTATTGTTTCGCCAAAATGCTCCTGAATATATTTTAAGGTAGGATGGCATTGAATAGACAGGTTCCCCCCGTCCCAGGTATCTAAAAAGTCGAACCTTATCGGGAACTCATCTCCAAATCGCTCAGCAAAATCGCCCAAAACGGCATCCCGTTCCTGGAACATCAAAAAATCGAACGAAACTTCAAGCAGGTTACTGTCACTTTCAAAAACCACTCCGTTTTCAGGCACTATCAGCTCAAAAGACCATGCGTAATTCACTTCATCGGGGTTAAGCCCTGCAATGTGTTGTTTCATCCATTGTCCGCCCCACGCTCCTGGTTCAAACCATGGCCTTACCCTAAAAACGGTTGTTCCAATATGATGTAACGCGTTTTTCAGATCACTGCCTTGCATCCAGTTAAGCGTATCCTTCCATTGCGCGTCACCAATTATTTCGATATTATTAAGTATTTGCTTTTTGTGATTATTAAGCACTACCCAGTCAACGAAATAAAAGCGCTTATACATTTCACTACTATTGTTTGCTGACACGGCTCCTAAATTATTAATCACGCCAGCGCGCATCCTTAACTGCAATTCATTTTTAGGCAGATCAAGATAAACGAGATGTGCTTTAGGTGCAAGTTCGGCTGCGCCTACACCCAATATAATGGTCAAATCATAATTGTCATCAGGGTAGATTATGCTTTCAAAATTGTAAAAATCACTTAAAGTAAGTTGAGCACGTGTGCCCCATACCGAGTTAGGAGTGCCAATATATGGCGCTACAATTTTTTCAATCTCTACTTGTGACTTGATAAAATCGTCAGTACTGATCCATCTAACAGAAAGATTTGCATTGTTAAACTCTTGTGCGAGTTGGTTTTTAACATCATTCCAAAATACACCTGCATAACCATCAATGGCAACAAAACCTTGCTTATGAATCCATGACGCCAAAGTACTGTACCCACTATAAATTTTACCTGAGCCGATTTTATGAGTTGGATACAAGTCATAAGTATTAAGCGTTTTTCCAGCCAACCTCTGGGGCATTAAAGGTTGTTTACTCATTCTCCAGTTTGTATCTGCAATATCATTCATCGGGCTTATGTTATTTATTAATTATATAAAAAAGTAATTTTTATAAAAGTGATGTTTATCAGATTAATTTTAAAGATAAAAAATCACAATATGTTCAAACATATAAACATGGTTATGATTAGCCAAACATTTTTTTATTTTTGTTCAGGTTATATGAATGGCTGCAAGGCATTATAGCATAGTAGCTTTTATCAGTTATATTTGAGCCCCTAACGGTATGAATTTTTATCACAATGAAATTATACATCAATCATAAAAGCCCTGTGCCGTTACATGTACAGGCAGAAGAGCTTTTACGTAAAATCATTACCGACCCCCAATATGCCAATGGCAAGCTATTGCCTAATGAAGTAGACCTCGCAAAGCAACTGGCCATATCCCGTACTACATTGCGGCAGGCGCTTAACAAATTGGTATATGAAGGTTTACTCATTAGGAAAAAAGGAATAGGCACCAAAGTAGCGGGTGCGCAGGTTAGCTCAAAATCAAACAACTGGCTAAGTTTTTCGCAGGAAATGAATGCCCGAGGCATACCTATCCGTAACTTTGAGCTTCATATAAGTTGGGTTAACCCTGATGAACAAATAGCCAACTTTTTTGAAATAAGCGCATCAAAGAAAATATTAAAATTAGAAAGGCTGCGCGGCCGGGCAGAAGGCCCTTTTGTATACTTTGTATCTTACTTTCATCCGCGTGTTGGGTTAACCGGAGATGAGGACTTCAAACGCCCACTTTACGAGATTTTAGAAACCGATCATTCGGTTATTGCAAACCTCTCCAAAGAAGAAATAAGTGCCAAAGCGGCCGATAAATTCATTGCAGGCAAGCTTGAAGTTGACCTGAACACTCCTATACTTTTTCGCAAAAGGTTTGTTTACGACCAGGGCGACCGGCCGATAGAGTTTAACCTGGGTTACTATAAGGCAGACAGCTTTGTTTATACCATTGAAAGCAGAAGGGAATAATACATACTTTAAAAGATGTGTATATATAATTCCCTTTAACTTTTAACGGATCACTTGCCAGCTTTTTATAAAGTATCTGTTAAACTTATACTTTCCTTTACGGTTTGCAGTGCCTTTCCGGCTCTTGTAATTTAGTGATATAGTGTTATAGCCGCCTTTATTATAGTCAAACGTAACGCCATCATCCTCAAATAAGCTGCCGGTTGCCTCATTCCCATAAACACGGCAGGTTATTTCAAACTTTGTATCAGCAGACACGTGTTCAACCGGTTTGGCAAGTGGTAATATCGTACCTTCTTTAATAAATATGGGTAACTCGGTAAATGATGTAGCTATGGTATAAGTACTGTCGCCGGCCAGCTTTTCACCTGTATTAAAATTATACCAGTTACCGGCAGGCAGGTATACTTTGCGTTCGTTTTGCTTTTCGGTAAGTGGCGCCGCTAATATGCTTTGCCCTATCATGTACTCATTGGACACATTGTATGTTCTTTTATCATTAGGATAATCTACTACTAAGGCCCTGAAAGGCGGAATGCCCTTGTAATGGTAATCTGCAAATGCGTCGTACAGGTAAGGTATCAGGCTCATCCTAAACTCCAGCAGTTTACGAACATCAGCTTCAATTTGCTTTGAGTTATCCATCAGCTGATTTTTATTATTTTCGTCTATTTTGATCTGCAGCCATGGTGGATTTTTAAGGTACCAGGAGTTATAAAGCGTTTGGGCCGACAAAACCGCCGTTTGGCTGCGTCGCATAAGATCAGCAATAGTGCTTGACTCACGCACTTCCGGCGACCATAACATACCCGAAAAACCAGAGTTAACTACCATCCTGATGTATTCATCATGATCGTAAGTATCACTATATAAAACAGCCGGATAAGATGATGCGAATGCGTTTGAGGCCCTTACGTCGAGATAAGTCCTGATATTTGCATGTTTATATATATTGTAAATGCTTTTTTGATATAGCAAACCGAAAACCTGGTGCATTTGCTCACCATCAATACCAGACGGAAAGCGGCTATGCTCCGGAAAGCTCCAGGTTGCATTGCCGAAAGAAATATTTGAATTATCACACTCGTCCATTTTAAAGCCTGAGATGCCCTCTTTAACAAACGTTTTATCATGATATGCGGCAAATATGTTTGCGGAAGAAGTATCAGCAAAATCAGGAACCAGGCCACCCCATACCAGGTAGTCGCCAGAACGCTTTTTGAGTGGTGTATACAACGGAGAAGCCGGATTAACAAAAGCATGCTCCCATAAGTTTAACTTAAAACCCTGCAACTTCATGCTGTCAATCAACCGTTTTGGCGCCGGGAAGTAAGCAGGATTCCAAACATAAGAGCAGGAGTAGGCAGTTGTTTGCCACTTAGGCTCCAAACCCAACACATCGCACGGGATGTGATTATTACGAAAATAATTAGCGATATTCTTTACCTGGTCCTGCTTAAAATCAGCCTTAACCCGGTATTTAACACCTAAGCCCCATATAGCTGGCATGGCGCCACCACCCGAAAAAAGATTATAACGCTGCATAACGCTTATCATATCAGGCCCTTCAAATACAAATACCTCAATACCTTTTGCACCGGGTATATCTGCTTCCACGTAGCCCTCGGCGTTATTTTTATTACTGTAAAGCTCCTCTACAGAATTACCTCCACCCGTAGCCTTAGCAATGTTGTTCGTTGCCAAATTTTTTTCTGTGGTGCCGCAGTAAAAAGTAGTATAACGCGTTGTGTTTATTAATATACCGTACCCTTTATTTGAAATGTAAAATGTAGTGGGGCCATGAGTGTAACCTAAATCATTTGACGGATTATCATTTACAATAGGCTTTTTGCGCAAGCCACGCTGGTTAAAAGATCCTATCTGCAAACCAAAGCCATACAATTGCTCATCTGCATCCAAAGGCACATCAACTAAAACGCCCCTATCTGTAATCTGGACAGCTATGTTGTTGATATCAAATGGCAGCTTGCCAGCTTTTAACTTTTCCATAGCCGCTGTTTGCGGTTTTTCATCACAAAAGCTGTAAGGGGTAAACTTATCAATTGAACCGACAGTGATCTTTTTGACTCCCGGTGCAAGTTCTGTTACCTGTTTACTCTGCCCAAATAAAGCTGTACAGTAACTTAATACAACTATGCAGATATAAAAGCGCCTTTTAATTTTTAACATGGATAATGATTATTTGGGATAGATGATTATTTAATTGAATTTGGAAAAGCTTTTAACAAGCTTTGGGCTTCTTGTTTGGTTATTTGCGAAACACTACCATGCCTTGCATCCGGCGGCAGCGATATGTTATTTTCGATAGTCCAATGCATCAAGTCGGGCGATGATGAGATACCATATTTATCCGCCATAGGGTAATCATACAACAATAACCACCCTTTAGGGTTCACAGGATCAGGCATAATACTCGGGCCTTCAGTAATAGCAGGCACTATCTGTCCATTGTTCAGTGGCCCTTCATAAACCTTATACGGGCCTTCCAGGTTCTTGGAGGTAGCTAATCTTATAGCTCTGCGCTCACCTGTCTGGGCGCCAAACATTTCTTCTTTGTGAAACAGGTAATAGGTTCCTTCATGCTTAAGAAGCGTACCATCGATAACCGAGTAAGGCGGAGCAAAAAGAACTTTAGCTGGTGTAAAAGTTTTCCAATCGCGGGTTTTACAATACCACAACCTGCTTTTTTTCCATCCAGCATCTTCAAAGGTTGATGACCAGAAAAGCGTATATTCCTTGGTAGCTTCATCATAGTAAAACTCGGGTGCCCATATATTACGCACCATATTACTATTTTCATCACGTATGTCTTTCATCAGGTGCAGATAGCTTTCCGCTTTCCAATGTACCAGATCTGTAGAAGTTGCGTATAAACAAGTTGGCCCATATTTTTGCCTGTCCTCTTTTGAGCCACCGCCGCCGGTAGCTATTAAACGCCACAGACCGTCTGTGCCCCGGTGTATAAACTGATCGCGCATTTGCTGATCCCATATCGGCTTGTTATTATTTAAAGAAGTCCAGTGCCTTCCATCAGTAGACAGGGCTATGTGTAATCTGGCATTCAGCATTGGGTTTGGTAATGGTACTTCAACTGTTTTACCTTGTGGGTCTATCTCGATACGAGTTGGATATCGTTGCCTGAAGTAAGTAAGCATCCATATTTGCGTGCCATTTTTATCAATAGCCTGATTGATACCAGATGTTTGTGCGAAAGAAGTATGAAAACATGTAATGATCAGTATAAGTGTAACAATTTTCATAGGTAATAATTGATATCGGACATCATAAGCAATAGACGCAGGCAAGATAACTTTCCGCGACCTTAAAATCAAGGTCTGTAAAGTAAAAAAGCCCGCTTTAAAAGCGAGCTAAATTGATTTTATGCTTAACTATCAAATATTATTTCCGCTTCCGGCTTAAGGAAGCAAAAACGGCAGCTGTAACAAAAGTACCTATCAGCACTTTCTTCAGTAAGCCTGCTTTATTGTACTTCCATTCCGCCTTTATGCCGCGCTCGGCTAATATGTTGGGGAAATGCCCTTTCTTGATATCATCAATAATACCTTCATAAACATTTATCCTGTCGGCCAGTATCAATGGTATCCAATGACGGTACCGGTCTTCGCTATGCTTAAAAGCATAACGGCGTATAGCGCCGCTCAACCCGCTTGGCGGCACTGAGGTACCAAATACGGCAGATAAAGTTGGCCGTTCGTTGGATTTTAAAATCTCTACTTCAGCCGGTTGTTGCGCAGAACGATCGTACCGTAGGCGCTTATGGTCGTCGCCGGTGTAGTTTTTCATAGGGTACGTTGGTTCATTTTCAGGGTCGGCATCCATGCCCCACCCTGGTATACTTTTATATTGTTCTTCTGCAGTTGTCATGACTTAAGATTTTTGTGATGGAATTAATACCGTTTTTATACAATTATCAAGCTTTGATGAAAAAATATTATAAGCATCAGAGATCTCTTCTAACGGTATACGGTGTGTTATCAGTTCGCTTGGCTTAAGCCTTCCTGCTTGTACATGATCTATCAGCTTAGGCAGCAAACGTTTAACTGACGCCTGGTTGGCCCGTAGTGTAATGCCCTTATTTAAAATATTACCGATAGGTACTAAATTGAATGGAGGCCCGTAAACGCCTACAACAGATACAATACCGCCCTTTTTCACCGAATTTATGGCCCATTGCAGGGCGGTAGCTGCACCGGCCTGGGCTAAGGCTACCCTGCCGCTAAAGGTTTGCAGCGTGTTTCCCTCAGCCTCGCAACCTACACAATCTATACAAACATCGGCGCCATACCAGTCGGTTGTTTTTTTAAGAAATACTACCGGGTCTTCCAGAGATTTAAAATTATATACTTCGCATTTTGCATAGTTCTTCGCAAACTCCAACCGGTAATCAATATGGTCGATAACGATTACGCGTGACGGACCGAAAAACCAGGCGCAACGCGCTGCCATTATCCCTATAGGCCCGGCACCAAAAACAACCACAGTATCGCCTTGTTTTATGCCGCCCATTTCTGCTGCCTGATAGCCGGTTGGCACAACGTCGGTCAGTAAAACAGCATCATCAGGGTCCATATCCGCAGGGATAACTGTAGGGCCAACATCGGCATAAGGCACACGGACATATTCGGCTTGCCCTCCGTCAAACCCGCCCGCCGTATGCGAGTATCCGAAAATACCGCCTACTGCAGTTGCCATTGGATTAGATTCATGGCAGTTGCCATACAAACCCTGTTTGCAGAAATTACATTTTCCGCAGGCAATATTAAAAGGTACCAGTACTTGATCCCCTACCTTGAGGTTTCTTACCATTGGGCCAACTTCTTCAACAATGCCAGTAAATTCATGACCGAAGGTTGATCCTACCCGCGTGTCAGGTACCATTCCGTGGTATAAATGAAGATCTGATCCACAAATGCAGGTACGTATCACCCGCACGATTGCATCCTCGGGGTGCAATATTTCGGGCATTGGTTTTTGTACCGTTCTGACCCTGTAAGGGCCCCTATAATCCATAGCTAACATAACAGTGATTCAATACTTATGGTTAAACAATCAGTTTGCGTTCTGTACCGGTAGGTAATTGTAAAATATCGGCAGTATTATTTTTCAACAAATAAATGCCACCAATGTTTAATAAATTTAACTTTTAAGAAAAACTATATAAAACATTGCATTGTTAGCTTAATAATTTTCGCTACCATAGCAAACTTTATAAGTTAAAACCTGAGAAATGACTGAAGAAGACGACTTTGAATTTTCAGAACATACAACACTGCAAGAGGCCTTTCATATAGAATTAGACCTTTACGAGACAGGCGATTACAGTAATTTGCTGGTTGTACCCTGTAACGACAATTACATTATAGTAAGCGGCAACGAACATTTATGCACATTGACAAAAACATGTGATGCGCCGGAATGCTGGGAGCAGCAGGATGGCAGCCTGGAAGATGAGCTGGTTGAAAAAATAGGTGCCGCAATCAGCGGGTATATACAGTCTATTTAACTGTCTTATAAGCCACATCAATACTAACTTATGTGGCTTATAAAACACTACTATATATTATATAACAGAATTAGTACTGCACATTAAAGCGGTATACACCCGCAACAACGTGATAAGGCAGTTTACTATTAATAGTTGCCCCATTTAAATTTACCTTTGAATTATCAGCGTCAGGAAATGTGATATCCGCTGATGAATTAGCCGGTACTGTCACATCGTACACAACATTTTTCCCTTCTCTTTTCCATGATGATATAATATTACCGTATGGCCCGTTATGGCTAACTGTAAAGTAATTTAAGCCTGCTACAAAATTTGGTTTTAGCAATATATTTTTAAAGCCCGGATGCTTTTCATCTACATTGATACCGCCCAGGCCTTTAAAGAACCATCCTCCTATTTCGCCAAACATCATGTGGTTTAAGGAGATGTCTCTTGAAGCATTGATATCCCAGTTTTCGTACAATGTGGTAGCACCGTTCACTATCCACCACCCCCATGACGGGTAAGTATCCTGCGAGGCTAATTTGTAAGCGGTTTCCGCTTGTCCATTAGCACTTAAGGCATTAAGAATGGCTTTTGCGCCCAATACACCAACATCTATATGCATGCGATCTTTTGCTACTCTTTTCGCAAGATTTTCGGCCAGTTTAGTGCGATACTCATCAGGCACTACATTCCATTGCAGGGCCATGCTCAGCTCAGTTTGTACGCCACTTCCATAAGTACAACTGGTTTTATCGAAATACTTATCGTTAATAGCTTTCCTGATCCTGGCCGCAAGCTGACTATAATATTGTTGATCTTTGATATTGCCTAACAGGGCTGCAGCTTTTGATAATATGGTTGCATCTACATAAAAATAGATAGATGACGTATACTCTAAAGATGAAGATGATTTTACTGGCACCCAGTCGCCCCTGCCAAAAGTGGTTAAGCCGGTCGGGCTGATTTTGTTTACATAATTAACATAAGCTTTGATGTTGTTGTAATTATCAGCCAGCGGTTTGCTGTCACCGTAAAACAGGTACAGGTTCCATGGAATGATGGCAATGGTGCTGGTCCAGTCGGTACCGTTGGCAGTACCATATCCCCAGCCGCCTGTGGGGATAATATCAGGCAGCACACCGTTGGGCTGCTGCTCATCACGATGATCGCCGAGCCATTTTTCATAAACCGAAATGCCATCAAAGTTAAACAAGCCGGTTTCCACAGCAAAATGTCCGTCACCTGTCCAGCCATTCTTTTCGCGTTGCGGGCAATCTGTTGGGTAACCAAACAAGTTTGAGAGGTACGAGGCATTAGTAGCCGCCCAAAGCTTATCAATAAGCGGGTTAGACGAACTTAAGCGCCCGGCCGGCTCCACATCACTATGCATAAAGTAGGCGGTCACATCTTCTTTTTGTAGTTGTATCGGCTTATTGCTATGCACCTCAACGTATTGAAAACCTTTATAATTAAATCGAGGCATAAAATCAACGGTGCCTTTGCCATTAAGCGTTACTATATCTGTTTGATATGGGTCGGTATTATCTTTAGGGCGGTAGTAAACATCAATGTTTGAAAGATCTACATGCCCTTTCTTTACGGCATCTTTGTAAAGCCTTTCGCCATGGGCAATACGCACTACAGTACCACTGTCTCCCCGCAGTTTTAAACGGCTAACGCCTGAAAAATTACGGCCAAAATCAACTACATAATTAGTATCGCTGAATTTCATTATTGACTTTGTCACTATCTCCTCTACATTCCTGATTGGGACCATTACCTGGCTTACGATATTTTTAGAAGGTGCTGCGCGATAAGAAGTTTCAAGCCACTTGCTATCGTCAAAATTTACGGTGTTCCATCCGGGTATTTCCTGGCGGCTGTCATAATGTTCGCCGGTATAAATGCTATTGAACACGATAGGGCCACTGTGCGTTTTCCAGCTTTCATCGGTAAATATGGTTTGTGTAGTGCCATCCTCATAAGTTATTTTTAAGTCGAGGCAAAAGGTTGGCCGTTGACGCCAGGGTGCTCGGTCGAAATTCCAAACCGCAAGCGACTGATGATTATACCAACCATTACCAAGTATTACCCCAATCGCGTTTTTACCATCCTGAAGCTGTTTGGTAACATCGTAAGTTACGTAAAGGTTCCTCCTGTCAAAACGGGTATACATTGGGTCAAGGCGATGATTGCCAATTTTTTCGCCATTAATGTAAAGCTCATACAAACCGCCAACAGCTATATATGCCCGTGCCGAATGTACTTTTTTTATTGCGTTAAACGTTTTACGGAAATATGGCGCTTTAAGTGTATTAATACTGCCACCATCGCTTATCCAACTGCCTGTCCAGTTGTTTATTCCCATCATACCCGTCTCAAAAAAAGTGATCTTACTATCATTCTGCAAAGCACCGTTTTTGTCCCAGGTACGCACTTTCCAATAGTAACGTGTAAATGGTTGTAGTGCGGACCCATGGTAAGCTATTAAAATAGCTGAAGATTTAACTTTACCGGAGTTCCATGCCAGGTTTTTGCCCGAAGCAAGTTGTACTGAATCTGTTGACAACAACACTGTATAAGCGCTTTGAAGCGCACCTTGCCTGCTATCGTTTATTTGCCATGAAAGCCTTGGGTGCTTTTCATCCACACCTATGGGAGAAACAAGGTGCTCGCACTTCAAATTGACCGCCCCACCGGATGCAGCATTGACATGAAAACCTGCGAACAATAAACTTATGGCTAAACTTAAATTAAAAAAAATGCGATTGGTAGAAAGAAACATCTATAATTAAGTATATAATGGATTGCTAAAATAACCAATCAAGACCATACAGCTGTGCCCAACTGTCTTGTATGTGCTAAAAAAAACGCATCCTTTAATCAGAACTAAGGTTTGCGTAATAAGTTACTAAATTACAGCCAATGCCTGCACCTGTGGTTAAAAAGCATAACGTATTGAGCAGTAAGGGATCATTTCGGTACACAGGTTCAGTAATTCGTTAACCAGTTCCCGTTTTAAATTGTTCTTATACCGAACGTTACGCTGCCCTGTTTGGCTATATTTTACCTGCTGTATATCCGGCCGCCAGAGTACTTCTTCTGCTTTAGGGTGCCAGTCCATATTCACTTCGTGCAATTGCTGATTGTGAGTCAGGAAAATAATTTCGGTGGCCAACTGGCGTTTTGTCTCCTCATCCAAAACATTGTTCATTTCATCAAAAAGCTTACGCCAGTCTTCCAGCCATCCCTCATAAAAAATAACCGGCGCAAATGAAGCATTTACCTCATAACCAGCCTGCCGGAACTCGTTCATCACAGCTATGCGGTCGCTTATCGGCGTAGTACGGACATCTACAAGCTTTGACATTTGATGCGGCATCAGGCTAAAGCGGATACGGGTTTTGTGCTGAGGGTCGTAAGTTAATAAGTCGCGGTTGACAAATTTAGTAGCAAAAGTGAGTTTTGCATTAGGTAACCCACTGAACAAATGTATAAGATCCTTTACGTTATCGCATATCGCGACATCTGCAGAACAATCTCCGTTCTCTCCTATTTCATATACCCAGTACTCAGGGTCTATATGGTCCGGAATAAGCTTCTTTCCCTGCCTGCCGGCGTGGCGCTCAAGATAGCCCATTATCTTTTCAATATTTACAAAAATGGTTATGGGGTTTGCATAACCCTTTCGGCGCGGAACATAACAATACGAGCAGGACATAGCGCACCCGTTAGATTGAGATGGCGCCACCCAATGCGAACTGCGTGTATTTGGCCGGGCACTAAGGCTGTGCTTAGCGCCGAGGATCAGTACATTTTTTTTATTCCATAGCCAGTCTTCAACCGCACCGGCAAAACCAAACAACTCGGGTATCTGGTTGTGAGTTTTCACCTCAATCAGTTTAGCATCCGGATACCTTGCCAAAATTTCCCTGCCGCGGGCATACTCATGTATGTTGGGTTCATGATAGATTTCGTGGATGGTTAACAGATGGTCAATATTCTTTTCGTGCAGCATACCTATTAAAAGCCAGTATCGTACCAAAAAATAAATTTAATTGATCTTAAAACTTTATGTTGTAAGATGCTATATTCACCCAACTTCTGTAAGTTAAACTTTGATATTTCAAATACACATCACTTTAAGCCTAATGTACTGCTTCTTTGAGCGGTCTACTAATTCTTGCAATCAACAGCAGGCCGAGTGCTGCTGAAAAGCCAAACGCTACCATAATTGATTGAAAATTATATTATATAAATATTTCTACGATGTCTGATTGATTTTAAGACTTTAACCGGTTTGTAAATTTTGCAACTTTTCCATATTTACGTTGCAAGTAAAAACGGCCTTTATTATGTTTGCAGCCCGAATTTTCACTAATGACAGAACAGTTAAACCTGGTTGAAATAGTCTCCAGACATGTGCTTTTACAACAGAGCCGTAAAGCACTTAAAGGCCGCTGCCCCTTCCACAAGGATGAAACCACATCGCTGATGGTGATACCGGCAAGTAACGTTTTTAAATGCTTTGGTTGCGGCGCCGAAGGCGGGCCAATAGAATTTATGATGGCTATTGAAGGTAAAACTCGCAACGAGATAATTGCCAAGCTCGCCAGCAAAAACTTCCCGGCAGCTAAGGTTGTGGGTGCGATATAATTATCGGCCTGCAACTTTGATCATTTACTATTGATAAGCATCTTTTTAAGTGCAAGGCTATCGCCTTTAAAAACATCAAAATCAACAGTGTGGCCAATACCGTTGATGTGCCCGGTTTCTGAATGCTGCCAAAACTTCCAGTTGGTATTTGAGCGCACCTTAAGTTTTGGCTTGTTATAATGTGCTATCCATAGCGGATAATCATCGAAAAAGCCACGCAGATAATCATTATAAAAACTAAGGCCTGTATAAATAACAGGTTGTACGTTTGTTCTTGACTCTACATACCTTAAAAAATCTTTCAGTTCTTTTCGCATAGCGGAAGCAGACTTGCCGTCTAACCGTTCAACATCAACAACCGGGGGCAGGTCGCCATTTTCAATCTGTACATTTTGCAAAAAGAATCTCGCCTGCCACAAACCATTTTTATTAGCCCTGAAAAAATGATATGCCCCGCAGTAAATTCCCGTTTTAGCGGCTTCGCGCCAGTTACGTTTAAAATAAGGGTCAACAGTCAGCAACCCTTCAGTAGCTTTTATAAAGGCAAATTTAATCGCTACGCTATCTTCATGCATTCTGCTCACCTTTTGCCAGTTTATTTTACCTTGCGCGTACGATACATCAATACCGTGTATGCTGTAACCCTCAGGGATACTAATCCCGAAGCTTTTGTATACACGCCCTGATGGCGGTGTGCCAATATCTTTTATCCATCGCCACGAGGCAGAGAAGGTTTTAAATATATAACCATAATAAAAGGGCGATAGCAGAATAGCAAAGGCAAGTATAATTAAGTACCACTTTATGTAAGGGTAATTATTTTTCTTCTTTTTCTTGACGGCTCTCTTTCGGGGGGCACTTGTTGTTTTCTTTTTAGCGGCAGGCACGCGCAAATATACGCCAGCCATAAACTTAAGGAAATAAAAATTTGAAGCAGTTGCCTGGTGTAAGAATAAAGCTATACTATTGTATAATATTATTGCTTTGTGGCAGATACTGTAAGTATGCAAAACACCATCCTGATCATAGACGACGAAAAAAAGCTGAACGATCTCCTTTCCCGAATTATAAGTCTGGAAGGCTTTAGGGTGTTACAGGCATTCAACGGTAAAGACGGCATAAAGCTATTACAGCAGGAGGACGTTTTGCTGGTGATAAGTGATGTAAAGCTGCCTGATGTAAACGGCATTGAACTGGTAAAAACAATTAAAGAAAAGAAACCTTACGTAGAAGTAATCAACCTCACCGCGTACGGAACTATTGCTGATGGTGTAAAAGCTATGCAAAATGGCGCCTTTAATTACATAACAAAAGGCGATGATAACGACAGGATAATACCCTTGGTTAACCAGGCGATTGAAAAAGCCTTACGGCAATCAGAAAAATTTAAAGAAGAGGTAAAGGCAACTGCAAGACAAAACTTCAATAGTATCATCGGCAACTCCAAGGCCGTTTCTGAGGCTGTTTCGCTGGCACGTAAAGTAGCAGCTACCGACACTACCGTATTACTTTTAGGAGAAACAGGGACCGGCAAAGAGGTATTTGCATCGGCTATACATCATGAAAGCGAACGCAGGTTAATGCCTTTTGTAGCTATTAATTGCAGCAGCTTTACGGCAGAGTTGCTGGAAAGCGAATTATTTGGCCACAAAGCCGGCGCATTTACCGGCGCCCTTAAAGATAAAAAGGGCTTATTTGAAGAAGCCCAGCACGGCACCATATTTTTAGACGAAATAGGCGAAATGAGCCCCGAATTACAAGCTAAATTGTTGCGGGTGCTCGAAAGCAAAACTTTTATAAAAGTTGGCGATACGCAAACTACCCGTGTTAATGTCCGCATACTTGCAGCCACTAATCGCGATCTTAAAAAGGAGGCTGATGAAGGACGTTTCCGGTTAGACCTTTATTATCGTCTATCCGTATTCACTATTTGGCTACCATCCCTAAATGACCGTAAAGGCGATATTGAATTATTGGCAGCGTATTATTTAAAGCAATTTGCTGCTAAAACAGGGAAAAGACCGTTAAAAATGAACGAAGACTTCTTGAGCCTGCTTAACAAGCATCATTGGAAGGGCAATATACGGGAGCTTAAAAATGTAATAGAACGTGTTGTAATATTAGCAGATGAAGACACCTTAACACCCACCCTATTACCCCCCGACTTTAACTATGACAATGCCAGCAGCAACTCACTTGACCTGGCCAATATAGAAAAGCAGCATATTCAGAAAGTGCTTGCGCATACCTACGGCAATAAAGCTGAAACAGCCCGTTTACTGGGTATTGGAGTTACGACACTTTATCGCAAAATAGACGAGTATAAACTCGGTTAATCTATTCTATAATGAAAAAGAACCCTTCCATTTTGGTAGGGTTTTTTGTTTATGTATAAATCCCTCTTAATAAAATTCATTTAAAACCACTTATTATCAGCAGGTTATAAAAATAACATCTTACTGGTACCTCCTTTGCCTATAGTGGTCAAAAACATTTAAAAAATGATCACAATACTTCTATTTATCGCCATCCTTATCAGCTGGTGGTTCATCTTCAAATCTATCGACTGGTTCGAAAAAATCTGATTACCATGCTTATATTATTTATCATCTCAGTAGCAGTTTTTATATACATGGTGTATGTACTGCTTAAACCCGAAAAATTTTAACCGCTCTTAAAATGAACACAGAACTATATGGAATAATAGCCTCGTTTATACTGATGCTGGTTATTGCTATTCCGCTTGGAAAATATCTGGCCAAAATGTTTGCCGGAGAAAAAGTATGGACAGATTTTTTGAAGCCTGTAGAAAAGGCTATCTATAAATTATCTGGCATAAACCCCGACGAACCCATGAACTGGAAACAGTTTCTGAAAGCCATGATGACCATTAATCTGCTTTGGCTGGTGTATGGTTTTTTTGTTTTGATGTATCAGGATAAGCTGCCTCTCAACCCTGATGGCAACCCAGGCATGAGTGCCGACCTTGCCTTTAACACTATCATTAGCTTTGTTGTAAACTGTAACCTTCAGCATTACAGTGGTGAAAGTGGCTTAACCTATCTTACACAACACTTTATAATAATGTTTTTACACTTTGTAAGTGCAGCAACGGGCATCGCGTGCGCAGTTGCGTTATTTAAAGCTTTTCGTGATAAGACAACTACCGACCTGGGAAATTTCTGGAAATTTTTTGTACGCTCAATAACCCGTTTATTGCTTCCGCTATCAATAATAGTAGCAACAATACTGGCATTTAACGGCACCCCAAGCAGTTATTCGGGTAAAGACCGGTTTATATCTATGCAGGGTGATACGGTGAATGTATCGCGCGGACCAGCCGCACAAATGATTGCTATAAAACATTTAGGTACTAATGGCGGCGGATGGTTTGGCGCCAACTCGGCACATCCCTTAGAAAACCCTAACTACATAACCAATATGGTTGAGATAGTGTCGCAGATGATTATCCCTATGGCTATGATACTGGCATTTGGCTATTTCATTCGCCGAAAAAAATTAGGGTGGGTAATATTTAGCGTAATGCTGGTTGGTGCATTAATGTTAATTATACCTACTATAAGCAGTGAGCTTGGCGGCAACCCTAATATTGCCAAAATGGGCATTAGCCAGGCAACCGGGGCAATGGAAGGTAAAGAGGTACGCATTGGCCCAATGGCTACCGGTTTTTGGAGCACGCTTACCACCATTGTATCAACCGGCTCGGTAAACGGCATGCACGATAGTACAATGCCGCTAACAGGAGTTTGGCAGTTGCTGGGCATGATGATCAACGGCTTTTTTGGTGGTTGCGGCGTTGGTATACTTAACTACTTTGTGTATCTGATAATAGCGGTATTTATTTCAGGCTTGATGGTTGGCCGTACACCAGAGTTTTTAGGACACAAAGTTGAGGCGCGTGAAGTAAAGATCGCGGCATTGATAACGCTGTTAAGCCCATTGCTGATAATGGCTGGCACAGCGCTTTCAAGTTATGTGTTTATGCATAACGGTAATGCCAATTGGGCGGTTAAACCGTCGGCATGGTTAAATAATCCGGGCTATCATGGGTTTTCAGAAATGTTATATGAGTTTACTTCAGCAAACGCCAACAACGGATCAGGTTTTGAAGGTTTAGGTGATAATAATATTTTCTGGAATGTAACTACAGGCTTTGTACTTATCTTGGGCAGGTTCCTGCCAATAATTGGGCCGGTAGCCATTGCGGGTTTGCTGGCACAAAAGAAATATGTGCCTGAATCTGCCGGTACTTTAAAAGTTGATACAACCACCTTTGGTATCATGACACTGGCTGTAATACTGGTGCTTAACGCATTATCTTATTTCCCTGCACTGGCTTTAGGCCCCATTGCAGAGTTTTTTTCAATGACAAAATAATCCTGACGAAATGAAAACCCAGAATAAATTATTTGAACCGGCGCTTGTGCAAAGTGCATTAAGGGAAAGCATTGTGAAGCTTAACCCCAAAATAATGCTGCGCAACCCGGTAATGTTCACGGTAGAGATAGGCACACTGATAATGCTGTATATGACGTTTTACAGCTTTACCCATACGGGTCAGGGGTCATTTACTTATAACCTTGTCATATTCATTATCCTGCTGCTTACATTGCTGTTTGCCAATTTTGCAGAGGCAATTGCCGAAGCCCGTGGTAAAGCCCAGGCAGATAGCCTGCGCAAAACGCGTGAAGAAACACCCGCAAATGTTTTAATGCCTGATGGTAGTGTGGCAAAAAAATCATCTAACGAGCTTCGTAAAGGCGAAATATTTATTTGCGAAGCGGGGGATACTATCCCCACAGACGGTGAAATTATTGAAGGATTGGCCACGATAGATGAATCGGCAATTACAGGTGAATCTGCCCCTGTTATCCGTGAAGCCGGGGGTGATAAATCATCCGTAACCGGCGGCACAAAAGTATTGAGCGACCGTATCAAGGTTGAAGTAACCACTCAGCCCGGCGAAAGCTTTCTGGATAAAATGATCGCCCTGGTTGAGGGCGCGTCGAGGCAGAAAACACCTAATGAAATAGCTCTGACTATCCTGTTAGCCAGCTTTACACTCATATTTGTTATAGTTTGTGTAACCCTTAAACCCTTTGCCGACTATGCCAATACGCCCATCACTATAGCCGCGTTGATATCACTTTTTGTTTGCTTGATTCCTACAACCATCGGGGGTTTGCTATCGGCCATAGGTATAGCGGGTATGGACCGGGCGTTGCGCGCAAATGTTATAACCAAATCTGGCCGCGCGGTTGAAACTGCCGGGGATATTGACGTACTGTTACTGGATAAAACAGGAACTATTACTATCGGCAACCGTAAAGCAACACAATTTTGGCCAGCGCCTGGCATTTCAGATAATGACCTGGTAAAAGCGGCGGTTTTATCATCACTGGCTGATGAAACCCCCGAGGGTAAATCAATTATTGAGCTTGCCCAGGATAAACAGGCCCGGTTTAGCCTTAAAGCGCCAGAGGGCTCTGAGTTCATTAAATTCACTGCAGAAACCCGTTCGAGCGGCATCAATACGCCCGACGGTACAGAGATCCGCAAAGGTGCATTCGACTCTATACGTAACCTAACTTTAAAAGCAGGTAATACAGTTTCCGCTGAAGTGGAAGAACGGGTAAAGGCTATTTCATCAAACGGTGGCACGCCGCTGGTAGTTGCACAAAATGGCCGGGTATTGGGCACAATTGAATTACAGGACATCATTAAACCAGGTATTGCCGAGCGTTTTGAACGGCTGCGCAAAATGGGTATCAAAACCGTGATGGTTACCGGGGACAACCCGCTCACCGCAAAGTTTATTGCCGAGAAAGCCGGTGTGGACGATTTTATTGCCGAAGCCAAGCCTGAGGATAAAATGAACTATATTAAACATGAGCAGCAAAACGGCCGCCTTGTAGCCATGATGGGCGACGGTACCAATGATGCCCCGGCACTGGCACAGGCAGATGTAGGTGTGGCCATGAACAGCGGCACACAGGCCGCTAAAGAGGCCGGTAACATGGTTGATCTGGACAACGACCCGACTAAACTGATCGAGGTGGTTGAAATTGGCAAACAATTGCTCATAACCCGTGGTACGCTCACTACATTCTCTATTGCTAATGACGTGGCCAAATACTTTGCCATAGTACCGGCATTGTTCATCGCATCCATACCGGCATTGCAAAGCATCAATATTATGCGGCTGCATAGCCCGGAAAGCGCCATATTATCGGCAGTGATATTTAACGCCATTATCATCCCCATGTTAATACCATTGGCATTAAAAGGTGTGGAATATAAACCTATCGGGGCAAGCGCTTTGTTGCGCCGCAACTTGCTTATTTATGGGTTGGGTGGTGTAATAGCGCCTTTTATCGGTATCAAATTAATTGACCTGTTGATCTCTTTAATGTTCTGAAATCATGAAATCAAATATCATAAAATCTTTACGCCTTACACTGGTATTAACCGTTTTACTATGTGTATTATACCCTGTATTCATCGCCCTTGCCGGTAAATTGTCACCCGGAAAAGGCGACGGAGAAACTATTATCATAAACGGCAAAATGGTTGGTTATGCCAACATAGGTCAGAAATTTGATCAACCACAATATTTTTGGGGAAGACCATCGGCGGTTGATTATAATGCGGCAGGCTCAGCCGGTTCAAATAAAGGGCCAACAAATCCCGATTATCTGAAACAGGTAAGTAACAGGGTGGATACCTTATTAAAATATCACCCATATCTTAAACGGAAGGATATACCTGCCGACATGGTAACGGCATCAGGCAGTGGCCTGGACCCCGATATATCACCTGCCGGAGCAACTATTCAGGTACGTCGGGTAGCTCAAAATCGAGGGCTTGCTGAAGAGCAAGTTGCCAGATTAGTAAAGCAGCATACAGAAAAACCGCTATTTGGGCCACAAACTGTAAATGTACTTAAACTCAATATAGCGTTAGATGCGCTAAAGAAATAAAATCATCAGGCGCCGTGTGCGCTATATGCCTTATTCGCAGCTTCGCTGCCGCATTAAATAACTTATCAAATGAAAAAAATTTTATTGGCTGCTGCCATCTTAGGCTGCACCATTACTGCAACTGCACAGGATACTGTAAAGAAAGCAAGCAACTTAACTATCAGCGGTTATGCCGAGTTGTATTACGGGTTCGATTTTAATCGCCCTGCAAATAACACACGACCTGGTTTTGTGTACTCGCATAACCGTCATAACGAGGTCAACCTTAATCTTGGCTTTATCAAGGCAAATTATGATAACGGGAATATTCGTGCTAATCTGGCATTAATGGCAGGCACCTATGCCAATGCCAATCTCGCTGCCGAGCAGGGTGTTTTAAAAAATGTGTTTGAGGCTAACGCCGGTATCAGACTTTCAAAAACAGCAAATCTTTGGCTGGATGGCGGTATCTTTGCATCACACATCGGCTTTGAAAGCGCTACATCTAAAGATTGCTGGGTGCTTACCAGAAATATTGCTTCAGAGAATACACCTTACTATGAATCGGGTGCTAAACTCACTTATATAACAAACAATGGCAAGTTAACACTTACAGGTTTGTATCTTAACGGATGGCAGCGCATCAACAGGCAGGATGGCAATAGCAAACCGGCGGGTGGTATACAGTTAAATTATAAACCTACCAATATGCTTACGCTTAATTATAGCAATTATTTAGGCACTGAAGGCGCTGACTCGGTTAGGGTGCGTCGTTTCTATAACAACTTTTATGCTATCTTTCAGGTTACAAGCAGTTTGGGCCTGACAGCAGGATTTGATTACGGAACGCAGCAAAAGTCAAAAGGAAGTAATGATCATCATCATATTATTTCGCCGGTAGCCATTGCGCGGTACCAGTTTGCAAACAAATGGGCCCTGGCCGGACGCTTTGAGTACTATCAGGACAAGGACGGAATGTTGATCGCTACGGGGACAACACACGGCTTTGATACAAAAGGTTACTCCGTAAACATTGATTATGCGCCAGTTGCAAACGCCCTCATACGCCTTGAAGGGAAAATTTATGATAGCAAGGATGAGCTATTTGTAAAACAGCAAAATCTAACTAATCATAACTCATTGGTTACTGCAAGTTTTGCAGTTTCCTTTTGATAATGATTTATCAATAAACGGGTGGCTGCGCCATCCGTTTTAAATTTTAAACAGTATTAAGCATAAGCTACAATGCCGCAGGATGTAAACAACGCTAATTCGGTTAAAGAGTTTATCGACCTGATTAAAAAATCAAGGCGGGGTAAGCTAAAAATATATATCGGCATGAGTGCCGGTGTTGGCAAAAGTTACCGGATGCTGCAAGAGGCACATGCATTGCAACGTAATGGAATCGATATTCAAATAGGTTACATAGAAACACATAAGCGTACCGAAACCGAGGCATTACTAAATGGTTTACACATCATTGAGAGGCGCAAAATATTTTACAAAGGGAAAGAGCTGGAGGAGATGGACCTGCAAACTATCCTTAACCGCCACCCTGAAGTAGTAATTGTGGACGAACTTGCCCATAGCAATATTGAGGGCAGTAAAAATAATAAGCGCTGGCAGGATGTGCTGGACATAGTTGAAGCAGGGATAAGTGTTATTACAGCAGTAAATATACAGCACCTGGAAAGCTTAAACCAGGAGATTGAAGAGATTACCGGCGTGCCTATAACCGAGCGTATCCCTGATAAGGTTTTGGAGATGGCCGACGAAATAGTAAATATCGACCTTACCGCAGATGAGCTGATAGACCGTTTAAAAGAAGGCAAGATTTACGATAAAAGCAAGATAGAGCGTGCGTTGAACAATTTTTTCCAGAATGAAAAAATACTTCAATTGCGCGAGATAGCGCTGAAAGAGGTAGCCCATCACCTGGAAAGGAAAATTGATATTGAGGTCCCTAAACAAATAAAATTAAGGCCCGAAAGATTTTTAGCCTGTATATCATCTAACGCGGAAACTGCCAGAATAGTGATACGTAAAACGGCAAGGCTTGCCTCCTACTACCGCTCGCCGTGGATAGTGCTGTATGTACAAAGCAGCAGCGAAAGTGTAGATAGAATTAAGCTTGATAAGCAACGGCATTTAATTAATAACTTTAAACTTGCTACCGAATTGGGCGCAGAAGTTATTAAGCTAAAAAGTAACGAGGCTACAGCTTCCATTATGAAAATTGCAGAAGAACGGGATATTACTACTATTTGTATTGGCAAGCCGCATTTAAGCTTATTTCAGATAATTTTAAGAACAACCGTATTTAATCAGTTGCTGAAAAAAATAGCAGCTACTGAAACTGATTTAGTGATACTATCATGAAAGTAAAAAATAAACTCCGGTTAGGTTTTGGCTTTTTATTTATTGTTGTGCTGCTTTTTGGGGCTGTATGCATGTATTATATCAACCGGATATCAAACAGCGCTAAAATTATTTTAAAGGATAACTATGAGAGCCTGAGCTATTGCCGCGAGATGCGGAATATATTAGATGAGAACACGCTCCCGCTGAATAGTGTTGCGATAAAAAATTTTAATACCCAGCTAACCAAAGAGGCGCGCAACCTGACCGAACCCGGTGAAAAAGAAAACGTGAAGGGCTTGATGAAATCCTTCAGGCAATTGCAGGATAAAAGTAAGCAAACTTCTATAACTGACATTTTACAGGCACAAAAAGCTGCCCGCAGATATATAAGGCAGATAGAAACGATAAACATGAAGGCCATTGTGAATAAAAATGAGGCCGCGCATACGTCAATTGATCAGGGGGCCATGTTTTTAGGCCTGGCTGTTACGTTTACATTCCTTATATTATTTAGCTTCAGCTTTAATTTTCCAGGTATAATACTTAACCCTTTAAATACTTTGCTTACAGGTATAAGGGCTATCGGTCAAAAAAACTATAGCCAGCGTATACACTTTGCAAAAAATGATGAGTTTGCTGAAGTAGCTAATGCATTCAATGATATGGTGATCAGGCTGAATGAGTGGGAGAACAGCAATCTGTCTAAATTAATGTCTGAGAAACTACGCATCGAAACTATTATCGAGCAAATGGAAGATGCAATTATCGGAGTTAATGAAAACCAGGAGATACTATTTATTAATACGGCAGCAAAAAAAATCCTCAATTTAGGTGCAGAGCAGACGATAGAACGATCTGTTACTGATGTTGCACAAAGGAACGACCTGTTTAAATCAATCATCGGTCAGGATAAAGAGGGCAAACCATTCAAAGTGGTTATAGATGGCAAAGACGCTCATTTTCAGCTACAAGTCAGAGAAATTTGGGTGCCTAACCTATCAGCTAATGGTATACAGACCCTGAATATTGCAAAAACACGTGCAGGCAATGTGTATATACTTAAAAATATAACAGAGTTTAAAGAGCGGGATGAAGCAAAGACCAATTTTATAGCTACCATATCACACGAACTAAAAACGCCGATCTCATCTATCAAAATGAGTTTAAAACTAATGAAGGATAAACGGATAGGTCACATCAATACAGAGCAGCAACAACTGCTGGAACATATTAAAGATGACAGCGACCGCTTACTGAAAATCACGAGCGAACTTTTAGAACTTTCACAAATAGAAACCGGCAACCTTCAGTTAAATTTTTTAAGCGTTAAACCCGAGCAGATAGTAGATTATGCCCTATCATCGGTAAGTTTTCAGGCACAACAAAAAGAAGTGACCCTGCAGGTAATTAAGGATGAAAACCTGCCAATGATAATGGTAGATGTAGAAAAAACCGCCTGGGTGCTGGTCAACCTCTTATCAAACGCTTTACGATACAGCGCCGAGAAATCAAAAATTGTGATCAGTATAGTTGCTCAGGATAATAAGGTAATATTTTCTGTAAGGGATACAGGTAAGGGAATTGATGAGCAATATCAAAAACGTTTATTTGACCGCTATTTTCAAGTACCTACAGACGGACAGAACAAAACCGGATCGGGGCTCGGCCTTGCTATATCCAAAGATTTCATAGAAGCGCAAAGCGGCCATATTTGGGTGCAAAGCGCCATTGGTGAGGGCAGCACATTTAGTTTTGAGTTACCAGGCAGCAAGTAAAATATTTACTGATAGCCAATGGCCTGCAGCTCGAATAACTCCGCATAACGGCCAGCCTTTTTCAGTAACTCCTGATGCGAACCAATCTCAACAATTTCTCCTTTATCCAGTACAATAATACGGTCGGCCATGCGCACGGTGGAGAAACGGTGTGAGATGAGTACAGCCATTTTACCACGGGTCAGTTCAGTAAATCTTTCAAATACTTGAAACTCTGCGCGGGCATCAAGCGCTGAAGTTGGCTCATCCAGTATAATCAGCTGTGCATCGCGCATATAAGCCCTGGCAATAGCAACCTTCTGCCATTCGCCGCCGGATAACTCTACACCTTCAGCAAAACGCCTGCCCAGCATTTGCTCGTAGCCGCCTGGCAGCTTTTTAGCCAGCTCATCCGCCAGGCTCTGGGTGGCCGAACGTTTTATCAACTCTTCGTTTGTCTGCTCATCAATATTACCGGCTGCGATATTCTGAGAAAACGTCATCTGGTAGCGCAAAAAGTCCTGAAAGATAATACCAATATGTTTCCGCAGGTCGTTCAGGTCATATTCACGCAAGTCATATCCATCAAGAAGGATGCGGCCTTCGGTGGGGTCATACAACCGTGCCAATAGTTTTACAAGTGTACTTTTTCCAGCGCCATTTTCACCAACCAATGCCAGCTTTTCATTTGGGTGCAGGGTAAAGTTTAAGTTTCGGTTCGCCCAACGCTCGGTATGCAGGTACTTAAATCCGACATTATCAAACGTAAATCCTGTAATTATTGGATCTGGAAAAGGACGGGGTTTATCCGCATTGTGTATTTTAGGCTTTATCTCAAAAAAATCAAAAAAGTCTGTGAGGTATATAGCGCCTTGAGACACGGCCGTAAAACGGCTTAAAATACTCTCCAGCAAGGTACGCAACTGCCGGAATGATCCGGCCAGAAAAGTTAGTTCGCCAATGCTCAGCGCTCCTGCTACGGTTTGCCGGATGATGAATATGTAAGCACCATAATATCCTATGCTTCCCAGCAAGGCAAAAAAAGTGCCCCACAAAGAGCGATTAATAGATATCCGTTTATTATCAACGTAAAATTTATCTGAAAGCACTTTGAAACGATCGGTAATAAACCCGGCCAGGCTAAACATTTTAATTTCTTTGGCCGTCTCATCACTTGCGCCAATGTAACGCAGGTAATCCAGTTCGCGGCGCTGCGGGGTTTGCCTGCGGCTTAACGCATAGGTTTGATCGTTAAAGTAAGATTCGCCCAAAAACGCCGGCAATATGGTAACAATAAGTAAGAGGATAAGCCATGGGTTAAACACGATCAAACCCGCCGCCAGGAAGGCAATAGTTATCAGGTCCTGCACCTGGCTCATTACCTGCGAAAGCAAAATTGTTCTGCCTACGGTTTGTTGCCGGGCGCGTTCAAGTTTATCATAAAATACAGCATCTTCAAATTGGTCAAGATCAAGCTGTGCTGCGTGCTGCATAATACGCACCGATGTGTGGTTGGCAAACAAGTCGCCAAGCAGGCTGTCGATAAGTGTAATAGCGCGTGTAAGACCGTCGGAAAGAATAGCAAGGGCAAACTCCACGCCTACTAATTTCCATACTTCGGTTGCGGCAAATAATGCATTCCCGGTACTTAGCTGAACCACCCTATCAATAATGAGTTTGCCGATATAAAGCAATAAGAAAGGGATAGACGCTTTGGCAAAGCGCAGCAAAATGTTTGTAAGCATCATGCCGGGGCCTGCCTGCCATACCAGCTTAAAAAAAGCCGGCAGGTTGCGCAGCGCTCGCAACCTGTCTTTTAGAGTAACAGTGCTATTGTTTTGATTTCGTTGCGCCATTTATTGCATCAAACTAATCAATTTTATCTACCTGAAAATTATCCAATTGAAGTATCCTATCGGCATTACCATGCGCAATCTTTTCAAATTGTTCGGCAGGCAGGTGAATGTTGTTCAGGAAGTCCACACCCATTTGATTAGCGCTGAACGGATAATCTACCGAGAACAGTATATTATCGATACCTATGGTATCTAACGCTATCTGCAAAGGCGGTTGCGTAAAAAAACCGCTCGTTGTTATAAAAAGCTGCTCTCGGAATGTTTCGCTCAGGGCTCGCTGGTTTTTGCCGCCGCTGCCCGGCTGAAAGGCTCTCTCAGCCCTTGCCCACATCATTGGCAACATTTCGCCCATGTGCCCAATAATAATTTTAAGTTTAGGATAGCGGTCAAATATACCTGCTGCCAAAAGCCGTAATACATGTATGGCCGTTTCTGAATGCCACCCCCACCCCCAGCACGCTATAGCATCATATGGGCCTTGCATATCACCTACATTTGAGTAATAGGCATCCATCACCGCTTTTGGTGGCAAGCCCGGATGAATGTATATGGGTACGCCCAGTCGCTCGGCCCTTTCAAATATTGGGGCAAATTTCGGCGCGTCGAGAAACTCGCCATTGGTATGCCCGCGAATCATGGCGCCGCGAAAGCCGTAAGTTTTAACCACACGTTCCAGTTCATCTGCTGCCGCATCAGGTGCGGTCATTGGCAGATGTGCAAAAGCTGTAAAGCGTTCCGGGTGGTCTTTTATCTTAGCTGCCAGCAGGTTATTGTATGCTGTCGCAAACGCCGGTGCCGAGCCGGCGTCGAGCAGGTTGACATCAGTATTCTCAACCGATAATACCTGCATACTTATTCCCGACTCGTTCATGGATCGCAATCTTTCGCCGCTGATGTCTTCAAGCTTAGGCATCATTTGCATGGCCGGGCCAGATGGCGCTTTGCCTGCTCTAACTTTATCAGGCAATAAATAAGACAATTCAGGAAAAGAAACGTGTTCTTCAATAGCAACTATCCTCATATCTTTAATGAACAGCCTGTGATGCATTTTGTTGTGATAGATGATTAAGGGCCATTCATGATGGGTTATGTCATTAAATAAAATAGGATACCAATTGTTCCCACTCTTCTTCTAAAGGTATGTTTGGGCGGGTTTGGCGCGCACGGCTGTACCAGTAATCGGCATTCCAAATGTCGCCCTCTTTGCGGTGTAAGTAAGCATGTACCCAGGCCGATGCCTGATCTGTTAAATGATCAACCTGTGCATGTGCTTTATGCCAATCGCCCTTACCATCATACCAAAGGCTTTTCAATTGAACCGGGAGTTGGCTATCCGGTTGCTCTAAACTTAACGATGTTTTAAATTCAGCTAAAGTTTCCATTCACATAAATTTCGTTGAAATTAGCTTTAAAAAAGAATTGTGCATGTTTTTTTTGAAAGTAGCAGGTTTAGCCATTCTTACTTTCAATTCTTTTCCTGATACGGCTAAGCGAAGGGTTAGTGATACCAAGATAAGATGATATATGATAAGCTGGAATACGATTGATGATATCCGGATGTTGTTCGAGCAGTCTGAGATACCGCTGCTCGTGCGAAAAAAAGATAAACTCCTCTGTACGGGTTTGTGCAATAGTAAAAAACGATTCGGCCAGGAGCCTGCCAAAGGTTGCCCAGTTTGAATGACTTTCATAAAGCATGTTAAGATCCTTATGAGAGATAAAGTAGATCTCTGAATCTTCCATCGCCTCGATATAATACCAGCAGGGGTTGCGTGACACAAAGCTTCTGAAGGAAACAACAAACTGGTTTTCTGAAAAGAAAAACACGTTTTTATCTCCCTCATTATTGGGGTGACGATAATATATCCTGAATATTCCTTTAACAACCAATCCAAGGTCATTGCATACCATGCTCTGCATATTAAAAAAGTCGCCTTTGTTAATTTTTCGCGCTTTCCACAACAGTCTGCTATCGTTAATATCTTTATCATTAAGCGGGGCAAAATCCCGCAGGTGCCGGAAAAGCAGATCGCTTCTATCAGTCATTTGATCAAGCCTCAAGTTTTATTAATCAAATATATAGTTAAAGTCAAGCTCTTTTTTTCACCTAAGTGAAAATACGGCTGAAACCTAATTGTAATTATACTGTAACCTTCTGGCTTGTTTTCACTTAAGTGAAAATTTCTAAAAACTATTCACTACAAATTTGTCACAGAAAGCACTTAAAAATTTATCATGACAACAAATTCTTCCCGGGATGCTACAGTAAACGGCAAGGCCGTTGAAACTGCAAAAGCTTTACGCAATTTATATTTTACACGCGCAGGCTTTTCTATATTATGGGTTATACTCGTTTCTGTTTTTGCTAAGGCATCACCCTCAGTTGCCGGCATATTGTTGATTATTTACCCAGCCTGGGATGTAGTAGGTACCTTACTTGATATCCGCGCTAACAGTGGCCCCATCTCTAAAACGCCACAGTATGTTAACTTGGTTATCAGTTCGCTCACTACTATAGCTGTAGGCGTTGCACTGCAACGTGGTGTACCGGAAACATTAATCGTTTTCGGGGTCTGGGCAATAGGTACAGGATTGATCCAGCTGATCCTTGGCCTGCGCCGTAGAAAATCATTAGGCGGACAATGGCCAATGATTATTAGTGGAGGGCAATCCATGATCGGTGGTACTTCTTTTATCATCCTGGCGCACGATCCTACTAAAGGGATTACAAGCCTGGCAGGTTATGCAGCCTTTGGCGCGTTTTATTACCTGCTTACCGCATTCCGTTTATCCAAAACCGTTAAAGGTGATACTGATGTCCAATAATACAATGTTATCAACCAACGTTAAAAGAGCCGCTGATCATACAATTAAGCGGCTCTTTGTATTTTTAATGGTTAGTATATATTATTTACCAGCCCTTTATTGCGCCACCATCAAAGATTTTAGGCGCGGCATCGTCAACTTCCTGCGATTGGTAAGTTTTTACAAATTTTTCACCTTATCATGGTTTTTATCAGGCAACAAATTTTCCATCTGCACTTATCACTGCCTCCAATACCCACTTTACTTTAACCTGATGCTGTACATATCATTGTATCTGATCACGAATATGACCGGAGTATCGCCTTGCGCAAACGCACGTTTAAAAATACCAGTAATAAAATATCTGTAAAGCGTTACACGCCATGCAACAAAACTAACCAATTGGCAGAGCCTGGTTTTTATTATATGTATCTGTTAATAACGTTTTCCAGATATTCCTGCCTGCCACTTGTAGTTGCCGGTTCACCATTGTCTATGGCATATTGGCGAAGGTCCTCCAATGATAATTTACCTTGTTCAAAGTCTTTACCGCTACCACTATCAAATGAAGCATAACGGTCCTGGCGCACCTTGTTGTAGTCGGATTTTTGGAGGATATTGTCAGCAGTGATTAGTGCACGCGCAAATACATCAACTCCGCCGATGTGCGCATCAAACAGGTCTTCGCGGTCGGTTGAGTTACGGCGTATCTTGGCATCAAAGTTAATACCCCCACCCTGAAAACCACCTGCTTTTAAGATGATCAGCATATACTCGGTAACTTCATTTATATCATTCGGGAACTGGTCTGTGTCCCAGCCGTTTTGCAAGTCCCCCCGGTTGGCATCTATGGAACCTAATAAACCTGCATCAGCAGCTACCTGCAACTCATGCTGAAAAGTGTGTCCGGCCAATGTAGCGTGATTCACTTCCAGGTTTAATTTAAAATCGTTAATAAGATCATATTTCTGCAGAAAACCAAGCACCGTTGCAGCATCATAATCATATTGATGCTTGGTTGGTTCGCAAGGTTTTGGTTCGATAAAAAATGTCCCTTTAAAGCCATTGCGGCGCGCGTAATCTTTCGCTGTATGTAAAAATTTGGCCAGGTGTTCCTGCTCACGTTTCATGTTAGTGTTAAGCAAGCTCATATAACCTTCACGGCCGCCCCAAAACACATAGTTTTCGCCTCCAAGGGCAATAGTAGCATCTAAGGCCGCTTTGACCTGTGCACCGGCATGTGCCAAAACATGAAAATCCGGATTGGTTGCGGCACCATTCATGTAACGCGGATTACTGAACAGGTTTGCAGTGCCCCACAGCAGTTTAACACCGCTGGCTTGCTGCTTTTGCTTTGCATAATCAACCATTATTTGTAAACGGCGGTCATTTTCTGTAACGTCATTGGTATAATCTACCACATCCACATCGTGGAAACAATAAAATGGCAAATCCATTTTTGTAATAAATTCAAAAGCGGCATCCATTTTATCTTTAGCACGCTCAACCGCATCAGCCCTTTTATCCCAAGGAAAAACATGCGTTGGCGCACCAAACGGATCTGCACCGTTGCCGCAGAACGAGTGCCAATAAGCAACCGCAAAGCGCAGATGATCTTTCATAGCCTTCCCCGCTACTACTTTGTCGGCATCATACCAGCGGTATGCAAAACGATTGTCTGTTTCAGTACCTTCATATTTGACCTGGCCTATACCTTTAAAAAACTCTTGCTCGCCTATACAAATGTTTGCCATGATTTTTTGATTAGTATTTTTTAAGTTTATTTAGTGGTTTCTTGCAATATGCTTTCCAGCAACTGTTTCCAACGCTGATAAAATGGTTCGATACCGCTGCCCGAGGGTTCAACGTATCTTAAAGGTTTAATATTCAGGAATGCATCGGCACTGTTTGCATACACACCAGCGCCAATACCTGCACCTATGGCAGCACCCACACTCCCGTCATTCTGGTAAAGTTCTACAGGTACGCCGGTATAGTCGGCAAAGCTTTGGGTAAAAAGGTCGCTTAAAAAGAGATTTGCCTGCCCGGCACGTATAACAGACGGCGACATGCCGTTTTCCCGCATAATATCCAACCCATATCTGAACGCACAGGCAATACCCTCTTGCGCCGCTCTTAAAATATGAGCGCGGGTATGCAAATTCAAATCGATGCCCAAAATATGGGCGCCGGGCTGTTTGTTATTTAACATCCGCTCCGCGCCGTTCCCAAACGGTAATATCTGCAAGCCTTCACTACCAGCAGGTGCGGTTGCAGCCTCAAGATTCATTTGGTTATAGCTCAAGCCAGAACCGTAGGTGCTTTTTATCCAACGGTAAAGGCTGCCTGTGCCATTTATGCAAAGCAATACACCAAGGCGCTTTTGATTATTCTGGTAGTTAACGTGTGCAAACGTGTTTACCCTTGATTGGCTGTCAAAGGTCAATTCATCGCTTACCCCATATATAACGCCAGAAGTACCTGCAGTAGCCGCTACTTCACCCGGCTGCAAAACATTCAGGGATAATGCGTTATTAGGCTGGTCGCCCGCTTTATAAGTTATGGGTATGCCTGGTTTAAGGCCAAGTTCGGCCGCAATGGCCGTTGATAGTAACCCATGTTCGGAAAATACTGGTTTAACCTGCGGGAACATCCCTTTATCAAAGCCGTAGTAATTAATGACATTTTCAGAGAATGTATCCGCTATAAAATCGTAAAATATCCCCTCGGATAAAGAAGATACCGAGCAGGTAACATCACCAGTAAGTTTCATGGCGATGTAATCACCGGGCAGCATTATTTTGTAAATCCTCTCAAACAAGAGAGGTTCATTTTGCTTGACCCAAGCTAATTTTGATGCCGTAAAATTCCCGGGAGAATTAAGCAGGTGTGATAAGGAACGCTCCTCGCCAATGGCTAAAAAAGCCTCATTGCCGATATCAACGGCCCGGCTATCGCACCAGATGATACTATCGCGCAGTGCATTTCCATCTTTATCAACCATTACCAAACCGTGCATCTGATAGGCAATACCAATTGCAGTAATATCCTGCGGATTGTATGTTTTACTACCATTGCATATTTTGATGGCGTTTACGGCCTGATCCCACCACATATCCGGTGACTGCTCTGCCCAGCCGGGTTTTAAAACCTTTATAGGCGCTTCGGTTTCAGGAAATTGTGCGCTTGACAAAATGTTTTGTGTCAGCGCATCAATCACCGACACTTTTGTTGATGATGTGCCTATATCAATACCCAGCAATAACATGATTGAATTTTTAGATTTATATATCGCTAAATTAACATCTTTTAAAAGAACGCGATCGATTGCGAAATGTTATTTTGCATAACTGCCATGAATTTTGGACTGCCCCAATTATTAGTAAATGCGGATACTCTAACGAAAACTTTACAGAAATAACCAACCCCTCTATAACCACAATAGATCAGTATAGCGTTATACGGGCAAGACATTAGCTACCTGTTTTAGATAAAAAAATTCCTGTCTATTATATATTGCAACAGTTAAAGACAGAATCCATCCTTGTTCAGGATGCATAATTCCATTTATCTGCCGACAACCGGGAACTGAGAAATCCTTAACTTAGTACAACCATAAGGTATCAATAAAATTTCTTCTTCTTTCTGCTTTGCCACCCCTTCGTTATAAATTACACTATACGGTAGCGGCCCGGCCATGTCATTGTATAACTGCCAGCTTGCAATGCGCACCGCCTGGGTTTTTAATCTAACCGGGGCATTTTCCTGATTCCAGGGATATGTAGCTAAGTTTGCGGTTTTCGCTATAACAAAACGCTCGTCAAGGTTTTTTGAAGGCAATTCTGGCAGCCCGTAATTCCATGGTGTAGTAGGCAGTACTTCTATATAATTACTGCCATAAGCTATCGGGTCTTTAGTATTTTGCACTTGCTTTTCCCGCTCACCTATCTTCAAAGCGTACACAATTGGGCCTCGCTCCACCGATACAGAATTTTCGTACCAGGTGTTTTTAAAGATGTGCATTGGCAAAATCAGCTCTACCTTATCACCGTTCTTCCATTTTCTGTTCAATTTTACAATCTCACCACCTTTACCTTGCTGCAACGGTTCACCGTTTACTTTTATAGTTGCCATATTACACCAGTTGGGTACCCTTAAATGAAACGGAAATATCGCCTGGGCATTCTTTTGCTCAAACGAAATTGTAAACCTTACAGCTTCTTCGAAAGGATAATTTGTTTCTTCTTTGATCGTTATTTTCTTACCATCAGCAACCATAGCATTCACTTCACTGGCCGAGTAAAGTAATGCTGCCAAACCCTTATCGGCGGTGGCATACCAAAGGTTTTGGGTAAATTTGGGCCAGCCCTGATGCATATTTGATGTACAGCACGGGTAACCGGTAAGCAGGCCGTAGCACAGGTCGGTACCGTTGTGGTTAACGTCAAAATTATGTCCATTGTTCCTGGTTAACATCACCTGGTTAGCCTGCTGAAAATATTGCCTTGCCATGTAATCCTCAGTGGTTTGTGATGGCAATGCATTGAACGCTATTTTTTCCAGCCTGTCGGCGTAATTTACGTCTCCGGTTATTGCCAGTGCACTTTCCAGCGTAAACATCATTTCAACTGCTGTACACAACTCCGAGCCTTGAGTGGGGTTATTACCATGCAGCATTTCGTCGCCGCCAAAAAGCCCATGAGCCATCCCATCAAAACGGGTAAGGTCAGCCAAGCCTCTTTTAAATGCGTCGGCATATTGTGGCTCAGTATGTTGCTGGTAGTAAATAATAGGCTCTTTCATGCCCTGCGCAAGGTTTACACCATGCAAGCTGCCCATAGTACTTAACACATTGGTATGTAAAAAGGCGTTTGTAAAATCGTATGTCTGCCGGTGCAATAATTCGGCAAGTTGCAGTAATGATTTGTCGCCGGTTATGTTGTACAGCCAGTATACAACCATTAAATTGTCGGCGCCACGCTGTTGTGCCCAAAACGTCCAGTGGTTTAGCGGTTTTGATGGCAGCTCTTTTAATTGGTAATGAAAGTAGTTAGTGAGCAAATTAACCACGCGCTTATCGCCGGTGGCCATATAATATTGTTTAAGCACCTTCAGCATCACCATTTTGGGCCACCAATCGCGGCTGTTGTCGCGCTGAACGCCAGGTTCAGGCCCGTAATCTCTTGAGGGGCCAAAATATCCGTCTGACTGCTGGCTGTTTATGGTCCATTCTATCCATGGTTTAACTTTGGCTATTAGCTCTTTATCTTTCAAGATGTAAGCAAGTGGTAGTAAGCCATCTATCCAGTATGGGCCTCGCTCCCACTGGTCGCCATCACCGCCAAGCCAACCGTTACGCTTTCCCATTACTAAAGGATATAACTCATCTAAACGGCCGGTAGCACCGTTCTTTTGCTTTATAAGCATTTCGCGTAACCAACCTTTTGGTGTAATTGCTCCCAATGGCAATTCCTGGTAAACATCCTGTTTCAAAGGTGCACGTGGCGTTATCACTACAGGCGACTGTGCGGATACGGATGATGCAAGCAGCGCGAATATTACGCACATATAAAATTTCATAAGCATAGATAAAACTCTTTTGTAAATGCAATGCAAAATACACATTGTATATATTTATCAGTACTTAAAATAATCATGCGCGCAGGTATTGTTGTAGCATTAACCGCTGCTCGCATAGAGTAGCAGCTTCATCATAGTTTTTAAATATTAAGGTTACAGGTTATTTTTATTATAAACTCCGTTAAATCCATATTAACGCCATCAGAAACAGAGGGATCTGTAAGATTAGTTACAGCATACGTTTACTGCAGGCGGCCGATAATCAACAGAACGTTTTCGCTTCAAATGTCAGTTATGGAGTTTAATTTAATAGATCAGTTTATACCCCGCGCCTCTGATGCTCATCAGTTCCACACTGTCATCGTCTTTGAGCATCTTTCGCAAATGCGACATAAAAACATCCATACTGCGCGCGTTGTAAAAATTATCATCCCCCCATATCTCCAATAAAGGCACTTGCCTGGCCAGCAATACATTACGGTGTTTAAGCAATAGATTCAGCAGGGCTGTTTCCTTAAAAGAAAGTTTGTAAGTACTAACAGGCGTAGTAAGCTGTTGACTTACCGGATCAAGTACAGATGCACCGAATGACAGATGCCCTGCATCTGAGTTGTTCTTTGTATCACTTGTCTGTGAACGATGGAGCAAGGCTTCCATTCGCACCAGCAACTCACCCATATTAAACGGCTTACGTAAATAATCGTTACCGCCGCTTTTAAAACCCTTAATTACATCTTCGGCAAGGGATTTAGCGCTTAAAAAAATAATCGGGATGCCACTATCCTGCTTGCGGATATCTTCTGCCAGCGAATAACCGTCTTTCAGCGGCATCATGATATCCAGCACGCAGATATCAGGCGGAGCCATTTCAAACTTCCGAAGTGCTTCCTCTCCGTCAGCCGCCAGTTCAACATCATAACCACTGTTCTTAAGTCCATCACTAATAATTTGCGCCAGTGTTTGTTCATCTTCGGCGTATAGAACTTTATACTTCATTATAGGCTGGTAAATCAATAATAAATGTGCTGCCCTGGCCGCTGCTATGTACGCTTATCGTACCTTTATGCAGGTTAACAATCTGGCGGACATAGTAAAGCCCAAGGCCCGAACCTTTGACATTATGAATATCCGGATTATCAGTTACCCTAAAAAAGCGCTCGAATATACGCTCCTGATGTATCTTTTGAATACCAGGTCCGTTATCAGCTATAGAGATCCTTACATCCTGGTGGCTGCAGTTACAGGTTATAGTGATAATTGCGTTATCTCCACTATACTTTAACGCATTATCTATGATATTATAAAACACATTGGTCAGGTGTACCGGGTCGCCATCTACAAAACAAGGCTCCGCTGATGGCAGATAGTTAATAATAGCCCCTTGCTTTTCATTACGCAGGCGCATAGCGTTGACAACGCTTTCCAATCCCTGTTGCACATCATACAACTCCGGTTGGAGCCTTATACCTCCGTTATCCAGCTGCTCAAGGTTTAACACTTTGTCTATCATCTGGTTCAGGCGCTGTAATTCGGTCTTGCTGATATCTATATAATTCTCCAGCTTAACCGGATCATGCGTTAGTTGATAGCGGGTAATAGCATCCAATGCGGCATCAATTATGGCTACCGGTGTCTTTAGCTCATGTGTCATGTTGCCTGTGAAAGCCAGTCTGGCCTGGGTGTAAAGGCGCTGACTCCGCATTACCCTGAACAGGAAGTAGAAAGCCAAACCAGTAAGCAGCAACATAAGGAAAGAGGAAATAAGGTAATAGCGCATCCGGTAGATGACCACATTATTAAGCGAGGGCACCACATACTGATAACTATGAAAAAAAAAGTTGATATTGTAAGCGTACAACTGACTGCGGTAGTCGGCCTGCTGCGCCCGCTTCCACATCTGCGGATCTTCCGGCTTACCGGTATCATAGTTATGGAGTAAATGGTAGCCATTTACATCAAGCCCGTTTTTCAGAAGTTCCTTCTTCACAAGGCTATCCATCCTGATCAGGTCCCTGTGGTCTGCCGCCATAACGGATTCCAAAGTTTCACCTTTATTAAAGCTGCGCACAACATGATTTTTTTTTTGCCGCAGTTTGTTATTAGGAAATCGTAAACTGATATCTATAATGGTGCTGTCATTTTCAATTTCAGAACTGAACCGGCTGCTTACTTTTCGTTTACGCATGCTTGTGAAAGCTTGCTTTAACTGCAGCCATTCTGCTGATAAAAAGAACGTGCGGAAATTCTCGCTCTTTTCGTGTCCCGGGGCAACGCTCAAATAATCACTCATACGTGTAGCATCGCTTATGGCGTGTTCCAGATCGCGCGCAACCTGTACTTGCTGCGCCCGGAATAACTGAGTGAGCCAGGCCACCTGCAATACTATACTGGCCAGCATGGCCAGGCCAACAAGCGGATAAGCATACCGGTTTGAAAACCATTTCATAATACGAATTTGCTAATAATTAGCTGATGATGATAAGGGCCTTATAAGATTTAACCTTGTTTAACATTGCTTAACAAGCCATAACATAGGCTTAGGGTAGGTTTGCATCATGAAAAAGATTTTATTGTTCTTCCTGATGATATTGCCAGGCCTTGCCTTTTCACAGTTGAGGTTAAAAGGCAAAGTAACTGATGCCGCAGGCCATCCGTTAGATGCGGCAACCATTACCTTAACCAAAGATCATAAGCACATAGCATCTGCCTTTGCGGACCTCGGAAACTTTAATGTGGTTTACCCGGCTAACGGAATTTATATTTTATCAGCAACTTTAGTTGGTTATCAACCCGTGCAAATGCAGTTGCAATTGCCAAAAGACAGTATTTTGCTGGTAATGCAGCCTGATAGCAAGCACCTGAACGAAGTTACCATAGCTTACCGCCGCCCGCTTATTGAACGTAAGATAGACCGCGTTAGCTTTAACGTAGAGAACAGCATACTGGCTTCGGGTAGCAGCGCCTGGGAAGCGCTAATTAAAACCCCTGGATTACAGGTAAATACCAGTAACGATATAACAGCTAACCGTAAAACTGTAAAGATCTACCTTGACGGAAAACCATTACAGCTTTCGGGAGATGACCTGCCCGCTTATTTACAAGGCCTGCCATCAGACCAGGTAGCCCGCATAGAAGTGTTTTCCAATCCGCCAGCACAATTTGAAGCCGAAGGAGCCTCAGTAATCAACATCGTTACTAAAAAAGCAAAGAAACAAGGCTTTAACGTAACGTTGAATGGCGGGTTCACCCAAGCCACTTACAGCGGGTATAACGCAAGTACATCGTTCAATTACAGGAAAGATAAGCTTAATGTTTACGGCTCGTATGGATTTGCACATCGCCATAACTTTCAGGATCATGATACCTACATCGATTTTGGCAATTCACTTTGGGGCAGCCCGAACAGGAATATTTATCAGTCCGATAATCATAACTACAGGGTTGGTTTAGATTATCAGCTAAAAGATAATCAAGTATTAGGTTTACTGGTGACCGGCAGTAACCGCAAGGGTAACACGGAGGGACATACGCTGACACGTATCACTAATAAGCAACTGGTTTTAGATTCAACATTACAAACAGATAACTTTTCGGAGAATAGTGGCAACCAGTATACTTACAACTTGAATTATAACTTAAAGCTTGACTCGGGCAAGCGAAGTTTGAATATTGATGCTGACTACTCGCCCTATCAAACAAGTTCTGATGCATATGCAGATAATCTGTCTTTCCTTCCGGATGGCAGCCGTACACCTAACATGTTCCATATTTATACGCCCAGCCGTCAACACATCGACATCTATTCAGGTAAGATAGATTATAATTATAAATTAGCCGGACGCTGGGAGGTTACATCGGGCCTTAAGTACAGCAGCACGCAGAGCTATAATGATTTTGATTACTATAACCGGGATGGCAGTACTTTAACGGCCATCCCTCAAAACAGTAACCATTTTACTTATAATGAAAATACCGCGGCAGCCTATACCAGTTTTTCGGGAGTTATTGGCCAATGGACGCTACAAGCAGGTTTACGAGGCGAATACACCCGCACACGAGGATATTCAGTAACGTTAGATTCGCTTAACCGGCGAAATTACCTGAAGTTGTTTCCAACGCTGTTTGCCCAATACAAGCTTAGTGACGACCATGAACTGCAACTCAATTACGCGTACCGGATAGATCGCCCTGAGTATAACCGACTGAATCCGGCAAAGCGTTATTCATCTCCATATAATATTTACGTTGGCAACCCGGCTTTGCAGCCCGCCTTTGTGCATAATATAGAATTTGGTTACACTTATAAACAACTATATAACGTAACGGCTTATTATACGGCAACGCATGATCTGTTTACCAACATCAACATACAGGATAACCAAACAAAGGTTTACTATGGCACACATGCCAACCTGGGGCTGAGTGTTATAGCGGGTTTGCGTATATCGGCACCTTTCCATCCAACTACATGGTGGGAAGTTAATGTAGTTGCAGATGCATTCAGGCAGCACGAAAAATCGGCTTACCTGTCGGGCAGTTATGATTACCACTTATTCTCTTTTGCAGGGGTGCTCAACCAGGCGTTTACTATTAACTCGAAAAATGGTTTAAAAGCAGAAATTAACAGCGTTTATAACGGCCCGGGTTTGCAGGCCATTTACAGGAGTGGTCATAATTCGGAAATTGACGCGGGTATAAAAACCAATATTTTTGGTGGGAAGGGAACTTTGCGCCTTGCGGTAAACGACATTTTTAATACTAATGTTGACAAGGTAAATATTAATTTTCAGGATCAGCAAAGCAGGTTCATTCATCATGTAGAAAGCCGTAATGCTACGCTTAGTATAACCTGGCGTTTGGGCAGGAATGTAACTGCTTCACGCAGCAGAACAACGGCGAGCGAGGAAGAAAGAAAACGCGCACAATGATTGTTACGCTAACAATAACAGGTAGTGCATGTCTCATGGGGTTTGTAAGAGATGCGTTCACCTGCTTTTTTCTTAAGCAGGACGATAGGTTAAAGCAGTCCTTTGTCATGGTGAGCCTGTCGAACCATTCGACAGCGCTGACGCGGTTGTGTCACCAATATTTTGATAGATCTGATGCAGAGTAGATTAAGCGTGTTCACGTTGTTCACCTGTGTGTTCGTGAACAGGGGGTCGGGTGCAGGTTATGGGGATTGGGCAATCCGGCAATCCGGCAATCCGGCAACAGGCAACCCGCTACCCGTAACAGGCAACCGCTTTAAACGCAGAAAACCCCTCATCTTTTGGATGAAGGGTTACTGATAAAGGGTGGCACCGACCTACTCTCCCACATTTTACTGCAGTACCATCGGCTCTGGCGGGCTTAACTTCTCTGTTCGGAATGGGAAGAGGTGGACACCGCCGATATAGGCACCTGAAGGCTTTTAGATCTGAGATGTTAGATTTGAGAGCTGAGACTCATCATCTTTTACATAACAAACCAATATTTTATTGATATTAAGAAGCAGATCTTTTTAGATGGAGACCACGTCTCACATCTCATATCTCACCTCTCATATCTAAGACAATTATTGAAAGAAGTAATTTTCGGAGAAAACAACAGCAATTTCTTCTGTTAGAGAAAGCTTCGGATGATTAGTATTACTCGACTTTGATGTCACCACCTTTATATCTGTAACCTATCAACGTAGTCGTCTGCTACGATCCTGTAAGGAAGTCTCATCTCGTGGCTAGTTTCGCACTTAGATGCTTTCAGCGCTTATCTATTCCCAACGTAGCTACTCTGCAGTACACCTGGCGGCATAACAGATTCACCAGAGGTTAGTCCAACCCGGTCCTCTCGTACTAAGGTCAGCCCCACTCAAACTTCCAACGCCCACAACAGATAGGGACCGAACTGTCTCGCGACGTTCTGAACCCAGCTCGCGTGCCACTTTAATGAGCGAACAGCTCAACCCTTGGGACCTTCTCCAGCCCCAGGATGTGACGAGCCGACATCGAGGTGCCAAACCTCCCCGTCGATATGAGCTCTTGGGGGAGATCAGCCTGTTATCCCCAGCGTACCTTTTATCCTTTGAGCGATGGCCCTTCCATGCAGAACCACCGGATCACTATATCCGTCTTTCGACCCAGCTCGACTTGTCTGTCTCACTGTCAAGCAAGCTTATGCTATTGCACTCCGCGTACGGTTACCAAGCGTACTGAGCTTACCTTTGAAAGCCTCCGTTACCTTTTTGGAGGCGACCACCCCAGTCAAACTACCCGCCAAACAATGTCCCCCTCATTAAGGGGTTAGACACCAAATACAGAAAGGGTGGTATTTCAACGTTGGCTAACTGACTCCTAGCGAAGCCAGATCACAGCCTCCCACCTATCCTACACATCCTGTATCCGATATCAATGTTAAGTTGTAGTGAAGGTGCATGGGGTCTTTCCGTCCCGTTGCGGGTAACCGGCGTCTTCACCGATACCACAATTTCACCGAGCTCATGGCTGAGACAGCGCCCAGATCGTTACACCATTCGTGCAGGTCGGAACTTACCCGACAAGGAATTTCGCTACCTTAGGACCGTTATAGTTACGGCCGCCGTTTACTGGGGCTTCGATTCAATGCTTCGCCTTGCGACTAACATCCCCTCTTAACCTTCCAGCACCGGGCAGGTGTCAGGCCTTATACGTCATCTTTCGATTTTGCAAAGCCATGTGTTTTTGTTAAACAGTCGCCTGGGCCTTTTCACTGCGGCTGACATTGCTGCCAGCGCCCCTTCTCCCGAAGTTACAGGGCCATTTTGCCGAGTTCCTTAGCCATGATTCACTCGAGCACCTTAGGATTCTCTCCTCGACTACCTGTGTCGGTTTACGGTACGGGTTTTTATAACCTGAAGCTTAGCGGGTTTTCTTGGAAGTCTGATTACCTGAACTATCCCCTTACCCGAAGGCTCGAGGTACTATCAGCTTTCAGCAAATCTGGCGTACTTAACTACCAAACCTATACCTACAGCCTTTAACGAACTATTCCGTCAGTTCGCGTCAGTGTCACTACTCCGTCACCGCATCGCAGTTATAAAAAGTACTGGAATATTAACCAGTTGTCCATCGGCTACGCCCTTCGGCTTCACCTTAGGCCCCGACTAACCCTGATCCGATTAGCGTTGATCAGGAAACCTTAGTCTTTCGGTGGGCGGGTTTCTCTCCCGCCTTATCGTTACTTATGCCTACATTTGCTTTTCTATAACCTCCACAGTCAGTCGTCCTTCCTGCTTCGCCGGCATATAGAATGCTCCCCTACCAGTACACTAATAGTGTAATCCATAGCTTCGGTATAACGCTTAATGCCCGTTTATTATCCATGCCCGATCGCTCGACTAGTGAGCTGTTACGCACTCTTTAAATGAATGGCTGCTTCCAAGCCAACATCCTAGCTGTCTGTGCAATCGGACCTCGTTAGTTCAACTTAGCGTTAATTTGGGGACCTTAGCTGATGGTCTGGGTTCTTTCCCTCTCGGCCATGGACCTTAGCACCCATAGCCTCACTGCAGTGTATATTAACTAGCATTCGGAGTTTGTCTGGATTTGGTAGGATTTGACTCCCCCGCACCCAATCAGTAGCTCTACCTCTAGTTAACTTTACCACCACGCTGTTCCTAAAAACATTTCGGGGAGTACGAGCTATTTCCCAGTTTGATTAGCCTTTCACCCCTACCCACAGATCATCCGGAAACTTTTCAACGTTTATCGGTTCGGTCCTCCAGTACCTGTTACGGCACCTTCAACCTGTCCATGGGTAGATCACAAGGTTTCGCGTCTACCCCCTCTGACTATACGCCCTTTTCAGACTCGCTTTCGCTTCGGCTGCGTGGCTGAACCACTTAACCTTGCCAGAGAGGAGTAACTCGTAGGCTCATTATGCAAAAGGCACGCCGTCACGGAACATGTCCGCTCCGACCGCTTGTAAGTACACGGTTTCAGGTTCTATTTCACTCCCCTGTTCGGGGTTCTTTTCACCTTTCCCTCACGGTACTGGTTCACTATCGGTCTCTCAGGAGTATTTAGCCTTACCGGATGGTGCCGGCAAATTCCCACAAGGCGTCTCCGACCTCGCGGTACTCAGGATACCACTATCTTACTGTTACTTACCCGTACGCAGCTTTCATGCTCTATGGCTGGGTTTCCCACCCCATTCCGGTTCATTTCAATAGTCATATCGTGGTCCTATAACCCCCATTATGCCGTAACATAATGGGTTTGGGCTGCTTCCATTTCGCTCGCCACTACTCTGGAAATCACTGTTGTTTTCTCTTCCTCTGCTTACTTAGATGTTTCAGTTCAGCAGGTTCGCGCTTTTTGCAACTATTCTTCAAATAGTTAGGTTTCCCCATTCGGAAATCTCCGGATCGATTCATATTTGCTGATCCCCGGAGCTTATCGCAGCTTATCACGTCCTTCATCGCCTCTGAGAGCCAAGGCATCCCCCGTGTACCCTTTCTTACTTTCTTCTAATATCTACGCCGCTTTTGCTCGGCATGATACGTTTTTTATTGTTCGAGTCGCTTATTAGTCATTGCGTCACTGGGTCATTAGTCATTGCTGACTGCCAACTTA